>NZ_RYYR01000038.1 GCF_003977595.1 Lysinibacillus antri | reverse complement strand
TATTAGCTCCGGTTTCCCGGAGTTATCCCCAACTATAGGGCAGGTTGCCCACGTGTTACTCACCCGTCCGCCGCTAACCTTTAGGAGCAAGCTCCCAAAGATCCGCTCGACTTGCATGTATTAGGCACGCCGCCAGCGTTCGTCCTGAGCCAGGATCAAACTCTCCATAAAAGAGAACTTGATAAAGCTCAAATTCTTTGCTGGCATCAATTATGATGTCCAAATTTTGTTTCTCAACTTAATGAGAAACTTTATTTCATTAACGTTTTGTTGTTCAGTTTTCAAAGTTCATTTATCGCTCATTCAAGCGACAACTTTTATATCCTATCAAATAACGATTATGTTTGTCAATATTTATTTTTAAGATTTTTTAACACTGTCACGACGACAGGAATTTTATTATATCAAAATACCTGTTAACTTGTCAAACACTTTGAAAAACTACTTATTTCTTAGCTTTTCTTCAATGCATATCGTTTTGCGACAGTTACATAATATTATCAACTTAATAAAAATAAGTCAACAAAAATTATTGAAAAAATTATAACTTCATCTCTCTTCCTATTAATAGCAAAAACAAAAAAGAACAGATCGCTCCTACCATTTAGGTCCATTCTGTTCTTCTTATTCGCTTTATCTCCAAATGTGCCACCAAGATTTCTTTTTTCTTTTTGCGGCTTCTGCAGCTGCGGTTGCCTCTTTTGCCGCTTCAATCAGTTGTCGTTTTGTTTCCATTGATTCTCTCATCGCCGCCACTAATTTTTGATCACGGGCTTCGATGCTATTTTTAATGTATTGATCTTGTTTTTGAAGTTGTTCAGCGAGTTGTTTATTGAATTCCATTTGTTGTTGTTGAAACTCAAATTGTTTTTGTTGGAAATCTATTTGCTCTTGTTTATAAGCGGTGAATTCTTCTAAAAGCTTATGATAATCAGAAATGGCTGGGGCTGATATATCCGTTATATCAGCTATATCCGTTGTATCGGACGCGTCCGCCATGTCCACCTCTAGCACAGCTTTTACCGCTTGCTCTAACGTTAAGGTACTCGCGTTTTTTAAATCTACAATTTGCTTCATCACGTCCACATCTCTTTTATAAAAGATACGATGGCCCACAGAATTTTTGCTAAATTCATACTGATACTTTTGCATTAACGTGCAGTATTTTCGGAGTGTACTCTCTTGGACACCTAAAATTTTGCTTACCGTTGCATTTTCAAATATTAACTCTTCGCCCACTGTTGTATCCGTTATAACGGCTATATCAGACATAACAATCACCTCTTACTACATACAATTCGAAAAAAATGAGGGCATTCCTTTAAAAATCGTTCTACAAATACAGACAAAGAATTGTCTAATTAAGGGAAATTATTGCGAATCATCACGAATACTTCTGTTTTTCAAAAAATAAGATGTATGAAAATACAACATTGATCCATACTATTTAAGATTTCACTTCCAATCCAAATGACTAGGAGGGTTAACCCGATGAGTGCGATTGATCGTTAGCTCGGAAGGACCATCGAAATGCCAATATTGCTTAGGCAAAGTGAGGCAATGTGTCATGGAGGATCAAAAGTAAGTGCAATCAAACCCGGAATAATTTCCGGGTTTTTATTTTTCATGATATATCCGCTATAGCAGGTATATCATGGTCATTATTTTGAGCGAAGACCCACTTCTTTGATTTCTACCTCCGCAACTACGTCCACTGCTAATTCCTGATACGCTTCTCTCCATTTTTCGGCCGTTTCAATGTGTTGATCCCAATATGTGCGTAAGTCTCCTCGCACATATTCGCCAAACCCGAATATATCGGATTTTTTCTCTTGCGTTTCTTTAATTAAGACTTCGTATTGTTCTTCAATTAATTCTTCTGCTGACTTTTCAATTTTTTTGATAGCATCATGGGTATCAACGGCCACATTTTGTTTCTCCACAATATTTCCGATCACCTTTAACTTCACCTGCACATGGGGGCGTCCGTCTTTTAACGACACATGGATGTTCGATTTTCGATAGGTGGATTGAAGCATGACTGATTCATTTTCAGACAACTTCACCAGCGCTTTTGAACCTCCTGGATTTTGTTCGGTGATGCCATTAAAATAAGCAATTTGATACGGCTCGATATGCCCAACCATTTTCATGCCGCGAAAATAAGCGAGCCCACTAATTTGGATATGTTCTTCATCCTTCACTGTAATGAAAGGCAAGTAGCCATCCTGCCCGTTGCTCTCAAGATTTGACCAAAATTGACCGATTTTATCTTTTGGGAATTTCCCCATTTTGATGGCATTATCCAACATTCCACTTAAGTAGAGGGTCGGGACTCGTTCTAATTTAGGTGCAACTCGTAACGTTTCTTCTGCCTTTTTTCCGTTTACCAATAACCACGTATCCCGACGAATCTCTGGATGTCGTTTGATAAAATCCGAAATCTCCCGAATGCCTTTTTCCGCTACTTCCCTTGAAAGAATAATAATTTTTAATTGGCCCAAAAAGAGTGTGGAGCCCAATTGCTGTTGGAGGTTACTCATGGCATCGTCCATCGTATGCCCAACTGCGGCCACCACCAAAACGGTATCTTTTGACTTACTACCGCCCCCCTGTGATGGACCCAATGGAATTTGACCTGGCACCGCAAGTTGGGCCGTAATTTTAACCATGCCAATTTCAGACGTTGGCATATCGTCCACATCTGGATGATTGATAGGGTCATCTGAGCTCTCCTTTTCCTGTAAATCAATGGATAAACCTAAAACCATTGCCCGTTCTTCAATTTCCAATCGATCCCAACAACCCGCTATCAGGAATGCTAAGCCAACGAGGACGAGACACTTCATCGCATGCTTCATTTGGACATATTTCCTTTCCTTCGAATTAAAGCAATCAAAAGTAAGAAAAGCGGATACCCCATCGTTAGAATTAATCCTATTTTCCCTATCTGTTCGATCAATTCGAACAAGTGAAAAATATTTTGTGGATACATGGCGGCCCCCAACACAAAGGGCAATGCCAAGTAAGACAGTACCCGATGACTTTTCAAATTAAATAGTTGACTACCTGTATAAATCACAATCAAGTAACCTGATAAAATCGTGGTAAAGGTAGATAACACCCAAACTCCTAAAAATAAAATATCAAGTCGTTCTAGTAATTCAAGCGGTAATTGAATCATCCTTGTTAACACATACAGCGGCCATAGTGGGGATTTGGTCTCCATGTAGCCAAATACTCCGATCGTCACAAAGACCGTTAGTAAAATAACTACACCCGCGATCAGTCCACCGAGCAGACTCCCCCGAATGGCATGTTTAGCATTTTGGGTGTGGGGCGTTAACACCGTCAATAGGAAAATCCCGATCGGCACAAAGGGTAAAGCGGCCACGGTGACCCCTCCTTGGACAAAATCTGAAAAAGTTGTTCCATTCCCCAAAAACGGCTTCACATGGCGAACGTCTACTTCTGGTAAAGCGAGTACAATTAACGCCAGCAACGGCAGACATAATAATGGAAAATAAAAAAAGTGCATGTAAGCAATCGTGGTTATATCATTTCTCGTCGCAATGGCCACAAGAAACAACATTGTCCCCACTAACACAATAATCGGCGTATCTGGGTACAAAAACGAACTTAACATAAACGAAAACTCTCTTGTAATGAATCCAATTAAAACAATGAAAAAACAGAGGATGAACAACCCAAACAGAAACGACAACGGCTTGCCGATAATCTGTTTACTAAACTGCATCAAAGACGTTTTCGGAAAGCGGTACCCTAACAACGTCATGATTCCTATGCCAAACATCATCAACCCTAAACCAATGACCGTAACCAATATCGCACCTGAATTGACATGCTCACTTGCAATGCGTGGCAATCTCAAAATAGAGATGCCGACCATACTGTTGAAGATGGCCATCATCGTTTGACTAGCGGTAATTTGTCTTGGCTCTCTCATTCGTTCTCCTCTTTCGTCCCTAAGTGTTGTTCCGGGCCTAATGGGTTAGTGGTTGGATATTCTTTCGGGTTGTTGATGCGTTTGCTATTTTTTACGAACAGTTCTTCTGGTCGGTCAATTAGCCAACGTAATGGCGCTCGGATAAACGAATCGCGCATGCCGCCCCAATTCATCGGACTCATTGGGCTTAAATACGGCACCCCAAAGGAACGGAGCGATAACAGATGATTCATGACGAGAATTAACCCTAAAATCAAGCCATACAATCCAAGAACCCCTGTCATGAAAATCAAAAAGAACCGCAGCATCCGAAAACCAGTGGCCATACTATAGGCAGGTGTCGCAAAGGAGCCAATCGTTGTAATCGCAATCACGACTACCGTAATCGGACTAACAAACCCTGCCATAACAGCGGCTTGCCCTACTACGAGCACCCCCACAATCGATAAGGCGCCCCCCACTTGTTTGGGCATTCGCACTGTGGCTTCTCGCAAGATTTCCATCGCTGCCTCCATCAGAAAGACTTCAACCACCGCCGGAAACGGAACCCCCGCCCGACCACTCGTAATCGCAACCGAAAAAGCTGTTGGGATAAGTTCCGGGTGATACGAAATAACAGCGACATATGTAGAAGGTGTAATAAGAGAAAAGATAATGGAAATGAGGCGCGTCATTCGGATAATGGACATCACATTCGTTCGTTCATTGTAATCTTCCGAAGACTGATAAAACATGATGAACGTAGCCGGGACAATTAAAGCAAAAGGCGATCCATCCACCATGATCACAACTCGTCCCTCTAATAAATTCCCAACCGCTACATCAGGTCGCTCGGTATTTTTCACTTGTGGGAATGGCGATCGGGGATTATCCTGAATAAATTGTTCCAAGTACCCCGAATCAAGTACACGGTCAATGTCAATTCGTTCCAGTCGTTTTTCCACATCTTCTACAAGCGATGGATTGGCAATGTCGTCCATATAAAAAAGACCCACCGTCGATTTCGTGATCCGCCCGATTTGCATAGTTTTAACCCGAAATTGCGGGACAGGCATTCGGTCACGAAGAAGAGAAATGTTCGTTTCGAGCGATTCAATAAACCCATCTCGCGGACCACGGATAACTTGCTCGGTTTCGGGTTGGGCAATCGACCGTTTTTCAATCATTTTCGTGTTGATGAGAATGCCTTCTTGGATCCCGTCAATGAGTAACACGGTGTTTCCTCGTAATAGCCCATTCACCACATCGGCTAATTGAGTAGCTTGTTGCACGTCCGCATGATACAGCGTTTGTCGCATAATGACTTCCTTTAAGTCTGCTTCTAAACTACTTTCATGGGCATTCATTAATAGTGGTTTAATAATCTCTTCACTAATACCCTTTTTATCCACCAAACTACTGAAATATATGATAGTAGCGGGGACTTTTCCGAAAATGACTAGCTCCCGTGTCACAAAATCCGCTTCTTCTTGAAAAACTTGTTGGATTTGTTGAATGGCTTTTGGATGGTCTGTTTCAATTTTTTCATCCTTCACTACCGTTTGACGGATTGTTTCACCACTTGTATTGTTCGCTTGTTGAGTAGCTAGGTTCTTTTTTAATCGCTTCCATATGGGCACTTTCCTTCCTCCTTTCATGGTTTGCGTAAAGCGTACAGGGCTTTTAGTATGCCAATAGCGAACTTTTACATACATGGAAATAAAAAAGAAAGATGCCCTCCAAAAAAATGGGCATCCTTCTTTATCCTTCTATTCGTCTCACATCGGAGAAGCATCGATCTGCTGCTTCATCCAAAACTTTTTCTACTAAAAAAATCACGTCTTCTGGAATGTCCATCCCATCCCAATGAAATCCCCGTTTTAAACATACTTCTCTAAATTTTAAATTTAAACATTTTTCACTCGTTGGCGTATCCGTGAGTCCAAGAATATAATCAACGGAAACACCATACAGGTTAGCAAAGCTTTTTAGTTTCTCGATCGGTGGTTGGCGGTGTCTCGATTCATACGATGCATAACTCGACTTTTTGATTCCGACAAACTTCCCGACTTGTTCCATGGTATAGCCATGCTGTAATCGTAACTTTCGCAACCGTTCATCGTACACGTTTCATATTTCCTCCTTATGTTTGTTCCTTAAAAACAAACATGTAACAGATGGCTTGTTGGTCGTATTGTCCTTTTATTTTACGCCGAATTTCGTATTTTAAGCGTTCAACGTAAACTTCGCGCTTTACAATCCAATAGATTCGAAATCCGATAAATCGCATCTTGGTATTCTGCTACTTTTCGTTTCACTAACTGAATCTCGCTATCGGTAGGTCGCCTCTTTTTTCTTTGATACATTGCAAACGTGCCGATGATCGTATCACCGCGATAAAAAGGGATGGACCATAACGAATGGAACCCACAGTCTTGCATTAATCCTTTTTCATGAACAATCTCGTCCACTGAATCCACATACACAAAATCCTTTTGGGCGACAGCTCTTCCACAAACCATTTCATGAACTACCTGCTGCTCATTGACTTGATAGAAAAAATCAAAATAATGCAGCGGGATATTTGGAGCCGCCCCATGGTAGATTTTTTGTTCATCGTTTGCATAGAATAATAGAGTCGCACAACCGGTTGGTATAACTTGTTCTAAATCCAAACAGAGCTTCCCTAATTTCATTTTTGCCTCAATGACCCGAAATTCTTCTTCGCTAATATAACTGTGAATTAGCGCTTCTAAATGCACACGAATGTTATCTTCCTTTTTCGCAAGTAACGGGTTCACCTGCGACAGAAAATCCCTTATCTTTTTATTCGCCATATACTGTTTCATGTACACAACAAGATTTTGAATCTTTTCCATCGTACCCCCTAAAAAAACGTTTATGTGGAAATTATACCCAATGTTTAATGTGTTTAATCACGAGTGAATGACATTCTGCAATAAGGTAAGAAGCGCTTTGTTAACAGGTTTTTCTTCGTGATATAACGGATATATCACTGCTTAGAATTACATTGTGGTATAGTAGTAAGGTACTTGTCACTCAAAGAGCAAAAAAACCGAAGCGAAATTTCGCTTCGGTTTTTTAGTTAATAGTATGGTGAAATTAATAAATAAACTAATACACCCGTCAAACTAACATACAACCAAATTGGCATTGTCCAACGCGCGATTTTTCGGTGCTTTTCTACTTTCATATTTAAGCCTCTACCAAGCGTCACTAACGCAAGCGGCACAATCAATGCAGCTAGTACAATGTGTGTAAGCAGGATGAAATAATAAATATACTTCAACACGCCATCTCCACCATAGCTTGTCGACTCAGCTAACGAGTGATACGTTAAATAAGAGACGCAGAATAAAAAAGTTGAGACAAATGCAGCAATGATGAAGTTACGATGCAGTTTAATGTTTTTCTTTTTAATCATCATTAACGCAATAGCCAAAAAGACAAAAGTGAAGCTATTCAAGATCGCATTCAATAACGGCAATACCGTTAACTCAATGCCCATTATTGTGCCGTCTGTGCTTTTTGGCAATAAATACGTTCCAAAAATAACGCCAATAATCACTATGGATAAAACCCAAATCAGCGGATTGTAATTACGCTGCTTCACATTATTAAAATCACTACTCATACGTTTCCAACTCCTTAAGATGCCTTTCAGTAAGCATAAAAAAAATAATTGGAAAGAGCAATATAAAGGGAGTGGGTTTCCTTTAAAAACGGAAAATGTCATCCTTTCGACAAACTTTATCCTACTTACAACAGGAACAGAATCGAACTAATCTTGCTTTTTAAATAAGAATTTCTTTTATAATTATAATAAAAGAAAAATTTTATTGAGGTGAGAAAATGGCGATAAAAGCGCTTAATCATTTTTTATTTTCAGTTTCTGATTTAGAAAATTCTATTGCGTTTTATGAACATGTATTTGATGCTAAATTATTAGTGAAGGGAAGGAAAACGGCTTACTTCGATGTAAACGGAATGTGGTTTGCGCTCAATGAAGAAAAAGACATACCTCGCAATGAAATACACCAATCTTACACACATATTGCATTTTCAATTAAAGAAGAAGATTTTGATAAAATGTACGAAAAGTTAGAGAAATTAAATGTAAATATCTTGTCAGGTCGCCCAAGAGATGAAAAAGATAAAAAGTCAATCTATTTTACGGACCTAGATGGGCATAAATTTGAATTTCATACGGGTACATTACATGATCGATTAGATTACTATAAACAAGAGAAAACACATATGGAGTTTTTCGATTAAAAGGATTCCTTATTCAACAAACACATTTCTTTAAACAGCGATCTTACCGACAAAACGCGGATATTGATTTCAACCTAAAAAAGTCGCATTCCTGTACGATAAGGATCCGACTTTTTAATTTGGCTTGTGAAACTAATGCGTTTAAAAATAAATTATTATACGAGAACATAACAATAATAGCTTGAGGCTTCGACTTCTATATAAAATCTAATTCAACCTTATTGGTTTATGGAACCCATTTTTCATTTAATTACCGAAAAGTCTTTCTCGCCTTCATAAATTGGCAACTCAAGGGCTGTCACATTTCGTACAGAGGCTCGTTTCAACGACTTCATACACGCCACAAGAAACTCAATTTTCGATGCGTCGCCTTGAAATTCACCTTCCACACTGCCATCTTCTAAGTTTTTTACCCAGCCCGTTAAGTTCAATCGTTCAGCTAAATGAAAGACTTCCAAGCGAAAGCCGACTTTTTGGACCTTTCCAGAAAAAATAATACGTTTTCTGATTTGCGTACTTGCTGGAAAAGTAGGGATTTTAAATGAATTTGCATGCCAAATAATATAGCCATCTCGTAACTTTTTTAAAGCCTTCATTTGCTCACTCCTGTTTTTCATATTTCCATGTTATAACCGCTATAACGCCGTCAATTAGGGGAAAAATTATTTTCCATTCCCAATTGTCACCATTTCACATCTCCATTAAACTAAAACAAAATACAATCTTTATCGCCTTTAATATATGGTTGTTACTGTTCCCAGATAACCGCTTAATTACCAATGAACTATATAGATCAGGTGCTATAACTGTTATAACACGTCTATTAAGATTCATTTTGCGTAAACAATAGTTTAATGCCAAACCCAATAAGCACAATCCCCGTTAACTTCTCCATATAATTTTGAACAGTCGGTGATAATAACCACTCACGAATGGTATATAAACAAAAGACATAACACACAAACCATAAAATGGATAAAATCGCATAACAACTTCCCATTAGGAAAAGCTGCATCATCGCATACTCTTTAACTGTGACAAACTGAGGTAGGAAGGTAATAAAAAATATCGCAACTTTTGGGTTTAACAGATTCGATAATAAACCCTCTTTAAAAGCAGAGCCCTGTTTAACCCCTTTTTCCTCTGATATAACTTCTTTTTCTTTTCGCACAAGGAAAGATTGAACCCCTAAATAAATTAAATAAATAGCCCCTATCCATTTTAAAATGCCAAATGCAATAGCTGATTGTAAGATTAATGCAGATAACCCTAATGTAGCGGCTACTGTATGACCTAAGGATCCTGTGGCAATCCCTAATGCCATCCATAAACCATCTTTCTTTCCATTAGCTAGTGTTCGTTTGGTTATTAACGCCGTATCTACCCCAGGACTCATCACAACAAATAATGTCATTAGAATAAACGTAAGCATCTATACCCCTCCCTATTTTGTTATTTATACCCCTAATAAAACCTGTAATATCACCCTAATCACAAATATCATAACGGCCATATCAACACACTGTATTTGATCTATCACCACCTGGCAGGGGCCGAGATGTTCCCCAAAGAGGGGGGCTGGGCTAAAGCCCTTCACGCCCCTAAAACATAATTAATACATTCTTTATCTATAATATTTTTTTAATCTTTAAAATAACTTCTTCATTAATTCTACTTGTCCATTCAATTTTATTCCATATATGCATAAATATAATAATTTTTTTGACATAGCATATAGTAAGCATACTCGTAGACTATAGCACGATATACTGCAAGATATGCTTGTGCTATATGCTAACCATATACCTTTAAAATACATGATATATCCGTTATAACAGCCTGACCTAACCCCCCCCCTCCCCAGACGTAAATAGAAATATGTAAAGGCAGAGTGGAGTATTTAATTAGCCTGTGTCCCTAATGAGTGTTTTCTTGGTAGTTAATGGCGTGACGACGTCTAATTTTTCAAGATACAACGTTAATAAATCGTACCCTGCAATTGGTTCAATTTCACCGATCCATTCATCCACAACTTCTTGTAAACCAATGCGGTAAATGCCTTTGCGTTGCGACAACTCCACTGCCTTTTTTAGCACATACTGAAGAAACAGGCTGATCGTTGTCCAACCCGTTTTGGCGTTGCGTCCTTTACCTTTTGTTGTTTTTAATAATCTTTTCGATTGTTTTAAAACCACGTTTAATGTGCTTTGCGGAATACCGATTGCCTCACAAATCTCTTTTTGGGAACGCCAAAGAAACATTTCGAAGCTGGATTTTTGAGCCGAAATGTACGCAATGATGTCTTGTTCCCATTCTTCATAATGACTACGTTCGCGATCTTTGCGCTCTTTTTTAAATTTGTACCAACCACCCTTGTAATTAAATTTCACTGGAATGGCTGAGCCACCTCTAACGTACGCCGCTAATAATGCCTCAATGTACGCTTTACTCGCGCCTTTATATTTTCCTGAATACGCCGAGTTTAATAGTGTTTCTACTTCCGTTAAAGAAAGAGGATAGTTAAGATTTGAGTTGTATTCATCTAGAAAGTCAAATGTACGCTCCTTTTCCCAACCTTCTGAAAAGCACACTAAAGCAAGCGTAAACATTGCGTTGTTTCGCCCCAGTTGCCCTTTTTCACCTTTAATATCAACGGCATGAATCAGCTTAGAAAACCATTCTGATTGTGTCACAGAAATCGTTGTGAATTTCGAAGACACCACAAATAAAGGTCGCTCTAAGTCGTCATCTTGACGGCAGGACCAGTCAATCAGGTGTGCCATATGATAGGTTTGATCGAGTTGTTGCCATACGATGTTGTCTTTTTTCGGGATGCGGAAAAAACCAAAATCATTGCAGAAAAGGTCACTACTTACGGATTGCAGACTCTTTTTCAAGTTATCAGAAATGCGTTTTGCAACAGTTAACCCACGGAAGTTTTGCTTATTTGAAATAAATAGAGGTTCGGAAAGGACAAAATACACTTGGTAGCCACGTTCAGACTCCACAATTAACGTTGGCGCACCAATGCTTTCATCCATGCACGTTAACAGGATCTCTTGCACACTGTGTTGTTTTGTATCAATGTCCACGACGAATGTGTTGATTTGAAGCAAATTCTTTTCTTCAAAGCCGTGGATTTTCGTCCGTTTGTCGTCGGAATACCCAAATTGACGGTACACATTAGGCGTGAAGTGCGAAAGACCAGCAGCATCTTCTAAAAGCGTTTCTTTGGACGTGACAATGTAGCCTTTCACACCTGTTGATGTAAAGTCTGATTTGGAGCGCACGACAAAGATTGCCCCTTTTTTATGGCGCTTGTCCGCTTTTTCAGCTTCGACACGGTCAGGAAGAGTTGCTTTCGAGTATTTTGTTTTATATGTAGTTAATCCTTCGTGGAGGATTGTATTGTAAACATTTTGTAATAGATTAGTAGACGTAAAAATAGCCATGGATATCACCTCTTGTATAGATTGGTGAATGCCAGTAGCTATCAAAAAATACCATGCAGATTGAATGAACTGAATAAAAAAGCTCGAAAATTGGATTTTCAACAGAAAACATTGAAAATTTGAAATCGACTTGTTATAATCAGTACATCAAATATCATATATGATATATATAACCAAAAGTGTTCCAGCACTCTGGTTAACAACATACTGCTAGCAATCACCGGTATTCAGTTTTGAACTACTTTAAACCACCAAGTTTACTGTGGATCACCTTTTAGTTGGTGTTGTTAGGCAGATCGTGTAAAGTCATTCCAGTCCGGCCAAAGACTAAAGGAATGGCTTTTTTAATTTGCCTGGAATTTTATTAATGCGTTTCTATATTTTGCATTATAACCACGTTGAAATGTGGATGCAACCCGTTTTTTTTACATCTTTTTCAAAAAATATATGCATATATGTGTATATGTGTATACGCATATATGCATATATGCACAAAACGCCCATAAAGCCTGATATAACAACGTTTTTGAAAACCGAATATATGTATATATTTATATATGCATATATGCATATATTTTTTTTGCTCCAAAAAAAATTTTTCAAACTAAAAAAAGACCATCAAAATGATGCTCTTTCTCCCTAATTATTCCATCTTATCGATCTTTTTTTTGTAGTACGTTGACAATAATATCGTACGTTTTCCGTTCCGTTTTTCCGATATTCTGCTCTACATACTCATCTAATAAAATATCTATTAATACGTCTACGCTTTCTGCCTTCCCTAATTGTACTAAGGCATTTAGTTTATTGCGTGTTGCTTTTGAAACACGAACACTCGTAATGTTTTGAGGCGTTGTTCGTTTTTGTACTTGTACTGTTTCTTTTTCTTTTTCTTTCTCCTTTGCTTTTGCTGAAGGGGTCGTTCCTTTTGGTTCCACTTTTTTTTCTTCGATATCAGTCAGTGTAAATTCTTGTGTCGGCGTGATTTTCGGTCCACGGTCTAGTAACTTTTTCTTAGTTTGATTGTTCAGTAAGTTGCTCAACGCCATTCACCTCCGCTAATTCTGCTTCAAGACGATTTAAAAACTCTTTTGCAATCGTTTCATAACTTCTATGCACTTTTCGATCATGTATATCTTCATTTGTAATGCCCGTTATATCAAAACGTTTTAAACGCTCCATATTGTTTACTACATTTGTAAATAAATTTTCTACGCCAAAAATTTGACGCGCATTTTCGAGTGTTGCCAAATCGACAGCTGCCCCATTTTTAAGGAGAACAGGTAGAATCCCAATAATGTCCAAAGTAGCATCGTAATCATCAATTAACGATTGTAGGTAGCTCGTAAACACTTCCGCCCCTTGTAAACTTCTTTCTTGGGTTTGAAGTACAACCACTACATAATCCGATGCGTAAAGTGCCGCATCCGTAATAATCGATATTGTCGGTGGTACATCAATAAAAATAAAATCGTAATCCTTTTTTAACGGCTGGATTAACGTGGAAAAATATTTCACTCGCTCACTCGTATCAGAAGGAAATTTCTTTTCTAAATAACGTGGATAAAAGGCAAAATCACTAAAACTCGGTAAAAGATAGAGATTTTCCTTAATCTCCGTTACAATCTGCCCTAACTCTTCGTCTTGAATCGCGGCCATTAAGGTTTTATTAAAAGCTACGATTTCATCCGTTAACAACGCTTTCGTTTTGAGGAATAGTGTTGTGGCATTTGCTTGAGGATCTTGGTCACACAAAAGCACTTTATAGCCCATTTCAGCCAATGCATGCGCAATCATCGTACTATTTGTGGTCTTTCCTGTACCGCCCTTAAAATTCCCGAACGTGACGATCACTGCTTCTTCATTTTTTTTCATCTCGTTTCCCTCCATTCATGCGTGGAAATAAATGTTTACTCCGTACATATATGCGTATATCATAGCAGAAAATTTCCATAGAAGTCCACTTATGCGATAATTAAAGTGTGAGAACATTCATGTACCTAAATGTTATAGCGGATATATCATGGTTGACCCATACTTATTCGTGTTAAAAGAACTTAGCATACCATGAAAAACGAGGGCAATTAAAAAGGGATATTTCCATTTTAAAGGAGGTACAAGGACGCTTGGTGAACTATATAGTTAAAGACAAAGGAAAAGAGGGGTTCTTAATGAATGCAAAATTAAAAGCCGTCGTAGATTCTATCGATACATATCAATTAACTTATCCGGAAGATGCCTGCATCCTTGTTTTTGATACTGAAAAAGTCATTGGATATAAAGCCGGAAAAAAAGTGGATTTAAAAATTAAGGTTGGAGAAACCGTGGAACAACATCAAAATACGACGAGTATCCGGGCATTTAAAAGCGGGAAACCTCTTCGTGAGGAACGTGGACCTGAGTTGTTTGGTTTTGCGTACATCGCCTCAGCAGTACCCATTATTGATAACGGGCGAGTTGTTGGTGTGTGTACCGGGGTCATTTCAAATGATACGATCAATGAATTGCGTCATGTATCCAATGAGTTATCTGCTTCTGTTGCGGAAATGTCTGTTACAACAGAGGATTTAACGAGTGCCAGTGTGAACGTTTCCAAACAACTCGAGGAACTTTCGCAATTGGCTGCTACTGCAACCCACGATATTCAACAAATTAACGCCATTGTTTCTACCGTCAAAGACATTGCACAAAAATCTAAAATTTTAGGACTGAATGCCTCCATTGAAGCAGCTCGCTCTGGTGTACATGGAAGAGGCTTTGCGATTGTCGCCAATGAAATTCAAAAAATGGCGCAGGACAGTACCCAAAGTGCCGACACCATTACAAAAGAACTCGATAATATCAAAAATTCTATTGGCTATATTAATCACTCCACATCCCAAATTTCATCGTTCACAAAGCAGTACACGACGAACATGCAACAGATGAGCCACACCTATGCGAGCATCAACCATGTCGGCAAACGACTGCAAAAACTAAGTAATATTAAAAAGGATTAAAACTCACAGGTAAAAGAAGAGGACTCTACCTTAACTTTTTTCCATTGCTAGGTATAAAGATTTCTAGAATTGGAAAGTCTATTTGTATTCCCCCTTAGTTATATAGATTTTCATGGAGCTGTCCAATGTGGATGGCTCTTTTTTTCACGTTGCAATAAATTCGTCGCAATTATAAGTCCATTTCCTTTTACTACACAAAACTTTCGTAAAAACATTACAAAATGATATATTTTTGATATTTTTATATTAAAATTAGGTAAATTATATTGTAGTTAATACAATTCCATCACTATACAAGAAGTATTTTTTCATACATAATTAGAAACGCCTAAACAGCTCA
Organism: Lysinibacillus antri; assembly: GCF_003977595.1. GTDB lineage: Bacteria > Bacillota > Bacilli > Bacillales_A > Planococcaceae > Ureibacillus > Ureibacillus antri. Next base: position 13,815 of record NZ_RYYR01000038.1, on the reverse strand, counting down.
AAACAAACTTCTAAATTTTTGACTTTTGTTCAATTGAAGCGCTTCAAAGGAGAAATGAATCGAATGGATCAACTTGTTACCAGCTTAGTTCTCGCTTCGACACATACACATACATCCGGTTCAAGTCTCTCCGTAAGAGGTCTTTCGGATTTATTCACGAGTCTTGCTTATTTCACGATTCCACTGGCGATTATGTTTTTTGCGAGGAAAAAGAAGGTCGTCAAATTCAAATGGATGTATTTCTTATTTACCTTATTTATTTTATTTTGTGGCATTACGCATTTTCTCCATTTTTTACGCTCCATCTCATCCTCTGAACTCTTACTAAGGATTGAGAGTATCGCGGTCTTCTTAACAGCCGTTGTGTCGATCGGTACGGCGATTTTAATTTGGGCCATCATGCCAAAACTTCTTCGCATTCCAAGCCCTGGCGAATTAGAAGAGGCCAACAAAGAGATTACGTATCTTGCACATTACGATGTACTAACAGGATTAATTAATCGAAATTACTTCAACATCGTATTAGAAGAGGCCGTGGAAGAAGCACGAAAAAATAAACAACAGTTAGCCGTTGCGTTTATTGATTTGGATCGTTTTAAAGTGATTAACGATACATATGGTCACGGAATAGGCGATCTTTTACTAAAAGAAGTGGCCCAAAGAATTTTGCGGTCAGTAAGTGACAAAGATATTGTTTCCCGACAAGGTGGCGATGAGTTTCTTCTATTACTTCGGGATGTTTCGCCCCAAGAAGTTGAAAAAACGATTAATCAACTTCTGCAGTCCTTATCCGCTACTTTTGATTTAGATGGGAAAGAAGTTCATTGCACACCAAGTATCGGGATTAGTTGTTTTCCGACAGACGGACAAGATATCGAAACGTTAATCAAATATGCTGATTTGGCCATGTACAAAGCGAAAGAAAAAGGACGTAATAATTATCAATTTTTCACGTGTGCCATGAGCCAAGAAATTGTAACCAAGTCGTTATTAGAAAATGATTTGCGAAAAGCACTTGGAAAAGGGGAACTCGAGGTTTATTACCAGCCCCAGTTGGACGTAAAAACAAACAAAATCGTCGCAACAGAAGCATTGTTGCGATGGCATCATCCTGAAAGAGGCTTTATCTCGCCGGTGGAATTTATTCCGTTAGCAGAGGAGACAGGCTTAATTTCATCGATTGGGAAATGGGTGTTAGAGGAAGCATGCCGACAAACGAAACACTGGCGCAATCAAGGACACGATCTTGGTGTTTCTGTGAATTTATCAAGTTTCCAATTAATCAGCAACAATGTAGTCGACATGATTCAAGGGATTTTGGTGCAACAAGAGCTCGATCCGCACCATTTAACACTTGAAGTCACCGAAAGTATGGCCATTACGAATTTGACCGATACATTGGACAAACTAAAACAGCTACAAGACTTTGGTGTAAACATTGCGTTGGATGATTTTGGGACGGGTTATTCATCGCTTAGTTATTTAAGTACTCTTCCAATTAACACGGTTAAAATCGATAAATCGTTTATTGATGATATTACGAACAAAACGAAAAAAGAAATCGTCAAATCCGTCAGCAACATCGCCCATAGTTTAGGGCTAAAAGTGGTGGCAGAAGGCGTAGAGGATGCACATCAAGTACAGCTAATCCAATCATTTGGGATCGAAATGATACAAGGCTACTACATCAGTAAACCAATTCCGAAAGAAGAGCTAGAGGCGAACTTTCTAAAGGATTAATAACATAAAGGATGGGCTAAGAGGGGCTATCCGAATCGAAAAAAACCGAGGCGATTTTTATTCGCTTCGGTTATTCGTTTCTTTAAATAACAAAAGTACTTAATGACTAATTATATAAAAGTTATATAGTTACTATATAATTATTATATACAAATTATATTAAAACTCTGTATCAAGGTCTTCTTTTTTTAGCTTTTCACGAGCTGCTTGCGAGAAGAAGGCCGCTTTAGACATGCCTGTTCGCTCACAATAATCATTAATAGCGTGAAGAAGTGGGGTTGGCACCGAAATGGATGTCACGGTTTTTCGCTTTTCTTCTTTAAAACGATCGGTTACATTACGTCGTTTCTTTTCGCTTTTTGCCTCGGTTGTTTCCGCTTGGTCTAATGCATCTAACGCATCTAAATCGATTTTTTTATTCATATTTCTTACACCTCTACTTTTGCTAACACGGCATCAATTTCGGTTGCAACTTGTTTAAAATCACCCATAATTTTTTGCGCGTATTTATTCATTTTGTATTCCGTTAACATCGTTTTTTCATTTTTCGAACTTGAGATGACATCCGAGTAGCGAATCGTGGATAAAAACTTCTCTTTTGGAATGCCCGCCTCCACTAATTCATCGATAAAATGTTGCAATTGGCGTTTTAATTTGAAATTCGTTTGTGACACTTTATTCGGCACAATCCCATAATCCAGCTCTTGCATGTCCATAAATTCGGTGATGATCTCTACGCTTCGTTTTGTGCCGAGTACCGAATCCAAATCCGTTTCAAGGGGAATTAAACAATAGTTACTTGCGGCGATCGCATAGGATACCAAATCACTGTTTTCAGATGGATGGGTATCAAAAATAATGACATCAAAGAGTTTTTTCAGTGGCTCGACTTTTTCTTTAATGGCATGAAGACGTTTAGCGGCCGTGAATTTTTTTTCCGCAAAACGCTCAAAATCGTCAATCGTTTCATTACTTGGAATATAGTAAATGCCCGATTCCTCAAATCGTTGTACCACTTCAGACGGTTTGCACGCTCCCGTTAGCCAGTCGTAGGTCGTATACTTGAACGAATCGCGATCGCTTAAAAAGCCCGTTGAAATACTCCCATTTTGGCATAAATCAATGACACACACGCTTTTCCCCATTTCCTCAAAGGTGATGGCTAAAAATTTTGATAACGTTGATTTTCCGACGCCGCCTTTTGTACTCATGACCGATAGCACATAACTCATGCGCACTCCTCCTTGTTTCGCATAATTTTTATATAGAAGTTATATAAGTTTTATATCGTTATTATATAATTTTTGGATTTTGAGAACAAGTTAGATAGATTAGAAAACTAGAAAATTCCCTTTGGATCTCTCACAGAAATGGCAATACGAAAAGAAATAGACGTGCGCATACAAGTCTACTGTAAAATAAAGTATTTACATTTTTTGGTTTATAGTATTATTTGTATATGGTGAAACCACAATTTTGAGGAGGCTTTTTAATGAGTGTCATCGATCGTTTTTTTGAAAATAACCCTACCTGCAATGGATTTAAAGACAATGTATCTTTCAATGAATTATTTTCATGGTTAGAGGAAGCAACTCAAGTATTTAATATGATACAAGCTTGCAATAATAACCAAGCAGCACTTGAAGGTGTCGTTAAGGAATTGGAAGAAAAGTATAGTAACCGTTCGGATTTGGATTTAACAGACCATTTTACGAGACGTACGATCGGTCGTGTGGTGAAGGAGATTTTAATTGATTTTGGCTACATCCAAACTGGGGAAAAATCTCTATCTCAGGGAGAATACTTTAACAGATTTCCGAAAGAAGTCTCCCATCCTCAAGGAATGTGAAGGGTATAACCCAATGAGTAGGTGGGAGATGAATTTCGGTTGGCCTTAGCCAAAGATTTTGGTATAAGCAGTCTTATATAGAATAAAGGACTAATATGACAATGAAACTAGATAGTAATAATTATTCAGTGTTCTTAATGTATTATCATCTTGTACTGGTTGTAAAATATCGTAGACAAGTGTTTGACAGTGAACTATCTGATTTTGCTAAAGAGATGTTCACTGATATTGGAAGTAAGTATAATATTTCTTTAGTGGAATGGAATCATGATCAAGACCATATCCAGATCTTATTCAAATCACATCCAAACTCTGAATTATCAAAGTTCTTCAATGCGTATAAGAGTGCTAGTTCCCGATTGATCAAGAGAGACTTTCCGCATATCAGAAAAAAACTTTGGAAAGAGATGTTCTGGTCAAGAAGTTTTTGCCTGCTTACAACAGGCGGTGCTCCAATAGATACCCTCAAAAACTATATTGAAAATCAAGGTCAAAAGTGAGGTGAATCGATATGACCAAGCAAAACAAAGCCTTCAAATTTCGATTGTTGCCAAACAAAGAACAGGCCGTATTATTAGCAAAAACATTTGGCTGTGTTCGCTTTATCTATAACAAAATGTTAGCGGAACGCAAAGATACGTATGAAAAGTTCAAAGACGATAAAGAAACGCTTAAAAAGCAAAAGTTTCCGACTCCTGCAAAATATAAAGGTGAATTCCCATTCTTAAAAGAAGTAGATTCCTTAGCTTTGGCGAACGCACAAATCCATCTTCAAACGGCTTATAAGAACTTCTTTGAAGGAAATGCAGAATTTCCAAAGTTCAAGAACCGTAAAGCGAAACAATCCTACACGACGAACTTAGTCAATGGAAACATCGAATTAAAAGACGGTCATATCAAACTCCCAAAACTAAAACTTGTAAAAATCAAAAAGCACAGAGAAATTCCTGAGAATTACAAACTGAAATCCTGTACCATTTCCAGAACAAAGTCAGGAAAATATTATGTGTCGGTACTAACAGAATACGAAAAAGACATACAGCCTAAAACAATAGAAAATGTCGTTGGGCTAGATTTTGCGATGGCTGAATTATACGTAAGCAGCGAGAATGAGAAAGCCAATTATCCTCGCTATTATCGTGTAATGTCAGAAAAGTTAGCAAAAGCACAACAAATTCTGTCTAAACGTAAAAAGGGTTCTGCACGTTGGAACAAGCAACGCCTAGTAGTAGCGAAATTACATGAAAAAGTAGCGAACCAACGCATGAATTTTCTTCACCATAAATCAAAAGAATTAGCTGCCAACTTTGACGCTGTCATAATCGAGGACTTGAACATGAAAGGCATGTCTCAAGCTCTTCACTTTGGCAAAAGTGTTCACGACAATGGTTGGGGCATGTTCACGACTTTCTTATCGTACAAGCTAAAAGAACAGGGGAAACAACTTGTGAAAATTGATAAGTGGTTCCCTTCTACTAAGAAATGTTCTTATTGCGGTGCAGAAAAACCGATGAACCTATCTGAACGGACCTATGAATGTTCTTGCGGCTATGTGGCTGATCGCGACTATAATTCAGCCATCAATATCAAAAATGAAGGATTACGCCTATTAGCCTTATCATAGAAACAAAAACTCTTGGAACAAGAGGGTTAGCTCGGTCAGTTTTCGTTAGCTCGTAAAAGTAACGATAAGTCGAGAAGCCCCCACTTCAAGTAAACCATAAGGTGAACTAAGTGGTGGGTAGTTCACGAACGCGCAACACTATGCGCAAGATAATCAAGCTCCGAAAACAAAAAACTTGTTGATCCACAAATAATCGCCTTCTAATCCGGCTCGGAGTTGCTATAACAGCTATAGCAATCAACTACTTTCAAAAGGGCTATGGAATATAAAAAAGCTTAGTTCTTACATAGAGAGCTAAGCCTTTTTTCGTACTCGAATCGTTACTATTCTTTCTCACTATTTTAACAGTTTATAGATGAAGGCATATCAAACAAAATAGATTTACATTAACTCTTTTTATCAAAGTCTTGCTTCAACAACGAATACATATATAAATCATCAAACTTGCCACGCGTGAATTCGTAATTTCGTAATAGCCCTTCCCTAACAAAGCCTAACTTTTCTACTAACTTTTGTGATGCTTGATTTGGTGGCTCGATTAATGCTTCAATCCGTTGAAAATTCATCTGTTCATAGCCATAACGGATGATTGCTTCAACTGCCTCACTCGCTATCCCTTTTCCCCACTGTTCTTTACTTAATTCAAAGCCAATTTCTGTACGGAAATGTTGAGCAACCTTGTTGTGAAAACCGCAACTGCCCACAACAATTCCTTGCTCTTTTAAAGTAATTCCCCATCTCATCCCTGTTTTATTATCTCGTATAGATTCATACCAGGAAATTTCATTTAAAGCATTGTTTATTGATGTGAAAGGTTCTAATCCATAATACTTCATTACGTCTTCATCAGATAGATAACTAAAGACACTCGCTGCATCCTCTTGTGTCACTTGTCGTAATACCAATCGTTTCGTCTCTAGTACGGGGAATGTCTCCGTATCTATGTTCATTGCAACCTCTCCTCATTGTTAAAAATGACTTCGCTATAACCATGCTAACATAATTTACTACTTGGTTTAGGGAAAATAAAAAAGTGATTATAGTGTTCAACGCATTGATTTGGCGAAACGCATCATGCTATTTTTCATGAGTTTCTACTATTATATAGTGTCATTTTGATTCATCGCGCGAAAAGTCGTCCAACCCGTTGATTGAGTCGCTTCTTTAAACTTTTCCACCAATTCCTGTCCACTGAATCCTTTCGCCACCAAACTCTCTAAAATTTGTTCCGCAAAATCATCCGGTAATTTATGAACCGGTTTAATTAGGAGTCCCTCTTCGACTAATTCGACCGTAACTTCCTCTTGTATGTGCAGTGCATCAAAAAATTCTTTGGGGATGGTCATTTGTCGTTGTTTCGATACTTTCACTTTTTTCGGTGAAGACATTATAAAAACCTCATTTCTTTATTTCTTTATTTCTTTATTTCTTTAAATTGTTTATTTTAATTTTAAACTAATTTATAAATTTAAAAAATAAATAATTTAAAATTTATCAAATAATGAATGACCCTTCAAAGACAAAAAAGATTCCTTTTTAGACGTATAGAATGCTAGAATAAAAGAAAGAATTTTCTCCTTTTTGGTAAGAGAAAGGTTGGTGTTAGGAAATGGAAGATAACCAAATTATTCCGTTGAGTAGTTTGCAGACGAACCAAAAGTTGGAAAATACGTTGCAACAAATGGTCCAACAAAAAATCGAAATGTATCGACCTGATTTCTCTAAATTTTCTGTCTTCTGTCAGGATGAAAATCGCATACCTGATTTTGATGCCCTGGAAAAATATTTACATCATTCCATTGTTGATCAACGCATCAAACTGTCCACCTTTAATCGACGGTTGGCTGGTGTTCAATTTTATTTAACCCATGTATTCGAACTTACCCAAACAGAGGAACAAAAAAAACGAATCAAATTCATTCGCCAATTGTATAATACGGAAGACTATATTCGTCTAAAAGCCATGCGAGGGGTGCGGGCAGAACGGCAAGAAGAAGTGCTGCAGCTGATTAATAAATACGATACATCCCAAAGAGCGGACATCCGAAAACGTGCTATCTGTTTTGTCAATTTAATTACCGCCAATCGCCCTTCCGAAATGGTGCGGTTAAAAGTAGCGGATTTTGATTTGGAGCATCGCATCGTATTCGTTGTGTTGAAAAAGCAAGGAGAAACCAAGGAGAAGCGGCTAACGTTGGAATGTGTGAAGGCGATTGAAAAATATGTGAAAACGCATGACCTTAAGCCAACCGATTACTTTATTGGGGCGGCGGATCGCTGGGGAAATTACCGAAACCGCATGATTACCGAAAGAAGTTACAATCGCTTAATCCATGAATGGTTAGGGTTCGCGCCGTACACATTACGCAAAACCCAAATTACCCATATGCATCGAAAACATGCGGACTTACCAACCATCGCTAAACAATCAGGTCATAAATCCCTGCAAACCATTTCCCAGCATTACCTGGAAGTGGATTATAGTGATGTGGATGATTTTTTGTGAGGTATAAATGGACCTTGCAACACCAAGAACACTACAAAAACTTAAACTGTCTCGCAAAAGTAGAAATTTGGAATGTATAAATTTCTACTTTGGTGAGCATTTTATTACTCCTGAAAAACAGCCAATTTGGAATAGCATAAGTTTTATCTCTTCCTGGGAGATCACTAACAAAATGCAAATTGCTAGTGGCCACTATATAATAGTAGAAACTAGTGAAAATCATGTTTTGCGAAAATATCAATGATAGTAAGGTTCTGATTTTTTTGAATACCTTCTTTCAAGCTCGTCTAATTGTTTGCCTACGTAAAATAAACCATCAAGCGCAATTTCAAGAAGTGCCTTTCTTTCATCCAGTTCTGATGTTGGATGATACTCGCTAGAAGCTAAATATTGTCCGTCCTTCTTAATCAGATACTCCCACACCGCCATTCTTGATTGGACCCCAATGAATTTTATCGCAATTTCGTATTCGCCAACCCTATGAATTCCCATAACACCACTCCTTAATAGTAATCTACTTTTCTTTATTACTATAAAGAGTGTTCAATTTTAGTAGATTTTAAACATTCATTCTCTAAATTTATCCAAACTTCTTCAACAGTTAGTACATGCGGGAATTATTAAAGAACGAAGAGGAAAATGAAAGAGGGTGAAAGGTACATGAATAGCGTTAAAAACAAAAAAAGCACCCGTTTAAGAGTGCTTCGGAAGGTAACCTATGAGATGCAAAAGCCGCTTTGCCGCAAGTTTATCGAAAGTTTTAAACCACCACTCCTCAAAGTGGGTGTTCGCAAAAGATTTCCTGTGTATCGTCATTCACGAATGTGACGCTCGCCATTCCACCTTCGATCTAAAACTCCCTTTTACAGCTTAAAGGTTAAAACTTACTATTGTTACGTACATCGCAGCTTCAATCTTATATTACTAGAAAATATTAAGTTGAACAAGTACTTGTTTATGGAAATTGTGATAAAAAAATCAATTTCACTAGTATTAAAAAAATGTGTATAAAAAACACAAACCGTTCCATACTATTAAAGATTTCACTTCGAATCCAAATGACTAGGAGGGTTAACCCGATGAGTGGGATGCATTAGCTCAGAAGGACCATCGATACTGAAGAAGCAAAAGCAAGATTGTCTTAGGTAGATCTTAAGATAAAATGCGAAAAGCGAGGCAGTGTGTCATGGAGGATGAATAGTAAGTGGTAATCATGCCCGGAATAATTTCCGGGTTTTTTTATTTAGCTCAAATTACTAGTAAGGTACAAGATAATTCCCTATATCAGTTCCGATAATTTTCATACTATTCTGAATTTTTATTTAAACTTCATCCCTATTCATTTATATTTAAATTAAATACGTAGCAGGGGTGATAATTTATGGGGAAACTATCAAATAAAGTTACTGTCATTACAGGAGGCGCAGGTGGAATCGGTAAAGTAACTGCCGAAACATTCCTGAAAGAAGGCGCTAAGGTTGTTTTAGTTGATCTATTCCAAGAAGCTCTTGATAAGGCACAAGCCGATTTAGCTGAATTTGGTGAAGTGCTTACAGTTCAAGCAGATGTTTCTAAAGAGGCGGATGTACAAAATTACGTGAATAAAACGGTAGAGGCATTTGGAACCATTGATGTGTTCTTTAATAATGCTGGCATCGAAGGGAAAGTAGCACCACTTGTGGATCAAAAGGTGGAAGACTTCGATTTGGTTATGAACGTGAATGTACGTGGCGTATTTTTAGGGTTAAAATATGTTCTTCCTGTCATGACGAAACAAGGATTTGGTAGCGTCATCAACACTTCTTCTGTGGCAGGTTTAAGCGGTAGTCCAGGTGTCGCACCTTATATCACATCTAAACATGCAGTCGTAGGCCTTACGAAAACTGCAGCACTTGAAGTCACAAGCTCGAACATTCGCGTGAACTCAATCCATCCATCGCCTGTTAATACACGAATGATGCGTTCTCTAGAAGAAGGCATGAATGTAACACAAGAAGCAATGGCTCAAGCTATCCCACTAGGTCGTTATGGAGAATCCGAAGACATTGCGAAACTGGTACTATTCCTTGCGAGTGATGATAGTACCTTTATCACTGGGGCTCAATATCGCATTGACGGTGGAATGGGTGCCTCATAAGTTAACATTCAAAAAGTGCATGAACAAATAGGTCTACATCTGTTTGTTCAATGCACTTTTATTTATACGTGAATTCCGTGATATAGCGGCTATAACTGATAGAACAGCTATTTGTCATGGCTATCTTTGTTTCCCTATACGATTGGTAAATCTTCCTTAAACGTTTGCACGATGTTTCGTCCATTTTTCTTCGCTGCATAGAGTGCATGGTCTGCTTTTTTAATAGCTTGTTTCATCGCAGCTTGTTGATTACCAGGTGTCATTTCAATATACGCGATTCCAAAGCTAGACGTAACATCAATATGATAGTCTTCCGCACTTACAGAGTATTCCGAAATTCTACCTCTAATCGTATCTGCTAATTGAAATGCGTTTTCTATATTTGTTGTTGGTAGAAAAATAATAAATTCTTCTCCGCCATAACGCCCAATTATATCTTGTGGTCCTAAGCTATTTTTTGCTAAATTCGCTACATGACTTAAAACAATATCCCCTACATCATGTCCGTATGTATCATTAACAACTTTGAAATGATCAATATCAAACATGATCAATGAAGCTTCCTCGATGGAATCTAGTTTTTTAATTGATTTCTCCATAAAGTAGGTTCTATTATAGATGTTTGTTAAACCATCAAAGCTTGCTAGATGTCGCAGTTTTTCCTGCATCTCTACTCGTTCCGTAATATTAACAAACGTAACAATTGTACCGAGCGTAATCCCATCTTTATTCATGACCGGTGAAAAACGAACTTGAAAGTATAGGGTTTGGCCGTCTTTTACACACTCATAGTCACATTCCTCACCCTGAAGGATCAGGTCTGCTAGTTTTCGATCTTCAGCAAGTACCGTTTCGATGTGCTTGCCAATGGAAAAGGAATTTAACATGGGCAGTACATATGAAATGGCATTATTATAATCCACAATTGCTCCGTTATGTTCTAAAACGATAACGCCCTCAAGCATATTTTCAAATACCTTTTCCCTTGCGATAGGCAGTACATAAAACATTTGGAATGATAATAATGCAATTCCATGAAGAATAAAAGATACACTCATGGAAACAGGACCGAGGTCAATCCCATAAGGACTTAAATCATTTAAATAAAAGCTATTTGCAATAACAGGTATAAGGAGTCCTGCAACCATTGTTAGGATCTGCAACTTAAAGCGGAATAACGATTTTTTTAATTGCATTAATAAAATAATTACACTAATCGAAAGACATAAGAAAAGATACAAGGAATGAACATAAAAAAGTGGTCCATATTCCATTTCAGCAATGGGAAAGGGCGTATCACTTTGTAAATCAATCGACAAATAATAGAGATGATGCAGCTCATTCGTATGATGGGCAAACACAGTTAATAGTGGGATGAGGAGTACCATTGAAAAGAACAATCGTTTAATCTTCACTCCAACATACTCAAAACACATGAACAAAATAAAGCTAGGAATGAATGGCATCACGCAATACTCGATACCTAACCAAAATTTAATTTCCTTTAGTGACGTACTTGCTAATTCAAAAGCATAAGCAAAAGCAAATATAGTAGATAATAGTGTAACAATTTTATAGTGTCGAACACCGGGAGCGTTTTTTAATTTAACATGTGAAAACAAACATAAGCTTAAACTTAAAACCCCAGCAAAAATAATTAATAATATCCATATGAACAACTCTTCAGCCATATATTTTTACTCCAGTATAATAAAATAACTTCCTTTTATTATAATACTGCTTACCTATGGCTAGTGGTACTTATAATATACTAGAATTTACAGATTGATATATCTGCTATAACACCCTGTTATTGATCCCCGCTGTAACAATTACAACTAGTGAATAGGGTTATGAATAGAACTCCTCCCATTTGCTTAAATACATTTTTTCTGATTGATCAATTTCTTTTGGTAATCTTGTAATTAATTCCAAGCTATTTCCATCTGGGTCGTCAAAGTAAATCATTGCGTGAGCTTGGTTTGGAACAACGATTGGTTCTTCTGCTCCCATTCGAAATTCGTCCCTTACTTCAATGCCTCTTTCTTTTAGCCAACTCTTCGCTTTCTTCATATCTTCTAGTTCTACGTAAAAAGCTATATGTCTTAATGAAACGTGATAAGGAATTTCCGCTTGGGGTCCTTCCCATAAACCAATCCAACTTTTCCCTTCTTCAATCCAAAGAAACGCAACTTTCTCATACTTTTTATATAGTTTTAAACCGATTTTTTCATAAAAATTAATAGATTGTTGTAAATTGCTAACTGGCAAATGCGCTTCATATAAACCTTTTATCATGTTGTTTCCCCCTTTTAATAGCGGTGCTTTTTCTAAATTCTTCTTTATTTTTAATGTTAACCTAATGGGGGATTTTTGTTAAATAGGGGGATTATAACCACTCTATATAAGACTAGAAATAATCTACATAAAAGAGAAGGGAAATTACTTGTTTAGGTAATTAACGGAAAAATTTACACTTAGAGGCTGCTCGTTAGTTTTTCAACAACTGGTAACGCTTCAGGATTTAGCTGATTATCCAATTGTCCTGTATATGAGTCAATTTTTGGAAAACTTCATTCATTCTTATGAGAAAGTTTACGGTGAAATGAACGTTCTTTTTCACACATCGAATACGGAAGTGATTAAAAAAACCGTAGCGGAAGGATTAGCCATTGGATTAGTATCGAATTATTCTTTAATTGATGATCCCTTTGTTGAAACCGGGCGGATTGTTCCCCTTGCTCTAAATAATTTTACGTTTGATTCGGATCTTTACTATGGGTGTATCATCTCAAAAAAGGATGCGCAACATGGTATGGTAAAAAAATTTTTAGAATATATCAAGTCCTAATGAACTTCCTTTTGAAATAAGGGACGAAAAATGCCCCACTTCTAAAATTAGAAATGGGGCAAAAAAAAAGCACCCGAATCGAGTGCTTTGGAAGCTCACTATTAAACGCTAAGCCGCTTTGCCGTAATATGATAGAAAGTTTTAAACCACCACTCCTCAAAGTGGGTGTTCGCAAAAGATTTCCTGTATATCGTCATGCACACAAGTGACGCTCGCCATTCCACCTTCGATCTAAAACTCCCTTTTACAGCATAAAGGTTAAAACTTAATATTGTTACGTACATCGCAGCTGTAACTATATATTACTAATAATTATTATATAAATCAATGTATTATTTATGGAAATAAAGGGGGAACGAGCCAAGGAGCGAAAAACCTACTCGAAAACTACGCGAGCTATGGCGATATTCAGTAATATAGCTTTTATATCACTCCGGTTATAACGACTATAACCTCAACTATGCTCCATTCGAGTTTAAGTTGTCACTGATATAGCAGGTATAACAACCAACACTTCTATATAAATATTATATAATAATTATATAACTTTTATATATAAAAAGAACATTGAAAAAGGATTGCTCCGTTTTCAATGTTCTATTCAGTGATTTCCATCTCACTGTTTACAAGATTAATTTTTTGAAATTGGTTGATCAACATGTCTAATTCTTGACTGCATTTAATGGTTTCTGGATGTGTTAATCCCTTTACAATTCCAACATTGATCATTTGCGCTTGTAATTTGAAATATTTTGATTTCATTTCGAAATCTGTTAAGCATTCTTCTACCATATTGATGTTTCCCCCTATATTATCCCATAAACTACATTTATTATAAGGTTATATTACCAGGTAATGGAATAAAAAAATTTAAAATTTTTGACATTTTTTAAATTTCAATATAGTAAAAAGGATTTCGTGTAGGGACCACACACTCGCTCTAATGAAGCTTTTCAATGTTTAAGTATAAGAACAGGTAATATAACAAAAAAATAAGCCGAGGTGTTGATTGCTGAACTGCTCCCTGTCAAGTAGACAGTGGAAATAATAAAAATGCTTTAAGCGGCTTGAGCTCTGTATTCCAGGGGACTCAAGCCGTTTAATGTTT
>NZ_RYYR01000037.1 GCF_003977595.1 Lysinibacillus antri | reverse complement strand
TTCAATCGTATGCTTACTTCGCCCCATAAAAAATACCCCCCAACAGATAAACAGATTTTGTTTTTTCATCTGTCTACCTATTGGGGAGCATATCAAATTCCATGACTTCGCCTTGTATTGTGCAATTATTTTTGTGTTGCTAACCAAGCTGCTGCCGCTTCAGCATCTTCACCTTTAAGTAATCCTGGAGGCATGCCACCTTGACCGTTTAAAATAATGTCATGAATTTTCGCTTCATCATAACGAGATCCTACATCAGCTAATGAAGGTGCGTTACCCATACCTTGTAAATCTCCACCATGACAAGATACACATGATTTTTTCACAAGTGCTTCACCTTCTGCTAATGTAGCGTCATCCGCACCTGTACCTTCATCAGTGGTAGTTTCTGTATTTGTACCTGTGTCTGTAGTTTTATCTGTCGTCTCTTCTGCTACTTCAGTTCCTGTGTCAGTGTCTTTTGTACCTTCGTCATTTCCACCACACGCAGCTAAAAATAATGCTGAACCGAATACTAGTACTAACCATGCTTTTTTCAATTTGAACCCCTCCAAATAGTAATGTAAAGTGTGGATTACATTGCATATTATAACAAAATTATACTCGTTTGAAACCTTCCCCCAAAACCTCATATGCATCCGAAACAATAACAAATGCATTAGTATCAACGGTTTTGATTATTTGTTTCAGCTTTGTGAATTCTGTTTGGTACACAACGACCATTAGCATTGTTCGTTCTTTTCCTGTATATCCACCAAAAACAGGTAACTTTGTGACACCGCGATCAATCTCTGTATAAATGGTATCGCGTATTTCATTTTCTTTTTCTGAAATAATATATACCATTTTAGACTGACTAAAGCCTAGTTGAACGATGTCGATTGTTTTTGTAGTCACAAACAAGCCAATCAGTGCGTATAAGCCTTTTTCTAAATCAAATACTATAGCTGCACTAATGGCGATAACCCCATCAATTAAAAGTACACTTGTACCTAATGTTAGCCCAGTATACTTAGTAATAATTTGGGCCAATAAATCCGTACCACCTGTTGAAGCATTCCCTTTAAACACTAAGCCGATACCTAACCCAACAACGATACCACCAAAAAGAGCAGCTAATAGCGTATTGGTAGTAAGAGCATCTATCTCGTGTGTTAAGAGAACAAAAAAAGGTAAGGCTACTGTACCCACGAAGGATTTAAAGCCAAACTTTTTCCCTAAAATCAAAATTCCAGCGATAAAAAGAGGAATATTAAATGCATATTGAACAATACCGGCATTCCAACCAAATAGCCCATTCAAAATAGTACTAATACCACTAACGCCTCCGGAAGCGACTTGATTAGGGAAGAGGAATGCATTAAAGCCAAATGCAATAATTGCTGCTCCAAGAAGTACATAAACGTATTCCTGTATAATATCTTTTGTAGAATTCAATACTTTATTCTTATAAATTTTGCTCATTTGTTTCCTCACCTAGATGTTTTTTCCACTTATTTGTCACATGATTATAGCAAAGGAAAACTAAAAAGAGAACTTCATTAAGATAAAGAGCTTCTATTATATTTATAGGATTTGTTTTATTGGTTGAATTCTATCCCTTTTTCCCATATAAAAGATTTGTTTACGTAGATAAAAAAGCCTTGCAGAGAAATTTCTCTCTACAAGGCAATTGAACAAATCATGAAATTAGTTTGTTTTGTATATTAAACAAGTTTAACAATACCATCCTCGATAATAAAGTTTTCATCCATATTTAAAGTTGTTGAAGCTACTGATTCATCTTCCATTACAGTTGCTGGATTTTCAACTTTAAGTACATACGTAAATGTTTGATCGCCAACTTGTCCTTCTAATGTATACGTTCCTGCTGGGAAATTACCTGGTATTAACATTCCTAATTCCGCATTTGTACTTCCACCAGCTAACTTCGCTCCATCATAAAGCACTAAACCTTTATCTGCATCATTTTTAATTACTGCAAATGGGTTTGTTCCTGCTAATGCTCCTGCTAGGTATTGTGCATATGCTTCTGGTTTACTTGCATAATACTGTTCAAGGCTAGTCAATTGTTCTTCAGTTAACGTACTATCTACTAATTTCAATCCAATACCTTCTGCTGCTAGGTTCACATTCGATGTACTATTTGCTGCAAATTGTAGCACATATCCTTCCTTAGCTGGATCTGCTGTTAACACATACGGGGATGCTGTTGTACCCGCTCCATTTAGATTTACAGATGCTGTTCCATCATTTGCTGTTAACCCTTTTACATCTAATGTCAGTGGTGTTGCTGGATTTTCAACTTTTATCACATACGTAAATGTTTGGTCGCCAACTTGTCCTTCTAATGTGTATGTTCCTGCTGGGAAATCACCTGGGATTAACATACCTAAATCCGCATTTTCACTTCCACTATCTAACTTCGCTCCATCATAAAGTACTAACCCTTTATCTGCATCATTTTTAATAACTGCAAATGGGTTCGTTCCTGCTAATGCTCCCGCTAGATATTGTGCATATGCTTCTGGTTTACTTGCATAGTAATTTTGAAGTTGAGTTTTTTGTTCGTCTGTTAACGTACTGTCTACTAATTTTAATCCAATACCTTCTGCCGCTAGGTTCACATTCGATGTACTATTTGCTGCAAATTGTAGCACATATCCTTCCTTAGCTGGGTCTGCTGTTAACACATACGGTGATGCAGATGTACCTGCTCCACTTAAGTTTACAGATGCTGTTCCATCATTTGCTGCTAACCCTTTTACATCTAATGTCAATGGTGTTGCTGGATTTTCATTTCCGCCACCAGTTACTGGAGGTACAACAACAGTTCCAGCCTCATCTACTACTTCTGTGATACTATCTTTCACAGTTTCATAGTTTTCAATTACTGTTGAAAGATCTGAATCAGCAGGAACAACTAATTTTTCAATTTTCGCTTCTGCACCAATAGTTACTTTTGCATTTTTATTTGATACAACAAGTTCTTTCACTTGTCCTTTAACATCTAAAGCTAATTGAGTTGCTTGTACTACATTTACTTTATCAATTGAGCCTGTACCTGTAATTTGTAGAGATTCTGAACCATTTACAGATACAGAAGCAACTGCAGCATCCACTTTAATCGTCGCTACGTTTGATGCTACTTTTAATTCAGGTATTTTTTTATCAGAAGCGATCACAATATTGTTACGTTGTGCATTGATTGCTTTCACTGAAGAGTTTGCTAAATTCACTTTTGGTCCATTAGTATTTACATTTGCTACCATCATTGTCATTGATGCTACTGGTGCCTTAGCGTCTTCAATAATTAATTCACCATTCGTATTTAAACCTTCTGCTGTAAAGTCATTTTCAACTTTGCTTGTTAATGTTACATCTTTATTCACTGTCACATTTTTCACTGCAACATAATCAGCATTTACCGTAAGTGGGCCATCCACAATGATATTTCCACCGTCAAATGTAACAGGATTTTCTTGAGTTCCTGAATTGTTTAACGTTAATGAAGTAATGGATTTAATCTCACCATTTGCGATGATAGCCGAAACTTCTGCACCTTCTAATGCAGCAGCATTTTCTACATTAAAAATAGATAGCTCTGATTTAAAGTCACCTTTTGATGTAACAATTTTTGCATTTTCAATGTTGCTAACTTCAAATGTAATGTTGCGTTCAATTTTATCGGCACGTACTGCAAAGGCAGCCATTTGACCACGAGATACTAAAGATTTTCCGTCATAAACAGTTTCACTTTTCCCTAATGTAATACCATTTTCGTACATTGCGGAAATGTAATCTTTATAAAGATGATCCATATCTTTAAATGGTGCTGTTTCAGTTGATTTTAATCCAAATCCAAGGGCAATGATTTTTGCCATTGCATTACGAGTTAATGGAGCGTCTGCATTGTATTTATTATTATAACCAACTATAATGTCCGCATTTGCTAAAGCCGCAATCGCACCATAATAACGGTGATCTTTTGGCACATCAATAAAACCTGGATCTGTAACATTTACCGTGTCTAAGTTTAAAATCTTTGCTAAGATAACCGCTGCTTGTCCACGAGTAACCTGCTTTTCCGCACCGAATGTACGATCTGGGAAACCTACTACAATTCCACGTTCTACTAAATTCATTATATCATTATAGAAAAGATGATCATTTTTTAAATCTGTAAACGAAATTGTTTCATTTGATTGAGCTTGCGTTGCCATTGGTGCAGCTGCTACTCCACTTGAAACTACTACTGCTGCCGCTAATCCCGCTTTGAAGTATTTTTTCGTTTTGTTGTTTGTCATATATTATTTATCCCCTTTTAGATAAGTAGTTTGTTTAATAAATATTATTTTAAGATAATGTCGCGCCTTACGAGATTTAGTATATAACACATTTATATTATTTCATAGTATTATTTAATAGTTTTTGAATGGTAAGTTGTTCCTCAGTTACTATCAAAACAAAAAAACGATGTATGAATGTTCTCTACATCGCTTTTTCATGCTTTTCTTCTATATAAGTAAAATAAAAAACGATGTTCAGAAAATTTGAACACCGCTTTTATCATTTACATTGATTTTTCTGCCCATTCCGTTGCTTCGTTAAAAATGATTTCAAGTTTTTCATGATCTAAATTAAATAATGGCGCGAGTTGGTCGATTGCTTCCCAATCCACTTTACTTAAGGCAATGCTTAATTCTAAATAAGGCGTCATGGATGTTTCTACACCGCTTATGGTTTCGATTACTTCTTCAGAAAATGGAAGCTTTTCTAAAATGGCATCCAATGGTCGATTTAGTAATGTATCAATTAAAGAAAACATCCCTACTAGGAAATACTCAGAATAGTTTTCTTTTCTTTGTTTCTTAGCTATAATTTCACAAGTTTTTGCCCTAAATAGAGAAGTTCTCATTAATTCGCTAAATATATCGGTGCGATCTTTTAGTTCTCCTTCACGCATTGCCAATAAATAAATTAACTTCCGCAATTCTGTTAGACCTAATAGTAAAATCGCTTGTTTAATAGAACGAACTTTAGACTTCTGCCGTCTATTTGATTCATTAATTAGCTGTAACAATTTATACGTTAGCGATATGTCTCTTTCAATACTTTCGGCAATTTGATTAATATTCGGCTCCTCATCTTTTAATAAGGAGATTACCTGAAAATATTGCAATGTATTGATGGGTATATCGGTTGATTGAATAATTTGAGGTTGTTCAAAAAAGTATCCTTGGAATAATGTATAACCTGAATGCTTTGCAACATCAAACTGATTTCGGGTTTCTACTTTCTCAGCTAATAATTGAATATGAGGATATTTACTCTTTACACGATTTTCAATATTCATTCGTTCGAGTAAAGGTGTCGCTAAAAAATCCACCTTAATATAATCGATGTATTTGAATAATTCATCATAATGGACAATTTGATTATTTAACACAAAATCATCTAACGCGATTTTAAAACCAATTTCTTTTAGTTCACTCACACGTTCTACTAACACTTCTGTAATTGGAACATCTTCTAATATTTCTATAACCATTTTAGAGGGATTAATAAATTCAATAACAGGGTTCATTAGTAAATTTTCTGAGAAGTTTACAAACCCGGGTTTCCCTTTCGTTACTTCCTTTATGCCCATAGATAAAAAATAATTCACTAGAACCTCTACAGTTGCGGTATCAGAATCTGTATTTGGAAAGGCATTAATGTTTTGATTTCGATATAAAAGTTCGTATGCTACGACTTCTTCTTCCATATTAAAAATCGGTTGTCGACCAATGAAAACATCCACTATACATATCCTCGCTTTTACGTAAGTTATCTTTTTATAGCAATTATACTATTATTTTCTCTTATTCTACATAAAAACTTGAATATTTTGTAAATTCTTTATTTTTGCACAAAAATATTGCCAAACACTTTTCATAAATATTAGATTTCATAGGTTGTGTAGTTAAAATACAAATTAGTCATCGATTAAAAAAGACTGCCTTTAGAAATTTTCTAAAAAACAGTCTCTTGGTTATTATTCAGCTTTAAAAATTGTAGACCATTCGTTCTTTTTCTCTAGCATTTCTTTTGCAAGCTCCTGTGCACCTTCAAGACTATGGTTTGCAGCCCAACCGCATTGTACTTCGTTACATGCAGGTACTTCTGTAGCAACAAGAACATCTTGTAATGTTTTCTCTAAGATTGTTAATACTTCTTCGTAATTGTCATGATTAATCATTGTTAAATAAAATCCTGTTTGGCAACCCATTGGACTCATATCCACTACATGATCTGTATGGTTGCGAATATTTTCAGCCATTAAATGTTCGATTGAATGTAATGCGTCCATTTTCATATGTTCTTTATTTGGTTGTTTGAAGCGAACATCGTATTTGCGAACCACATCACCGTTTTGTCCTTCTTTAATTCCCGCAAGTCGAACGTAAGGTGCTGCTACTTTTGTATGGTCTAAGTTAAAACTTTCAACATTCATTTTTGTCATCGTAATCCTCTTTTCTTGTTAAATTAATTTTCATATGATGAATTAACAATTTTATTGCATACAGTTTATTTTAACGTGAACTCGGTACTCTGTCACTTTGGAAAATTATTAGTGCCCTTTGTTATGTTACCAAATTACTTTATTAACAAAATAAAAGATGCTCCGCAATAGATTACGAGAGCATCTTACCTTTAGATTGTTTTTTGTATTTCTTTTAATGTACGACGTAAAATCTTTCCTGTTGAGTTTTTTGGAAGCTCATCTAATAGTTCAATTTCTTTCGGTACTTTGTATTTAACGATATGTTTCGCACAATACTCACGGAGTTCCGATTCAGGCATCGTTTTATCCTTTAATACAACGTACGCACGAACAGCTTCACCTAAGTTTTGGTCTGGGAATCCGACTACTGCGGCCTCGATGACATTAGGGTGAGAGAATAACACTTCCTCTACTTCTCTTGGATAAACATTGTATCCGCCAACGATAATCATATCTTTTTTGCGATCGACAATATAAAAATAGTCTTCTTCATCTTTCTTTGCTAAATCCCCTGTATAAAGCCAGCCATCACGAATAGCATTTGCTGTCTCCTCAGGCATTTTATAATATCCCTTCATTACATTAGGACCGCGCACGATTAATTCACCTACTTCACCAACCGGCACTTCCTCACCATTTATATCGACCACTTTATTTTCCACATTTGAAATCGACATACCAATAGAACCCGCTTTACGTTCACGGTCTAAAGGATTGAAACATGTTACTGGTGATGCTTCAGACAACCCATACCCTTCTGATATTCGAACATTGAATTTTTCTTCAAAATCATAGAGTACTTGTACTGGTAATGGTGCCCCACCAGATATTGCCACTCTTAAGTTTGAAAAATTTTCTACATTTCCATCAAATTGATAGAGGAAATTATACATCGTTGGAACACCTGCAAAGACAGTTGCTTTTTGACTTGCAGCTAAATCATATATTTCACTTGGACTAAAACGTGGTGCAATTAATACTTTCGCTCCTAATAACAGTGGTGCATTGACAACAACCGTTAATGCAAATACATGGAATACTGGTAAGGTTGCAATAACACGATCTTCAGGCGTCATAAGTAAAAACTTCCCTACATCACGGGCGTTGGAATACAAATTCCGATGTGTTAGCATGGCTCCTTTAGGATGACCTGTTGTACCAGATGTGTATAAAATAATGGCTACGTCATCATCATGAACATCTACTGGATCAACGACTTTTGTTGTTTTTGCAAGTAGCTGTGAAAATAAACAAGCTTTTTGTTTTGCCGCAGCTGATAACTCCGCAAACTTCTCCCCTATATCTGGTGTTGTTTCACAAATAATATATTTCTCCACTTGTGGTAATGCAGTTATCCCTATTTCTACTAATGGCAATAATAGATCAAGTGCGATGACTGTTTTGACGTCTCCATTTTTAATGATGTAAGAAATTTCGTCTGGCGTATACATCGGATTAATCGGAATAGCAGTTGCGCCAATTCTCATTGTTGCATACAACGAGATTAAAAAATGCGGTGTGTTCGCGAGTATTAGTGCGACATGGTCTCCTTTGTTTACCCCTAAACCTTGCAATGCACTTGCAAATCGACCGACGTGTTGTTCAAACTCACCATAAGTTGTATCACTACCTAAAAAGTGATACGCATGCTTTTCAGGTTGTTCAATTGCAGTTTGACGAACTCTTTCAACTAAATTCAAAACACCCATCCCCTTTGCATTTTTCTTCATTGACTTAAACTAGTAAGTTACTATGAAACAAAAAAATGAACAATCATTCATTTTCTAAATATTATAAAATATTTATACTAATAAAACAATAAATATTTGTATTTTATTACTTTTTATTCTACAAAAATACAATATTATTCTCTTTCATACATTTTCAATCTCGCACGTGAACTACATAGCGCCATCTAATTAAATAAAAATAGATGACTTGAATAACAATTAAAAAAGCAAAAGCGAAGACGAGTTCTTTAACAATTGAAATGTTCGCAATATCTTTTAATATTTTTTGAAGTGTTACAAAGGCAAATAAACTATGCGCTAGCGAAACGCCCCATGGCAAGAAAAACTGCGGGAAAAGGTGAGTTGTAACAAGTTTTTTTATTTCGCCATCGGATATACCCATTCGTTTTAATACATCGAATTTTCGCTTTTCGGATTCTAAATTTGTATGCAATTTAAAATAGATAAAGCTCCCAGCTGCAAGGACAAATACAGCAGCTACTAAAAGTCCTACTAACGTAAATAAGGAATAGGTAGATAATATATAAGAATAATTTAACCCTGCATTTTCAAAATAATATGGTAACAAATACTTTTCTTTTAAGTATTCTTGTGCAACATTATGCTGGATCGAAACGCCAACATCGGTAATTTCAATCCAGTGTGGTATATCGAATGTAAATAAATGATAACCAGGTTCCTCATCTGGAAAACCGCTATATGGGTTTGTAAGCTTTTGAAAATCCTCATCACTAATGATAATTGAATTTAAACTTACAATTGAGCTAGGAAAAATTAGTTTTGGATATACTTTGTCAATTTTTATTGGAATATTATTCTCCACTAGAATTGTATCCACGGACATTTTCGATAGTCTCTTCACCGAATTTTCAGAGTATGGAATAAACATCCCTTCCCCTTGCGATAAACGAACCATGGGATAACCGTAAGAAAACAATAAGCTGTTAATATCGGATTCCCTAAATACTTCAACTTCATATTTTGTAAAAGATGATGTTTGTTTTAGAACTGTAAAACGAGTAAGGTGGTACGATAAACCCTTTTCCTCTAACTCAGACACAATGGATGACATATGTTCATTTTCGTATGGATTATCAATATGTCCTTTATATATTAATCCTAGGGGGTTGAGCTTATCATATTGCGAAGTATAGGAAGATAAAGTAGCTAGCAATCCAACCGATAAAAATGCCAAAGTTGAAACCATTGTAACAACAAAAAACACTTTTCGATTATTTCTTAAAATAAAGGTTTGTTCTGCTAGTGGCAACATTCTTGATTTTTTCCAATAAACACTTTTCTTCTTTTTCAATTGTTCAACGATGAACTGGATCGTATCCGAAAAAAAGTAGTACGTACCAAATGTAATTAAAATCGGAATCAATAAAGTATAAGAAAGAAATGTTCCTCTAGTAATCATTAAAGCTAACAGATAGCCACCAACAATTAAAACAATCCCTAAAATTGCTTTATATTTTGTATAAGTAATATGAAAATGAACTTCTTTTGGTCCTTTCATTAGTTCGATAACCTTTTTTTCAGGTGCAAAGTATACACTAGCTAATGAAATAAAAATAAATGCACTTAAATAAACGACAAAAGTTAAAAGGAACGGTTCCCACGAAAGATATAATGGAAGCTCCTCCAACATTAATATTTCACGCACGATCATAAAGAAAAACTTTGTGAAAGAGTAGCCAAATAGTATACCCACTACAATTGAAACTGTACCAATAATAATCGTTTCAAGGAAAATCAATTTACTCAGTTGCTTTGTTTCCATTCCTAAATGAAGCAAAATACCAAATTCCTTTGACCTCGCCTCTAGAAAAGCTTTCATCGAATAAAAAATAAAAAACCACGTAAAAACGACTAAGATTATTTCAGCGATGACCATCCAAATCATCGGTACATTTCCTAAAAATCCATTTTCAATACTAGGATGGAACATAAGCATGGAATAAATAAAAAATACAAATACCGAAAAAAAGCTAGCCATAAAAAACGCGGCATATATACGAATATTGCGTACGACGTTACGGTAAGCGAATTGATGAAAGGTCACCTACTTGTCCTCCTCCTAAAAGACTCAGAACATTTAAAATACGTTGGAAAAACGTTTGGCGTCGATCATCACGATTGATTTCATTAAAGTACTCTCCATCTTTAATAAATAACACTCGGTCACAAAAACTTGCAGCAATTGGGTCATGGGTCACCATTACAATCGTTGCTTGTCTTTCTTGATTGATTTTACTTAACAGCTCAAGCACTTCTCGGGAATTATTTGAGTCTAGATTTCCAGTTGGTTCATCCGCTAAAATAATTGCTGGTTCATGTATTAAAGCCCGTGCAATGGCCACTCTTTGGGCTTGACCACCTGAGATTTCATTTGGTCTTTTATAGAGAATGCTCGTTAAATTTAATTTTTGAGCAAGCCTCTTTAAGCGCTCCTCCATCACTTCAACCGGTTGCTGATCTAATGTTAGAGGCAATATAATATTTTCCTCTACCGTCAACATCGGTAATAGATTAAAATCTTGAAAAACAAATCCTAATTGCCTTCTTCTAAAAAAGGCCAAGTCCGTCTTGTTTAGATTTTGTGGTTTTATGTAGTTGAAAATAATCTCGCCCGATGTCGGTTTATCGATTGTTGAAATTAAGTTTAAAAGTGTTGTTTTACCGCTTCCTGAAGGACCCATAATGGCGATGAACTCACCTTTTTGGACATCAAAACTAAGCTGGTTAATTGCACGATTTGTCACTTTTCCTTCATATACTTTTGTTATATCTCGAACTTGTAATATCGGCATATATACTCCCTCCTATGTCTGACCAAGTTGTTTCATCATACATAATTAAGCCCCTTCTTCTAACTAGGTTAAAAATGTAAGTGTAACGGTTGTTCCTACTCCTACTTCAGATTCGATCGATAAATTATGACCTAATTTTTCGCAAATCTCTTTTGCTAAATATAATCCCATTCCCGTTGATTCTCCGGTTTTCCGTCCATTTTCTCCCGTAAAAAAGGCCTTTGTGACTCTCGTTAAATCTGATTTAGGAATACCGATCCCTTCATCTCGGATGATTAATTGCACTTGAGAGTCCGTTTGATGTGTCTCTACATAAAGTTTCTTATTCGGCTCGAAAGTGTACTTCACAGCATTCGTAATAAATTGACTTAGTACAAATTTTAACCATTTTGAATCGCTGGCAACGTAAAGATTTTCTTCTATATTCATTTGTGGAAAGACTCGATTTGTTATAAATAAACGTTTGTTTTCATTTATTGTTGCACTGACAATTTGTTGTAAACTAACTTGCTCTACCTGCATGTCCTCTTCGAACTTATCAATTCTTGCATTCACTAACACCATTTCTAGACCCCGTTTTATGCGATCTACTTCTTCTTGAACACTTTTCTTTTCTAACGGACCTTCCTCTTGTAACAACAGCTCTAATACGGCAACGGGTGTTTTCATTTGATGAATCCACTGATTGAGAAATTCCTCTTGGCGCTTTTTCACGGCGTATAATGATTGTACTTCATCTTGATAGACACGATATAATTCATGGAAGTATTGTTCTGTTTGGCTATGCTCAATTGATTTTGCATTTTTTTGTAACGCATCTTCCATTGTAGTAGGTAAATTCGTTATCTTATTCAAATAACTTTGTCGTAAAAAATAACGTACACCTAAAAAAGAAACGATTAAAATAATGCTAATTGTTATCATATAAATAGCCGTATCGATATTTCTAAATCCATCTAAATAATACAAAAGCAATATAAAAAGAACTAAAATTAATTCAAAGATGACAAATGATATGTGCTCTTTTATGAATAGTTTTAGCCCCATTACATTTCCTCCGAACTTAAAACAAAACGATACCCTGCACCGCGCACTGTTTCGATGATGGAAAGAATGCCATAATCCACTAGTTTTTTGCGGACACGGGTCATATTAACATTTAACGTATTTTCATCTACAAACGCTTGATCATCCCATAATTCTTCTAAGAGCTTTTCACGGGTAACAACTTTTGGAGATTGTCCCATTAATAAATCTAAAATAATACATTCCTTTTTTTGAAGTGGGATTTCCACATCACGTATATGTAGCTCCATTCGTTCTAGAAATAACGTCAACTGTCCAAGAGTAATTGTTCGCTCCTCTTGTCGAGATGAATATTCTCCGTATGTCCGTCTTAAGTGACTCTTAATTTTCGCTAGCACAATTTCATAATTAAATGGTTTTGTAATAAAATCATCTCCACCATTTTCTAATGCAAAAATTTGATCCATTTCACCCGATCTTGCCGAAATAAAAATGATTGGGCATTTTGTATGTTGTCTTAATTGACGGCACCAGTAATAACCGTCATACGAAGGTAAATTGATATCAAGCAGCACGATATGAGGACTAAATTTTAAACATTCTTCCACGATATCTTCAAAGTTGTGTACAATTTCAACGTCATATTGATATTTACGTAATGTATCTGCTAATAGCGAGGCGATTTTTATATCATCCTCAACGATAAAAATTCTTGTGTTTTCCATTTCGTTCCCTCCTTTAAAAGAAGATTCATTCTATCTCTATTGTATCAAAAAATGGGAGTTTCTAATAAGTTCTTATAAATTGCAATAGTAGCTTTCGAAATAATAAAACCCGCTCTACTAATGGTTGCTAACAGGGTTTCGAAAAAAGTTGGCGTAGTGAGAGGACTAAGCACACAAAATAACACCGGCTAAACTTTCTATATTTATTCGCGGCTTACAGTGGTAGGCCGCGCCTTTTCAACTTAGATTATACTACCGAAATGTTATTATATCCTGTTGTTGCAAGGACCATTTTGATTGAAGCCCTGCCCACTCAAAAGCATCGATCGTAGAGGAAATTAATAGACTCCAAAAGCAAAAATGTACAATTCAAATTACATTGAATTGTACGTTGTTTTCCTTTTAGAACATCCCTATTTTCCTGCACCAAAAGCTTGCAACAGACGTTTTAATAAATTAATTGCAGAAAGTCTTCTTTTGTAATACCACCGAAATAATGGGCAATGTCAATTTCACTTATCGCTTTGGCGATTTCAGAACGATCGTACTTCACACCAAGTAAAAGTTTTTCAATCTCTTCAACATCCCCTACACCAAAGAAGTCTCCAAAAATTTTCGCTTCTTCAATGATCCCTTTGTTCACTTCTAAACGAATATCAATGCCACCAGATGGGAATCGATTCGTTTTTTGAATGTTAAAACGAGGTGATTTTCCGTAGTTCCATTCCCACGTTTGGTAACGTTCTTCAGAAATTTTATAGATTTTTTCCCAATCTTCATCCGTTAGCTCATAATATTGAATATTTTCTTCCCCGTCGAAAATAGATTTTAAAATCTCCATTCGGAATTGTTCAACCGTCATTGGTTCTTTTAAAAACTCAATAATATTTCCAACACGAGAGCGAACCGATTTAATACCTTTCGATTCAATTTTGTCTTTTTTCACCTTTAGTGCAGATACAACTGCATCGACATCTGTATCAAACATTAAAGTGCCATGGCTAAACATTCGTCCTCGCGTTGCATATTGGGCGTTCCCAGACACTTTACGTCCTTCTGCTAAAATGTCATTTCGACCTGAAAGTTCCGCATTGATTCCTAACTTTACTAAAGCATCGACAACAGGTTGTGTGAACTTCTTATAGTTATGGAAGCTATTGCCGTCATCTTTTGTAAGGAAGCTAAAGTTTAAATTGTTTAAATCATGATACACAGCCCCACCACCAGAGAGTCTGCGTACAACAATAATTCCATTGTCCTCCACATAATCTGTATTGATTTCTTCAATCGTATTTTGGTTTTTACCAATAATAATGGAAGGTTGATTGATATAGAACAGTAGGTAGTCATCTTTTTCAATATCCATGTTTTTTAATACATATTCCTCAATTGCTAAGTTAATTTGTGGATCGTTAATGCCTTTATTATCAATAAAATACACTGTTTTCACTCCCTCATTGTTTCATTTTACATTTTACAATATTTTTTTAATTTAGTGTTGACGAACGCCATCTGTTATAATACAATTACAAATAAGAAAACAGTATTATAACAGATTGTCCAAAAAGGAGGGGCTCGCAATGTTAGAAAACGTAGTTGAATTTTTCAAAAATCTACCTGATAAAGTTTGTGTTCAGTGTGGAGATAAAATTGAAGAACAAAGTGAATGCTATAGCAGCACTTGCGATAAATGTAACACTCTATAGTCGTTAATGGCATTGTCGATAAAGAGAGTTTAATCCCTAATTTTTGATGAACCTAAAAGTAAATAGCTTACATTAAAACCCCTCGAAAAGCACGCTCATGCTGATCGAGGGGTTCATTTTTATTATTAAAAAAATTAGAGAATTCCTATTAGACAAGAACAGAATATGTACATCTTCTTAAAGATACGGTAGCATAACTTAAATTAAGATGACGCGGCCTACCACTGTAAGTCGCGTACTATATCCGAGGGAATTAGTAAGTATTATTAACTGTGAGCGGGCCTTTCACAAAGCACAATGACAAGTCGTAAAGACATGTGCAACGTGGCTTTGCGGCTTGTGTGCTAAGCCCGCTCACCAAGCAATTCTTTTTAGGATTTTCCTTAGTAAATTTTTAAGTGTTATCCACAAATTTAATGACTATGATTCGTTTCACTTTCTTCGTGGGTTTCAGTCTCTTCATGATCATCCATGTCCATTGTGTTACTACTTTTATCTTCAAGCACTTTACTCATATCTGGATTGCCTACAATAATTTGTTGCTTCGGCATCACATGAAGTCCGCGCGCTGTTGTATGAGCAAACATATAATAAACACCATCATGATCAAAGGTAATATCTGCTTTATAAACTCCATCGCCATCTAATTTTCCATCAATCATTTGGGCATGATCTCTTAATCCAGATTCCCATACTTCAAATTTAACTGATTCTGCATCATCTACATTTTCACCATTTTGTGATACATGAGCTGCTAGTTCTACCGATTCATTAACAGCCACTTGTTCAGGCGTTAAAATATCTACTACCACTTCTAAAGCAGCTACATCAACTGGTTCATCGTTTGTATCAACCTCTGTTTCATTTGAAGAACAACCAACTAGTAATGCCGATACTGCCGCTAAACTTACTAACCATTTTTTCATCTTTTATTCCTCCATTAGTGGGATCGTCACACATACGGTTGTCCCAATCCCGACTTCACTTGTAATTGTTAAATTGCCTTTGTGCATTTTAACGAGCTTCTCGACGATGGCTAATCCTAGGCCACTTCCACCATCAGCACGACTTCTCGCCTTATTCACGCGGTAAAAACGTTCTGTTATATGAGGTAAATCATTTGCTGGAATGCCGATGCCTGTATCTGCAATTTCTAGAACAGCATTTCCCTTCGTTATTTTAGTCAAAATGGAAACATTTGAACCTTCATTGGAATAATGAATGGCGTTTTCAATGACATTTATTACTATTTGCTTTAACTTCTCTTCATTTCCTAAGACAATGATTTGTTCCTCGAGCATAGTTGTTATATGAATCTTTTTATTAGTAGCTTTTGAATTTAATAGATGGATAACCTCTCGAACTGTTTCGGCTAGTACAATCGGATACAGTTCAATTTGTTGTTCATTGGATGTTCTGGCCAATTCCAACAATTCATTCGTTAATTGTTCCATTCGGTTCGCTTCACGAGCAATTACTTTCATGGCCTCTTGCTTCTCTTTTTCACCGATAAAGTTTTGGGAAATGGCCTCACTATAACCTTTCACATAACTAATAGGCGTTCGTAATTCATGAGATACGGTAGCTAAAAAATTTTTTTGTGCTTCATCTTCATGTTCAATTGCAGCTGCCATTTCGTTAAACGCTTCCGAAAGTTTACCGATCTCATCTTTTGTAGAAACTGGGACCCTAGCTTTGTAATCGCCATCCGACATTTGCTCTACAGCATGTTGCAATTCATTTAACGGTTGCATAATATGGCGAATTCCTTTATAAACAAAAAATCCTAATACACAAGAAAATAGAATGGCACAGCAAATTAAAAACAACGCTTCTTGGTTTGCTAATTCGCTAATTTTTGCTAGTGGGTAATACATATAAAGAATCCCTTCTAGCCGATTTTGATCAGTCAACGGTAAAATGACCGATATAATTTGTCGTTCAAACCGTTGCTCATAGCCGATGTTTGTTACCGATTCTCCTTGAAGCAACTGTTGCCTTTCTTCAGGCCCAATTAATGCATCATAATCGATTTCAAAGGGCACACACGCACTTAGTTCTCGCGGATTTCGCACAGCAAATACATCAAAATTAGAATAGGCATTAAAATTTTCAACTTCCGCGATGAAGTCATCCGTTACTTTACCACCTTGGTATTGTGTACGAAGTTTTTCCCCCACTTCAATCAATGACGTTTGCGTATCTTCTACATAAAGTTGTTCATACAAATAATCCGTCAACACGTACATAAATAAAATTGTAAGCACTAGAAATAATGTAATGATTCCCCATATTTTTGTGGATAACTTTTTCATTTGCATTTCTCAAAGCGATAACCAATTCCCCAAACCGTTTGTATGTATTCGCTTGCTTCCTTCGATTCTTTTGCTAGTTTTAATCTTAATGTCTTTATATGTGTATCGACTGTCCTAGTGCCCCCTGCATAATCGATATCCCAAATGCGCTCTAGCAATTGTTCACGTGAATAGACGATGGAAGGATTTTGCATAAACAAATACAGAAGTTCAAATTCCTTTAATGTTAATGGCACACTTTGTTCATTCACTAATACTTTTCTTGACACTTCATCTAGCTTTATAGCTCCATACTCTAGCAGTTTTTGATTGACTGTATATTCCGTTGTTCTTCTAAGTACGGCATTAATTCGTGCAACCAATTCGCTTGACGTAAACGGTTTTACAATATAATCATCTCCACCAATTGTTAATCCTCTTACCTTATCTTCATTAGCATCTCGAGCTGTTAGGAAAATAATTGGAATGGAGGATCTTTTTCTTATATTTTCGCACACTGTAAAACCATCCTCACCTGGCATCATAACATCTAGCAATACAAGATCGACGTCATGTTCCTGTAAATAACGGTACGCCTCATTCCCATTGGAGACAGCGTATGTTTGGAAATTTGAATTCGATAGCATCATTTCGATTAAATTTCGCATATCTAGTTCATCATCAACGACTAACACAGTTGTCATATTCTAAACCTCCCTCACTAACAATTGAAATGGACCTTTTTCAGTTTCTATTGATTTTTGAATAGATTGCCCACTCAAATAATAGATTGTATGATCATCGTAGCCTGCGACAACTAATTCATCTTGAAATGTTGTGACGACAAATGGATTTGCACCTACTTCTGTTTTCCAAAGAAGTTCTCCTTGAACAGTAAATGCACAAAGCTCATTGGAACCATGATTCGTCACATAAATTGTATTCTCATTTCTTGAAAATCCGATTGGCATGATGGACGCCTGAAGTTGATTGATTACCTTTCCTGTTTCCAGATCCAATACGTCGATGGTTTGATTTGGTTTACTTCCTTCACCATGTCCACCAATCCACAACTGATTCATTTCAGGTAGAATTAATACACCATTTGAAGATTTATCGATTGTCCATTCATCTTTTACTGTCAGAGTAGCGATATCAATAACGGATAAAATCGTATCTTTATAATTCACCACGTAAAGGCTCCCATTATTAGAGGCCATTGACATCGGGTAATTTCGTAGTTTTAGTTCTTTCAATTCTTCAAACTGAGAATCGTAACTTATAACAGAATTGCGCTCACTGTTTGTTAAAAAGAGTAACTTCTCCTCTTTATCATAATACGCATTGGTTGTCCCAATCCCAGTCTCAATGTATCCTACCTGTCTACCAGTGGATAATTGAAAAATTTTAGCTTCATCTAATTGATGTCCGTATAAAATAATTTGATCTTGTCCAATTAGTTCTGCACCAGTATATGCTTTGTCTAGTTCCCATTTGGCAATAAGCTTTTTTGATGCATCATAAAATGTAATGGAAGGCTGTAAAATATTCACTGAAGCAACAAAAGAATGATGGTGATCAATTGGTGAAAACTCTATTTTATTACAGCCAGCTAATAGTGCAATTATAAACAGTATGAATAGATATACCTTTTTCATTTTCAACCATCACCCCCTAATCCTATAATACTTCAAAAATGTGAAGTTTTAATGAAATAAAAACGACAAGGATGTGTCCCAAATGATTGAGACACATCCTTGCATGAATGAGTGTTCTTTTTTAATTTAATTGGAATTGAAACATTTCTTCGAGCATTTCTAAAGCAGCCTTTTTTCCTTGCGCGATACAATCCGGTATACTAATTCCCTCATAGGAGCTACCGACTAAATTGATGTTGGGAAACTCCGAATATAATTGATGTTTAATCTCTTCCATTCGTTGGTCGTGACCTACCGTATATTGTGGCATGGACTCTTTCCAACGCGAAACAACGGTAAACAACGGTTCCTCACATAAACCAATAGCGGAATTTAAATCATTTAACACCGTTTTTTCAATATCATGATCTGACAATTCTACTATTGCCTCATCACCAACACGACCAATATATACACGAAGTAAATCATATCCTTCTGGCGCTACATTATTCCATTTATGATTACACCAAGTACACGTAGTAATGGCTAAATCACTATTCCTTGAAACATAAAAACTCATTGCATCTTTATATTTTTTCAACTCATTCTGTTTAAACGCCATTGTCACGGTTGCAATCGTTGCATAATTCATCTCTGGCACATCTTCAAGTAATCCATACCTGTTAAATATTGCTTTTGTGGCATTAAATGGTGTAGTCATAATTACTGCATCACATTTTAATGGTGCAATATTATTAAAATGAATATGGATTGTACCGTCTTTTGTTTTATCGAGCGACTCAACTTTCACACCTTTTAAAACGGTCTGGGGTACTAGTTTTGATTCCAAAGCTTCAATTAATGATTCAAGACCATTTGCAAAGGTTTGATACGTATCAATATGATTTTTACTATACGCATGCCCTGACTTTTTCATTCCGAGTATAAGACTACGGTACTGTTTCTCTAATTGATAAAACTGCGGGAACATAGATTGAATGCTTAAATGATCGATATCACCAGCAAATGTTCCCGCTAAGAGTGGTTCTACGAGGTTTTCTACAACTTCCTTACCAAACCTACGTCGAAAGAAATCCCCAATCGGTTCATCTTGTTCCTCTCTCGTTTTAGGTAGTAATAAATCTCCTGCTGCGCGAAGCTTGCCGCTTAGAGAAAATAAACCGGTTGTAATGAATGAGGAGACTTCAAGTGACCCACCATGCATAAAAATATTCGGAATGGGGTATAAGTCACTCCCTACAACAACGTAAGTTTGCCCATTGTTATTCGTTACCATTTCTTTTTCGATCCCTAAATCTAATGC
The DNA here is from genome assembly GCF_003977595.1 of Lysinibacillus antri. Taxonomy (GTDB): domain Bacteria; phylum Bacillota; class Bacilli; order Bacillales_A; family Planococcaceae; genus Ureibacillus; species Ureibacillus antri. Next base: position 11,034 of record NZ_RYYR01000037.1, on the reverse strand, counting down.
TAACTCGCGGACACTTCCGTTATAGTCTAAAAATGATTCAGGACCGCGCTCGATAATGTATCCATCTTTTCTTAAAGTTTGGATTTTCCCACCTAGACGCAAAGAAGATTCGATTAAAACGACATCTACTGGCAAGTTTTTCTGTTGTGCAAAATTTTGTAAATAGAAGGCTGCCGTTAATCCTGTGATTCCACCACCTATAACGGCAACCTTTCGTCTACCTAAAGTCACCCTCATCACACTTCCTATATTAATTCGCTAATTTATTATATATAGCATCTATCATGGCATCGATAAATAATGGATGCGTATTAGGCATTGGAGGGCGGCGGTAATTCGCACCTAACTCATCACATACTACCTTACATTCATAATCATTATCATATAGCACTTCTAAATGCTCTGTTACAAAACCAACTGGAGCATATACAAATGAACGGAAACCTTTTTCTTCATAAAGTTCACGTGTTAAATCTTGAACATCTGGCCCAAGCCAAGGTTCTGGTGTTTGTCCTGCTGATTGCCAGCCAACTTCTACATGTTTAATTCCCGTTGCCTCTTGAATTAAACGTGCTGTCTCGATTAATTGTTCTTCATATGGATCGCCGGCCTGTTTAATTTTCTCTGGTAATGAGTGGTTTGACACAATTAAACATGCCTTTTCACGTTCTTCTTCACTCATCTCATCGAAGCTTGCTAAAGTTGCTTGCTTCCAATACTCAATGAATTTTGGCTCATTGTACCAAGATTCAACAGAAGTAATCTTCATTGAGCTACCTAATTTTTCAGCTGCTTCTTTTACACGACCGTTGTATGATTTAATTGAGAATGTTGAGAAATGTGGTGCTAATACAATCGTCACCGCTTCTTCAATTCCGTCTTTTACCATCGCTTCTACTGCATCTTCAATGAAAGGCTCAATATGTTTTAAACCAATATATAATTTATATTCCACTTCATCTTGCACTTCATTTAGTCTTTGTTGAAGAGTTTCTGCTTGTTTTTGAGTCATTTTGGCTAAAGGTGAAATCCCACCAATCGCTTTATAACGGCTTTTTAAATCTTCTAAATGCTCTTCAGATGGTTTACGACCGTGACGAATATGTGTGTAATATCTTTCAATATCTTCTTCCTTATATGGCGTACCGTATGCCATTACTAGTAATCCACGTACTGGTTTCATTGTTTTCACCTCAAAATTTTTCTACATTATATGATACTACAATTCATTCTTACTTACTTGTTCACGACTATACTCATGAATTAGCGTTGTTAGACGTTTTAGTACATCTGGACTCACTTCTGGGAATACGCCATGACCTAAGTTAAAGATGTGACCAGGAATTTCTAAACCTTGATCGATAATTGCCTTCGTACGTTGCTCAATAACAGACCAATCTGCTAATAGTAATGAAGGATCTAGATTTCCTTGTACAGCTTTTGTAACACCTAATTCACGCGCTTTTTTAATCGGCATACGCCAGTCAAGACCTACTACATCGATTGGCAGATCATTCCACTCGTTGATTAAATGACTAGCCCCAACACCAAATTGAATTAAAGGAACATTTTCTTTACGTAGCTCTGCAAAAATACGTGTCATAACAGGTTTAATGAATACACGATAATCTTCTACATTTAACGCACCAACCCAAGAGTCAAACACTTGAATCGCCTTTGCACCTGCTTCGATTTGAGCCGTTACATCCGCAATAATCATATCTGCAAGTTTGTCCATTAAAGCAAACCAAGCTTTCGGATATGTCACCATAAATGATTTAGTTTTGTTGTAATTACGTGAAGGACCACCTTCAATCATATAACTAGCTAAAGTAAACGGTGCACCCGCAAAACCAATTAGGGGTACATTTAATTGCTCTTCTGTCAAAAGTTTAATTGTTTCTAATACGAATGGTGTATGCTCTTTTGCATTAAATTCGCCAAGCTTTTCTACATCTTCCACTGTACGTATTGGATTGGAAATAACAGGGCCAACACCAGCTTTTATTTTTACATCAACGCCAATTCCTGGTAATGGTGTTACAATATCTTTATAGAGAATAGCAGCATCCACGTTATAGTTATCTACAGGTAATTTTGTAACATATGCACATAGTTCTGGTTGATGCGTAATTTCTTCAAGTGAATATTTCTCTTTAATTTTTCTATACTCGGGTTGAGATCTTCCAGCTTGACGCATGTACCATACAGGTGTATATTCTGTTCGCTCGCCTAAAGCCGCTCGCAATAAAGTATCATTAAACGTTTTCATTTTTGTATCTTCCCCTTAAAATAATAAGTTCAGTAGGGTGTTTGTTGTCCCTACTGATTATAAGTTGACAATTGGTCGTCAATAGCTCCGTTTTTTCACTTTTCATTTTCTAATATAGTAAAAAAAGGATAGCTATTCAAACGTACGAAACTTGAGGATATTTTTATTTTTCCTTCCAAGTATGTCTTTTTCCCGTAATTCCTACCCTATACTAATATTAAGATCCGTGACATCCGCCCGGGGCTTAATCTTCATTCAGCTAATATTTATTTGCTGAATGAAGATAAAACTATAAATTTATCATTGATATCCGTTTTCCAATATATACTTTTCATATATAATTGTATAGTTTTATCCACCAAATGTCATAAATTTGTTCGTTTAATACAATTTTTCAGCCATTATTTTTGACAAAAGGAGAAAAGAAAAGCGAAAGGCATTCGCCCAGCTCTGAAAACAACTAATTACAATAAAAAGGAGGAAATGATATGTATATTTATTTAACTTCTGGAACTCCAGAATTCATGGAAAAGGTTCGAAAAAAACATTCGAAGGAGAAAATGTTTGTGTTACATGGCTCTGGCAATTCAGTTCTTCTTCATGAAACAGAAGGTAAAACCGTGTTTGCAACACCACGAAAATTTGAAGTAATTGATAGTGTCAATGCGTTGGAACAAAAAGGGTATTTTGTATTGAATAACATTCCTGTGTCCGATGAAGGAAGACCGATTTTTGAAAAACGTTTTCTAAACCGCGCTCGGACAATTGAACAGGAACCTGGCTTTATTGCATTTCGACTATTGCGCCCCATTAAATCGGATACGTATATCGTGCTTACCCAATGGACCGGTCCTCATTCCTTTGAAGCTTGGAAAAATTCGAAAAACTTTACAGATGCTCATACGAAACAAGACGCTACACCTGGAGTAAAAAAACAAAACATCTTCAATGCAGCAAGCTATATTACAACCTATTCCGGGAAAGTATCGGATGAAAAATAAAAAGTGTTTTAAAGGCGATAGCTGCCTTTAAAACACTTTTTTAATAGGAAAAGTCATTATTCGAAGGGTCTTTAGAAAATTTAAATGTGATTTCACTTAAAACTAAAACAATAATTGCCGGGACAAAAAATAACGGTTGTCCAATTGAGCAAAACAACACGATGAACGCCTGTACAAGCATAAAAAGTCGTAGTAATTTTTGTACCGCATCTTTTCTTTGATTTTCTTTTACTGGATACAATCGATCCATTCGAAAATCACTTGAAGATAATAATGCATATTTTAATTGAAGAGTCGTAGCAAAAGCCAATGCCCCTGTAATGACCCATGTAACAATCGGAATATTAACAATCAATGCAACAACACCAATAATAGCCGTTAGTCGCACCCATAAGTAAAAGTGATCGTCCGTTCGGATAAACGTTCGAAATACTAAATAGCTTTGCGTATTCTTCTTTCCAAAAGGAACAAGGTTATACACAAAATTTAACCAACCTCGACGGCGAATGGACCCAGTTAAATGAGGGACATCTGTAAAATAGTTGGCAAATCGATAAAAGCCCATCATCCGATTTTGTTCTAAATTCACAAAGTGCTCGTAAGGAATCGGCAATGTTTTCACCTTTTTTTGAAGTGCCGTATTGTAGGCAATTAATAAAACAATCAATATTACTGCAAGTGCGATGTTCCAATTAAGTACGAAATAGATTGTTAATATAGAAAGAACTGCTCTAACAATGCGATCAACGACAGTATTAGCGCCTCGATTACTATAGCGATAATTAAATTCAATTTGAACATTTACGTACTTTAGTAAAAGGATAAAAATAATCCCAATCCAAATTTGCGTTGAGGATAATTCCGTTACTGTATTTAATAATGGAATCGCCGCAATGTAGACAACTGCTGGTAGTCCTAGTTGCGACCAAAATGTGTAAGTAAGAGCCTTTTTAAAATAGCGCATCATACTGGATTCTAATGGTAATAAATACACTTGGTCTGGTTGTCGCAAAAGTGTTACAGGACGACTTAAAGCTAATATAACCCCCGCTACGATTGCGACAATCCATTCTGCTGGAAACGTATCCGAAACTACCTTTAACCACTCGCTATATTGATATCCGACTGCCCCGATGACAAATACTAAAACCAATGCCAAATGCCCAGTAAATACAAAGCGCATATATTTTTGCACTTCTGTCATATAGTGATTAAATCGCTTTGACCACACTTCCTGCAAATTATTCATTGTCTTGCTCCTTTGTCATCGCGATATACAAGTCATCGAGTGTGGCATTCGGCATATTAAAGCTTCTGCGTAAATCGTTCATTGTTCCTTGTGCACGAACTTGTCCTTCATGAAGCAGGATAATGCGGTCACAATGCTTTTCTGCTGTGGACAAAATGTGCGTTGACATAAGAATGGAAGCCCCATCTTTTTTCTTTTCATCCATTTGATCTAGTAACGATTGAATTCCTAATGGATCCAGTCCAACAAACGGCTCATCAATAATATATAACTTCGGGTTTACTAAAAAAGCACACATAATCATAACCTTCTGACGCATCCCTTTTGAAAAATGCGACGGGAACCAGTTTAAGCGCTTTTCCATACGAAACTCTTTAAGCAACTGTTCAGAACGTTGTGCGAGCGTTTTTTCATCTATGTTATAAGCCATTGCCGTTAATTCTAAATGTTCTTTTAACGTCAATTCATCGTATAATACCGGTGTTTCTGGAATGTACGAAAAGGAAGAACGGTATTGATCGATATCTTCATTTAATGTCACACCATCTAAACGAATTTCCCCTTTTTGTGGAAGCAATGTACCAATAATATGTTTAATTGTAGTACTCTTCCCTGCTCCATTAAGCCCAATTAATCCAACAAGTTCCCCTTGTTCAATCGAAAATGTTAAATCTTTAATGACTGGTTTACGTGTATAACCACCTGTAACATTTGTTAGTTGTAACAATGCCATTTTTTTACGTCACTCCTATTCTTTCTACAGTTTAACAAAAAATGCGAATGTTATCAGTTGTCATATGGTAAAATAGAGAAAAAACATGTACTAGAAAGGATGTTTTCTATGAGCGATTGCATTTTTTGTAAAATTATTGATGGGTCTATTCCTAGTGTAAAAATTTATGAAGATGAGAATGTTTATGCATTCATGGATGTTGCACCTTTAACGAAAGGTCATACATTGCTTGTACCAAAACAACACGTAAAAGATTTATTCGATATGCCAGAAGAAGTGGCTAGAAATTTATATGCCGTTGCACCAAAAATTGCGAATGCCATTAAATCCGCTTTCAATCCAGCTGGCATGAATACAGTTAACAATAATGGCGCTTTCGCTGGACAAACTGTGTTCCATTATCACCTACACTTCATCCCTCGTTATGACGAAACAGATGGATTAGGTTTCAAATGGGAAACAAAACAAAACGAATTTACACCAGACACTTTACAATCGGTAGCAGCACAAATAACAGAAACTCTAAATGCATAATAATACAAAATGACGCAGCCAATGAATTTGGTTGTGTTTTTTGTTTTATGATTTTCACTTCTAGACATCTAGTATAATTTAAGTAAAACACTGAATTAGTTATGCACTTACTAAAGGGTTTACAGAACGACATTCGTTTTAAGCAGACGCGGCCTACCACCGTAAGCCGCGCACCATCTTAAGATACTTTAGAAGGCATTATTATATGTGAGCGGACCTTTCACAAGCACAAAGACAAGACGTAAAGACACGTACAACGTGGCTTTGCGGCTTGTGTGCACAAGTCTGCTCACAACTCCAACTCTATAAGTAAATATAATAAGTATATTTTTACAAAGTGAAACTTCAATCAGTGGGGGGTTTTCTTCATCCCCCACTGATTGTTAGTTGAACCAATCGGGCTTTTACGGGCAGTTGATCTCCCACTTATCTTTTTCGCTTCACTAAAATCTTGAAGTGGGAGTCTTACTGCCCGTTAATGCGGGATAAATAATTAAATTTTATATCCCTATCATTCTATTACACCATGTTGCAAAATATTAGCTTTACCTTTAAAATCATAGTAAGTTTCGCTAACGGCAATGAGTGCACGTTAGGAAATGAAGAGCATAGAATTGTAGAGGAGAGATTGAGATGAATACGAAGAATCTTGTTTTAATGGCACTTTTAGTCGGTGTAGGGGCAGCACTTTATTTGATTATCCCAGGTTATGGTGAAGGTATGAAACCAGATTTCATGCTAACAATGATGTTCATTGGGATTTTACTATTCCCTACCTTTAAAGAAACATTTTTATTAGCAATTGCAACTGGCTTACTTTCAGGATTATTTTCAACATTCCCTGGTGGTTTTGTACCAAATATTATTGATAAACTTGTAACAGGTATTGTATTCTTTGTCATTGTTTTAGCCCTTCGTCAAGTAGCTCAAAAAACAGCTGTAAGCGCAGTGTTAGTAGGTCTAGGAACAATACTTTCAGGATCTACATTCCTATCAATGGCATTACTTCTAGTTGGTTTACCAGGCGGAGCTGCATTTAGCGCATTATTTATTGCCGTTGTATTACCAGCAGTTGTACTGAATGCAGTTGCATTTATTATCATCTACCCGATTATCACAGGACTGTTAAAACGCTCGAAATTCACTACAGCCGTATCTCAAGCGTAATAAGAAAAGCGAAAGCGGCTCGTCCAGCTCCGCCAGACACTGGAGACTTTTGACAAGCATGCTTGCATGTGCAGGAGAAAGTTGAAGTGGCCGAGGAGCTAGCCGCTGTAGCTAGACATTATCTAAACTTTAAAATTTAATATTTTTATCCTATAAAAGTGTAGACAAAGTCGTATGTTGGCTTTGTCTACACTTATTTTTTCGACTCTTTTTACTTGCGAGACTCTTCGAAAAATTATAAATAGCAACTTTTTTAAAATGTCGTTTCGTGGTTTAATATGGATATAATAGGAGAATTCTATATAAAGTACAATCAATTGATAAATACACAAAAGGAGATGTACAAAATGCGCGCCAAACCATTTTTAATCGGCTTATCTACAGGCATCATCGGAGGAATCACAACAATTTTACTTACAACTCCTCAGAGTGGCCAACAACTTCGCTCGAATATCGCACTAAATACTAAAAAAGCAAAAGCAAATTTAGTAGAAATCGCAAAACATACAAGCAACTTAAAAGATGCTACTTTCACTTTAAAAAATGAAGTGCAAAATAATATACCAAAAGTAATTCACGAATTAAAAGATTCAGTTTCCAATTTTAAACAAACAATAGAACCTGATGCAGTAAAGTTGAAAGAAGAATTGGAAGGTTTACAGAATTCTATCGCTAAAATCGAGAATAATTTATCAGAAATCAATAATAAAAAGAGCGATCCACCTCAAATTCAGTAAGTCTAAATACCTAAATATAAATATTATTTTTATTAATTTTCAACCTTTTTATCTAAATTAATAACATTTTTAAAGCACATTTCAATTATTTAATTTTTCTAACTTTAAACTTTTTTCTTTTATTGCTATAATATTTTCATAATGTTAATGAAAGAAGAAGGTGATGGCTTTGTCTGAAGAAAGTTATACTATGAAAGAGGCAATGCTTTATAGTCAAAGAATTGCACAATTATCAAAAGCACTTTGGAAAGCAGTAGAAAAAGACTGGCAACAATGGATTAAACCTTATGATTTAAACATCAACGAACACCACATCTTATGGATTGCTTTTCATTTAGAAGGCGCATCTATATCGGATGTTGCTAGATTCGGCGTAATGCATGTATCAACGGCATTTAATTTTTCGAAAAAGCTTGAAGAACGAGGCTATTTAAAATTTTCGAAGCGTGATGATGATAAGCGCAATACGTATGTTGAATTAACAGACGAAGGTGCGAATTTAATCTTACTGATGTACGATCATTATTACGACACGGAACATTCTATTTTAAGTGGATCTCTAGCTTTAAGAGAATTGTATGGTAGATTCCCTGAATTTTTAGACGTAATGGCTGTCATTCGAAATATTTACGGTGAAGACTTCATCGAAATTTTTGAACGCTCATTTAAAAACTTTAAAGAATCGATTGTGGAAGAAGAAGAAAAGCTAATCGTTAAAAGATAATCGCAATGTTATGGTATGAATAGGTTTCCTTAGTGGAAGATTGTGAGTGTAGCGATACACTCTTTTTTCTATTAGTAGCATAAATTTCTTAACAAAGTTTGTAGCAATTTGCCCTTATTTCATTTACAATAACTTCACTAATAAGAAAAGCGGAGGTGGCTCGCCCAGCTCCTGAGAAACTGGCCGACAAAAACGCCACATCCTATGGCATTGTCGGCACTCGTACATCCTTGTATTTCGGAGACTTTCGACAAGCGTGCTTACATGCGTAGGAGGAAGTTGAAGTTTCGAAAAGAGCTAGCCACTGCAGCTAGACAATAAGAAAAATGGAAGTGGCTCGCCCAGCTTTCAAAAACATCTTTCATTACTCAAAAGGGGTCTTACTTGTGCATTGTTGGAAAACGATTAACATTAAAACTGAGTACGGTTCAACATGGTTGACTATAGTGACTATTGCTATATTTGTCATTATCTTTTCATTTTCCTTTACCCTATTCAGTCGTATCCATCCTTCATTTTACCAAGATGATTTTTTATGGATTTTAATATTAGGTATGTTGGCTCTTTACCCATTGCACAAGTTAACCCATTATTTTTCATTATTCGGTTATCATAAATCTGTTAAATTGCGTATTCGAATTGAATACCTTTTCATTCCAATCATTCAAATGCGCATTAAGAAAGAAATTCCGAAAAATCGTTATATTTTTACTTTATTAGCACCTGTTATTGCCATTAATGGCGGGTTACTTTTACTAATTGTGGTATTTCCACAATTTACTCACTTTTTATGTTTACTACTATCGTATCATTGTAGTATTTGCTTAATAGACATATTATATGTTAAAAATTTAATAGCCGCGCCAAAAAATGCAGTCATTGAAGAAACGCCAAAGGGCTATGAAATATTAGTGCCAACAAACGTTTAAAACTATACGATATACTTGAATTTAATTAACATTTTTTGTTATTCTTGAGAAAGAGGGGAGGAATAGGCTTGCTTCTTTTAGTTGTAGTGCTATTCTCAATGTTTTACTTATTCCAAATAAATCGAATGACGTATGCTCTGGTATTACAAAAAGAAATACCAGAAGAAAAACACGCAAAAATATTCCGCACAATAAATGTACTTATTACCATTTTATTAGTATCCTTTTATGTAGAAATTTCTGTTGCAATGTAGAAATGCAACAATACGCTTGGTAGCTAGACATATGTAGTAAGAGAGGCTGTTCTTTTTCGGGTTAAGCTAACAAAATATGAGGATCCTGTCATTAGAAAGTAGAAGAGCTAAAGGCAATTACCTTTAGCTCCTCCTTTGTTCCGTTATTAATGTGTATTAGTAGATATATGCTGCACCAACAATAATTAATAAGATGAACAGAACAACTAATAGCGCGAAACCATTTCCGTATCCGCCACCGTAGCTACCGCTTCCCATCACGACACCCCCTTTCAAAGACTATATTATGCAGGTGCGTTACCCATATCTAGGCACATAACCGCAACCATTTTGTTTTGTGCGCGTTTATGTTATAGTACTTATTGATTCAATTCATGTTAGGAGAGTAAAAAATGAAAAAATCAGTATTAGGATTAACACTTGCTACTTCCCTGTTCCTTGCAGCATGTAGCTCAGGTGATGAAGTAGTAGTATCAACAACTTATGGAGATATTACGAAAGATGAATTTTACGAAGAAATTAAAAATCTTGCTGGGAATGCGCTATTAGAACAAGTCGTTATTGAACAAATTTTAGAAAATAACTACGAAGTGACAGATGAAGAAGTCAAAGAGCAATTAGAATCCGTAAAAGCTCAATATGGCGATCAATTCGAATCTGTTTTAGCTGCAAACGGTCTTTCTGAAGAAGCATTCGAACAAAATATCCGTTTCTCAATTCTTCAAGAAAAAGCGACAAAAGATGTTGAAGTAACAGATAAAGAAATTGAAGACTATTATAACCAAGCTAAATATGAACTTAAAGCGCGCCATATTTTAGTTGCGGATCAAGAAACAGCAAACACGGTTGTAGCAAAATTAAAAGCTGGTGGAGATTTTGCAGCATTAGCTAAAGAATATTCTACAGACACTTCTAACGCATCAAACGGTGGTGACCTTGGCTGGTTCACAGTTGGCACAATGGTACCAGAATTTAACGACGCTGCTTACGCTTTAGAGTTAAACAAAGTAAGTGAACCTGTTCAAACACAATTCGGTTACCACATTATCGAAGTATTGGACAAGCGTGAAGTTGAAGGTTACGGTAAATTAGAAGACAAAAAAGACGAAATTAAAGAAGCAATCGCTGCTACAAAAGGTGATTGGAATGCAAAAGTAGCTGAACTTATTAAAGATGCGAAAATCAACATTAAAGATGAAGATTTGAAAAATGCTTTAGATACGTATCTTTCTAAAGAAAAAGAAGCTGACAAAGACGCAGACGCTAAAGAAGAAGAGAAAAAATAATAATAAAATGCCGTGTAGACATCTGTTTACACGGCATTTCTTATGTTTAGATTGTAAGCCCGTAATCAAATAACGCATATTATCTGATCACACCTCCCGGTACCATAAAGGTATGAAATTCAAAGGAGGTGTTTTCTTATGCCAACAA
>NZ_RYYR01000036.1 GCF_003977595.1 Lysinibacillus antri | reverse complement strand
TATAAAATAATAGCCTTCAATCCAAAAAAAGCAGTGGATTGAAGGCTATTCGCCGTGCGTGCCGGAAGGTGCGTTATTTTTTATTTCGGGCTTACTTTCAATGTTCGAATCTATAAAGGTTTGTCCTTTAATCTTGAGAAAATGGCTAGCCCTAAAAGAAAAAATGTATAACCTAAATTATGAAGACATGCTCTACCAATTCAAGTAGTGAAAAAGTACACAAAATTTAACAATACATACTATATATGATAGGACTTTTCAAAAAGCATAAAGATACGTCGTAAAGAGACATACAATGAAGTCTACACTTAATCCCCTCACTAAACGCTTCAATCTGACGTTAGTATTTAGTAACAGAGAAGGTCATTACTATTTTAAGAGCCGCTATTTTTAGTGTAATGGACTTATAAAATATCCTGTCCATTTTTAATGGAAATCCCATCTACTATACATTTCGGCTAAACTAATTTTTTCCGGTTATTGTCTTTCATCTATATTCAAAGAAAGCATATTACTTCCTCCATAAAAATAGGTAGTGTAAAGTACCTTACAAGAAAAAAGACTGTCTGAAAGCGAAAACTTTCTAAACAGCCTTTTATATGAAAATAAGTCCTCCTGCGTTGATTGCAATAATATGCCACCATGCTCATCACAAAAGATACACTCACAAAATCTTCAAGACACTCATCATAACAAATTAAAACTCCAATGCCTTCCTCAAATTATTTACATAAGATTGGCTCACAGGTAGTTCGGTGCCATTCTTTAGTTCAATGACGAAATTTGATGCTAAATCTTTTGAAATGCGCTTAATAAAATAGATGTTTAAAATATAAGAACGATGAATGCGTACAAAATACTCAGGTAGCTTTGTTTGAAGTTCCTTTAACGTAATTGTCGTTTTGTATTGATCGTTTTGTGCGTAAAACCAAGTTTTTTTTTGCAAGCTTTCTATATGAGAAATTTGCTCAATTGGAACAGGTGTCCAGTCTTCATCTTGTCTACCTGTTAAAAATTTATATGGCTCTCGTTTTTCAACAGAGTATGTGGAAGGAAGAATAACAATTAAAGCAGCCTCTTGCTTATTAAAGTGGATTGGGTACCCAATTGCATAATACGGTTCTCCCAAAATAGATTTATCTATGATGGCTTCCGTTTTTTGTCTACTCTTTAGAACACGAGCTGCAATGCTTTCTGGGTGGATAGCTTCCCCGAATTCTAAATGACTGTGATGTGTACTTTTTGAATGGTAAACATACGTCTCCCCAAGTGCAATCGCAATGGATGCGTCTTTTGAAATCCAATCTTCCAAAATAATTTTAAATTGATCAAATTCTTCTTTTGATATTTGAAAGTTCTCCATCTCCATATAACACATATCCCCCTATACACATGAAAAAATATCACTTCATCTTCTAATAATACCTTTTTGTCCCAAAATTGCACCATTTCGTCAGAAAATAATGAAAATTAAATGATACTGTTATATATTAATTTACAAGAAATACTTCTGTTATGGAACAGTGAAAATGAATTATTTTACAACAGGGTATTTAAACAAAGGGGAAGGTGTGTTAGGAATATGGTAACAAGACAAGAGAAAATTGAGGCAATCAAAAAGGATTGGGCAGAAAATCCAAGATGGAAAGGTATCGAAAGATCATATACAGCTGAAGAAGTTGTGAAATTACAAGGTTCTGTAATAATCGAGCAAACTTTAGCAAAACGCGGTGCAGCACGTTTATGGAAGTCTTTACATGAAGAAGATTTCATCAATGCATTAGGTGCACTAACAGGTAATCAAGCAGTACAACAAGTTAAAGCAGGTTTAAAAGCTATTTATCTATCAGGTTGGCAAGTAGCTGCAGATGCAAACGTTGCTGGTCAAATGTACCCTGACCAATCATTATACCCAGCAAACTCAGTACCACAAGTTGTAAAACGTATTAACCAAGCGTTACAACGTGCAGATCAAATTGACCATGCTGAAGGTCGTGAAGATGAGTTTGACTGGTTCGCACCAATCGTAGCTGATGCTGAAGCTGGCTTCGGTGGTCCACTTAACGTATTCGAACTTGTAAAAGGTATGATTGAAGCTGGAGCATCTGGTGTTCACTTAGAAGACCAATTAGCTTCTGAGAAAAAATGTGGTCACTTAGGTGGTAAAGTATTACTTCCAACTCAAAACGCGATCCGTAACTTAGTAGCTGCTCGTCTTGCTTGTGACGTAATGGGTGTAGATACTGTATTAATCGCTCGTACAGACGCTGATGCTGCAGACATGGTAACAAGTGATATCGATCCACGTGATGCTGAATTCCTAACTGGTGAACGTACTCCAGAAGGATTCTATCGTACAAAACCAGGTATTAAACAAGCGATTGCACGTGGTTTAGCATACGCTCCATACGCAGATCTAATCTGGTGTGAAACTTCTCACCCATCATTAGAGGAAGCTCGTGAGTTTGCTGCTGCAATCCATGAGAAATTCCCAGGAAAAATGTTAGCTTACAACTGCTCTCCATCATTCAACTGGAAAGCTAAACTTTCTGATAAAGAAATTGCTGAGTACCAACGCGAGTTAGGAAAACTTGGTTACAAATTCCAATTCATTACACTTGCTGGTTTCCACAGCTTAAACTACTCAATGTTCGAGCTTGCACATGACTACAAAGACAATGGTATGGCTGCATACTCTAAGTTACAACAAGCTGAGTTTGCTGCTGAATCTAAAGGGTATACTGCTACTAAGCACCAACGCGAAGTAGGTACTGGTTACTTTGATGATGTTGCTCAAACAATTTCTGGTGGTACATCTTCTACTACTGCAATGGCAGGATCAACTGAAACTGAACAATTTGCATAATTTAAACTAAAAAGATTGCCTCGGTAACAATAGGGGATTACCGGGGCATCTATTTGATAAAAAATATGAAAATATGAATGTATCGTCTAGCTCTGGTTGCCGTTCCAGAGAGTACGGTTACAGAAGATGTTTTCATATAAAATGTTCAATACATTGTTTCTTGACTACGTGGGAATGGAGTAGCTCCGATTAATAACTTAATGGAAGATGCTGCAACTGTAGAAATTTCCCGTACACAAGTATGGCAATGGATTCGACATGAAAAGGTATTCTTGATAATGGACGCAAAGTAGCTTTACCGTTAGTACTTGAAATATTAAATGAAGAGCTTGCAAAATTAAAGCGCCTGTTGGGGAGCAGACGTAAATAGCGGTCGATGCGAGATAGCGGCTGAACTATTTTAAAATTTAATTGAGCAAGATGTTATTTCATCAAAATGAATGTAAGCGTTTTACAAAGGGGAAAAATATATTTGGGGTTGCCTCCTAAATAGATAATGAGCAAAATTTAGGGATGGGTGCCTTACTAGTTGACATGAGCTAGTAGGGCATTTTCTATTTTGTAGAAGGAATTTTCGAAAGATTATAGAAATTGAATACTATGGGGAAATGAACTATACATAAAAGGGGATAGAGTAAATGAGAAATGAAGAAATGTTATTAGTACCAGGTCCGACGCCTGTTGTAGATGAAATTTATGATGCATTAGCAAGTGAAACAAGAGGTCATACCGATCCGCGATTTGTGGCAACTTTTAAAAATGCCATTGAACAGACAAAACAGTTACTTCAGACAGATGGGGAAGTCTTTGTCGTAGCTGGTTCAGGCACTCTTGCAATGGAAATGTCAATTGTCAACACGGTTGGGAAGGGCGAGAAATTGCTCGTTATTAGCCATGGCTATTTTGGTGACCGTTTTACACCACTTGCAAAAGCGTACGGCATTGAAGTCGATGTTTTACAAGAAGAATGGGGAAAACAAGTAGACCCAGGTTTAGTAGCTACAAAAGTATCAGAAACACAATATAAAGCTGTAACAATTACGCATGCAGATACATCTACAGGGGTTGTGTCGGACTTAGATACACTTATACCGATTATTAAATCAACAGGAGCATTAGTAATAGTAGATGGGGTCGTTGCTACAGCTGCTCTTGATGAAAATATGAGTAAGACTTATGGAGATCCAAGTTATAAAATCGATGTTGTTTTAACGGGCTCACAAAAGGCGATTGGTATTCCGCCAGGGCTTGCAATTGTTGCCTTTAACCAAACAGCCTTAGAAGCAAGAAAAGCTCTTGGGCAAATTACAGCTTATTATAGTGATGTGTATAATTGGCTACCAATTATGCAAGACCCTTCAAAATATTTTGCTACTCCGCCAGTTAATTTAATTTATGCATATGATACAGCTTTAAAAATTGTCTTGGAAGAAGGCATCGAAAAACGTGAAAAGCGTCATATCGCATTTGGAAAGGGCGTTCGTTCAGCATTAAAAACATATGGAATGACTCCTTTAGCTACTGAAGATGTTGCAGCGCCAACTTTAAGCTGTATTTTATACCCAGATGGAGTAGAGGATACTGCCTTCCGTAGTGGCCTTGCAGCTAGAGGCATTATTGTCGCTGGAGCATTAGCACATTTATCAGGAAAAGCGTTTCGTATCGGACATATGGGCAACACAACGGCTGATATGCTAGAACAGGCGCTTCGTACAATAGGTGAAGTTCTTCAAGAATTAGGTAATGAAGTAAATATTGAAGAAGCCGTTAACACCTTTAAAGAAGTGCTAGGTGAAGTTGTTTATTAAACCATCTAAAGGGGAAAGACTTCTATAATAAGGAGTCTTTTTCTAAAGTTATAATGATGGGTATTACAAAATATAGTAACAGATATATTGTGGGTGAAAGAGAGGGGTAGCTAGATGGATGTTCAAACAATGAAAAATTTAATTAATCTTTCTCAAAAACGACTTGAGGCAGATTTTATATTAAAGAATGCCTTAGTTGCCGATGTTTTTTCGTTATGCTGGAGAAAGGCAAATATCGTTGTTGCGGATGGAAAAATCATTGCACTGGATGAACAAGATGAATTTAGTGCAAAGCGAACAGAAGATGCCAATGGGAGATATGTCATTCCAGGCTTAATTGATGCACATATTCATATTGAATCTTCTATGCTACCACCTACTTTGTTTAGCCAAATTTTATTGCCTCATGGAATAACTTCAGTTGTAACAGATCCACATGAAATTGTGAATGTATCCGGTGCTAAAGGGATGCAGTTTATGTTAGACGATGCTAAGAAAGCGCAAATGGATATTTACTTTATGTTGCCTTCTAGTGTACCAAGCACCTCGTTTGAACATGCAGGGGCCGTGATGAAAGCAAAAGATTTAGCCCCATTTTTAAACAACCAACAAGTATTAGGACTTGCGGAAGTAATGGATTTCCCCGCAGTGTTGAACACAAGTCCGGACATGCTAGAAAAATTGAGCCTAGTCCAACAATCTAACAAAATCATTGATGGCCATGGTGCAGGCTTAACAAGAGATCAAATTCGTGGCTATCGAGCAGCGGGTGTTCAAACGGATCATGAGTGTGTTACTGCAGAAGAGGCGCAAGAGCGAATTAAACAAGGTATGTATGTATTAATTCGAGAAGGTTCTGCTGCTAAAAATTTAGTCGATTTATTACCAGCCGTGACACCAGCCAATGCACGTAGATTTGCCTTTTGTACAGATGATAAACATTTAGATGAGTTAATGGAAGAAGGAAGTATAAACCATGCCGTACGATTAGCTATTAAGCATGGAATGACGCCACTTCAAGCAATTCAATTAGCTACATTAAATGCAGCAGAATGTTATCGACTTTCAGACAAAGGTGCCATTGCAGAAGGATTTTCTGCTGATTTTGTTCTGCTTGACGACCTACAACAAATGAAAATTGCTGCTGTTTGGAAAGCAGGAGTGAAGGTTGCTGAAAATGGAGAAGTCTTAAAAGAACAAATGCATGATTTACAAGTTGATGAATCTATTCTTCAATCCGTTAACATTCCAAAACTAACAGAAAAGGATTTGGCAATTCCATTTAATAACGGAAACCGTGCGAACGTGATCGTCATTATGCCAAATCAAATTACAACAAAGCATGAAATAAAAGGGGTAGACGTAGAAAATGGTGTATTTATCCCTTGTATAAAAAAAGATTTATTAAAGCTTGCAGTAGTAGAACGCCACCATTCTCTTGGTACGAAAGGCTTAGCAATTGTCCATGGCTTCGGATTGAAAAAGGGTGCAGTAGCGACAACAATAGCTCATGATTCTCACAATGCCATTGTAATTGGTACAAATGATGAAGACATGTTACATGCATTGGACGCTTTGCAAACGATGCAAGGTGGTTTGGTTGTTGTTGAGAATGGAAAAATACTTGGTTCCCTAGCCTTACCAATAGCTGGTTTGATGACAACCCTTCAACCTGAAGAGGCGATTTTGAAATTGAAGGAAATTCATCAAGCACTTCATGACATTCATCCGGATCTATATTTTCATTTCTTTTTAACCCTTTCGTTTTTAAGTTTGCCTGTCATACCAGAAATAAAGGTAACGGATACAGGTTTATTTGATGTGAGGAATTTTCAACATATTCCAATTGAAGTGACCGAATCATAAGGTCCACCAAAGTTGTTTTCCATTGAATCCCAGAGTGAAGAACGATAAAATTTTACTATAAAGTATAGAAACGTTCATAAAGGGGATGCATTGTGGAAAAGATAGCGATCGTAATGCCTACACTTAATCCATTACCATCTTTAATAGATTACGTGGATAACTTAACAAATTTAGGCATTGAGAGAATTATCATTATTAACGATGGTAGTGATGAGAAATACAAGCCAATATTTGATAAGCTACGGAATAACAATCAATGTGTTATCATTGATCATCCTAAAAATAAAGGAAAGGGAAGTGCGTTGAAAACAGGCTTCCTTTATACATTAAAAAATTTATCCAATGTAAGATTTGTTCTGACGGTTGGTGCTCACGGTCAACATAAAATAAGTGACGTAGCTCAAATTGTAAACCATGCTAAGCTCTTTTCAGATGGCATTATATTAGGTGTAAGAAATTTTAATTCTGAGGAAGTACCATTTACTAGCTCTATCGGAAATCGAGCTGCGTCCATCTTATTTAATTTATTGTTCCATAAGCGATTGCTAGATACACAAACAGGCTTACGTTGTATACCAAGAAAGGATCTGGCATGGCTGCTTAAAGTACCAGGAGAAAGCTTTAGTTATGATACAAATATGCTTGTAGAGGCAATTAAAAGAAAAGTGCCAATTTATGAAATTCCTATAGGCCATATGAAGATTAAAAAAAATACCATTATGTTTTATGATGAAGTATTAAATACACATAAGTTATTTAAACAAATGATTACTACATATACAAAAAGTAAAAAACATCATGATTAAATTGAAACCTTTGCCCATTTAAACTCGTAAAGAATCTTAGTACTGCAATAAAAGGGCTACGATCATCTCGAAAGTATTCTTTTTGTAGTACTTTTTTAATTTATTGGTAATGATAGTACTAAGAAACAGCCTTTGTTATGTGCTTAAGGAGGAAATAAGATGGATGAAAATATGCAATTAGAAACAGTTGTAAAGGGAAAAGGCAAGCATTATGCACCAAACAAATTCTTAAATAAAATCAAAATGTATGGGTTGAATTTAGGATTTAAGGCACTGCATGGCGCGGCAACCTTATTCGCTGCATTAAAAAGTCCGGACTTACCGAAAGAACAAAAACTAATGATTGTGGGTGTTCTAGGGTACTTTATTTTACCAATAGATCTCGTTGCAGACTTTTTACCAACAGTTGGTTTAGCAGATGATGCCGTTATTATTCTAAAAGCATTATCTGTCATTTACTCATCTATTACCGAGGAAATGAAAGAAGAAGGACATGAATTATTGAAGAAGATTTTTGGTGAGAAGTATATGCCAACAATTGAGTATGAAATTTAACTAGCACTAATAAAATTTGATGCCGAAATTTTCCCGAGGTGAGGTACTATGTTAAAACGAATAACTTTTCTCGTCATTGTCATTGTACTACTTAAGCCGACGTATGATTTCGGCTTAAAGTTTTTTGACAATGCCAAACAATTTTTAAATGATAATAGTATACACATTCAAGATGCCACAACAGATGTCATTACATCGGTTTCCAATACGGCGAAAGATACGCTAATTTACTCAACAGCTACCGTGAAGAATGCTAAATTACCAAGCGATACCGTCAGAACTGCGGAGGAACTAGCGGATGCCTTTTACTATTACTTTAGTAATTGGCAAACAGACTTTGAAATTACGTATGTAGGTAGTACTTCAGATATTGAAAGTTTAATTGAACGTGCTGTGAAAATGGCAGCAGATCGAGATCATTATATTTTAGGGCATCTAGCAGATCGAAAAATAGAATACGAGTATGGCCGTTTTGATGCCATTATTAAAGTTCACCAAGCTTACTTGACAAATGAAGTGCAAGAGCAAATTGTAAATGAGAAGGTGGCTTCGATTCTAGCTTCTGCAAATCCTGAAACGATGTCTGATTTTGAAAAAGTTAAATTTGTAAATGATTATATTGTGAAAAATACGGCTTACGGAGAAGACACAACAGCGAGTCCACATAGTGCCAATGCAGTCGTTGCGGAAGGACAAGGGGTTTGCCAAGGATATGCTTTACTTGCCTTAAAGTTATTACAAGATTTAGGAATTGAGACGCAATATGTGGTGGGCGAGGTATATACAGGAGGACATGCCTGGAACTTAGTAAAGGTTGATGGACAGTGGTATCATCTTGATACAACGTGGAATGACCCAACCCCAGACCGCAAAAATGTCGTTCGTTATGAATACTTTTTAATGAACGATGCAAAGATGAGAAAAGATCATACTTGGATTGCATCGGATTATCCAGAAAGCACAAGCACCAAATATGCATTTATGGCTCAAATTGATCATGCCTATGAAGTAGATGGAATGATTTATTATAGTAATGTAAACGACAATAATCTTTTATATCAAATGAATATGAAAACAGGGAAGACGGAACCTTTAACAGATAGTCGAGCGCAATTTATTGTCGGTTTCGGTGATTGGCTATATTTTAGCAATTATTCTAAAGGTGCATATCTTTCTAAAATCAGAACAGATGGTACAGACGAGACAATTCTTTATAAGGAAAAGGTGGAGAATTTATTTGTAGAAGATGGCTATTTATATTTCTCTACTGATGATGGACTAAAGAAGCTAGAATTATAAAAACCTCGAAGTGGCAACCACAGTGCCTATTTCGAGGTTTCTTTTTAATGTTTGCTACCCTTAATTTCATGAAGTGCCCGCATGATGATATATTCAATTGGCTCTTTTTTACATAATGTGAAAGAGATGCGCGGGTATTGCTCATTTATATATTGTTGAAATAAGTTCAATATCATCGGGTGGTGCTGAAAAACGCCGCCATTTAAATAGACAGGATAGTCATCACTAGCAGTGCCGACCTTTTTTAACGTTGAACTCGCTAAAATGGAAAGCTCTAATGCAGCTTGTTGTGCGATAGCGATTGCTTGCTCATCGCCAGCCGCTACAGCTTTTGGCAACACAGAACTTATACTCGCTAATTGTGCATTTGTATATTCAGGGCGATACAGCCATGTCATCAGTTGTTCCGCATTTTGGATATTAAGCTTATCGTAGACGAACTGTTTTAAAATACTCAGCTTTTCATTTCGCCCGTCCTCTATTCGGAAAAGAGATTTCACAATTTGTTGCCCAATCCAATATCCACTACCTTCATCACCTGCACGATGCCCCCAACCACCAGTACGAACCAATTCACCATTGCTACCAACCGCGTAACTAAGAGCGCCTGTTCCGGAAATAATAAGAGCGCCTCTTTGACTGACACCGACTAACCCTAGTAATGTGGCGTGTACATCATTTTCAGCAATGCATTTTTTGACTGAAAACGCACTCTGCTCTAAGCAAGAAGTGATAAGTTGCTCCACTATGAGTTGATCGTTGTGTGTATCAATTCCAGCCATAGCAAAGGCCGCTACATTTATATTTTTGAGTTTAGTAGATTCATAAGCATCGTGAAGCAATGCGCTAATGACTTGTTGAACCTTGTCTTTTCCAATCGTTTGATAATTGGAACCTGTTGATGTTTTTTTAAAGTAACAATCTCCGTGCTGTGAACAAATTGCTAATGTCGTTTTTGTTGCACCACCATCAACTGCTAAAATTACTTTCTCTGTCATTGTTTCCAACCTTTAAGAATTTGTTGGAGTTGTTCTTCACATGTTGCTAATTTATCCTTCTTTTCTTTTATCCAGTTGTCCAGTAAAGGGGAGATTGCTTGGGCCTGCACTAATGAGTTTTTCATTGTTTCAGGTGCAGGTCCGCCTGTTAAAGAACGAATATGAACGAAAAATTCAGGTTTAAGTGCTTTATAAAATTCCTCTTTTGAGATTTTTAATGATTTACCTGTGATTTCAACGGATATTTCATTTGCCAGTTCCCATGTTAGGCTATCTAAAGAATCCTTTTTATCGTTAATTAAAGTACGAATACAACGACTAACGATTCGGTGTGATTGGCGGAATGAAATATTTTCTGAACGAACAAGTGAATCCGCCAGTTCCGTCACATTGGCAAAACTATTTTCTGCCCGTTTTAGAAGCTTTTCTTTATTGACATCCATCGTTATGACTAAACTGCCAAATAGTTTATAGATTCCACGCAATTTTTCCATTGCTCTCCATAAATAAGGCTGCATATCATCTTCTGTGTCTACGATATCCCCAAATGGTGTGTTGTGAATCATCTGTAAGACAGTGGATGCATCGCCATAGACAGAAGATAGTAATGAGCGAGTATGTTCAATAGAAACCGGATTGCGTTTTTGTGGCATGATCGAACTTACTTGCACATACGGACTTGCGAGATTAATGGCATTGAATTCTTGTGTCGCCCATTGCAAGAAGTCTTGTGATGTTCGACCAAGATTAAGTGCGGCAAGTTGAACGACACTTGCAGCTTCTGCAATATAATCTGCTCCTGCTACAGCATCCCAGGCGTTTTCTATCATGCCATCAAATCCTAAAAGTTCTTGCATGCGCTCTCTATTTATATTAAATCCTGTAGTAGTTAAAGCAGCTGCGCCCATACTACTTTGATTAATCGTTTGAAAAGCGGCTTGCATACGCTTGAAATCGCGTGTTAATTGGTCAATGACAGCTTTTAAATAATGGGCAAATGTTGTTGGTTGTGCTTGTTGGGTATGAGTATAACCGATCATAATTGTTTCGACGTGTTCTTCAGCGAATGCTATTAATGATGTTCTAAGGGAAAGTAATTGTTCCATTAGTGCAAGTAACTTTTTCCGTAACGTCATGCGATATATTGCAATGCCCATATCATTACGACTGCGCCCAATGTGCAAGTTGCCTGCCACATCCCCAGCTAGTTCAATTAATTTATTTTCGATACGGAAAAATAAATCCTCAAATTGTGGGTTATAATCCCGCTCTTCATAATAATTTAAATCCAGTTTTCCAATGGCCTGCCCGATTTGTATAGCTTCTTCCTTTTTAATGAGTTGCTGCTCTTCTAGCATTTTTAAGTGGGCAATATGAATTTGCACCATTGATTTTAAAAAGTGTTTTTTTGCCTCATCATATGCTGGTTGAAGCACCATTTGACGATAGCTATTAGAAGGGAACTGATTTCCCTCAATCTCATTAATGTGGCTTCTAAACTCTTGGAACATCATCGAAATTCGCCTCCACAAATTACCTCTATATTCCCATTGTATCGTTATTGACGACCTACTTGTACTAAATTATAAGACTTTATTAGTTGTTATTATTAAATGTTAAAATCTATTTTTCCTTTGGGCTAGTACAGTAGGTAAAATCATGCCAATCAACACTAATACAATTCCAAAGATCTGCAATAATGTTACTTTTTCATGTAATACAATGCTTGCGGCAAGAACAGCAACAGGTAATTCCATTGCACTTAAAATCGATGAAAGCCCTCCACCTACTTTTGGTACGGCGATGGAGAATAAAATAATCGGTAATATAATTCCGAAAAGCCCTAATATAAGTCCGTATTTCCATAAACTTGTGTTTAGTAACGTGCCATCCCAAATAATTTCGGGCGTTAAGAAAATACTGATGATAGTGACGGCCACGAGTGACATCAAAAGTGTACGAGAAATTGTTGTCATACCTTGTACCTCTCGAGAATTCACTTGAATGAAAATGGCGAAACTTAACGCAGAGACTAAACCAAGTCCCCAACCTTGCCAAGGAATATTGGACAAATCTACATCCACAACACCTGCTGCTAAAATGGTCCCTAAAAATAAAAAAACGAGCGAGATTGTCTCTGGTCGACTAGGGAATCGCTTTTTTATTACACAATCAATTAACATTCCAATCCAAGTAAATTGAAATAACATCACGACAGCGAGGGATGCCGGTAAATAATTTAAGGATTGTCCATAAACAATACCGGTTGTAGCGGTGAAAGTTCCTGAAAGTACTATAGTTAGAATGCCACTTTTATTTAAGCGCAGAAGTGTTCTTTGCGTAAAGATAAACAGAATAAGTGCTAGAAAAAATCCTACCACGTATTGGCTTGTTACAGCTTGAGCTGATGTAAATCCATTATTCATGGCTACTTTTATTATTGTTGATAAAATACCGTAGCTACTCGAAGCGATCACAATGAGTAGCGGGTATACTAGTTGTAATTTCATGATGTATTGACCTGCCTAGCCTTATTTTTGTTTCTAACGACTCTTTTCGAGACGAGCGAGCGCCTTTCACTTTCCTATTTGTTTTACCATATGGTGAAAGGGTTCGTTCATAATTGTCCAAGGTTCTGTTACGACAAAGCCGACTCGTTCATACAGATGGCGAGCTTTTACTTTTTCTAGTTCGACGTTTAAAGAGAGTTTAGTAAAGCCATTTTTTAGTGCAATTGTTTCAGCAAATGCGAGCAATTTTGTGCCTAAACCTTCTCCACGTGCTTTTTCGTGAACACAAATTGTATCTACATAAAACTCGTCAGGATGTGCTTCAACGTCAATAGTTATAATAGAAGCATTTTTGTTTATAAGCCATTGTTGTAATGAATTATCTAATTTTGCGGCATCCTTACCACTATACAGGACGATAATTCCTAAAATATCCTTTGTTTGATCATCCTCAGCCACGTATGTATTTAAATAAGAATGTCGGTTGTCAGTGCGTTTAAAAAGAACCTCAAGTTCATTTATGATATTAGAATAATTACTTTCTCCGGTTAGACGGTTAGCAATTTCACCGATTGCCTCATATATAAGGGGTGCAACTTGTTTTGCATCACTTAGAGCAGCTTGTCTAATGAAAATAGTCATATAATTTCCTCCTTTGAATGAATTATATCAAAATGTTGAAGGAAAATATGACCTTTCCCCCTGTCTGAATAGTAGAAATCTTTAAGAACGTGTTAATTTTATGTTAATCTAAAAAAAGTACATATTCGGAGGTCTGACAACTCATGAGTGAGCCAAATAAAGATTTTGTTTTAGTATATGGTGATGCTTTTGTTGATTATATAGCGAATGATAAAACGAATACATCATTTACAACCTATTTAGGTGGAGCAACGGTAAATGTTGCAGCAGGAATTAGTCGCATTGGGGCACCTTCTGCATTAGTAACCATCACGGGTGATGATGATACATCACAATTTGTTCGTGAGGAGCTTGCAAAAGAAGGCGTAAACATGGATTATGCAGTAATCGTTCCAGAAAAAAGAGTAAGTGGCGTTTATGTGCATCTCACAGAAGATAGCGAGCGTATTTTTAAAGATTACGTTGATGAAACTCCGGATCTTCAAGTAGAGCCGAATCAATTAAATGAAGAAGCTTTTAAAAAAGCATCTATTCTCAATGTTTGCTCTGGTACAATGTTTCATCCAACCGCTTTAGCGACTACACGAACTGCAGTGGATATGGCAAAAGAACAGGGAGCAGTTATTGCAATTGATGCGAATATTCGCCCTTTACGATGGAGCAGTGAGGAAATATGCCGCGAAACCATTATTTCCTTTTTTGAAGATGCACACATTTTAAAACTTACAGATGAAGAACTGTATTTTCTTACAAAAACAGATAATTTACAAGATGGACTAAAAGAGTTAAGTCAATATTTAGTGCCAATTGTCTTAATAACAGTAGGTGCGGATGGCGCGTATGCAGTGCTCAATGGGGAAATATTCCACGTGGCAACAGATAAAGTAGAGGCAGTAGACACAACTGGTGCAGGGGATGCCTTTATGGCAGGAGTTCTACGTTATGTTCATTTCAATGGTCTACCAACGACGAAAGAGGAATTAATTTATTGTGTAAGCTTTGGCAATAAATTAGGAGCATTCGCTGCTACCAAGGCTGGTGCTTTGACGGCATTGCCACATTACGAACAAATCAACCACTGGTTATAAATTTTAACTACCGACAACTATAAATACGTTGTCGGTTTTTTAATGGACTCTTATACTAAAACTAGAAGTAATCGTATTAGGTATTAGGGGGGAGAAAAATGGGAGAATTACAATCTATACCATGGGCATTAATAGCTCCATTATTTATTGTTCAACTCATTTTAATGATTATTGCACTAATTGATTTATCTAAAATACATGCAACAAACGGTCCGAAATGGCTATGGGTAATAGTTATTATCTTTGGTAATCTACTTGGTTCCATTGTGTACTTCATTGCAGGGAGAAAACAATCATGACGCTTTTGACAGTAACAAGCTTAACGAAATCTTTCGGTACGCAGACGGTTGTTGACAATCTTTCCTTTTCAATAGAAGAGCATACATCTACAGCCTTAATTGGTCCAAATGGTGCTGGAAAAACAACGACTTTATCGATGTTAACAGGACTATTGAAACAAACTTCAGGCAGTATATCGATGGAAGGGATAAACGATATACGTAGGGTAATTGGGTTTTTACCGCAATACCCACAATTTTACTCTTGGTTAACTGCACTTGAGTATACTGAAATGACCGCGAAGTTAAGTGGAGTGGAAGTTAAAAAGGCAAGAATGCAATCGCAAAAAATACTCGAATACGTAGGTCTTGGGGCAGCACTTCATAAAAAAACAGCAACTTTTTCGGGTGGAATGAAACAACGACTTGGAATTGCACAAGCGCTTGTTCATCAACCTAAACTGCTTTTATTAGATGAACCTGTTTCTGCTTTAGATCCAGTTGGGCGTAGAGAAATAATGAACTTACTGAAAGAAATTCAGAATGAAACGACGATTCTTTATTCCACACATATTTTAAATGATGCTGAAGAAATGACGGATCAGCTTTTATTTTTAAGAGGTGGAAAGTTAGTAGAAAGAGGCTCATTAAAAGAGGTACGCACTCGATTTGATGAGCCACGTATCAAAATCCAGTTTAGTTCTCCATCTGAGGCACTACAATTTACGAGCCAATCCGAGCTACCGGCAACTACAGAAGGCTCAGTAGTGTTTGTGGATATTGTTTTGGATCAACCAACTATGCAACAACTATTAAATCACCTTGCCAACAGTCCATTTACAGTAGAAAAAGTAGAAAGAGTGACGGCAAGTTTAGAAGATATATTTATGAAGGTGGCCTTAGATCATGAGTCAGTTTAGCGTATTGGTACAAAAAGAGTTACGGGAAAGCTGGCGTAGCTTTAAACTTCTTTGGATCCCACTCGTATTTATTTTGTTAGGTGTAAGTGATCCATTATTAAATTATTTCATGATGGATATTTTAAAAGCAGTGGGAGGAATGCCTGAAGGGTTTGAGATGGTCATGCCAGAGTTTACCCCAGCAGATATTCTTGCTGCATCTACAGGTCAATTTCAATCAGTTGGGTTAATTGTATTAATAACAGCTTTTGTAGGTTCAGTTAGTAGAGAGCGCCAAAACGGAACGGCGACACTTTTATATGTTCGCCCAATTTCTTATGTGTCTTTATTTTTAAGTAAATGGGTTGTAGCGGTACTTGTTGCAATTGTCAGTATAGTTGCAGGGTATGCAGCAAGCACGTATTATACGATCATATTGTATGGCACGGTAGAATGGGATCGATTTTTTGCGATGGTAGGGACGTACATCATCTGGATTTGTCTTGTCATGGCAATTACATTGGCAATGAGTGCATCCTTTAAAACAGTTGTAGCAGCGACAATTACGATTATTTTAGTGTTAGTAGGGTTGATTATCGATAGTTTTATCGGAAGCTTTTGGTCAGTATCACCATGGAAGTTAGCGAATTTCGCACTTGCCTTATTAAGTGATTACTACGACAAAACGGATTTCGTTATTACACTAGGTTTATCCATTGGTTTAATTGTTCTATTTATAATAATTGGCATTGTGATGAGTAAACGAAATGCCTCCACAACAAAAATATAAGAAATAAGAGTCTGTCGCATTAGTGATAGGCTCTTTAATTTGGTTTTTTTGTGGAATATAATGGTATTAGTAATAATTTTTAGTAAATAGGAAGGGGAGGATAGCAAATGACGACGGCGTTAAGAAATTCAGACCGTTTCTTAATTGCATTTAACCGTATAAATCATACATTACGTGACATTGTAGGCGCTAAGGATTTTCAGCCTTTTTATCGGTTAGTAGACCAAGGAAAAAAGAAAAATGCACTAGTTCGAAAATATGAAGATGATTTGCGTTCATTTGCCGATTTACGAAATGCGATTGTTCATCATCGGACTTCAATGGAATTTGTCATTGCAGAACCACATTCAAAGATTGTGAATCGAATTGAACATATCGATCATACGTTGGCAAAGCCGAAGTTAGTGGGACAAGTTTTTCAAAAGAAGGTACTATCCCTTCAAACGACAGATTCGTTAAAATACGCATTGAATATTATCCGTCAAAAAAAGTTTACTCAATTTCCTGTATTTGAAGGGCCTCATTTTAGAGGACTCGTGACGACAGTAGGGATTACCAACTGGTTAGCAACTACAATAGCGGGGAGTCATGCATCTATTACTATGCCGACATTACATGATATTTTGCATCATGAGAAAAATCGGGTAAATTATAAGTTTATTAGTAGATACATAACAATTTACGATGCAGAGGAAATATTTAAACAAGGGGTGGAACGTGGAAAACGTTTTGAAGCGTTGTTAATTACGGAGCATGGGAAACCCCATCAAAAGTTACTAGGCATTGTAACGCCAATCGATATTATGAAAGTGGACTGAATAAGACTAGTGGTAAAACTAGTTACTAGTTTTACCACCATCGTTTCGTAGACTAATATAAAGGGAGCCATTTTCAAGTACTTGTGCAAAGTAAACGTCTTCAAGCTTTTGTACTTTTTTCTTCCGAAGTTTTGTCATTACCCATTCCTCTGTTAGACCCACTTCTTTTAAGCTCTCGGATATGATTTTTCCATTTGAAATAATTTCGGTTGGAACATACGGTGGAATCGACACATCTGCTTTTGCATCTTCTTTAGTTGCAGAGCTGTAGGCAGGCTTCTTTAGGACACTTAATTCACCATTGGTTTCAAAAATAGCATAATGAACTTCATCTAGTGAGAAAATGCTTTGTTCTCGTAAAAGCATCGTTAATTCATCCTCATGGAGTCTAGACTTCTTTAATGCAGTATCCATGATGACCCCATTTTTTATAAGAATCATTGGTTTATCATCAATTAACACACGTATTTTTTTTGAACGTAATGTTATATAACTTACAAACATAGTTAGTACCGTCCACCATACGAGACCCGTAATACCATCCCAATAAGCACCATCAGCTTTTGAGGAAATTTCAGCAGCAATGGATCCAAATGTAATACCCGTAGCGTAATGAAAGAAAGTAAATTGGCTGATTTGTTTTTTCCCTATTACTCTTGCTAAAATTAATATAGCAATAAAAGCAATTGTTGTACGTAAAATCATTTCAAAAAAGTGAATTTCAGTAAAATTTTGCATAATGCTATTCTCCCTTCATCCATTGTTAGCATGAACAAAAGAATAATTAGTATGCAAAAGAAAAAACTGTTTTTCATGCAGCCGAAAAACAGTTTTACGTTAACTCTATTCACTTTTAATTAGGCATGGGTTAAAAGCGAGTGGACTAGATGGGTGTTGCTAACAAAGCCCTCTTTAATCGCTACTTCATTCATTTTGTTATTGTACGAAAATTTAAAAATGCCATTATCAAAGTCTGTCCCAATTTCTTTGAAAAATATTCCTTCTAAATATTCGAATTTCGGACATGTAAATACGATTTTATAGTTTTCATCATCTCGAATAACATATGCGCGGACCCCTTTTTCAAAAATCCCATATGCTTCATCTTCAATCGGACGTTTTACAGCGACAATGTGGAAATCTACAAATGGAACTTCCTTCAATAATACATTTAAGAAAGATCCCTTTGTTATTTCTTCCCATCGACTTTGAGCACTTTGTCCAACGATGATTTGGGTAATATTGTAGTGTTTCGCAACATCTGAAACAACTTTTTGGATTGGACGTTTTTCATTATCTTGAATGATAAATTTTTCAACTTGAAGCTCCTCTGCTAACTGAGTCCATCTTTCAATGTAACCTGATTTTTCAGCATCAAATGCATCAAGTGGTTTTGGATCAACAGTTAAAATATAGAGGGGGCAGTCTAATAAAGTAGCTAGCTTATGTCCGCGACGAATAAGACGTTCACCATTGAGTCCATAATATACACAAACTAAAATACTCTCATCCATTCTTTTAACATGATTCATTGTAGTTTGCTCCTCTTAAATTTAGTTCGAAATCAAAAAATAAACAGCAACGGTTAGAAAAAAAGCGTTTTAATAAGTAAATGTAAATGCGAAATAAGTGCATAAGCGACATTATTATTGTATACTTTTATTTGTAATAAATAATATATTTTTAGTAGATTGTAAAATATATTTACATATTTGCAATATATTTACATCACTTTTAGTATCTATATGACACTATATTATGAAGACCTCATTTTCTTAAGTCAAGTAGATTGGGTTATTTCTGACTTTTTGCAAAATGGAGCTTAGAATAGGAGGTTTTACCTTGTGACAGTTGATATTGCCATTATACTAATACCGTTTATTATGGCAGCTTTTATTCCCATCTTCTATAGGCAATTGTCTAAAAGATTGATTGGTTGGTTCGTTTTAGTAATTCCCGTAAGTTTATTCCTTTTGCTTACTACATATATCCCTCGTGTTTCAAGTGGCCAAACGCTTTCGAATACATACGAGTGGATTCCCTCATTCAACATAAATTTCACGACATACATAGACGGTTTAAGCTTAATATTTAGCTTACTTATTACAGGTGTCGGAAGTTTAGTAATTTTATACTCCATTTTTTATTTATCAAAGAAAGAATCCTTACACCATTTTTATTGCTACTTACTATTGTTCATGGGAGCAATGTTAGGCGTAGTATTTTCAGATCACTTAATGGTGTTATATGCATTTTGGGAGTTAACAAGTGTTTCATCGTTCCTGTTAATCGCCTTTTGGCACCATCGTAAAGCATCTCGAGCTGGTGCAAGAAAATCCATGACCATTACAGTATCAGGCGGCGTAGCTATGTTAGTCGGCTTTTTAATGTTGTACGTCATGTCTGGAACATTTAGTATACGAGAAATTATTGCAAACATCGATCGTATTAGTGACCATACATTGTTTGTACCCGCGCTTATTTTAGTATTATTAGGGGCATTTACAAAGTCGGCACAATTTCCATTTCATATTTGGCTTCCAGATGCAATGGAAGCGCCAACACCAGTTAGTGCCTATTTACACTCTGCCACAATGGTGAAAGCGGGAATTTATTTAGTAGCTCGTTTCACACCAGTATTCGGCGGGGAAATCGTCTGGTTCTGGGCAGTCACAGGTGTTGGATTAATTACGTTGTTTTGGGGTTCATTTAATGCAGTAAAGCAAGTGGATTTAAAAGCATTGCTTGCCTTCTCAACAGTAAGTCAGCTAGGTCTTATTATGAGTCTATTAGGATTGGGATCTGTTGCTATCCATTTAGGCTATAGCAGTGAAACGGTTATTTATACGCAAGCTGCATTCGCGGCGATTTTCCATTTAGTCAACCATTCTACATTTAAGGGTGCTTTATTCATGATGGTCGGAATTGTTGACCATGAAATTGGAACTCGTGATATCAGACGGTTAGGTGGTTTAATCCGAATATTACCTCTAACTTTTACAGTAGCTTTAATTGGTAGTTTTTCAATGGCTGGATTACCGCCGTTCAATGGATTTTTAAGTAAGGAAATGTTTTTTACTGCCACATTAAAAATAACGGAATTAGATATTTTTTCACTTGATAGCATGGGTGTCCTCATTCCAGTAGTTGCTTGGGTTGCAAGTATATTTACATTTGTTTACTGCTTAATTATCGTCGGGCAAACATTCTTTGGGAAAATTAGTCCGGACATTTTAGAAAAAAATCCACATGAAGCGCCTATTGGCATGTTAATATCTCCATTCATTCTAATCGGATTTGTAGTGGGCATTTTCTTCTTCCCGAATCTATTAGGACATTATATTTTACAACCGGCAATGGCGAGTATTTATCCCACATTCCCTTCTACAGAAGAAATGACGCCACATATTTCTGCTTGGCATGGCTTAAATACAGAGCTTTATATGACGATTGGTGTCGTTTTGATTGGTGTTACATTGTATTTCCTTTTAAAACGTTGGAAACCAATTTATCGAATCTTCCCTCAAAAATTATCTTTTAATGTTTTGTATGAACGAGTGATCGGTTTTGGGGAGAATTTTTCAGAACGTGCAACAAAACGATATATGACTGGTTCTTTAACGCATTACTTTATTTATATATATATGGCATTTGTAATCATTGCGGCGGGCGTATTTTTTATGACGGATTCCTTTGAGTGGAATACGAAGAATAATGCGGCTGTTGAAAGCTTTGAGTTAATCCTAGTTTTTGTTATGATTTTCGCTGCTATTGCCATCCTATTTTCAAACTCACGTATTACAACGGTTTTACTAAATGGTGTACTTGGCTTTTCTGTTGCCTTTTTCTTCGTGGTTTTCCGCGCACCAGATTTAGCTTTAACACAACTCGTTGTCGAATCCGTAACAACGGCACTGTTTTTACTGTGCTTTAAATATTTACCTGATTTAAAACCAGAGAAATCCACTAAACGCGTGAAGTTTACAAATGGGGTTATTTCACTTCTTGTCGGCGCAACAGTATCTGTAATAGGGTTAGCTGTAATGAATTACGATAAATTTGAATCCATTTCAACTTATTTTGAAGATGCGTATAATCTAGCAGGCGGAAAAAATATAGTGAATACCATTTTAGGGGATTTCCGTGCATTCGATACAATGTTAGAAGTAGTCGTTCTCTTTATTGCAGGCTTAGGCGTATATGCGCTCATTAAGCTAAAAGCGAAAAAGGGGGATGCAGACATTGAAAATTAATGATGTGATTTTACGTACAGTAGTAAAAGGTGTTGTCTTTATTATTTTGACTCTAGGCGTTTATTTATTCTTTTCAGGTCATAATGCACCAGGTGGAGGATTTATAGGGGGGCTCGTTTTAGGCTCTGGAATCGTCCTGCTTTATATTACGTACGATCTTGAAACGATCCAAAGTAAAATGCCATTTGACTTTAAAAAAGTAGCAGCTTTAGGTGTGTTGCTAGCTACAGGGTCAGCAATTGGGTCATTATATTTTAACGCACCTTTTTTAACACAAACAGATGGATATTTTAATATACCGATTCTTGGTGAAAAGCATTTATCAACTGTTACGATATTTGAAGCGGGTGTGGCATTAACAGTCATTGGTACACTTGTAACTATCATTTTAAGTATAAGTGAGGATGAATAGTATGGAATCGTTAATGATTATATTAGTAGGCATTCTTGTTTCAGTTGGAACCTATTTAATCCTCTCTAGACAAATGATTCGCATCATTTTAGGGACGGCCATCTTATCACATGCAGTGCATTTATTGATTTTAACTGTAGGTGGATTAAAAAAAGGGGGCGTCCCATTATTAAGTCAATCAGATGGACCGTATACCGATGCATTGCCACAAGCCTTAATTTTAACGGCAATCGTTATTAGCTTTGCGACTACGGCATTTCTTCTCGTGTTAGCGTATCGGACGTATAAAACGAATGGTTCAGCTGATTTTCATGAATTGAGGGGAATGTCAGATGAATAACTTAATCGTACTACCTCTTATAATTCCCATTATCACAGCTGTTCTTCTCGTATTTTTGCGAGAGTCTATTATGCTACAACGTATTATTAGTTTATTGACGATGATTGCGGTAAGTAGTATCACGTTGATTTTGCTAAATATTGTACAAGCAGAAGGGATTATAAGGTTAGATTTTAGTGGGTGGTTACCACCTTTTGGTATTTTATTTGTTGCTGATTCCTTTGCACTATTACTTGTTTTCACGGCTAGCATCGTGACAACCATTTGTTTAATTTATGCATTTTCTACAATTGGAAACAGACACGAAAAGATGTTCTTTTATCCTTTTGTCTTATTTTTAATTGCAGGTGTAAATGGGTCCTTCTTAACGGGTGATATTTTTAATTTGTTTGTTTGTTTTGAAGTGATGTTATTGGCCTCGTATGTATTAGTGGCACTTGGAGGAGAGATAGGGCAGTTACGTGAGTCCTTAAAATATGTCTTAATTAACGTTGTCGCGTCGTGGATGTTCCTTGTGGCATTAGCTTATTTGTATGGAACGTTAAAAACATTAAATATGGCGCATATTGCTGAGCGAGTTGCCGAAGTTGGACAAGATCCTTTGCTGACAACAGTAGCTATTTTACTTTTACTCGTATTTAGTTTAAAAGCTGGTTTACTATTATTCTTTTGGTTACCAGGTTCATATAGTGTTCCACCTGCCGCTATACAGGCTTTATTTGCGGCCCTATTAACAAAAGTGGGGATTTACGCCCTAATACGTACATTTACATTAATGTTCCCCTTAGATCAAGGGATTACCCATACAATTATTGGCATAATGGCAGGAGCAACAATAATCGCTGGATGTATGGGCGCATTATCGGGTAGGGATGTCTATACGATTGCAACATATAACGTCATTATCGGCGTCGGGTTTATCTTAATCGGTTTAGCGGTCGGAACAGAATCTGCTTTAACAGGTGCTGTGTACTATTTAATGCATGACATGGTGGCTAAAGCATTGTTATTTCTATTAATTGGGATGATGATTTATTTAACTGGGGAAACGGTTGTAAAAAATATGAGTGGTTTAATTCGAAACTATCCGTTGTTTGGTTGGATTTATTTCATCATGATGTTAGCGTTAGCAGGGATTCCTCCACTAAGTGGATTTGTAGGGAAAATTTTAATTGGGCAAGGTGCGATAGAAGAAAGGGCATATGTTTTATTAGCAATTGGATTTGCATCGAGTATTATCGTATTGTATTCGTTATTACGCGTTTTCTTGGCATCCTTCTTTGGTGAAACAACGATTAGTTTTGAAGATCGAAAGCCAATCCCGAAAGGTGCGTATGTTTCTTTTTGTTTACTAGCCATTAGCATCATTTATATTGGTGTAGGTGCCGAAACCTTATCCGTTTACGTAAAGGATGCGGTTCATACATTAGTCAATCCTTCTATTTACATTGATGCGATTTTAAAGGAGGGAGCTTGATGTTTGGCCAATTTCTATTAAATTTATTCATTGCTTTATTGTGGCTTTTATTAGTTGATGAACCGATACCGCAAATTACAACCTTCTTTACAGGGTTTGTAGTCGGTATTGGCATTTTATACGTTATGCATCGCTTCTTTGGAACTCGTTTTTATTTAAGACGTGTATCGAAAGTAATCTACCTTATTTTGTTATTTATAATAGAGATTGCCAACTCGAGTATAACGGTAATGAAACAAATTCTAACCCCTAAATTAAAAATTACGCCTGGTATTTTTACATACAAAACAGACTTAAAAGGTGATTGGGAAATAACAGTGCTGGCATTATTATTAACACTTACCCCAGGTTCCGTTGTAATGGAAGTATCGGAAGAAGGCAATGTCTTTTATATTCATGCCATGGATATTGAACAATCAAAAGAAGAGGTTATACGTTCTATTGGGAAATTCGAAAAAGCAATTTTGGAGGTGACACGATAAATGAAAGAAACCATTTTATTAATCGCATTAACATTATTTATGGTTGCCATTGCGATCCTTTTATATCGTGTCATTGCGGGTCCTACATTGCCAGATCGTGCCATTGCACTTGATACAATCGGTGTTAATTTAATTTCTGCCATAGCGATCATCTCAATCATGTTACAGACAAAGGCCTTTTTAGAAGCGATTTTAATTTTAGGGATTTTATCTTTTATAGGAACAATCGCC
Source organism: Lysinibacillus antri (assembly GCF_003977595.1). Taxonomy (GTDB): domain Bacteria; phylum Bacillota; class Bacilli; order Bacillales_A; family Planococcaceae; genus Ureibacillus; species Ureibacillus antri. The sequence continues at coordinate 8,141 of NZ_RYYR01000036.1, read as the reverse complement.
TTTTCGAAATTTATCGAAAGGGGTGTTATCGTTGAGCGCAAAGGAGATTCTTGAGTGGGCAGCTATTCTCTTAATTTTATTAGGATCCATTATTAGTGTTATTAGTGCATTAGGGTTAATCCGTTTACCTGATGTTTATACAAGATCACATGCTGCCTCTAAAAGTTCAACATTAGCAGTACTTGTTAGTTTGTTAGGAGCCTTTATTTATTTCTGGTTCCATGATGGTTATGTGAGTATTCGTTTAGTTTTAGGTATTATCTTTGTTTTCATTACTGCTCCTGTAGCAGGTCATTTAATCTGTCGAGCTGCATACAGAGCACGCGTACCATTAGCTAAGGGCTCAGGAGATGATGAATTAAAGCCAATTCTATTTGCAGGTGAGAGCTTACAGGTAGCAGATAAAGAGGTTGAAGAAGATAAAAAATTCGAGTAGTTATCCACAATTCAAAAACATTCACTTTCTAAAAGGAGTGGGTGTTTTTTTGATTGTGGATAATTTTTTTGCGTTTTCAGGAGGATTTTTAAATTTAGCTTGTGGACAAATGACGCAGTTGAGGATAAAGATGTGGAGAACTGCGGATAAGTGGATAAAAGGGTGCGCGGTTGTGGATAGTTTTTTATTATATGAGTGTGTTTAATTAATTTCCGAACGAGTAAATAATAATTATCTAATAAGTGGTCTGCTTCCCAATTAGAGAGATAGATGAAATAATAAAATTCTGCTTTTATTTTTTAAAAAGCATTTCTTAGTGGGCGGACTTAGCACACAAACCGTAAAGACATGTTGTACATGTCTTTACGACTTGTCTCAGTGCTTTGTGTAAGGTCTACCCACATAGAATAAATTTAACAAATCTTTTATGATTTAGTTCGCGGCTTACAGTGGTAGGCCGCGTTTTCTAACTTTAGTTGACTTCCTAAGCGTTGCGCAATTTAATACTTTTTGAGTAGCCCCATCCCCATTTGTGAAAAGTTAAACCTCCCATATTACATAAAATTAATCTTCTATACACCTTCTACTTGAATGTTTTGTAGCATATGAATAATATGAGGAGGTGTGGATTTTTCCCCTTAAACCTATTAATGAATCGAGCGAGCTATTTTGAAAAAATTATTAACGATATTTTGCCTCATCATAGGGGTTTATTTGTTTTTACATATTAATAATTATTGGATTGTGACAACCGAGCATGTTTACAAATCGGATCAAGTACCAAAAAGCTTTGATGGTTTTCGTATCACCCAAGTCTCAGATTTACATGATGCAGTCTTTGGTGACAATCAAGATAAACTCGTAAAAAAGGTACAGGCTACGAACCCGGATGTTATTTTTATAACGGGCGATGTGATTGATAGTAACCGCTATGATTTACAACAAAGCATGGCGGCAGTTAAGCAATTTGTTGAGCTAGCGGATGTGTATTATGTCATTGGTAATCATGAAGTTGCGACGAACCAAGTGAGTGAAATTTATGATGCAATGCAAAAAATAGGTGTCCACATACTACCAAATACATCCCATATCCTCGAACGCGGTGGGGACAAGATCAATATCATTGGTATTGAAGATCCGCTAAATGGTGATGAAACGCAAACGATGTTAAATACAGCTATGGCAGAAGCTGATCCTAGTCTCCTTAAGCTTTTATTAGCACATCGACCAGAGAAGTTTTACACGTATGTCGTTAATGAGATGGACTTAGTATTTTCCGGACATGCCCATGGTGGACAAGTAAGGTTACCTTTTGTTGGTGGATTAATTGCGCCAGGACAAGGCTTTTTACCAACCTATACAGCTGGATTATATGAAGAAGATAAAACGACTATGGCAGTGAGTAGAGGATTAGGGAATAGTACAGTCCCTTTCCGAATCTTTAATTTGCCAGAAATCGTTGTAGTTGAATTAAAATCAAAATAATTATTTAGCTAGACGTTACTTTTAAAGTAGCGTCTTTTTTATATTCAAAAAATATTACTATAAAAGGCATTTTTTAATTGCCAAATATGCACTATTACATTCTAATATTACAATTTCTGTAATATTCCCAACTTAATAATTTACTCGAAAATTTTAATATTTACTTACTTATGATGAAAAATAGCATCAATTGATGTCATTTTCCTCGCTTTTTATTAATAAATTGGAGAATTTAGCGTAAAAAAGTTGGCATGATTTTTGCTTTTATAAAGATGACTAACGGAAACTGAATATTTTGTCTAAATTTCTTTATGGATCACGATACAGCATTTCAACTATGAATCTATAGAAATTTACGCTGCTAAGGCAAAATACCGTTAACAAAAGAAAATATCTGCTTGAACAAAAAACTCTTAAAAAGGAGGAAAGAAGAGTGAACGAAGGAAAAGTTGTTGGATTTATTCATAGTGGCATCACAGTAAAGGATTTAGAGATTTCTTTAGACTTTTATGTAAACAAATTAGGATTTGAGTTGTTATCGAAACAAGTTTCTAAGCAAGAGTATATTTCAAGAATTGTAAATTTCAGCGATTTAGAAGAAGTTAAAATTGCTTTTCTTCAAATACCAGGTGGAAGCCAAATTGAGTTGTTGGAATATGTAGGTATTGAACGACTAGCAGGAAATGTAAGACCTTGTGATTATGGTTCTGGCCATATTTGTATACAAGTCGAAGGAATCGAACAACTATATAAAAGTTTGAAGGAACAAGGCGTTCAATTCCGTTCTCCTCAAATAGTCGACATTACAGCAGGTGCTAATAAGGGCTCTAAAGCAATTTATATGTACGATCCAGATCATTACATTATCGAGCTCATGCAAAAATCTGCTCTTTAATGAAAGCGAATTCAAGGAGGAATGTTTGTGCAGAGTCTACAAGGTAAAAAAGCAATTTTAACTGGAGGTGCACAAGGGTTAGGTTTAGCTTTAGTAAATGGATTATGTAAGAACGGTGTGGAAGTTTGCATCATTGATTATTCTGACCAGGTTCATACCACAGTTAAGGACTTAGAAAATATAGGGTACAAAGCATCTGCAGTTCAAGCAGATTTATCCCAACTAAAGAATATACCTGAAGTCTTCAATCTAGCTTTACAAAACTTAAATGGAGAGGTTGATATTCTTGTCAATAATGCAGGAATACATAAACCGATGCCTGCAACTGAACTACCAATTGCAGAATTTCAAAAAATCATTGATGTAAATGTTACGGCAATCTTTGAATTAAGCCGTCTATCATATGCGGAAATGAAGAAAAAAGGCAGAGGGAAGATTGTCAATATTGCATCAGTTCTTTCAGTACAAGGTGGATATAATGCATCAGCATATTCAGCAAGTAAAGGTGCAGTCGCTCAACTAACAAAATCTTTATCTAATGAATGGGCAAAAGATGGAGTGAATGTGAACGCGATCGCACCGGGATATTATACAACTGCTTTAAATCAATTTATATTTGAAGATCCAGAGAGAAGTCGCTCACTACTAGATAGAATTCCGGCCGGACGTTTTGGTGACCCAGAAGAATTAGCAGGCGCTTTACTATTTTTATCTTCAGACCAATCAAACTATGTAAATGGCATTCTTCTTCCGGTCGATGGTGGATTCCTAGGAAGATAAATTAGGAGGTTTAGAAATATGCCCTATGTAAAGCTTAAGTTAGTTGAAGGCAGATCATTGGATATTAAAAGAAAGTTAGTTGAAGAAGTAACCACCGCAATTACAAATGTATTAGATGTTTCAAAAGATGACGTTCGCATTGAATTAATCGAATTGAATCAAGAGCTCTTTAGTATTGGTGGTCAATTGGTTACGGATAAGCGCCAATCTAAGGGAGGTGAATGAACAAAGATGGATTTAAATTTAGAAAAGAAGAATGTTTTAATAACTGGTGGCTCAAAAGGGATTGGGTTAGAAATTGCTAAAAGATTCGTAGAGGAAAAAGCAAATGTTTCGATTGTCGGTCGCGATATTGAATACCTAAACAAAGCAAAAGAACTTTTGGGAAGCATCACCATCTACCAATCGGATATCACCAACTCTTATGAACGCGCTGGTTTAATTGATAAGTATTTGTTAGATCATGAACATATCGACATTCTTGTAAATAACGCTGGGGGTAGTAATGGTAGCAACATACTAGAAACGCCCATTGAAAAATTTTATGAAGCCTTCGAACTGAATTATTTTTCAGTTGTAGATCTTTCTAAACAAGTAATTAAAAGTATGAAGAAACAAAAGTCTGGAAGTATTATTAACATTTCCTCTATCTACGGAAGAGAAAGTGGAGGAAAAGTTACTTATAACAATTCCAAGGCAGCATTAATTAGTTTTACCAAAGCCTTATCTTCAGAAGTCATTCAGTATGGGATACGAGTGAACAGTATAGCCCCTGGGAGTATTATTCATGAAACTAGTGTTTGGGAAAAATTAAGCAAAGAAAAACAACTTGAAATCGAAACATTCTTGGATACCCAAATACCAGCTAAAAGATTTGGAACACCTGAAGAGATTGCAAATGTAGCAGTATTTTTAGCATCAGAACAAGCTTCATGGATTGTAGGCGCTACCATCAATGTTGATGGTGGTCAATCAAAAATGAATTTCTAAAAAATTGGAGGAAACTTATATGAAAAAAAACCTAAAAAAAATCGTGTTCTCATTAATGGCTTTATCATTAATTTTTCTAGCTGCATGTTCATCTGACAGTACGGGCGATGGAGATACCAATGCGAGTTCAAGTGGCGACAAGCTTACAATTAAAATGGCTAATCAAGTAGATGCCAACAACTTCTTAAATTTAGGATATGAACACTTCAAAAAAACAATTGAAGAAAAAACAGATAATGTAGCAGTTGAAATCTACAATGGTGGTACTTTAGCAACTTCGGATGAATCGGTAGTAGATTTACTGAAAAATGGTACGATCCAACTTTCTACATCATCTGCATATGGTATTGCGAATTCACTTGATATCAAAGCGTTTAACCTTTTCGATGTACCTTTCTTATTCGATAGTCGCGACCAATATTATGAATTTTTAAATGGCGAGTATGGTGATTTACTGAAAAAAGAAGTAGCTGATAAATCAAATTTATATCTTTTAGGCTTTATTGACTTAGGATACTACAGCCTTTTAAATGGTAAAAAATTAGTAGAAGATCCAAGCGACCTATCTGGTTTAAAAATTCGTAGTTCTGCAGCAGATTTACATTTAAGTGCATTAAAAGCAATGCAAGCAAACCCTACTCCAATGGCTTATAGTGAAGTATTTACAGGGTTACAACAAGGAACAATCGATGGCGTATCAACGACAACTCCTTTAATCTACGGAGACCGTTTCTATGAAGTTAATAAGTATTTCACAGCTACAAACCACGTTTTATTATTACACGGAATTCTTGTAGACAAAAAACTTTATGACGGATTAGACGAAGAAACAAAAACTGCTTTAGATGAGACAATTGATTCTTACGTTGAAGAAGCGAAAAATCTAGTAACAGATGCAGAGTCTAAAGCAATCCAAGGTTTCAAAGATGCAGGTGTTGAAGTAGTTGAATTATCTGACGAACAACGCGAGATATTTAAAGAAGCAACAAATAAAGTTGCGGAAGAAAATATGGATGCAATCGGTCAAGAAAATTACGATTTAGCAATTAAACTACTAAGTGAAATGAAATAGTTATAGATTTTGAATTAACTTAATTTAAAACAGCAGGAGCAATCTTGGAATTGTATCCTGTTGTTTTACCCTATCATACCACATCCCCTAGGAGGTATTTTCTATGGCAAAAATTACAAAACGCCCTATAGAAGCTTACGCATGTTTTGCCATTCTCATAGTAATGACTGTAGTTATGTTTGCAGGGGTTATTTGGAGATATGTTTTTAATTCTTCTATCGTTTGGGCAGAAGAATTAGCAAGATATTTATTTGTCTGGTTTGTATTCCTTAGCGCAAGTTATGCGGTTATTTCAAAAGCACATATACGAGTTGAAGCTTTAAATGCGATTATCCCGTTAAAAATTCGTCCATATATTAACCTTATTGGTAGTTTTGTATGGCTACTATTTAGTCTTTATATTGCTTATTTAGGTTTCCAATATTCATTTGATTTATGGAGTCAAAATACAAATTCAGCGGCTTTAAAATTACCTATGGGTCTTGTATATATGGGTATTCCTCTTGGATATCTTTTAATGGCCATTCGAGTATTTGTCGTTGAAATTTATCAAACACTAACTAATAGAAAAGAAGGTGAGGTATAGTGGGCAGTACTCTATTAATTTTAACTTTAGTTTTTGTAGTTTGTTTAATTATAAACGTTCCGATTGCCATTTCTTTAGCTATCGCTGCATTAACGGTTGTCTTAATTGAAGGGACTATACCTATTTCCTTTCTTATTCAAGCAACCTTTACATCCAATGATTCATTTGCCTTATTAGCAGTACCGTTCTTTATTTTAGCAGGTGAATTAATGAGTACAGGTGGTATCTCAAAAAGACTGATTGATTTCTTTAAATCGATGGTTGGATCTTGGACAGGAAGCTTAGGTTTAATTACCATACTTGCAAGTTTAATTTTCGCAGCCATCTCTGGTTCAGGTGCCGCAACAGTGGCAAGTATCGGGGGTATTATGATTCCTCACATGCTGAAGAGTGGATATAAAGCGCCATATGCAGCTGCTTTATCAGCGAGTGCGGGAGCTTTAGGGCCAATCATCCCTCCTAGTCTTGTTTTCATTTTTTACGGAATTATGGCTGGTGTATCGATTAGCGATATGTTTATCGCGGGGATTGTCCCAGGGCTATTAATTGCCGTTACGTTAATTATCATTAACTATATTGTTTGTAAAAAAGAAGGCATTGTAGATGTTCAAACAGATGAGGAAAAGAAAAGCTTTTGGAAAGCCCTTAATGAAGCAAAGTTCGCTTTATTAACTCCAGTTATTATTTTAGGTGGTATTTACGGTGGTATTGTTACGCCAACAGAAGCGGCAGTATTGGCTGTAGTATATAGCTTAATTGTAAGTTTATTTATCTATAAAGAATTAAAATTTAGCGATTTAATGGATGTATTTTTAAGAACGACGATTACATCTGGTACGGTTATGATATTCGTTGGGACGGCAACATTCTTTGGACGAGTGTTAACGCTCGAACAAATCCCGCAATATGTAGCGAATACAATTTCTGAATTTACAACAAGCCCAATAGTCGTTTTACTATTAATTAACGTGTTCTTATTGGTTGTGGGTATGTTCATTGAAACAGTAGCAGCAATTTTAATTTTCATACCAATCCTTTTACCGATTGTCGTTCCATTAGGTATCGATCCATTACATTTCGGTATGGTTGTATGTTTCAACTTAACAATTGGATTATTAACACCGCCATTAGGATTAAACCTATTTATCGGTGCAAAAGTGGCCAATGTGAAATTTGAATCGACATTCAAATATTTAACGCCTATGTTAATTGCGTTATTAATTTTACTAGGCATTATCACATATGTACCTGAGATTACACTGTTCTTACCAGAATTATTAGCTAAATAATATGAGGAGTGAATAGATTGATAATTGGACACTGGCATACTGCATTCACGGTAAGCGATATAGAGAAATCGGTAAAATTTTATACAGAGCTATTAAACTTTGAGGTAGTTCATAGACAAAGACAATCGAATGAATATACGCGCAAATTTGTTGGCTATGAAGATGCGGATTTAGAGGCAGTTATGTTGAAAATTAAGGGAGATACCTTAGTTGGTGTTTCAGGTCATTTATTAGAACTAAACCAATATTATAGTCCAAGTAGTGAAAAAATTGATATTCAAACAAAGAATATCGGTGCAGCTCACTTAGCACTCGTAACGGATGATATCCATAACACATATGAATTTTTAAAAGCAAATGGGGTTACATTTAGATCGAGCCCGGTTTCTATTCAAGAAGGTAGAAATAAAGGTGGTTACACTTGTTATTTTCTAGACCCTGACAATATAACATTAGAACTTTTCCAGCCCCCTATTCATAAATAAAGGCAGAAGCATTAATTGCTTCTGCCTCCAGACTGTAGACAAACTCGATAAATTTCGAGTTTGCCTACAGTCTTTTTTCTTTTACAATAAACTCAAGAGATTTCTAAAGGTAAAACGAAAACT
>NZ_RYYR01000035.1 GCF_003977595.1 Lysinibacillus antri | reverse complement strand
GCTTAAAATAAATCGATATAATACCCAAAAATCCGGAAAAATGACAAAAGGCTTTCAGAATGAGACCATTCTGAAAGCCTTTTGTCGACAATCTGCAGCCAAATCGAGAACTCGATTTGGCTTTTTTGTTTAAAAAATTTTTTGGAAAAATTATTAAAAAGTTGTTTACTTTTAGAAAAATGTTTAATATTATGTATTCATAATTAAATACTCAACGTTGAGTAAATAAACTTGAGGAGGTCGTAATAGATGTTTTATATTGATGCAAAAAATCTTCGAAAGCATTTTGGGAATCGGGAAGTTGTAAAAGGGGTAGATCTTACAATTTATCAAAACGAAATTTTAGCTGTCATCGGTCCAAATGGAGCAGGAAAATCAACGACATTAGAAATGTTAGTAGGACTCAAGAAAAGCGAGGGGGGCAAAATCGAGTATTGGAACAATCACTTTAAATTCCAACTTGGTGTTCAACTCCAATCGGTACCATTTTTTCCGGGTCTTACAACTAAAGAAAATCTAAAAATTTTTGGCGCGTTTTATAAAAAGAATCTTTCAAAAGAAGTAATCAATGACTTACTAGTTAAATGTGGTCTAATGGAAAGTGCACAAACTGAAGCATCCAAACTTTCAGGTGGTCAACAAAAGCGTTTAGCCATAGCAGTTGCACTTATTCACGACCCGAAGCTTATTTTTTTAGATGAACCCACTGCAGCTCTTGATCCTCGTGCAAGACATGAAATTCATCAACTAATCCAGAAATTACATGAGGATGGGAAAACCATTGTATTTACTTCTCATGACATGGATGAAGTAAGCAAACTCGCAAAAAGAGTCATTATGATTGATGATGGAAGAGTCATTGCGGAAGGGCGAGCTAAAATTTTATGCGAGCAATATAATGTTTCGAACTTAGATGATTTATATTTTAAGTTAACTTTAAAGGAGGAAGAAAAATGGCTAGCGTAATTTTTAATTCAATGATTAAAACTTCTTTAAGAGATAAAATTAGTGTTTTTTATGGATTAGTTTTTCCCATTGGCTTGTTAATTTTATTAGGATGGTTTTTTGATCAAGAGACGATGTCAATCCGTATTTTAACGGGTGTAACAGCAATTAGCACACTATTTTGGGGGATGCAAGGCATTGCTTTTCAAGTATTTTCACAACGAAATAAAGGCGTATACAAATTATTAAAATTAACACCAATGCCTATTATTCGTTTTGTATTTACGATGATGCTGGCAAGAACAGTCGTTGGTGTTGTCATGAATATGATTGTATGGTTTGTAGGAGTCGTTGTTTTACATGTTGAAATTTCGTGGATGACAATTGTATTAACAAGTTTTCTTGTATTTGTCGGAACACTTTGCTTTACGAGTCTAGGCTTTTTAATTGCAAACTTTGCCCAAAATGAAGCACAAATAAATGTTTTTTCAAATCTAATACAACTTCCAATGATCTTTATGAGTGAAGCGTTTTATTCGTTAAACAATCTTCCTGAGTGGATTCAAGTAGTAGGCAAATTACTTCCATTTGAATACTACACAAAAGGATTATCAGCTACAGTAACTAAAGAGATTTACCTCCTTGGTTTTGCTGTACCGTTTATTTCTATGATTGGAATACTCATTCTTGCAGCATTAACTTTTAAATGGGATGAAAAACAAGTGGATATTAAAATAAAGAAGAAGTATGCGTAATATTTACGGATACTATATATTATGCTAAAATTTTACTCAACATTGAGTATTTATTGTTGAGGTGATAAGAATGATTAGACTAATGGTTCTAGGTTTATTAAGGGTTAAATCAATGTCAGGATATGAAATTCAGCAAATCCTACAAACGAGTAAAACAGATTTATGGGCAGGGATATTACCAGGATCGATTTATCACGCTTTGAAGAAAATGGAAAAGGGAAGTTTGGTAGAGGTCGAATCTGTCGAACAAACGGGGCATCGAATTAAAGCAATTTATAAAATTAATGATCAAGGTGAACAAGAATATTTCAATTTACTAAAAAAGTCATTAGAAGTATCGTCCGTCAAACTACCAACAGAACTATATACAGGTATGGGGTTTATTCAAGATTTGTCGAAGGAAGATGTACTAAATGCGCTATTTATTCAAAAAACTGCTTTAGAAGCTGAATTAGAAATGCAAAAAGATGGCATCGAGATGAAAAGACAGGTTTTAGGTGAACTTGATAAAATTACGCAATTAACAGCACAAAACATTTTCAAGCAGTATGAAATCCAAATTGACTTTATTGAACAGTTAACCGAGTTATTTATGAAAAAGTAAAGGGTGTGTCTGAAGTAGACACATCCCTTAATCGAATAAATTGATAACCAATACCCCCATAATGTATCATGATGAAAAAAGAAATTATTGTAAAGAAATATGAGGAGTGGGTATTGTGGAAATCGGTTTAACAACGTTTGTAGAAACAACGTCTGATGTCAAAACAGGTAAAGTCATTAGTCATGCAGAACGAATTCGTGAAGTGGTGGAAGAAATCGTTTTAGCAGATGAGCTAGGTTTAGATGTATTTGGCGTTGGGGAGCATCATCGAAAAGATTATGCGTGTTCTGCACCAGCAGTACTGCTTGCAGCTGCGGCAGCTCGTACGAAAAAAAATTCGCCTTTCAAGTGCAGTTACAGTTTTGTCTTCCGATGACCCAGTCCGCGTATTTCAAGAGTTTTCAACGATGGATGCCATTTCGAATGGTCGAGCTGAAATTATGGCAGGGCGTGGTTCGTTTATTGAGTCCTTCCCTCTATTTGGTTATGACCTACAAGATTATGATGAATTGTTTGAAGAAAAGTTAGATTTATTACTGCAAATTCGTGACAACGAAATCATCAATTGGAGCGGTAAACATCGCGCAAGTATTCCAAATCGCGGCGTCTATCCTCGTCCTGTGCAAGATCCACTCCCAGTATGGATTGCAAGTGGTGGGACACCTCAATCCGTAGCACGAGCAGGGATGCTAGGATTGCCTCTTGCACTAGCCATTATTGGTGGCAGTCCATTGCAATTTGCCGCGCTGGTAAAGCTTTATTATCGAGCAGCTGAGCAAGTAGGCCATGATAAATCAAAGCTTACAGTTGCCTCTCATTCCCATGGATTTGTTGCAGAAACGACGGATGAAGCGATTGAAAAGTTTTTCCCACCAACACAATATGCCATGAGTGTATTAGGTAGAGAGCGCGGTTGGGGTGAATATACGCGTGGAACATTTGATCACGCACGTAGTTTAGAAGGTGCATTATATACAGGGGATGTAAAAACGGTAGCCGAGAAGATCATTCTGCTTCGTAAAAGAGTAGGGATCACTCGTTTCATGCTCCACACGCCAGTCGGTTCTATGCCACATGAAGACGTCATGAAATCAATTGAATTACTAGGAAAAGAAGTAGCACCAATTGTCCGTGAAGAAATTGCACGTTGGGAAGCTGCGGGAGAACCAGAAGAATAATCCTATAAAAAAGCTGTTCAAATACCAATGGGGTAAATGGACAGCTTTTTTATCTTCATTCAGTAGGGGCTCAAACCCCAACTGAATGAAGATAAAGCCCCAGGCGGATGTCACAGATTTCGTAAAGGAGTTGACTCGTGTAAACACGAGTCCGAAATCTGGACGCAATTACGCCGAGGCGTAATTGATTATTTATCAAGAAAGTTGTAAAGGAAATCCCACTTTTCTGGATCCATTAACTCTTCTTGATGAACTTCTAATCCTCCGCCTAAAAAAACGATGTCTCCTTGGATAGCAACTACCATCGCTTCAATGGAGGTGTCATCTAACTTTTGATAAACATCCCCAATAATCGGAAGCAAATCATGTATAGTATTGGATGTTTCCAAATAAGCGGTGTCACCTTGTGCGATGGATAGATCATGGTATTCAATGGGATGACTGTTTTCGTCTCGTCCAGGGACCATCAGTAAGTATTCGGTATGCTTAATCCCATTTGAATTAGTTGTTATAACACCTTTATTCTCTACAGTGGCAACAACCTCGATTTCGTTTAAGGAATAATGGTCTAAAATATCAGGATGTGGATAGGTGATTAGGATATAATCTCCCACATCTGCTTTTTGCTCTTTAGAAAGTGTGTATACTTTTTTATTAAAAATAAAACTATCATTTTCTTTCGGTTGGTACCTTTCAACTTCTGCTGCACTTGCTAATTGTTGAGTTAAATCTCGTAGTCGAATAAGATGAACGGATTTTTTATACATTGGTTTTACAGCATAGACTCTATGTAATTCATTTTCGAAGTAGACAAATAGGCCTTTCCTGACATTAAAAAGCTTCACAATAAACTCTCCTTAGAAACAGATTCTTTTCTATTTTGTGCAATTTAAGGAGAATTATGAATGGCGACAAATTGATCATTGATATGGGAATTAACTCCTAAACTAATATCCTTTAAAAGGGAATATGCAGTAGTTAATAGCTAAAATTGTTAGCGGATTTCGTAATTTTATAGCAAAAATCTACTGTGTATTATTTATGAGTATGATATTATTTAATAGTTAGTTGAGTTGTTTTTATCTTCATTCAGCAGAAGGCTCCCACTTCTATAAGTGGGGAATGAATGAATAAAAGTAACGATTTCAGTGGGGGTTCAAACCCCGACTGAATGAAGATAAAGCCCCAGGCGGATGTCACAGATTTCGCAAAGGAGTTGACTCGTGTAAACACGAGTCCGAAATCTGGACGCAATTACGCCGAGGCGTAATTGATCAGGGGGAACTTTCATGTTTTTTAAAAATAATCTCATTTCTCTAAATAAAAAACAGAGGGTTACAGAAGATGTATCTTCATACAATAACTGTGAAATGATAGAGCATTTTTTAAAGGAAAAGGGAGGAAATCATGTCTCCCATCTATTTTTTTTGCAAGATAAAGACTTTTTTTGGACGGAAAATCAAAAAGCATTAATTGTCTATAAAAGGGTTTTCAATACAGTATTTGTTTTAGGGGATCCAATTGGGGAACAAACTGAAATCAAAAATGCAATTAATGAATTTTGTCAGTTTAATAGAGAGCATAATTTGACGCCCATTTTTTACCAAGTAAGTCCGGAGTATATGCAATATTATCATGAATCGGGCTATCGATTTTTAAAAGTTGGGGAAGAAGGCATTGTGAATCTTTCGCAGTTTTCTCTCGAAGGAAAAAAAGGAGCAAAATTACGAACGCGAGTAAATAAATTTACTAAAAACGATTTTACATTTCGTGTAGTAGAACCTCCTTATAGTCATCATTTTTTATCCGAACTAAAATCGATTTCCGATGCTTGGCTAGGCAATGTGAAGGAAAAAGGGTTTTCTGTTGTGTCCTTTAGTGAAGACTATGTTTCTCGTTTTCCGATTGCACTTCTATGTAATGCAGAAGGAAAAATCATTGCCTTTGCCACATTAGCAACGAATTATAAACATAAAATTACAATTGATTTAATGAGAAAAGCTACAGATAGTCCGCATGGTACGATGGATGTTTTATTTATACATATTTTTAATTGGGCAAAGGAAAATGGCTATAAGCATTGTAGCCTCGGTATGTCGCCGTTATCGAATGTGGGCAATTGCAAAAATGCCTTTCTATCGGAAAAAGCAATTCGCTTAGTATATCTTTATGGTAACTCCAAATATAATTTTAGAGGTTTAAAAGAATTTAAAGATAAGTTTGCGACTAGCTGGGAGCCTAAATATATTGCATATAAAAAGGCATTTTTACCGGTAATGTTTTTACAATTAATATTATTGATCAACAAAAAGCAAGCAATTGAAAAGAATAGTCCAGATCAAACGATGATCCAAAAAAATGAAAAGATTGCTCTATAGAGAGGATTGACCAATGCTCTTACAAAAAGAAGTATCGATTAGATTTTTAAAATATAGTTTAGTAGGTTGTATTTGTACACTGATCTATTTTATATCCGTCTTTCTATTAGTGGAGCTCTTTCATCAGGAGCCTTTACTGGGGACTGCAATAGCCTTTATCGTTATGACGGTGTTCTCCTTTTATTTAAATAAAAGGTTTACTTTTGGAAGTGACTTTTCAAGTAAGAAGTTGTTGCGATTTTTTACAGTAGCTCTCGTGGGATTTGTATTAAACTTTGCAATTATTTTCTTAATCGTTAATGTAATGGCGTTTCATTATTTCATTGGTGAATTGGTAACCATTTTAATCATCCCAGTTATAAATTTTATTTTAAATAATTATTGGACATTTCAATAACGGACGCTTTTTTAAGTGGGGAAGATATTCTTTCCTGCTTTTTTCTTGTCTAGCTACAGCGGCTAGCTCCTCGGCCAGTGTCTGTCGGAGCTAGGCGAGCCGCCTTCGCTTTTCTTGTGAATAAAAAGGATTGTTGAACAAATATAATGGAAGTACATCTGAGGTCTTAGATGAATTTACGTTTTAGGGTCATTACGACAACAAAGAACTTCTTGTAGTCTATACGTAGAAACAAAAAAGAAAGGAAGATTACTATTAATAAGAAATTTTTTATTATCGGTGTATTACTCGTGGCCATAAGCGCGGTTACTTTCGTTAATTTATTTTCTATGAACAGTCCCGAAGAGGTTGTGATTCAGAAGGAATTTACAAATGCAGAAATCGAAACAAATAATGCAGACATTATTCTTATTCCAACAAAAGATCAGTCAGCAAGAGTGGAGCTTGAAAATGGACGTAACAAATATAAAATAGATGCTCAAGTAAATGGAAATACGTTAGAAATTGACATGGAACGTAAATTTTTTAGATGGTTTTCTATTCAATTCTTTTCGAAGACCCCAATATTAAAAGTGTATTTACCTGAAAGTTTAGCTGGGACAATTCAAATAGAATCAGATAATGGTACAATTAAAGCAAGTGGTTTTGAAACGAAGGAAATCATTGCTGAAACGGACAATGGAGAAGTCATTTTAGATAATTTAAAGGTTCAAACACTATACGTTGATTCTTCTAACGGCGAACTTCTATTAGAAAATATAGAAGGGAAGATTGTAGGAGAAACTTCAAATGGTGATATATCTGTAAGAACGGCTGCTTTAAAACAACCGATTGAATTAGAAACAAATAACGGCACTATTTACGTACAAACAGAAAATGAACCAAAAGATGCATTCTTTGATGTGAAGACTGGAAATGGGGAAGTTATAATTTTCGGTAAAAGAAATCCGACAACTGAATCCGGTAATAGTCAAACAACAATTAAATTAACATCAAATAATGGAGACATTATCGTCGAGAAGTAGAACGAAAATGGGGAAGAAGCTCATGATGAACACATGAGCCAACTGTAGATGTTTTTAATTAATAGCGTCTTCCTCTTTCTTTTGAAATGTTTTGCAATCTGTCTCGGCACTGTTGGCTGCTTCATTTTTACTTGCAACAACATAAATTCTCGACGCATCACATTTATTGCCTGAAGCCCAGTACGTACAATTGTTTACCTCACAAAGAACATCTGTAGCCATTTTCCCACCTCCTCATCATTTCTAATATTTACAGTTTAAGGGAATTTCATACCGTTGCATGACGTTTTAAAAGGAATTTCATGATTTAAAAAGAATAATATTAAGTGATGTTCAACCGTTTTCCACAGGGTCGAAGTTAAAATCAAAAGTAAAGGTGAGGTCAACTATGAATGATGTGAATGTCTTCAATGCTGAGGTGACTTATCAGCATGCTGAAGAGAAAGCCGCGCAATATTTTCAACAACTAGAAAATTTAATTGTGGAAAAAACTTTTGACCAAACTTTGATTGAAGATTTTCTATCGTGGAAAGTGAATCATATACATCATCCTGGCGTTTTTTCTCTATTTACACGGAAAAAACAAAAGCCGAGTACGAAAATGTATCATCAATATATTCAGTGGCTGAATTTCACGAATAAATTAGAAAGTTATTTAGATCGCAGTATTTCTTATTTATATTTACGAGACTTAGGAAAACAGCTAAATCACCCTGAAACCGTTGAAAAGATTCAAACAGAAGTGGAGCGACTAAAACATCAACTCCTCGACTCATCAAATTCTACTAATCAAGATATGTTTAGTTTGGCCACACTTTTTCGAAAGGCCCAAAAGGAAGGGATAGAATTAACTTTTGTTTGGTTAATGAACAAGCTAAATGAAGTGGCAAACAATATTCCAGATGGATTAGATGCTGTCAATGCAAGGAGAAAATTAATTAAGATTATTGCTGGCGTTTTAATGCATACTTTAGACCAAATGGATGAGAGCGTACCAGCTAAAGAAAGAACAGAAAAGTTGGATAAAGCGATTAGATTAGGTTATTCCTATGGATTAACATATCCTTTCGTAGATGACTTACTCGATTCACAGCTATTAACTGAAGATGAGAAAATTCAATACTCCGAGATTATTCGCATCGCTCTGATCACAGGCGACGTTCCAAATTTAGGAGAACAGTGGTCCGCAAAAAGCCTCGCATTTTTACAATATATCCACGGAGAACTTCGTGAAGCTTTTGAATATATAAAGCGCAACCAAACATCCAGTTCGTTGCATAAGTTTTTTGAGCAAGCTTATGTATTTTTTAACTCACAAGAAGTGGATCGAAGGAAAAAGCTAACAAACGCTCATTACACAAATGAAGATATTTATATTCCGATTATATTAAAATCAGCCTCTTCTCGATTAATTGCACGGTCTGTCATAAGTGTAACGGAAGATGATGGGTTTGAAGAACGTACATTTCTTTATGGCATTTATAATCAATTAGCGGACGACTTTGCCGATATGTTTGATGATTTGAAGGATGGCGCTGTTACACCGTATACGTACTATCTAACACATCACCATGATAGAAAAGATTTAATAAACCCATTTGAATTGTACTGGTGTGTGATTTGTCATTTAATCCACACAGTCTATGAATCTGACGCTAGAACAAGAGAAGTAATATTAGATCGAGCGATTAATGGGTTGAAGCGTTTTAAAGAAAAACATGGTACACAAAAATATAGTGAAGTGATGAAGTTATTTGCTTCAGGACTTCCACAGTTTAATAAAGTTTTGCAAAAAATGGTCGACAATGCCGATGACGTAGATTTTTTTGATAAATTGTTACGAGACCGTATGATTGAAACGTTAAAAAATGATAAAGAAGATCAAGAACAATTTAAAGAAAAGGTAAAGAGCGTAAGAGAGCGACTAAATCTACTTTTAACTATTCAAGAGGATTCGAAGCTAACGTTGTTTGATGATTCCATTCATGAAGCAGCAAATTATAGTTTAGGCAACGGGGGAAAACGGCTAAGACCAATCATTACATGGTTTACTGGGGGAGAACTATACGGTTTAAATGAAACATCAATGCTCCCATTATTGAAATCATTAGAGTATATGCATACAGCTTCTCTTATTTTTGATGATTTACCTTCACAAGACAATGCATCATTGCGAAGAGGGCATAAAACGGTCCACGAAGTTTATAACGTAGCAACAGCAGAATTAACCGGGCTCTTTTTAACTCAAAGGGCGATTGAAGAACAAACCTTATTACAATATCCAGCTGAAGTTGTGTTGGAACTCATTCGTTATACAGCTCAAATGACAGCGAACATGTGCAAAGGGCAATTAATGGATTTAGAGTCAAAGGGTGCGCGGCTATCCTTAGAACAATTAAATACAATGTGTTTTTATAAGACCGGTTTAGGATTTGAAGCAGCACTTCTTATGCCTGCGATTTTAGCGAAGGCTAACAATACAGAAAAAGAGCTATTAAAACGCTTTGCCAAACATGCGGGAATTGCTTTTCAGATTAAAGATGACTTACTCGATGTTGAAGGAAAGACAGCAGGATTAGGAAAACAATCTGGTATCGACTCTCATAATAATAGTTCAACCTTTGTGACTGTATTAGGTATGGATCAAGCTAAAATTGAAATGTGGGAGCATTATTGTCTAGCGATGGAAGTAGTAGAAGAACTACCTCGTGGGGCGAGTTTTTTAAAGCATATGTTGAATTATCTAGTGAATCGAGAAAACTAAAAAGGTATTCCGAGCATTTAAATCATGCAAGGAATACCTCTTTTATTGGATCGTTTTAATTTCTTTCGTACTATGTACAATACGTTCTTTCTTTCCGAAAAAATTAACAATGATAACCCCTGAAATAGCGACAAGTCCCCCTATTAATGCTAGGGAAGATGGTAATTCACTTAACCAAATCCAAGCGACGATGATGGCAATGACAGGTTCTAAATACAGTGTAGTTGATATAGAACTTGCATTAGCCAAGGATAATGCCATCGCCCATGTAAGATACGCAATCGCAGTAGGGAAGATGCCAATATAAATCGCCGTCATAGTCGCTTCCATTGTGGCAGTTTGAATATCTGTTAATAAGCCAGGTGCAAATAGTAAAAATGGAATCGTTCCAGCCCATGTGCAATAAGCAGTTAATTCAATGGCAGAGTATTTTTTGAAAAATGGTTTTTGATAAACGAAAAAAATCGATGTTGCGATGGCTGCGAGTACCGTTAAAAATACGCCAGGTGCGATACCAAAAGATGTATCCCCAGAACCAAGAGCAATTAAACAAATGCCTACAAAGCCAAATCCCAAACCAACCCATCCAATTTTACCAAGACGTTCTTTTAGTACAATCATGGCAAAGATGGTTGTAAAAATAGGACCTGAGCCAATTAACATCCCCGCCGTTCCTGCACTAATTGTAAGTTGTCCAAATGTGGCACAAATATGGTAACCACTAATCCCAATCCACCCAAGGAACATAATTTTCCAAAAATCTTCTTTTTTAGGTAATCGGATTTTCATACTTGGTATACAAGCGATAATCACAAAAATAATGGATGCAACAACGAACCGGAACAGAATTAAATGCCCGGCTGAAAATCCGCCTTGTAAAGCTACACTGTTTGCTGCAAAGGTGGATCCCCATATAACAACGGTAAATAGCCCCAATAATAACGCTTTACTATTCATTGAAACTCCTCACCAATCTTTCTATGAATTAAATCATAGAAAATATCTTCTCATGGATGGGGACATTGTGGCAAGAGGATTTTATTGATTTATTAATTTCTGCGTGGGTGAGTTCGTTATCAGGTTTATGATGAATCCTATTTTGATTAATTTTTCACGTTGTTCAGTCGTTCATGGGGGTGATGAAAGCTCGATTAATTAAAAATTCCTTGAGGTGATGAAAGCTCAATTGATTAAAAATTCCTCCCGTTCAGTCGTTCATGGGGGTGATGAAAGCTCAATTGATTAAAAATTCCCCCCGTTCAGTCGTTCATGGGGGTGATGAAAGCTCGATTGATTAAAAATTCCTCCCATTCAGTCGTTCATCGAGGTGATGAAAGCTCGATTGATTAAAAATTCCTCCCGTTCAGTCGTTCATTAGGAATATAAAAAGCAGGTAGTTATAAATGTCCTTCATTTTGACTTTGAATAGCGTTATGAAGCGCGCTTCGAACAACTTCTCTCACAGTTTTATCTAACAACGTACTAAAAATCCCCACCTTAATCAAGATGGGGACCCGTCAAATGTTCATTAATAAAACTTCTTTTTACCTTGCTCTTCTTTTAAGATTTCAACGGCTTCTCTGAAACGAAGGGAGTGAATTATTTCACGTTCACGTAAAAATTTTAATCCATCATTTAAATCAGGGTCATCGGATAAATCAATGATCCATTGATATGTGGCACGTGCTTTTTCCTCAGCTGCAATATCCTCATACAAATCTGCAATTGGATCGCCTTTTGCTTGAATATAAGCGGCCGTCCAAGGAACACCAGAAGAATTATGATAGAACAGTGCATTATCATGAACGGAATAATGGTCCCCTAAACCTGCAGCTTTCATCATTTCCGGCGTGGCATCTTTCGTGAGCTTGTAAATCATCGTTGCAATCATCTCAAGGTGAGAGAACTCTTCCATCGCAATATCATTTAATAAACCAATTACCTTATCAGGAATTGAGTAGCGCTGATTCATATAACGTAGTGCAGCTGCTAGTTCTCCGTCAGCCCCACCATATTGCTCGATTAAAAATTTCGCAAGCATTGGGTTACATGTGCTTACTCTAACGGGATATTGGAGTTTCTTCTCATAGTAAAACATCCCTTATTTTCTCCCCTCACATTCGTTTAATTAAGTATTTTAACGAACCGTTTCCACTTTTTTAGTTGTCTAGTTCCACGTGTTAGCCTCTCGAGCGCTTCAAAACCTTCCTGCGCGTGCAAGCACACTTGTCAGGTTTCTCCAGCGCTTATCGGGGCTTAGCGAACGCGCTCCACTTTTCTATACTTGCCATGGCCATGGTGTGTCGTCTACATTCCACGGATGACCAGAATAACTTCTACCAAAGTTCATAAGTGGACCGAATTTTTTCTCAAACTCAACCTTCAATTGCATGCTCTTTTTTGCTGTTTCATTAAATTGTCTAATGGCGTCTAGGTCGTTTTGATGTGTGTTTAAATAGAGGCTTAATTCTACTAATACGAAGTCAATTGCTTGGAGTTCTTCAAGGCATTGGTAATATTCTGGGGGCATTTGTTTAGGCATGTTTAGTCCCCCCTTTTTTTGGATCAGGATAAGGGCTATATAATTGTGGCCAAAGTGTACCATGCATTAGTGCTTGTTTAGGGGTGAATTGTTTAAGTCCGGCGGGTTGGAAGTTCATATACAGTTGCGGAGGTGTCGAATAACTTTTAACTCGAATCGGTTTACACGGATCAAAAGGACCAATATAAGGTTCCCAATATTTAAACTGCGAAGACATAAAATCCTCCTTCCTATTGCATTCCCTAATGTATATGAACAAAAAAACAAAATATTACTTATACCTTTCATTTTAGTGTCTAGAAGGCGAGCCTCTGCTTTGCTAACGTGACCTAAAATCAATTTGTAAAACGAGACTTATTACCACTCATACGTAATTTTTCCTGTGAACAAGGAAAACTTATTCAAATCCTAATCGATATAGGAAACAAATAGGAGCCGTTTTCAAAATAGGACGCTAACAATAGGAAGAGTGTGCAATATATTTTATATCGAATTTTTATCATAATTAATAGCGTAATAACAATTAATAAGCGATGTTCACTATTACGAGAATTGAACATTGCTTTAAAAATAAAACAATAGAGGTGAAAGGAAATGAATGTTTTAAGAAATCTTTCAATCGGTAGAAAGGTGAATGTCCTATTAATAATGGGTTTAGCCTTTCTTATTTTAGTAGGAATAGTTGGGTTTATTTTCACCGGTAAAATGAATAACTACGCTAATGAAATGTACCAAGACCGTTATTTACAATCTCAATATTTGAATGAGGTTCAATCAACGAACGAACAAACAAAGACGATTGTATTAGAAATTCTTTATGGAGAGAAAAGTAAAATTTCCTCATTAGAAGAAGAGTTAAATAATCTTACAAAACAAAATAACGAGCGTCTAGCTTTGTACGAACAAGGAAATCTTGATGAATTCGAAATAGGAAAATTAGAAGCATTAACTCAAGCGACAAATAAATATCGTGAAGCACGTGGAAATGCAATTAACAGGGCAAAAACAGAAGAGAGTGGTGCAGCTTACCGTTACTTTATGGAAAATGCAAACTCACACTTAGAAGAAATGACAGCCATCATTACCGAATTAGTGGATTATAGTATGGAATTAAGTGCTAAACTCGACCAAGAAATTACAGATAGTTATAAACAAGCATCCATCATTACGGTTGTCGTAATAATTATCGCGGTAATCTTACTCGTGTTTGTAGGTAATGTCATTTCAAAATTAGTAACAAAACCAATTAACGAAGTAGTAGAGCTCATGGGCAAGGCTGAAAAAGGTGACTTAACTGTTCGTAGTGAGTACAAGTCTAAAGATGAAGTTGGTTTGATTTTCAATTCGTTTAATGCCATGATTGCAGGTTTACGAGAAGACATTAAATCCGTCTATGATGGATCAACCAATCTTGCCTCAAGCTCAGAAGAAATTTCTGCAAGTACAGAGGAAATCGCAAGTGGTACACAAGTACAAGCCCGATCTGCAAGCGACACAACCGAAATGGTACGCGAAATGGCAGATGCAGTACAAGCTGTGTCTCGTAATGCAGAAGAAGCAGCCGGTGCAACTGAAAATACAGTAAATGTGGCACTACAAGGTGGGGAAGTGATTCGAGAAACAGTAAAAGGTATGGAAGAAATCAGTGAGAAAATTAATGAACTGGCGAGCAAATCCGTTCAAATTGGTGAAATTGTTGAAGTTATTGATGATATTGCTGAACAAACAAACTTACTGGCATTAAATGCAGCAATCGAAGCAGCACGTGCAGGAGAAGCGGGGAAAGGTTTTGCTGTTGTAGCGGATGAAGTAAGAAAATTGGCAGAACGCAGCAGTAAAGCAACGAAAGAAATATCTGACTTAATTCATACAATTCAGGCAAATACAGAAGATTCAGTGGAAGCAGTTCAAATTGGGAATGAACGGGCCCAAAATGCTGGTCATATGTTCCAAGAAATCATTGAAGTCATTCAAGAATCAGCGAAAAAAGTAATTGAAATCGCTGCCGCAAGTGAAGAACAAGCAGCCCAATCAGCACAAGTGCTAGTATCAGTTGAAAATATCGCTTCCATAACAGAAGAAACAGCAGCAAGTGTACAAGAAAACGCTGCAACGGCAACAGATTTAGCAAAAATGGCTGAGCATCTAAATGAGGTCGCAGCGAAATTTAAAGTTTAACGTAGCTCTCCATTGAATGGGAATGGTACAGCTTTTAAACTACCAATTCCTAATAGAATATAGGAAAGAAATAGGAAGGGTATTACGAACCGGAAATCCCATAATAGGAATAGTAGGCGATATCTTTTATATCAAATTTTTATAATAATTAATAGTGTATTAACAAAGGTGGAAACAATCAGAGAGGTGAATAAAATGAGCTTTTTAAGAAATTTAAAAATCAGTAAAAAGATTAATACACTATTAATTTTAAGTTTAATCTTTTTACTCATAGTAGGAATCGTAGGATTTGTCTTTACTGATAGGATGAATAATTATGCTGCGGAAATGTACAATGATCGCTATGTATCAACCCAATATTTGAATGAAGTTCAGAGTGCGATGGAAAAAACAAAACCGTTAGTATTAGAGATTTTATATGGTGATAAAAATAGAATACCCGAACATGAGAAGGCTCTTGCTTTGTTAACTGAAGGGAATAATGAACGTATTGCGAATTATGAAAAAAGTAATTTAGACGAAGTGGAAAAGGAAAAATTAGCTGAATTAAAAGAAGCCATTGCAAATTATCGTGCAGAACGAGCAAATTCAATTAATATGGCTAAAACAAAATCTAGCGCAGAAGCGTATCGTTATTTCACAGAACATGCAAGTACCCTTTTTGATGAGATGACAGAGAAGAACATGGATTTAATTAACTACAATATGGAAAAAAGTGCTCAATTGGATAAAGAAATTACAGCTGCCAATAAACAAGCAACAATAATATCAATCGTCACCATTATTGTTGCTTTAGTAGTCCTAGTATTCATGGGCAACATAATTTCAAAATTAATTACAAGACCTATTAAAGAAGTATTAACACTAATGGGTGAAGCTGCAAAAGGAGACTTAACGGTTAGTAGTACGTATAACTCGAAAGATGAAGTTGGATTAATATTCCAATCATTTAATGAAATGATTGCTGGTTTAAGAGAAGATATTAAAGCAGTTAGTGATCAATCAACGAATCTTGCCTCAAGCTCAGAGGAAATTTCCGCAAGTACAGAGGAAATCGCAAGTGGTACACAAGTACAAGCACAATCAGCAAGCGATACTACCGAAATGGTACGTGAAATGGCAGACGCAGTACAAGCCGTGTCTCGCAATGCAGAAGAAGCAGCGAGTGCAACTGAAAATACAGTAAATGTGGCATTACAAGGTGGAGAAGTGATTCGTGAAACGGTAGTAGGAATGGAAGAAATCAGTGCCAAAATTAATGAACTGGCGAGCAAATCTGTTCAAATTGGTGAAATTATCGAAGTGATTGATGATATTGCAGAACAAACAAACTTACTGGCATTAAATGCAGCAATCGAAGCGGCACGTGCAGGAGAAGCTGGGAAAGGCTTTGCAGTCGTAGCAGATGAAGTTAGAAAGTTAGCAGAACGTAGCGGTAAAGCAACGAAAGAAATTTCGGATTTAATTATGTCGATTCAGGCAAATACAGAAGATTCGGTCGATGCAGTGCAAATTGGGAATGAGCGTGCCCAAAAAGCAGGTCACATGTTCCAAGAAATCATTGAAGTCATTCAAGAATCAGCGAAAAAAGTAATTGAAATCGCTGCCGCAAGTGAGGAACAAGCAGCACAATCAGCAGAAGTTCTAGTGTCAGTTGAAAATATCGCATCCATAACAGAAGAGACAGCAGCAAGTGTACAAGAAACTGCTGCAACGGCAACAGACTTAGCAAGAATGGCTGAACAATTAAATGAAGTGGCAGCCAAATTTAAAGTTTAACGAAAGCCTTCTAAAGACCAGGTTAAGGATAACACTTTAACCTGGTTCTCTAAAAGGAATCTTAGAAAGGAGGTCACTGGTCGTGAATCTCTCTAATGATGTAGAAAATATGCAGTTCGTTGTGTTTTCATTAAACAATCAATTATATTCGTTATCGGTTAAAGAAGTAGTTGAAATTTTGCGGGTACCGAAAATAACAAATGTGCCAGGAATTCCACATTTAATTAAAGGTGTTATTAATTTAAGAGGATCCATTATTACCATTATTAATTTGCATGAGCGATTCCAACTACCTCAACCAGAAAGTGACAAAAAAAATCGCGTTTTTATTGTACAAGGCGATAACGAAAATATTGGTTTTATTGTAGATGAAGTGAAAATGGTCACAAAATTTGATGTAGAAGAAACGGAACCACCCTTTGGCATTAAAATAGATAAAGACTTATTTGTAGGATTTGCAAAATTAGACGGTGAAGTCATTGGCATACTCAATATAGAAAAGGTGCTTTATAACGAGCATTTAGCAGGATAGGTGGTGAAATTATGAAAGACTTTGATATGTCTGCTTATTTAGGTGTATATCTTGATGAGGCAGATGAACAAATTCAAATTTTAGATACTGAAATTTTATTATTAGAAAATGAACCAACAAACATGGGAATTATTCAAAATATTTTCCGTGCTGCTCATACTTTAAAAGGTTCCTCAGCATCGATGGGTTTCGAAAAAATGAAGGAACTCACACATAATTTAGAAAATGTTTTTGATCAAATAAGGAATTCAGAGCTTACAGTAACATCAGATTTAATTAATGTCATTTTTAGTACGATTGATCAGATTAAAGTTTTAAAGGAAGCAATTGTAGAAGGGAAATTGGATGAAATCGATATCTCTTCATCTATTGAAACACTAAATAATTATAAGAATGGCAAAGCAAAGCCGACTGAACAAAAGGCGATACCTAGTAAAAGTGAAGATACCCTCCACGTGGAGTTAGATATATACCAGAAAAATATTGTTCGCCAAGGTTTAACACTTGGTCATTCCGCATTGGAAGTAACCGTGAAGCTTCATCAAGAGGCAATGATGAAAAATGTTCGCGCATTATTAATTCATAACAATTTAAAAGAAGCGGGTGAAGTTGTAGCATCCTTCCCATCCATTGAAACACTAGAGTCAGAGGAAGATTTTAATGGTGAAATGACTTTTATTGTCCTTACAATGGTTGTAAAACGAGAAGTATTCGATATTATTAATCAAATTCCAGATATTAAACACGTTAATATCAATGAAATAACAGAAGGAAACATCGATAAAAAGTTTGTGGACGATGAAGTATTAGAAGCACCACCAACAGCTATAAGTACGCAAGAGCAATCAACCCAAGCAAATGTACCTCAAAAAGCAAAAGTAAATGCAACAGTGCGTGTAGATGTTGAAAAGCTCGAGTATTTAATGAATTTAGTGGGTGAGCTTGTTATTGATCAGACGAGACTTGTAGATGTACGAACAAGATTGACTGAAAAAGATTCGCGCCAAGAAGATGATATTGAAATTCTTGATGAAATTACAAGTCATATAAGCCGTGTCACATCCGAGCTACAAGAAGGCATGATGAAAACAAGGATGTTGCCAATCGAACAATTATTTAACCGCTTCCCACGCATGGTTCGAGATACAGCAATGAAAGCAAATAAAGAAATTAAATTCAACATGCATGGAAAAGAAACAGAGCTTGATCGTACATTAATTGAAGAAATTAGTGACCCGATTATCCATCTATTACGAAATGCAATCGACCATGGGATTGAAACGCCGGAAGAAAGAGAGCTAGCAGGCAAACCAAAAGTAGGGAAAGTGGAATTGTTAGCTGCTCATGAAGAAAACCATATCGTCATTAAAATTTCGGATGATGGGAAAGGGATCGACCCGGAAAAAATAAAAAGCATCGCCATTAAAAAAGGGACTCTTTCTGAAGAAGAAGCAAAAGAAATGACAGATAAGGATGCGATGTTCCTTATTTTCAAATCAGGCGTTTCAACGGCGAAAAAAGTTACGGATATTTCAGGTCGTGGTGTCGGTATGGATATCGTCAAAACGCATATTGAAAAATTAAATGGGATTATTGATATCGATTCTGTCATTGGTGAAGGAACAACTTTCACAATCAAATTACCATTAACACTTGCGATTATTCGCTCATTACTAGTGAAATTTGGTGAACAAACTTTTGCCATTCCTCTTGTCAATGTTTTAGAGATCATTCGTTTGAATAAAAAGGATATCCAAATGATTAAAGACAAAGAATTTGGTTTAGTTCGAGGAAGAGTTTTACCTTTAGTCCGCATGAAAGAAAAACTGGGCATCGAAAATTGTGAAGAGGATCATCTAAAGAAAAAGGAATTTGTTATTGTTGTAGGAATGGCAGATAAACGAATTGGAATTATTGCAGATCGAACGCTCGGTAACCAAGAAATTGTTATTAAATCATTAGGTAAATATATTGGGTCTCCTCCATATATTGCAGGTGCAACGATTATGGGAGATGGAAGTGTCGCACTTATACTAGAAATTTCGTCAATAGTACGCGATGAAGGAACACAATCGCAGCTTAATATTGAAAAACAGCAACAATTAGAAATGACAAAAGATCGTCAGTTTGTAACGTTTAAACTAGAAGACGAAGAGTATGGCTTTGATATTGAAGAGACAAAAGACATTGTGTCCGTCCCATCGATGACAAAAGTCGTAAACGCACCAAAAGATGTACTCGGTCTCATCAACTTGCGCGGAACTATGCTACCAGTAGTCGATTTACGTAGTAGGTTAAACATAAAACAAAAAGAGGTAACGAAGAAGTCGCGAATTATTGTGACGGAAGGAAAACAGCAAGATATTGGTTTCCTTGTTGATGAAGTAACACAAGTATTAAAAATACAAGATGATTTAATCGAACTTCCACCCGTAATGAATGAAAAGAAAAATAGAAAACTGATTAAAGGGATTACAAAACTAGATGATCGTGTCATTACTCTAATCAATTGTAACAAATTACTATACGATGAGGATTTCATCGATTCAACTAGTACGGCATAGTAAAAATAAATGGAAATACTGATTGGATCAAGCAATAAAGCTACTCATAAAGGGTGAAGGAATGTGCGAAAAGAAAATGAAACGATAGAAATCGTAAGCTGGGATACAGATGTCACGCTTAAGACGATTCATGTATTTGAAGCAACACTAAATGCTCTTACAAATATTGATAACGATAAAATTATATTAAAATTTATCGGCGTAAACTACATGAATAGCGCTGGGTTAGGTGTATTAGTTGATACTGTATTAAAGGTACGAAGAACGGCGAAACAAGTAGTGCTTGTAGGTGTGACAGAAGCGCTAATGGAGATCTTTAGTATCGTTAAAATAACAAGCATTATTCAAGTGTTCCCCACACTAGAAGAAGCCTATTATTATTATAGGAACGAATAAAATTAAGAAAAAGAGTTGACAGCTATAGCTACTCAACTCTTTTTTTCATATTTATTACCAATAGCTATTCATTAGTAAAATGATAAAATGAAATCTATAGTAATATAATTATTTGGAATTTAGGTAGGCGAGGGGATTTTAATGGCCAATATACAACAATTGGTAAAGGGACTTCAAGATACCTATGCTTCATCTTTAAATATTTCAATTTTTATTGTAGATAACCAAGGTAGAGCATACGTAGAACCTTCCCATATAAGTTCATTATCGAACGTGATATACCATAATAAGAATGCATTTGTGGAAATACAAAATAAAATACAAAATTATCCTGATGAAAATAAATTTGTTGTATTTGATACAATGGCAGAACCGTTTATTGGTGTGAAATGGGTATTAGCCGCCATCACAGAAAAGAAAGATTATTTCATATTGTTAGGTCCATTTGTTGATAGCCCTCAAGTAAGGGAACTAATGAAAAAGCGCTTAACATCAAAATTGATCAACCAAAAAATAATTGAGCAAGTGGACCTGCTACCAATTATTGAAATGAAAAGTAGCAATTTAATACACAATGTATATATATTATTACAGTTAATTACGAAAATAATGGACTTGGAATCCCAATCGACTTTAGATTCTACTGTTCTTGGCATTAGAAGGTTAGTTGACTCATACGGACAATTAAGTGCGAAAAATTTGCCTCAACTCCTAAATGAAATATACGATTTTCTTAAAAAAGCCTATTTACAAAACGAGTCGGTAAGTTTGTTTGGCGTGGCAAATGTCATTAACGGAAATAAATTAGAAGTTAGTCATGCTATTGGAAAGAAAAGTGAGCATCTTTTAGGAGAGTCTTTTTATATTGGAGAAGGATTTATCGGTCATTGTGCTACAAGTACTGCACCGATCCTGTGGAGGGATATACAGAAAGATCCAAGGTGCGTTTTTTTCACAAAACATCATATCAATTTAGAAGAACTATTATGTTTTCCAATTTATTATAAGGAATATATATATGGAGTTATTTTTGTTGGCTTTCAAAGAAGTGAATCGGATGAACAAATGATTCGCCTGTTGAACGAATGCTTTTCAAAGATTGCTAAGCTCATGTATATTTCTACACTGGAAAATAAGAAGGAAGAAAAGGAACATGAATTAAAACTAACGAAGGAACTTGTGGCGATTCATGCAAACCGTTCGCTATCTGATGAATTACGTTTAGTGAATATTTTAAAGTTATTTCAAGAGTTTTCAACCATGGATCAGATAAGCTTTATTCATAAAGATCGCCATGCAAATATTCGATGTATTAATTGTGAAAACGAGGATCAACAAGATCGACTAGTTGCAACTTTTTCTAAATATAATAAGCTATTGAATCAAGAGCTAGAAAACTTTTACCTTTTAAAAGTAAAGAATGAGCTCATTTATGAAGTTCCAATCATTTTTAACGAAGAATTGTTTGGTTTACTTGTTTTTTCTGGAGTCGATGATCAACAAGCAGAAAATAGACATTTACTCGAGTACTGTACGAAAGTTGTAAAAGATCTTATGATTCATGAATATTTGTTAAAAACTCAGAAGCAACAAACAGAAGAGGAATTAAAAAAGTTAGAAGAAGATGAGGAACATGCAAAAAAGGTTATTCATCACATTACGAATATTCGACCGACGATTCAATCGTTACCTTTGTCAAAACGGGAAAAAGAAGTTCTTTATTATGTTTTAGAAGGATTATCCAATCAAGAAGTAGCAGAAGAATTATTTATTAGTGTACATACTGTAAAAAATCATTTAACGAAAATTTTCAAAAAACTCGATGTTCAAGATCGGAATGAGGCATTTGCATTGGTGTACCGAATTAAGTACGAAATGGCTGGAAAAGTAAATCTTATAGAAAATATGTAACTTACAAAAGTTTGTACAATTTTCATCTACAACAGTGCCCTTGCTTAGGAATTTTATATAAAAAAAGTTAATAGTATAGTAAAGAGCTTACAATATTAATTCGTGGGCTCTTTTATTTTATACAAATTAAGGGCATTACACGCACCATTATTTCCGATGAAAAATCAATTACAAGTATTCGGTATCATTAGCGGACTAACTTCATACTATGTAAAAAAGCCCTGAATGGAGGGAGAACTATCGATATTTTAAACAGGGTAAGACGCTACAGAGAAGAAGAGGATAGACTCAAATGGGAAGGCACCTTTGCAGAATACTTAGAGATTGTGAAAGTTAGACCAGAAGTTGCTCAAACAGCTCATTCACGCGTGTACAATATGATTAAAAGTGCTGGAGTAGAAGAAAGAGATGGACAAAAAATGTACCAGTTCTTTGGGAAAGAAATCTTTGGTTTAGAGACGGCACTTGAAAGATTAGTAGAAGAATATTTCCATCCAGCAGCTAGAAGGTTAGATGTAAGAAAACGTATTCTTTTATTAATGGGTCCAGTAAGTGGTGGTAAGTCAACAATTGTTACATTACTAAAAAGAGGGTTGGAACAATATTCACGGACTGACGAAGGAGCAGTTTATGCAATTAAAGGCTGTCCGATGCATGAAGACCCCCTCCACCTTATTCCACATCATTTAAGAGCAGATTTTCATAGTGAATATGGAATCCGAATCGAGGGAAGTTTGTCGCCGTTAAACACAATGCGTCTTGAACAAGAATATGGTGGACGGATTGAAGATGTTCTGGTAGAGAGAATATTCTTCTCAGAAGATCGACGAGTAGGGATTGGTACATTTACACCGTCTGATCCTAAATCACAAGATATTGCCGATTTAACAGGTAGTATTGATTTCTCGACAATTGCTGAATTTGGTTCTGAGTCTGATCCACGGGCATACCGTTTTGATGGTGAATTAAACAAAGCGAACCGTGGTATGATGGAATTCCAAGAGATGTTGAAATTAGATGAAAAGTTCTTATGGCATTTATTATCGTTAACACAAGAAGGGAACTTTAAAGCAGGGCGTTTTGCACTTATTAGCGCGGACGAACTTATCGTTGCTCATACCAATGAAACGGAATACCGTTCCTTCATTTCAAATAAAAAGAACGAGGCGCTACATTCGCGTATTATTGTAGCTCCAATTCCTTACAACTTAAAAGTAAGTGAGGAAGAACATATTTACGAAAAAATGATTCGCGAAAGTGATATGGCCCATGTTCATATTGCACCACATGCGTTACGAGCAGCAGCCATTTTCTCCGTATTAACTCGATTAGAAGTGCCGAAAAAGCAAGGTATTGATTTAGTGAAGAAAATGCGATTATATGATGGTGAAAACGTAGAAGGATTTAATTCTGTGGATGTTGAGGAATTGAAAAAAGAATATCCAAATGAAGGTATGCATGGAATTGATCCGCGTTATGTGATTAACCGAATTTCTTCTGCCATTATACGTAAAGAAATTCCTTCAATTAATGCATTGGATGTACTTCGAGCTTTGAAAGATGGACTAGATCAACATGCATCCATCTCAGACGAAGACCGCGAAAAGTATATTAATTACATTGCGGTTGCCAGAAGAGAATATGATGATATTGCGAAAAATGAAGTTCAAAAGGCGTTTGTGTACTCCTATGAAGAATCTGCAAAACATTTAATGAATAACTACCTTGATAATGTAGAGGCGTTTTGTAATAAGAACAAGTTGCGTGATCCATTGACTGGGGAAGAAATGAATCCAGACGAAAAACTGATGCGTTCGATTGAGGAACAAATCGGCGTTTCTGAAAATGCAAAACGCGCATTCCGTGAAGAAATTTTAATTCGCCTGTCTGCCTTTGCACGAAAAGGAAAGCGTTTTGACTATAACTCTCATGAAAGATTACGAGAAGCTATTCAGAAAAAACTGTTTGCCGACTTAAAAGATATTGTGAAAATTACTACTTCGTCAAAAACACCAGACGAAGGGCAATTGAAAAAAATTAATGAAGTGGTAGCAAGACTGATTGATAAGCATGGCTATGATTCTACTTCAGCAAATGAATTGTTAAGATATGTAGGAAGTTTATTAAATAGGTAATATATTGATGCGAGTGTCCATAAAATTTAGGACACTCATTTTTTTTACTAATTAGAATGAGAGTTTAGGGAGCATTTCTTCTTGTAATTTTACAGAGCAATGACATTTTCTAATCTCGTGGGATGGACACCAATATTCTAGAAAAATAATGAGTGGGGATGAAAAATGTAGTGAAATATGTCAGAAAATTCGCATATTATAAAAAAAGTGATTTTCTCAAAGGGAAATTGAGAAACTTCATTAAAGATGGGTGAGGATAAAAATGAGTGAAAATCAGAATCGAAACTTTGTCGTCTCTCAGGAAAATTGGTCACTCCATCGTAAAGGGTACCAAGATCAGCAACGCCATATGGATAAAGTGAAAGATGCTATTAAAAATAACTTGCCTGATTTAATTAGTGAAGAAAGTATCATTATGTCAAATGGGAAAGAAGTTATTAAAATACCAATACGCTCTTTAGATGAGTATAAGATTCGTTATAACTACGGTAAATCCAAACATGTTGGGCAAGGTCAGGGAGATAGTAAGGTAGGCGATGTTGTTGCCCGCGATGGGAAGCCTGGAAATCAGCAAGCTGGTCCAGGTCAAGGAAAGAAAGCTGGGGACCAACCAGGGAATGATTATTATGAAGCTGAAGTGAGTTTAGAGGAAGTTCAGAATATTTTATTTAAAGAATTAGAGTTACCGAATCTGAAGAAAAAAGAAGTTGCCGATATGGTCACGGAGAAAATCGAATTTAATGATATCCGCAAAAAAGGTTTGATGGGGAACATCGATAAGAAACGAACAATCTTAACGGCGATTAAACGGAATGCAATGAAAGGAAAAGCGGAAATTACACCGATTCACAATGACGACCTTCGTTTTAAAACATGGGATGAAGTGACAAAGCCAGAGACAAAAGCAGTAGTGCTGGCAATGATGGACACAAGTGGCTCGATGGGAAGCTTTGAAAAGTTTTGTGCGAGAAGTTTCTTCTTCTGGATGACACGATTTTTACGAACGAAATATAAAACCGTAGAAATCGAATTTATTGCTCATCATACCGAAGCGAAAATCGTAACGGAGGAGGAGTTCTTTACAAAGGGAGAGAGCGGGGGAACAATTTGTTCGTCAGCTTATTCGAAAGCATTAGAATTAATTGATTTAAAATACAATCCAGTTCGCTATAATATTTACCCTGTTCATTTTTCAGATGGTGAAAATTTCTCTACGGATAACGAGAAATGTTTTAAATTGGTTCAGCAGTTAATGGATGTATCGAGTATGTTCGGTTATGGTGAAGTAAATCCAAACAATCGTTATTCATCGTTAATGTCCACATTTAAACGCATTGATGATCCAAAGTTCCGTCATTATATTTTGAGACAAAAGAAAGATGTGTATGAAGCGCTAAAAAGCTTTTTCCAAAAACAAGAAACTACTGCATGAGAGGGGAAATGGCTCAAAGAATAATAGTGGGGTGAGGATATATGGAAAAAGAGCTTCATAGAGCAATTGAAGAAATTACAGATATTGCCGTTGGATTTGGTCTTGATTTTTTCCCAATGCATTATGAAATATGTCCAGCTGAAATTATTTATACAATCGGTGCATATGGGATGCCTACTCGCTTTTCACACTGGAGCTTTGGTAAACAATTTCATAAGATGAAACTGCAATATGATTTAGGTTTAAGTCAAATTTATGAGCTTGTAATTAACTCCAATCCTTGTTATGCCTTTTTACTCGACACAAATACACTTACGCAAAATAAGCTAATTATCGCCCACGTATTAGCGCATTGTGATTTCTTCAAAAACAATGTGCGATTCTCCAATACACGTCGGGATATGGTCGAAAGTATGACCGCAACTGCAGAACGTATTGCGAATTATGAAATGCTTTATGGAAAAGAAGAAGTGGAGAAGTTTTTGGATGCAACGCTTGCAATCCAAGAGCATATTGATCCATCCATTGTAAGACCGAACTTATTGGATTATGAAAATGAAATAGATAATGACGACATTGTAGTGCCGAGAAGTGTCTATGATGATTTGTGGGATTTAGATAAGAAAGAGGAGCCAAAACCAACTCCTATTTTCAAAAAGAAAAAGTTCCCACCAAAACCTGAAAAAGATTTACTTATGTTTATTGAAATGCACAGTCGCGAATTAGAAGAATGGCAACGTGACATTTTAACGATGATGCGTGAAGAGATGCAATATTTTTGGCCTCAGTTAGAAACAAAAATTATGAATGAAGGCTGGGCATCTTACTGGCATCAACGAATTATGCGAGAGTTAAATTTAACGACGGATGAAACGATTGAATATGCCAAATTAAATGCGGGCGTTGTGCAACCTTCTAAAACGTCCATCAATCCATATTACCTTGGATTGAAGATATTTGAAGATATTGAAAAGCGTTATAATAACCCAACGGAAGAAATGAAGCGTCTAGGTGTAAAACCAAACTCTGGTCGTGAGAAAATCTTTGAAGTTCGTGAAATCGAATCGGATATTTCCTTTATTCGAAATTATTTAACGAAAGAGCTTGTGGACCAAGAAGATATGTATTTGTTTGAAAAAAAGGGCCATGAATATAAAATTACAAATAAAGATTACGAAAATGTCCGTGATCAACTTGTTTCCATGCGAGTGAACGGAGGATTCCCATACATTGTAGTGGAAAATGGGGATTACTTGCGAAATGGTGAGCTGTATTTAAAACATGGATTTGAAGGGATGGAACTGGACCCTCATTATTTAGAACATGTGCTGCCTTACATTTATCAGTTATGGGGCCGTCCTGTTCATATCGAGACATATGTAGAACAAAAACCTGTTCTCTATACGTATGACGGGAAACGAAATTATCGTAAAGCATTGTAATATATGAAAAGCCCATGAACATAAAAGATTCATGGGCTTTTGGTTATTACATTTTAGATTTGTACATGGGATGCTAGTGTAGTCGGGAGTCGCACGTAAACTGCAAAAAACCGCACATAAAAATCACCCAGCAAAAAATATCTGGGTGATCTCTCTTTTAATATGGCTTTGCATCGTGTCCTTTGTTAATGGCATCTTGTATCGCTTTTTTCGCGTTTATTGCCCCAAGTGGATGGAACTCTTCTGCATATTCTTCGTTACTGTTAGAGGCTGTGTTTGTTTTCTCCGCAATCCCATCTCTTAAACGACGACCGTATTCTTCATCCGCTTCTTCTGCTAGGGCAATCATTTTATCTTGGATGTCTTTTGGACAAATCGCTAAATCATTTACTAAGTTATTAATGAGCTCATCTTTTTCCCACTGCTCAAAACTACGATACGTTTCACCAGCCTGCTTTGTATTGTTTTCGCGATCAATTGATTCACGAACTAAATCGCCCTCAATATGTGGTGTATATTCTTTGCCCACTTGTTCAGCTTCTTTTAAACCACCCATACTAGACGGTTCGTAGTTCACATGTAAGTTTTGCCCAGGTGCTTTGTCATTGTAATAACGTAATTGGCCACCTTCTTGGTTCGTGGCAACACGTTTTTTCGCTGCGTTGATTGGTAGTTGTAAATAGTTTGCTCCTACGCGATAACGTTGTGTATCGGAGTAAGAGAATGTTCTACCGACTAACATTTTATCATCAGAGAAATCAAGACCATCCACTAAAACCCCTGTACCAAAGGCAACTTGTTCCACCTCATTATGGAAGTTTTCTGGATTTTTATTTAACACCATTCGTCCAACTGGTAACCATGGAAACTTGTCGTTTGGCCAAAGTTTTGTATCATCAAGTGGATCAAAGTCTAATTCCGGATGTGGACCATCTTCCATAATTTGAACGAACAATTCCCATTCAGGATATTCTCCCTTTTCAATTGCTTCGTACAAATCTTGTGTCGCGTGGTTAAAGTTTTTTCCTTGAATTTCTTCTGCTTCTTTCACCGTTAAGTTTTTAATCCCTTGTTTTGGTTCCCAGTGGTACTTGACCAGAACGGCTTTTCCTTCATTATTGACCCATTTATATGTGTTAACGCCGGAACCTTGCATCATGCGATAGTTGGCAGGGATTCCCCATGGCGAGTAGACAAGAGTAACCATATGGAAGCTTTCTGGTGAGTTGGCACAGAAATCAAAGAAACGTCGTGCATCTTGAATGTTCGTCACTGGATCTGGTCGGAAGGCATGAATCATATCAGGAAACTTCATGGCATCACGAATAAAGAATATTTTTAAGTTATTCCCTACTAAATCCCAGTTCCCATCTTCGGTATAAAATTTTACAGCAAATCCACGTGGGTCACGCACTGTTTCTGGGGAATGAAGCCCATGTACAACCGTAGAAAAACGAACGAAAACGGGTGTTTGTTTTCCTTTCTCTTGGAAAAGTTTTGCGCGGGTATATTTTGAAACAGGCTCATCACCGGCTGTTCCATAGGCTTCAAAATAGCCATGCGCACCAGCACCACGAGCATGAACAATTCGCTCAGGTACTTTTTCACGATCAAAGTGACTAATTTTTTCGATGAAGTCATAATTCTCTAATGTTGCAGGGCCACGATTACCAACAGTGCGAATGTTTTGATTGTTTGTTACAGGGTGACCTTGTCTGTTTGTTAGGGTATTATCGTTTTCAATGTTTGTTTGATGTTGATCTTGTTTTGGATCTTTTTCCATGAGAATTAGTTCCTTTCTTATGTCCGCTTTAAATGATAGTGGAAAGTTACGATAAATCCCGTCAAAATCACAAGTAATTCCGCCAAATTATGTCGGAATCCCGTCAACTTCATAAATAATTCCGCCAAACTTTATTTAAATCCCGCCAAACGATAAAATGTCCCTAAACCGCGATAATAATTGGTAAAATCATTGGCTTCTTCTTCGTTTGTTCAAAAATATAATTACCAACTTCTTTTTTAATCGCACGTTTCATGCCCATAATGTTCGCTTCTTTAAATGGATCAATTGTTCGTTTTACAACGTCATTGACATTCCCAATGAGCTCTTCATTTCCTTTGGCATAGACAAAACCACGTGAAATACTGTCTGGATCGGAAATACGGTTGCCATCTTCTTTATTAATGGTAACGACTACAACAAGCATGCCTTCTTCGGATAATTGTTTTCGATCACGTAAGACAATATCCACAATTTCGTCATCTCCAACGTTATCGACATACGTATCTCCGGAAGGTACTTGCCTTGTTTGTCGTGCCTCACCGTGCTGAATATCAACTACATCACCATTTCGAATAATAAACGTATGACCTCGTTCGACACCAACTGCTTCAGCTAATTGTCGATGTTTGTGAAGCATGCGATATTCACCATGTATTGGGATGAAATATTTTGGCTTCATGAGTGTAAGCATTAGTTTTAAATCTTCCTGATAGCCATGCCCAGAAACATGCATACCCGTATTACTCGCTGAACCATAAATGACGTTTGCGCCTAGTTGGAACAAGTTGTCTACGATTTTTGAAACCCCTTTTTCATTTCCAGGAATAGGGGATGCTGCGAAAATAACAGTGTCATCTGGTAACACTTTAACGTCACGGTTATTGTTTGTTGATAGTCGAGATAAAGCAGCAAGTGGCTCACCTTGACTACCTGTACACAAGACAACGACACGTTCTGGTGGTAAATTTCTTACTTCACGAGAATCGACGAGCATCCAATCGGGTATATCCACATAGCCTCTTTCTCGTGCAACTTTTACAACGTTCACCATACTGCGGCCAAGTAGCGCTAGTCTTCGGTTTGTTTTTTTCGTCGCATCAACAATTTGTTGCACCCGGTTTACATTGGAAGCAAATGTTGAAATAATAATTTTCCCAGTTGCCCTAAAGAAGGCCTCCTCAATATGCCAACCAACTTTTCGTTCGGATGGAGTGGATCCAGGACGCTCTGCATTTGTACTTTCGGATATAAGTGCAACAACGCCTTCTTCACCGATTTTTGCCATTTTATGAATATCTGAATTTTGCTCATTTACTGGCGTGTAATCGAACTTAAAATCTCCAGTATGCACTATGTTTCCTTCAGGTGTGTTAAAGACAATCCCCAAACAATCAGGGATACTATGACTCACCCTAAAGAAATTAACTTTTATTTCACCAAAATCTAGTTCAGATTTTGAATGAATTT
The DNA here is from genome assembly GCF_003977595.1 of Lysinibacillus antri. Classification (GTDB taxonomy): domain Bacteria; phylum Bacillota; class Bacilli; order Bacillales_A; family Planococcaceae; genus Ureibacillus; species Ureibacillus antri. The sequence continues at coordinate 2,861 of NZ_RYYR01000035.1, read as the reverse complement.
CTATTAAAGTAGACTCTCGTAGAATTTTATGTTCTCTCAACTTTAACTCAATTAATCCAAGGGTAAATCGAGTTGCATAAACCGGTACATTTAGTTTCTTTAAGAAATAGGGAATGCCACCTATATGATCTTCATGTCCGTGGGTAACAATTAAACCACGGATTTTATGTTCGTTTTGTATCAAATACGAAACATCCGGTATGATTAAATCAATACCTAATAAAGATTCATCTGCAAACTTAGCACCGCAATCGACAATAAATAAATCATCCCCATACTCAATGACATACATGTTCTTCCCAATTTCATTAATTCCACCTAAGGCAAAAATGGCTAAAGATTTTTTGCTTTCTGACAATTTATTTCCCTCCCAAAGCGACAATTTACCTTCTTTAAGTATTGCTTCCAATTTGTTGTCCTATACAAAAGCGAATAAAAAGTATTATTGAGAAAATTATGAGAAGCAACTATATAAATTAACTATCATCTGCAATTTAAAGATAATCGTTTCTTTTTTAGCTTTATGGTCGTGAATGCGAAAAAATAGAAAGAAATGAGAATGAATGACCTCTTTCGTGAATAGTATTTTAATACAACTGAAATTTACAAAATCCTAGTTTAAGAATTGAAGTATCTATTGGAATGGGGTGTGTAGTATGCAACAGTTGTTTTTATTACTATTAGAAGTTGTTTATTTATTTTTAGCATTTAAATCAGGCAGTGCTATTTTTTTCATAATCGCTATCATTTTAGGTGGTTGGTGGTTATATGAAGTAAATAAAGAAGCAAAAAAGAGAAATGAAGAATTGGAGATAGAAACGATTGAAGAGATAGAAGAGTACCCCCATACGCGCTATATTTTATCTCCAGACTATTTACAAGCATTGATGATTGACGAAAACTCGGATACATTTCGAATTCTTACGAGGGAAGATCTAGACTCAGAATTTGAGCCAAGAGAATATGGATTTCACGAATTATATGAAGTGGCCATTGTAGAAGATGGAAAAAATGTAGCCCTCACATCAAAAGGTGGCGTCCATGGGTGGTCTTTAATTGATGGTGGTGCAAAAGTGGATGTACATGTAGGTGAGGCAGAAACAGCAGAAGCGAAATCAAAAGAAGTGAAGAAGCTCATGATAAAGCTTGTTGTAGATGACTTATCCAATCCGATTGTAGAATATATCTTTTTAGATAACGAAGAAGCAATCCCGAAAAACTTAGATGAATATAAAGATATATTTAAAGAATGCAATAAATGGTATCAAAAAGTTAGCGTGATTATTAAACGGTATGAACATGAGCGAAAAGAAGTGACAATTAATGGTTGGACCTAGTACTTGCATTTAGTTGCGAGTGCTTTTTTTTAGAAAAATTTACATAAAGCCTATTGTAAAACTAATGATATTAGTTATAATAAAACTAACGATATTAGTTTAAGAGGGGATAGGAATATGAAGGTAACAAAATTGGGGAACATTTATCAGTTAACACTTTGGTCAAATATTTTTCCTGTCAATTGCTATATTTATGAGGAACAACATGGACTTACATTAATTGATGCGGGCATGCCTGCTAGTTATAAGGGGATCGTTAAAACGATTGAGGAGATCGGAAAACCGTTAACAACTATTGTATTAACCCATGCGCATGGGGATCACGTGGGCTCATTAGATCGGTTAAAAGAGTCTTTCCCAGAGGCCATTGTTGCCATTTCTGCACGGGATAGTCGGTTGTTAAAAGGAGACAAAACATTGGATCATGATGAACCAAATACGCCAATAAAGGGAGGCGTTCCAAAAGGGCTGAAAACAACACCAGATTTGCTATTAAAAGAGGGGGATGTTATTGGTACTCTTAAGGTAGTTGAAACACCAGGACATACACCAGGGTCAATTTCGTTGTTAGATTCAACGTCACGTGCAATGATTGTGGGGGATGCCTTTCAAACAAGAGGTAAGGTAGCGGTTTGTGGTCAAATCGTTCTGAGTTTCCCTTTCCCTACATTTGGTACATGGAATAAGGAATTATCACTTCAAAGTGCCAGAAAAATTAAAGAACTAAATCCCTCGTTATTAGCAGTGGGGCATGGCAATATGATACAAAATCCAGTAGATGAAATGACAAAAGCTATTAAAATAGCAGAAATGAACTTATTGAAAGGATAATTACAATGTCGCCTAGAGTTGGTTTAGATATAAATATCATTATAAATACGGCAGCAGAACTTGTAGATACAGAAGGGCTCGAGTCCATTACATTAGCTAAAATTGCAAGAAAGTTAAATGTACGTCCACCTTCTTTATTTAATCATATTCAAGGTCTTCCAAGTATTAAGAGAGAGCTTTCTTTGCTTGGTTTAACGCAACTGTATAATAGTCTACAAAATGCTTTAAACAAAAAAGAGGGAGACGCTGCTATCTATGCCTTAGCTTATGCGTATACAGAATTTGCCCGTAAACATCCAGGATTATATGGGCTCATACTTCAGGCACCCGATCCGAGTGATAAAGAATTACAAACGGCTAGTAACCAAATTATTGGATTGTTAAGTGATGTCTTAAAAGCGTATGACTTAACAGAGGAAGATATCATCCATGCGATTAGAGCATTACGTAGCATTTTGCATGGTTTTTCTTCTTTAGAACAAAATGGGGGCTTTGGACTTCCAGTAAATTTAGAAAAAAGTTTTGAATTAATGGTCGATGGTTTTCTCGCATCGGTAAAAAAGTAAAACAACGTGTATAAGTTTCCTTATACACGTTGCAGACTGTAGACAAACTCGATAAATTTCGAGTTTGCCTACAGTCTTTTTTCTTTTACAATAAACTCAAGAGATTTCTAAAGGTAAAACGAAAACT
>NZ_RYYR01000034.1 GCF_003977595.1 Lysinibacillus antri | reverse complement strand
AGGCAAAATTAAAAATGAGTCCGGTACAATACCGAACCCATTTTGAGAAAGTTGCCTAATGAAATAACCGTGTCTAACTTTTAGGGGTCACTTCAAAATCACATGCGCGGCGTTTTTTATTATTCGATTTCTTCAATTGGTTGTTCGTTTACGGCTTCTTCTACACTCACTGGTACTTCCTGCTTTGGCGCTTTCCCAGTCTTTTTTAGAATGAAGTAGGCACAGCCAAAATTACAATATTCAAATAAATAATCTTCAAAAGTACTAATCTTCGTATCAAATGTGGCTTTTTGATTTCGATCATCGAAAAACCCTTTTAAACGAAGCTGGCCATATCCCCAATCTCCAACGATATAATCATATTTCACTAAAATATCAGAATATCGAGATAAAAACGCATCCTCTTGAAATCCATCTCGGACGTTTTCGACAATTTCATATGCATTTCCTTCTGCAATAATCATCGAAAAATTCCCCCTATCCACATACGTTCCTTTAGTTTCAAAGGTAGTATTCTATTTATTTTACTTCTGCTTGAAGTTGTCTTGTTTTCGTTGCTTCATTTACTTGCTCATCTGCATGGTAGCTACTACGCACTAGTGGACCTGCTTGACAATGTTGGAACCCTTTTTCCATCGCAATTTTACGAAGCTTTCCAAACTCAATCGGAGAATAATATTTTTTGACAGGTAAATGTTTTTTCGATGGTTGTAAATACTGACCAATCGTCATAATGTCTACGTTATTTGCACGTAAATCATCCATTACTTCTAAAATTTCATCCCATGTTTCCCCTAATCCAATCATTAGCGATGATTTTGTTGGAATGTCTGGTTGCATTTCTTTCGCTTTTCTTAAAAATTCTAAGGAACGATCATACTTAGCACGTGCACGAACTCTTGGCGTTAAGCGGCGAACCGTTTCAATGTTATGGTTTAAAATATCAGGTTTTGCATCCATTAACATTTGTAAGTTCTCTTCTACTCCACCTAAGTCTGAAGGTAATACTTCCACAGATGTTTGAGGAGATTTACGGCGAATCGCACGGATCGTTTCTGCCAGTACGCCAGCTCCACCATCCTTTAAATCATCGCGAGCAACCATTGTAATAACGACATGTTTTAAATTCATAATTTCAACAGAATCTGCTACACGTTCTGGTTCTGCTAAATCTAGCTCAGTCGGTAAGCCTGTTTTTACAGCACAGAAACGGCAGGCACGCGTACAAACCGACCCAAGAATCATCATTGTTGCTGTTCTTCTTTCGCCCCAACATTCATGAATATTCGGACAACGCGCTTCCTCACATACCGTATTTAAGTTTTTCTCGCGCATTAATTTTTTTAAGCCTTTATATTCATCATTTGTATTTAATTTTATCTTTAACCACTCTGGTTTACGTAATATTTCATCTTTCCTAGTTGTAGGATTCGTAGTCATATCATCAGCCCCAATCAATATTGAAAAATATTTACACTGATGTCAATGTAACATATTCCTACAATCGAAAACAACTAACTTTCTTTTTTCATTTCAGATTAATTACTAGGAACAGGTACCTCGATTGACGGCTGTGCTCCCTCTCCCCCATTTGTATAAATATGAGGTACTTGGCTTCGGACTAGTCCAATCGCAACAGGTATTGTCTGTTCGACAGTCGCTTGCTTACTAGCAAATGGAATAATAATTTGCACATTTACTTTAAGGTGAATATTTACTTCTACTAAAGCATTGTTAATTCCAAATTCTTTAATGGATGTTGCGACATCACTAGCAACGTTTCCGATGATATGAAATCGAATCGGCACTCTTGGACCTAAGTTTCCTAAAAGCGGGATGTTTAATGCTTGGGCAATGGGAACGAAAAATACAATACCATCCCCCTTTTGTATTTCACTTATGTCATATTCAACATTTTCTAGATCTGGTAACTGAGTTAAATCTCCCTGCTCTGCTAATGTTAGGTGTTCTTTTACTAAAGTTACTGTCTCAGCACGAACTTGGTTAATAATTTCTGCATTAAATCGAGTAGTTAGCATGTAGTCAGACTCAGATGGTAAATCTTCTATAATCTCATTTATATCTAAAACCGTCGTCGTTCTCGCATTGATTGCTTTACTCACAACATGAGCCGCAATTTTATAGGTTTGTACTTCAGCATATTGTAAATACGTGGGCATTAGACGACCATTTAGAATATACAAAAACAACGTGACTGCCACAACGAAACTAATGACAAATATCGCAAAACGATTGGATCTGTTGCGCCTTTTTGGTCTTTTAAACCGCATTTTTGGTCGACGAGAAAACAAAAAATCTCCTCCTGCTCCAATTTATGAACAGGGGGAGATTTCTATTCTGCATTCGGTAAATAATCCGTTTCCACTTTTTCAATGATCACATTCAACTGTTCATCTAAATTAATTAAATAGGTTGATTTTAATAATGTGCCATTTTCTTCAAATATCCGAATGCTTGGCATTGCTGCATTATCCTTATTTTGTTTTGCAATAATGCCTCTTCTACCGTCCGATAATAAAACGACGGACCCATTCGGATAATGGATGATGCTTCGATTAAAGGCTTCCACCACGCGTTTATCGAAAATCGTACCTTTACCAGCATTAATGATTTCAACACCTTGAGATGGCAGCATTTTCTTTCGGTAGACGCGATTCGATGTGACGGCATCAAACACATCTGCCACAGCAATAATTTTGGCATATGGATGAATCTCGTATTCTACTAGTCCTCTAGGATAGCCACTTCCATCAAGGCGTTCGTGATGTTGAAATGCACAATGGGCAACAAGTAAGGACACCGTATGTAAATTTCGTAAAATATCAAATCCACTACGCGCGTGCTGCTTCATAATTTCATATTCTTCATCGGTTAAACGGTCCGGTTTAAATAATATATCAGTAGGAATGATCATTTTTCCTACATCATGTAACATCGCGCCAATTCCAATTGTTTTTAATTCTTCACGGGAGTATCCCATTTCTCTTGCAATTGCAACTGAATATAACGTCACTTGAAAGGAATGTTGGTAAATATATTCATCATAAATGAGTGTATCGGTTAAAACCGTTAATATTTCATCACTTTTCATAATGGAGTTTAATAGATCATCTACAAGCTCTCCAATCGCTTTAGACTGTTTATCTAAGACTAGAGATGCAGCGCTACTATTTAACCCTTTTAACTGATTAAATGAACTCGTTATATGTTTAACGGCTTTTGTTCGTTTTTCTGGTGAAATGGTTTCTTCTATTTCAATACCATCCGAAATTGCATCCTCAATGTACAAATATTGTATGCCTAATTGTTTAAGACGTCTAAGGATGCCTTCAGATAAAACAACATTTTTTTGTATAAGAGGATGCCCCGCTTCATTCCAAATCGTTTTACCTGCTACCATTCCTGGCTTCAGTACATTAATCGATATTAATCGCATTGGCATTTAAACCTCAATTCTTATTCAACTGTTCTTACCATTTTATAAAACCAATGCTAAAAATATAATATTTCAATAACGATTGTCAATCAAAATTTCTTTTCCCCAAAACTTACGAATATGTCTCTTAAAAACATTGGTAGTAAATATTGCTTCTTGGCATATTTGAAATTCGGGAAAAAGTAACCAAACGTAAACATATCTAAAGTAGCTAATTTGTACGTTTGGTCAGGTAAGGCAACTTTATTATTTATTAACAGTTCACGATGTCGATTCATTGAAAATTGATACGTAAGCATCTTACCAAAAATGGTTCCTCTAAACCCAAGTCCTTTTAATTCGAGCATCGGCCAATCTTGATTTTGTGCTTGTAAATACACTTCTTTTAGCTCTGTTCCTGTCAGTTCGATTACGCACAAATTAATGGGATGAGGGAATATTTTATGAATATCGTACTTGGTTATGGTTCCCTTTTTTAAATCATCCAACAAAATTCCAGCATTAAACATCGTACAATCGGCCTTCGTAAAATCTAAGATGGCTTCTGCAAAAAGTGTGGACAAATTGGAATAATGGAACCATTCTTTATTATAAAATTTTTTTGTTTCGAAAATGGGCGTTTGAAGCAGTTGCTTTCCTTGTTCTCGAAGCTCTGTTAGAAATAGCCCTTCTTCATTAAGTTCAGGTAATAGGGCATTTTCAATGGCAATTTCATCTTTTTTCGTAAGGGTACGCGTTGTATGATTAAATTGCAATGTGAGATGACCCGTATACATGCCAAACTTTCCACAACCAGTAAGTAACACATTATTCACTACTTTACCTTGCTGGAATAAATGGTGGGTATGCGCCCCAAAAATGACGTCAATGGATGGACACTCTGCAGCTAATAATTCATCCTCTGTAATTCCTAAATGGGATAAACAAACGACAATGTCTACTTGTTCTTTTAGTTGATTTACGATGTCAATGATCTTCTGCCGTGGTTCTGTCACATGCCAATTTAATTCTTCGTAAAAGGCATCAAATCTTGCAGTGGCAGCAACCACACCAATCGTCGTGCCGTATTTTGTTTGTAGAATCGTATAAGGTTTCAACCATTTCGGCTTTTCCCCTTGTATTGGTTCTATATTTGCTACAATTACTTCAAATTGCGCTTCATCGTAAAGCGTATAAAGCTCGTCATAGGATAACGTAATTCCTTCGTTGTTACCGATCGTGACAACATCATATTCTGCTTCATTTAATAGCTTCACATTCCCTTTACCTAAAGTAGCTTCAGTAAAAATGTTAGAGCGATCGAGATGATCCCCTATATCCATTAAAAAGCTTGCCTCGCCACACTTAGCATATTCTAATCTTTGTTCTTTTATATATTTTTGCATTCTTATCCAATATTCAAAATGACTATGTATATCATTTGTATGAAAAATATGAATTGTCTCCAGCATATTGACACCACCTTTCATTATTTTAAAATTCTAAAGTAATCCTTCAATGACCGAACGAATCCCCATAATCATCATCACAACTTGTAATACCATAACGACTGTTTTTGAGCTTAATTTTTTATTTAATGCCGAACCAAACTTTGCACCAATATATGCTCCAATAATGACCGGTATTGTATAACTCCAAGGGACATTCCCTAAATAAATATGACTTGCAGAGTTAACAAGGGACGATAAAAATACCATGAACATTGAAGTTGCCACGGCCACGTGAGGTGGAAATAAAAATAAAAGAACCATTGCAGGAACTAATAAAGACCCACCACCAATTCCAAACAGCCCGGAAATCATCCCTACGACAAATGTTAGGACGATCGCAAACCAAATTGGAAAACCATATTCATATTCAATACCATTTTTATCAATAAACGTTCTTTTTGTACCATGATCGATAAACCAACTAATTGGCTTTAACTTATCTTTCACTAATAAAAGCGTGGATAAAACGATTAACAAAATACCAAAAAGTAAATTAAAGGAGGGTAAATCTAAACTTTTATTTAACCATGCTCCAAACATCGTTCCGGGAATACTTCCAATAAAAAAGATCAAGCCACTTTTAAAATCAATTTGTTTTGATTTCATATACGATAGAGTGGAAGATAATCCTGTAAAAATCATCATAATGACCGATAAGCCAACAACACGTTGAGGCGTTAAGTCTGGGAAAAATTGTAGTTCCAACCCAATAAATAATGTGGCAGGAATCAAGATGACACCGCCACCAAGTCCCACCAGTGCCCCCACTATGCCTGCACATAAAGCGATAAGCCCTAATAATAAAAATGCCATTAAAATTCTCCTTCAAATAGATCCAATTGTTTTGGTGAAAGTCCCTCGTAATCTATACGGAGCATTTGTTGCAATGTTTTTGCATTTTTTGCTGCATGGTGCCCTGAATTATTATTAAATAAAACATAGACTTCCTGACATTGACTTTCTAGTTTTTTTATCTTTTCCGCTAAATCGGTTAGTTCGTCTTCATTATAGTCATAAAGAAAACGTACTTCTCTCCAATTTTCTGTTGATCCAGAGTTCCGCCAACCAAACACGTTGCGCCCATGTATACGAACGAGTGCCTTTTTAGAGGTCGCTTCTAACACGAAAGGAACCGAACCAACACCAGCTTGTGGCTCGTCACACACCGTATGGATTGTCCCAAGCTCTCGTAAAAAACGGAGTGTCTCTTGTCTTCTCTCTTTGCTATACCATGTCTGATTTCGAAACTCAATCGCAATGGGAAAATCGACTAATTGTTGTTTAATGTAACGCAAATATTGAACATTTTTCGCTGCACAATCAAACCAAGGTGGAAACTGGACTAAAATCATCGCTAACTTGTTTGCCTTCTGGAACGCTTGAGCGCATTGACGAAATGCTTCGAACATATCGTTACGCGTCTCATATGGATTGTCATCTCGTAAATGTCCTGTCATTCCTTGATAGGCCTTCACTATAAATTGAAAAGTATCCGGTGTTCCAAAAATCCATTTCTCTATATTTTGGACAGAAGGAATCGCATAAAAGGACGTATCCACCTCAACGATAGGAAAATGACCGCTATAATCAAATAATCGATCTCGTTTTGCAGCATTTGAACGATAAATCGATGGATGATCTCCCCATCCAGTAAGACCAATTTTTATCATGTTATTTCACCTATTTTACATTATTTCATTTATCTTCATCTTCTCTAATTATTAGTATAAACGAAAAAATTAAAAAGTTCGTTTACGCAAGTAGCATAAATCGAACTTTTTTGTTTTTTCTTATTTAAGTCGTATTTTTTCATTTTTATCAATTTGTACAACATGTTGATCTTGGATAACAACCGTGATTGAGCCATAACTTAATGTCGAAATCATTTTTTCAATGTTTTTTAAAGCTAATTCAATATTTTCCTGTTTTTTACTCATATCACATTTTCCTTTCTTTTGTTTATTTTGAAAAATTTATTGATAAATCTCGTCAAACACACCACCATCAACAAAATGTGTTTTTTGTGCTTCTTGCCAACCACCAAACTCATCAATTGTAATTAAGTCGAGTGTTTGGAACTGATCTTTGTATTTCTCTAGAATTGCTTCATTACGCGGGCGATAGTAATTTTTCGCAGCAATTTCTTGACCTTCTTCCGTATATAAGTATTGTAAGTAAGCCTCTGCCACTTCCCGAGTCCCTTTTTTATCTACAACCTTGTCAACTACTGCAACTGGTGGTTCTGCTAAAATACTTAATGATGGCGTTACAATTTCAAATTCATCTTTACCTAATTCATTTAATGAAAGATACGCTTCGTTTTCCCAAGCAATTAATACATCCCCAATTTCACGTTCAACAAATGTTGTCGTAGAACCACGTGCACCAGAATCTAATACTTCAACATTTTTATATAAATCTTTAATAAATTGCTTTACTTTTTCTTCATCACCATTGAATTTTTTATCAGCATAGCCCCAGGCAGCTAAGTAATTCCAACGTGCACCACCACTTGTTTTAGGGTTTGGTGTAATGACAGAAACATCTTCTTTTGTTAAGTCATCCCAATCTTTAATTCCTTTTGGATTGCCTTTACGAACTAGAAATACAATAGTTGATGTGTAAGGTGACGAGTTACTTTCAAATTCCGTTTGCCAATCTTCGTTTAATAATTGACGAGATAATGCAATTTCATCAATATCGTAAGCTAATGCTAGCGTAACAACGTCTGCTTCTAAACCATCAATTACTGCACGGCCTTGCTTACCAGAACCACCATGGGATTGCTGGAATGTTACTTCCTGACCACTTTCTTCTTTCCAATGAGCAGCAAAGGCTTCGTTAAATTCCACATATAGTTCACGAGTTGGGTCATAAGAAACGTTCAATAATTCAATCGAATCTTTTTTTATTGTTGTTTCTTTTGAAGCTTCACTTGACGTTTCTACAGTTTGCTCACTATCCTTTTCATTGTCCTCTCCACCGCAAGCTGCTAATACAAGCAGTAATACAGCAATTAAAAATGGGAATAATAATTTCGTAGATTTCTTCATTTTTCTTCTCTCCTTTTAATTTTATTTAACTCATTAACTTACTAGGTTTTAAGTTAAAAAATTACAACCCAGTAAGTACATTTTTGAGTATTTTTATATAAAAAATGCTCAGTTAACAATACATTAATGTTTGTCAGCTGAGCCTCTGGATGTCCAGTAAGCAGAAACTATTTTTTGATTACATTTAGATACAGAAAAGGCCGCTATTTCAACTGAATGAAATAGCGACCTTTAGTTTGTCTAATCAGTCGTGTAACTCAAAATCTAATTCCTATTATGTTTATAGGTTTAATATATCATATACATTTGAGATGTCAATAATTTCTAAAAAATTTTTATTCGACTACATTAAATTGAAAAATCCTCGGGTATAAACACTCTTAATTGTTTTGGGCGGATATAGACTACATCCCCTTTTTTGATCCCTAACTCATTGAAATGTTCTTTTGTTACTTCAGCTTCTAAATATTCATCAATGTCATCACGTTTTAATTCAATTTGAACAACTGGACCTAACAGATGAATATGTACAATCGTCGCTGCAACGGTCTCATTGTTTGATTGTACTTTTTCAATATGAATATCATGAGGTCGAACATACCCCACTGCTTCTTCATGGGAATCTAAATAAGTTGGTACATCAATTTCAAATTGGCCTTGTGTTAATTTCCCATTATGCAATCGACCTTTAAATAAATTCACATTGCCTAGGAAGTCATAGACAAACGGACTTTTCGGATTTTCGTATACCTCATCCGGTGTGCCAATTTGTTCGATTTTCCCATTATTCATGACAATAATACGATTCGCTACATCCAGTGCTTCCTCTTGGTCGTGAGTTACGAAAATACTTGTGACATGAAACTCATTATGCAATTTGCGTAGCCAACGACGTAACTCTTTTCGCACCTTTGCATCTAACGCGCCAAACGGTTCATCTAATAACAACACTTTTGGCTCTACTGCAAGGGCACGTGCTAAAGCAACCCGTTGACGTTGCCCTCCTGAAAGCTGTGAGGGATAGCGATCTGCTAAGTTATCTAATTTTACAAGTGCTAATAAATCATTCACTTTTTTCGCAATTTCTTCTTTTGATGGACGCTCTTTTCTAGGACGTACTTTTAAACCATAGGCCACATTATCAAAAACTGTCATGTGACGAAATAAAGCATAATGTTGGAATACAAAGCCTATTTTCCGCTCTTTTGGACTAACATTTGTAATATTTTGACCGTCAAACAAAATGGCACCTTCATCCAATCCTTCTAAACCAGCTAATATGCGTAAAAGGGTAGTTTTACCTGAACCAGATGGACCTAAAAGTGCAATTAATTCACCTGATTCAATATCAATTGAAATATCACTTAACGCTTGAAATGAACCAAAATTTTTTGAAACATTTTGTACTTGAATACTCATATATTTACCCCCTACACTTCTTTTGCTTTCCACTCAATAATATTTTTAATGACAATGGTGATGATCGCTAAAATTGACATTAAGGACGCTACTGCAAAGGCCGCTGTAAATTGATATTCGTTATATAAAATTTCGATATGCAACGGCATTGTATTTGTTAAGCCTCGAATATGTCCCGAAACTACGGATACCGCACCAAACTCTCCAATTGTCCGCGCATTACATAAAATAATTCCGTACAATAAACCCCATTTTATATTTGGTAGTGTGACTAACCAAAACGTCTTAAAACCACTTGCCCCTAATGACATAGACGCTTCCTCTTCTGTTACTCCTTGCATTTGCATTAATGGAATCAATTCACGAGCTACAAATGGGAATGTAACAAAGATGGTTGCTAGAATAATACCAGGCAATGCAAAGACAATTCGAATATCGTGTTGGTAAAGCCACTCTCCAAACAATCCTTGTGCACCGAATAATAAAATAAAAATTAAACCGGCGATTACAGGTGAAACCGCAAAAGGTAAATCAATTAGTGTAATTAATAAATTTCTTCCCTTAAAATTAAACTTTGTTATGACCCACGCTGCAGCAACACCAAATATCGTATTTAATGGCACTACGATTAATACTACGGTAAGTGTTAGTTTTATTGCCGCCAAAGCATCTGGATGAGTAATAGACGCTACATATGTCGCCCAGCCCTTTTCTAAAGCTGTTACAAAGATTGTGATCAGCGGTAAAATTAAAAATAAAGCAAGAAATAAAAGAGAAATCGTTATTAAAGACCACTTTACAATGGCGGATTCCTGCAAAGCATAAGACTTTATAGCTTTGCGATTAATAATTGGAGAGGCATCCTGTTGGACCTCTATTGATTTCGTCATATAAGCTTAACCTCCTTAATACTGATTAAATTTTCGATTTGTGTACCATTGAATGATGTTAATAATAAAGAGGAACAGGAATGAGGCGACTAACATGACTGTAGCAATGGCAGTAGCTCCAACATAATCGTATTGTTCCAATTTCGTCATAATAATTAATGGTGTAATCTCTGTCTTCATTGGTATATTCCCTGCAATAAAAACGATGGAACCATATTCGCCAAGGGAACGAGCAAAGGCCAAAGAAAAACCTGTAATCATCGCAGGTAATAATTCTGGAAAAATAACCTTTAAAAATGTTTGTACACGATTTGCCCCAAGACTCGCGGATGCTTCCTCCACTTCACTACTTAAATTTTGTAAAACGGGTTGCACTGTTCGTACGACAAATGGCAAACCGATAAATGTTAGTGCAATAATAATTCCTAGTGGTGAATAAGCAATTTTAAAATCAAAAAATTGACCGATCCAACCATTTGGTGAATACAGTGTTGCTAAAGCGATACCAGCTACTGCAGTTGGTAAAGCAAAGGGTAGATCCACAATACCATCGACAAGCTTTTTGCCAGGAAAGTCATAGCGAATTAATACCCATGCGATAATCGTTCCAAAAACTACATTAATAATCCCTGCTGCCAGTGCTGTACCGAGCGTTAGTTTATAAGAAGCAACTGCACGTGGATGTGTAATGGTTTCGTAAAACTCGCTCCAACTCATTGACAGTGTATTGAAAAAGATCATTGATAATGGTAGCAACACAATAATGCTTAAATAAATCATCGTATACCCAAGTGTTAATGAAAAACCAGGTATGATTGTTTTTTTCTTACGTTTCTTTAGTGTTAATTCCATAGGTACCTCCCTAACAAAATCAATCGAATTACAAGGATGGAGACAACTAGCTATTGGTAGATTTCATCAAAAGTCCCACCATCTGCAAAGTGAACTTTTTGTGCTTCTTGCCAACCACCAAAATCCTCAATCGTCACTAGCTCTAAATTTTCGAATTGATCTTTATATTTTTCTAACACTGCTTCATTACGTGGTCGGTAGTAGTTTTTCGCAGCAATTTCTTGACCTTCTTCTGAATATAAGTAGTTTAAGAAACCTTCTGCCACCTCACGTGTACCTTTTTTATCAACAATTTTGTCAACAACTGCAACAGGTGGTTCTGCTAAAATACTTAAAGAAGGCGTAATAATTTCAAATTCCCCTTTATCACTTTCATGTTTTAAGGATAGATACGCCTCATTCTCCCAAGCAATTAACACATCCCCCATCTCACGTTCAATAAATGTTGTCGTTGATCCACGTGCACCAGAATCCAATACTTCCACATTTCCATATAACTCTTTTATAAATTGTTTAATTTTTGTTTCATCCCCATTAAATTGCTTATCCGCAAAGCCCCACGCAGCTAAGTAATTCCAGCGTGCTCCTCCACTTGTTTTAGGATTTGGTGTAATCACTGATACATTTTTTTTGATTAAATCGTCCCAATCTTGAATATCTTTTGGATTTCCTTTACGCACTAGAAATACGATCGTTGAAGTATAGGGCGATGAGTTATAATCCAACTCTGTTTGCCAATCTTCGTTTAATAATTGACGTGAACGTACAAGCTCATCGATGTCATATGCTAATGCAAGCGTTACAATGTCAGCTTCTAAACCATCGATCACTGCACGACCTTGTTTACCTGATCCACCGTGTGATTGTTGAAAGGCTACATCTTGCCCCGTTTCTTCTTTCCAATAAGTCGCAAACGCTTCATTAAATTCTTGATAAAATTCACGTGTAGGGTCATAAGAAACATTCAAAAATGCTACCTTTGAAGATCCATCACCACAAGCAGCTAAAACCATTAACAGTACAGAGATTAAAATTGTAAAAATTACTTTTTTACTGTTATTCATTTTGTAAAACACCCCTTAAAAAATAAAGGGTTACATGCTCCTCCCTTAAAAGAGAAAAGCCTGTAACCTTCAGTTTGTCTGATCAGTTAGATATGTAGTTTTTGTTATTGCTATAGTAAAACCATTTCTTAAAAACACATTAAACAAATATATCCTATTAGTCAACAAGGAATTAAAATAATTTCACGTTTTTTTAAAAAATTCAAACTCTTTCCTATATTAGAAAAACAGGTCCAAATAATAGTTGACTATTTCTAGTAATATAGTATACTTTAAATACGAATTAAGGAAATTAAGCTAGTTCTTATGATTTTATCCAAATTAAATAGTTAAATGCTGACTAGACAACTAGAGGCGTTTTAATGCACACGGTTTTCTTTCTGTATGGCATTAAAGCGCCTTTTTCTTATAAAAGGGGGAAATTTATGCTTACTTACGGCACATGGAATGATTCATTAGTCGATTTTGAAGTAGACGACACATATAAAGGTGCGCTCAATGTTTTAAAATGGGCTTACGATCATTACGGAGAAGATGTAGTTTATGCATGTAGTTTTGGTATTGAAGGGATTGTGCTAATTGATTTAATTGCAAAAGTAAAACCAGATGCCAAAATTGTCTTTCTAGATACAGACGTTCATTTTAAAGAAACTTATGAAACAATTGAACGTGTAAAAGCAAACTATCCTACATTAAATATCGAGATGAAAAAACCTGCACTTACTTTAGAAGAGCAAGCTGCACAATTTGGTGATGAGTTATGGAAAACCAATCCAAATAAATGCTGTGACATTCGTAAATTAGTACCGTTAAAAGAAACACTTACTGGAGCAAAAGCATGGATTTCCGGATTGCGCCGAGATCAATCAGAAACTAGAAAAAATACAAACTTCATTAACCAGGATAATAAATTCCAATCTGTAAAAATTTGTCCTCTTATTCATTGGACATGGAAAGATGTGTGGCGCTACGTTAGTAAACACAATTTAGCGTATAACCCACTACACGACACAGGTTATCCAAGCATTGGCTGTTCACACTGTACAAAGCCAGCCTTTACGATGGAAGATTTACGTTCCGGTAGATGGTCCGGTTCAAACAAAACAGAGTGTGGATTACACGAATAAGAAAAGCGAAAGCGGCTCGCCCAATCTCGCTTCGACGATACATTAACAACACAACTTAGGAGGAAATTAAACAATGAGTATTCAACCACATGGAGGCAAACTAGTTTATTCTTATGAGCCGAATGCATCTTTAGAAAATATCGAAAAGGAAATTCAATTAGATGCCATCGCACTAAGCGATCTTGAACTAATTGGGATCGGTGCGTATAGCCCAATCGAAGGCTTTTTATCAAAAGAAGATTACGAAAATGTTGTAGAAAAAATGCGCCTAGCTTCAGGGATCGTTTGGAGTATTCCAATTGCACTACCTGTTTATGACGATGTAGCAGCTACTTTAAAAGTAGGAGAAAAAGCAAAATTAGTTTTCAATGGAGAAGTTTATGGCTTAATCGAAATTAGTGATATTTATTCACCAGATAAAAATGTTGAAGCTTTATTAGTTTACGGTACTGATGATTTAAACCACCCAGGTGTGAAAAAATTATTTGATCGTCCAGATACGTATGTAGGTGGAAAAACAACATTAATTAAAAAAGCAACAAAGCAATTCCCTTCTTATAGTTTTGAACCAAAAGAAACACGCGCTATTTTTGAAGAAAAAGGATGGAGCACAATTGTTGGCTTCCAAACACGTAATCCAGTTCACCGTGCCCATGAATATATTCAAAAAATCGCATTAGAAATTGTGGATGGTCTTTTCTTAAACCCACTTGTTGGTGAAACAAAATCAGACGATATTTCAGCTCCGATTCGTATGGAAAGCTATGAAGTATTACTTGATCAATACTATCCAAAAGAACGTGTTCAATTAGGTGTTTTCCTAGCTGCTATGCGTTATGCAGGTCCAAGAGAAGCAATCTTCCACGCACTTGTTCGTAAAAACTACGGTTGTACACACTTCATCGTAGGTCGTGACCACGCAGGTGTTGGCGATTACTATGGTACGTATGATGCTCAAAAGATTTTCGAACAATTTGCGCCTGAAGAAATTGGTATTACACCATTAAAATTTGAACATAGTTTCTATTGCACTGCTTGTGAAGGCATGGCAACTACAAAAACTTGTCCACACGATGCTTCATCACGCATTATTTTATCAGGGACAAAAGTACGTGAAATGTTACGAAACGGAGAAATCCCGCCAAGCACATTTAGCCGTAAAGAAGTAATCGAAGTGTTAATTAAAGGTTTACGTCAAGAAGTTCATTCATAATAAAGAGGTGTAGAATTTTGAGTACAAATATCGTTTGGCATGAGGCTTCAATTAGTAAAGCAGAAAGAAGAGAAAAAAATAAACATCACAGTTTTATTCTTTGGTTCACAGGTTTATCAGCATCAGGTAAATCATCCATCGCGAATGCAGTTGCACAAAAATTATTCGAGCAAGGGAATCAATCGTTCGTTTTAGATGGAGACAATATCCGTCATGGTTTAAATAAAAACTTAGGCTTTGATGAAGAGTCACGTAAAGAAAACATCCGCCGTATTGGTGAAGTTTCTAAGCTTTTCGTGGAAAGTGGCCAAATCGTTTTAACAGCATTCATTTCTCCATACAAAGAAGATCGCAATGTTGTTCGTGCACTTGTGGAAGAAGGCGAATTTGTTGAAGTCTATGTACAATGTTCCGTAGAAGAATGTGAACGCAGAGACCCGAAAGGACTTTATAATAAAGCGCGTAATGGTGAAATTCCAAACTTTACAGGAATCAGTGCACCTTACGAAGCTCCAGATAATCCGGAGCTGGTTGTCGATAGCGAGAACTTCTCCGTAGAAGAGTGTACGGAACAAATTATTAAGTTCTTAACTGAAAAGAACTATATTTAAAACTTAGAAAAAGCTACTACATTTGTTGTATGACAAAGGTAGTAGCTTTTTAAATTGACTCACTTAGTAAGAATACATGGCTAAATAATTAATAGTAAAAAAAGGAATGGTACATGTGATGGACATCTTTAAAAGATTCGATAAACTTCTTTAACATATCCTAACACCACCTTCTTTTGCTATTACTATTACAATGCTCATTTTTATTGAAATGATACATTTTTTATTTAGATATTTTTAATAACTGAGCTTCATTTAAATGGTGGGAAAACTATTGAATGAAGTGGGCTTCATATACTTGATGAAGGACAATATCACGGGAAAATTCGATTAAAGTGGGCTTCATAACTCCGATGAACACTTTTTCCATTAAAAAAATTCCTTAAAGCGGGCTTCATACACCCGATGAACACCTTTTCTATTGAAAAAACTCCTTAAAAGAGGCTTCATACACTCGATGAACACCTTTTCTATTGAAAAAACTCCTTAAAAGAGGCTTCATAACCTCGATGAACACCTTTTCTATTGAAAAAATTCCTTAAAGCGGGCTTCATACACCCGATGAACACCTTTTCTATTGAAAAAACTCCTTAAAAGAGGCTTCATACACTCGATGAACACCTTTTCTATTGAAAAAACTCCTTAAAAGAGGCTTCATAACCTCGATGAACATCTTTTCTATTGAAAAAACTGCTTAAAGAGGGCTTCATAACCCCGATGAACACCTTTAAATCTAAAGTTCAGAAAAACCAAAAAATCGAGTGCAAATACAATGGATTTTTTTGATTCTATTATATTTATTGTGGTTTTCATACAATTTACGAAAAAGAAGTAGCACAACATCATCTATTTACTTAACTTGAGTACGAGAAACAATTAGTAAAGGTGAGTTGTACTATATGAACCACAATTATAAGAAACAAATATTCCATCTTTTATAAAACGTATTCCAACTCAAAAAAACTGGCAGGTACCATTTTTCAATGCCGTTCCTATGATGTTTGACTATTAGTGCAAAAACTCTTCCATTTTATCTGTAGCCCATTTAATTTGAACTTCTTTATTGCTAAAGAAAATTTTAAAAAGTCCAAGCAGTTCAATTCTCACACCATCTTCATCGACAATTCTAGATTTATGCTCTATTTTTCGCAATACTCTTTGTATCACTTCATCTATATCTTCTTGAGTCGATGATTTTAAAAGATAGTGAATTGCTTTTAGTTTAAATTCATCATCCGCGTACTGACGATAATCGGAAACATTTACGATTTCTAAATTTGGGCATTTATTTAAGAGCTTAAACCCGAGTTCGATTCCATTTGTTCCTGACTTCTCAATATCTAGGAAAACTACATCTGGCTTTAATATTAAAATTTCATTTATTACTATTGTCGGTTTACAAAACTCGGCAATCACTTGAGTTAAGCCTGTATTCTCTAACTGCATTTTCAAGAAACTTGACGCTAATTTTTCATCGCCTATAATAACTACTTTGAGCACTTGTAAGAATACCCCTTTCATTTTTATACCTTATTCACAACCAACCATAAATTTCATCCAAATTTGATTTTTCATCGCAAGATTATTGAATAAATAATAGGTTCCCCATTGTTATATGACTTAACAGGCGTGATTTTAATTGTTTTTGGATTAATTACTTCGACTTTAACTTCAACTTTTCGTCCATGTTTCATCTGATAACACCCATTTATATGTGGAACAGGTTTTAATCCTATGAAAATCATTGAAAACTATGACAAGTGTTATAAATTCTGCCTACACCATACCAGCCCACCATATTTTTAAAAATCTACTAATTAGAACTACTCTTACTACTCTTATCAAATTGTTAATTATTTTTGGAGGCATTATGGAAAATCTATAAAACCCCATTTTTTACAAAAAGCAACTTTTTTCTATTCCTACTCCAAAATTCCTAGTAAACTAAAATGAGAATACTTTACTAATGTTAGTTTAATTGAAAATGGTTTGTGGGGATGGTTAAATTTTACACCTTTAGGTAAAGTTTCCTTAACCTTGGTAAAGGAGGACAAAAATTTGAAGAAGATACTTAAAATCATGGTTGCTGTTTTCATCATTTCCTTTGTTCTCTTCAATCGGGAAGTTCGCGCAGAAAATCTTCAAATTAAACAGGGGGTGCTTGATCTTCAAGAGCAGCCACTTAATGATCAAGTTCTAAAGCTTGAGGGGGAATAGGAGTTTTATTGGGGAGAGTTATTGACGCCTCGGGATTTTAGTGGACAAACCACAAATACGAAAGATTAGATTCAAGCGCTTGCCGTTTGCGAAAAAATACGACTAAATCATAATTCGATTTAGTCGTACTTTGGTTTATTTATTATCCAATACTGCCTTCCATCTCGAACTTAATCAGACGGTTCATTTCTACGGCATATTCCATTGGTAATTCTTTTGTGAATGGTTCAATGAAGCCCATTACGATCATTTCTGTTGCTTCTTGCTCAGAAATACCACGGCTCATTAAGTAGAATAATTGCTCTTCTGATACTTTCGAAACTTTTGCTTCGTGCTCTAAAGATACATTGTCATTTAAAATTTCATTGTATGGAATTGTATCCGATGTTGATTGGTTATCTAAAATTAACGTATCACATTCAATGTTTGAACGTGCGCCCGTTGCTTTTTTACCAAAACGAACGATCCCACGGTACGTTACTTTCCCACCTTGTTTTGAGATGGATTTTGAAACGATTGTAGAAGATGTGTTTGGTGCTAAGTGAATCATTTTTGCACCAGCATCTTGGTGTTGACCTTTACCTGCAATAGCAATTGAAAGTGTTAACCCACGTGCACCTTCACCTTTAAGAATACATGCTGGGTATTTCATCGTTAATTTCGAACCAATGTTACCGTCAATCCATTCCATTGTTCCGTTTTCTTCAACAACTGTACGTTTTGTAACTAGGTTATAAACGTTATTTGCCCAGTTTTGAATTGTTGTATAACGGCAATACGCATCTTTCTTAACGATAATTTCAACTACTGCAGAGTGAAGTGAGTTTGTTGTATATACAGGTGCTGTACATCCTTCAACATAGTGAACGTGTGCGCCTTCATCAACAATAATTAACGTACGTTCAAATTGACCCATGTTTTCTGAGTTAATTCGGAAGTATGCTTGTAATGGTGTTTCTACTTTTACACCAGGTGGTACATAGATGAATGATCCACCAGACCAAACAGCTGAGTTTAATGCAGCAAATTTGTTATCTGATGAAGGGATTACTGTACCCCAGTATTTTTTGAAAATGTCTTCGTTTTCGCGAAGTGCTGAATCTGTATCTTTAAAGACAATTCCTAAATCTTCAAGGTCTTTCTTCATGTTGTGGTATACCACTTCTGATTCGTATTGTGCAGAAACCCCTGCTAAATACTTTTGTTCTGCTTCTGGAATACCTAATTTATCAAATGTTGCTTTGATTTCATCTGGTACTTCATCCCAAGATTTTTGCGTCGCTTCTGATGGTTTTACGTAGTACGTAATTTCATCGAAGTTTAAAGCAGAAAGGTCGCCACCCCATTGTGGCATTGGTTTTGAGTAGAAGATTTCTAATGATTTTAAACGATAGTCTAACATCCACTCAGGTTCATTTTTCATATTTGAAATTTCACGAACGATTTCTTCAGTTAATCCACGTTTTGAACGGAAAACTGATACGTCCTTATCATGGAAGCCGTATTTGTAATCGCCGATATCTGGCATTTGTTTTGCCATTTTTATTTCCTCCGTTCAAAGCTTATTTTGACTCGTTTTGTACGCCCTTTTCCATTGCTTTCCACGCTAACGTTGCACATTTAATACGGGCTGGGAATTTTGAAACACCTTGTAGTGCTTCAACATCTCCTAAGTCATATTTATCTGTATACTCTTCTCCTAGCATCATTTTCGAAAAAATATCCGCTAGTTCAAGTGCTTCTTCTAATTTTCTTCCTTTAATCACTTCAGTCATCATAGACGCAGAAGACATTGAAATGGAACAACCTTCACCGTCAAATTTCGCATCTTCCACAATACCATCATTCAGTTTTAATGTTAAATGGATACGGTCACCACAAGTTGGGTTATTCATATCGATTGTTACACTATTTTCATCTAAAGAACCTTTGTTACGAGGTTTTTTATAATGATCCATAATGACTGAGCGATAAAGTTGATCAAGGTTATTAGTAGACATCGTTAAAATACTCCTTCGCTTGGCGCAATCCTTTTACAAGCGCGTCAATATCTTCTTTTGAATTGTACATATAGAAGCTTGCACGCGCTGTTGCAGAAACTTTTAGCCATTTCATAAGCGGTTGAGCACAATGATGACCTGCACGAATTGCAATACCATTCATATCGAGTACTGTCGCTAAATCATGTGGGTGTACATCATCTAAATTAAATGTCACTAATCCACAACGTTTCATCGGATCTCGTGGACCATAAATTGTCAGTCCTTCGATTTTTTCCATTTCATTCATCGCATACTCGACAAGTTGATGTTCGTGTTCCGCGATTTTATCTAACCCAATTTCAGTTAAATAATCAACCGCAGCACCTAAACCTATAGCACCTGCAATATTCGGTGTACCACCTTCGAATTTCCATGGTAGCTCTTTCCAAGTAGAATCGTATAGGTCTACAAAGTCAATCATTTCGCCACCGAATTCAATTGGCTCCATGTTTAGTAAATGCGCTTTTTTACCATATAGTACACCAATACCAGTTGGACCGCACATCTTATGACCAGAAAAACCTAAGAAATCTACATCTAAATCTTGCACATCAATTCGCATATGAGGAGCCGCTTGAGCAGCATCCACGACAATGATTGCGCCATGTTCATGGGCAATTTGTGCAATTTCTTTAATTGGATTAATTGTTCCTAGTACGTTCGAAGTCATCGTGATTGCAACAATTTTCGTTTTATCTGTAATCGTTGCACGCACTGTGTCCAATGTAATTGTGCCGTCTTCTTCTAAGTCAAAATATTTTAAGACAGCACCTTTTTCTTTTGCAAGTTGTTGCCAAGGGATTAAGTTTGAGTGATGTTCCATGTAGGAAATTACAATTTCATCGCCTTCTTGAACATTTTGTCGACCGTATCCTGAAGCAACTGTATTGATTGAAGTTGTCGTACCACGTGTATAAATAATTTCTTCTGTTGAAGTTGCATTAATAAATTTACGGATTTTTTCTCGTGCACCTTCGTATGAATCAGTTGCACGATTACCGAGAGTATGTACTCCACGGTGTACGTTTGAATTATCAAGATCGTAATATTTTCGAATAACATCTAATACTTGTTTTGGTTTTTGAGATGTTGCCGCACTATCAAGGTAAACGAGCGGATGCCCGTTTACTTCTTGATCTAGTATTGGAAACTGTTTTCGAATTTCATTCATTAGCGAACTTTCCCTTCGATAACCTTTGTTAATTGCTCTTTTACACTTTCAATTGGAAGGCTATTAACAACTGGTGCAAGGAAACCATGAATAACTAAACGTTCCGCTTCTGCTTTTGAAATACCGCGGCTCATTAAATAATAAAGTTGAATTGGATCTACTCGACCTACTGAAGCTGCGTGTCCAGCCATTACATCATCTTCATCAATTAAAAGCATTGGGTTCGCATCTCCACGTGCATTTTCAGATAGCATTAATACACGGGATTCTTGTTCTGCGTTAGATTTTGTTGCACCATGCTCAATTTTCCCAATACCATTGAAAATTGTTTGAGCCGCATCTTTCATTACACCATGTTTTAAGATGAAGCCTTCAGAGTTTTTACCCCAATGACGGATTTCTGTAGTGAAGTTTTGTTTTTGTTGCCCACGACCAACAACAACTGATTTTGTATTAGCAAGTGAACCGTCACCAACTAAATGTGTAATACTTTCAGAAATTGTATCTGAATCGTTCATTAAACCAAGAGCCCAATCAACTTTTGCATCACGTTTAAGATGACCACGACGGTTTACATACGTTGTAAAACCTTTTGCAAGAACATCTACAGCACCAAATGTTACTTGTGCATTGTCAAAAGCAATGACTTCTTCGATTAAATTTGCTTGTCCCTTTGACTCTTCAATTGTTGATACATACGTTTCAACATACGTAACTGCAGAATTGCTGTCAGCTACAACAAGGACATGGTTAAATAATGATGCTTCTTCATTATCATTAACAAATACCACTTGTAATGGTTTTTCAACAACTACATTTTTAGGTACGTATACGAATACTCCACCATTTACTAATGCTGCATGGTAAGCTGTTAATTTATGTTCATCAACCTTAACCGCTTCTGTCATAAAGTATTTTTGAACTAAATCTCCATGCTCGCGAACAGCCGTTAAAATATCCGTAAAGATCACACCTTGTGATGCTAACTCTTCTGAAATTTTAAGGAATGCTGGTGTATTATTACGTTGAATATATAGGTTTTCTTGACCTTCAATATCAATAATTTCTTTGATCTCTGTTGGAAGTTCCTGTAATGAATTAAATGGTGTACTTTCAACAGTGTGAACTGGAAACTCAATAAAGTTCCATTTTGTAATATTTGTTTTATCTGGCTTTGGCATTGGTAATTCAGCCGCTTTTTCAATTGCAGTAGCACGTAAGTCAGCAAACCAAGTTGGTTCATTGTTGCTTTGTGAGAACGAGCTTACTTCTTGAGCTGATAACGCCAATTTTGTTTCAACCGTCATCTTTTTCGTCCTCCTAAATTATGCTTGTTCTACTGATTCGTCTTCGATACCAAGTTCTTGTTTAATCCAGTCATAACCTTCAGCCTCTAAACGTTGTGCTAATTCCGGGCCACCAGATTTCACTACTTTACCTTGCATCATTACGTGTACATGGTCTGGCGTGATGTAGTTTAATAAACGTTGGTAGTGAGTGATTGCGATACAGCCGAAACCTTCGCCGCGCATTTCATTAATGCCTTTTGCCACTACTTTTAATGCATCGATATCTAAACCAGAGTCAATTTCATCAAGGATAGCAAATGTAGGTTTGATCATCATTAATTGAAGAATTTCGTTACGTTTCTTTTCCCCACCTGAAAATCCTTCGTTTAAATAACGTTGTGCCATATCTTGGTCCATTTCAAGGAAGTCCATTGTTTTATCTAATTCACGGATGAATTTCATTAATGAGATTTCATTACCTTCTTCACGACGAGCGTTAATTGCTGAACGGATGAAGTCTGCATTTGTTACACCAGAAATTTCTGATGGATATTGCATTGCTAGGAAAAGACCTGCTTTTGCACGCTCATCTACTTCCATTTCAAGTACGTTTTCTCCATCGATTTCAATTGTACCTTGAGTAACTTCATATTTTGGATGACCCATGATTGCAGATGCTAACGTTGATTTACCAGTACCGTTAGGACCCATGATTGCATGGACTTCATTTGTATTAATAGTAAGATTTAAACCTTTTAAAATCTCCTTATCATCAATTGATACGTGAAGATCTTTAATAACCAAAGTTGACATTATATTACCTCCGTAATTACGCATTGAATGGGTTTTCCATTCCTAATTTATTATCATTCTAATCTTAACCGAAAACATCCAAGCATGCAAAACATTTATTCGACAAACAATATTTTTCAGTAGAATCCGTTAAAATAAAGGTGTTTTCTTTAATTAATCTATAGTGCAGAAAAATAATGAGACAAAAATAGAACATAATTCATTTTCAATAATCTAATTCTAATTGAGAATTCATTTCACTATCAAAACGTTGGAAACCTCACACTTTACGTATTCTAGCCTTTTATTTAGTTTGCGGCTTTCAATAAACATCCTATACATAAAGGGTAAAATTATATTTGTAAAATAAATTCCCTTAAAAATCAAATAAAAACGATTTTCAAGCTGACTAACTCAACTTGAAAATCGCTGTATTTATGGCTTTAAAATTACAGATAAATAGTCATGCACACTCGCCGCTACTGCTCGCCCTTCTTTGATTGCCCAAACAACTAAGCTTTGGCCACGACGCGCATCACCCGCTGCAAACACACCAGGTACATTCGTTTCAAAATCTTTAATCGATGCCTGGATTCGATTATTGGAAATCGTAATACCAAAGTTTTCTGGCAATGATTTTTCGACTCCTTCAAATCCAATCGCTACAAATACTACCTGAGCCGGCCATACTTTCTCCGTATTTGGCAACTCTTTAAAGTAGTGGAAACCATCGTCACCTAAAATTTTCTCCATTTGAATCGTATGCAATTCTTTAACGAACCCACGCTCATCTGCAACGATCTTTTTCGTTTGGATGCAATATTCACGTGGGTCTCTTCCAGTTAGTGCTGCCGCTTCCTCATATGCATAATCTAATTTATAGACATTTGGATCTTGTGGCCATGGTCGATCGTCTTCACGCACTTTTGGTAATTCAGGGTGTTTCCCAAATTGATAAACCGAGCGTGCATTTTGACGAATAGCCGTTGCAACACAGTCTGCACCAGTATCGCCTCCACCAATGACAATGACATCTTTCCCTGCGACATCTAGCGCTGTTCCATCTTCAAAATTCGAATTTAACAAGCTTTGTGTGACACCAGTTAAGTAATCCATCGCTAAGTGAATCCCTTTTGCTTCACTACCTTCTAAATGAAGTACGCGTTGTTTTTGTGCACCAATACATAAAATAACGGCATCATATTGCGCTTGTAATTGTTCTTTCGTAATATCTTTCCCAATTTCCGTATTGACGATAAAATCAATACCTTCTTGACGCAGTAAATTTACACGACGGTCAATAACATTTTTCTCAAGTTTCATATTCGGGATACCATACATTAATAATCCACCTAGTCGATTCGCACGTTCATATACCGTGACACTATGGCCTAATTGATTTAACTGATCAGCCGCTGCTAACCCCGCCGGACCTGATCCAACAATCGCAACTTTTTTCCCTGTACGATGTTGTGGAATTTTTGGAACGATCCAATTGTTTTCAAATCCTTTATCAATAATAGACCGTTCGATGGATTTAATGGCAACAGATGGCTCGTTAATTCCTAAAGTACAAGAACCTTCACAAGGTGCTGGACAAACACGACCTGTAAATTCCGGAAAGTTATTTGTTAAATGCAATCGATCGAGCGCCTCTTTCCATTGTCCTTTATAAACTAAATCGTTCCATTCTGGGATGACATTTTGAATTGGACATCCAGCTGCTGCACCACGAATCTCTATCCCCATATGACAAAATGGTGTACCACAATCCATACAACGTGCACCTTGTGTTTTTAAAGATTCATCCGATAGCCTCGTTGCATATTCATTCCAGTTAGTAATACGCTTCTCCGGAGGCATTTCTTTCGTTTTTTCTCTTTTATATTCCATAAATCCTGTTGGTTTTCCCATTGTATTCCCTCCTATCTTTTAGAAATCGCTAGCTCTTTTCCGCCCGTTGCATCCACAAAGGCTTGCATCGCTGCATCTTGCTCTTCTAATCCTTGATATTTATGATGATTAATCTTTTCTAGCATCGCTTTATAATCTGTTGGTACTACCTTTACAAACTTCGGTACAAATTGTTGCCATTTTGCTAAAACGTCTAAAGCAATCGAACTTTCTGTATGCTCTAAATGTTGAATGATCATTTGACGAACTTCTTCCAATTCATTTTTGTCTTCTAAACGTTCAAATTGAATCATTTCCATATTGCATTTTTCTTTAAATGCCTCTTCATCTGTTGGTAAGACATAAGCAATCCCACCACTCATACCAGCAGCGAAGTTTTTACCAACATCACCTAAAATGACAACACGCCCGCCAGTCATATATTCACAACCATGATCGCCAATGCCTTCAACTACAACATTTGCCCCACTGTTACGTACGGCAAAACGTTCGCCTGCACGACCATTAATAAATGCTGTACCACTTGTTGCTCCATATAAACATACATTACCTGCGATGACGTTTTTCTCTTGTTCCCCTTTAATTGGCGCAATGGCTACTAATTTACCACCAGATAAGCCTTTACCAAAGTAGTCATTTACATCACCCACACATGAAAGTGACATACCTCGAGGAACAAAGGCACCGAAGCTTTGTCCTGCATGCCCAGTAAATTTAATTCGAATTGTATTATTTTTCAGACCCTTTTCACCGTACTTTTTCGAAATCTCACTTCCGACAATTGTACCGACAACACGATCTGTATTTTTAATGTCAAACTCAAGTTCAATCGGTTCATTCTCTTCAATACTTCTTTGTACTTTTGGCAAAATGAAGCGACTATCAAATGTTTCCTCAATGCGCAAATCTTGATTCGTCTGTTTTGTTCGTGCCCCTTGTACTTGATAAAGTAGTGCAGATAAATCAACTTGGCTAGCCTTCCAATGAGCTTTTGCACGCTCACTTATTTCAAGAATATCTGTACGACCGACCATTTCTTCAACAGTACGGAAGCCTAATTTCGCCATGTATTCACGCATTTCTTGAGCTATAAATCGCATGAAGTTCACGATATGATCTGCATTCCCCATGAATTTTGCACGAAGCTCCGGATTTTGTGTTGCTACCCCTACTGGACATGTATCTAAATGACAAGCACGCATCATGACACAACCAAGAACGATTAATGGCGCAGTGGCAAAACCAAACTCTTCTGCCCCAAGTAATGCTGCCATCACCACATCTTTACCTGTCATTAACTTCCCGTCTGTTTCTAATGTTACTCGTTCACGAAGGCCATTTAACATTAACGTTTGATGTGCTTCTGCTAAACCAAGTTCCCAGGGTAGTCCAGTATGTTTTATTGAAGTTTTTGGCGATGCGCCTGTTCCTCCATCATAGCCAGAGATGACAATAACATCTGCTCCACCTTTCGCTACACCTGCAGCAATTGTTCCTACACCTGCTTTAGCAACGAGTTTGACAGAGATACGAGCATGACGATTTGCATTTTTTAAGTCATAAATCAATTCTGCTAAATCTTCTATTGAATAGATATCATGATGTGGCGGTGGTGAAATAAGTCCAACACCTGGCGTTGAACCACGCACTTCTGCTACCCATGGATAGACTTTATTACCAGGTAATTGACCACCCTCACCAGGTTTAGCGCCTTGAGCCATCTTAATCTGTAACTCTTGTGCATTCACTAAATAGTGTGACTTTACACCAAAGCGTCCTGATGCAATTTGTTTAATGGCACTGTTTCGGTTATCCCCATTCGCATCAATTTTGTAACGCCCTGCATGTTCGCCCCCTTCACCAGAGTTAGAACGTGCACCTAAACGATTCATGGCAATTGCTAATGTTTCATGGGCTTCTTTTGAAATTGAACCAAAGGACATTGCCCCTGTTTTAAATCGTTTCACAATGGATTCTACAGATTCTACTTCCTCTACTGGAATTGATTTAGTAGTTTTGAATTCAAATAGATTACGTAAAAAGCCGATGCGTTCTTCGTTTGCCATTTCTGCATACATACGGTAAATTCCGAAATCATTTTTTCTTGTAGCCGTTTGTAACGTATGAATTGTTTTCGGGTTAAAGGCATGATGTTCGCCATTTGCACGCCATTGATATTCACTGCCAGATTCTAAAATTTCAGAATTTGATGCCACTGCTTGTGCATGACGACGCTTCGTTTCCTCACCAATTGTTTCTAAATCAATGCCATCAATTTGTGAAGCAGTACCTGTGAAATATTGATTAATTACTTCCTTACTAATGCCCACCGCTTCAAAAACTTGCGCACCACGGTAAGATTGAACCGTTGAAATGCCCATTTTAGACATCACCTTTACGACACCTTCAGCAATCCCTTTACGATATTTTTCAACAGCATCTTGGTAGCTAAGGGTAATATGTCCAGCCTGAATCGCCTCTTCAATGGACGCGTACGCTAAATAAGGAGTAATCGCATCTGCACCAAATCCAATTAATGCAGCAAAATGATGTACTTCTCGTGTTTCACCACTGTTCACTAGTAAACTTACTTGTGTACGTTTTCCTGTACGCACTAAATATTGATGTAAGCTACTTACCGCAAGTAGAATTGGAATTGTCGGTGTTGTAAGATCTTGAAGTTCATCTGACAATACTAGTAAAGAAACGCCTTTTTCGATTGCTGCATCTGCTTCTTTAAATAGACGCTCTAGCTCCAGCTCCAATGGTTTTTTGAATTCTAATGTTAAAATTGCATGTTGGAAGTGTTGTTGATGTATTTCTACAATTCGATTTAACTCATTGTTTGTAAGAACTGGCGTTTCTAAATAGATACGTCTAGCATTCTCTGCATTCGGATGAAGTAGATTTCCTTCCGCTCCTAATAGTGTCATTGTTGACGTAACAATGTGTTCACGGATCGAATCAATTGGTGGGTTTGTTACTTGTGCAAATAATTGCTTAAAGTAATTAAAAAGGGATTGCGGTTGATCAGACAATACTGCTAATGGCGTGTCGTTCCCCATCGAACCAATCGGATCTTTTCCACTACTCGCAATTGGAACGATATACTTCTGGATATCTTCAAACGTAAATCCATACATTTTTTGTCGACGTGTAAGTTGATCCAATGCTTTTGGTTGCTCTTCTTTCTTTTCTAAAGTGAGCATATTGTCTTTAAGCCACTGTGCATATGGTTCTTCTTTGGCCATCGTACTTTTTAGCTCTTCATCTGAAATAATTTTTCCTTCTTCTAAGTCAATTAAGAGCATACGACCTGGACTTAAACGTTCTTTATAGAGAACATTTTCTTCTTCCATATCTACAACACCCACTTCTGACGAAAAGACAATCATATCGTCTTTCGTTACATAATAGCGAGCTGGTCGTAATCCATTACGGTCTAATATCGAACCAATTTGTTTACCGTCTGTGAAACAAACTGCTGTTGGGCCATCCCATGGCTCCATTAAATTCGCATGGTAGGTATAAAAGGCTTTTTTCTCTTCTGAAATATGAGGATTTTCTGTCCACGGCTCTGGAATTAACATCATCGCCGTATGTGCTGGTGTACGTCCTGCTAATACGAAAAATTCGAAAGCATTATCAAGCATAGATGAATCAGATCCCGTATTATCGATTATTGGCATCAATTTCTCTAAATCATCACCAAATGCTTGCGATACGAATCGTTGTTCACGAGCCGTCATCCAATTGATATTTCCGCGTAGTGTGTTAATTTCACCATTGTGAACAATATAACGATTTGGATGCGCGCGTTCCCAGCTTGGGAAAGTATTTGTAGAGTAACGTGAGTGTACAATTGCAAATGCGGAGATGAAACTCGGATCCTGTAAGTCGATATAGAATTCATTTACTTCTTCTGGTGTAAGCAATCCTTTAAAGACCATTTTTTGACTCGACATACTTGGACAGTAGAATTTTAAATCTTGCTTGTTCGCCCAAATTTCTGCTTGTTTACGAATTAAATATAATTTCCGTTCAAATGCTAATGTGTCATGAATATTCTCACCTTTTTGAATAAACACTTGGCGTACTACTGGAGCTGTTGATTTGGCAATATCACTTAAGTTTTCTTTAAACGTAGGAGCTGTTCTCCAACCGATTAGTTTTTGACCTTCTTGTTCGATCAGTTCATTAATTTTTTGTTCAATCGCTTCTCTAGCACCTAGATCTTCTGTAAAAAATAATTG
The DNA here is from genome assembly GCF_003977595.1 of Lysinibacillus antri. Taxonomy (GTDB): domain Bacteria; phylum Bacillota; class Bacilli; order Bacillales_A; family Planococcaceae; genus Ureibacillus; species Ureibacillus antri. Next base: position 14,248 of record NZ_RYYR01000034.1, on the reverse strand, counting down.
CCCTACACCATAATCCCCTTTTTGAGGTAATGGCAATTCTGGACAGTTTAATTTATAAAATGCATCAGGAATTTGCACCATTAACCCTGCGCCATCTCCAGTTTTGCCATCAGCTCCACGTCCAGCGCGGTGATCTAAGCGACATAACAATTCTAGACCCTTTACAACAATATCATGTGAAGCGCGTCCTTTTATATTTGCATAAAAACCAATTCCACAAGCATCGTGTTCAAATGTTGGTGAATACAAACCTTGTGCTGCTGGTAGTTGATGAAAAGTCATTTAATTTCCCCCCAAAACTTCCTTTAATATCTTATTTACATTTTAAGGTTTATGAAATAATATTAACAATATATAGATTGGATGGAATTAATCTAGATTTTAGATAAGAGGGGTGGAAATATTGGAATTACGCCAATTGAGGTACTTTGTAGAAGTAGCAGAACGAGAGCATATTTCAGAAGCAGCAGAACATCTACATGTCGCACAGTCAGCAGTCAGTAGACAGATTGCAAACCTTGAAGATGAGCTAGGAACACCACTTTTTGAACGCGTTGGGCGAAACGTAAAGCTAACGCCTATAGGGAAAGTCTTTCTCGAGCATTGTATTACCGCGTTGAAGGCAATTGATTTTGCAGCAAAACAAGTAGAGGAGTATTTAGATCCTGCAAAAGGAACAATTAAAGTCGGATTCCCTACAAGTTTAGCAAGCTATGTATTACCAACCGTTATTTCAGCATTTAAAAAACAATACCCAGATGTTTCCTTTCATTTACGCCAAGGGTCCTATAAGTATTTAATTGATGCTGTAAAAAACCGCGATTTAAACTTAGCTTTTTTAGGGCCTGTTCCTTCAAAAGATGAAGCAATTGATTCTATGATTCTATTTAGTGAAAAAGTGCATGCGTTACTACCTGCAAATCATCCATTAGCACAACGAGACCGATTGAACTTAACGGATTTACGAAAAGAAAATTTCGTACTTTTCCCAGAAGGCTACATTTTACATAAAGTGGCAGTAGACGCTTGTAAATCAGCAGGGTTTGTTCCAAATGTCACTTCTGAGGGAGAAGATATGGATGCATTAAAGGGGTTAGTAGCAGCGGGAATTGGCGTCACATTATTACCAGAAAGCTCTCTTTACGATTCAACTCCACGTCTTACAGTAAAAAAAGCAATTGATAATCCGAATATTACAAGAACGGTCGGGGTCATTCATCCGACAAACCGGGAGCTAGGTCCATCTGAAAAAGTATTTTTAGAATTTATTAGCACTTTCTTCTCGCGGTTGAATCAGTTTGTGTAATTTTTATTAGTTCTCAATTTTATCTAATATTCATAAATAAAAACAGACCTTTGGAGATTTGTTCCCCAAAGGTCTTTTCTTTTACAAATTATTCACTTACAGGTACTACTGCGCCGCCCCATTCTTCAATAATGAAGTCTTGGATTTCTTTCGTGCGTAATACGTCTACTAATTTTTTGATTGCTTCGTTATCTTTATCTTCAGAACGAACAGCAATAACGTTTACGTATGGAGATTCTGAACCTTCAATAGCGATTGAATCTTCAAGTGGATTGATACTAGCGTCGATTGCGAAGTTTGAGTTAATAACAACTGCATCTCCTTCGCCCTCTTCATAATACGTTACTAACATTTCTGGAGCTGAGCTTGCATCGATTACTAAGTTTTTAGGGTTTTCAACGATATCATCTAAAGTTGCAGCAGTTTTGTCAATGCCGTCTTTAAGTTTGATTAATCCTTCAACTTCTAACATTGATAAAATACGACCTTGGTCAGTCACAGAGTTTGAAATAATAATTGTTGCACCATCAGGAAGTTCATCTAAAGATTTATATTTTTGAGAGTAAATACCGATTGGCTCGATATGGATCCCACCAGCATTTACGAAATCATAACCTTTTTCAGCAATTTCGTTTTCTAAATAAGGAATATGTTGGAAATAGTTAGCATCTAATTCACCAGAGTCTAAATCTTGGTTTGGCATTACATAATCTTGGTAAGGCTCGATCACTAAATCTACACCTTGTTCAGCTAAAAGTGGTTTTGCTTGTTCTAAAATTAAATCATGTAAGCCGTTAGAAGCACCTACAGTTAGAGTTGTAGTTTCTGTTTCTTCCGTTTTTCCATCATCAGTTGATGCGTTTGTAGCTGGTTCTTCTTCAGAACTGCCACAAGCTGCTAATGCTAGTACGACTACCGATAGTAATAAAAATGATAATAATTTCTTCATTTTGACTTTCTCCTTTTGTTGTTATGATATATGTGAACGGGTATCCCCGAAAACACCAAGCGTTAACGTTTATCCGCTTTTGTTGTAATAAAGTCCCCAATTAATTGAATAATGAAGACGATAATTAAAATGATAATCGTCGCCATAAGCGTTACATCATCTCGACTTCGTTGGAAGCCATCAATAAACGCTAAGTTCCCTAATCCACCTGCACCAATAATACCTGCCATTGCTGTATACCCAACTAATGTAACTGCCGTCACAGTAATACCAGAAAGAAGTGCCGGTAACGATTCAGGAATGAGAACTTTCCAAATAATTGTCGATGTTTTTGCACCCATTGAACGAGCGGCTTCTAATACACCTTTATCAATTTCACGTAATGCAATTAAAACCATACGTGCATAAAAGGGAGCAGCACCGATTATTAATGCTGGTAATGCCGCATTCATCCCACGAATTGTTCCTAATAAAAACTTAGTAAACGGGATTAATAAAATAATTAATACGATAAATGGGATTGATCGGAAAATATTTACAAGTGAGCCTGTAATAAAGTTCGCAATTTTGTTTGCCCATATTTGATGTGGACTTGTTAAGAATAAAATAATCCCTATTGCTAAACCTAGTACAAATGTGACAACTGTGGAAATACCTGTCATGTACAAAGTTTCATATGTCGCTTCCCACATGTTGTCCCATCTTACATTTGGAAATAATCCACTAAGCATGCTCAATCACCTCCGTTTGAATCTCTAATGATTGAAGCAGCTGTAATGCTTGATTCACTTTCGATTGGTCACCATCAATTTGGACAATTAATGTGCCATATGGTCCGCCAGATGTTTGTGAAATATTCCCGTGAACAATATTTACTTCCACATTAAACTGTTTAATGAGCTGTGAAATAATAGGTTGTTCGGTTTTATTCCCAACAAATGTTAGCTTCACAATTTTTCCAGTAGGATAGTTGACTAATATTTGTTCAATCGAGTCCTTCGATTCCTTTGTCCCCGACACTTGCATGACGAAATTTTTCGTAATATCCGCTTGTGGGTTTTGGAATACTTGTAGAACGTTTCCTTGTTCCACAACTTGTCCAGCCTCCATTACGGCAACACGGTGACAAATTTTGCGAATGACATGCATTTCATGGGTAATCAAAACAATTGTAAGTCCTAATCGTTTATTAATATCTAACAACAGTTCCAAAATGGCATCCGTTGTTTCTGGGTCAAGTGCGCTTGTTGCTTCATCGCAAAGTAGTACTTCAGGATTGTTCGCTAACGCTCTTGCAATGCCTACACGTTGCTTTTGACCACCTGATAATTGCGATGGATAAGCATTATCTCGACCAGATAACCCAACTAGGTCAATTAATTCCTTCACTCGTTTATCCCTTTGTTCTTTCGGTACACCAGCAATTTCTAATGGGAAGGCAATATTATCAGCAACTGTACGTGACCAAAGTAAATTAAAGTGTTGGAAGATCATACTTATTTTTTGTCGTGCATTGCGTAGTGCATTACCAGAAATCGAAGAAACTTGCTGACCATTTACATCAACAGTCCCACTGGTCGGCTTTTCAAGTCCATTCAATAAGCGAATCATCGTACTTTTCCCAGCACCACTATATCCGATTATTCCGAATATTTCACCTTTACTTATTGATAGATTTACATTTTTAACGGCATGTATTTCACCGTTTTTTGATTTATATACTTTAGAGATATCTTTTAATTCAATCATGTTGTCTATACTCCTTTAATACGCATAACGTATTTTGTGCCCCAATTCTCCATTCTATATTAAATTCGCTATCTTGTGTACGTATATTTTAAAATTAGCAAAAAATAACCCCAACTACATAGATAAGTAGAAGGGGTTTCGCACAACATTTATTCGCTATACGTTAACCGTCCTCTCATCTTCCAAAGTATCCACTTCGCGTGACTTGGCACCTTTTCACATTTGTGATGGTTGCCGGGCTTCATCGGGCACTTCCCTCCGCCTCTCTTTATAAGAGTTACGATATTAAGTTTAAATTACTATGACAGTAACTTTATCATGGGTAATTCGTATAGTCAACTACTTTTTCAACTTTTCATATAGGTTTGGTACGGATTGGAAAGCATACAATTTTTCTACTACATTTCCACTCTTTCCAATAACCAAACAAGGCACACTTTCTATTTGATAATCCATTGCCAATGATTGAATGAAATTAATGTTTGCTTTGCCAATTGGAACGTCTGGCAAAACATTTTCAACGACTTCGAGCATTTTGGATGCAACCGCGCATGTCCCACACATTGGCGTATATAAATAAAAAGCTACAATTGGATGCTGTGTTAAATTTTGCTCCCACTGTTCAATTGTCCACTCTTGCATGTAATTCACCTAATCCCTCAATATAAAATGACGACTTACTCAATTTCGAGGAAGTCGCATGAATTTAATATTATTTTTTTCTTGATCTATTACGAACTATGATGATAAAAATTGTTTGCGAATCGAGAATTTTGCATCATATAACAAATGTGCCAGTACTTTTTTCGGAGCATTTGCTACCTCGATATATGTTCGTGGAATAAAAAGATGAACCGCCTCCGAATAAATTCTTTTCGTTAGCTTTCTCAACTTTTCACCCGATTTATCCTGATCAAATAAAGTATAAATTTTACATTCTTCAAAGGGTTCAAGTAGATCCAATAATGCTTCTTCACTAATTGTCCCATTTGTACAGATAATTTGTACACTTTCTGCAAATATCGGTTCAATATTTAACTTATCCGATCGACCCTCAACGATTATACACTTTTCAACAATCATTTGCTCACCCCACGATTTCTAAGTAATACAACTTGATAATGTTAGAAAGTATGCATAAAAAATGTGAAAATAGGTGGTTTCTTATTATATTATTGTAGTGTAAAAAAAACGCCAGTGTTTTTAACTGGCGTTTTAATATATCATATTCTTATTCTGCTTCAATTAATTCCTCATATTGCTCAGGAGTTAATAAAGTTTCTACTTCTGCGATGTCAGTTGGCTCAACAACAATCATCCATGCTTTTTCATATGGAGATTCGTTAACAAATTCTGGGCTATCTTCTAACTCAGCATTAACTTCAACCACTTTACCTGAAATCGGTGCATAAAGTTCAGAAACTGTTTTAACAGATTCAACACTTCCGAATGGTTCGTTCGTTTGAATTTCATCCCCAACTTGTGGTAATTCTACAAACACGATGTCACCAAGTTCAGATTGTGCGAAATGTGTAATTCCAATACGCACTTTACCATCTTCAACTTTTACCCATTCATGTTCTTCAGAGTAACGTAATTCTTTTGGTGTGCTCACTAAAACCCCTCCAAATTTATGTAATTATTCAAGTTCAGTTTGACATATTTTAATAGTAAAAACAAGTTAATCTATACTTTTTATTTCCACGTATTTGTGAATTCTTCCTCTTTAAATCCTAATGTAACGATTTCTCCATTTGTAACGATTGGTCGTTTAATTAGCATTCCATCAGAGGCTAAAAGTTCTAACTGTTCTTCTTCTGTCATCGTACTTAATTTGTCCTTTAAGCCTAATGATTTATACTTCATTCCGGAAGTATTAAAAAACTTTTTCAATGGCAGACCACTTTTTTCCCATAAGGATTTTAATTCTTCTTTTGTCGGTGTTTGTTCGACAATATGAATTGCCTCATACGAAATGTCATGTTCATCTAACCACTTTTGTGCTTTTTTACATGTCGTACAGCGCGGATATTGGATCAATTGCAATGTCATGGGGAGTTCTCCTTTTTTAGTATTTTCACTATTCTAACAAAAATGAAGACTATACAGTTAATAGAAAGGTTCCTAACTTTTAGAAGAGCAGGAATAGAAAACGAAAAAGAAGGAATCCCGGAGGCAATAGGATTCCTTCTAGATGGTTTCTAGCTTAGTTTTAAACGATATACTTCTCTGCTTCAATTAATTTTTGAGAAGCTTCACGTTTCTTTAATATTAAATTGTAAGGATTGCTACGAGTTAACTTACGTAATGCGGATAATGTCATTTTTCCTGCATCACCTTCAACAGAAGCTAAGATCACTTCTTTTGCTTCTTTTTCAATTTCTGCAAATGCTTCTTGGCAGAAAATTTCTGTATAAAGGATTTTTTGTTTTGCTTTTTCTGCTCCGTCTCGGTTAATCGCTTTTTGTGTACGGATGACTGCAGATTCCATTGCATATACTTGGTTTGCAATGTTCGCGATATTTACCAGCACTTCTTGTTCTGCTTCTAGCTTCGTACCAAACTTCTGAGCAGCAACTCCGGCAACTAAAATGCCAATTTTCTTCGCATTTTTCACGAGGTATGCTTCTTGTGCAAGTGGTTCGTCCCCGATATCTTCTGGCATTAGCATTAATAGCTCTTCCTGCAATTTTTGTGCTACTTGAAGAAGTGGTAATTCACCTTTTAATGCTTTCTTCATAAATGTTCCAGGTACAAGTAGTCGGTTAATTTCGTTCGTTCCTTCAAAGATACGATTGATTCGAGAATCACGATAAATGCGTTCTACTTCATACTCAGCCATGAACCCGTAACCACCATGTAATTGTACCGCTTCATCCGCAATGTAATCTAGCGTTTCTGAACCAAATACTTTTGCAATCGAACATTCAATCGCATACTCTGCTATTGCTGCTGCAATGGATCTACCGTCTTTTTGCTCCTCTTCAGACATTTGGCTTAAACGATCTTCAAAGTAACCAACTGTACGATAGTTTAAAGATTCGGAAGCATAAAGCTGTGAAGCCATCGTTGCAATTTTTTCTTTTGTCAGGTTAAAGCTTGATAAAGGTGTTTTAAATTGTTGACGTTGGTTTGTATAGGCAACCGCTAATTCAAATGCACGTTTAGAAGCTCCAACAGTCCCTACCCCTAATTTGTAACGTCCGATATTTAAAATATTGAAGGCAATAATATGGCCTCGACCAATTTCACCTAATAGATTTTCTACTGGTACTTGAGCGTCTTGTAAAATTAATGTACGCGTAGAAGATGATTTAATCCCCATTTTCTTTTCTTCCGCACCCACTGATACGCCAGGGAAATTACGTTCTACAATAAATGCCGTAAATTTATCGCCATCAATCTTTGCATAGACAACAAATACATCAGCAAATCCAGCATTTGTAATCCATTGCTTTTCACCGTTAAGGACATAATGTGTTCCTGCATCATTTAACTTTGCTACTGTTTTTGCTCCTAATGCATCAGAACCTGAACCTGGCTCTGTTAATGCATACGCTGCAATTAATTCCCCAGAAGCTAATTTCGGTAAATATTGAGACTTTTGCTCATGGTTACCGAATAACACGATTGGTAACGACCCAATCCCTACATGGGCACCGTGAGTAATTGAGAATCCACCAGCAGGAGACATTTTCTCGCCGATTAACGCAGAAGATACTTTATCTAACCCAAGTCCTTCATACTCTTCCGGAATATCTGCAGCAAGGAGTCCTAGTTCACCAGCCTTTTTCAATAGACGAACAGAATGATCAAATTCATGATGCTCTAAATTTTCCACAACTGGTTTTACTTCTGTTTCAACATAGTCAGCCGTTGTTTGGGCAATCATTTTTTGCTCATCTGTAAAATCTTCCGGTGTAATTACACGATCTAATTCCACATCTTCAATTAAAAAACTACCACCTTTAATAATATTCGTTGTTTGAACCATAACTAATTCCTCCCCAATTTTGTTTTATAAAGTTAGGAATAATTCCGCCATTTTTGAGTAGAATTCCGCCAAACTAATTAATAATTCCGCCACTTTTTGTCGAATTTCCGCCAAATCACTAAATTATTCCGCCAATCTATTTTTATAGCACTTCAAACACGCCAGCAGCACCCATACCGCCACCGATACACATTGTTACGACACCATATTTTTTACCTTGACGTTTTAATTCATTGATTAATTTTAATGTTAGAATCGTACCTGTTGCTCCTAGTGGATGACCAAATGCAATAGCTCCACCATTCACATTCACTTTCTCTATATCAATGCCTAAGTGACGCACGACTTGAATTGATTGGGATCCGAATGCTTCGTTTAGCTCCCATAAATCAATCTCTTCTTGCGTAAGACCTGCGATTTTTAACGCTTTTGGAATTGCTTCAATTGGACCAATTCCCATTACTTCTGGAGGAACGCCCCCAACTGCAAATCCTAAAAACTTTGCCATTGGTTGTAGTCCTTGCGCTGCTGCTTCTTCACGGTCCATGACAAGAACAGCTGCTGCCCCATCGGATGTTTGTGAAGAGTTTCCTGCTGTTACAGAACCTTTAACGTGAAAGGCTGGGCGTAACTTTGCTAACACTTCCATTGACGTACCTGGGCGAACCCCTTCATCTGTATCAAAAATAAACGTCTTTTTCTGAAGTTTATGATTTTCATCAACATAATGCTGAACAACTTCAATCGGAACAATTTCGTCTTTAAACTTTCCTTCTTTAATCGCTTTCGCAGCTAATTCGTGGGAACGCACTGCAAAAGCGTCTTGATCTTCTCGACTAACCTCATAACGTCGTGCTACTTCTTCAGCAGTATGTCCCATGCCCATATAATACTGGGGGGCTTCTTCTGCTAGTTTTGGATTCAAACGAACTGTATTTCCTGGCATCGGAACCATACTCATCGATTCTACACCACCCGCTATGATGGCTTTTGAATGACCAAGCATAATTCGCTCTGCTGCATAGGCAATCGACTGTAATCCAGAAGAGCAGTAACGATTAATTGTAATTGCAGGTGTAGAATCAGGTAACCCAGCTAACGCCCCAATGTTACGTGCAACATTCAACCCTTGTTCAGCTTCAGGTAATGCACAACCCATTATTAAATCATCTATTGGACCTTCATATCCTGCTCGATTTAACGTTTCCTTTACTACAATCCCACCAAGATCATCTGGCCTCATGTTCGCAAGTGATCCTTTTACCGCCTTCCCGATCGGTGTTCTTGCTCCTGCTACTATAACGGCTTCACGCATAGTGTGTATCCCCCTTATCTTATGAAAAGCAAAAGGCGCTCGCCTAGCTATAAAGTTCTTTCAACTTTTGGAGAGCTAGCGCCTGTAGCTAGACACTGTTCAAAATCTAATAATCTTAAATTTTACACATTAATTACGTAATGGTTTCCCCTTAATTAGCATGTGTTGCATTCTTGCCTGTGATTTCGGGTCGGCTACCAGTTGTAAAAATGCCTCTTTTTCAAGGTTCAATAAATATTCTTCCGACACTTCTGTTCCGTATGGTACTAATCCCCCAGCAATGACGTAAGCAAGCTTTTTCGCAATTTTCAAGTCGTGCTCACTAATATAACCTGACTGGAACATACCTTCTGCACCTAGTAACAATGTTCCATAACCTGGTGCGCCTACTACTTTTATTTTCTTTGGAACAGGTGGCTTATACCCGGCTTCATAAAGGGCTAATGCTGCTTGTTTTGCATCATATAGTAAGTGATCCGGATTGACAGAAACACCGTCAGCAAAATTAAGGAAATTATTTTCACGTGCCTCTTCTGCTGAAGTTGATGTTTTCGCAAGGGCTATCGTTTCAAATACTTTTGTTGCAATTGCTTGGTAATCAATGTCGACGCCGTTTGGAATACCTTTCAAAAACTTTTCATAGAGAGCAAGGTTTCCACCGCCTCCTGGAATTAAGCCTACCCCTACTTCCACTAAGCCCATATACGTTTCACTCGACGCTTGTATATGTGCAGCAGGTAAACAAACTTCGGAGCCTCCTCCAAGGGTCATGCCAAATGGTGCCGCTACTACAGGGACTTTGCTGTATTTAATTCGGCGCATCGCTTTTTGGAAAGCGCGAATTGTAAAGTCTAATTCAAAAATATTATCATCTTGCGCTTCTAATAAAATCATGCCAAGGTTGGCACCAACACAGAAGTTTTTGCCTTGGTTCCCGATAACAAGCCCTTTATAGTTCGCCTCTACTTCATCAATAGCAAAGTTAATCTTTTGGATAATATCGAGTCCGATTGCGTTCGATTTTGAATGGAACTCTAAAAGCGCAATGCCATCGCCTAAATCGATTAAACTTGCACCAGAATTTGATTTAATAACGCCATGTTTTTTCTTATAACGCCTTAAATCAATCGCTTTTTCGTTCACAGGTACTTTCTCATATTCTGAACCGTTAAAGTATGCTAACTCACCATCTATTTCTTTATAGAAAGATTCATAGTTTTTCGCTAATAACTCTTTCACAAAAGCAGGGATTTCTCTTCCTTCTGCTTCCATTCTTTCTACAGATTGTTTCACACCGATTGCATCCCACATTTCGAATGGTCCTTGTGTCCAGCCGAAGCCCCACTTCATCGCATTATCAATTTCAACAATTGTATCTGCAATTTCGCCCATTAGCTGCGCGGAATAAGTTAAAGTTGGAGCAAAGATATTCCAAAGTAATTCGCCTACTCGATCTTTTGCATAGACTAACGTTTTAACTTTGTTTGAAAGCCCTTTTGTTTGTTTGGCCATTTCAATAGAAGGAGTTTGTAAACTTTTTACCGGAACATATTCCAACGTATTGGCATCTATTTCAAAGATGTCTTTCCCTTTTTTCACAAAGAATCCTTGCCCTGATTTCGCACCTAACCAGCCATTTTCAACTAGCTTTTTCATTAAGTCCGGAACATCAAATACTTGTTGTTCTTCTCCTGTTGTTTGGTCATATACTGTTTTGGCAACATGTAAAAATGTATCTAATCCAACAACATCTAACGTTCTAAATGTCGCTGATTTTGGTCGACCAATTAATGGACCTGTAATTGAGTCGACTTCACCTACAGAGTATCCGCGCTCTAACATTTCTCGAAGTGTAATGAGTAAACCATATGTTCCAATCCGATTGGCAACAAAGTTTGGTGTATCTTTTCCGATTACAACTCCTTTCCCCAATACATCTTCAGCAAAGTTTTTCATGAAGCTAACTACTTCTGGCAATGTATGTTCTGTAGGGATCACTTCAAGTAATTTTAAATAGCGAGGCGGATTAAAGAAATGTGTACCTAAGAAATGTTTCTTAAAATCTTCGGAACGACCTTCCACCATCGCATTGACACTAATACCAGAAGTATTAGAACTAATGATCGAACCATTTTTACGAACAGCTTCAACACGTTCGAATAAATTTTGTTTTACTTGTAAATTTTCAACAACAACTTCAATAATCCAATCCACTTCTTGTAATTTATCTAAATCGTCTTCAAAGTTACCAACTGTTAGAAGACTTAAATTCTTTTTTGATGTAAGAGGAGCCGGCTTTTGTTTAAGAAGCTTTTGTAGCGCTCCGTTGGCAAAACGATTGCGTACTGCTGGATGTTCTAACGTTAACCCTTTCGCTTCCTCTTCTTTTGTTAATTCTTTTGGAACAATGTCTAAAATTAATGTTGGAATCCCGATATTCGCTAAGTGAGCCGCAATACCTGAACCCATCACCCCTGAGCCTAGTACAGCTGCTTTTTGAATTTTGTAAGACATAAACATCCCCCTTATCCGTCTTCTTGAATGAATACTCATTCATTTTGAAGTTAAAAAAAATAAAACGTAAAAGAAATTTCATTTAAAACAGATTTTCTGTTCTTAGTGTAGTTGATTTTGTCAATTTTAGCAATCTTTTTTATCTAAATTAACTAAAAATTTCGTTAATAGACTACAAGAAAAGCGGAAGGCGTTCGTTCAGCTCCGAAAGCAACTGGAGACTTATGGTCCCTTATTCAATAAGTCAAATTACTTTTCAAAATTAAACAATAATGTGTACACTACTCATAAGGAGCGTGAATTTAAATGAATCAAATTACAACAAATGAACAATTTAACGAAATCATTAGCAATGCGCAACCAGTCATTATTAAATTTTATGCTGGATGGTGTCCAGATTGTACACGTATGAATATGTTCATTGATCCAATTATCGAAGAATATAAACAATACGACTGGTATGAAATTAACCGTGATGAGTTCCCTGAGCTAGCAGAAAAATACCAAGTGATGGGTATTCCAAGTCTTTTAATATTCAAAAATGGCGAAAAACTAGCACACTTACATAGTGCAAACGCCAAATCTCCAGAGCAAGTCATTGAGTTTTTAACTGCTCAAGCATAAAGGAAATGGCCGTATTAGTGAGATGTTTCGACACTCATTTAATATGGTCTTTTTATATAAGGAAAACGAATACTTTTAAAAAGATTTCCTTTATACTAACAATAGTTCTAAATAATGGAGGTTCGTATTTATATGCCATACGTAAATATTAAAATTACCAATGAAGATGTAACACCTGAGAAGAAGGCAGCTCTGATCAAAGGAGCGACTCAATTATTAGTGGATGTACTCGGAAAAAACCCAGCAACAACGGTTGTCGTTATTGATGAAGTAAATACGGACAACTGGGGGATTGCAGGAGAGACTGTAACAAAGCGTAGACAAGAAGGAAAATAAGAAATGCTAGCCGATCTATCTCTGAGTGCAGGTAGATCGGCTCGTTTTATTTCATCCTAAAATAGTATGCAATTCATCTAGTCTTGTAATTTCATAAGTTGGGATTACTTTAGTGTTATTCTCTTTTCTTTGAAGATTTACCCAACATGTATCAATCCCAGCACGCCATCCTCCCGTTATATCTGCTGATAGAGAGTCGCCAATGATGAGCGCATGATCATGTTTGAAGTTTTCAATTTGTGAAAAGACATGATCAAAAAATTCTTTCATTGGTTTTTGATAGCCGGTATCTTCAGAAACAAAAACGTTTAAAAAATATGGCGCTAACCCTGAATCTTCCAATCGTTTGAACTGCGAAAAAGACGAACCGTTTGTCACCACATATAAATCATACTGTGTGTGAAGAGATTGAATTAACTCAACGGCACCAGGAATAAGATGATGGCCTTCTGACAAATAGCTCATATAACTATTTTGTAGTTCAATCCCATTCACTTGAACCCCATATAATTCAAACAAACGCGAAAATCTCGTATTGACGACTTCATCTCGGTCCATTTGATCCTCTTCATACGCTTTCCAAAGTTGGTCATTAATTTTTTTATAATCTGCTTTAATTTGTGGCGTCAATTCAAGTTGATATGCATTAAATAATTTTTGTAATGCCATATCTTCAGTTGCTTGAAAATCAAATAATGTATCATCTAAGTCAAATAATAATGTTTTATACTTTTTCACACAAACTCCTCCAACCATTACACGTGCATTCATTTCCAACTCATTATAACATTGTTTTTTTACATCTCCCTACAAATTACATAATATAGAAGAAAGGGGGCTTGAGGTGAAAATGAAAGTACAATTAAATATTAAAGGGATGTCCCAGCATAGTGAGGAAGTTTTCCCACAATATCGAAATTCGGCTTGTGGCCCTACAACGGTTTATGTCATCTTAAATTATTTAGGTCAGCAACAGCTTAACCAGGATGTAAATTCCCTTTATAAACTTCTTGGTGGTACTCCAATTGGCCTATTTAAATGGCGCCTTATTAAACGGTTACGAAAGCATTTAGGAAATGACTGGATTGTCGCAGATTGTTCCCTTTATGAAGCATTAAAACAATTAGATGCCGGTAGACCGGTAGCGATGAAGTTTGATAAATATTTTACATTCCAATTCAATTCAAAACCTACATTTAAGTATCACTGGGTTCCATTAATCGGTTATGAAATAAAAGATAGCGCCCTATACTTTATCATTCATGATAATGGTAGTCCAAATCGAGAGAGCCAAATTCGAGTTGTCCGGTATGCAGAGAATGAAAAAGTTTTAAGTTTTGTAAAAATAGAGCCGAAGTGATAGATGTGATATGCTCCCCAATAGGTAGACAGATGAAAAAACAAAATCTGTTTATCTGTTGGGGAGTATTTTTTATGGGGCGAAGTAAGCATACGATTGAA
>NZ_RYYR01000033.1 GCF_003977595.1 Lysinibacillus antri | reverse complement strand
TAAGGTAAAACTAAAAGGCATGAGTCCAGTACAGTACCGAACTCATGCCCAAGTAGCTGCCTAATATTCATGTCTAACTTTTTGGGTTCACTTCATTTTGGGGTTCTTTTTAATTTGCAAAAAAACCAATTGTTAGAAACTCTAAGTATGTAAGCATAAAAAAATAATGATAAGCCACTATAACCACTAAGTCTAAAAAAACCAATTTGAAGGAGAGAATCAATGAGGAATTTTTTACGAATGACAATGGTTTTTATGCTAGTTCTTGGTTTTTCTTTAAGTGGCACAATGACGACGAAAGCGCAAGTTCAGTCCGTTCCCAATGCAGGTGTTTTCATCAATGGAAAAATTGTGAATGGCATTAATCCGATAATAGAAGATGGTGTCTATTATTTACCGTTTGTAGATCTGGCAAAAATTTTAAATTATAATTACATCAAATTTGAAGATCAAGCAAGGGCTTATGAGATTACGGATGGCTCTACAGTTATTCGAATCGCGTTAGGTGGAACAAGAGCAAAAAAGGGGAATGAATATATAAACATAGAGCCACCAAGATGGATTAATGAAAAAGCCTATGTTACCTTTCATGCAGCCGGAGCTATTTTTAACTCGTATATTATATACAAGAAAGAAAATGGTTCGATTCAAATCGAAAACCCTGCAACGAAATATGAAGTGACGAAGGGAGATACACTGTATAATATTTCTCGTATTCACCATATTAGTGTGGACGAATTAAAAAGAATCAACAATCTTACTTCCAATATAATTTACGATGGACAAATTTTAAAGCTTCCAAGTGCCGATACATCCAAAGGGGAGATGGAGCCGGTCAAAGAGCATGAGCCTGTAAAAAACAATAGTAATGAATCGGTTGCGCAACAAGTGAAGAAAATTCTTGATGATGCTAAGAAATATATTGGAGCCAAATATAAATGGGGAGCAACATTAGCAGAAGCTCCAAACGCATTTGACTGTTCATCATACACACAATATGTCTTTGGTAATGCAGGTCTTCAACTTCCGAGGGTCTCTAGAGATCAAGCAAGTAAAGGTGTCGCGGTTTCAACAGGTACATTAAAAGCCGGGGACTTAATGTTTTTCACAATGAATGACACGTATACGGATGGACGAGTAGCCCATGTTGGTATTTATATGGGAGATGGCAATATGATTCATGCGTCCACATCAAAAGGTGTTATGATTACAACGAATGTCCTACAAAACCCTTATTGGTCTAAAAATTATCTCTTTTCTAAACGTGTAATCCAATAAGTATTAGCTTTATAGTGCTAGGATTAATATGAATGCATTGATTCAAATTTTCTTTTGAGTCAATGCATTTTTTAATGTTAAATTAAAAACAAGCCAACTACTTTAACTTTTTATGTGCACAGCATTGACATTTTAAGTTAAATTCAAAAAATAGGGGGATAAAATAATGGCAGAAATCAAATTCGAAATCACAAAACAAATTGCGATCCTTTCTGAATCACCAAAAGGATGGACGAAAGAATTGAACCTCATCAGCTGGAATGGACGGGAACCAAAGTACGATATACGAGATTGGGCTCCAAATCATGAAAAAATGGGGAAGGGTGTTACGTTAAGTAACGAAGAGGTGGAAAAGCTGAAGGAAGCATTGCGTTCGCTTGATTAACGAAGAAGTAAAAGGAGCATTATCTGTGAGAATGGGATGTTGCTAGACACAAAAAAACACACGTCAATTGAATTGGACCGTGTGTTTATTGTATTTGATCATTATTCGTTAGGCAGTTGGTTTTGTTTGTAGTAATTTAATACCCATTGCGATAAAAACAACGCCCGTTAATTTATTTAATACTGTTGAGACTTTGGTATTGCCTCTTAATTTTGTCGTTGCCATGGAAGAGAAGTAGGCCATGATTAAACACCATATTCCACCTGTTAATGTAAATGTAAGACCTAAGACGATAAAAGGAATTGGTGTAGCTATTCCTGAATCTGTATGAATAAATTGTGGAAGAAACGCTAAGAAAAATAAAGCTACTTTTGGGTTTGTCACATTGGTGATCATACCTTGAAGGAATATCTTCTTATTGCTTTGTGTTGGCAATGTCTGCTGTTCATTTGTTGTGTTTCTTGTAATGAGCATTTTCAGACCAAGATAAGCTAGATAGATGGCCCCTACAATTTTAATTAAAGTAAATAAAAAAATGGATTGTGTTAAAATAATGGATAGTCCAAATGCAGCCAAAAGTGTATGTACTACTACACCGGCAGTAATACCAAGGGCTGAAAAAATTCCTGCTGTTCTTCCTTGTGATATACTCCTGCTCACAATGTACATCGTATCGGTACCGGGAGTTAAATTTAACAAAATGGCAGCAAATAAAAATACTTCAAAGTTGATTA
The DNA here is from genome assembly GCF_003977595.1 of Lysinibacillus antri. Lineage (GTDB taxonomy): Bacteria > Bacillota > Bacilli > Bacillales_A > Planococcaceae > Ureibacillus > Ureibacillus antri. The sequence goes on along the minus strand of NZ_RYYR01000033.1, from coordinate 42,484 downwards.
TTCCAAACATCCATACACTCCTCTCTCGAATTATCGTAATATACAAAATATTTTGATGTTAATGGTAATATGATAACTGGAATTTGTAAATATCTTAGTTCAAAATAAAGTTACTTACTTTACTTAATGAAAGGGGGAAAGGTATGACGAATCCTATAAAACCAAGAAGAATACTTTTAGATTTAGCTGTTACGTTAGATGGCTTTATTGAAGGGGAAAATGGAGAAATCGATTGGTGCATCATGGACCCAGAAATGGAGTTTATGAATTTCTTAAATGGCATCGATAGCATTTTATATGGAAGAAAGAGCTATGAATTATGGGGGCAGTTTACGCCTGAATCATTTGAAAATGAATTGGATAAAGAAATGTGGGAAGTTATCAATAGTAAAGAAAAATATGTGTTCTCTAGGTCACAAAAAGGGACAGACTGTAATGCGATCTTCATTAACGATCAAATAACGGAAGAGATGCAAAAGTTAAAGGCGAAACCTGGTAAAGACATGTGGCTATATGGGGGAGCTAGTCTTATTACGACATTTATTAATTTAGGACTTGTGGATGAATACCGACTGTCCATTCATCCAGTAATTTTAGGAAAAGGGAAACCCCTATTTATCGATATTCACGAGAGAGTAAATTTAAAATTGGTAAATACAAAAACATATTCTTCAGGGGTTGTCCAGCTCATCTACCATTCGAAGGACAATTAACGATCAGGAAACTAGAGCATCTTTATGATTTCTATTGTTCAAAATGTAAAGTAAAAAATGATTTCATATAAAGTAGTATAATACTCAATAATCCATTGTGGTAAGAGCTAAATGCGTTGGTAGAGAAAAAGTTCTCTCACCAGCGCATTTTTAACTACTGCACTTCTAACGTGACATCGATATTCCCTCTTGTCGCTTTTGAGTAAAGACAAACGTGATGTGCTTTATAAACTAAATGTTCTAGCTGACTTTTTTCGATGTTCGTTCCTTATAACAAATTTTATTATGTAATATATCATTTAGTTGAGCTTCAAAGAATTATTGGATGAAAATCTATTTGTAGGAAAAAAGTAATTAGATAACGAAAATTAAAAGTGTACAAACCTATGATTTTTCTGCATAATGAATAGTAAATTATCAATATACTTCGAAGTAATTAAAATGGTATGATATAAGTTGCATAAATTATGGTTGCTAGCATTGCTATTGAAAAGGGGACTAAAAATGAAACAGAATAATATTTATTGGATTATGATTGTCCTCTTTACAGTACTCCCTATTCTTATTAATAGTCTTTTGAGCGATGAAGTAAGCAAAAATCACCATTTTATTTGGTCACTCTTTTTAATTCCAAGTATTTTAATGATGAGTATGTACCCAAAATGGAGCGTTATTATATCTTCGGCAGTTTTCTATAGTTCTTTTAAATTGGTTATAGCATTTTTTCAAAACCCAGATGTTGATAAAAATGCAATTACTGTACTGATTCTAGGCTCAATGGTGAATTGGTCTATACATATTACAATCGGTTACTTCATCAATAAATCGCATAAATTACTACAGCTAGTAGAAGAGTTGACTTTAGTTGATGTATTAACGGGAATAAACAATAGAAGGTATTTTAATTTATTTTTAGAAAAGACAATTCCAAATATAGAGAAAACCAACAGTTCATTAATTATGATGACATTAGACATCGACCATTTTAAAAGGATTAATGATACGTATGGTCATTCCTGTGGTGATGAGGCGCTTAAGCATATTTCAAACGTCATTAGAAGGAATGTCAGAGATACGGATGCTTATGTTCGTATAGGTGGTGAAGAATTTGCCATTGTTATGCCTTCTACAAGCCTGGAAGAAGGGGGAATTATTGCGGAACGACTACGTAAGACTGTTGAGGAATCTAGCTTTACTTATAAACAAGAAGTTATCCAATTTACCATTAGTATTGGATTATCCCAGTATCATGGAGAAGCAATAGAGGACTTTATAAATAAGGCAGACAAAGCACTGTATCAAGCGAAGGAAAATGGTCGAAATAATATAGTAGTTTTTGTTTAATATGGATTTAAAATAAGGAACTACCCAAAAAGGAGGAATGTACAATTCAGTGAAAATTTGAGTTGTACATTTTTGCTTTTGGAGTCTTTTGATTTTCGCTACGGTGGACGCTTTGGCGTGGGCACCTTCGATTCAATCAAAAAGCTACTTAGAACAATAGGATATAAGAATACACCAGTAGTATAACCTAAATGAAGAAAACGCGGCCTACCACTGTAAGCCGCGAACTAAATCAAGAAATATTAGCTGGCATTTTAATATGTGTGCTTAGTCCGCTCACTACGCCAACTTTTTTCGAAATTCTGTTAGTATATATTAATCGAGCGGATTTTTATCATTTCTAAAGCTACTATTATAATTTATAAGCACTTATTAGATAGCCTCTTCTTTTTCAACTATTTGAATGATTAAAGTTCTAGCTTTTTTACTAAAGGAACGCCAATTCTATTAAGTAAGAAAGATAGTATGCGCCAAAAAGATTGTTGAGAGTAGGGAAGATGGCGAACGTATAATGCGGTATATTCAGGTGTCCCTTCACCACTTCTTGCTTTTTTAAACTGTCCCGCCCCAGCACTTTGATGATATAAGTACTTATTTTCAAGAGCTAATTTCGTATTGAGATGTCTCAAAACCCGATAAAGCTGATGTTTAGGGAACAATGAAAGGTTATAACCATAAATGGGATTGGTCATCATATCGTTCAAAACAAATGTTCCAGAAATCGCTTCTAATCGCCCATTGATTCGAACCCCTTGAAAAACGAATAACTTCTTCTCCAACAAGTTTTTTATGAATGCTTCTGTGAATTGAGGATTTAAATCAGAATACTTATCAATGTATAGTTGATCATAAAGCTCCACAATGCGCGGGATATCCTTTAGCGAAAGATCATCATTTGTAACGATTGTCATATCTGAAGTCAAACATTTTTCATCTTGTCTTCGTTTTTTACGTTCACTTTTCGTAGGTGTATGTAATCGTTCTTGAGTAGAGACATATATATATCGGCTTGGTAACAATTGAAACTCCTCATTTTTGAAAGCGACCATCGTTTCATTATGACAAATTTCATTGATGGAGCGGAAGCCAAGTTGATAGTTTGGAAAACGTTCTATTAATAGTTCCTTCAATTGATGAATCTCTTCACTAGATAATGGAGAGATGAGATTTGTTGAAAGGCAATAGTTATTGATATACACGATTTTATTGATTTGAATCTTCTTTGCGATTCCACCAATACCATTTAGCAACGTTTTTAATAAGAATCTTAAAGGCTTTGGCGAAACGAAGCGCAACTCTTCTTTGGCGTAGGTAATATAATGAGTAAAGGGCGAACAGACATAAGAATTTTCATAGGTTGCATCATTCACCGTACAAGGGATTAATTTTCTACCCACCGCTGCAAAGAAAATTTCTGTATTGACGTTTTTCATATACTTCGTCGTATCTTCTAAAAACTCTTCAAAATAGGCTTTTAGGAAAGTCCCGTTTTCATAAAAGTGCCAATCTAATTTGTCTATATTGTCTTTAGTGAAAAGCACACCGTTATTCAACATGGTGACGGACCTCTTTAACTGGCATTTTATTTTCAATACGCTTTAATTTTATTAACGGCTGCGGTTCTTCGTATGGACCAAAAGTAATTGTCGGAGTAACATATTTATCTTGTAAAAATGCTAGTAAATTTCCCTGGATATGTTGTTCGGTTTCTTGCCTTTTCATTTCGTCATTTACTAAACATTGCACTTCGATGGCATGCTCGCTATGTTGAATGACTTTATATTCTTTTAAGTTTTCAGAAGCGGTAATACAAGCCCGTCGAATAAAATCAGGGAAAACGTATTCTAATTGATTTTTAATTTTATTTCTTAAAATAAATAAATCGTCCATTCTGCCTTCGATTTGTTCAATCGCTAGTAAGGGTGATCCGCATGGGCAAGGGTCATTTTTCAAAGTGAGAATATCGTTTAACCGATAGCGAATAATTGGTTGGGTACGTCTTCTAAAATCCGTGATGATCGGATAAAATTTTATTTTTTGCGGATCTAAAAACTGCTTTTCAATAAAGACGATATCCTCGTTTAAATGAATCGTCCCATGGCTACACGAGCATCCTAAAAATCCTTCTGTACATTGATAGACTTGATGAATCTTTTGTTGAAATACTTTTTCGATATAGACAGCATCGATTGGGTCCAAAACTTCAGCCATTGTAATAATTTTAATGGGATGAATGGTTAATTTCTTTTCTTGGACTGCTTCAGCAAGACGACGAACCATTGAAGGCGGTGCTGCTAGAATGGTTGGTTGATATTCCTCAAGTCTACGAATGTGTTGTTCAAAGTCATGTAATAAATCAAAGAAAGCAAATTCGATTTTTTTATTTTTAACGGATTCATATAAATTGCTATTGGCACGTAAAAAGAAGGCAATCTTCTCTTTGTTTTTGAATCCATTCGGTAACAATTTTGCTAAGATAGTGCCGGCCCAAGCAGATTGTTCCTCCTCTGAAACTAAGAAAATCCCTCTATTCCCAGACGTTCCGGATGATAACCCGACTGTAGTGTTGCCGATTGTCGGTGAAAAATCGCGATGTTCTTCTGCATTAAGTGCAACTTGAAAAGCGGCTTCTTTCTTTATCCCTTTCGTATTGAGTTCATCAAAGTTGTCCATCATGATTTGTTTATCCATAAAAGGATACTGAGTAATGTTCGTTAAATTTTTGATTTTCAAGCTTTGAAAGTAAGGCGAATGAAGGTTTACCCATTTTAGATGTTTTTGTAATTGTTTATTTTGCCATTTATGAAATTTCTTATTAGAAAACGTTTGAATTCGTTTAACGTTTAAGTAGTTTTGTAGAATGTTCAGTATTTTTATCATTTGAAACCTCGTACTTGTTGAAATGGTTCTTCACAATGAGATGGGATGATTTTGATATTCTTATCTAACGAATGGAGTCGCACAATTTTTTCAAAGTTGTCTTTGTATTCTCTCGCATTATCCATAATGAGATAGGCTAGTTTGCTTGGAGGGCGATTTTCTCGAAAGGCGCGAGATCTCCACACGGCATCTGCAACTAAAAAAATCGTCTCACGGTTTTCATTTGCAAAAATTAATCCATATTGCCCTTTAGCGTGACCTGATAAATTAATGGCTAAGAAACTCCCATCTCCCCAAAGATCAAATAGAGGCTTTTGGAATGCGTCAACAATTGTGCTTATATCTTGATTCCCAGTAGTAATGGTTTTTGTATCTTCTATAAAAAGGACGCGATTCTCAAAATCATCGGGTAATAAATTTGGAATATACGCGGATAAAACCGCACGTATTCCTTTTTTATTTTTCACAGATAGAAACGCCTCTTTTGAGCAAATAAATGCACTAGAAGGGAAGTCTTTCAGTGCGCCCATATGATCTGCATGAAAATGACTTAAAAATATATAGTGAATCTCGTCAGGATGAATGTTTTCCTTCTTTAGTTGGGCCACTATGCTTTCTTCTGCTTTTACATAAACCGGTGTGATTTTTGCGTATAAAGAAAAAGGGAACTTTCTTGTTTCTTCATAAAATCGTTCCGTGTAGCCTGTGTCGAACAATATATAGCCATGAACAGGGTGTTTTAATAAGGCTACCATTGCGGGAAACTTCATTTCATAGGAAGGTTCACCCTTTAAGGCCACTTTTGCGTCATGTGTACAATATCCAGTCTGAAATAATTGATATGTAATCATGCTTGAGCTTTCCACCATTCTGCAAACTTTAAAATGCCTTCTTCTACTGAAATACGCGGTTCGTAGCCTAATTCTTGTTTAGCGGCATCAATATTTAATGTTTGGGAGTGTCCTAGTACCGTCACTGTATAAGGCGTAATAATTGGCTCTTTTTTAATACGGAGGAAGCGATACGTTCGTTCTAATAGACTTGCAATGCGTAATATTTTTTCGTATTGCATTTCTCTTTTTTTCATCGGTTCGTTTAGCACCGCAAACACTTTTTCTAATAAATCGCATAAATAGACCGGCTCACCATTTGTAATGTTATATTTCTTTCCTAAAGTACGCTCATCGGACTGTAGACAAAGACATAATGCATCCACCACATTTTCAACATAGGTAACATCGGTTAGAACCTTGGCCCCGTCAATATACGGAACTCCTGATTGTTTGTTTGCTTTAATTAAGCGCGGAATAATTGCATTATCACCAGGACCAAATAGTGCTCGTGGTCTAATTGTAATGGTAGGTAACCCTTTTTCAAATGCTTCATCAACAATTTCTTCTGCTATCCGCTTTGTTTTTGCATAGAAGTTAATTGCAGGATTTGGTAAGCTACTATTCTCTTTCACATCCACTTTTGTGCGATCTTGCAAATTAAAGTAGATGCTTGGTGTTGATACGTGAACGAATCGTTTCACTTTCGCTGATAGGGCAGCATCCACCATGTTTTGTGTACCAACGACATTTGATTGATAAAAGTCTTCGTATTTCCCCCAAACGGAAGAGAGTGCACCACAATGAATAACATAATCTTGGTTTTCCATTGCTTTGAAAATGCCAGTTCGATCTTCTAAAGAAAGGGGGATGAATTGAACCTCTTTTGGAAATGTTGCAGCTAACGCTTTATTACGCCCGATCGCAGTCACGTGAAAGCCATTGTTTACTAGCCTTTTTACGACATGCTGGCCTAAAAATCCCGTAGCGCCTGAAACTAATATATTACTCATCTATTTATCACCCAATTCTCCATTCCACTCAATATCTAATGTACTCATTTGATAACTGGATATTTTTCTTTTCTTTGATTCTTTCAATAGATAGAGGAAGCTACTTATTTGATCGAAAAAGACTTTTGGATCTTCACGGTTCCAAATAATATCTTTTGCTTTTATCATTTTATAAATTTGCTTTACTAGATTTTTAGAAAATAATGTTTGTAGCATGGCTAAGCCCACCATTGTTTTTTCAGTTCCTACTATATAATGGTCTTTCTTTTCGTTGTGCTTTGTAAGAGGAAACATACAGATTCCACTCGTTGTTCTTGGATTACATTCAATCGGATAAACTTCACCCTGTTTTGTTTCGATTAAATCAAAAGCAATTTGCCCGGTGTATTCATTTTTTTCTATATAGCATTTTACGAATTCTTCTAATTTCCGATTATTATACGGTTCAAAATAAATCGTCGCACCTAACCCAACTGTATCGTTCGTTTGATATGCGCTATAACATTTCATTTGGCCTTTGTCTGCTATTGCGTACGTGCATAGTTGTTTTCCCTCAATTTTTTCTTGTACAACCCAAATCGTTTTCTGAGTAGAAAGGAAGTCAATTAACTCATGTCCTTTCTTAAAAACTACTTCTGTTCCAAATCTTGAATAGGCTGGCTTACATACATAAGTCTCGTCTAAATGAATAGTATTAGCTTCAAATATCTTAGCGATAGCCGTTTTTGACTTCATTTGATTTGTATCGATGACGATTGTGTAAGGGATCTTTATGTATCCATCATAATTTCTGATTAAAGTTTGAATGAATAATCCTTTATGATGAAACGTGTTGATCTTTTCTAACGGCTCACAAAAAGGACGACAAAATTGAGAGAGTGGTTCGTATCCTGCTGCGATATGGAACACCTCTTCGCATGTAGGGATCAGTAAATCGATATTATGATCTTGTACAATTTTGATTAAATCTTGTATATACGTATGTTGATTTTCGTTCGGTGCACATACACGATAGGATCTTTCAAAAAGGTTAGAGTGCATACATAGGTGTTTCGGTAAACTTTCTGCCATAAATAATGTATGCCCTTGTTGCTTTAATAAACGAGCGAAATAATAAGTAGCTGGTGCGCGGCCTCCTGTGAGTAAAATGTTAATACTCAAACACAACCCCTCCGATAGAAAGTCCTGCAGAAGTACCGATTAGCATTATCTTATTGCCACGTTGAATTTTATTTTGCATGATCGCTTCATGTAACGCCATGGGAATACTCGCAGCGATTGTGTTGCCATGATTGTGAATGATGTTCATAAATTTCCTTTCTTCAATGCCTAATTTATTTCTTAAAATTCGCATCGCCATACCACTTGCTTGGTGTGGAACAACTAAATCAATGTCATTCATCGTGCAATCCGAAGCTGCTAATAATTTTTCTAAAAAAGCAGCGATATTTCTTGAGGATAATTTAAATACAGATTTCCCGTTCATATCGAATAAAAAATCATCTTTTTTGCCATTTGGGTTATTAGGGTGTAGCTTTGTTCCACCGCCTCGTATTTCGGTAAAATGCGCACCATCACTGAATGTTTCCATATGGCCACATAACACTTTAGATGGTTCGTTTTCGGGCGTCTTTGTTAAAACAACGGCAGCTGCGCCATCTCCAAAAAGAATCACATTTTCTTTTTTGTCCCAATCTAAACCAACTGATGCAACCTCGCTTGATACAAGTAGTACGTTTTTGTATCGACCACAATGTACTAAGTAAGAAATCGTATCAAAGCCAGTGACGAAACTTAAACAGGTAGAGTTGATATCAAAACAAGGAATTTTAGAGTCGTTTAATCCTAATTGCTGTTGGATCAGTGCTGCGTTACAAGGGATAGGTTGTTCCATTGTCCCGCTTACACTCACGATACAATCAATGTCTGTTTTCTGTAGCCCTGAAGCCTTTATTGCATCATTTGCTGCATAAGCCGCCATTTCTGAAGCAGTTTCCTGTTCGACGAAAGAGCGTACTACAACACCTGATTTTTGTTCTACCCAACCATTCGTTACACCTAATAATTCATCAATCTCATGTGAATAGACTTTTTTCATCGGTAAATATTTACCAGTACCTAATATTTTTACATTTCTAACTTGGGACATTCTGTTCTTCCTTCCGAAACAAAAAATAAAAATTGAATTTACTCAAACTCTATTCCATCTCGGTCTATAAATCAATTTCTAAAATTACTAATTTAACAATTTACCAGGAATTACATCTAACTTATTTGAGAATAAGGGCAAAGTTTATAATTTCCTCCTAAATGACACCAAGTAATTAAAGCCTTATAATAGGGGAGGCATCTAAGAGATATTTTTTGTGTTCATTAAATCGAAACGCATTTTAATGTATGCACGTGGTTAAAATTGAAAGTAAATACGTTTCGACATGAACAATTCGAAACGAACATCTATACATAAAAGGAGAAACGAACATGACAAACAACGATTTACTCATCCGATTACGATATGCATTAGATATAAAAGATACGGATATGGTGGAGATTTTCCAATTAGGTGGCATCAACGTAACAAAAGAAGAAGTACGTAAAATTTTAACGAAACCAAAAGAAACAGAAGAAGGGGAATACGATCTAACACCAACTGATAATTTTACCCCATGTGACTATGACATGTTAGAAGCATTTTTAAATGGATTTATTACATTTAAACGTGGAAAGCAAGAAGCGAAGCCAGAGCAAGATAAAAAGCCAGTACAGCCACTAGCGAAGAGAGATACAGCAAATAACTTATTTATAAAACGAGTGAAAGTAGCGCTTAGTTTAACAACAGAAGACATGATCGCGATTTTTTATGATGGCGGATTAAACGTATCGAAGGGCGAGATTGGAGCAATTTTACGAAAAGCAGATCACCGTAATTATAAAGAATGTGGTGATAACTTCACACGCAATTTCATTAAAGGATTAACCTACAGACACAGAAAAGATATTTAATTTATTACCCACAATAAAACTGAGGCATGCCTAAAAGTGAAAAATGTATAATTCAATTTGAATTGTACATTTTTGCTTTTAGAGGCCATTGATTTCCGCCTGAAGTGAGGACATTGAGCCAACTTTAGCTGAACATGGAGTTTGTATAGAAGATATTCGTTGGATTTTGCTCACACATGGTCATGTGGATCATTTAGGCGGCGCTTATAATGTTTGGGAAAAAAAGGACGACAAGCAAAAGTGGTCGTTCCTAAAAAGGAAGCTTAACTTTTGCGAAATCGAAATGAACAAATTATAGATTAAAAAGCTGTACAAGGGAAGTACATCACTGACCCAGGTATTCAAGAAAAGCATATGAATATGTTACTATCGAATAGTAGGAAAGGAAATTGAACCAAGCCTAGAAGTAGTTGAAGGCGATTCTATTAATCTTGGTGATGAGGTTATATTAAAGGTTGTAGAAACGCCTAGTCACTCAATTGGTTCAGTTACATTTGTTTTGGAAGGGTTAAACTGGGCATTTGCAGCGGATGCAGTTCAAATGTATGGCGGGTTAAGCGGTATGCCAACGATTGAAAATGCAACGTTATATCGCAACAGTGTCAAACGCTTATTAGAAGAAGTTTGTCCAAAGCAATTATTCTTAGGATATCCATTCCGAAACAAGAATGGTGTTATACAAAGTGCTCAAATTGAAGGCGAGCAAGTAGCGAAGGTGTTACAAGCTAGCCTTGAAATGGATGCCAAATTAAGTGATGTAGTGAAGCGTCATTTATCGGATGGACTTCCTACCGAGCAACATGAACTGTATGCTCCATTTTCTAGTATCGCTGATGAAATGGGATATACAGGGAATCCAAGGCACTTACCATGTGCATTCTTTGTTATAATGAATGGCTATTTAGAAGAAAGAATTAGATAACAAATAAAATTAGTGAGAGGGGGCGGACTCTATGATTCAAAAAAAATATGATAGTGCATCCCAAGCAGTTGCTGACATAAAAGACGTTTCAACCTTACTTGTGGGTGGTTTTGGAAGAAGTAGATTACCTTCACAGCTTGTGGCTGCTCTTGTTGAACAAGGTGCTCTAAAGTCAGGTGGTAGTTTCTTCTCGCAAGCTGATTTATTAACTATATAGCATCATCTTTAAATAGAAATTAAACCGCTTTCATAAAGTTGCTAGTGTTTCTTCTTGTTATTTTTAATTCCGTAATACTTCTACTTATGGTAGGAAAGTAAAGAGAGAATGTTAGCTGTATTAGTATTAGCATTTTCCGTTATTTCTTTAATGCATGGATTAGCACAAAGTTTCGCCATGTTATTTGTACTCCGTCTATTAATGGGGATTGTAGAAGGTCCACTAATTCCGCAAACTCAATCCATTTTAGCGATTGAGTCATCTGAGCGTCGTCGTGGATTTAACTTAGGTTTTACAATGAATATGAGTAACGCTATATTCGGTAGTATTTTGGCGCCTGTTGTGATCGTGGCATTAGCGACAAACTTTGACTGGCATACTGCATTCTATTTAACAATTATCCCTGGGATCATTTTAAGTTTCTTCATTTTCAAAACAATGAAAAATCCAGATCCAAAGAAATTACATTCGGTGCACTCAGTAAAATCGAGTGAAAAAGTGAAAGTGAAAGATATTTTAAAACACCGTAATATTTGGTTATCGATTATCGTATTTAGTGCAGGTATGACAGCACTTATGGCATTCCAAATTTTTGGGCCAACATATTTAGTGCAAGCAAAAGGTATTTCAGATGGTCAAATGAGTTTAATTATGGCAGCTTTTGGGGTCGGATACGCAATTTTTGGATTCTTAATTCCAACAATATCAGAAAAAACTGGTCGTAAACCGGCATCAATTATTTCTGCTTTAATGTTAATGGTTTTCCCACTGGCTTTAGTATTTACAGATTCAATTCCTTTAATGATGGCGTTATTATTTATCGGTTCGATGGGTTCAGAGATTATTGGGATGTCCATGTCAGTTATTCCTGTTGAATCTATTCCGTTACAATATTCAGGATTAGCAGTAGGGTTAACAATCGGTATTGGCGAGTTATTCGGAGGTTTCTTAAATCCAATGGTAAATGGTGCATTAGCCGATACATTTGGTATTCAAACTCCATTATTCGTAGTTGCAGGGATAGTTGCATTAATCTTCTCATTCTTCTTTAAAGAAACGGCACCATCAAAAACAGGTACAGCCGACGTGCATACAGCATTAGATTCAATCGAAGAAGATGCAAAAGCTACAGTTCGTGTGTAAATGTAATAAGTAAATGAAAACTTAGTTGTTTCCTTTTAAAAGGGGATGGCTAAGTTTTTTGTTTGTGTGCTTTGCAAGCCGTTAATTACAAATTAGTGGAAAATTAAATAAATATGCTGCTTGATAGCTTCTACGCAACCGTAATCGCTGGAGGAATCATAGGTAGATACGGATTTTTATAGTACAAGCACTAGATCAAGAACGAAATTTTTTGGAAATTTGGTGAAAGTGGTTTTCATGGAGCCGATGAAAACCAAACTCACTAGAGAAGTAGGTGAAAGTGGTCTTCATGAAGCTGATGAAAATCAAAATCGCTAGAAAAAATGATGAAAGTGGTCTTCATGAAGCCGGTGAAAACCAAAATCGCTAGAAAAAATGATGAAAGTGGTCTTCATGAAGCCGATGAAAACCAAACTCACTAGAAAAAATGATGAAAGTGGTCTTCATGAAGCCGGTGAAAACCAAAATCGCTAGAAAAAATGATGAAAGTGGTCTTCATGAAGCTAATGAAAACCAAAACTGCTAGAAAAAATGATGAAAGTGGTCTTCATGAAGCTAATGAAAACCAAAACTGCTAGAAAAAATGATGAAAGTGATCTTCATGAAGCTGATGAAAACCAAAATCGCTAGAAAAATAGGTGAAAGTGGTCTTCATAAAGTCGACAAAGATAAAAACTATTTAGAATTGTTTCAATCCAAAATGTCTTCACGAAAAAACGCATAAAAAGAGCCCTTCAAATATTACTTGAAGGACAAAGCTTTGAGATAGGCAAAAACTTTATACATAATAAGCCCACTGATGTACACCAACCATTTGAAAATTCTTATTTAGTATTCTGCTTATTCTCCTTTTGGAAGGTACTGCATTACACCAATCATGGATTATGTTAGTTGTAATTTTTTTATCTGGAAAAAGTAGCTTAAATTCTTTTACACTACGCATAACTGCAGACTCAATAATTTCTGGGTGTCCACATTGCACACAAATACACTTATTCCCCTCAACAAAATCTAGCAGCGAGTTACAAAATCCACACATAATCCCCTTTTGAAGCCGATCGTAATCATAAGCTGGGATTTGTTTGAAAGGGGAATCTTCCAAATGGAGTGACAATAGTTTGTCCGCCAATATCCTATGATTTCGTGATAGCTTTGATGGAATTGTATTTAATTGTTTTAAATAGCGGTGGATCTGTGTTGGAAAAATAAACGGTTTATCTAGGGGAGATTGATATAAAGTGAATTCTGGGTTAATGAAAACGACATACGCATTAATCGAAATACGATAACCTAGATTCTGTAGTAATTGACGAAACAAGGATTCAGTTCGCGTCAATTGGGTAAGTGGATTCATAATTTCTGTTTTGGGCCGTTTGTATATTCGGTCAGATTGATAATAGTAGTCTCCCTCAAAATTTTTAACCTCAAAAATATCAATAGAATCTGACAGTATTAATAAGGAATCAATTTGATAGGTAGAATTGTTTGTTTTTAACAGTAAATCGTTTAACACGAGGCAATCACATTGTAACTTTTCAATGAAAGTATCAAACAAACACTCGCCTTCGTAGCCCTTTTTGAGGTTGTAATAATATTGTTTATCTTTGTCGGACAACTGCATTCGAATGTTTAAGGAATTCAAAATCTGTAGTTCAGTAGATTCAGTTCTAGTTTTAAGAAAAATCTTCCTTCGCCTCCCTTATTCAAAAATCTATAACTCTATTTTATTAAAAAATGTAAAAATTTCCATACCCATTTTCAGATTGGTTCTAATTGGTATAAATAAGGGACTGATGTTTGTATTGTAGTTTCTTTTCCTTTGTAAATAAAAGTAGCTAGTATTATAGGCCTGGTAGTTTTTGTGAGGTATAAATTCGAATGAATCGTTCGTACCCATAATAGTTCTTAAGGGTAAAAGATAGAAAAGGGAAATGAGGATAAAGGTTATTGAATAGAACGCTCGATATAATAAAATAGTCATTAGATAGAAATTTCATAAATAAAGGGAAAATAGTAATAGGAGGAAGTTTTTGAGATGAGTCAAATAGGAAGTTACAGTATCATTGTGAATCAAGCAAAGAAATCAATCGATATGTCAGTAAAAGGGACATTTACTCCTCAACAAGCGGAGAGTTTCCATAAAGACTATCAAAGCAAAGTGGCATCAATTAATGCTAGTAATTTTATACTAAAAGTTGATTGTAAAGATATGAATATCATAACTCAAGATATGCTGCCAGCTTTAGAGGTTTCATTTAAAATGTATAAAGAATCTCAATTTAATAAAGTTGAATTTATTATCCAAAAGAGTCCTGTTGTAAAAATGCAATTAAACCGAATTGCTCGAAATACCGGTCTATTGAATTCTGAAGTTGTTGAAGTTTAATATTCGAAAATAAAGTGAAGGCTAATCTCGGTTTTCACTTTTTCACTTTAAAAATAATGCGAGCGATGTTAATGAAATATTGATTCAATATAAAAAGCAATCTCACCAGTATAAAACAGGGGAGATTGCTTTATTTGTTAGCTTAGATCGCCCAATCGCCATTTCGGAATATTGGAACCACTGTGCCATCTTGTTTAATGCCATCAATATTCATTTGTGCTGACCCAATCATGAAGTCAACGTGCACAGTCGAAGTATTCATACCATTTGCTCTTAGTTCTTCAGGGCTCATTGTTGTTCCACCTTGAATCGTAGTAGGGTAGGCCGAACCAATGGCTAAATGGTTTGAAGCATTTTCATCAAATAAAGTATTGAAGAATGTAATCCCTGATTGTGAAATAGGGGATGGATCTGGAACAAGGGCTACTTCACCTAAACCAGTGCCGCCATCATTATCAAATACTAATTTTTTAATGGCTTCGTCGCCTTTTTCTGCAGAGATATCCACGATTTTTCCATCTTTAAAGTGAACTTCAATGCCTTCAATTAAAGTACCCGCATAGCTTAGTGGTTTTGTACTACGAACGACGCCATCCATTCTACGCGTATCCGGCGCTGTGAAAACTTCCTCTGTTGGCATGTTCGCAATAAATTCATCACCTTTAGGATTATAGCTTTCTGCACATGCCCAAATGTGGTTTTTAGGTAAACCTAATGTAAGGTCAGTACCAGGAGCCGTATAGTGAAGTGCATCAAATTGGATATCATTAAGAATTGCTGCTTTTTCATTCAACGTTTTTTTATGTTGATCCCATGCAGCAATCGGGTCTTCTTCATAAACACGACAAGTTTTAAAGATTTGATCCCATAACGCATCTACTTGTTCTTCAGATGTAGCAAGATGCGGGAATACTTTTGCAGCCCAACCTGCTCCAGCTGCCGCAGCAACTGTCCATTTTAAGTCATCATTTTGAGTAGCTTTTCGTTGGACGTGGAAGGCCTTACCAAATTCACTTTGGAATGTAGCTACTTTTGTTGGATCTACTTCGTTTAATAGGCCTGGGTCACTTGAAATAATGGATAATCTGCTTACTCGATGATTTAATACGTGATCTTCTGATTCGTCGATTTCGTATTGTGGGATATTTGTTAATACTTCTGTTGGCTGATGAAGATAGTTTAGTTTAGTAATTTCATCGTCTGCCCATTTTACAATTACTTTCTCGGCACCTAATGCATAGGCTTCTCTTGTAATTAAACGTGCTAATGGAGCTTGATCAACGGTAATCGTCATTTTAACCCAATCGCCTGGCTGTACATTAATTCCTTTTGCTACTAGAAGTTTTGCATATTTTTGTAAATTTGCATCAAAATTCGCTAACATTTGAATACCTCCAATAATATGGTTCAGTTACTTATCTTAACATAATCGAGAGAAAACTGACTGAATTGAACCCTCCCTGTACAACCTAATTACTTTGTAAAGCGATTGGCATAGCTGCTGGCGACGAAAGATTCTGGTTTGATTTTTGGTTTTAAGCCAATTGATTCAAGCCTTGAAACCATTTCTTTCACAAAGACTCTTGTTTTATTCTTTTTCCCAGAACCGATATCGATATGTCCTTCAATTGTAAAGTTTGCCCCCTTATAAATGTGAGGGATCACGATGTTTATTAATTGCTCTTTATGGTCCTTTGTAAACATTGAAACAACTTCCTCAGTTAATGTTGTCTCATAAGAAATCCGTTCATGTAAGTTCAGCATCTGTCTGGGGACGGTTACTTTCCGAATACATGCCCAAACCCCTTTTCTTTCTTGTTGAATGACGATGCCTGTAATGAACTTTGTATAGTGGTTAAATACTTGTGAATCTGTTCCAAACATCAAACGGAAATTTCCTGAGGGGTCTTTTTTCATAAACGTGATGATATGTTGAAAAACTTGTTCAAACGACATGTTCTTTTGACTTAAATTTTGAAAGGTGATCGTGCTATCTATTTCTTTCCCCATAACTCCTACCTTTCTTTTATTAGTCGGGTGGTTACTATAAGTCTATTCAAATACTAGTGTGAATAGTTCTATCAATAGCGAACATAAAAAACCCCTTACCTATGAAAAAGTAAGGGGAACGGTTGTATTAAGCTGTTTTTCCATCTTTGCGTTTTTTTGCAATATCAGCAGTTGCTGTAAATAGAACGTCTGATGATGAGTTTAAGGCAGTTTCACAAGAGTCTTGTAAAACCCCAATAATAAAGCCGACACCTACAACTTGCATTGCAACATCGTTTGAAATTCCAAATAAGCTACATGCAAGTGGAATAAGGAGTAGGGAACCTCCAGCTACACCGGAAGCACCTGATGCTGAGATAGCAGAAAGTACCATTAAAATAATAGCTGTCCAAATATCCACTTCGATGCCTAACGTATGTGCCGCAGAAAGTGTTAGTACTGAGATTGTTACTGCTGCACCAGCCATATTAATTGTTGCACCTAAAGGAATTGAAACAGAGTATGTATCTTCATCCAAACCTAGCTTTTTACATAAATTCATATTCACAGGGATATTTGCTGCTGAACTACGCGTAAAGAAGGCTGTTAAACCACTTTCTTTAATTGTTCTCCATACAAGTGGATATGGATTTTGACGAGTAAAGCCAAAAACAATAATTGGATTTACAACTAATGCAACAAAGAACATACAACCAAGAAGTAAAATTAGAAGTTGTCCATATTCAAGTAATGAAGAAAGACCATTTGTTGCAATAGTATCAAATACAAGACCCATAATCCCGAATGGTGCTAATTCGATGACCCATTTTACGATACGTGTAATACCATCAGATACGTTTGCAATGACAGTTTTTGTTGTATCAGCTGCATTTTTTAATACCAATCCTAATAAAATCGCCCAAGTTAATATGCCAATATAGTTTGCATTTAATAGTGCATCTACTGGATTGTCTACAACGTTAAATAATAGAGTTTCAAGTACTTCTAATATCCCGCCTGGAGGAGCTACATCTTGTGCACCTGTAGTAAGGGTTAAGGAAACAGGGAAGAGGAAGCTTGCTACAACTCCTACAACACCGGCTAAGAAAGTGCCAATTGCATATAGCACTAAAATTGATTTCATGTTTGTCTTCGTACCACTCTTATGATTTGAAATGGCATGAACTACTAAAAATAATACTAATATAGGTGCTACAGCTTTAAGTGCACCAACAAATAAAGAACCAAGAATGGATACCCATTTAGCCGAATCGGGTATTGTTACCGCTAATAGAGCACCAATAATGATCCCTATTAAAATTCTAGTGACTAAACTAATATTATTCCATTTTAGTATGATGTTTCTCATGTTTTCCCTCCGATGTTTTTCCTGACATATACTAGTAGAGTGTACATTTGTATTACCCTGATGGACATTTGTGATAGAGATAGTTTATCACGATTAATTAATTTTAGGAACAAGTATTTAATAAAAATAAAAAATTTTTAATATTTTAAATATTTATACTATTCTAATTGTCATAGGTGTATATTAACGGAATTGAGAATTTATTTTATTACCAAGGATAAGTGTAGTGGTAAAACATATAAGAAAATATACAAGAAAAAACGCTACAAACTCTAGTCATTGGAGTTTGTAGCGCTTTTCGCTTTTTTTATAAATTATCAATAAAATGTTTAATTCGTTTTACGGCTTCTTGTAATTGTTCTAATGAAGTCGCATATGAACATCGGATATGACCTTCGCCACTAGCCCCGAATACATCACCAGGGACAACTGCAACGCCTTCTTTCATTAACAGTTGTTCCGCAAACTCTTGAGAGCTTAAGCCTGTTGACTTAATAGAAGGGAATGCATAGAAAGCACCACCAGGGTTATGGCATTCTAATCCAATCTCATTGAATGACGAAACAATATAATTGCGACGACGACGATAACTTTTCACCATTTCATCTACTTCTGGACGACCGTTTCGAAGAGCTTCAATTGCCGCATACTGTGCCATTGTCGATGCACACATTAATGAATATTGGTGTACTTTTAACATGGCATTAGAAATTTCAGGTGGCGAACAGACAAAACCTAGACGCCAACCTGTCATAGCAAAGCCTTTTGAGAACCCAGAAACTAAAATTGTACGTTCTTTCATACCTTCTAGGGCAGCCATACTTGTGTAGTCTTCGTCATAGGAAAGTTCCGCATAAATTTCATCTGCTACAATAAGTAGATCATATTTTTGGGCAAGTAATGCGATCTCTTCTAATTCGTGCTTACTAAGCATAGTTCCAGTAGGATTGTTTGGTGAACATAGCATAATGGCTTTTGTTTTATCAGTAATTACTGCCTCTAATTGATCAGGCAGTATTTTAAAATCGTTTTCTTTTAAAGCTTGTACCTGTACAGCCACACCACCAGCTAATTCTACCATTGGAACATAGGATACAAAGCAAGGTTCTACAACAATCACTTCGTCACCTGGGTCTAAAATCGTTCTCATCGCAATATCGATTGCTGAACTTGCCCCAACTGTTACGATAATTTCGTCTTTTGGTGAGTACTGAACATTAAACTCGTTATACATGTAATTTGCAATTTCTTCGCGTAACTCTAATAATCCTGCATTTGGTGTGTAAGAAGTAAAGCCACGTTCAAGGGAACTAATTGCCGATTCGCGGACGTGCCAAGGAGTAACAAAATCAGGTTCCCCTACGCCTAATGAGATGACACCTTCCATCCCTGCAGCTAAATCAAAAAAACGGCGAATACCGGATGGCTTTAAATCATTAACCAATTTAGATACATACGTATTTTTTGTTGATTTCATTACGGTGACACCACAATTCTTTTGTCTTTATTCTCTGGTTCGAAAATGATTCCGTCATGTTTATACTTTTTCAAAATAAAATGAGTTGTTGTTGAAAGAACCGAATCAAGTGTTGAAAGTTTTTGTGATACGAAATTCGCGATTTCATTCATTGATTTTGCTTCTACAATAACGGATAGATCATATGTTCCTGACATTAAGTAAACAGAATTTACTTCGTCAAAGCGATAAATTCTCTCAGCAATTTCATCAAAGCCCACACCGCGTTTTGGCGTCACTTTCACATCAATCATTGCGCGAACGCCAGGATGTTCCTCGACTTTTTGCCAATCCACAATGGAAATATATTTCACGATTACTTTATTATCTTCAAGTCGTTTCATCGTTGCGGAAACTTCATCCACACTAAGTCCAGCCATTTTTGCTATATCTTCTACTGCAATTCGTGCATCTTTTTCAAGTATTTCAACTATTTCCATTTCTTTTTCCGTTAATTTCATGGAAAGACCTCCAGATAGATTAGAATATTTTTCAGAAAAAAGGACATTTTTCGCCATAATTAGCGCTAGTAGGTAGTTTTCTAATTATAACAAAATTATAGCCATTTCTATGATTTTAACTGTGTTTTTTTATTACCTCAAGACAATTTCTAAGAAATAGCAAAATGTTCATTTTTGAAGTGTTATGGTACAGATTTATAGTAAGTTTTTTCTTTTAATATTTTTTGATTATTCGTAAGTATCATTGAGTTTCCCTAATTTAACAAAATTTAACACGTATATTCTTGATTTTTATAATATTTACAAAACCTTTACATTGTTACTGCACAAAATTTACACTGCGAATTTATTCTACTAGTAGACAAAATAAGACGAGAAAATCCGCTATTATCTTGGAGGTAATAAATGAATACTTTGCTCAAAGTGAAAATGACATTGTTGATACTTTCTGTGCTCGCTATTTTATCAGCATGTACAAGTAATGGAAATAATAGTACAGATGTATCGAATGAACAGCATTCAACAATTTCAATATCAGGTTCTACCTCAGTAGGACCGCTTGCTGAAAAATTGGCACATAAATATTCAGAGAATGAGAATGTAAATATAGAAATAAATCAAATTGGATCTTCTGCAGGTATTACAAATGCTATCAACGGTGTTTCGGAAATAGGGATGTCTTCGCGTGATTTAAAAGAAGAAGAAACAGCTAGTGGATTGCATGAAGTCGTGATTGCTTATGACGGAATTGTCGTAGTAACGCATCCAAGTAACAAAGTAAAAGATCTTACAATAGATCAAGTAAAACAAATATTCACAGGTGAAGTGACTAATTGGAGTGAGCTAGGTGGGGATGACATGGAAATCGTCGTTGTCTCTCGTGAAGATGGTTCCGGTTCCCGCGATGCATTTCAAGAAATTGTAGATTATAGCTCAGGTGAATTAGTAAGAAGTTCGATTATAGCAAGTGGAAATGGAAATATTAAAACAACAGTTGCGAATAATAAGCATGCAATTGGCTTTATATCATTTGAGTACATTGATGATACGATTTCAACGGTAGATATTAATGGTGTAGAAGCTACTGCAGAAAATGTGCTACAGCAAAAATACAGTTTGTCTCGACCTTTCCTGTTTGTATATAAAGAAGGCAAATTAACAGAAGGTGGCCAACAATTTATTGATTTTATTTTAAGTGAAGATGGCCAACAAATTGTTGCAGAGGCAGGAGCGATTCCAATTAAATAGTAACCTTTATACAAGGATGACGATCAATTAATTTCTAAAAGTAAACTTGGAGGAAAAAACAAGTGTCTATCCAAATAAACCACAACGAAGAAATCGGCAAGGCAAATAAAAGAAAATATTTGTTAGAGAAGGTATCGGCAAGACTTTTCTTGTTGTGTGCGCTTCTTTCAGTAATCACATTATTGTTAATCATTGGATTTGTATTTTATAAAGGTTCACATCCTTTTATCGTGGAAGGCTATAGTTTTATTGATTTTATCTTTGGCACTGATTGGGTACCAAGTGAAGATAAATTTGGTATATTCCCAATGATTGTTGCGTCCATTTTCGCGACAATTGGGGCATTAATTATTGGAGTTCCAATAGGGTTATTTACAGCCATTTTCTTAGCTGAAATTGCTACCAAAAAAGTAGCTAAAGTTATATCCCCTGCGATTCAGTTATTAGCAGGTATCCCGTCTGTTCTATATGGTGTATTTGGACTTGCGATCATCGTTCCGTTTTTACAGAACACATTTGGTTTAGCAAAAGGACAAAGCTTACTAGCTGTTATTTTAGTGTTAGCCATTATGATGTTACCGACAATCGTAACAGTAGCAGAGACAGCGATTCGTGCGGTGCCAAATACATATCGTGAAGGCTCATTAGCTCTTGGTGTATCACAAATTGGTACGATTTTTAAAGTTGTTGTACCTGCTGCCAAATCAGGGATTATGACGGCCATTGTATTAGGATTAGGTCGTGCAATTGGCGAAACGATGGCTGTAATTCTAGTAGCAGGTAATAGTTTAATTGTTCCTACTAGTCTTACGGATAGTGTTCGCCCGCTAACAACCAATATTGCGTTAGAAATGGGTTATGCTGCAGGTACGCATCAAGAAATGCTATTCGCAACAGGAATTGTGTTATTCTCGTTTATCTTAATTTTAAATTTTGTATTAGCAAAAATCAGTGCGAAGGGTGGTAACTAAGTTGAGACAAGTAAAAGATAACATATTCCGTGGACTTTTATGGTTTTCAGCATTCCTTTCCGTTGCCGTCCTCGTCATGATTGTTGGTTTTATCTTTTATAAAGGAATTGGTTTGATTAGCTTTGATTTCATTTTTGGCAATTATTCACCAGATGGAGATGGTGGAATCTGGCCGATGATTGTTACGACAATTTATACAATTGGAATTTCTTTGGTCATTGCAACGCCAATCGGTATACTAGCAGCACTTTATTTACAAGAGTACGCTAAACAAGGTCGATTAGTAAAAATAATTCGATTTGCTACAGAAAGCTTAACTGGTATACCTTCGATTATTTATGGTTTATTTGGAGCCGTATTCTTTGTAACGACTTTAAAATTTGGTATGTCTATTCTAGCGGCTTCGTTAACATTAACGATCATTGTATTACCGGTTATTATTAGAACTACAGAGGAAGCATTAAAGACTGTTCCACAAGCCTATCGTGAAGGCTCGTTGGCATTAGGAACAACAAAGTTACAAACGTTATATAAAGTAATTTTACCAAATGCAATGCCAGGGATATTATCAGGTATTATTCTTTCTATCGGGCGTATTGTTGGTGAATCAGCGGCAATCTTTTTAACTGCTGGAACTGTGGCTGCGCTACCAGAGAGTATTTTCTCATCAGCTAGAACATTAACGGTTCATTCTTATTTAGTAACACAAGAAGCTGGCGATATTGAACTTGCAGCAGCAGTGGGCATTGTTCTAATCGTAATTATTTTAGCTATTAACCTTTCAGCAACGTATTTATCAAAAAAATTAAACAAGGCAGATCAAAAATAAGGAGTATGACTATGAGTACGGCAGTTATGGATCGAAGTGAGATAGAAGTCAACCAAAATCTAGCAGGAGAGGTACTTTCACAGATGAAACAAACTAAAGAAGCTAAAGCATCCAAAATAAATGTAAAAGATTTAAATTTGTTTTATGGTGAAAAACAGGCACTATTCGGAGTGTCTCTTGATATTCTTGAAAATGAAGTAACTGCTCTGATTGGTCCTTCAGGTTGTGGTAAATCAACTTTCTTAAGAACATTAAATCGGATGAATGATTTGATTGATGGCGTAAAAATTACAGGTGATATCGTCATTGATCATGAAAATATATATAAAACGAATGATGTAATTAAATTACGTACAAAAGTCGGGATGGTATTTCAAAAACCAAATCTATTCCCAATGACGATTTATGATAATGTCGCTTATGGTCCACGTATGCAGGGCATTAAAAATAAAAACGAATTAAATAAAATTGTTGAAGAGAGCTTACGCGGTGCTGCAATTTGGGATGAGGTTAAAGACCGTCTTAAAACATCTGCACTAGGCTTATCAGGTGGTCAGCAACAACGAGTTTGTATTGCTCGAGCAATTGCGATGAAGCCAGATGTCATTTTAATGGATGAACCTACTTCAGCCCTTGACCCAATATCTACGTTAAAAGTAGAAGAGCTCATTGCAAATATGAAGGAAGATTATACAATTGTCATCGTAACTCATAACATGCAACAAGCAGCAAGGATATCTGATAAAACGGCGTTCTTCTTAAATGGAGAAGTGGTTGAATATGATGATACAGATAACATTTTTTCAACACCAAAAGATCAAAGAACAGAAGATTATGTAACAGGTCGATTCGGATAATTGGAGGAGTAGTAAATGGTCATTCGTGAAAACTTTGAAAATAATTTAAATGAATTAAAGAGAAAGATTAATGAGATGGGCAAACTTTCGATTGACGCCTTAGAAAAAGCTTATAATGCTTTAGAAACACAAGATGTTGAAATAGCTTTAAAAGTGATTGAAGAAGATACAGATGTTGATAATCTTGAAAATGAAATTAACCAATTTGCCATCTGGTTAATGGCGAAAGAGCAACCGGTAGCAAGAGATTTACGTGTCATTATCGGTGTACTTAAAATTTCATCAGGGATTGAGCGTATTGCGGATTTTGCAGTAAATATAGCAAAAGCAACTATTAAGATCGGTAAAACGAATTCATTATTGCAAACTACTCATCTTGAGCAAATGAAAGAACTTTCTATACTTATGCTACAAAAAGCACTTCAATCTTTTTCGGAAGAAGACATCGTTTTAGCTAAAGAGGTAAGTGAGTTAGAGGATAAAGTGGATCAATATAATGTTGAAACTTATAAAATACTTACGACTTATTTAAGTGAACATCCAGAAGAAACAAACCAGCTAGTACAATTATTATTTGTAAATCGCTATCTTGAACGTACAGCTGACCATATAACAAATATCGCAGAAAGTGCAGCATATTTAATAAAAGGTCAAATATATGATTTTAACCAATAGCACTTTAAAAAGAAGCAGATTCTCAACATGGAACTGCTTCTTTTTTTATTTGTTCAATTAATAGTAATTTATCGGGGCTAACCATTTGATGTTGAATTTTTGAGAGAATTTGAAGTTTAAAATAGGTTATATACACTATTTACCACTATTTGTAAATGCTTAAATATGTAGAAAGTTGTAGACTTTATTACTAGATTCTAATAAAATTTAACTATTATTACTATATGTTTGCATTTCACAAGAATTACGATTTCATAGACTTTGGAGCTGATAGAAAAATGAAAATGACGGTTAGTAGGAAACTATTGCTTGGCTTTTTTGCAATACTCCTTTTATTAGCTATTGTAGCAGGAATTGGCTATATACAGCTTAATAATGTGAATAATAAGTATTATGAAGTAATTGATGATCGTTCGCAAAAAATTCAGCTTGCAACGGATATCATGCTATATACTTCCAATGAACAATTGGCTCTTAGAGGATTTGTTATTTATGGAAATCAAGAGCAACTGGATGCACTAGATACTGCAAAGAAACAATTTCAACAAACGATTGATAACTTATCATCTGTTATTAATGAACCTAAAGGGATTTCAATAATGGATAATTTAATAGCGACTGAGCAGGAGTATATTACAATCGCTGAAAAAGTTATCGCTTACAAGCAAAAAAATGATAGGGAAGGGTACTTAAAAGTCTTGACTGAAGAAGGAATCCCTACCATAAAAAAATTGCAAGCACTATCTAAAGAATTTCTACAATACCAACAAAATAATATGGCACTTGCAAGTGAACAGCTTTCAAAAGAAACAAATGCTACAACAAATATAATCCTTACAATTAGTATCATTGCGATTATTATTGGTATTTTAGTAGCATTATTTATTAGTAGACTTATTTCGAACCCAGTACGACTTGTATCAAATGCCGCACAAGAAATTGCAGATGGTAACCTTGCAATCGAGGATGTTCATGTGAAAAATCGAGATGAGATCGGTGAATTAGTTAGCGCTTTTAATCAAATGAAAACAAACTTACGAACAGTGATCCAAGAAGTTAGTTCTACATCAGAACAAGTGGCTTCCTCTTCTGAACAATTAATGGCCAGTAGTGAACAAACGACTTCTGCGACAAATCAAGTGGTGGTATCCATCCAAGAACTTGCAAACACAATTGAAGTTCAAGGATTAAATACGGAAGAAAGTGCTCGTGCTATAAGTGAAATTACAATCGGTGTTCAACGTATTGCAGAATCTACTTCTGTTGCTGCAGATGGAGCGATGGAAACGGCAACCCAAGCATCTAATGGGAATGAATCCATTCAAAAAGTAGTAGAGCAAATGAAGGTCATTTTCAATACAACAACAGAAACAAATTCCGTAATGAAGCAACTAGAAAGTAAATCCCAGGAGATCGGAAAAATAATTGATGTGATTACTGGTATTGCAGAACAAACAAACCTTTTAGCATTAAATGCAGCAATTGAATCTGCAAGGGCAGGAGAACATGGTAAAGGATTTGCTGTAGTAGCTGATGAAGTTCGAAAATTAGCAGAACAGTCAAGGGAATCCGCAAACCAAATTGC
This sequence comes from Lysinibacillus antri, assembly GCF_003977595.1. GTDB lineage: Bacteria > Bacillota > Bacilli > Bacillales_A > Planococcaceae > Ureibacillus > Ureibacillus antri. Next base: position 16,533 of record NZ_RYYR01000033.1, on the reverse strand, counting down.
AGAAATTATACAGTTGATTCAGGTGGATACATTACGAGCTGTTGAAATGACGAATAAAGGAAATGAAGTTGTAGAAAGTGGATTACACTTAGTTGAACAAACGGGCCAAGTGTTTGAACAGATTGTTAGTCAAATAGAAGAAGTAAATATTCAAACACAGGAAATCTCTGCAACATCTGAAGAAATGTCAGCAAGTACTCAACAAATTAATGCAGCGATTGAAGAAGTAGCGCAATTAGCGAAGGCATCTTCAACCAATACAACAGAAATTGCTTCAGCCTCTGAGGAACAACTCGCAATTAGTGAAGAGGTAACTGCATCCGCAACATCATTAGCAGGACTAGCAGAAGATCTAAGAGGAATGGTTGGCAAATTTAAAATTTAATAGTTGATGAACAGGACGCATTTTTATTGTGTCCTGTTCTTTTATATTGCCATTATTTGATTTCCAGTAAACCTATACCATCTTTCATTCTTTGGACACCCTCTTCACAAACTCCATAGGAACGCCATGAGCAAGACTCACAAATTACCCCGATATCTGTAGGAAGGATATGGTCACTCACCCTTTCTTCAATATCTTTCCACGTTAAAATTTCACCAATACGTAACCCTAGTTTCTCTAAAATCGTTTGGTCTCTTTTATAAATATTTGAGTTTTGGCAATGATATTCACCTGAGTTCGGATACTTATCACATAAATGATCAGGTCCCTCAACAAGCAGTACTGTTGTTTGTGGATTAGCTCTTAATAGTTGATGTAATTGCGTCATATTTTCTACGTATTCTTTTGAGTAACCCATCCCGCGATAACCCAATAAACATAAAATATGATGTCCCCGTAGCTTGTACAATTGAATACCTCCATTTACGTTAATCTTTAATAAAATTATATTAACTTAAATGATGAAAGTAAATAATTGGATAGCGATTTATCTATCCTAATAAACATGGTATTATGTACCCAAAGAAATCATAAGTGGGACTGGGAGCGATTATAATGGCTGTATTTCGCAAAACATTAAAAGGGATTGGAACTGTTGGTGGAGGAGTAATTGGTGGAACTGTAAAAATCGCAGGAAAAGCAGTCGGTACAAAGTGGAAAGGTACAGGGGAGTGGCTTGAGGATGTAGGGGAGAGTGTTCAAACAGCGTCGAAAATTGCTTTGGATAATGCAGGGCAATTTATAGACGGTGCCGTTCAAAGTACATATGGTGTGATTAAAAAAGATGAAGAGAGTAAGCAAAATGGATTAGATGACTTAAAAGATTCTACAGGTAGAACGTTTAAAGGGATTGGTTCGACACTAAAGTATACTTTCAATAATGCAGGTTCAACCTATTCGGGTATCAAAAATGGGGATAAAGAACAGGCGATTGTAGGGCTCAAAAATCTAGGGAAAGTTGTTGCGGTTTCAACGCTGGCAATTGGCGTAGTAGATTTATTGGATGGGGTAGATACAGTAGAAGCAGAAGATCTAGAAACAAGAAATGACCATCTAGCTGGAGACGTTCATCCTGAAACAGGGGTACCATTTGTTGAGAAAACAATTAATGGACAAGTTGGCACATATCCTGTATTTGAATCTCAATTTAACGTCGTCATTGCAGAACAATTATATTTAGAAAGCGACCATGTTCATTTTTCAGTAGCAAATGATACATTATATGAAGCAATAATAGAAAATCCTAATCTTGCAAGTGATTTAGGGCTGTCTCAACTTGATGTGCAAGCTTTAGCAAATGGACAAACACCAGATGGCTTTACATGGCATCATAATGAAGAACCGGGTGTCATCCAGTTAGTAGATGAGGAAACGCATCAACAAACAGGTCATACAGGTGGACGAGAAATTTGGGGCGGCGGAAGTGCGAACCGTTAAAACCACATTTGTCAGAAGGGAGTAAAACCATGATCGATCTAAAAGAAAAGGTGAAAAAATTTCCTTCTACTCCAGGTGTGTATTTAATGAAAGACGCTTCGGGACATATTATTTATGTTGGAAAATCGAAAAATTTAAAATCTAGAGTAAGTTCGTATCTAATCAACTCAAAAAGTCATTCACCAAAAGTAGTGAAGCTAGTAAAACAAATTAGAGACATTGAGTATAGAGTAACCGATACAGAGTTTGAAGCTTTCTTACTAGAATGCCAATTAATAAAAGAGTTAAAGCCACATTTTAACAAATTAATGAAAAACCCAAAATCTTATATTTATATCGAGATTGGAATGGAGAAAGTACTTCCAACGATAAAAATGACCTACGAAAAAAACAATGCAACTAATTTATATTTCGGTCCTTTTACAAGTAAGAATACAGTGGAGAAGGCAATAGCAGGGTTAAAGGAATTTTATCAAATGAACTGTAATCAACCGAAGAAAAGCAACTCGCCATGCTTAAATTATTCGCTTGGCATGTGTATGGGGACTTGCTTTAATCCTGCTAATTACCAACAATACATCACCGTCATTCAGAGGGTTATTCGATTACTAGAACATGGCGATTCTACCATTCTAGATGACATGGAAGAGGCAATGGTTAATCTTTCTGTTAAGTTTGATTTTGAAAGCGCGACAAAAATTAGAGATACGATCAATGCCATTCATTCGTTATTAAATAAAGAAAAAGTGATTGAATTTGCAAAAGAAAATGAGTTTATCGTCGTTATGGAACCAATCGATGAACAAAAATTCAAGCTGTTTCTCATACACAATACAAAAGTTGTTTATCAACAGTTGTTAAGTATGAATGATTTGAATTGTTCTTCAATAGCCTCCGAAATTAATAACCATATCACCATTACCGAACCGCTATTAAGTATTCAGAAGGACATGATTGATGAAGCGCAAATTATATACAGTTATTTAAAAAGTAATGCATGTAAATATTTCATCATCCCTAAAACAATGGAGCTTAAGGACATTCATAAAGCTATGGAGGACGTTCTTACTACTTCCTGCTAATATAGGATTTTATTCCAACTCAATCGTATAAAGAAGATGAAAATGAACGCTTATTATAAAAGCCCGAATCCTGTTTTGTGGATTTTCGGGCTTTTCGCTATTCATAGTCTCTTTGCCTTTGAACTTGAGATAATGTGGTTAGAAAAATCACTACTAGTACAATAGACAGGATAATATATTTGAAGTTCAAAATGATTAATCCCCAACCATTAAGAAAAGCCTTTACTAAAATGGTCATTAAAAGGGCTGCTAGTAACGCCATCAGGATTTTATTAATTGCGGTATCTCGTTGGTGAATAATTGATTTTCCCATACGCCATAATAGAACCACTAAAATCATGACGCCTGTCAGCATTAAAACCATTGGAAGAAACAAATGCCACCCATAACCAACATGCACTTCACTATTTAATAAGAGATCAGTAAAGGTTCCACTTAATTTTAAGTCCACCAAAATAGGGGTTGCTAGTTTATGGGATAGGTAAAATAGAAAAAACGTAGAGATAACGCCGATTGTATAAAGGAGTAATTCAATATGATTATTCGATTTATTCCTCACATTTTTCCTCCTATGAAAGTTAGTTATTACTACGATATGTATAAGCAATTGGAAATAAAACTATTGAAGAAATAAGAAAAGAAGATCTCTTATTTTGTAAGAGACCTTCTTTGGCAAACATCAAATTATTTGCGTTTTTTGTTTTTTTGGTTGTTGTTATTGTTGTTATTTGCTTGATCGATATTTAGTTCTTGTGCGATTTCTTCACGGTTATTGTTGTTTTGGTTGTTGTTGTTCTTTTGTTGGTTTTTATTTCGTTTAGCCATGATTATCACCTCCGATAAATATTGTGTGCGTATATTAAAAAATTACACGCTAAAATTTACGAAAAATGAGGTATACATTTTTAAATTTCAAATCATCACAAGCTGGAGCTAAGCGCTCGAAATTCGAATTAAACGTTCCCAAATCAAGCTAAGTGATCTCAAAAGTGACCAAGCGCTCTCAAATGGAGCTAAGTGATCTCAAAAGTAGCCAAGCGCTCTCAAATTGAACCAAGTGCCCACAACCCAATCTAAGCTCAAGCAATGAAAAGCATTAGAAGTTCCAACTAAAAAATCCTAATTCACTCGTTTTGTGAATTAGGATTAATCGATTATAAGTAACTAAGTATAGATTCTTTCACTTCTCCCAGTGTAGACGTTCCACCAATATCACCAGTTTTGATACCGGATGCTAATGTTTTTTCAATGGCGGTTAATACTTGTGTCCCTGCTTTTTGTTGGCCTATGAAATCAAGCATCATTTTACCTGTCCAAATTTGACCAATTGGGTTGGCGATTCCTTTCCCTGCAATATCCGGAGCCGAACCATGAACAGGTTCAAACATAGAAGGATACTCGCCCTCAATATTTAAATTTGCTGCAGGTGCAATCCCGATACTTCCCATAATCGCTCCACCTAAATCCGTTAAGATGTCACCGAATAAATTGGAAGCAACGATGACATCGAATTCATGGGGCTTCATAACGAAAAATGCGGCCAATGCATCAATATGGTTCACGGAAGTTGTGATTTCTGGATAATCTTTTCGTACTTCTTCAAATATTTCATCCCAAAATGGCATCGAGTATGTAAGACCGTTTGATTTCGTAGCGCTTGTTACAGAGCCGCGAGAATTTTTGGCTAACTCAAAGGCGTAACGCATTGCACGTTCTGTTCCTTTTCTTGTGAAGATTGCATTTTGAATAGCAATTTCGTCGGCACCTTGATGAATACGACCACCGCTGTCGGAATACTCACCTTCAGAGTTTTCACGAACTACGGTAATATCAAAGTTGCGCGGATTTTTTAATGGCGACTCAAGACCTGCTAAAAGCTTTGCTGGACGTACATTTATAGACTGCTTCATTTCACGACGAATTTTAATCAGTAAGCCCCAAAGTGAAATATGGTCTGGTACAAGTTCTGGCATGCCGACCGCACCTAAGAAAATTTGATCATACTGCTTTAACGTTTCAATTCCATCTATCGGCATCATTTCGCCGTGTTCTAAGTAATAATCACAACCCCAAGGAAAGTATGTCCATTCAAATTGAAAATTCCCATCTAGTTCTGCAACGCGATCTAATACCTCAATTGCGGCAGGAACTACTTCTTTGCCGATTCCATCACCAGGAATTACTGCTATTTTATATACTTTCACCTTCAAAACATCCTTTTTATAAAATTTCGAATATAATTAAAATATACATTAATTTACTTATGAAAAATACGTTTTCTAAGAATAATTTTTCACTATAAGAATATGGGAAGTATTTATCCTGCAATAACTGGTTCAAGATGAAGTTTCATTTTATTAAGAATGGTGAAACTGACGCTATTTAGATATACTAATAATCAGTCTATTTAAAGTTTTTGGACTATATAAGTAAGAGGTGATTATTTGAAAGCGAATGAATGGAAGTGGGCTTTATCCATTTTATTTATTATTTTATTGGCTTACATTCTCCCATATACCCTATTAACAGACGTGGCGAAATGGTATGGAAGCTTCTTAATATGGCTACTTCTCGCAATTTTAGTAATTGGTATCAATTATTTTTTAACAAAGGATTGGAAGTGAACATATGACAACAGCTATGGTTTGGTGGGGGATTGTCATTTACATTCTCATTGCCTTGTTTATTGCCTACTTATCAAGAAGTGGCAAACAAACGAATATGGGCAGTTATTTTCTTGGAGATCGAAAAATGGGTGGGATTGTCTCTGCCCTAAGTTATAGTGCAACTACATATAGTGCTTTCATGTTAGTCGGATTAGCCGGGTTAACCTACAATGGAGGCGTTGGAGCTTTAGGGTTTGAATTAATTTATTTAATGGGTGTTTCCCTTGTTGCCTTTTTTGGTCCACGATTTTGGGTAGTAGGGAAGAAGTATGGCTATATTACACCATCTGAAATGTTAGGTGATCGTTATGAAAATCGACTGGTTGCTGTAGTCGTATCGATTACAAGTTGTCTCTTCTTAATACCATATAGTGCAGTTCAGCTATCGGGGGTCGGTTACTTATTACAAGGCATGACAAACAATGAAATATCCTATACAACGGGTGTGGTTATTGCGACTGTTGTAGCCATTATTTTTTCGTATATTGCAGGGATTCGCTCTGTGGCTTGGACAGATTCATTGCAGGCAATTTTTATGATTATTACATCTACTATAGTCGTTCTTATTTTGGTTCATAGTCTAGGAGGATTTAACGAATTTTTCGGCACTATAGAAACCGAGCGTCCTAACCATCTAACGGTACCAGGTAATGGTTTTTGGAGCTTTGTAACATTCCTTGGTATGACGATTCCTTGGTTCTTCTTTAGTCTTTCAAATCCACAAGTAAGTCAACGCTTATATATGCCTGCCTCGTTAAAAAGTTTACGGACGATGTTAATGGGCTTTATGATTTTCGGATTAATTTATACACTTGTTGCTGTTATGTGGGGATTTTCAGCAGTTGTTATGTTTCCAAATTTAGAAAAGGCAGATTTAGCAACGCCAATGGTTTTATCTTCGGATGCTGTCCCTCCGATTTTAGGAGTAATCGTAATGGTAGGAATTGTTGCTGCAGCGATTTCAACCATTGATTCAATTTTACTAACGTTGTCATCATTATTTGCAAGGGATGTTTATGGTCATTTCAAAAAAGGGTCAACGGATGCAATGCAACTACGTGTAGGGAAAATTGTGATTCCAATCATTGCGGTCTTAGCTTATTTATTTGCCGAGTTAGAATTAGATCTAATTGCCGTGTTATCTGTTGCTTCTTCAGCAGGGTTACTCGTGGTTGTTCCATCAATTATAGGTACTTTCTTCTGGAAGAGAGGGACAGCTGCCGGCGTATTAACAAGTGTCATCGTTAGCGGACTGATTGTCATTATACTCGAATTGTTTAAATTGAAACCACTCGGACTAGCTTCAGGTATGTGGGGAATTACAATCTCCACTATACTGTTCATTGGAGTGAGTTTAATAACAAAGGCACCTGAACAAAAAGCAAATGAATTTATTGATGTGATAAGAATTGAATTGAAAAAGTCTAAATGATAGAAAGGGGGCGTTCGAAAAGTGATTTTCGAACGCCCCCTTGCGACGAGGATAGTGACAATTTATTGTTCCTACCGCAGGAGCACAGATTTTTAGCGAAATTATATCATTAGAAGCCTAGCTGTCCAGAAGTGTAATACTTTCTGCACAGCTCCTTGTTCTCTTTGTATTAAATCGATCGTGCATGGTGAACTAAAGAAATGGCTGTACTATTAATTTCTTCGATTGCAGCATTTAATTCCTCTGTTAAAGAAGCTTGCGTTTGTGTCATGTCGGACATGGTGTCAATATGTACTAGTATTTCATCCACTAAAGAGGTCATTTCATTTAAACTGCCTTCAATTTTCTTTGTCGCATCCGCACTACCTAACGCTAATTTTCGTACTTCATTGGCTACGACCCCAAATCCTTGCCCTTGTTCACCTGCGCGGGCAGCTTCAATCGATGCATTTAATCCTAAGAGATTCGTTTGATCCGCAATTCCTTTAATGAAGTCTGAAATATTTCTTGTTTCATTCGTAGTTGTTTTTACTTTTTTCGCTGCGGCAGTAGAGTGTTCCTGAGCTGAAGCTAGTTCTTGCGCATGGGCAGTGACGGATTCTATTCCTTGTGTCATTTCTTCAATAGCTGTAGAGAGTTGGCTAATTTGATTAATAATTGAATCTACCGCTTGAGCTTTATTCTTTTCGAAAGTGATATCTCTTATAGTGCCCGCCACACGTAAAGGAACACCATTTGAATTACGTGCTGCTTCACCACGTGCTCTAAACCAACGATATGTACCATCTTTCTTTCTAAGGCGATATTCTATGTCAAATGTACTTCTTCCGGAATAGTCATTTAAATAGTCGACAAGAGCTTGAACGGATTTTTCTGCATCTTCTGGATGTAGGCTGTCACTCCAACTACTTAAAACGTTTGGAAAATCTGTTTCATCCTTGTAGCCAAGCACTCTTCTGAATTGATCAGACCACCAGAATGCATTATTTGGATTAACTGGATCACCTTCTACGACTTCTAAATCCCAAGGTGCTTCCTCTAATACAAGCATCATTAAATCATAACGTGTGACTAAACTATCTAATTGTTCATTTTCTAATTTCTTTTCATGAATATCAAATAAAGCTCCTACAACTCTTAATGGTACGCCCTTTTCGTCTCGCAATGTCGTACCTGTTGCTTGGAACCATCGATATACGCCATCTTTTCTACGTAAACGATACTCAATGTTATAAGGCGTTCTTCCAGAGTGATCATTTAAATGGTCTGCGAAGGCTTGAATGACCCATCCTTGTTCATCTGGATGGATTTTAGAAGCCCAGCTATCGAGTACATTTGGAAAATCCTTTTCATCCTTGTAACCGAGCATTTTCCTAATTTCATCGGACCAAATAAATTCATTGTGAGGATTAACAGGATCCCCTGCAATAACTGTCATATCCCACAGTCCAACTTGAATGGCCTTTGTTACTAAATTTAGGCGAAGTTCTGTATCGTCTTTTAATGCACTCGTTGTTTGTAGGGCACAATTAAAATTCTCTAGTATTTCCTTTACCATTTCGTTGGTATTTGGAGACTCCAATGTTGTACCGTAGTTTACTTTGATTGCTTCTTTTAAATTACGGCTTTGTTCTAATAAGTATTGTAAATGTTTTTGGGATGAATCTTTAAAAAACATACTCAATTTCGTCCTTTCCATTTATATAAAATTGTCCCATTGCTCCTAAGATAAAAGAGTATTGTCCGCAAATGCTTTTTTGAGTAAACCATTTATATTATTCAACATATAGGAGTCTTACCTTTCTGAATTAATACTCTTTTTCCACTCAGTAGAGTCTAACACCGGCAATTTACTTAAGCAATAGTAATATAAACACATCAGATTATTTAAAAGTATTATTATTTGGGTATATAGTTCTATTTTGTGTGGGTTTTTAGTCATGATATCGTACACTGTTAAGATGGACCTAAATAGTAAAATATGAAAACAATAATAGTTACATTTTTTTGAAAATATATAATATTATTTTGCCAAATGAAATTAAGCTATTAAAAAAATAGATTATTGAGTCGATAGGTAATCATGATTCAATTAATAAAATGCGTTACTGTCGAATAAAGTGGAAGGGAAGACAATAAGGGGGATGAATTGATGTCTAATTACTTAAGGAGTGCTGTATTTGAACATCAGTTTTGGTTACATGTGCTAGGTGACCATGCGCGCTTTATTCATGATTCACTTTATCCTTCCGAAAAAGATGATATAAAAAAAGCAGCTTTTTTCATCAAGCATTTTGATCAATTGCGTAGTCAAGTTGATACATTGAACGAATCGAATATTGAAGCTTTTACAACTAATGTTGAGCAACTGGTAGCTCAGTTGAGGCAATTTAAACTTTCCTTAATTAAACGGCATTTATTGGGTCAAATGAAAATACATCTAACACCAACTTTTATAAATCATATGGTAAATGAATTGGAGGAATATCAATTGATTTTGGGCTACTTGAGAGTAAAAAAGGTACCACCAATTTTTCATGAATTACATCATCATTTAGTTTGGTTAGTCGATGCAGCCGGTCATGCTGGTGCGATAAATGATCAGTTAGATGGAGTAGAGAAAAGATTGAAAGAGAAAAGTCATGAATATACGGAACACTTTGAACAGTTTTATTTAAAAGCAGTAGAGTTAACAGGATACTTACGCACTAATGTAAAGAAATTCCCAGCATTAAGTAAGTTTAATCATGATGTAGAAGTGAAAATGGGTCTATTTAAAACGTTTTTAAAGGAGCTTGAAGAATTAGAGTTAAGCGCTCAAGTTTTAGGTACATTTTCAGCATCGATGGCCGACCATATGGCAAGGGAAGAACAATATTATCTGATGAAATTAGCCGAGTCGACACGAATGAAATAATAAAAAAGCAACTTACCATGATGTTCACGCATCGCATGTAAGTTGCTTTTCTAATTTTAAAATAACAATTTATGCATTTACTTCTTCTAATTGGTTAAGTGTGCGTTTTAGTACTTCTAACTGTTCGTCATTTAATGGAATCATTGGCAAGCGAACACCACCAACAGGTACGCCATTTAGATTTAATGCAGCCTTTACAGATGTCGGATTTGGTGTTGCAAATAATACTTTCATAATGGGTAATAATTTACGATGATCGCTAGCAGCTTGTTGGAAGTTCCCAGTTAAGAATTTTTGAATCATTGCTTGCATTTCATTGCCAATAATGTGTGAGGCTACTGAGATTACACCTGCTCCACCAATCGATAAAGCTGGGATTGTTAAACCGTCATCCCCACTATATAATGAAAAATCTTCTGGTGTTTTTTCGATGATCTCTGCCATTGCATCTAAATTGCCGCTTGCTTCTTTGATGGATACGATGTTTTTAATTTGAGAAAGGCGTACAACCGTATCAACCGAAATATTAACGACACTACGACCAGGAACGTTATATAAAATAATTGGCAATGCTGTACTTTCTGCAATTGCTTTGAAGTGTTGATATAATCCTTCTTGTGATGGTTTATTATAGTATGGTGCAACGAGCATTATTGCATCGACACCGGCATTTTCTGCTTGTTTCGTTAATGCGATAGAACTACGTGTATTATAAGAGCCAGTACCTGCAATGACCGGAATGCGACCATCTACAACTTTTACTGCAAATTTAAATAATTCTACTTTTTCTTCGTCTGATAACGTTGGAGATTCTCCAGTTGTACCTGAGACAACTAATCCATCCGTACCGTTTGCAATTAGATAGTTAATTAAGTTTTCAGTGGCTTGCCAATCAATCTCCTCATTTTGTTTAAAAGGAGTCACCATAGCCGTTAAAATTTTTCCGAAATTCATTTCTTCTCCACATCCTTTACATTTTTTATAGAGGGAGAAGGGCGTTAAATGATAAACGCAAAAAAGCAACAACGAGGGCTCGTTGTTGCTTAGAAATATAAGTTCATTTCTTTGCGTAAGATAGCCCTCCATATAGAAACCTATATGACAGTTCTGCATTTATTCAACAACAGAACCAGCTTCAAGAAAATGAGATTCTTAAAAGCTTCGGCAAATTCCCCTTTTCACAATTATCAATGGATCTCATTATCCTCAAACTGTGTACTAATGGTCTTTGCGCCTCTATCCTTACTTCAAAATTTTTGAAATAAGAGAATATTTAATTAACAAGTATTTTACATGTTTATAGAATGAAATGCAATGCTGTTTTCTAATGTATTGCTACTTGTTTAGAAAATTATGTAACTATACAGGATTATTGCGTATAAAAAATAAAAAGTTGCTTAAAAAATATGTAAAAGGATATACCATTTTATACGAGGGAATTTGATACTGATGAGGGACTATTAACTTTGTATTAAAACCTCTACTTCGAACATTCTAATCTCACAAGGAGGTGAGAAGAATGGCTGATCGCAGTTCAAATAAACTACAAGTACCAGGTGCACAAGCTGCAGTAGATCAAATGAAGTTTGAGATCGCTCGTGAGTTTGGTGTAAACCTTGGACCAGAAGACGCTTCACGTGCGAATGGTTCTGTAGGTGGAGAAATTACAAAACGCCTTGTTCAAATGGCAGAAGCGCAATTAAAAGGACGATCTGGACAATAATACGTGACTGAGGGCTGATACAAAAAAACCTATTTTTTGTGTCGGCCTTTAAAATTGTATTTGGCTTCGGGTTGTACTACCTTTTTTCATTTTTAAGTTTTTGTAGTTCTTTCATTAAATATTGTACTTGTAGCTCTAGTTCTTGAATTCGGTTTTCATCTCCTGTACTTGTGGCATCACTCTCTTCCATATCTTGCTGTAATTCATCAAGTGCTAGGAAAGCTGCATAAGTTGAGATAATGCCTCCAATCGTTGAAATAAGTCCACCAAATGCCCCAAGTTTAGCGGTAAAGTTTTCATTTTTATCATTTTGATTTTGTCTATTGGGTGGGTCAACTCTGGGTGTGGTAGGTTGAACATTTCGGATATTGATATTTCTATTTTGAAATTGCATACTTTCCCCCCATTCCTCGTTCTCTTTGTAGTGTATGAAGCGTTGTTGGGAAAGGAGACAACAAAAGTTCTTTCATATGAATAGGAAAAGGGAGCCCAAGCTACAATGAGCGAGCCTCCCCAAAGCACCAATTATCCGCTAATTCGATTTTTATAAAAAATTGATTTAATCATCATAAATATTAATCTAAAAAAAGAAATTAGCATCTTTAAAACACTCATTCTAAGAGGTTTGTAAATACCCGTAATTACAAAAAATAATAAAATATAAAAAGATATGTTTGTTACGTTTGGTTGAATTGATATTAAACTGAGTAAGGCTATTACAATACAAAATGCGAAAATACTTACAATGGTTAATTCCGTTATCTTATTTTCACGTTCTTTTATTTGTTTTCTTCTCATGATCTAACTTCCTTTATACATATTTTGGGGCTAAAGTGACGAATGACATAAGATATTTTGCCTAAATAAATTGTTTACTATACATCGAGTGAATATGAAAAAATATCGATAAAAGTCGAAAGAAAACTCATACTAAATTTTGAGGTGAAATAGATGTATAAATTACTGTCACATAACGATTTAGATGGAGTCGGGTGTGGAATATTAGCGAAGTTGGCGTTTAATCAAGAGGTGAAAGTACGGTACAACTCAGTGTCTTCACTTAATCGAGAAATTGAGTTTTTTCTTGAAAATGATTCACCAGATACGTTTTTATTTATTACCGATCTCTCACCAAATGAAGAGAATGTAAAAAGACTAAATGCCCATTTTGGAGAAAATGGAAAAGTTCAGCTGATTGATCACCATAAAACAGCCCTCCATTTAAATGATTATGAATGGGGTAGCGTTGTTGTGGAAAGGGAAGATGGGAAATTAACCTCTGCAACGTCACTGTTTTACGAATTTCTAGTATTGAATAATTTATTAGAAGCGCGTGATTCCATCAATGAGTTTGTTGAACTGGTAAGACAATATGATACGTGGGAATGGGAAAAGAATGAAAATCATAAAGCACATGCCCTCAATTCTCTCTTTTATTTAGTGTCCATTGATGATTTTGAAGAGACAATGATGGAACGGTTGCGAAATAGTGATGATTTTGATTTTGATGAATTTGAAAAACGACTTCTAAATATGGAAGAAGATAAAATCGATCGTTATATTCGCCGGAAAAAGCGTGAAATAGTTCAAGCAAAAGTAGGAGAATATTACGCGGGAATTGTTTATGCAGAATCCTATCATTCAGAGTTGGGGAATGAACTTGGAAAAGAATATGCTCATCTAGATTATATCGTTATTCTAAATATGGGTGGAAAGCGAATATCTTATCGTACAATCCATGATCATGTTGATGTCTCAGCAGTAGCTGGTCATTTTGGAGGAGGAGGCCATCAAAAAGCATCAGGTTCCGCATTAACAGACGTAGCGTATAAGCAATTTGTATTAGATACCTTTCATCTAGAGCCATTGCAAGAAGACGCCAAAAAGAATCGCTATAATTTAAAGGAATCTGCCTTTGGTACTTTATATAAAACGAAGGGTGACGATTTATTCCTTCTTTATCATCAAAATGGAAAATGGACTGTAGATAAAAATAAAAAAACAATGTCCGAAACATTTACTACTTTTGATGAAGGGGAGAGATTTTTAAAACGCAATTTTGAAGCTTTTTTAGTAAAAGATGATTTCTTCGTAGAGTATTTAATAAAAGAAGTGAAAAATAATAATTCAAATAAAAAGTAGAATTGTTAAAGTAGGGATGGTGTCATACCACTCTACTTTTTTATTTTAGAAAGAAGTCATGCATTTTAGAAATAACGAAAAATTAATATACTTTTGAATTATTTAATGGAGAAAGTTGGCTGTGACTTTGGTATTATTAATGAAGTACAATCATTATTAGAGATATAAAGATTTTAAAGTGAGGCTATCAAACATGATGGGGTTTCTTAGTATGAAAGAACAGTTTTTTCAGTTATTTAACAAGCAGTCCGATAGTATTGTCGTTGTTAATAGTGAGGGAAATATAGCATATTTAAATTCAAAAGCTGAGAATATGTTTAAAGTGGAAACTAGTAATATGGTAGGGCAACCAATTAACTCATTAGTAGTAAATTATCATTTGCCAAATAAAGATGAATTGCAAATTGGCTTAAAAAGCGGGCTTCATTATTTTTGGCTAAATATTGATCAGCAAACCATTACTTTTGAAAAGGATTCGTATACGATACTTTTACTTAAAGAAGTAGATGAAAATAATCAGCAATTGAAGTTAGAATACGAGGGGAAAAATCACCTCATAAATAAATTAGGAAACCTCCAAAATGGGATTTTTAGTGTGAAAAAAGATAATCAAGGTAATTTGCGCTATACAATGGCAGTTGGTAAGTTACTAGACGAGATTGGCGCAAATTCATCGAAATTATATAACAATACTCCTTTTGATGTTTTTCCAAATGACATTGCATCGTTAAAACAAGAGCATTATGAAAGAGCCTTTGAAGGATATCGATCAACCTATGAACTTGAGTTAAATGGAAAACTTGTCTATGTGGATGTATCGCCAATTATGATAGGTGGAGAAATAACGGAAGTCATAGGTACGGTTTTGGATATTTCAGAGCTACGGACGACGCAATATGAACTCCAAGCAAATCAAAGGCAGCTTCAATCGATTTTTGAGCTTAGTCAAGAATATATAATAATTTTTGATAATAATCGAAACGTGATCAATGCGAATCCAAAAACAAAGGAATTATTGGAACTGCTTAATGTATCAATTTACGATCTTATCCCTGAAACTTATCTAAGTAGTATTAGAAGATATTTTGATAACGCACTTCAAGGGAAAGTCCAAAATTTTGATCTTAATTTTGTTAATAAAGAACAAGATGAAAATGTCATTAATGTCACGTTATTCCCAAACATTATTAATAATCAAATTATGGGTGTCTATTTGGTTGGGAAAGATCTGACTGAACAAAGAAAAATTCAAGAAACAAATGCGTATTTAGCGCATCATGATGAATTAACAAAACTTAGTAATCGAAGAAGAATGGAACAAAAAATTAGTAATGCACTTCAACAAGCACGAGAAAATAGTAGTCAGCTAGCCATTTTATTAATTGACCTGGATCGATTTAAATCCGTTAATGATACACTTGGACATGTCGTTGGGGATCGATTGCTAGAGCAAATTGCATTACGTATTAACAATAGTATTAATCGTCAAAAACATTCTGCTGCTCGTATGGGTGGGGATGAATTCATGATTTTATGTCCCGAAGTAGAATCGCAAGAAGAAGTCATCGAAATAGCGAAAAACTTCTTAGAAAATCTAACAACACCAATTTATATTGAAGACTTAGAGTTATTAATTACGGCAAGTATAGGGATTAGCATGTACCCTGAAGATGGTCATGATTTTGTAGAACTTATGAAAAAAGCGGATATCGCCCTTTATAAATCAAAAGAGCTAGGTCGAAACATGTATCAACTATTCGATCAGTCGATGAGTAAAAGAAACTATCAATCATTTATTTTAGAAAGAGATTTACGAAAAGCCATTATGAATGATGAATTTGTTGCTTATTTCCAACCTCGTGTGAACGCACTGACAGGAAAAGTGACAAGTGCAGAGGCATTAATTCGTTGGAATCATCCACAAGTGGGTTTAGTTTCTCCAGGAGATTTTATACCCCTTGCTGAGGAAAGTGGTCTAATTATTCCGATGGGGAAATGGATGAAAAGAAGAGTATGTGAGCAATTAGTGGCCTGGAGAGAGGCTGGTATCCCACTTGTCCCAATTAGTGTCAATATTAGTTCACAACGTTTTTTACAAAAGGATTTTGCAAAAGACATACGGGCATTATTAGAAGAGTATCAGCTAGAGGGGAAATATTTAGAAATAGAAATTACTGAAAACTCGATTATGAAAAATGAAGAGACTGTAACGAAAACATTAGAGGAATTAAAGGAATTAGGTGTGAAAATCTATATTGATGATTTTGGGACAGGCTATTCTTCATTCAATTATTTAAAAACCTTCCAACTTGATGGGGTTAAAATTGACCGTGCCTTTATTCAAAATATTTCATCTGAATCAGAAAATGCAAGTATTACAACGGCCATGATTAAAATGGCACATCACCTTAAATTAGAAGTAGTTGCAGAAGGTGTGGAAACGAAGCAAGAATTAGATTACTTAGTCGAGCAAAATTGCCTACAAATCCAAGGGTACTATTTTGGTCGCCCATGTCCAATCGAAGAATTTGAAGAGAAGTATTTACTAACTGTATAGACCTATATAACTCAACAGCCAAATCGAGAACTCGATTTGGCTTCAGACTGTAGACAAACTCGATAAATTTCGAGTTTGCCTACAGTCTTTTTTCTTTTACAATAAACTCAAGAGATTTCTAAAGGTAAAACG
>NZ_RYYR01000032.1 GCF_003977595.1 Lysinibacillus antri | reverse complement strand
TATTAGCTCCGGTTTCCCGGAGTTATCCCCAACTATAGGGCAGGTTGCCCACGTGTTACTCACCCGTCCGCCGCTAACCTTTAGGAGCAAGCTCCTTAAGGTCCGCTCGACTTGCATGTATTAGGCACGCCGCCAGCGTTCGTCCTGAGCCAGGATCAAACTCTCCATAAAAGAGAAAATTTGATTAGCTCAAATTTCTTGCTGGCATCAATTATGATGTCCAAATTGTGTTTCTCAACTTAATGAGAAACTTTATTTCATTAACGTTTTGTTGTTCAGTTTTCAAAGTTCATTTATTGTTACAAAAATTACTATATCACTATAACAATCTGTTGTCAACACTTTTTCACAATCTCTTGTGCAACTTTTATAGTATATCACCTATACCATTATTATGTCAACTACTTTTGTTATGATCAAAGCTGTTTTTTACTCCGATAGCTTATCCATTGTACTAACATAAGATAATGAGCATCAACATAAATCTGATGATAAAAGTATTTTTTTGATACTGTCGAAGCAGCGTTAATAACTATACCACCTTCTAAAAAATAAAGCAACAAATTTTATAATAGATTATTGAAAAACTGTTAAAACCCCGATACATAATATACCTGGTAAACCTAGAATCGTAATTGTTAGCGCTGAAAATAAGTTCACTGGCACTACGATATCATATCCATCCACAATAATATGGGCTATGTATAACAGTGCAAAAGAGCATGCTAGCTTAAACCAAAGCAATGCTAACTTTTCAAACATTACACCAAAGCCAACTTTCCTTCCTATTAAGACACCAAAAAAGAGTAGCACGCAAACAGTTCCGATCACAACATATGTCATCAATCATATCTCCCCCAAATTAATGCATTCATAAGGAAGATATGCGTTTGCAGCTACTCTTAGTATATTCATTTAAGAATTATTTTTCGGATTCGTGCTTCTTTAAATAAGTAAAAGTGTATACTTTCAGCTATTTGGCGACGTGCAATGACGTCTAAGTCATAGTCATCTAAAAGGTCTTCAATTACCCTCGCATTATTCCAATCATCTTTTGTCTCTTTTATAAGACGAACTAACTTTTCATCGTATTCTTTCTTCAACTTACCTTTTCGTCTAAAAATCATATAACGACACTCACTTTGTTTGGTTCCGAATCAAAAAAGCGTAAGCAGCCCTGCAAAAACTTAACTTAACAACTCCACTTTTAAATATGTCTTGTGGAAGTTACAGTTTTCGAGCAGCTAGCCACTATAGCTACGTATTTGTTCAAGTTCAAAGATTTTCACTTCATTATAGTTCGCGTCTTCCTTCAATTGCCTTTGATAACGTCACTTCATCCGCATATTCTAAATCGCCTCCAACAGGTAAACCATGGGCAATTCTTGTTGTACGGATACCTGATGGCTTTACAAGACGTGAAATATACATTGCTGTTGCTTCCCCTTCGATGGTTGGGTTCGTCGCTAAGATTAGTTCTTGAACTTGTTCATCTTGTAATCGCGTTAATAATGAGGATACGTTAATATCTTCTGGTCCTACACCATCCATTGGTGAAATGGCTCCATGTAGTACATGATACAGTCCATGATAGTCACGCATCTTTTCCATTGCAATTACATCTTTCGGATCTTGCACAACACAGATAATGGAGTTATCACGTTGCTTATCAGAACAAATTTGACAAGGGTCCACATCTGTAATATGCCCACAAACGGAGCAATACATTAAATTTCGTTTTGCATCGACTAGTGCCTTTGCAAAAGATAGTACAGTGTCTTCCTTCATTGTTAAAACGAAAAATGCCAGTCGAGCCGCAGTTTTCGGGCCGATACCTGGCAATTTCATAAAGCTATCGATTAGCTTTGATATTGGTTCAGGGTAGTACATTGTTTATCCTCCTAGAATGGAAGGTTTAATCCTTGAGTGAATTTACCCATTGTTGAATTTGTTGTTTCTTCTACTTTCTTTAAAGCTTCGTTTGTTGCAACAACAAGCAAATCTTCTAACATTTCTACATCATCCGGATCTACTACAGATGGATCTAAGTTAACTTTTAATACTTCACGTTGGCCATTTAATGTGATTTTTACCATTCCACCGCCAGCAGCACCTTCGAATTCTTTTGCATTTAATTCCTCTTGTGCTTGCACCATTTCTTTTTGCATTTTTTGCATTTTTTTCATCATACCTTGCATATTACCCATACCACGCATTAGTTAGTTCCTCCTCATATTTAAATTAATAATTGATGGTTTTCGAGTTTTTTACTCATCCACAACCTCAACAAAATCTTTTCCAAACATTTTCTCAGCCTCTGTAATTAATGGATCTTCAGAAGCGATTTCATACGTATCTTCAATAAATGGTTGTTCGTGAACTGTTTCCTGAACCAATGTTCCCTCATCAGTGTGTTCCTTTTTCTGATTTAAACCATTTTCTTTAATGAAGTTTTCACGCAATGTTACCCACTGAGTTTCTGGAATACATAATACTTCATATAATGTTCCAGTCTTCTGTGAAAGAATTTGAGAAAATAGATGTGTAAATTCTCTGTTTTCTGCAACCATTTGACAATGAATATCATACTTGAATTTTACCACAAATGCACTATCAGAAGCCGCAACAGGTTCAGCTTCTGCTAACAAGGCTGCTTGTGATTTTTGCAGTTGGCCTAAACTCTCCGCCCATGCACTTTTTATTTTTTGAATATCTTGCTTTGTAGCACCCTTCAATACTTCACGAATTCGTCCTGCAGGAGCCTGATACCCACCACCTTGAGTTTTCACTCGTGGACGAGGAGCCTCTTTTTGCGGCATTGCCGTATTTCCTAATTGAGCCCCGTTTGCAAGCTGTTGTGATAACTGTTGAACGAGTTTTTCAAGCTGAATAACTTTATCGTTTAACCCAGGATCGACATGACCAGCTACTCCTGTTGTAACCGCGCCACTATTTGGTACTTGCACCATTTTTAAAAGGGCTGTTTCTAAATAGATTTTTGTATGATGGGAAAAGCGCATTTCTTGTTGTGTCTTAGCTAGTATATCGATATATCCATAAAGTGTATCGGCGCTAAATTCATGGGATAGTGCAACAAATTTTTCTTCTGGCGTTACGAGCTCTAACAACTCCACCAGATCACTACTCGTTTGTAAGAGCAGCAAGTCTCGGAAAAATGTAATTAAATCTTCTGCTAGTCGAAGCGGGTCTTTTCCATCTGCAATTAATTCTTCAATTGAATTTAGTATTTGTGCAATCTCTTTATTTTTTAATGCTTGCACCACATCATAAAATACATCCTGACTAATCGAACCGCTGACAAGCAATGCATTATCAAGTGTTAGTGTTTCTCCACTGAAGGATACCACTTGATCTAATAAACTTAATGCATCACGCATTCCCCCGGCAGCAGCTTGTGCGATGACTTTTAATGCTTGGTCCTCATACGGCAAATTAATATCTTCTAAAATAACTTTCATTCGTTCAAAAATATCTGTTGATGAAAGGCGTTTAAAGTCAAACCGCTGACAACGCGAAATAATTGTTGCTGGTAGTTTATGAGGCTCTGTCGTAGCTAGAATAAAAACTGCATGAGGTGGTGGCTCTTCTAACGTTTTTAATAAAGCGTTAAAAGCACTTGTTGAAAGCATATGCACTTCATCGATAATATACACTTTAAAACGAGCGTCTGCCGGTGCAAATCTTACTTTTTCAATAATATCGCGCATTTCTTCCACACGAGAGTTGGATGCCGCATCAAATTCAATGACATCTGGATGTGAGCCTTCTGTAATGCTTTGGCAAGTTGGACATTCATTACACGGTTCATTTGTCGGAGCTTGTTCGCAGTTTAATGCTTTAGCAAAAATTTTCGCCGTACTCGTTTTCCCGGTTCCGCGAGGGCCAGAGAACAAGTACGCATGCGTTGTTTTATTTGCTAGGAGAGCATTTTGAAGCGTTCTTTTTACATGTGTTTGACCAGACATTTCGCGAAAACTTTGCGGTCTGTACACACGGTAAAATGCTTGGTACGTCAACTTTTTCCTCCCCTTCTAGTTTCGTACTGTTAGTAACTTTTATTATAGCATAAGTCATTATAGCTTTTCCCATTGTAAGAAAAATTGGTCACACAAAAAAGAAGAATTTTGGAATTACCGAAGTGATGGTACGACTTAACTATAATTAAATGAATAAAGAATACTTTTTGCATCTAATTTCAGTTATGTATTATGTAAATTTATGCCAAATATAAAGGAGAGCCTGTTTCAATTGAACCGACTCTCCAAATGTTTATCTCTTTTTCATTCCTTTTAGAATTTGCGCCACATTGGTTTCTTCTTCAGCAACTGGTTTTTCCGTTACACCTTTTTTGGACTTCCTAACTACTTGTAAGAAGCCCCAGCCGAACCTTCTCAATGTGATGTCAATAAAGAACAGCAACATACTTGCAAGAACCAGCCAAGTTGTTATACTTTGCCGTTCTGCACCTTTTACTGTAAATTCTCGAAATACATCTTCAGGCTCTTCTAATACTTTGCCACCCGTTTTTTCTGCAATTTGTGTAAGCATTGCTTCATTGGGTAGGTGTAATTCATATTCCGCGCTATAAGGAATGGTTAACCCTGCTTGATAAATAGATTCATCATCTTTTGAAATTCTGAAAAATACAAGTCCTGGATTGGCATCGACCATAACCCGAACCTGACTAGCTGAAACGGGTTCAACCTGCACATCTAATTCTTCTCCAAGCTCATCCACCACTGCTACATCTAAAAAGGCGGCTTGATTTGTTGGATCTGTAATAGTGAATGAACCGTCTGCGTTTTGTTTAATATCGTAGACAATATCATTGTAGGTTGGGAGCATTTTAGAAATTGCTGTTTGCCAAAAGTTTGACCACTCACTCCATCTTGCCCAATCACCTGTCCAAGCACCAGTAGAGTCAGAAGTAAACGCAATTGTTCTCCCTAAACCGTACTGCCACTCTGCCAACACTGGGTCTTCCTTTTCGCTCTCTGCAACCACCATGGCTGTTTGCTTCGCTGTCGTTCCGATATACGCATTCATTTGAGGAACGCCCTCTGCAAATAATGCATTCCACCCTTGCGCATTGTAAATTGTCGGATAAAACGGATTATCCTCAATATACGTACGTGAAATCATGGCCGTTTCCCGGGAAAGAATGGACGGAATTGTTGTTTCATCCACTACACTATAAAAACGCCCGCTACCCATCTCACTTAAACTTTCAAGTAAATTGGCATCAGCATCTGTACCAATGGCAACCGTTGATAATGTAATATTATTTCCTTTGCCATCTTCAATTAACTCTTCATAACTACCCGCAGAATAAGATTGTCCATCTGTCAGCAAGATAATATGTTTTCTTTGAAGTTTTTGGTCAGCTAAATTTTCAAACGCCAAGGCAAGAGATGAGAATATTTCTGTACCGCCTCCTGGAGCAATCGATAAAATCGTATTCACCGCTTCTTCTTTATCCGTTAGAGGTGCCGTTTCAATGACTTCCCATGGACGATCATCAAAGGCGATAAATCCAAGGGTGTCTCCATTACGTAGCAACTCCACTGAACGAGCAGCCGCTTCTTTGGCAAGTTCAATTTTAGGACCCATCATACTTCCGGAGCGGTCTAGTACAATGACTAAACCTAAGGAAGGTAGTTGTTGTTTGCCCTTTACTTCCATTTCTACTGGGAGCAATTGTTCAATTGGCGTTTTAAAATAGCCTCCTAAACCAAAACTATTTTCACCACCAACCATCATAAACCCAACACCAAAGTTTTTTACTGCTTGTTCAATGATCCCCATTTTCTCTTCACCGACTAAATGCCCCGGAATATTATCAAAAATAATGGCATTGTAGTGTAAATAACTAGAAAGCGAGCTTGGGATTTCACTCGAAGACTTCACATCGTAGGCGATTGAATTTGGTCCTAGTGCAGCTGCAATCGGAGAACCTTCTTCTCGATCACTTACAATTAGTAGACGTGGGGAGCTTTGAACCATCGTTACACTCGTTAATTTGTTATTTTGTAAGATGGCGTCCTCACCCACTTGGACTAATGCTTCATATTTCACTAATCCTTCAGACTTCCCAATATGACGGTACGTAAATACATTCGTTCCTTCTTCTAGTTGAACAGTTTCTTTATGGATTAGTTGATCATTTTCATATAAAAATAGCTCTCCAGTCGTTGCCGTCGTTGCTTCAACTTCCGTTACGAGTTGTTGCTGTTCCCCTTCAAAGGCTACTTGCGGAGTTGTAAAACTTTGAATCGATATATCTGCTTTCACATCTTTACTTAAAGTAACGACATCCACCGATACATTGGACCCGACCAATTTCGTTAGCTGTTCTGACACTTCACCCTTTGTCTCAATACCATCCGAAAAAAGGACAATACGAGTTGCCTTTTCACGATCCACGATACCCGTTGTTAGTTGAAGGGCTTGCGCAATATTTGTATTATCTCTATTTGTTAAGTCACTTAACTTTGGGACTTGTTCTAGCGAGTTACTTAACATCGACTCTGTTTGTAAATTGGAAGCAAAGGAATAGATCCCGACTTCATGGGTCTCTTTTTTCGCTTGTAAACTTTCTTCGATAAATGCTAAAGTTTGCTCTTCCGTTCCCTCAACACTTGCTGAACGGTCGATAAGATAAACTACTTGCTCCTCTTTCACTGGTAATAAGAAGTACGGAGAAGCCATTGCAAATATTAGTAAGACAACGCTGACAATTCGAATAGCAAAAACAACGAACTGGCTTTTTTTCAACTGATGACGATGATGCCACCAGGTCCAAATGAAATAGCCAATTACAGGAATGAGTAGTAATAACGCGAGTGGGATATCAATTCGTAAATCCACGTCTTCTCTGCACCTCCCACTCAATAACTAGTAAAACTAAAATCGGAATTAACAACCAAATTAAAATAGACTTTTTCGACGACTGTTCTTCCCCGTTACGTTCAAGGGACCCCAGCTCAAAACTTGTTCCTTCAGTAATCGTACGTTCTTTGCTTGGAAGCTGCACAATAAACTGCTTTTGTTCATCATTTAGACGAACAGAATAGAAACCAGGCTTTGAAGGAGCTTTAAATTGACTGGCATTTGTAAAGGAAGCAATATACTCATCCCCTTCCGAATAAATGGACCAATCACCAGAAGTTAGGGATACTGCTCGACTTTCATTTGGTGAAAACATACCAAGTGACGTCGTTCCTTCTACTAATTCATTTTGTAAGCTCCATAAAAATAGTGGAAACGACGGATGTAGAGGCCAATCTGTTGACTGGATATCTGCTAATATTACGATGTCGCCCCTTGATGAGCGTTGAATAAATGGATTTTCTCCAATGGTTGCAATCGTCTCAAAATGATCAAACCCTGGATAAACTGCATTCACATAAACATCTTCTAAACTACTGAACGCAAACAACGCATCATCTGATATATCTACTAAATTATTTACCTCTTTTGTTAGTTCATCATCACGACCAATTAAAACCATTGGCGCACTAGTCTGCTGTAATAATTTTGTCTGATTTGTAACGATAATCGCCTCACTGCTCATACTTTTCAGCTGATCAGATGGCGCAATCTTTACATTGCTCGTTAATGCTTGAAAACCCTTTTGTACAAGTTGATGCATCTGTTGATCGACGACAATTTGTGAAAAATTATTGTTCAATAAAGCAAGCATCATATTATCTGCTTCATAATCATCTTCTACTTGAATATTCGCTGATAACCCTTGGGATAATGGCAAGTTTTCAAAAGTCTTCGTAAACTCTTCTTGTGCTTTTAACAGGATTGTTTCTTTTGCCACTTCATTACCTTCATGATCTAGGAGTGAAAGCTGAACACCTTTTTCTCGTTTACTCTCATTTGTTAGTTGAACTAAAGCAAGAGCGCCATCACCAAAGGCAGTTGCTGCAAAGCGTGTAATCGCGACATTTTCTAGCTCCTTACTTGCGCCTTTGACAACCCACTTTATTCGTTCACTTTCAATAGGCAATTCACCGCGCTCCACCGAATCTGTAAATACATAGATGGAAGTAGCCATATCACCAATAAATGCTTGAGCAACATCAATAGCCTTTGCTAATTGTTGCTCTTCATAGGTTACTTCCAAACCTTTAATGGCGCTTTGAATGGCTGCAACATTCGTTTCTTGTCGAACAACCGTTTTTGGCTCATCACCCGTTGTAATAATCGTCACCGGGTGTCCGTTAAGATTGGAAATGAGCTCGGACATCTCTTTTTTATGTTGTTCAAACGTTGATTCTTCTTTACCCGCAAGCATTGTCGCTGAAGTATCTACAATCCAGATTAATTGCTCTCCCGCCATTTGATTCGATTTAATAAATGGATTCATTAATGCGAGGACAAAAAGAATAAGCGCTAATAATTGCAAGTAGAGTAGAGCGTTTTTTTGAAGGTGCTTTAAGTAAGGTGAAGCCTTTGTTTCCTGCATTACTTCTTCCCAAAAAATCGTTGAAGAAATTGGTTGATCTTTATATTTCTTTCGGAAAAAATAATAGAGTAGGACGATGACTGGCAGAATTGCTGCCCATAAAAAGAGTAAATTACTAAATCCCAAAGCGCTTCACCTCACTGTACCCAATGTGCTTTTAATAATTTATGGAAAAGGGCATTTTGAAAACCATCTTCTACAATCAATTGAATTTTTCGAATGCCAAAACGTGATGCTAAAGCGTTAAACTGCCCTTCATGTTCCGCGCGCAGTTTATCATAATTGGCACGTACTCGATTGGAAACCGACACATTCACCTCTCGTGCTGTTTCTGCATCAATTAATCGTACATCACCAGTATATTGCGGGTTTAACTCTTCTTCGGTCACTATTTGAATACAACGAACATCCCCTGCAAAACGAGGCAGGCGCTTAAAAAATTGTTCCCATTGCTCAATGGTCTCTAATCCATCTGTAATAATGAAGAGCACCGTACTATCTTTTGGTAATACTTTTAATCCATTACTAGCAAAATTCCCTGTACCTTGCGCTTCCTCTAAATTCGAGACAATTTGTAAAAATGGTTTTCGATAAATCGCACCTTTTTTTCGAAATGGCATGGCACTCTGTTCGCCTATATAGGAAAAGGATAAACGGTCATCACGTTGCAACACCATTAATCCGAGTGCAGCTGCAATTTGACGCGCAAATAACCATTTCCTTTCCTCACCCATTGAACGTGTACCATCTAGTAGGATGTGGACACGCATTTCCTGTTCATCTAAAAAACGTTTTATAAAGAATTTTTCTGTGCGAGCATAGACGTTCCAATCAACCTGCCTTACATCGTCTCCTAATGTGTATTCACGGAAATCGGAGAAATCGAGTGATGCACCAAATCGTTGTGATCGATGGGAGCCTTTATGCTGTCCACGCACTTTAGAAGAAGTAGCAATAGACAATCGACTAACTTTTGAAATCCATTCATCTGGTAAAATTAATGGTGACTGCTTCATAGTGGAGCGCCTTGTTTAATTGTTGTTAAAATTGTTTCGATTAAGTCATCCACCGTCTTACCAGATGCTTCTCCTTCATAATTCAGCATGAGTCGATGCCTTAGAGCAGGCTTTGCAACGGATTTTATATCTGCAATGGATACATGGAATCGACCACTTGTCACAGCACGGGCTTTTGCTAACTTAATAATACTTTGTAAACCACGTGGTCCACTTCCGTACATTACGTATTGTTTCACATCAGGTAGTGCTTCTTCATTATCAGGATGTGTAGCAACCACTAAGTTCACGGCATATTCCATCATTTCATCGGCTACTAAAACCTCTTTCACCATTTCTTGTGCTAATACTAAACTGTCCGTGTTCATTATTTTTTCTAACTTAATATTTAGTGCCCCAGTTGTACGCTTCATAATTTCCATTAATTCGTATTTAGAAGGGTATGGGACTAAAATTTTACATAAAAAACGGTCCATTTGCGCTTCTGGTAAAGGATATGTCCCTTCCATCTCGATGGGATTTTGAGTAGCCAGCACGAAGAATGGTTTAGCCATTTTCTTTGTATCACCTAAAATTGTAACGGTCTTTTCACCCATCGCTTCTAATAGGGCACTTTGCGTTTTTGGCGTTGCGCGGTTAATTTCATCGGCTAATACCATTTGGCTAAAAATTGGCCCTGGTTGGAAGACAAATTGTTGCTTTCCATTTTCGTTCCGTTCAATAATATTTGTTCCTGTAATATCAGTTGGCATTAAATCGGGTGTAAATTGAATCCTAGAAAAAGACAGGTCTAACACTTCTGAAATCGTACGAATTAACATCGTTTTCCCAAGACCAGGCAATCCTTCTAACAAAGCGTGCCCATCCGCTAAAATAGAATAAATTGTATAATCAATTGCTTCCTCTTGCCCTACAATAAATTTGCTAATTTCTTGTTTTACTTGTTGAAGCTGTGCACTCATCTCACCATATTGTTGCTCGCTAAAAGCCATTATTTCATCCCCTTACTCATTCGACTCAATTGAAGAAAAATATGATTGCACAATATCTTGTAAATCTTTTGGTAGTTGCATGCGTTCAGAGCTTTCTAAATAACTATCTTTATATTGGCCAATCACTTCTTCATAAGGGCGAATAGTTCCTTTCGTCATTGGTACGGATCCTTTTTGTTCTCCAGCAGCAGTACCCTCACCCAATGAACCACCATCTGCAGTTTGACCACTTCCGCCTTTTATACGTTCTGGGATTGCCAGTAAGTCCCGGCTTCCTTGACCTAAACCAGCACCACTGCCATTTCCTTTGCCACTACCACTACCACTACCTCCTGAACCACTTCCAGAACCTTGACCACTACCAGATCCCTGTCCTGAGCCACTCCCTTGACCTTGGCCTTGACCATTTCCGTTAGATGCCCCATTTCCTTGACCATTGTTCCCTTGATTGGCATTTTGGTCTTTCCCTTGTTGCGAGGAGCCATCTTGATCACTTTCATTGCGATCTCCATCATCAGTTGAAGCGTCAGATTCAGACGATGCATCAGAATTAGATTCAGAGCCTAACTCACTTGCAATGGCATTTTGTAAATCAAAGCTAATCGGTTTTCCTAATTTACTTAAAGTTGTTTGTGTATTATTTGCGGTACTTGCTAAACCGTTTTGCAGCTCCATAAGTTCTTTTAACTGCTTTTGTTCCTCAGCTGTTAAACCATCTGAACCCTCAGCACCATTTTGTTTTGCTAACGCTTCTTTTTCTTTTAATTTTTGTTCTTGTAGCTTTAACTCTTTTTGCTTTTTCACTACTTCACGCAAAGCCTCTTCGGATGTTTCCATCTCTTTTAGCTTGTTTTGCAGCTCTTGTAATTCTTTTTTCATTTCTTTCGAGTCTGTCTTTTTCTCTAATTTCGCTACCTCTTTTTTTAAG
The DNA here is from genome assembly GCF_003977595.1 of Lysinibacillus antri. Classification (GTDB taxonomy): domain Bacteria; phylum Bacillota; class Bacilli; order Bacillales_A; family Planococcaceae; genus Ureibacillus; species Ureibacillus antri. The sequence continues at coordinate 34,878 of NZ_RYYR01000032.1, read as the reverse complement.
TCTTTAATAACCTCTTGCTCCTTTTCGATCACAAGGGCTTCTTGCTGGGTAGCAGATGGGAAAATTGATAAAAACCCGATCATGATACCTAACAAAACCATTCCAATTATTGCTTTTGGCAGCCAAATTTGCTTTGGTCGTTTTTTAAATTGTTCAAAGGCTTTTGGTGTCTCGTTTTGAGCCTTTTGTAATAATGAAGTCACTAAAGGATTTTCATCTTTTTGAAGCGAAAGAGCCGTCACGAGTTCATTATGAGGATAGAACTGATCTAATTGATGTAATGCATCTCTCGTTCGCACCCGTTTAAGCCAAATATAAATCACTACGATAACTACTACACCAAAAGCGACGATAACTGTGACATTTCGATAATAAGGAAAAACAAATAAACGAGAAACAAGCAGGATCGCCGCACTTAAAGCTAACCCAAGTAGTAGTCCATATTGTAATCTTGGTACCATTCGCTCTACGTTTAAGCTTTTTTGTGCTTTTTGAACATATCGCATCAATAAATTTCGCGGCTCCATTGCTCCTCCTCCTTATCGATTTGTTTTCATATTTGCACGTAATTTACGAATCGCAATGAACAAACAGATTACCGTAATGAAAATATAAAAGATTAAATACACAATCCAAATTGGTAGTGAGATCCCTACAACCGACTCAAGAGCATTTCCCATCTCTGGATACAATGTTGTAATCAACAATGCACCCGGATTAATACTCACCCAAAAATACGTGATTGGGGAAAAGGGTGTTACATTTTGTACATTTCCAGAGTGCACTGCCATTTGTTCCATTGACATACCAATGAAGAAGAAAAAGGCTGTGATACCCCCTAAGAAAATCATGGCACCATAAGTAGCAATCATCGACACAATTGTTTTCTTTGTAATCGTTGAAAACATGATCCCAATACTTCCAATCGCAATTAGTGTGAGGAAATAGAATAAGAAAATAATAATAAATTGCGAAGGTGATACACCACCAAATAAAAATACAAGACTATAAAGTGGTAGTCCAGCCACTAACATTAGTATTAAAAACGCGACAGATGATGCAAGCTTACCCAGAATAATTTGAGTAGAGCTCTGGGTTGTTGTGAGTAAAATGTTTAACGTTTGCTTCTCGCGTTCTGTACTAATTGCACCTGCTGTTAATCCTGGTGTAATAAACATGACTAATCCCATTTGTAAAATACTTAATACAGCAAACATCGTGAAACTATCACTTGGTTTGAAAAATCCTGTTCCTGAAAATTGTGTATAGATCAGTAGGAATCCAGCTACGAAAATGCATAGTACTGCCAGATAAAACATCAATCCTGAAAAGCTTTTAAAGGCGCGGAATCGTAATTTTAATTCTTTCAATAACACAGGGTTTGAAAAGCGTTCCATCACTCTATATCCGCTCCTTTCGTAATCGCCATAAAGACGTCTTCTAAATCTTTTTCTTCTTCAGTTAATGCGAAAATAGGAATGTCAGCTAATAATGCGTTCTTTAATAGTTGAACTTGTTCTTCCATTTTCCCTCTATAGTTGAAGGTCAATTCATTTCGTTCTTCATTTAGTTCAATTGAAGAAATTAGTGGATTCTCTTCAAAGTAGGCACGAGCGCGATCTATTTGATTTACTACTTTTACGATAATCCGTTTATCCCCTTGAAGTTGCCCTTGAATTTCATGGACATTTCCGTGGGCGATTAATTTTCCATTATCAATTACACCTATCTCATCACACATTTCCGCAAGTTCCGGTAAAATATGAGACGAAATTAAAATTGTTTTTCCCAATGACTTTAAATGTTTTAAAATATCTCGCATCTCGACTCGCGCACGAGGATCAAGACCCGATGCCGGTTCATCCAAGATTAAAACCTTTGGATCATGGATTAACGAACGAGCTAAACAAAGTCGTTGCTTCATCCCTCGTGAAAGTAGATCGACATATTCGTAACGTTTATGCGTTAAATTGACTAACTCTAACAGTTGAGGAATGAGTACTTTCCGTTCCGCATGTGACAGGCCGTAGCTCGCTCCATAGAAATCTAAATATTCATCTGCTTTTAATTGGTCATATACACCGAAAAAGTCAGGCATATAGCCAATTTGTTTTCTTACTTCCTTTGGCTCGCGTACAACACTTTTTCCATTGATAAACGCATCCCCTGATGTTGGCGAAAGAAGAGTGGCTAAAATGGAGAAGGTTGTGGATTTCCCTGCACCATTTGCTCCTACAAAGCCAAATACAACTCCTTCATCTAATGATAGAGTTAAATTGTCTAATGCCGTGAAGGAACCATATTTTTTTGTTAACCCTTGAATATCAACCATCATTATTTTGCCACCCCCTTAATTTTCACATCTGGTAATTTAATTGGTGAACCACCCATGTTTTCATTATTTAGACGTAGAAGCACTTTTATCTGCCCATCATTTGAAATATATTGATCTAAATTTGTTGTGAGTATTAAACTTTTATCACTAATGTCTTCATATTGTGAGGTTTTTATATTCCAAATGGCCATTCCAATCTGATTGGATGCTTTATTAGCCACGTGAATTTCAGTCCAAGTAGATTTTTCTAACAGTTCACCCGGCAACCAAACTGTATAATCATACTCTCCTTTATCTAAAAACCACTCATTCGTCGCTTCATTAATTAGTTCCATATAACCCGAATTGGATGTCGGCTCTACTGTTTTTCGCAATTCATCTTTCCCTAGTGAAAATACACCTAATAATTCAACATCCGGTTCAAATGGTTGAATAATATAAGAAATTGGTGAATTCTCAGCGCTTCCATCTAACTCGATTCCAACTAGTGCTTCTTCCGTCCAAGCCGTAATCACCGGTAAACGTTCTTGCTGTACTAACATTCCTGCTGCATATTTTAACTTTTCAATTCGCATTGGCACTAAGTCTTCTTTAGTTTGTGGCTGTGAATACCCATAATTCGAAATTGAAGGGGCAAGTATGACAGACCCTTTGATCTCTTTTGATACATTTAACGTTCCATTTGGTTCAATCTCACCTAATTCTATTTCACGTGTTCCTGACCAAACTTTTACATCGTTTAATTTAAATGGGAAGTTATTTTTAATTGTCCCAGTAATTTTGTTGTTTGAAACGGTTAATTGAATATCCATATTTCCGGCATTTTCAATTTTTGTTTGCCCTACAACAGATTGAACGGACCAATAATTTAAGTTTTGTAAGCTTATTGTTGAACCATTTGCATGTTCTCTCACATAAGATTTCTCATGTAAAACCACATCTGAAGTACTCATATAATTGTTATTTCGTGATGCTACCGCTGTTGTATTTTCATCCATTGTGAACGTAAAATCTCCACTACGATTTGTTAAAATGGTTTCAACATAATGACCACTTAAATTCGACCCTTCTACTTTATAAAAGGCAGATTGTTGAATTTGGGATTGCATAAGTCGATCTTTTGCACCAAACATAAACATAGCTAGTGATAGTGCAACTGAAACAACTGGTATAATCCACCAAGCATGTTCTCTTTTATCCATTCTTTTTAAAATGAAATAAAGCAGAGGTCCAATAAATAAAATATAAACAATAACAATAACAACTAGTAATGTAGTCGATACTTCAAAGGATGGGAAAAGTTCATTTACACTTCCTATTTCATATGGCAAATAATCATTAAAATTACCATAATACATGCCTCCATATGGTGAGTTTGGAGTAGTTGTTTGCAGTTTCAATAGTTCTGCCAATAACTTTGGATATCCATCCATTGTGGATAAAGGTTCATCCCCTAATGAGAAGGTTGTTTGAATAATTTGACCTTCCCCAAGTTGAGTTGCAGAAGCTAAAATTGTGTTACCATCTGCAAGCAAGCGGATACTTCCACTCTTTTCTTGCGCTTGATATACTTCAATACCTTCTTTGAAATTACCGTTTTTCGAAAGTGTTTTTAAGCTTTCTGGGGATACTGCAACGCGTTCTTGAGAAATGGTTAAAGGTAAGTAATCTTTAAAAATGCCCGCCGATGCCTCTACTTGATCAGATGCCCCAATTAACAGCTTCCCACCTTGTTGAACCCAATTTAAAATCGCTTGTTGTTGCTCCTCTTGAAAATCCGTAAGACTTATTTCATCGATTGCAATAATGTTTGCAATTTCAAGACCTTTTGCATCACTTGGGAATTCATAATCCTTTAGTTGATTTAAATTAAAAACTTCAACGTTGTAAGTTGAATATTGTCTTAATCGTAATAATGACGCTAATCGATCACGATTTTCAGTTAAGGTAAAAATAAAATTGGCTTCTTGCTCATGGAATTGTGGTCGTACATTTTTATTACCCGAATATTTAACGATTTCTCCTTCTTCAATTCCACCTTCATAAAAGGAAAATAAACTGTTTTGCTGATTACCTGAATACATGTAATCATCTGATAAACCATTTAAATATAGGTTGACAGTTTTTGTTTCACCTTCTGCAATATCTAATGGATACACTAATCCTGAACCTACTGCATAAGATTCCGCTGCATCAATAACTAGATCCCCTGAAAAGGCCGATCCACTATTGGTAATGGTTAACTTTAGTGGCAATGGTGTAAAATATTTTACTTTGTTAGATACCCCGGCTTCAGCTTTTACATCTAATTTCGGTGCAGCACTGGCAGGTTCTATATGAAGAAAACAACCAATTAAAGCCATTAAAAAAATAATAAGTACATTTCTCTTTAACAAAATCTCAACTCCTTTATGTAATCCACTTTCTAATTGGTACGTTTTATTTCCTTTTTAGTTCCATAAAATCCAAATAATTAAAAATTTCTTAAGATAATGTTCGTATGTTCGGTTATTCTACGGAATGCTTATTTCATCTATACTTTTCCCAAGAAGATGGTACTTATTTCACATGTTTTTATATATTAAAAAAACGTATCCGACTGTTCGAATACGCATGATCTATAGTTCAATTATTCCTTTTTAACCTTTACTACTTCATATTGATAACCTTGATACTGATAGCCTTGCTTTTGATACATTTGCCTTGCCGTATCCTCACCGTCTGCCACCAGAATGACCGTTTTATTATGAAACTTCTCCATGACGCTTTTTTGGATTTGCCCGCCAATTCCTTTATGGCGGAAAGCTTCCAAAACAAATAAATTATCAATTTCCACTGTTTGATCCTTCTCTACCAATTCAACATAACCAGCTGGATTTCCTTCATAATAAGCAATTACAAAATGAATCCCTTCTTCATGAAATTGTCGACGTTGTAGTTGTTGTTTCTCATGAGCAAAATTTTCTCCGTACTTTACATCTTGGTTATATTGTAAAATTAAAAATTCATCTAATTGTGCTTCTGTGACGAATCGAACTTCAATATTTTGACGTTTCGAAACAAAAAAACGACTAGGTTCTATTACATACAGCTCCAAAAACCCAATATCATATCCCTTATCCTTTAAATAATAGATAAGATCCCCTGAAATTTTCTCATTTGAAGGAAATTTAAACTTCAAGTGCAGCTGGTTATTTTTCCGATGAAATTTATATAATGCCTCCTCGTGACGTTTAAAATCCTTCAACGTTGGCATCTGTTTAAATTCTATGAAGTTACTATCATATCGCGTTAACATTTCTGGATAATGATAATGCTGTATATATTCATCCTCATAGATTATGTGTGCTAATTTATTAATTTGTTTAAATGACCAATCCATATCTCTCTACCCCACCTTGCAATATGTAAATTTCCCTTTGTTGCTTATTTTACATTAGGTAGTCAGTATATTAACAATTTTTTCTATTGGCTTTGGAAGTTAAATTACTTATAATGTTCTTTTCAAAAATAAAAAAGGACAAAATCAACAAATTACTGTTGATTTTGTCCTAATGCCTTATATGGCAGTTATTATGCACATTAAAGCCGTGCACCTTCCTTCGACTGCCGCACATAAGCGTTACTCTTGTCGCCAGCTCGGGTTAGGCTACCCCGCGGCACATGGGTGAAACCACTTAATGCTGCTTCCTTCCGGACCTGACATGATTCATGGGTTCCCATTGCGCAGGACCCAACCTTCAACGCTACGTGCAAGAGGCAGACCCTACATGCGTACAGCCTCAGAGAAGGAGTTCAGTCTCGCTAGAGCGGATTGCGAGTTACAGGGCACCGCTACCTCCCCACCTAGCACGGCATAAATTAGTATACTTTATATTGAGGTATAAATGCAATGTTTAGTTATTCTAACAGAGGAATTTATTAACTACTCAATATTTCTACTATTTATAAGTCTAAAATTAATTGAGGTCAGGATTATTAAATGTTTTTATTATAAGGAAGCAATATTTATTTTCTTAATAAATCTATTGACCACAATAAAAAATCATGATATATTATTTTTTGTCGAAAACAATAATATTTTGGAGGCATACCCAAGTCTGGCTGAAGGGATCGGTCTTGAAAACCGACAGGCGGGTTAAACCGCGCGTGGGTTCAAATCCTACTGCCTCCGCCATTTTTTATTAAAATGACTTTTGAACCGTTACATTATTGTAACGGATTTTTTATTATACATTTTTATTATTAATAGTATCAAACTAAAAGTACAAAGCTGCTTTTTACGTTTGGTACTTTTTTATTTTTAAAATTGAAGGGGTCTGTAAAATGGACGTTAAAAATAATATCAATTTTTCTCCTATACTTACCATCATACTAATAGCCCTTGTAACAACAATCGGGAGTGAAATTAAACTTGTCCCATTTGAAGATGCCCCTTTTCGTTTTGGGTTGGGGACAATTATTTTCTTATTAGCCGTACTAATTAAACCCGTCCCTATATTGAAAACAGGGATTATAACTGGTGTTACAATCGTATTATGGCGAGTAAGTTTAGATTATTTATTTATGAATGAAGAGTTACTAACGAGCTTTGTTGAGCGTTTTCCAGCAGCGCTATTTTACATTTCTTTTGCTTTCTGTTTACACAAGTTGAATATCGAATTATATAAAACAAAACCACTTGCATTAGGTTTATTTGCTGCAATCTTTGAAATTATTAGCAATATGATTGAGGAAGCGTTTACTTTACTTTTTGTAACTAAACACACCATACATACCGAGGAGTTTATATTATTTATAACCATCGCATTTATTCGAAGCTTTTCAGTGGTTGGAATTTATAGTACCATCACAATTGCTGAACAAAAGAAACAAGTTCAGCAACTATTATCGATTGGTTCAAACCTTTATGTGGAAACGATGTATTTAAAAAAATCAATGGATCACATTGAACAAATTACAGCTTCTAGTTTTGAATTATATAAACAATTAAAACCATTAGATAGTAACTTAAGTACACAGGCACTTATGATTTCTCAAGAAATTCATGAAGTAAAAAAAGATAGTCAACGCATTTATTCGAGCTTATCTAAAATTACGACAACAAAATCATTAGATTCGACATTACTATCAAATTTACTTCATTATATTACAGCAGGAAATAAAACCTATACCGAATATCATAAAAAGGATATCCATTTTAACGTCTCGTATAATAAAAACTTTTATATAGAAGAACCCATTGCACTGCTTGCTTTATTAAATAATTTAGTAGCAAATGCCATTGAAGCAATAATTGATAAAGGTACAATTAATATTGCAGTAAATATAACTAAAAACAAAACAGTCATTACTGTAGAAGATACAGGCATTGGAATTCCTAAAACAATGCTTCCTATTATTTTTGATGCGGGTTTTACTACAAAATTTAACAATGATGGCAACGCATCCACTGGAATTGGTTTATCCCATGTCCAATCAATTATTGAACGATTGGAAGGTGAAATAGCTGTTACAAGCGATGAAACGACAAAATTCACTATAGTAATTCCAACACATAAGTTATATAGAGGGGATAATTAAAAATGCGTTATTTTATTGTTGATGATGATCGTGCAAGTCGAATGATGTTAACAAATATTATCGAAAATAGTCAGCTCGGAACGGTCATTGGAGAGGCTGAAAATGGACAAGATGCTATTCCTCAAATCTTAGCGATTCAACCTGATTTTGTATTAATTGATTTACTTATGCCCAAGTTGGATGGAATTGCAACAATTGAAAAGCTTCGCGAACAAAATTTTTTGGGGATTTTTATTATGATTTCACAAGTAGTAAATAAAGATATGGTTGCAGAAAGCTATGAAAAAGGAATTGAATTTTTCATCAATAAGCCTATTAACAAAATCGAAGTTGAAATGGTTCTACGTAAAACAGAAGAACAATATCGATTAAAAAATTCCATTTTAGCAATTCGCCAATCCTTATCAAATTTTGATTTACCAAATTTAAAACATACACAAAAAACATCTCGAGAACATATTCAAACAATTTTAAATGACTTAGGGATAATCGGCGAAGTTGGAAGCGAGGATATTACACAAATTATTGAGCTCTTACTTTTAGACAAACAACAAATCGCCCCTCTCCCTCCTTTAAAAGAATTATATGAGCGCGTTTCAGCGTTTACAAAGCATACGCAAGAGGATATTACAAAAGAAAGTAAAGCAATAGAACAACGAGTACGCAGAACCATTTTAGCCGCAATGATTAATTTAGCAAACTTAGGAATAGTCGACTATACTAATTCAGAATTTGAATACTATGCCCCTCGATACTTTGACTTTACGGATATTCGATCTTTAATGCGCCAAATTGAAAAAAATGAACCTAGAAAAGCAAAGGTAAATATAAAAAAGTTTATTCAAGTATTATTTTCTGATATAAATTCAAAATAATTTTGTCGGATTCTGTCGTATTTTATAAGTCCTTCTTATCCTAATTATAATGGGCAAGATAGATATTATAAAATTGGGGGGAAGTAAATGAAAAAGTTTAAGCTAAGTTTAGCTTCGCAAATTTTAATTGGTCTTGTATTGGGGATTATCGTTGGGGCTGTTTTTTATGGCAACCCGAATGTTGAAACATATTTACAACCACTTGGGACAATCTTTTTAAATTTAATTAAAATGATTGTTGTTCCAATCATTATCTCTACGTTAGTAATTGGTGTAGCGGGTACAGGAGATATGAAACAACTTGGTCGCCTTGGTGGTAAAACGCTACTATACTTCGAAATTATTACAACAATTGCCATCATTATTGGTTTAGGGGCAGCAAACTTGTTCCAACCGGGTGCCGGCATTAACATGGATGAATTAACGCAAACGGATATTTCAACTTATGTTGAGACATCTGAAACTGTTGAACATGACGGCGGCTTGTTACATACAATCGTTAGTATTGTTCCAACAAATATCATCAGCTCAATGGCTAACGCAAACATGTTACAAGTCATTTTCTTCTCAGTACTGTTTGGTTTAGGAGTTGCGGCAATCGGTGAAAAAGGGAAACCAGTATTAGCTGTTGCTCAAGGTGTAGCCGATGCGATGTTCTGGGTTACAAACACAGTAATGAAATTTGCTCCACTTGGGGTATTCGGTTTAATTGGTGTAACTGTTTCAAAATTTGGTTTATCATCATTAATTCCATTAGGCAAATTAGCAATCCTAGTTTACGCAGCGATGATCTTCTTTGTAGTTGTTGTATTAGGACTTACAGCTAAAATCGTTGGTATTAATATTTTCAAATTACTTAAGGTGTTAAAGGACGAGCTTATTTTAGCTTACTCTACATCAAGTTCTGAAACCGTTTTACCACGTATTATGATGAAGATGGAAAAAATGGGTTGCCCTAAAGATATTACGTCATTTGTTATTCCAACGGGTTATTCCTTTAACCTAGATGGATCAACATTATATCAAGCCATTGCCGCAATCTTCATTGCACAAATGTATGGTATTGATTTAAGTTTAATGGAACAAATTACGTTAATGCTTGTATTAATGGTTACTTCTAAAGGGATTGCAGGGGTTCCTGGTGTATCCTTCGTAGTACTTTTAGCAACTTTAGGTTCTGTTGGAATTCCATTAGAAGGTTTAGCATTTATCGCTGGTATTGACCGTATTCTAGATATGGCTCGAACAGCAGTAAACGTTGTTGGGAACTCATTAGCTGCAATCGTTATGTCGAAATGGGAAAAACGTTTTGATGAAGAAAAAATGGAAGCGTATGCTGCTGAATTATCTAAATAATACGATTGAAAAAGCCGCGATTTTTTTCGCGGCTTTTTATTATACAAAATTAAATGCGTTATAGTTTTTATTTTACTACTTTTGCTAAATACGCACGAATAGACTCTTCTCCATTGGCTAAAGCTTCTTTTTCACGTGCTTCATCTTTTGCCACTTTTGCTTCTGCAGCGTCTGCAATTTGATCAACGTCTTCTTGAGGAACTACAACTACACCATCGATATCTCCAATAATAAAATCTCCTGGGTTTACAGTGACACCACCTACTGAAACTGGTACACCTAGTACGCCACCCCCATGTTTATTTCCAGCTGCCACCGTTGTTCCTAATGAAAATACAGGGAAGTCTAGCTCTCGGATAGCTGCAATATCGCGAATGACCCCATCTACCACAAATCCTTGTACCCCAACGCCTTTAGCAAGCGAAATAACAAAGTCTCCTGCAACTGCTCGATTTGTATTTCCCTTTGCATCAATAACTAAAATATCCCCTTTTTGTGCCTTGCTAATTGCCTCTAGTACGGCTCCATTTTCCCCATCTGGAAGTCGTACAGTTAATGCTCGTCCCGCAATTTTAAAATGATCAGACAACGGTTTAATACTCGCATGAAGATTCGTATGACCACCCGTTGCATCCGAAATCGCAGTAGTTGGCAAAGCAATTAATCTCTCCTGAATTGTTGTTGTTTCCAAAACATACACCCCTTAAAAATTACAGAATTTTGTAATAATTATAATGATAAAGGAATATTAAATTAAGTTAAATAGGTTTTTGGAAATTCTATAGCACTTTTTCAAATTCCTCATATATTACAAAAGTTCAATCATGTTTAACTCGAATAAAATTTTATGAATTGGACATAATGTCGGTGAGAATGGAAGGGATTTTACAAAAGGAATACATAATGAGGATGGGAGTGATTGTTATGAAATTTAATCGATTAGTCACACAGTACCAAAAAGAAAATGGTGAAATTAGTTACAAAATGGCGACTTATGAGATTGATGTCATTGCAAAGTCAACAGGAGGCCTTGCACCAACCATTCTTTATTTCCATGATAATCGAGATGTAACAGATGATGTTCGTGCCATTCGATTCGGGTTAGAATCCCCATATAAATATATTGAAGACTATGATGCATTCCAAAAGATGCTCTATAAGAAAGAACAACGGGCAGTAAACGATTTATACGATACCATCAGCATTCGCCCTAAAAACATGTCGACTACGAAACAAGTTTTATGGAGCTTTGGCGTTTTACTACTAATGACAATCCCATTATTAGTGGCGTTTATTTTAAAATAAACGAGGATTGCATACTACTTGCTTTCCTCGTTTAATTTCTAAACTTCTTCATTTAGTAAAGTTGTACGATGATTATTTAAAATCTGTAATATTTCCTCAGGTGTTGTTGCAACTTGTAAAATAGACTTTTGTTCTTCTCTTATAAATCCTTCTTCAATCATTTTTTCAAAGTGTTGAACAAGTGCGTCATAAAATCCATTAATGTTGTACAAAATTACTGGATTTTGGTGGAGACCAATTTGTGCCCATGTAAACACTTCAAAGTACTCGTCCAATGTGCCACAACCACCTGGCAATGCAATAAAGGCATCCGAAAGATCAATCATTTTCTTTTTACGTGCATGCATCGATTCAACAAAGTGAATTTCTGTTAAATGCAAGTGGGCAATTTCTCTTTTTTGTAAGTGTTCTGGCATAATCCCAATCACATTTCCATTATGAGCTAATGCTGCATCGGCTACAGCACCCATTAAACCAACATTTGACCCGCCATACACAATGCCAATAGATGCTTTTGCCAACTGTTCCCCTAGTTCCTTTGCTTTTTGCGTATAAATTATACTTTTCCCAGTTTGTGAACCGCAATAAATGGCAACGTTCAATTTTTATTCCCCCAACTTTATTTGATACAATCAATATAACTTGAATTAATTGTAAAGGAGCTTTTTTATGAAAATTTATCCTTTAGGTGTTGGTGGTGCTTTTACAAAAACCAACTACCATAATAACTATATCATGCAATTAGACGAAAAATACCTATTAATTGATGCCGGAACAACACTTCGTAATAGCTTATCTGAAGCGGGATTCAACTATATCGATATTGATTATGTATTTATATCTCATCTTCATTTTGACCATGTAGGTGGATTAGAGGAAATGGTGATGCAGCGTTTCTGGTATTTTGAAAATGGTCAACATTCACCTATCAAAACAACAATAATCGTTCATGAAAAACTATTATCTCCTCTTAAAAAATTACTAAGTAACGGGCTTGAAAACCAAGGACGTACCGTTGACGACTTTTGTAATTTTATTCTTTTGAATGATGGGAAGGATTTTAAAATTGGAGAATATACTTTTTCAGTTTTTGAAACGACGAACGCCCATGTAGAAGGGTTACTTAGCTTCGGATTTAAGATTATATGGGACGCTCAAAATCTTGTTTTCACCGGAGATATTAAACATATGCAAATGGTTAATATTCTTAGACATATCAATGAACAGACCGTAGCCATTTTCCAAGATGTTAGTTTTACGACAAACGGAGTCCATTCCAATCTTCAAGAAGTACTCGGCTATTATCCATTAAATTTATATGAAAAACTTTACGCTATGCATTATAACGATAATGTAGAAGATTATATGGAACAGATTAAAGAAGCGAAAATACAGATTGTAAGAAGGCAAGAAATCCTTGAGTTTTAACATAGTATTGGGGAATTGATGGATACTACGTTAAAAGGAGTGACGTTATGGCAATTTGTCCTTTATGTAATTCATTAAAAGTTTTAGAAGTTCATTGTCCAAAATGTCATATACAACTAGAGGACTCTGGAAAGGTTTCAGATTTCTTAGATCCCTATGGACATTACAATGATGAAGAAACAGTAAAAATGGGGGATGGATACCCAAATACAGCAAAAGATCAAATATGCCCTCACCTAATGATCTGTAAAAATTGTGGCTATGATACTGTAAAATTTATACAAGAGGAGTAAAACAAAAACACTTGGGATCTGCCAAGTGTTTTTGAATTTATTCTACTTCGTTATATCTAAAAATGATTGTTCATTTTTTAATAGTAATTGAATTGTGTAATCGTCATTTTGGATTTGTTCTTTCGTTTCTGGTAAGGCTAGATACTCCTTGATCGCCAATTCGATTTCTTGAATGATCTCACTAGATGGAGGTTCATTAAAATCGGTTTTAAGCCAAACATAGGAATGTCCCTTTTTTACCTTATAAGATACTCCTGTTACTTGATAAGTAGACTTCCCTGCCATGCCATTATGAATATCTGATGCAACATAACCCCAACGATTATGCTGCTGGCGATGTTTAAGGTTAAATGTATATACTTCTATATCTTTAATCTTTAAGTTTTGTGCTTTAAATTCACTTCGAAGTTCCTCAATAATTTCTGCAGATTCCTTAATATGATCTGGCATATCGATTGTTACAACACTCGAGAATAACCCTGATTTAAGACCAGCTAATTCGAAGTTAGCTTCCTCCGCATACCCGTATGAAGTAAATACTTCTTTTACTATTTCACAAACCTGGTCATACAAGTCGAATGTTTCATCCTCTTGAGGGGCAGCAGGAGGTTCGGCCATTGCTGAGAACTTTAATTCATACTTGTCATAGCCATTTTCAAATAAGTAACTTCTAATCTTTGGTTCAATTGTTTCAATTGCTTGTTTTAAAGTTGAATCTTCAAGGAAAAGGGAAACATCGATGGTATAAGGATTTGGTGTTACACCCACAGAATTTACTTTATATCCTTCACCTTCAACTAGTTCAAAGAGCTGCGCAGTTAAATCCGGATTATACTGACCATTTGAATAACTAGGCGTAATGGAGATTGGTAAAATCCTTGATGCAATGCTTGCCATTGTCGTTGAGTAAAATGGGGAAGTGATTAAAAATAACAAACAAACTCCTACAGCAACCCAACCATAACGCATGACATTTTGTTTCTTTTCTTTATAATTGCTGTGTAAAATTTTACTCTTTAGTTGTTCCTTTGATTGATTAGTCATCTTTAGTTCTTCTTCTAAATCCTTAAATTGTTCATCTAAAAATCTCATTGGTAATCCCTCCTTTTACTAATTCTGCCTTTAAGTCTATTAAAGCCCTTTTTAAAGTCATTTTCACTTTGCTTTCTGACCAATTTAATACGAGAGCTGTTTCTGTTGTTGAAAATTCTTTTAACTTTCTTAAGATGATTACATGCCTAAAAGCTGGTTTCAATTGTTGAATGGCTCTATATAATTGTTCCGTTTGAAAATTCATTGCGACAATTTGTTCTGGTATAGGTTGATTGTCTCGTTCTGCCAAAGTTAAACCAAAATAGTGTTGCAAGGGATGCTTTTTACGAAAGTAATCTTTTGTGACATTATGTGCAATGGAAAATAACCATGTTTTCACTGTTGCTCTCTGCTCAAATTGCTGTTGGCTTTTATATGCTTTTATAAATGTTTCCTGCGTTAAATCCTCTGCTTGTTGATAGTCTCTTACCATTAACAATATGTAGGTTAAAATTGACTCGCTGTATTCGTCAATCCAATCCGTTAATATCTCTTGTTCCAACTTGCCACCTCATTTCTATATACTTAGACGTAAATGCAAGTGAAGTCGTCACACTTTTAGCATCTTTTCATAAAAAAAAAGCAACGCCCACTTCAGGAGTTGCTAATTAAGTACTTAGTTCAGTGTATGTTTGTTATTCTTCGTTTCCTTAATTTCCTTCTCTGTTTTAGGTTTTGCATGCTGTCTTGCTATATCTTGGTTCATTTGTAAAGTAGATGAACCGATATTATTGTTTAGTGCTGCCTGGTCATTGACATCATGAATTCTACCGTCTTTATTCATAGTGTTCCCCTCCATCTGATAAAATCACCAATAGTTTGCCCCTACTTTTCCATATTACTCATCATCCTGTACCGTTTTACCCCGACAAAAAGGGGCGTTCGAAAATCACTTTTCGGACGCCCTCTTTCATACTATTTTCTTAACCCAGAAGTTTGTTCTAACATATAGGCAATACGCTCAACAATATGTTCAACTTGATCCGGACTTTCCATTAAATCATAATCATTTATATCTAAACGTAACACAGGACAGGCGTTGAAATTGTTAATCCAGTCCTCATAACGATTGTGCATTTCGATCCAATAGTCATGAGGTGTCTGTTGTTCCATTTCACGCCCACGCTCATGAATACGGCCAATAATATCCTCAATTGACCCTTCTAAATAAACGAGTAAATTAGGATGTGGGAAATAAGGCGTCATCACCATAGCATCGAATAGGTTTGTATATGTTTCATAATCGATAGGGTTCATTGTCCCTTTATCATAATGCATTTTCGCAAAAATTCCCGTATCCTCATAAATCGAACGGTCTTGAATAAAGCCTCCTCCGTATTCAAAAATACGTTTTTGCTCCTTAAATCGTTCTGCTAAAAAGTAAATTTGCAAATGGAAGCTCCACTTTTCAAAATCATCATAGAACTTATCCAAATAGGGGTTTGTATCCACTTTTTCAAAGGACGTACGAAAATTTAATGCTTCTGCTAACGCTTTTGTCATCGTTGACTTCCCAACACCTACTGTTCCTGCAATGGTAATCACAGTGTTTGATGGGATATTGTATTTCTCACGTAAGTTCATTCTTGTTGTAGACTCCTTTGTTGTAGCGTTTCTTCTACTATTTTCAGTACTTGTTGCAAATCGTCTTCATTTTTTACAAAATCGATATGATCGCCATTTAATTGAATTACAGGAATTTCAGGATGTAGTACAACAAACTGTTGAATAAATTCATGATAATCTGCTGCTAGTTGCTCTATGTATTCACGTGTAATCATCTTCTCAAATTCCCGACCACGCATGGCAATTCGGTTCATTAATGTATCCAAACTCGCATGTAAATAAATGATCATATTCGGCCTTGGCATATCTGCCGTTAAAATTTTAT
This sequence comes from Lysinibacillus antri, assembly GCF_003977595.1. GTDB lineage: Bacteria > Bacillota > Bacilli > Bacillales_A > Planococcaceae > Ureibacillus > Ureibacillus antri. Next base: position 18,720 of record NZ_RYYR01000032.1, on the reverse strand, counting down.
AGATCGCTTCATATTTAACATACTCTGTCGGTTTTAGCGTACGTTTGGCAAAAATTAAATTTTTGAAGATATGATAATCTGCCACAACGGGTGATCCTGTTTCAACTATATGTTTTTTTATATCAGTTAATTGTTTATATCGATTACAAAGGAAGAACATCTCTGTTTGGAAGCTCCACTCATCAATATCTTCATAAAATTTCCCAAGAAACGGGTTCTCATCCACGATTTCTTTTAATAGATGATAGTCAAAGCTTTGAGAAATTGCCTTTGATAAAGACGTTTTCCCAACTCCAATTGGACCCTCTACTGTAATAAACGGAACAGGCACAAGAAGTCCCTCCTTCTACCCAAAATTCTCAATGCTATTCATTTTATCATAGGAACCTAGTGAATAACAAAATACATTGTTTAAAGTATATAAGTAATTATTTTATGGGCAGGTTTAATTTACCAATGTAATAACTTGGTTCAAATATAGTACATAGAAAAAATGAATTTCCCTATGGTACACTATTTTCCAAGGAGAGATAACCATGGTAATTTTCGAAAAAGACCAGTTTTATATGAAAGAGGCAATTATAGAAGCTAAAAAAGCAGCGCAACTTGGTGAGGTACCCATTGGAGCAATTATCGTCTTTCAAGATGAAATTATTGCAAGAGCACATAACTTACGAGAGACTTCTCAAAACGCCGTAACTCATGCAGAATTAATGGCCATTCAACAAGCTTGTGAGAAAATTGGCAGCTGGCGTTTAGAAGAAACTACTCTTTATGTGACGTTAGAGCCTTGTCCGATGTGTGCTGGAGCCATTTTACAATCCCGCATCCCTCGTGTTGTGTATGGTGCGAGAGATATAAAAGCAGGATGTGTTGATTCTTTATATCGCCTTCTAAATGATGCTCGCTTTAACCATGAATGTGAAGTCACTGAAGGGGTATTAGCAGAAGAATGTGGGCAACTGCTTACCGACTTTTTCCGCGCAATACGTGAGCGAAAAAAGGCAGAGAAACAATTGCGGAAACAACTCGCTCAAGGAGTACAAAACAATGAAATTTAGCAAACTAAAAAAGACAGTTGAAAGTTTTTTATGTGATACTTTAAAAGGTCGCGTCGAATTACATGCTGCTGTGTATCGACATGCCCATGATCAACCGTCTAGAGTTTGGCTTACGTTTGATAAAAAACAGCTGTTTAGCGCGGAAGACTTAACCTTTACCATCCAACACTATACAAGGGAGCAGCAGCTAAAAGAGAATTTACAATTAAAGCCCATCCCCTATAGTGATAACTGGCAAGAAATGTTCAACTCACCTGAACGACAGGCCCTTTTACAAGTTTCAGACCGAGCCGAGCAGGAGCTACTTGATAACAATATAATAGCTAGTTGGCACTTATATCAGATGTTACTTAATTATCCACACCTTTCAATTGATGAGGCATTAGCATCTAATTCCCCTTATATTCGAGCATTTGCACTATTCGATCGACGTGTTGGAAAGCGACGTTTATTGAATATAAACCAACCACATCACCCACTTGAAATTATGTTTTTTCAAATTCGAAAGGAAGTAGAAAACATGTAAAAAGTCGAACTCCTCATTGGGAATTCGACTTCATCTTGTTACTTCGAGTCACTAATCTCTTTAACAAATTGCTCTAATCCATTCATTCCTTTTTCTAATACATCTAAGGGTTGCGCAAATGAAATGCGAATATACCCTTCTCCAAATGAGGTAAACGCACTTCCTGGTACTGTCGCAACCCCTTGTTCTTTTAATAACCTCACACAAAATTCCGATGAAGGCATCTTGTACTTCTTAATGGAAGGGAAAATATAAAATGCCCCATCTGGTTTCACTACTTCAATGCCCATATCTATGAGTCTTTTATATACATAATCCCGTCGTATTTTATATTCCTTTTTCATTTCGATTGGGTCATGTAATCCATTCGTTAACGCCTCTAGCGCCGCATACTGGCTAATACTTGAGGCACAACTAATATAGTAGCCATTTAACTTTATCATTTCTTTTGTTATATATGTTGGCGCCAAAGTGTACCCAATCCGCCAACCCGTCATAGAGTGAGATTTGGAAACACCGTTGATCACAATTGTTTTATCTCGCATCCCCTCATAAGAAGCGATGGATTTATGTGTTTTCTCATAAATTAATTCACTATAAATTTCATCAGAAAGTACAAAGATTTCTTTATCCTTTAATAAAGCAGCAATTTTTTGCAATTCGCTATCTTCTATAATTGTCCCCACTGGATTACATGGTGATGGGAGGATAATACATCTTGTTTTATCCGTTAAATGTTTTTCAATGAGATCTGCGGTTAATACAAAATTAGAAGATACCGTATCTACGCAAACCGGTACTGCGCCACACAGTTCGACTAAAGGGATATAACCAGGATAAGCAGGTGCAGCAACTATTACCTCACAGCCTTCTTCTAGAATTGCTCTTAATGCAATTTGTAAAGCCCCTGAAGCGCCATGAGTTACAATTATTTCATCTTGTGGGTTGTAACCTAGCTCATATTGATTTTTGTAAAATTGTGCGATTGCATTTCGCAATTCTACAATCCCTGCATTCGGTGTATAGGAAGTAGCATTTGCATCAATTGCTTCTTTTGCCTTTTCTTTAACATGTGTTGGAGTTGGAAAATCTGGCTGACCAATTGTTAAATTAATTGCATTTGGATATTCCACCAACATATTTGTTATTTTACGTATTCCGGAAAGCTCTAATTTTTTTAAATTTTTATTAATTAAATGTTCCACGTACTGATCCCCTTTCGCTGAATCAAATTAGCCCTTACTTGTAACCTAATTTTCACTTCCATGTAGTAAAGCTTCATAAATCTAAACCCCTTACCTACAACCTATTTAATTATATGTGTTAATAACAGATTAAACTTATTTGGCGAACAAAAAAATAGGCTTTTTACTATTAAATTATTATTTTTTAAAAAAATAGTTAAACAAACTATATCAACTTTTTACATGGTCATATCCTATGAACGTCAAGTGTAAATACATCTACTTGGCCTATTTTAAAGAAAGGAGGGCTATTCATGTCATATTGGAAATGTAGATATTGTAATTGCAAAAATGAAGAGACAGATAATTGTAAACACTGCAAATCTCATAAACCTAAGGAGCAAGAGAAGGAGGAAAGTACTGTGGGGAATAATCATGGTCATCATCACAATGAAACAGATATCACACAGGATTTCGATCTAGCTTCATTTATGGGGCAAGAATCTGATGAATTAATTTGGATTAAAGACTCCATTGACGTTACAGTTAAATCCACAGATACTCAAGCAGCAGTTTCCCTTCAAGTAGGATTACAGCTTGCAATCGCTCTAGTAGTGAGCGTGACTGTTGCCGATTCTGAACACGGTAGACATATTGCACACGACCTTTTCCAAAAATTTAATATGGAGCAAACAAATAAACAAAAGATTTTTGTTAAAAACTCGAAGGATGTCAACATTACAACAACGGACACAGACTTAGCAGTAAATATTCAAGCTTTACTACAAGTGCTTGTTTCGTTAGTGGCAAAATTAGACATTCTATAATTTTAAATAAAGGGAGGTGAATGACAATGACAGAATTTAGAGCATTGGATCATTGGAATGGCAACAACGATGAAGAAAACGAAGTAGATGTGGAACAAGAAGCAAAAGCTGAGATGACAACTCAACAACAATCTTATGAATGGATTATTGTTAAGGATTCTGAATATGTTGATATTCATTCTACAGATACTCAAGCTGCTATTTCTTTACAACTTGGCATTCAAGCAGCCATTGCAGCTGTAATTAGCGTAACAATCGGCGACTCAGATCAAGGTAAGAATGTTGCTGATGATATTAAACAATTTATGAGCATGAGACAACGTAATACTCAAAAAACAATTATCGAAAACTCAAAAGGAATCCATGTTACAACTCATGATACGGATTTAGCAGTAAATATCCAAGCAATGCTTCAAATCCTTGTATCGATCGTTGCAAAAGTAGATATATTCTAATATTTAATAATCTATTAATAAAATGAGTAAATTTATATAAATATATTCGTTTTCTCTAACTAGAGGGAATTTACCCACGCAAATAAATTCAAATTTATATGCGTGGGCATTATTTTATTTAGTTAACTAATACATGTATATTTCCCCCATCGAAGTTACCCAAATCACCATCATTGCATATGTTTAGAAGAGAGTATTTTTACAATAAGGGGTGGTAGAATGAGCGAATTACCTAAATCACCAAAGGTAATTTCTAACAAAGTAATTGATTTGTTAGTAAGTGATGTCCTTCAAAAAAATGGTGTAAATCTTGAGGATGTGAAAAAAAAATTATCCGACGATCAAAAAGAACTGCTTAGAGCTGTAGTTGAAGATTTAACTGCTCAAGTAGATGAGTTCGTTAAAAAGTCTCCTAAAAAGAAGTAAAAGAAAACCTTTCATAAAGGAAATTTATTTTGAGAACGCTTGGCAGTCTAGGCAAGATTGCCATATATAAGCGTTTACCACCTGTTTAAAGACGCCTAATTCAGGCGTTTTTTTACTTTAAGGAAGCTCCTACTTCAAATGTTGCTTCTGTTTTTTGGCATACTTCTTCTAATGTCACTCCTTCTGCTAATTCAACTAATATCATTCCTTTAGCTGTAAAATCAAACACTGCTAAATCAGTAATTAACCGATGAATGACACCTTTTCCCGTTAACGGCAATGTACACTCTTTTTTAATCTTTGATTCTCCGTATTTTGATACATGCTCCATAATAACAACAACTTGTTTTGCACCTACTACAAGATCCATTGCGCCACCCATACCTTTAACCATCTTCCCTGGAATCATCCAGTTTGCTAGATCACCTTTTTCCGATACTTCCATTCCACCTAAAATTGCCAAATCGATATGACCACCACGAATCATAGCAAAGGACTCTGCACTATCAAAAATGGTTCCCCCTGGAATTATTGTGACGGTTTCTTTCCCAGCATTGATTAAATCAGCATCAACTTCTTCTTCTAATGGGTATGGACCAATACCAAGCATCCCATTTTCCGATTGCAACAAAACATTGACCTCTTTAGGAATCACATTAGCTACTAATGTCGGCATCCCTATCCCTAAATTTACATACATTCCATCTTGTATTTCTTGTACCGCTCGTTGAACAATTCGTTGTCTAGCTGATGGCATATTACCTCTCACCCCCAACACTTTGTACAGTAAGCCGTTCAATTCGTTTCTGATAATTTTGTCCAAGCACGACTCGTTGTACATAAATACTTGGGGTGTGAATTTCATCGGGATTCAATTCGCCTACTTCTACCAATTCTTCTACTTCTGCAATGGTAACTTTCCCAGCAGTTGCCGCAATCGGGTTAAAGTTGCGTGATGTCTTACGAAATACAAGATTGCCTAGTTTATCAGCTTTCCATGCTTTTACTAAGGCAAAGTCCCCTTTTATTGCTCGCTCTAACAAATACTCTTTCCCGTCAAAAATCTTTGCTTCTTTCCCTTCTGCAATAGGTGTTCCCACTCCTGTTGCAGTATAAAAACCAGGGATTCCTGCCCCACCTGCGCGGATTCGCTCTGCCAACGTTCCTTGAGGAGTGAGTTCTACTTCTAATTCTCCATTTAAAAATTGTTGTTCAAATATTTTATTTTCCCCTACATAAGAGGCAATCATTTTCTTTATTTGCTTATTTGCAAGTAATAAGCCCAGTCCCCAATCGTCTACACCACAGTTATTGCTCACAATTGTTAGGTTTTTTGTTCCTTTATTTTTTAGTGCTTCAATGCTTTTTTCGGGTATCCCACATAACCCAAATCCCCCTACAACAATCGTTGCACCATCTGGTATATCTGAAATTACCTCATCAAAAGAATCCCATACTTTGCTCCTCATATATAACCTCCTAAGTCAACAATATATAACTAGTAAAGTTCATTGCCCTACTCTCCTATTTCTTGTCCTACTAATATGTATGATGTCTAAACACTGCTTATAACACCTAGCACCTTATTAGCTTAGGGGGCATAATATATTCGTATATGGGAATTTAAGGAAGGATGTACAATTGTAGATCAAGGCTCTTCTGTTTACCCATACATCGGCGTTATACAAAAGTAGTCCAACAACCAATTGCTTTCCCACCACAACATCAAGAACAGCAACCTGGGTTAGAATGGGCGATGGTGCCAAGGCCAATATTTGACTATGCCGGCTTTAAAGGGAGGGGCAAACTTAAGGGGGAAGTGGTACTAATCACGGATGGTGATAGTTGAATTGGACGTGCAGTAGCAGTAGCTTATGCTAAAGAAGGGGCTAACTTGACTATCGTTTATCTTAATGAGGAGTGCGATGCAAAAGAGATAAATTAAATGGATTCCTCTTACCAAAGTCACATTTTTGAAAAAACAAAATAAACCTCTCCACTCCAACATATTATTCTAGCGAAGGCGCTAAAACGCTTTCAAAATAAAACGGAGGGAGAGGATGTAACGATGAAATTTTTGACTAGGATTTCAAATAATATTATGGAAAAACTTTTACCAGATCCATATATTTTCGTTGCAATCTTAACTGTACTAGTTTTATTTCTTGGTGTCGTTTTAACAGATTCATCACCATTAGAAATGGTTAAGTTTTGGGGAGATGGTTTTTGGGGTTTATTAGCCTTTACTATGCAAATGGTAATCGTTTTGGCAGCAGGACACGTGTTAGCAAACAGTCCTATTTTCAAAAAGTTTTTATCATTCATTGCAAGTAAAATTAAGAAGCCTAGCAGTGCCATTATTTTCGTAACATTTGTTTCGCTTATTGCTTGTTGGATTAACTGGGGCTTTGGATTAGTAATTGGCGCTTTATTTGCCAAGGAAATTGCACGCCATGTAAAAAAAGTGGATTATCGTTTATTAATTGCAAGTGCTTATTCCGGGTTCATTATTTGGCATGGGGGCTTAGCAGGATCCATCCCATTATCAGTTGCAACAGAGGGACATCCGTTTGCTAATATTATGGGCGTCGTGCCAACTGCGGATACAATTTTCACACCTTACAACCTATTCATTGTCCTTGTTATTGGTTTTACATTACCGTTCTTCAATCGTTGGATGATGCCTAAAGAAGAAGATGTTGTTGAGGTCGATCCAGCATTGTTAAAAGAAGAGGAACAAAAATTCCCTCCTGCAGAAAAAACCTTTGCTTCTTGGAGTGAAAGAAGTACGTTATTAACTATATTAATTGGACTTATTGGTGTATCTTATTTGATTTATCATTTTGCTACAAAAGGGTTTGTTCTTGATCTAAATATCGTAAATACGATTTTTATTGTATTAGGAATTATCTTCCATGGCACGCCACAACGTTTCCTTGCTGCTGCGCAAAATGCGATTAAAACAACGAGTGGCATCGTATTTCAATTTCCGTTTTATGCTGGAATCATGGGTATGATGACAGCTTCTGGACTAGCGGTCGTCTTTTCGAATTGGTTTATCACTATATCAAATGATTTTACATTCTATTTATTCACGTTCTATTCTGCTGGTCTTGTTAACTTCTTTGTTCCTTCAGGTGGAGGACAATGGGCAGTTCAAGCACCTATTATGCTAGAAGCTGCTTCTCAAATCGGTGCGGATTATGCAAAAACTGCAATGGCTATTGCCTGGGGAGATGCATGGACAAATATGATTCAACCGTTTTGGGCATTACCAGCACTTGCTATTGCAGGGTTAAGAGCAAAGGATATTATGGGATTCTGTTTATTTGTCCTTATTTACACAGGGATAATCATAAGTATTGGGTTTCTATTTTTATAGAAACATAATTAAAGCCAGCAATAAAGGAGCCGTCCAAAAAGTCATTTTGGACGGCTCCTTTGCGACGAGGATCGTGACAATTTATTGTTATTACCGTAGGAGCACAGCTTTTTAGCGATATTTTATTATTAGAAACGTAGATGTCCAGAAAGTATAGTGCTTTCTGGACATCTACGTTATTTCATTTTATTTATAATGATACGTACTTCTTCTATTCGTATTTTGAATACTGTTGAACCACTCTTTATCTCTTTCCTCTTGCGCAAGGACCCCTGTAATGGTATTCGTACAATCTCTACAAATTTTTGCATGGTTTGTGATTTTACCGCAACGTTCACAAGGTGCCCCAAGATTAGGAAACATTGATTGTTTTAACTTACCATTTTTAACCCACTTATGAATCATCTCTTCAGGTACACCCGTTTTTTCAACAACTTCATCATTCGAAAGTATTCGATTATTTTTTCTTAATAAAAAATGATGCAATTCCGAAAATATTTCTTCTTCTGTGACATCTAATCTTCTGGAGATTTTTGAATTCATAAAATACTCCTCCTAAAAATATTTACTCTTCTTCCTTTTTAATCTCTTCATTTTTAACTTCTTCATTTGAGTATTTATAATCTTCCCAACGTTTTCGTGCATAATTTTTATACTTATTTGATACTTCACGCCCTGCAATAAGGCGAGAAAATCCTCTTTTCGCTTCTTCGATATCGCCCAGTCTAAGGCTTAATTCCGCATTTAAATATTGCAGCCTTTCTTCCCCTTCTTTATTAGAGGCAAAGGACTTTGTATATAATTCTCGTGCTGAGCGAAGATAATGCATTTCTGATTCTTTATCTTCTTTAATCCGATAAAGCCATGCAATTTTCATCGCAAAGTTTGCCATAATAAGAGACTCTTCCATTGAAGCTCTAGCTACTAAATACACCAATTTAAAGCTTGCAATTGCCTCATCTATTGTACGTTCTTTACAAATATTCATTGGCTTTTGTAATTGACTAATATACATTTCTCTAATAAGTAACATAAAAGGCCCATAAGTACGAGTTAGAGATTTATGAAAGGCATATCCGCAATTGGGGCAAACTGCCACTTCGTATAGCATTGGATTTAATCCTTCATAGATAGGCATAAAATCTGTATCTTGTGTTACTACTTTAAAGCGACCTGGACGCACTTTGTATGTCGTAAAATTTTTCTTACAGTTATTACAATCTACTTTGCTTTCGTAATAATATATATTAAATGCCATTCAAAACATCTCCTTTATATGAATGTACAGCCATGTTCCTACCTTGCAGGACATGCAAACATTCACACGAAAAACTAAATAATGCTAATTTTACCCTTATTGTATAATAAATTACTATAATACTCATTACCTATTACCCACTACCATTACCCTATTATAAAACTTTTTCAAAAAAGACTCCATACTCTGATGAAGTCTTTTTATATACAATCTTATGTAACTACTCAAAATTAATGAACTTTTTTCACGCCTTTTTTCTCAGGCTAAATTAACTACAATTTCAGATATAAACTTGAAATCAGTTATTATTTATAATATAAAAGTCCTGAAACAGTGGATAATTATTAAATAACAGAACAAATTAACCTCCACAAAGTCATTTGTTATTAAAATCGTTTCGCATTTTCATAAATTCGCGTCTAAAGTTCCTTAAAACCCCATTTAAATAGTTATATTGAATTATAACCTCCCTTTTTGAGAAAAACGAAAAGGAATGTCTTAAAAGTTGGTTCATAACCTTTAAAACATTCCATTACCATTATTGTCATTCTACTGCAGATATAAACATTTTCTAACTGTATCTAATTATTTACTTAATAAATTTGCTTGATGTATACGATGGAGCATTGTTACAAATTGTGCCCTCGTAATTGATTCGTTCAATTGCATTCACTAAATTTGAAATACAAAAAAGAGGATATGTATGCTCATCAATTGAACATAATATCCTCTTATTAATGGCGCTTCTAAAATCTACTATTTCGGAGCAATAACTGATTTTCCACCCATATACGGTTGAAGTACTTCTGGTATTTGGACACTTCCATCAGCTTGTTGATAGTTTTCTAAAATCGCCGCTACCGTACGTCCAATTGCTAAACCTGAGCCGTTTAATGTGTGGACATATTCTGGTTTTGCACCTTGTTCACGACGGAAACGAATGTTTGCTCGACGTGCTTGGAAATCTTCAAAATTAGAACATGAAGAAATTTCACGGTACATCTCTTGTGTTGGCATCCATACTTCTAAATCAAATTTCTTTGCAGCCGTAAAGCCAAGATCAGCCGTACACATTAACAATTTACGATATGGTAAACCTAATAATTGAAGTACCTTTTCCGCATGACCTGTTAACTTTTCTAGCTCATTATAAGAATCTTCTGGTTTTACAAAACGAACTAATTCTACTTTATTGAACTGATGTTGGCGAATAAGTCCGCGCGTATCACGACCAGCAGAACCCGCCTCTGAACGGAAACATGAACTATATGCTGCAAACCCTTTTGGTAAAATTTCACCATCTATAATTTCATCACGGAAAAAGTTTGTCACTGGAACTTCAGCAGTTGGAATCATGAAATAATCTGTATCTACTAATTTAAATACATCTTCTTCAAATTTCGGTAATTGACCTGTTCCTGTTAGACTATCGCGATTCACAATAACAGGTGGCAACATTTCTTCATAGCCATGCTCTTCAGCGTGTAAGTCCATCATAAAGCTCATTAATGCACGTTCAAGACGAGCACCTAATCCTCGATAAAAAACAAAACGGCTTCCTGTTACTTTTGCTGCTCGTTCGAAATCTACAATTTCTAGATCTGTTGCTAAGTCCCAATGAGGTTTTGCTTCAAAATCAAAATTAGGTAACTCTCCCCATTTTAATACTTCTACATTGTCATCCTCAGTAGTACCAACCGGAACCGTTTCATGTGGGATATTTGGTAAACGCATCATCATGTACTCAAATTTCTCTTCCACTTCACGAAGTTCTGTATCCAATTCTTTAATTTCTTCACCAACTTGACGCATACGTGCAATGACTTCATCAGCATTTTCCTTATTGCGCTTCATTACAGAAATTTGCTCAGATACTTTATTACGCTCTGCTTTTAATACCTCTGTTTTGGCAATTAATTCGCGGCGCTTTGCATCTAACTCTTCAAACTCGTCTAAATTCCCTAAATCTTCATTACGAGTAAGTAACATTCTTTTTACTTCTTCAAAATGATCTCGGACACGTTTAATATCTAACATGATTAATTCCTCCATTATTTTAATAATCGATAATTTTCGCAGCTTACCTTATTTAGGTTACACTTTAATCCACTAGTGAAGTAAAATATAAAAAGCCCTCATCCCCTATAAAAGGGACGAGAGCTACCCGCGTTGCCACCCTAGTTGATTAGAATTATACATTCTAATCCGCTTATTTCATAACGGCTTTTCAACCGGCCAAAGCCTACTAATACTTTCGGCTCAGCTACTCAAGGACGGATTCACAAGTGCATTTATCAGCTTCCACCAACCGCTGACTCTCTTTAAAAAGCGTGCTTGTTACTACTTCCTATCATCGATTTTTACTAAATATTTTCAATTTGTTATTAGCGTACTATATGCTTTTGGAATTTGCAAGTGATGTATTTTCCACCTCTATAGTATATTACACTTTTATTTTCCCCAATAAATTATCTATGTATTCCATTTTAATATGGGATTTTAGTATAATAAAATTGACCATATAAAAGTATGTGATTTCTTATTTAGTTATATGGTCAGTAAGGAGTGCGCCGTATGGATATGCTCATATTTAAGCTAGAAAAAGATAGTACTAAACCTTTATATGAACAATTATATATCGGGATGAAAAATGCCATTATACATAATCAAATTGAAGTAGGAACAAAATTACCTTCGAAAAGGAAATTAGCAGAATTTCTAAATATAAGTCAAACAACAATTGAGATTGCCTATAGTCAATTATTAGCTGAAGGTTATATTACATCAAAACCACGCATTGGATTTTTTGTAGAGGAAATTGATGAACTACCTTATGTAGAAAAAGAGCAAGTAAACGCCCCAAGTCAATCAACTATACAAAATAAACCCATTGAGCATAATTTTCACCCGGGGCAAATTGATACAGAATCTTTCCCTTTTGCTGTTTGGAGGAAATATGCAAAGGACCTCTTTGATACTAGTTCTAAAAACCTTCTACAAATTGGCGAACCTCAAGGAGAATTTATATTACGCTCAGAAATTGCAAAGTATTTATACCAATCTCGGGGCATTATTTGCGAACCTGAACAAATCGTTATTGGATCTGGAACAGAACATTTACTTCCTATGATTTTAAAATTACTAGAGGTAGACTCTAAATTTGCTTTAGAAAACCCAGGTTACTCCGCAATTCCACGCATTCATTTGCAAAACAAAGCAATACCAATATCAGTAGATGAAGATGGTTTAGTGGTAGAGGAACTAGAACAAACGGATGCAAATATTGTATATATTACACCATCTCATCAGTTCCCTACTGGAGCAGTTCTATCTGCTGCACGAAGAACCCAACTGTTAATCTGGGCTTCCAAAAAAGAGAACCGCTACATTATTGAAGATGACTATGATAGTGAATTCCGTTATATCGGAAAACCGATTCCTGCGCTACAAGGAATGGATCAAAATGATAAAGTCATTTATATGAGTACATTCACGAAATCACTGATGCCATCATTACGTGTTGCTTATCTTGTTTTACCGCCTACCCTTTTACAAAAATATAAAAAATTATTTAGTTATTACTCAGCAACCGTCCCAAGATTTGATCAACACATTTTAGCCAATTTCATGAAGGACGGACATTTTGCAAAGCATTTAAATCGTATGCGGAAAATTTACCGAAAAAAACATGACAAATTAACAAATACGATTACTATAAACTATCCTCAAGTCTCCATTAAAGGGGACCAAGCCGGCATGCACATACTAATTTCTGTGCCTCATGAAAAGTCTGAAAAAGAATTAAAACAAATCGCATTGGATGTAAATATTTCAGTCTATCCGGTATCCGACTATTTATTAAAACCAATTGAATATGAGCACCCCTCATTCCTATTAGGATTTGGTGGGATTTCATTAGAAAAAATAGAAATTGCGATTCATGAATTAATGAAATGTTGGGGTATTAGTCAAGTTAAAAAGGGGAATCTCAAGTAATATGAGATTTCCCTTTCATTTCATTATTCAACTAACTGAATATTATAGTTTTCAAACCATCGATCAAACTGAATTAAGTATGCAAGTAATTGAGGACCCGCCATTAATTGACCAAACCAAGGCACTTTAAAGGAAGCACCACCAGATTGAATTAATTGATTTAGCTGCTCCTTTTCAAAAAGCTCATGTAAAATAGACCCTTTTCTTTGAACAAGGTTACTTAATGTAGACTGAACCATTTTAGTGTACTGTGGATGATATGTTTTCGGATACGGATTCTTTTTTCGATATAAGACCTCATCTGGAAGTAGCCCTTCCATTGCTTTTCGAAGTAACCCTTTCTCCATATTTCCCACATTTTTCATTTCCCAAGGAATATTCCAGGCATACTCTACGATACGGTGGTCAGCAAATGGTACACGAACTTCAAGACTTGCTCCCATACTCATTCGGTCCTTTCGCTCTAATAACGTTTGCATAAAGTAACGCATATTTAAGTAGAATAGTTCTCTTTGTTTCGCCTCTTTTGGTTCTTCCCCATCTAATTTTGGACAATCTTTTACTGCTTCCTCAAAGGCGTGTTTCATAAAATCCTTTAGTTGTAGTCGAGATTGCCATTCTTTACGTAAAAAGCTTTCTCTTTCATCAATTGAACGTATCCAAGGAAATTGATTGTAATCTTGATGAAACCAAGGATATCCGCCAAACACTTCATCGGCACATTCTCCTGATAAAGAGACTGTATATCCATCTTTAATAATGTGGCAGGCAACTAATAATGAACTATCGATATCTACCATTCCAGGTAAATCACGGGTCATCATTGCCTCTTCTAACAAATCCACAAGTTGTTGTTGAGATATAGTAATATTCTGATGTGTCGTCTTAAATGTATCCGTCATTTTATCGATCCAAAATTGGTCTTGTGACGTTTGAAATTCATTTTTCTCAAAGAACTGTTCATTCTCTTCAAAGTCAATCGAATAAGTGTGTAAAGTACGTCCTTCTTTGTTATAGGTATTGGCTGCAATAGCCGTTATAATACTTGAGTCTAAGCCACCAGATAAAAACGTACATAGTGGAACGTCTGAGACCAACTGACGCTTGATTGAATCGGTAACTAAATACCGTACCTGTTCAACTGTTTCATCAAATGTATGCATATGTTTTTGACTTTGGACATTCCAATAACGCCACTTCTTTAATCCGGATTTTGAAAACTTTAAAGCACAACCTGGCTCTAATTCTTCAATCCCCTTGTATACACCGTTTCCTGGCACTCGAGAAGGTCCAATACTAAGAATCGCCGCTAACCCTTTCCAATCAATCTGTGTTGAAGTACTCGGATGAGCTAAAATTGACTTTATCTCTGAACCAAATATGAACACACCTTCTTTTGTAGAATAGAAGAAGGGCTTCACACCTAAACGATCTCGAAATGCATATAATACTTCTTCTTGTTCATCCCATACGGCAAAGGCAAATATCCCATTTAAATGGTCAATACATTGTTCTCTCCACTCAATAAATGATGTTAATAAGACTTCTGTGTCAGACATCGTTGTAAACGTATACCCACGTTTTAACAGCTCCTGACGCAATTCCTCTGTATTATAAAGTTCACCATTATATACCATTACAAATGACTGATTCTTATATTGTTTAGACATCGGCTGTTTTCCACCAACTAAATCAATAACTGCTAAACGGCGATGCCCTAAAAGAGCATGTGTGCCACACCACACATTACCATCATCAGGGCCTCTCTTTTTTAACGTCTCTGTCATACTTGAAACAATATGCTCTTGATGTTTAATGACTTTTGTAAAATCAATCCATCCTGTAATGCCGCACACATTTCTCACACTCCTTCACCTTTTAGTTTATGAGAAACATATGAAAACATATTTTGTCCCAAAAAAAAAGAAGTGTGCATTAATAGGATAATCTACTAATGACACACTCATGTTAGGTTATAGTTTTATTGTTTTAATTAAAAGAATCCACCAACGAAGCCGGTAATACCGCTCCAAACACTACCAAAGAAGCTTCCAACACCTTGGAAGAATAGAGAGATTGCTCCCGCTCGTTCAACATTTGTTGATGTCACGACATCTACTGAAAACTCTTTTCCATCGATGAAGCCAAGGTCAGTTCCTTCTGTTCGTTCAATAACAACTTTTCCAACGACAGTCCCTTTTTTAACATCTGCTTCTAAAGACTTTTTATCTAGTACTAATTTCGGTTTATATAAGTCTTTTTCATTTGTTTTTACAACTAGAGAAATAGGTTCTTTTACTGAAATCCCAACACGATCTTCTTTACCTTTTGTAACTTTAATTGTCTTTTTGTCATCAAACACATAGTTTTCTGGTAAAACTTCTTGTTTGCTGAATTGACCGAAACCAAAATCAAATAATTTCGCTGTTGCATCAAAACGTGCTGTTTTATCGCTGTCTACCCCAGTAGAATCAACAGCATTCATAACCACTGAAATTAAACGTGTACCATTACGTTCTGCAGTTCCTGTAAAACAAGACCCAGCAAGATTTGTTGTACCTGTTTTCAGCCCGTCAACACCTTCATATTCTGTTACTAAACCAGGTAACATCCAGTTCCAGTTCGCCATATTAATCGCATCTTCTGTACCTTCACGGAATATTTTCTTTGGAATACTAGAAGTTTCCAACACATCCGGATGTTCTTTTAATAGATGATACGCTAATTTTGCAACAGAACGTGCAGTCATAATGTTTTCATCTTCAGGGCCTGTCCCTGTTGGATGCATTCCAAATAAATCTGCATTATTCAAACCAGTTGTATTTACAAATTTATATCCTTCAAGTCCAAGTTCCTCTGCTTTTTTATTCATAAGCTTTAAGAACTCTGTTTCCGTACCGGCAATTGTTTCTGCAATTGCTACCGTAGCAGCATTGGCAGAATAGATGGCCATTGCTTCGTATAACTCACGAATTGTATATGTACCATCTGCTCGAAGTGGAACATTACTTAATGCACGATTTTGTGACATCTTATATGTATACTCTGTTACTCGGTACTCCTGATCCCAAGAGATTGTTCCTTCTTTAATTGCATCAAGAAGTATATATTCTGTCATCATTTTTGACATACTAGCAATCCCTAAAGATGTATCTGGGTTTTGCTCATATAATATTTTTCCTGTATCTGCATCAATTAAGATGGCAGCATCTACTGTTAAGCCTAAATCTGTCTCTGCAGCGCTTGTACGAGCCGGTGTTGTAACTAGCATACTAAGGAACAGAATAGGAATCAGAATTGCACTTAACAAAGATGTTTTCCTTGCTGTTTTCACAAAAAATACCTCCACTATTAATATTATTATCTCTTCCGCCATTTTATCATAGAACATGCATGATTAGTGTTACATTCATATTAGAAAATATATGAAATTCACTATTAATTGAAAGATTCCTTCCACTATGTGGGTTTCCTAAAAAATTGTACTTCCTACTCTGCAAAAAGCACTCTTCTAACATCTATCAATGACGTTAAAAGAGTGCCTAGGTTGCATAAATTATGAAATTGAATAGTTTGGAGCTTCTTTAGTAATTTGAACATCATGTGGATGAGACTCACGAAGTCCAGCGCCAGTCATGCGTACAAATTGTGATCTGTCTCGTAAATATTCAAGATTTGGCGCCCCACAGTAGCCCATACCTGCACGAATACCACCGATTAACTGATCAATCGTGTCTGCTAAAGGTCCTTTGTAAGGAAGACGCCCCTCAATACCTTCTGGAACTAATTTTTTTGCACCTTCTTGGAAGTAACGGTCTTTTGAGCCTTGTTCCATTGCACCTAGTGAACCCATACCTCGATATACTTTGAAACGGCGTCCTTGGAAGATTTCAGTGTCCCCAGGAGATTCTGAAGTACCTGCTAATAATGAACCTAGCATTACGACATGTCCGCCTGCAGCAAGAGCTTTTACGATATCACCTGAATATTTAATACCACCGTCTGCAATTATTGATTTACCCATTTCACGTGCAACTGTTGCACAGTCATAAATAGCTGTAATTTGTGGTACACCAACCCCAGCTACTACACGAGTAGTACAAATAGATCCTGGACCAATTCCCACTTTAACAACATCTGCCCCTGCTTCGTATAATGCACGAGTTGCTTCGCCTGTTGCTACATTTCCTGCAATTATTTCTAAGTTAGGGAAAGTATCACGAATCTGTTTAACTGTATCAATAACGCCTTGTGAATGCCCATGTGCTGTATCGATTACGATAATATCGACTTGTGCTTCTACAAGTTTTGTTACACGTTGCATAGTGTCTGTTGATACACCTACAGCTGCGCCAACTAGTAAGCGGCCAAGTTCGTCTTTTGCTGCATTTGGAAACTCAATTACCTTTTCAATGTCTTTAATTGTAATTAGACCTGTTAGTTTACCATATCCATCAACAATAGGTAATTTTTCAATTTTATATTGTTGAAGAATTTTTTCAGCTTCTTCTAACGTTGTCCCAACTGGAGCTGTAATTAGCTCTTCTTTTGTCATAACATCTTCTATTTTTAAAGAGTAGTCTGAAATGAAACGTAAGTCGCGGTTCGTAATAATTCCCACTAATGTTAGATCTTCTTCATTATTTACGATTGGAACACCTGAAATGCGGTATTTTCCCATTAAATGTTCTGCATCAAAAACTTGATGCGTTGGTGTTAAGAAAAAAGGATTCGTAATTACACCATTTTCTGATCGCTTAACTTTTTCAACTTCCTCAGCTTGTTCTTCAATACTCATATTTTTATGAATAATTCCAATGCCACCTTGACGAGCTATAGCAATTGCCATTTTTGATTCAGTTACCGTATCCATACCAGCACTAATGATTGGTATATTCAACTTAATTTTTGGCGTAAGTTGTGTTGATAGGTCTACCGTTTTCGGTAATACTTCAGAATGTGCTGGTACTAATAATACATCATCAAATGTTAAGCCTTCTTTGGCAAATTTCGTTTCCCACATTTCGTAAATGCCTCCCAATTCAAAAGAATATTAATAGTAAGATTATCAACATGAAATGTATGTGTCAAGAATCTCAAAAAAGAAAAATAATTCGGATTATTCCATTAAATTAGAATTATGATATTTATTGTTAGGAAGCAATTATTTTACTCTTCTTCCTTTCTTAAGTTTTGATGTAATTGGATTCTTAGATTAGTAGTTAACTTATAATCACCCTTCTAGAAAAATAGATAACCCATTGAAAGTTTTTACAATCGTTTCGACCCCTATACCTTTTTATATAAAAAAACACCGCTGAAACTCAGCGGTGTTTGATTGCCTAGCAACGTCCTACTCTCACAGGGGGAAGCCCCCAACTACCATCGGCGCTAAAGAGCTTAACTTCCGTGTTCGGTATGGGAACGGGTGTGACCTCTTTGCCATCATCACTAGACTATTTAGTTGAGAATTCATTCTCTCAAAACTGGATAAAGACATTGATTGCGTATTCAAGATTTGGTTAAGTCCTCGATCGATTAGTATTCGTCAGCTCCATGTGTCACCACACTTCCACCTCGAACCTATCTACCTCATCGTCTTTGA
>NZ_RYYR01000031.1 GCF_003977595.1 Lysinibacillus antri | reverse complement strand
AACGAGGAGTGTAACTTTATTGGATAATGTTGACAAGTGGTTTTTTCATGCACAAATTAATGTCCGAAAGGTACATTTTTAGTTTGCCATAACCAGGGGGATTCTTTCTGCCTTTGGATTAGCATTTTACACCATCCAGCCGATCGAACTATTAAAACGCTGGGGCTCAACCATTGTAGTAGGGTGGGGAATGATCGTCGGTGGGCTTGTATTCAGTTTTGTTCACCCACCTTGGCAATTTGAAGGGGAATGGTATTTCTCTACGAATTTTGCATTTCTATTTATCGTACTATGTGGAACGGTTCTATCATTTTATAGTTATTTAGAAAGTTTAAAATATTTATCTGCTTCTGAAACGAGTCTTCTTGCATGTGCTGAACCGCTTTCTGCTGCCTTTACAGCCGTCGTATTTTTAGGCGTTTCATTTGGATGGATTGATTGGGTAGGGACGCTCCTAATTTTATGCACAATCTTTATTTTATCCAAGAAAAAAGCAACACCTTCATGAAGTTACTCTTCATTATGGTGTTGCTTTTTATATTTCTTATTCATTTTCTCAAGCGTTTCGAGCTTTGTTTTCGTTACACGTTGATGCGTACTAAAGTCTACTTTTCCCCTTGAATTTGCAACGTCTTTTCCTTGTTGCTTTTGTAATTTTAATCTTTTTTTCTTTGCATCCGATCTACTCATCAATTTTCACCTCAAGTAAAATAATAACCGAATTTCTTTAGAAAGGGGAGGAGATCAAAGAAAAACCTCGAGTTAACGATAACTCGAGGTTGAAACCTTTTATTAGTGAGAAACGTCTTGTACAGAGATACCAGTTTGAGCTTTAACTTCAACTTCACGGTATTTCGCAGCGTCCTCTTGTTTAGAAAGCATTGTACCTAACCAACCACCGATGAATCCAAGTGGAACTGAGATTAATGCTGGGTTCGTTAAGAAGATTAATGGTTCACCAACAAAGATTGCTTTTCCTGCTTCTGGATTCCAAACGTTTGGAGAAACAGCTACAAGAATTAATGCTGAAATTAAACCAGTTAACATTGCAGCTACCGCACCATTTGTATTGAAACGTTTCCAGTAAATTGTGTAAATAATTACTGGTAAGTTTGAAGAAGCTGCAATACAGAATGCTAATGATACTAAGAATGCAACGTTTAATGTTTGTGCACCTAAAGCTAAAAGGATCGAAACTATAGAGATAATAATTGAACCTACGCGAGCAGCAATTACTTGCTCTTTTTCAGATACTACACCTTTTTTGATAATTTGGCCATAGATATCATGTGATAGGGCAGATGCACCAGAAAGTACAAGACCTGCTACTACGGCTAAGATTGTTGCAAAGGCAACGGCACAAACGAATGAGAATAAAACGTCTCCACCTAAAGCTTGTGCAAGAAGTGGGGCAGCCATGTTACCCGCTGCGTTTGCTGCAACGATTTCTTCTTTACCAACGAATGCAGCAGCACCGAAGCCTAAGAAGATTGTTAATACATAGAATAAACCTACGATCCAAGTAGCCCAAATTACAGATGAACGAGCAGTTTGAGCATCTTTTACTGTGAAGAAACGCATTAAGATATGCGGTAAACCAGCTGTACCTAATACTAATGCAATTAACATTGAAATTGTGTCAATTCCATTTGTATATTTTAATCCTGGATTTAAGTAAGCTTCACCAGCATCAGTTGCTGTTGTCATATGAGAGAACATTGTTAAAATATTGAAATCGAATTTTGCTAAAACTAAAAATGAGATAATTACTGTACCTAACATTAATAAACATGCTTTAATAATTTGTACCCAAGATGTTGCAGTCATTCCTCCGAATAATACGTAGACAGTCATCATCGTACCTACTAGAAGAACTGCGATCCAATAATCGATACCTAATAATAATTGAATAAGTGCGCCTGCTCCAACTAACTGTGCAATCATGTAGAATAATACGATTACAATTGTACTTAAAGCCGCTGTACCACGAACTTTTTTCGCATCAAAACGAGCAGAAATCATATCAGCTAATGTAAACTTACCAAGGTTACGTAATGGCTCAGCTACGATGTATAATACCACTAAATAAGCTACTAAATAACCAATCGAGAAGAAGAAGCCGTCAAATCCTACTAATGCGATTGCTCCTGCAATCCCTAGGAAAGATGCTGCTGATAAATAGTCACCAGAGATAGCTAGTCCATTTTGCCAACCTGTTAGACCACCACCTGCAGTGTAGAAATCACTTGCAGTACTAGTTTTCTTAGAAGCCCACCAAGTAATAACTAACGTCAAACCAACGATACCAACGAACATGATAATAGCTATTGGACTCATTATTTAGCACCTCTTTCGTACTCATCGATAATCGCTTTTGCATCTTTATCGTATGAATTTGCTTTACCTACGTATAGGTGTGCCATTCCCCAAGTCATAATGAACAATCCCGCTGCGTAGAACCAAACCAATGTAATATCCCCAACTACCTTTTGGTGTAGCACTTGCGTATACGATGTTAATACTGGTAATAACATGTATGCACCAAGAAAGACTACTGTCATCGCCCATAAAAACGAATTTTTCTTTTTCGCTAATTTTTTGAACGATTCCATTTCAGCGATTTTGTCATAATCAATTACTTTTTGATTATTCGCCATAAACATACCCCCCGTTTGTGTTTAATTTCCCTGCTTAATGTTTGTAAAATTCTATTTTGATAGATTTCACATTTTCATTCTATTTAATCGTTCACAAAATTGCAATAGTTTTTTATAAAATTATGTAAAAAAAATTCCTAAATTTTCGTTTTTAACGAGAAAATTTTAAACAGGTTATAGAAAAATAATGAATCAATAAGCAGGGTAGGGTGCAGAAAACCTTGATGTAGCGCCATTTTTTGATGTATTGACAAATAAAATATATGTTTTTTAAAGAGAAAAAGGTATTTTTCGATAAACTAAAAATGTTAATCATTTCCACGATTTTAATAGTAAAAATATAAGTTGAATAATAATAGTAAGTATGATTACGTGGATAGAATAGCTTTTTGAGAAAAAAAAAGAGAAATCTTATAAATAAGATTTCTCCCAATATTGTTACAACATTATATTAATGTGAAATATCTGATACCGAAACACCAGTATTTGCTTTTACGCGAATTTCTTGATAGATTTCTTGAGCTTTTTTCTGTTCAACTTTATGTTGTGTTAAAACTGTTCCTAAATAGCCTGCAATAAAGCCTAATGGAATCGTAATAATAGCAGGTACAGATAGTTTTAGTAAAGGTTCACCAACTAAAATTGCTGCACCAGGAACTGGATTCCAAACATTTGGACCCATTGCACCTAAAACTAAACAAGATACTAAACCTGTAACGATTGCCGCTACAGCACCGTTTGAATTAAACTTCTTCCAGTAGATCGTGTAAAGAATAACAGGTAAATTTGCAGACGCACCAATACAGAATGCAAAGGAAACTAAGAACGAAACATTTAAACTTTGTGCAAATAGAGCAAGAATAATAGAAACGATCGCAATCGAAATAGATCCAACACGAGCAGCAATTACTTGTTGCTTTTCTGTTAATTTTCCATCATTTAAAATTTCTCCATAAATATCATGAGAAATCGCTGAAGCTCCTGTTAATACTAATCCTGATACTACCGCTAAAATCGTTGCAAAGGCAACCGCAGCAATAAATGATAATAAAATGTTACCACCTAAAAACTCAGCTAAAAGTGGGGCAGCAGTGTTACCTGCAGCATTTTCTAATTTAATCGCATCAATTCCTACAAAGTGCATTGCACCGAAACCTAAGAAAATTGTTAATGAGAAGAAAATGGCAGTAATCCAAGTTGTCCAAGAAATAGAAGAACGTGCTGTTTTTGCATCTTTTACCGTAAAGAAGCGCATTAGAATATGCGGTAAACCAGATGTACCTAATACTAACGCCATCATCATAGAAACAGAGTCAATAGATGATGAATATTTCATACCTGGAACTAAGAATTGATCACCATGGTCACTTGAAATCGTGTCAAACATTTTTATTAAACTAAAATCAAATTTTGAAAATACTAAGAAAGCAAGAAGGGTAGTACCAAATAGTAAAAGTCCAGCTTTAATAATTTGAACCCACGATGTAGCAGTCATTCCACCGAATAATACATACGTAGTCATCATTACACCTACGATTAAAACCGCTAACCAGTAATCAATACCAAATAATAATTTAATAAGTGCGCCTGCTCCAACTAATTGAGCAATCATATAAAGAATAACAATAATAATTGTTCCAGTGGCAGCAACTCCACGAATACGTTTTTCATTAAAACGAGCTGTTAACATATCTGCAAGTGTATAACGGCCAAGATTTCTCATTGGCTCTGCAATTACATATAGAAGAACTAAATTTGCAACAACATAACCAACAGAGAAGAAGAATCCATCAAACCCTGTTAATGCGATCGCACCGGAAACCCCTAAAAATGCAGCAGCTGATAGGTAATCCCCAGCTATTGCAAACCCATTTTGCCATCCCTTAAGTCCGCCACCAGCTGTATAGAAATCACTAGCAGAAGACGTTCTTTTTGCAGCAATATACGTAACGATCAGTGTTAAACCTACAATCCCTAAAAAGAAACCAATTGTCACTAAATTCATTACTTCGCACCGCCTTTATATTCAGCAAGCACTTCAGCTGCCATTTTATCGAATTTCGGCGCCATTTTTGTGTACAGCATACATAACATGACTGTCATGACAAATAGGCAAGCTGCATATACCCAAACCCCAGTAATATTCCCGATCCACTTCTGTTGTAACACAGGTGTGAATGCAAGGATTGGTAATAGAATATATAATGTTAAAAATAATGCCGCAACCCCAAATAAGAACGTATTCTTTTTCTTCACAAACTCATTGAATGAAGTCATTTGATCGATCTTTTTGTAATCGATTTCTTCTTTTTTTGTTTTACTAACCGTTGTTTTAATAATTTTATCCCCTTGATTATTTAACGTGCTAACGTTAGCCATCACATTTCCCCCTAATGAAATATTATTCTACTTTAAACGTTATATTTCTGTTTCACCTCCTGCTGTTAGTCCATATTTTAGGGTAGAGTATTATATATTTCAATACTATTTTTTCAAAAATATCCCTTGACACCCAATGTAATGAAGTAGGGAAAAGCTTAGAATTATCAAGCTTTAAGCAGAATTTCCCTACTTGAAAGAGAATTGCAAAATTTGAAAAATGGATAATTTTAGTATAGTAATTACAAAAATTTTGCCTGAACTAGAAATAATAATTCACATTATAGAAATTATTGAAATGAGTAGATTAGAATAGCAATAACATACAAATACGAACAGTTGTTATAGAACAACAGAAAAAGATAATTTTTTGATATTATAGAATTTTTAAAAATTTTTAGCTTGACACGACAATTCTTGGGTAAAATATTAGCTTAATAGATTCATTGTTTAAATAAATGTGATTGAAGGAATAAAATGACAAGCAAAAGTAAACTGGTAATTCTGCAAATTTTAGTACGATGGTGAAAACGAGCATTTGAAAAATTGCATTCGCGGATTAGATCAATTAATAAATGATTACGGAAAAAATGTATTTTATTATTGGGGTATTTTCCAATTCCGTCTCACTATCTAGAGTATACTTATATATTGAGATTCAACTTCATATAATTTATATTATGACCACATCCCAATTTTGAAGTTAAAAAAGGAGATGTGTTTCCATCCCCTACATTTCTTTTCTATATCTCCAGCCCGCATTTTTAACGTTCATTACATCAATATATTCAATACTTGCTTCTATAACATCATTTAAATTTAATTTATTTTCTTTTGCAAACGTTCTAAGATCAGTCAGAACCGTTTCATTACATGTTGTTCGTAATTCTACACGATCTTTCGGACGAGATTTTTTATCAAACTGAATATAGTTTTCTCTTAAAATATTTTCAAATCCATTTTCAAGTAAATAACCTATATGTGTATTATTAGCTTTTGCAATTGCTTTTAAATTTTCGATCATTGCTTTGCTAATCCTCGTTTTATATTCTTTACGCGTCTCATCTATACTTTGAACAAGTTTTCCATTGATCATTTTCCACATTGTTCTATCACTCCTAATTTAACCATTGAGTTAAACGTTCTTTTTTCTTTTCGTTAAAGTTATCCTCATTACAGCACTCATAAATAATCATTGCTAAATTCGAAAGACTTTCTTTGCCTTTGACCCAAACTCTGTAAATGCATCGGCCAGATGGACTTGTTTCCGTAGTTATTTCTGTTCTAAGTATCCAATGATTAAACACATTAAACAATCCCTCTGCAAACTCCTTACTCGCCGTGGTCACATTCATGACATATCCTCTATCTTGGACCCAGCCATCCCCGTCGATCACACCCCTTATAAAAGATGACAAAAATTGATCTGGTACAGGTGGGAACTTCAATGTCAGTGATTTATTTGACGTAATCCCTATTTTCTCTAGGTCATGCTTTATTTCACGAGAATTTATTATTAGTAGAGGTGTTTTTCTTGTTTTACCAATTGGAGCTAATACATAATCTGCATCCATAAATTTTGCTATAAGCTTAAGGATTCTTTCATCCTTCTGTGCGAACGTAATGCTATGTGTTTTACTGCTTACAGTACCATCTGTAACAAACAATCCTAATACCCAAGTCATTTCATGAGTCCACACTTTAAAGAAATCTTCGTTCACTTTGTGTTTTCTTGGCTGACCCGATCCTTTTTCACGGATTGGTTTCACATTATATTTATTAAGTACATAATGTATTCCGCGATCTGTCAAACCAGTCATGCTCTTCATTTCCTTAAAAGGCGTCCCACTTTTATAAAGTTTGATGATCATTTCATCTGTCACACCTGATTTTCTCGGCATTTTGATATCACTCCTCATTAGGTAGTATCATTGTGTCGATTCAACGATGTTATTTCTATTATACAAACAAATGTTCCTATTTTCCAATTTTTTTAAAATAAAAAACGACGAACGATAGATTACCGTTCAGTCGTTTTACTTCATTATAATGCTCTGCTTCTACTACTCCTCACTTAAAAATTAATTATAAAATTCTCCATCTACGAGAATAAAATATGAGATAAAACAATCATCGTCGCTAAAGTAATCAGTATTGTATGTGTTGTACGAAGACTTTTCACCTTTTTATTTTTAAATAAAACTGTCCCAAATATCCCAGCAATAATCATTAGTACAACTCCACCGATCCCAATAATCCCTTCACCTTCCAATTCCCCTTCACTAAAATACATAACGATTCCATGACCGATACTTAGCAATAACGCAGCGATCCCAATCCATATATGGTATTTACTCAAAAATTTTGTAATCGATATATAGTTCCCTTTTGATGTTGGAAATGTAGTAATGAATGATTTGGTTAATCTTCTAAAAGGAAAAATTAATCCACTAGTACCCATTGTTATAACGGTTCCCCATCCTATCATTTTGCCAATTTCTTCAAAACGCTCATCTTCATGTTCTTCTCCGTCATGTTCCTTTTCATAATAATTATCCTTTTCTTCAAAATCATCATCCGCTACTACGGTATGACTAAAAGTATTTAGTGAAATAACGAAAAATAGTACGATGAATATAACGATCAAATTTCTCATGTAAGCACTCCATTCAGATGTATTTATTCATTAGAGTAATCACCGTTTATGAAAAATCTCTGAAAAAACTGGGAAAATTGAATAAATTTTAAAACAAAAAGCCCCTCATTCAAAAACCATATAGTTTTCGGATAAGGGGCTATAGTTAAGTTCGTTTAATTTTGCTGTTCAGACATTAATTGAGTTCTTAATTGCTGTACTACCTCTTCTGCAGCTGGAGCAGCAGGTTTATAATATCCTTTTTGAAGAGCGTAATTATATAAAGTTCGTTGGCGAGATTCGTCTTGATTTCTCAATTGAATTAATGTTTGTCTAAGTTCTGAATCATTCGTTTGGGCAATTATATGGGCATATCCAGTTAAACTGGCATTTAATCCCGCTAGATAATCATTAACCATTTCTTTATCTTGAAACATTGTAAGCCTCCTAGTTTAAATAAGATATTAAATCTTGTTGAGCTTGTTTTGCTGCTTGTGCATCTCTTTCAAGGATTGATTTTAATTCTGGATCAGTGCAACTCGCTGCATATGCTTCTAATTTTTTTGATACGTTACCATGCCCACCGATTAAACTGCGTAAATGTTCAACTTCTAATTCCGTTAAATTATGATTCATTACAAAGCCTCCTTTACTTTAATATTTCTCCCTTCTTTTAAATTTCATACTCAGACTTGAAAAACTTGATGAATAAAAGGGAACCGCACGAGCGGAAAGCGTCTACCGTAGCGGAAATCAACAGACTTCAAAAGCAAAAATGTACAATTCAAATTACAAATTGTACATTATTTTACTTTCAGGACAGCCCTACCTAGCCTGGTTTATTAACTTTTCAATTAGATCCTTTACGTTTTTTACAATATGGTCCCATCTACTTTCTATGATTTCACTTAATCCTAAGTTAAATGTAATTTCATACGCTTCTATCCCAATCAAATAACCTTGAATGTGATCTTTAAGTTGATATAACACTTGAAATAAATGCAAATTATGTAGTGAAAAGTCTAATGAATGAAATGCCGCAAGATGATCTAATGGATAAATCGTGATCTCTCCTGGTTGATTATCTGAAATAGTAGCATCTATTATAATGACGGATTTCGCATTTTCAATCTGTTGTATACAATAATCAACGTCTGACTCCCCAACGATATACTGAATATCGTATTCTGTCTCTTGTTTCATCAGTTCTTCAACAAGATAAATCCCAATCCCATCGTCCATCATTAATCGATTCCCGATTCCAAGAACAAGTATTTCTTTCATTAAAACACCTGTATCGTCTTTACTTGTTTCCCAGGACTGTAAACATGTGTAGCACAAGACATGCACGGATCAAAGGAACGTAGAATTCTACCAATCTCAACAGGTTGTTCAGGATTGACGATTGGTGTACCGATTAATGCTTCTTCCGCTACTCCTCTATAACCGTTTTCGTCTCGAGTTGAAAAATCCCATGTCGATGGCGTGATGATTTGATAGAAGGAAATTTTCTTATCCTTAATTTCTAACCAATGCCCTAATGCGCCCCTTGTCGTATCTACTAATCCTCTACCAAATGCTGATGATGGAAGTTCGTATTTTTGTTGTAATTCTACACCTGGAATAATTTGTTTAAGTAGTATTTTCATAATCTCGGCAATCTTCTTTGCTTCTAGTGCTCTTGCAATGGTACGGTCCATAGCCGAAATACGATTAGGATACGTTCCACTTAAAATGAGTCTTGCTAACGGCCCTACTTCAAAAGGAAGACCATTGTACCGTGGTGCCTTCACCCAAGAGTATGCCTTTTCTTTATCCATATCTGGT
Source organism: Lysinibacillus antri (assembly GCF_003977595.1). Taxonomy (GTDB): domain Bacteria; phylum Bacillota; class Bacilli; order Bacillales_A; family Planococcaceae; genus Ureibacillus; species Ureibacillus antri. The sequence goes on along the minus strand of NZ_RYYR01000031.1, from coordinate 37,374 downwards.
TCTGGCACCGCTTTATTTTGTTGGTCTTTGTTCGCCGGCGCCTGATAATAAGAGTAATCGATTTTTTCCTCAATATTCTTTTCATCAAACACTTCAATCCCTTTTTTCGTTAAAACTAGTGGATTCGTATAGAGTGTGCCGAGCTCTTTGTAATTGTGAAATGATCCATAAGATAATAAGTTGCCGTAACCTCCACCTAGTTGAAAATACTCCGGATAATATTTTGCAATATCGTAAACATCAGGAATCATTTTTTCGTCTATAAACAGAGCGATTTTTTGTAATAAAGAATCAATATGAACGACTTTCTCTGCTGTTGCTTTCGTCGTGATTCCACCAATAAAAACCCCATGATTATGGGGTGCTTTTCCTCCTAATACCGCTAACATTTGATGTGCTGAACGACTTATAGCTAGAGAGTCAAAATAATGTTGTGCAATCCGATCATTAATAGCTTTGGGTAGTCGAAAATCAGTATGATCCGTTTGTAAGAGCGTATTTTGATCCATTTTCACAAAATCCGGCACAGTATATTGATAAAAATGACGAATATGATTTTGCAAAAACTCGCAGGAATGAATAATGTCTCGTAAATAGCGTCCTTGCTCTAATGGTTCAATCTTAAGGGCATCTTCTAAAGCGAGTGAGGAAGCCATCGAATGTGCAGCAGAACAAATACCACATATTCGCTGGGTAAAATAAACCGCATCGAATGGACTCCTGCCAACTAACATTTGTTCAAATCCACGAAATAAATTGCCTTTTGTTTTCGCATCCACAACTCTTTTGTTTTCAATGCGAACGTCAATTTCTAAAAAGCCACTAATACGCGTTAAAGGATTGATTACTATACGTTTATTCATTTTTCACCACCCTTGTTGTGTCAAAGCTAATGAAAGGGGCCATTGCATCTGGAAATCCAAATTGTGCACATCCAATACAAGGAGTATCATCCCCAATCGGCCAATTCACATGTCCATTCCACTGCCTAGTTGGACAATCTGTTCTCGTTACTGGACCACGGCAACCAAGTTTAAATAAACACGTTTTATCGCTTAATTTTTCTGCAAAAATTCCACGATCGAAAAAAGGTCTTCTCGGACAACGATCATGAATAAGCGTACTATAAAACATTAATGGACGATTTAAGCTATCTGTCTCTGGCTCTCCATATAATAAAAGATGAGCTAATGTTCCTAAAAACCAGTCCGGATGTACAGGACAGCCTGGTAACATAATGATTTTTTTATGAGGAAGTACTTTGTTTAAGCCCACTGATTCAGATGGATTTGGTTTTGCTGCAGACACTCCACCATGGGTAGCACATGCACCAACTGCCAAAATGTGAGATGCTTTTTCACCAAGCATTTTGACTGCCTCTAGTCCTGTTAAAGGTTTCCCTTTCCAACTACCAATAATGTTATAAAGACCGTTATTCTTTAATGCCACTGCCCCTTCAACCGCTAAAATATACTCTCCTTCTAGCGCTTTCATTAATTTCTCTATCGCTTTCTCACCTTCAGCTACCATGAGCGAATTACTGTATTGAATGTCGACCATTGATTTAAACGTATATTCAAAGTCCGGATTTTGTCCGTTTAACAAAGAGATGATGTTTCCCGAACAACCATTTAACTCTAAATAAACAAGATTTTTTTTCTTAATAAGACCATTTTTAATACTCTTTATTGCATTTGTCGTGATCCTCGCTGAAATGGCTTTATTACTTAAATCTTCCGGTGGTAAAATGGGCATCGTCATGAAACTAACCTCCCCACTACTGGTAATGTGGCTAAAATCGATTGTTGCCCTGCGTGACAAGTTGCAAACTCTTGTGAATATTCTTTACCGGCAAGTAAACCAAAGTGGGTTGCCGCAGCCCATGCTCTATTATTGGTAACATCATAAACAGTACTATTCACAGCAACATATGCAGGTCTTCCATTTTTACCATCAAAGGTCGCTAATTCTCCAATGGTAAAATTGCGTCCGTTTAGTTGTGAGTTAGATTGATTTGGTATAGGTGTTATAGGTGAAATTTGAGTGGAGTTTGATGGAGAATTGTTTACTGGTATCATTCGTGAATTAACGGGGATTGGCTGGTAACAATGTAAAGCTTGATTGGCTAGTAATTCACTGATGAAATGAATCGTTGATGTTGTATCCCATAACCTTTGAAGAATTTGGGGAGCGATTGGTTGCTGGGGAACGGTAGAAAGCGTATATATATCTTGCCGTACCTGCGTAACAAGGCTGTTTAACTGCCATCTGAGCATCTCGATGTTTTGCATGGTGTCCTCCTAATTAAAGAGATTCCACACAGTTTATGCGAAAACTTTAATTTCATTAACATATTCTAGGTAAAAGTAACCCAGAAAGACGAAAAAGACGTCTTGTTGAACCTATTGGTGTTTTTAACACGACTTTTCCTACTTCCTTCTGGCATTCGATAATTTGACCAATCACTGTCGCATCCTTAGTTACGTCATAATTGTGTAGTTTTTCTAAAATCATTTCTTTTTGATTTGTATCTACAATCATTACTAGTTTTCCTTCATTTGCAAGATAGAGTGGATCAAAGCCTAAAATATCACAAGCACCTTCTACCTCTTGTCTAACAGGAATCGAACATTCATCTAACTCTATTGTACAATGATTCTCTTCACACAACTCAACAAGCGTTGTTGCCAATCCACCACGCGTAGGATCTCTCATCACACGAATCCCATCCACTTCTTCCATCAGTTCTTGTATAATATGATTTAATGAAGCACAGTCACTCTGTACATTGGTTAGTAATCCCAATTCCTCGCGAGCAGATAAAATCGCGATTCCATGGTCTCCAACCGTTCCGCTAATAATGACCGAATCGCCCACTTGGATACGTTCTGGATGTAATTGATGCTTCTCTTTTACAAATCCAATTCCTGTTGTGTTAATAAAAAGACCGTCCACACTTCCCTTTTCAACTACTTTTGTATCACCAGCTACAATTGATACACTGGCATTTTTTGCTTCTTTCGCCATACTTTCAACAATCGTTTTTAATTGTTTGATCGAAAATCCTTCTTCAATAATAAAGCCTGCAGTAATGGCTTGGGGAGTAGCACCACTTACTGCCAAATCATTCACTGTTCCGGTAATAGCGAGCTTTCCAATATCTCCACCTGGGAAAAATAAAGGTTTGACAACATAGCTATCTGTCGTGATTGCTAATTGTTTAGATTTACATTCGATCATCGCTGCATCTAATTGCGTATGGTGTTGATGTCCAAAAGCCTGTAGAAAGACATCTTTAATTAATTGATGAGTTAACTCGCCACCTTCCCCATGCGCTAAACTAATTCGCTGATCCAATTTACTCCTCCCTCATGTAATGATAATGTGCTGCACAAGTACCTTCTGTTGAGACCATACAAGGACCAATAGGACGTAACGGTGTACAGCCTTTATTAAATAACACACATTCTTCTGGTGTGATCATGCCTCGAATAATTTCACCACAACGACATTTTGTTTTTCTAGGTTCACTAAGGGATACATGAAATTTCTTTTGCGCGTCAAATTGGGCGTAGGATTCTTTTAAAATCAAACTACTTTTCGGGATCACACCGATTCCTCGCCAAGCTTCATCGTGGTAATCGAAATAGTGTTCCATCAACTTTTTGGCTACTCGATTTCCTTCATTCTTTACCATATAGGTATAATCATTGATGATATCTATCTTGTTATTTAATAATAGATGTAATAGTTTATAGATTCCTCTTAATAATTCAATGGGTTCAAAACCAGATATCACACCCGAAATAAGAAAATCCTCTGCTAAAAAGTTGTAATTATTTTTTCCCGTTACAACCGAAACATGACCCGGTAATAAAAAACCATCTATGTTAATTTCCTTTGAATTAAGTAATTCCCTTAAAACCGGTTCTACTAATTTTGTGGACATCCAAATTGAATAATTTGTTAATGCTTGCTTTTCTGCTTCTTGAACAGTAACTGCAAGAACCGGTATCGTCGTTTCAAATCCGATGCCTAGAAAAATCACTTCCTTATGTGGATTCTCTTGCGCAATTTTTATACTGTCTAGCGGGGAGTAAACAACTCTTATATCCTTACCTTCTGTTTTTGCATCCATTAAAGAAAACCTAGATCCAGGAACACGCATCATATCACCAAATGTACAAAGAATACGATTTTTATCCTTTGATAATTCAATCATCGCATCAATAGATTTTTGATCAGTTACACAAACTGGACATCCTGGACCTGCAATTAATTGGACATGGTCTTTCAAAATCGTTTTTATGCCAGATTTCGCAAAAGCCATCGTATGGGAACCGCATACTTCCATAAGAACAGGGATTCTACCGTTTTCTTTTTTATATTGCTCTGCTAGTTGAATAACGGCTTTTAATGATTGTCGTATAGTTTGTGGATCAGCTAAATGAGTTAGGTGTTCCATTCATCACATCCCTCCATTCGTCCATGCTCTCTTTTGCGAATTTTTCGTCAACAATGGTCATGGCTTGTCCTGCATGTAATAAAACATAATCATTCACTTGCACTTCTGGTACAAAAACGATCCCAACATACATGCTCGCTCCCATTACATCAACCAATGCCCTTCCCTTGTCTATTTTTAGAACTTTAGCAGGAACTCCTAAACACATCGTGACGACCCCTCTCTATCTATTATTTTCTGCAATTTTATTAGCCGCAATGATAAGTTGTCCAATGGCTAATCCACCGTCATGACATGGGATATTTTGATTTATAAAGACATTAAACTCTTCTTCCTTAAGCCTATTTTGTAGTTTGCTAGATAGATAGGTATTTTGAAAGGACCCACCCGATAGAACGATATTTCTTTCCATATGAGGGAACTTTTTGACAATGGTTAAAATCATTTGAACACAACTTTCAACAATGGTTTGATGAAAGTTATGGATGATTTCGATTAGCGGTTTATGTGCTAAGTGATCGATAATGATTTGGCGAATCATAGCGCTCAAATTAAGTTCAAATTCCATTTCGTTATTTTGAATTATTTGGAATGGATAACAAGTTGTAGGACGATCAATTAAGTCACGATTCATATAATCGGATAGCTTTATTGCAGCCTCTCCTTCATAAGTGGAAATTGTGCAAATGCCTAGAATGGCACTGACTGCATCAAATAAACGGCCACAAGTTCCTGCCATAGGAGTATTCACTTGTTTACGAATCATTTGCTCTATAACATCTAGTTCTTTTAATTTTTCAGGAAAAAGTTTAGTAGCGAATTCCTTGCCTTCTTCTTTTAAAGCGTATAGAAGCATACCAACTGCGTTTCGCCATGGTTCTTTTACAGCTTTTTCGCCACCAGGGAGCGGTGTATATCGTAAATGACCTAGCCTTCTGAACTTTTTTGCATCCCCATACAAAAATTCAAATCCCCAAATATGCCCGTCCTCACCGTAACCAGTACCATCTAAAATGATCCCTAAGCAAGGTTCAGTGAGGTTATGTTCTGCCATACACGACACATGATGAGCGTGATGATGTTGAATAAACATTGTTTGACCTTTGTGTTGTTTGGCAAGCATGGTAGTTGCATAAAAAGGATGCATATCGACTGCTATATACTTTTCGTCCACGCCGTACCATTTTTTAAATGCATCAAGTTGCTCGTTAAAATGATTCATCATTTCCTCATTCTCTAATTGTCCTATTTGTGGGCTTAAAATTATATCCTTTTGGCTCCCAATGGCAAATGCATTTTTTTGATTTCCTCCAAAAGCTATAATACGAGAAACATCGACACCCGACTCTATTGTCTCGGGAGCAAAACCCCTTGCGCGTCTAATGAATACCTTGTTTTTTCCGTCATGTAAAACAACAGAATCCTCAATCGGATGAGCGATTTCTCGATTATGAGTTAAAATATAGTCACAAAGTTCCCTTATATTCTCATGATCCGAATCATTGTAACTGATTGGAAACCCTGAAGTATTCGCACTTGTCATGACAAGATAGTCTAATTCCGTGCCTTCAAATAATAAATAATGGATAGGTGTGTAGGGCAACATGATTCCCATTGATGTTAATCCAGGGGCGATATTATGTGGCAATGTATTTTCAAATTTTCTATGCAATAAAACGATAGGGCCTGCTGAACTCGTTAACAATTCCTCTTCGGCATGTGTTACATTGCATAGCTTTTTTGCAACTTCTAATGATTTAGCCATGATTGCTAGTGGTTTTTGAGGGCGTCTTTTTCTTTTCCTTAAAAGATCGATTACTTTTTCCTGCTTGGCATCACAAACAAGATGATACCCACCTATCCCTTTAATGGTGACAATTTTTCCATGTTTTAACAACTCTTTTGCTTTAGAAATTGCATTGAGGTTATCAGCTACTAGTTCCCCTTTTGAATTAACAAGCTTCAATGTCGGTCCACAATGAAAGCAACAAACCGGTTGTGCATGATGCCTTCGATTTTGTGGATTTTCATACTCATCTTGACATGCTGGACACATCTGAAATTTAGCCATCGTCGTATATGGACGATCATATGGAAAACGTTGAATAATCGAATAACGTGGGCCACATTGTGTACAATTGATAAACGGATATTGAAAGCGACGATTTTGTGGATCCCTCAATTCTTCCAAACAGTGTTCACAAACGGCAGCATCTTGAGGTATGGTAGGAGTCGAAATCTGTTTATCAACTGAACTTTGAATGATAGTAAAATCTTGATAATTTTTAAGCATTATTTTTTGCGTCTTTATTTCTGTTATTTTAGCCAGTTTTGGAGGATTCATATTTAATTCATTTATCATTTTAGATAGTTGTTCTTCTTCACCTTCAATCATAATCGATACACTCTCAATGTTATTTTGTACGGTGCCTTTCAAATTGTACTTTTTTGAAAGGGCATAGACAAACGGACGAAAGCCAACTCCTTGTACCTTCCCCTTCACAATGATGTTTAAGGCTTGATACATGTACGATAAACATCCTTTATCCAATTAATCCACTCGTTCATTCCTTCCCCCGTTTTTGCAGATAATGTTTTTAATTGTGCTTTCGGATTAATCTGTTTTAAATCTCGGTCTGCTTCCTCCAAGTTAAACGATACATACGGTAAAAGATCAATTTTATTAATAATTGTTATATCCGTTCTTTTAAACATCACTGGATATTTTGGAATTTTATCATTCCCTTCTGGAACACTTAACACAACAACTTTATAATCTTGTCCTAAATCATAACCTGATGGACATACTAGATTACCAATGTTCTCGATAAAGAGAATATCAATTGATTCAAAGTCAAATTCAGGAATAACTTTGGCAACCATTCTTGCATCTAAATGACAACCACCTACTGTATTAATTTGAACAGTTTTGATTCCAAGGGTACGTAATCGTTCTGCATCACGGTCTGTTGCTAAGTCGCCTTCAATAACAGCGATCTTAAACTCGTCCGCTAGCCGTTTCACCGTTTCTTCCAATAAGGTTGTCTTACCTGCACCGGGCGAGCTCATTAAGTTGATCACTAAGGTTTGATTCTCTTTAAATAAATCACGATTAAAACTTGCCGCTGTGTTCAAATCTTTTAACACATCTTCTCGAAGTTCAATTTTCAATTTCATCACTTCCTTCATAAGATTCAACTTGAAATGTTTCCCCTGAAATCAGAAAGCCATTGAGTAAACCGCATTTTGGACAAAGGGCCAGGCGAAAATCGGGTTCAAATTTATGTAGACATGTTTGACATTGTGCAATTGCTTTTTCATGGATAATTTTTAATTGTGATTCTTCATCGAGGAGACCCATTTTCTTTTTACTAAAGTAGAAAAAGGCCAATTCCAATGCGTCTGGTAACACATTGGATAAATCGCCAACGATCACTTGAATTTGTTTCACTTTATAAAAACCTCTTGATTTTGCATCCTCTGACACTAGTTGAATGATTTCATGCATTAAAGACATTTCATGCATCTCATCGGCACCTTCCTATAAAGTGAAACTTCAATCCGTGGGGGTTTTCTTCATCCCCCACGGATTGTTAGTTGAACCAATCGGGCGCATGCCAGCAGTTGATCTCCCACCTATCCTTTTTGTTTTACTTAAGTCTTGAGGTGGGAGTCTTTACTGCCCGTTAATGCGGGATAAACTTCTATAAAAATCTTATGTTGAAATTTAATAATAAGAACTAATTATAGAAAAAAGAGAGAGAATAACCCGAGAATATACAGCGTGTCCAAGGAAGTGAAAAAAACTTTGTACAAACGTTATACAATTCTGTTATTCTCTGATATATTAAAATAGATAAATAATAGAAATGGAGAATTGATCACATGAACTTTGAGGATTTAGTGAAGTCACGCCATTCAGCAGTTAATTTTATAAAAGAAGAAAAATTGACAGAAGATGATTTTAAGAAAATCTTTGATTTAACAAAGTTAGCACCTAGTGTATATAACTTGCAGTTGACAAACTATCTAGTCATTACAGATGAAGAGAAAAAAGAGCGCATCTTTGAATTAAGTTATCAACAATACAAAATTCATACAGCTAGTGCAGTTATTATCGTCTTGGGCAATAAAAACAGCTTTGAAGTATCAGAAGCTGAAAAAATTTACGGCCCTATGAAAATGCTAAAAATGATGGACGAGTCAGCTTATGAAATGACAATAAATAATATTAAAGAATATGGTGATAGCTTAAAAGCAAATCCGCCTGAATTGGAACTAGAATTAGTTCGAAATGCAGGGATTCACGCAACAATGTTAATGCTTAGTGCAAAACATTACGGATTTGATACATGTCCAATGCACGTTCACAATGTCGATCAATTAAGAAAAGAGTTTAATATCCCTGACTATTTACAACCAATAATGATGATTACAATTGGTAAAAGTGTCGATAAAGAACGCCCACGTGGCTACCGCAAAACAGTAGGTGAATTTGTTCAGTTTAATAGATATTAATGATGAGAAAAGAAAGACTGTTTAGGAAGTTTTATCCCGCATTAACGGGCAGTAATTTATCTGTACCGAAAGCTTCAGCGTCAGGTACAAGACTCCCATCTCAAGACTTAAGTAAAACAAAAAAGATAGGTGGGAGATCAACTGCTAGCATGCGCCCGATTGGTTCAACTAACAATCCGTGGGGGATGTGGAAAACCCCCACGGATTGAAGTTTCACTTTATACTTTCTGGACAGTCCCTAATCTCTATAAATTGTCATGGTAACATCTGTATATCGCAACCGAATATTGAACCACTTGTTAATTAAGCCAGTGAGCGACTTAATACACTCTGTCTTTTCTAGAAGAACACCTCAGCTTTATTTGGAGTGGTGGAATTGAAAGGCATTCAAGATTGCCACTGAATGCCTTTTGTCATTTTCCTTTAATAATAGGATTTACCTATATAAAATGCTCAACAAACCTTAAACAATTTACAATTTAAAATCCTTAATATCAATCTGTAATCTATGCGCTATTTTATTTAATTCAGCTATAAATGATGCCATTTCTTCCATGGATGCATTTTGCTCTTCCACGGACGCACTAACTGTTTGTACGTTCCCTAATGACTGCTCAATAATTGATGCTATCTCTTCTATCATCAACATCATATCTCTTGACCTTTTATTAATTTGTTCAACCATAATCGATACTTCTTGTGACTGTTGAGACACTTCTTCAACATCTTTTAATATCTCTTTAAAGTTATCACCAGTTTCTCTAATTAATGTGCTACCATTTTTAACAAAGACCATTCCCTTATTCATAGATTCCACAGCTCTATTCGTCTCTAACTGAGTATCTTCAACTATATTTCTTATATTTACGCCAGCACTTGCTGATTCTTCTGCCAACTTTCTGATTTCAGTTGCCACAATCGCAAAGCCCTTCCCATGTTCTCCTGCTCGAGCTGCCTCAATCGTTGCATTAAGTGCCAATAAATTCGTTTGTTTAGCTATTTGAGTGATGATCTCTACAATTTCTCCAATTTTTTTTGACTTATTTTCGAGTAATTGAATAATATCTGATGTATCTTCAGTTGCTTTATATATTTCTTTCATCTCTTGGATAGTGTTATTTACTAATAAGTTTCCTGACTTACACGTAGCTTTCGCTGAATTTGCTATATGAGTGACCACTTGAACTGAAGAGGCTGACTCATTTATTCCCTTTGTAATTTCTTTAACTGTTTTAACAATTTCAGATGAATACTTCGCTTGTCCCTCAGCACCAGAAGCAATTTCTTGAATTGAATCTGAAATTTGCTCAATTGCTTTACTATTTTCTCCTGCGATTGTATTTAATTGATCCGAGGATTCAGTTACTTGTAAAACTGTTTGATTGGACTTTTCAAGTAGCTTATTAAGGCTAGAAATCATACTATTAAAAGAGGTAGAAAGCCTACCAAATTCATCTGTTGAATCATGCTGAATTGATACAGTTAGATCACCTTCTGAGGCCTTGATTATCGCCTCTTCAACCTTATTCAATGGAATAAGTATAACAACCCTGACAAATAATAAAATGACTACAGTAGAAATAATTATTGATATACATGTATTAATATAGACGCTAAAACTTCCGTCAATAATCTGCTTGATTTGTACGTTAATATAAGCAGATATGAGTGAACTTATTAGTAAACTTAAAATCACGATAATAATCATTTTTAAAAGAATATTAACTCTAACTCTAAAAATAGTTGTTTCGGGTTTAAGCCCTTTGGAATTATCCTGAATCCTTTCCAATACCAAATTCTCCATTCTATTTTGATTTATATTTATAATTGTTAAATGAAAGACCTCGCAAAGGTGAAATCGTTCACTTTTGCGGGGTCCCTTTTAAGAATTTTTTTTAACTTTAACTAATAACTCTAAAATTTCTTTAAAAAGAAGTAATTCTTCTGAAGACATATTATCTATATTGTCAATAATATAATTTTTCACTTTATTCTCCATCAGAAATACTGCGTTTCTTAAATTTATCCTATTAACACTATCTATATTGTGAAAATTATTCAAAATTTTATCTTTTATTCCCTTATTATTTGTAGCCACCTCCATCCACTCCTTTAAAGACTCGGGCTAATAAGAACCTTCTATTAAACTTCATATAATTTATATGAATCTCTGCCACTATCTTTTGCTTGGTATAAAGCAATATCAGCTTTTTTCATTAACTCAGACTTAGTTAAACCCTCTGAATAGGGTGCCATTGCAATCCCAATGCTTGTTGTTACATTTAATGATTCTCCATTAACTTCCCATGGTTTATGAACTTTACTTTTTATTCTTTCAGCAATTTCTAGTGCATTTTCAACATTTTGAATGCTAGACAGTAGAATGACAAATTCATCTCCACCTAATCTTGCCACGGTACCATGGTCACCGATAGACTCTTTAATTCGAAGACCAAACTCCTTAATCACCAGATCCCCTATATCATGACCGTAAGTATCATTAATCCTTTTAAAATGGTCAATATCCAAAATCATAAGAGCTAAGCCATTGTTATTTTTTAAAAATTGTTCCTTAGCAATTTCGAATCGTTCTTTAAACAGAAGGCGATTGGGAAGTCCTGTTAAAGAATCATGATATGCGAAATGTTTTAGTTTGGATTCGTATTCTTTTCTTAACGTTATATCTCTCGTTAACACTACTAAATGTTGAAACTTATTTTTTTGATTAAATACAGGCTTACCAATAGATTCACACCATAGCATTTCATCATTGGCATTTTTCTGCCTAAATTCGATTGTAAAAGGTTCGTCCGATTGAATAGATTTCTCAACAATCTCCATGTACCGTCCTAAATCGTCTGAGTGAACGTTATGAATAAAATGTTTTCCAATATATTCTTTATGGTGATAGCCTAATATATTTTTATATGAGGGTGATACATAGGTAATTTCACCATTTTTATTAACAAGTGTGATTAAATCATGCGCATTTTCTGCAATAATACGAAAACGTTTTTCACTTTCTTCAAGCTTCTCTATATTCTTTGTAGCTTCTGTAATATCTTTAAAAATACCAAATAATCCGATAACTTCATTTTCCAATATTAAAGGGATTACTTTTAAATTAATTGTTAGTATATTGCCTTTTTTATCCTTCAGTAAAAATTCTCCACTTGATGTACTACCCTTTAATGCTTCATTAATAGTTTGCTGTAATAAGTTAATATCCTCAAAAATAATATCTATAAAAGACTTTCCTATTAACTCTATTATTTCGAAGCCTGTAATACTTTTAACCGCTTCATTTCCATTCGTAATAAATCCTTTTTTATCAAAGGTAAGAATAGCATCTGGGTTATGAGTAAATAACGATTGATATCTTTCATCACTTTCAGCAATTCTTTCAACCATCTCTTTCACATAAGAGAGTGCAGCCTTTTCTTTAGTAATATCTCTAACGACGGATACAATTCGTATACATGAGCCACTTCCATCAAAAATAGGGGTTAATTTAACTTGAGAATAATTCATTTCTCCAACATTTTCTTTTTTTCTATATGAATCTTCGTAAGTAAGAATTTCTCTTTTAATTAACACTTCTTGGTATTTCTTATACAAAAACTCTGCTTCCTCTTTAGGTAACACATCCCTAAAGGTTAAACCAAGGATATCTTTATTCAATCTCAAGCACTGCATGGCACTTTTATTTAAAAACTCATATCGAAAATTTTGGTCTTCCACTTTTACAACAAAAACCATATCATCTATGCCATTTATTAAAATTTCTCTAAAAGAAAATTCCATATACAATCCCCTTATACACTAACTTGTAACGATTGTTTACTAAAATATTTATAGGCAGCCTCATATATAAATAATGTATCTGGTATGCTGTTATTCTTTTTACTGTAAGAGCTTAATCTATTAATTATAGAAGATAAACGGTCTTCTAGGATTCGATTTATTTCAAAACTTAATCCATATGAGAAAACACCTCTCTCTTCTTCGTCAATCCATTTGATGGAACCAGTTAGTTCGAATATTTCCTTAAGGATTTGACATTTTACACTGAATTTCATCTGTGTATTTACTGGAAGTTTCAAAGTAGATAGAATTTTCACTCCCCCTAATCCGATATTTTCTATAAGAACTGGAGATTTACCAACGTTCACTCCTTTACCATTGACTTCCACTATCGTCATTTCTCCTTCAATTGGAAAAGGAAACTGAAAACGATAATACTTTCTCTTTTCGACTAATACTATTTTCCTATTACTCTTTTCTGCTTTTAAGTAACCTTGTTTTAAAAGTTTTTCAAAAGTTTTCACCCTAACAGGTTTAGAGTAGATATATCCTTGAATAAGATCACATTCATTTTGTTTTAAAAACTTTAACTGCTCAAATTCTTCTACACCTTCAGCTACCACTTTCATACCAAGTACCTTACTTAGGTGCATGGCCGAAGAGATAATCCCTTTTTCAACACCATCTTCATCACCAATATGTTTAATAAAGGTTTTGTCGATTTTAATTGTATTTGGTTTAAATTTACGTAATGAATCTAATGATGCATAACCTGTTCCAAAATCATCGATGGCAAAGTTTATCCCTAGTTCTTTTAATCCTTCAATTGTTTTGATAACTTTCTTATCACTTTTTAATAATGAACCTTCAGTAATTTCGAATTCTATATAGTGAGCAGGTACTTTATGCAATTCTAACTGCCGTTTCACAAATGTTAAGAGTCCCTTTTTAATAAATCGTATTGGAGGTATATTTATAGAAATCGGCCGCACTTCGTATCCTTTGTCCATCCAATCCCGTATATAAGAAAAGACCTTTTGAATTACCCAATCTGTAATGTTATTAATCATATGATTTTCTTCAGCTAGCGGTATAAATTCACCCGGTGATACCAATCCCCATTCTTTATGATTCCATCGAATTAATGCTTCAGCTCCACAAATTTTCCCATATCTAGGCTCCACTTGAGGTTGAAAATATAATTCAAATTCTTCATTAAGAATTGCTTTTCTCATATCTCGATCTAGTACATATTTTTTGTAAGAAGATATATCCGTTAGATGAGAAGAAAGTTGATAATTATTTTTCCCTTCTCTCTTCGCTTTGTAAAGTGCTGTATGGGCATTTTCTAAAAGTACTAACTTATCTTTCCCTTCTTCCGGGAAAAACGTAATACCGATACTAGTAGAAACATGCAATTCATAATTTTGTATGATAAATGGTACTTCTGTTTCACGGATAATTTTTTCAGCAAGTTTATGAATGTCTTTTTTACTGTTATAATTCTGAACAACCATAATAAAGTCATTGCTACTTAATCGTGAAAGATACACGTTATTAGGAATCATAGAACTGAATCGGTTAGCGAGCAGTTTTAACGCCTCATCACCTATTTGGTACCCTAACGAATCATTAATAATATTAAATCGATCAATATCTAAATATAAAACTGCAAATGGTTCATCTTTTTCACATAACTTATCCAAATGGTCATAAAGACTTTTTTGATTCGGTAAGTTAGTAAGTGCATCATAGTTTGAAATATAAGTGAGTTGTTCTTTCGTTTCCATTTCACTTGTTATATCTGTTATTAAACCGAAAAGATTGGTGATGTTACCGTGAACATCGATTTTTGGTACAATTTGTTCTAGTATCCATTTAGTCTTCCCATCACCATTAATGATTCGATAAACAGCTTCTACACTTTTTCCTTTTGACAAGTCTTTAATTCCTTCTTCTATAACTCCATAACAATCTGGTTGAATCATGTTGTACCACAAGTGTTTTTCTTCGTACAATCTTTTTAAAGGGATTGCTGATATTGTTTCTAATGCTTTCGAAACGTAAACAAACTTATCATCTAAAGATTCCTTCATCCATATGCCTGATGTAATATTATCAAACATATAATAAAAGTTATCTTTCACTACTGTTAATTGATTTTCTAACTCTATTTGATAAGTTTCATCTTTAATTATGCCGATGATCTTGTAAGGATGTTGCTCTTTAAAGTACACTTCTGCATGCACCTTGATATATCGAATGTCATTATTTCTTCCATGTTTAATGCGGAATTGATTAACGAAACTTTCTCCTTTTTCAATTGCAATTTGTACTTTTTGATATGCATCTTCATAATCATGAGGATGTACTAATTTAAAAGGGTCTTCCATACTGATGCAATCATCTTTATCTATGCCAAAAATATGATGGAAATGCTCCGAACAATATAGTTGGTCTTCTTCTATTAGATACTCCCAACTCCCGATTTTCGTTATTTGTTGAGCTGAGTTTAGGTGTTTTTCACTTAAGGCCAACCGATTTTTTAACTGCACTTTTTCAGTAACATTGGCTGCAATTAAGTAGACACCTTCTACTTCACCATCATGCTTTATAGGTATAAAAGTAATCACCATAAAGATAGATTGATTTGATATTGTTTTGATTTCAACTTCATGTTTTTCAGAGTTCCCTCTTAATGTATTGTAGAACGCTGATTCAAGCTTTCTATAGTTGTCCTGAGATAAAATTTTATATAAATCTTCCACATTTTGAATGTTTAAACCTAATAACGCATGAACCTTTTTGTTATCGATTGTTACAATTTCACTATCTCGTGAAAACACAATAACAATATCTGGGTGATAAAGCGCTAGAGAGGAATAATAATCTAATAACCTACTACTTTCACTATTTAAACTAATATTCATATTCTGATGAGGTTCCTTCCCTAGGAACAACTCTTTTAATTTATTACTTTTTTTTGTTTTATTCATATAAATATTATTCATACAAATTCCCCTCCCCCGGTTGATTTGTAAATAAATTGAGTGAAATAAATAAAATTAACCTTTCCACTATAAAAATAGTAAAAATAGAATAATATAATGCAAAGTACTAGTGGATTTTATAACAAATGCATCTATCACTAATACTCAAAATCTAATCTCAATTTTCGACATTAATAGATAAAAGAAGTACTTAAAACATTTTTTAATATATTATGAATTATATAATGCATTCTTATCTTTTTGATGAATTACTCGCGAAATGCAGTTTTTAACGTCTGTAATGCATCATTACATTTCTGAAATACTAACTAAAAAGCATCATTTTATTCCAAAAAGAGTAGATATTTTTTACAATAAATGATTAACACCATAAGAACGTACCACCTCTGTCATGTTTTTTCTCAGCGATCGCCACTCAATTTTCTACTTATTTACAACACATTTACCAATAGGTATTATCCCTAAAGTGCAGAATTACAATATATGGGCATTGAATGATAAAAAGCCTAATCCCTCCTATTTTTAGCGAGGAAGTAGACTTATGACCTTCCAAAAATCTGGTATATCGATCAGTGTGGATTTTTACTCAACAATTCCCGTCTTAACAATATCCACGTTAATCTCTACATCAAATTCAGCATGAGGAAACATATCTTTCCATTCTTCGTGCGTTAACTTCTTGTTTCGTATACTACTGTCGTATACCATTCCAAATCCTAATGGATCAGAATTCATTTCTTGTAGTTTCTTCATTATATTATTAACCTTTTTTTCCATTTCCTTTTCAATTAATTCCTCTAATGTCTTGAGTGATTCTGGATCTTCTAAAATCACCTCTTCTGAAACCTCTTTTATTACTGAATCGATATGAATTGTTATTTTATATTTTGGTGTAGAGGCTTCCACAAGTGTAATTTTACTATTACTTTTAATGTCATCGACCACAACAAAAATGTTTTCTTTTTTTGGTTTATTTTTAATAAATTTTTTTACGGATTCCGATGGGATACTAATCTCGGTACTTCCTGCTTTAAATCTTTCACGGATTAATTTAATATAAAACCCTTCGTCTCCTTTAAGAAAGCCCACTACTTTGTCATTGTTGAATACTACCAATCCATCAGCTTTAACACTCTTATCTTCCATAGTTACAAGAGGTAAGATGGGATCCTTCCCAGGGTCATAATAAGCCTGCAAAAACTCATGAAGAGTTGCAGAAACTAGCAGTTCCCCCTCAATATTTTGTTTTAATAAGTTGTACAAGTACGTTCCCATATCGGAGACGGGTGGTTTTGTTTCCAAAATTTCTTTGGCATTTCCTTTACTAACACATAAATATAACATTGTCCCAATTGAAGCATCTCTTGATAACGTATCTGTTATAGAAAGAACCCCTTCTTCAGCAAGTGATTCCCCCAACACCACTACCCTGAGTTGTCCACCAACAATTTTGTTACTCGTTTCTAAATTGGAAGATTGTCGGGATGTTTTACTTGTATTCCCAGGACTACTTACAACTTGGAAGGCATTTTTTTCCTCAGGTTGGAATTGGTTAAGTACGGCGGTCGCTCGCACTTCTTCTTTATCAAGATCATATCCAATAACGGTGGCTAACCCAAGTTTTTCCAAATTGTATTGTTCTAAACAAGCTGTTAATACGAGTGTCATCATAAGGAAAATAACTGAAATGATTGTTTTTTTCATGCAAAGCACCCTAATAGGTTAATTTTGTAATGATTTTTTTATTCGAACCGCAATGTAGAGGATGATTGGATACACATAACAAACATATAACCCAATCATACCAACATAATCAATAAACATATTGATATGGAGTCTTTTGTTGAAAAATATGAATACAACTAGGGACAATAACAGAAATACATATAATGCATACGATTGTCTATAACCGAAACTTATTTTAATTCCTTTAGAAGCAGCCCACATATATAATAAAAGGTTGGGAATAATGATAATCATCCATACAGGAATAGCAATATACTCAAATCGTTCAATAAATGGAAGCTTCACTATTTTAAACATAGAAATCGTAGCCCAAATAGTTCGTTCTAGCTGCTCTCCACTAAAATAACCTATCGCTATGACTGTGAGAATTACTAATATAACAATAGAAGCAATGACTCCTAATATCGCAAACCTTACTGCTTTTTCTTTCTCTTTAACAAATGGATAAATAAAATAAAGAAGTTCAAATCCTAACAGACTATATGAAGTCTTTATCATCCCTTTATATAACTCAGTGGAGGTTAATTCAAACATTGGGAATAGATAGTGCCATTCAGCAAATTTTAATGGTTCAGCAAAAAAGATAAATAACATCCAGATCGCAGAGAGAAATGCAAGAAAACAAACACCAACAATAGGACGGAATCCACTGCGAACCCCTTTTCCCGTTAGAATAATTAGAAAGGCACCTATTAGCCAACTTGGCATTTTCTCAAACATCCACGCCTGAACAATTTCTATATAACCAAGGCAAATCGATAAAAATACAGAAAATAAGTAAAGGACAATTAAGAGATTTACAAACTTACCAAGCCATTTTCCATATATATCTAAATGAATATCAAATAGTGTGTGGTTTTCGTATTCGCTTAAAGTTTTTCCGATAATCCATACAATCAAACAAGTTATTACTCCAGAAAGTATAATGACAATCCACGCATCTTGTTGGACTTCCTTATATAAAACTCGCTGAATTCCAGCAACTCCAATACCCATCTGTGCGGTATGGACAACAAAAAGAACTAGAAACGCATTGATGGTATTCTGTTTCTTCATCTCCATGTTCACATTCATAGTAATTACCCTTTACTCGTCTATGTCTTTTCTTTGTTTCGCATTTGTTCTAGAATATCGAATTATATCAATTGGTCTATTGGTTTCTGGTCTTTTGCCTGCATATTGTGGGGGAACACGAAATAAAGAATCTTTCCAATCAGAAAATCGAAATGGATAGATAGGTACTAAATATGGTGTTCCAAAACTCGTTAACTTTAATAGGTGAATTATGATGTACAAAAGGCCAAATATTAATCCAATACCACCCCATAATCCAGCAAGTATAATAAGTGGAAAGCGAACGATGCGAATCACAGCACCCATCATATAACTTGGAGCTGTAAACGTACCTAATGCACTAAGTGCAATAATGATAATTAATATGTTACTTGTAAACCCTGCATCTACAGCTGCTTGTCCAATAACAATACCACCAACGATCCCCATTGTTTGCCCAACTTTCGTAGGAAGTCTCGCTCCAGATTCCCGAAGTAACTCAAGAATAAACTCAAGAATGAGCGCTTCTAACACTGGCGGGAAAGGAACACTTGCCCTTGATTGACCTAAAGACAACAAAAGGGGGGATGGGATTATCTCGTAATGATAGGTTAGTGCAGCTACGTAAGCTGGTGTAAGAAGAAGTGATAACATCATGGCTATAAACCGAACTATTCTCAAAAAAGAACCAATATTCCAACGAGTATATACATCATCTGTCGTTTCGAAAAAATTTAGAAATGAACTGGGAGCAATAATAACACTGGGACTTCGATCAACAAATATAGCAATTTTCCCTTTGCCTAACATGTAACATACACGGTCTGGCAGCTCAGTTGTTAACGCTTGTGGGAACAATGAAAGTGAATTATCATCTAATAGTTGAGCTAGTACATTACTATCTATTGGATCATCTATTTTTAAATCTTGGATCCTCTGTTTCATCGTTGCTATGTTATCCTCGTTCGCAATATCCTTTATATATACAATCCGTACTTCTGTACTATTTCTTTCACCAACAAGAAATTTTTCAGTACATAGATTTCGATCTGTTATATTTTTTCGCAACAACGCTATATTTGTACTTATAGATTCAGAAAACGTAATACTTGGTCCAAAAATCATTGATTCATTTTCAGAAGCACTTAAAGGTCTTTCCACTAGCTTTGAAAGTGAAATAAGCATACACTTTGTTTCGTTTTCCATAAGGAGACATACTGCACCAGTATTTATAGCATCCACGGTTTGAAGAAGTTCAGATGAATAGCTTATTTTTTTAGTCAGAATCAATGGTTCTAGCTCTTCATATTTTAAAACCTTCATTTGATCTAAGTTTAGAAGAAGCATGGAAAACTCTTGATGATTAATCATATTATCCAAATATAAGAAAACAGCGCCCTTTTTATCTCTTTCAACGTGTTTAATGATTAAATCGGGGCTATTATTCGTATAATGCGTAATCCCCTTCGTCCATTCTTGCACATCAATTGGCTTTTCTATTTCATCCATTTTCTCATTACCCATGCAGCAAATCACCTTTTGTTGAAGTATATTCTTTTTAGCATCCTAACCAAATTCTAGGTAGGGTAAACATGTGAGGAAAGGATGTGAAATAAATTCCCACACCAATTTACCTATTTATGAAACTTTTGTTTTTCACAAAGTATCTGTGATAGATGAACAGTCTATTATATATGACAAGAAAAAAGGCCAATTTGTAATGCATTCGCATCACAAATTGACCTTTTAAAGTTGATAAAAGTTTATTCTGTCACAAACTTCTATCTCTAATATAAATTTAAAGGTAACGTAATCTTAAATGTACTGCCTACATTTACTTTGCTGCTTACTGTTAAACTTCCGCCTAATTCGTGGATGATTTGTTTCGAAAGACTTAATCCAATTCCACTTCCTTCTACAGTAGGATTATTTGACGGCGATCTATAGAATGGTTTAAAGATATCTTCTAACTCTTTTTCTTCAATTCCTTTTCCTGTATCATGAAATTCAATAGTTAATATACTTTCTTTCACATTTGTTGAGATTCGCACATTCCCATTGTCTTTATTATATTTTATTGCATTCGTTAACAAATTGGTTACTACTTGCTTCAACCTTTTTAAATCTGAATATATATATAAATCGGTATTATTCATTAAGACCTCAAAATCTACTGAAACTCTCTTACTTTTTGCAAAAAAAGCCGCATCTAATATGCAATCTTCAATCAGTGCATTAATATCCACCTTTCTCAAATTAAAGGTTAAGCTGACATTATCATACCGAACAAAATCTAACATATCATTTATCATATTTTTTAATTGATTACTCGCCCTTAACATTTTCTCAAGTTGCTTAATTTGATTATTCGATAAATAACTATTTGGCGTAGTGAGCAGTAATTCGTTATACCCGATAATTGAATTTAGTGGCGTCCGTAATTCATGACTCATTAGCAATAGAAAATTCGTTTTGGCTTTATTTGCTTTATCTGCACGCTCTTTTTCAATCAATAATTGTTGATTAGTAGCAACTAACGCTTTATTTGTTTCTTTTAAATTGGCAATTAGAAACACACGTTCAAGAGATGTAGCTACTTGCTTACAAATGTCGCATATTAATTCAACCTCATCTGTTGAAAACGTAGACCTTTTACTTGAACCAAAGGATAAAGTCCCTATTAGCTTTCCGTGAGCAAATAATGGGTGACAAATATAGGCCTTTATATTCCAACCCTTAATTAGTTGAACTTTAGGGTCATCGGATTTATCAACGTGTTCTGCTATAATCTTTTTCTGTGTTTTTGCAACTGTTCCGCAAACTGCCTCTCCAAATTGGAGGATTTCTATACTTTCTGCAATTTCTTTTGATATCCCATGATAGTTCATTAACTTAATCTGGTTATTTGAAGAATCTAGTATATAATTAAAATAAAAGTCAACATCTAACAAAGATGATAGTCTTTCAAATAGAGAATCAAGTATTTTTTTAGGTTCATTAAATTGCATAATTTCTTTTGATATTTCCGTTAAAATAGTAAGTCGTTGATTATTTTCTTCAATAATATCAAAAACTTGCACATGCTTTGTATTGTCTTTGAGAAGAATAATGAAGTTCTCACTAGTAAGATAAACTTTCACTTCAATAGTTGATTGATTATTAAATTGAATTTCAAATGAAGAAGCAGTACCCATGTTATAATCTATTTCATTTATAATTCTTTTGAGTAAAGGATGAAAAGTAGCATATGGGTCTGCTTGCTCAATGTTATCCTGAGTTGAGGCATATATTGTTTTAAGTAACTGATATATTGCGCAGTTACATATATTAGATTCTCTAATTTGTAACGTTTCACGATCGACGATAAAATAACACTTATTTAGCGGTTTAACTTCTTTTACTTGAAATTCTATCGTATTTATCAAAGTTATCATCCCATCACTTAGCAATAATTAGTTGCCTGAAATTTTTTCTTCTAGCTCTTTTATTTTCAATTTGGAGACATGAGCTGCTTTTTCTAATCCATCAAAATAAGCTAAAAATGTTTCGTAATCCTGAACGATAGATGAGATTTTATTTATATTTACAATATTAGATCTATGTGCAACAAAAAAATTACTATCTAACCTCTTACTTAATTCGGTTAGATTCTCATTTGTTTCAATCGTTCGACCACTTAAATGGATGATGCACTTTTTCCCTTGTTTTTCAACGAAATAAATATCATCCATGGGAATCAAATGTAAGACGCCATTAGTTTTGATTTTTAATTTCTTCGTACCTTGGTAATTTTTTTCATTAGTCTGGTATGCTAAACTACTCTTCACCTTTTCTAGAGCTTGATATAACCGTGCACTATCAATGGGCTTCACAATATAATCAACCGCAGACTCCGCAAAAGCTTCCACTGCAAATTCATCGTAACCTGTGATAAATATTACTTTTATATCCGGTTTAACTTTTTTGCACTTTTTAACAGCCTCCATACCATTTAATTTAGGCATGTTGATGTCGGCAATTATTAACTTCGGATCATATATAGTCACTTGATGAATTAATTCTTCACCATCAGTACAAGTTGCAATCACATCAAAACTAGGGTGCCTTTCAATAAACGCTTCAATAATTTCTAAAGAATCTGGATGATCTTCAGCTACAATTATTTTAATTCGTTCCAAAAAGGGACACCTCACTACACTAGTTTCTTAGTTCTCTTCATTTTCTCGAGAAAAATAATAAGTGTACTCTTCATGTCGAATACACTTATCTATTAATCACGCAAAGTTTTTTAAATCTTATTATTATCTTTTCACAAATTCTTCATACAATCTATATAAATCATTTAACTATATTCACAAGATTTAACAGGTAATAAACAAATATCTTTATAGGAAAAATAAGCAACATTACCAAACTTAATCAATTTTACTTATTTTGTCTAATAATGATTTCACATTTCACGCCAATATATAGACTTTTCAAACTTAGATATCGGTACTCCAGGACAAAATTAGAACATTTCGGTAATTAAATTAAAATTTTGTTAATAACCTGTTCATCGACTTAAAAATGAAATAAAAAACACGTATTCCATAAATCCTATAATTAAACTACTTGGTAGCATTAATATAGAAAAAGAATTCGTGTAAATTAATTTTAACATATCTAAATACATTACAAAATACAAAGTATGGATTAATAATAACTATACGTCCTATTCTACACTATCCAAGTAAGCCCGTACTCTCCAATTGAACTCTCACACTTATGTTAATACTTGCGTGGGGATAAAGCGCAAGCCATTCTTCATAATCCATAAGTTTATTATGGAGTTTTTTGGTCCTATATTTAAGACCAAAACCAATTGGATCCACACCCTCTCATTTTGAAGTTTTTTTATTAACTTCATTAACTTTTCATCTATATCTTTTTCTACAATTGGATCATTATCCTCCAATTTACTGTTCTCTAGCTTTACTTTTGATTCACTAATAATTTCCACAATTTAATGCAGAAAGGCTTTTTTGTATTGTCCATTAGATATATGCGTATATTCTGACCCTAGAATCCTACTAATTCGTTCCTATTTCCTTTTCATATTTAATTTACCTTCTCGATTAAGTAATTCATCAACAGTTAGAAGAGGGCGTCCGAAAATGAACACCCCCTTATTTATTTACTCTTTTCTAATACATCTATAAGAACCGCTTCAATTTTTTCTGCTATAGATATTAATTCAGCATCGTTAAGTAGGCTAATCATGGCAGTTGGTTTAGGAAGACCGATTTTCGTTTTTCCTTCGTCTTCATACACGGTAATTTTGCAAGGCAAGAAATAACCTACTAATGGATTATGCTCTAGTACACGTGCTGCTTCTACCGGATTACAAACTTCCAAGATTCGAAATGGCTTTTTATATTGATCGACACCTTTTTTCTGTAAAGTTTCAGTCAAGTTTAGCTGCCAAAGAACCCCAAATTTATTTATCTTCAGATTCTGTTCAATAGATTCAATCGCTTCTTCAATTGTTTTATTGGTTTGAACCGTATAATGAAAATCCATTGTATCCTCCTACTGTTTTAAGATAGTATTCTCAATAATGTAGTTGATATATGCTAATCAAAATCCCATGATGTTCTAGAAAATATCAATCCAAATTTTTATGGCTGTTCCAAGTATTAATACGGCTAAAATATTTTGTAATACCTTTGTATTCATCTTCTGGCTAATTTTTGCCCCTAATGGAGCTGCGATTATTCCAGCAATGATAATGATAACAGCTGTCGGGTAGTCTATTTGCCCCGTTGAGATTTTTCCAATTGAACCGGCTAAAGATGAAATAAACGTAATCGCTAGGCTTGATGCGATAGCCATTCTTGCCGGAATATGAAGTATTGATAACATAATAGGAATTAATAAAAATCCCCCTCCAGCTCCTACAACACCTGAACCAATCCCGACAAAAAATGCGAGAATTGCTGCAATCGGCTTGTTGAACGTAACTTGATCTAAAGGAATATCGTCTAACTCTTTTTTTGGTATGAACATCATAACGGCCGCTACTAATGCTAAAATTCCATAGACGATGTTCACTTGAGCCTCAGTTAAATATTGTGATCCAAAACTACCGATAAAAGTTCCAATTAACACGGACATACCCATAATGGTAATTAACGATTTATTTAAGTAGCCACCACTTCTATATCCGATGACACCTGCAATTGAGACAAATAAAACGTCTAGTGCACTAATACCCGAAACTTCATGCGCGGTTAATGCATGAAATCCCAATGCGGGTGGAATCATTAAAAGCATAGGATATTTCACAATGGCCCCACCGATCCCGAGCATTCCAGAAAGAAATGAACTAATAAAACCTATAACGAAAAGGAGGATCACATAATTTATATCCATGTAGTTTCCTTCTTTCTCAAGAATACACCGAAAAATAAATAAGTGAGTCTTTACCCAACTCACTTATTATTTTTAAGCTTTTTTAATATAAAAAGTTAATACATTTTGTTCTTCTTTATGGTCTAAAAGAGTGTGACCTGCAGCAGCTGACCATGCCGTTAAGTCAGCGATTGCACCTTTATCTGTTACTTGCACTTCTAAAACTTGACCTGGTTCTAGTGTATCCATTGCCTTTTTTGTTTTAACGATTGGCATTGGACAAGCTAATCCTTTTGCATCTAAAATTTGCGTTACTTCCATATTAATTTTCTCCTTTTATTTCCTAAATTAACGTACTGCACAACGGTTTGGACCGATTTCCATCTCTGTTTGTTCCTCGTTGTCAGGTGTGATTTTCCCCATATTCACTTGACGAATTTGTTGATAGGCATTTGGTTGTGGTGGTAAGTTATCTGTTACTGTATGACGGAATTCTTCTTCACTTTCAATATTTAAACCGTGGTTCTCCGCAAATAAATCACCTAAACGTTTTGCTACGGTCCCATCTTCATTTAACTCTTCAATAATCATAAAGTGAGCAGGTAACACAATTAAATCCTCTACTAATTCACGGTAACGACGATATAATGTTTCACGAAGATCGCCTACCCAATCTTCAGCAAGACCTGCTAAGTCCGGACGACCGATTGAATCGATGAATAAAATATCACCTGTTAATAAATACTTGCTATCAACGATGAATGAAGTTGAGCCAATTGTATGACCTGGTGAGTAAAGTGCGCCTACTTCAATTTGAGAGGCACCCACTTTCACTGTTAAACCATCTTCAAGAGGTGTGTAATCGAATACGACTTCTTCTGCATCTTTTGGCGGTAAGTAATACGTAGCTCCTGTTGCTTCTGCGATATGACGACCACCTGAGATGTGATCTGCATGTAAGTGCGTATCAAATACATGTTTAATTTCAACATTTTTTTCTTTCGCAAAATTTGTGAACACTTCTGTGAATCGAACAGCATCAATAATCGCTGCTTCCCCTTCAGAAATCACCATGTAAGAAAGACAGCCTTTACCTAGACGAACAAATTGATACATTTCGCCGCCATCAGTTAAATCTCCAACTTTAATTGGTTCAAGATACGAACTCCAAGATTTCATACCACCTTCAAGATAGAACACATCACGACCTGCTTCTGCCACCATCTCCGCAACCATAACAGAAGAACCTTCTTTTGCACATACAACTAATACATCTTTGTCTGTCGGAAGTTTTGGAATGATCTCCTCTACACCATCTAGTAAATCGAAATAAGGAATATTTAAATACTCAAAGTTGTGTCCTTCAATTTTCCAATCGTCATAAGCATCTGTATTACGTACATCTAAAATAAATAATGGTTGTTTTTCAATTAGTTTACGAGCTACTTGTGCTGCTGTCATTTTAATGATTGTCATATTTAATTACCCCCATAGGTATTGTTTTTGATTTTTTTAATGGAAGGGTATGTAGCCCTTCCATTAGTTTTAACAGTTGCTAAGATATTATTAATTAGAATGTTAACGTTGGTGCTGCATCTTTAGCAAATTCAAGGAATGTTACTGCTCCGCCAACTTCAATCCCATCAATAAAGTCTTCTTTTGTTAAATTCATTACATCCATTGTCATTTGACAACCGATAAATTTTACGCCCATTTCCTGCGCCATTTCGACTAGTTGTGGAATGCTTGGTACATTTGCTTTTGCGAAACCTTCCGCAAAATGCTCTTTTCCTGCTGGCATTGGTAATTGTTGCATCGCTTGTTTATGAATTAAGTTAAGTCCCTCGAATGTAAAGAAAATCGCTACTTCTTTCTCTGTTGCGGCTGCTGCCGTTGCAATATTAAATACTTTATACGCGTCAAATAACCCACCATTACTTGCAATAATCGCTACTTTGTTAGACATAATAAATTCCTCCAGTTAATTTAATTTTTTTTATAGTTTTTTTGCTAAATCGCCATTCCAAGAACTCATACCTGGTAACACGTTTACAACTTTCGTAAACCCTTTTTCCGCTAATTTCTGTGCAGCTAAATCACTGCGTGTACCTGTACGACAAATGACAAATATTTCTTGATCTTTATCTAACTCTTCTAAACGATTTTCTAGTTCACCCATTGGGATCGATTTAGAACCTTCAATATGTCCAAATGCATACTCAGCTTCTTCACGAACATCTAGAATAATACCGCCATTTGTAGCACGGTCGATTAATTCTTCATTCGTAATTGTATTTTCATATTTCTGTTCGACGTTATGGTCATCACCACTTTTACGAATGTAATGCAGTAACACACCATCCTCTTCTTTCGTGCCAATATACTGATGCCCGACACTGTCTGACCATGCTTTTAGGTCCGCAATAGAACCTTTATCGGTAGCTTGCACTTCTAGAATTTGACCATCCTCTACATCATTCATTGCCTTTTTCGTTTTAACAATTGGCATTGGACATGCAAGACCTTTGCAGTCTAACTGTACATCTGCTTTAATTGACATTTAAAAGCCTCCTCATACCTACAAGGGTATTATTTTACTCAAAAAAATTATTCAACTTTTCCTTCCCAGCTCATCATACCACCAGTCATGTTTGTTACATCAAAACCTTGACTTTGTAAATAATGCGTTGCCTGACCACTGCGGCCACCTGAACGGCAAACCATAATGTACGGTTTGTTTTTATCAAGTTCGTGTGAACGAAACTCTAGTAATCCTAATGGAATATTCGTGATGCCAGGAATATGACCTGCTTGCACTTCATCCACTTCGCGAACATCAATTAGATTTAACTGTTCACCATTTTCTATACGTTGTTGAACTTCTTTTGCACTAATTTCTTTCATTTTATTTTCCTCCTAATTATTAATTAACTTCTCCAAGCACTCATGCCACCACGAACATTTGTGATGTTTTCATAGCCCAATTTTTTTAATTGTTTACATGCTTGGGCGCTACGCATTCCACTTTGACAAATGACTACAATTTCTTTGTCCTTTGGGAGCTTTGAGAGATCTGAACCTAATGGCATATTTTTAAATTGATGAATATTTCGGGACTTATATTCACCTGGTGTGCGTACATCGACGAATACTTTATCCTTGTCATTTAATATTCCTTTTAGTGTTTCAGTCGTTATAGTTTTTGTTCCTTTAACCGGTCTCATACGCCAAAGGATAAAAACAATCGCCACCGCAATCATAATCCAAATTTCCATGAATGTACTCCTCCATACCTGTATGGGTATGTTTTTATTGAAAAAGAAAAGTCGATTTTTTAACGACTTTTAACTAACAAATCCATTGCTTCTTGTATAGCGTCATTCGCGGTATCGTCGTTATGCTTTGCCTCCAAGATACATTCTTTTAGGTTTTGACTAACGATTACACCAATAGTATGATCAACACCTGAGCGGACAGCAGATAATTGAGTGACGACGGCTTTACAGTCTTTTTCTTCATCCATCATTTTCAATATCCCTCGAAGTTGACCTTCAATACGTTTGATACGATTTTTTATTTTAACTTCATACGAGTTCATCGTGCCGCCTCCTTCTCTTTATTTTCTCTTGCCGATATACATATAATATACCCCTATAGGTATAATGTCAACAGATAAAATAAAAGTTTCTTTTGTTTTTAGATTCTCCAAAAATTGAAGATCAATACACTTCCTTATATAGATGCATTGGGGATGGTAACAATAAACGTATGATAGTATCCATCTGAAGTTAATTGAATGTTGCCTTTATGTTGTTCAAGTATTTCTTTTGAGATGGCTAGGCCTAATCCTTTACCAATCGTATTACTCGTAGCTTCTGTCCGATAAAATCGTTCAAATATACGTTCTCTTTCTTCCCCTGAAATAAATTGACCTTCTGCACTCACAGAAATGCAATAAGATTTCTTTCCTCTTTTCCCTGTTATCACGATTGGCTTACACCCCGTGTAGTAACGTATGGCATTATCAATCAAATTACTCATAACTTGTGTTATCCCATTCGGATCAATTCGAATTAATTGTTGATCAATGTCCATTCTAATATCAATATTTTTTCCTTTCATGGTCCAACTAAACATGTGTACTACTTGATTGATGATGTCCGTAATTTGAATTTCTTCTTTTAGAAAAAATTTTTGATGTTGCACATATTCAAATTCTTCAATTGACTTTAGTTGCTCTAACATACTAATCAAGCGATTGGATTCTTGTTGAAGCGCATAAAATAACTCTTGATTACCCGTTATGACTCCACTTTGTAACGCCTTTAAATACCCATTTAAATTGGTTAACGGTGTCCGAAATTCATGAGAAAAATCCGACAGTTGTTTGTGCCTTTGAATTTTATTGCATTCTAGTTGATTGACTAGTTCATTAAAATGATAAATTAACTCTTCCATTTCACCATCAGATTGAAATTGGATATTCTGTACTTTATCACCTTGCTTTAAGCTTTTCATCGACTCGATTAATACTGTTAAAGGTTTCATTAATTTACGTGTAAAATAATACTGGCTAACTATAGCGAGAACAATAAATACCCCAACAAGTATCCATAAATATTGCAATAAGACGGCTTTAAATAATTTTGTTTCTTGATTACTCACCATTTCATCAAAGATTTGACAGGCAGCTTCGTAAATCGACCATCCAGAAAGCAATATGAATGCAACAATGATGAAACTATTGGCTAAAGTTAAGCGCCATAAAAACTTCTTTGGTAAAAAAGATGTTCGTTTATTCTGTAACAAACTTATACCCCATTCCACGAACTGTTTGAATCCTTTTTGGCTTACTTGGATTCTCTTCAATCTTTTCACGAAGTTTTTTAATATGTGCATCGATTGTTCTAACCATTACCTCTTTTTCTAGATAAGGATAAAGATGCTCTAATAAATTTTCTCGGGGTAATACGATGTTTGGGTTTTCCATGAAGTGATACAATAATTGAAATTCATGTTTCGTCAGGTGAATTTCTTTATCATATAAAAGGACTTCTCCTTTTCTCGGTTTTATACATAACCCTTTGTATGAAATTTTTTGACAAAATTGCCCCGTCCTTCTTAAAACTGCTTCTACATGGGCTAGTAATTCTTCTGGATCAAAGGGTTTTGTCATATAGTCGTCAGCGCCTAATCGAAGACCGTGAATTTTATCCGCAGTTTGTACTTTTGCACTTAACATAATAATGGATACTTCATTTCTTTCTTGATCTTTTATCCATTCACACAATTCTTCACCACTAATATTCGGAAGCATTAAATCCAAAATAATTAAACAGGGATGTTCATTCAAAAATACATCTTTCGCTTTTTCCCCGTCAGCTGCTTCTACCACTTCATAGCCTTCCTTTTGTAAATAAATCTTAATTAAGTTTCGAATCATTTGGTCATCTTCAACAATTAATATTTTTTGTTTCAAAATAACACCCTCATAAATTTAAGTCCTCATTTTAACTTCTCAAACTCTCTTATCATTAAATCGTAATTCATTGCACCTAATGCGACATACTGAATTGTTCCTTTCGAATCAATCATATAGGACGTTGGATAAGCTTGGACACGATATAATTCGGCCACATCCCCATTTTCATCTTTTAAAACAGGAAACGTGAACGCTCTGTCTTGAATAAAGTTCTCAACAGTTGTCAAAGAATCTTCTGTATGCGTTAAGTTAATAGCCAAAACGACCACATCCTCATCTTCAGAAAACTTTTGTATATCAGGCATCTCTGCTCGACAAGGTGGACACCACGTAGCCCAAAAATTAAGGAACACCTTTTTTCCTTTAAAATCGGATAAGGACATAACCTCACCTTTTAATGTTTCCAATGAAAAGTCAGGTGCCACATTTCCACGTTGAATGCCAACTACATTTGTCTCTTCAATGTCGATGTCCGTATTTGAAGAAACTACTGGATTCCCTGTTTCTGATTGATTGGACTGTGTTGAAATATATTCGAATAACGCATAACTAATCATCGCAATTAACAGTACACCAAATATCACTTTTCTCACTGCTATTTACCTCCTTCTATCCTAAATTGGATAACCATGTCCCATCAATTAATCTTAATAAAAACGCACTTAACCGAGGCATTTGTCCAAAAAATAGTAGGATCCCCATTAGAATCATCATAACGCCTCCCACCTTCATAATGAGGCCAGTTTTACTTAAAATCCATTTAGAAGATCCAACGAAAAACGTCAGAATAATAAACGGAACCGCAAAACCAATAACATACATCAATGTATAGAGAAGACCTTGACTTGGATTGGTTGCAGCTAATAACAAGATCGATGCAAAAATCGGACCAATGCAAGGAGTCCATCCTGCTGCAAAACCTAATCCAACAAAAAATGTACCTAAAAAGCTCGTCGATTTCTTCGTATAGTGTAATCGTCTTTCCTTCATAAATAAAGGAATCGTTAACCAACCAGCGACAACAAATCCCATGAAGACAATAAAGATTCCTGCTAGTCGTTGGATCAATAATGCGGTATTCCCTAGTAATAACTGTTGCAGCCATTGCCCAAGAAAGGAAGCACTAGCACCTAAACTAATAAAGACAACACCTATTCCAAGTAAAAAGATAATGGAATGACTAAATATTCTTTTGCGAATTTCAGAATTTTGTTCTGCTTGAATTTCCATCACACTGATGCCTGTAATATAGGATAAATAAGCAGGAAATAATGGTAGAACACATGGAGATAAAAAAGAAATGGCACCCGCTCCAAAAGCTAAAAGCATTCCCACTAGTAAGACCGTATCTGTCTGTATAACCATTTGATCACCTCTTCAAGTTAATAGAAATAAGAACAATCGTCATAAATAAAAAAAATACTAAAATAAATGGCAGTGATAATAGATACCCAAAAATTGATACATAGGGTTGTGTAAAAAACATAAAAAGCGTACCGATTAACCAACTAAGCAAAAGAATGGCATATAAAGTTAACGTTGAAAGCTTTTCTTTTGAATAATAAAAAATAGTCACTAGAATGCCGTAGAAAATTAAATTTGTTAAAGAATAAAAATTTTGATCTTGTACAAATTGAATAAATTCAAACATGAATGCTGCCGTCAATATAATGGGAATCAATAAACTTAACACTGGAAGATTATTTTTTTTCTGTTTATAAAGTAGTCGTAAAATACTACCAATAATGGCAGCATAAAAAGAAGTTGAATCAACAGGATATGCTAAAATAGCGAGTGGGTCTTTTACAAAAGTGGAGAGATTTAAAAGAACTTTCCCAATCCACATGAATATCACGAAATTGATGAAAAAATCAGTAACTTCTTCTAACTGTTTTTTCTTCTCTTCTTTACTAGATGGATTCATCCAATAAAAAAGTAATAGACCTGCAACAATGCTAAAAAAAACAGTAGCTAATGAAAAAATTTTTGCAGTAATAGCCATTTCACACCTCCTATAATTAAAAATCACTTCATTATGGTAAAAGCTACCCTTCTTGTTCCCCATCGTACATTTGAATGGACTTGATCATATCCTCCATGATTTGTTCATCCATCGAGCCGACGAACTTTTGAAAGATCCGTCCTTCAGCATCGATAATATAACTTGTTGGAATGGTAAGTATTTCATAGAGCTTTCCAACAGATCCATTTTCATCTAATACAACTGGGAATGTTAATCCATACTCATTGACGAACTTTTCCACTGCTTGCTTTCCTTCATCCAGGGCCGTTAAGTTAACAGCGATAATTTCAACGCCATTATCTTTATTTTTTTCATAAAAACTTTGCATATGGGGCATTTCTGCTCGACACGGCGGACACCAAGTAGCCCAGAAATTTAGAATGACGATTTTACCTCTGAGGTCAGAAAGGTTAATAGGGTCGCCATTCATATCCGATAAAGTAAACTCCGGGGCAAATTCAACGTCTAGTGATGAATGGCTTGACTCGATAATCCCGGTCTTTTTCGAATTATCGTTTGTATTTTTAGCTGGCTCTACAGGCTGACCTATTCCACTCGCTACACCTTCCGTTTGATTCACATTTTCTATTGCCGGATCACTTACCTTTTCCTTCATTAAAGAATCATAAAAGGCATAACCCGCTAAAAACCCGATGAGTATAAAAGGTAACAATTTTTTAATCACGAAAGCGTCTCCTCCTAATAGCGTCTCAATTTTTACTCTTGTTCTTTGAATTATGGAGTAGAATTGTGAAAATTTCGTTAAAATGAAACAAAAAAAGATACTTAAAGAAATAATCTTTTCTAAACAAATCAAAAATCCTTAAATAAAAGGGATGAAATCAAAAGATGAAGACTCTTCTTCACCCATTGACTCATCCCTAAATCAATATTACTTCAATTTTGATCTGCTACTTATTGCTTGTTTTTTTAATTGACGCCATACACACTTGAATAAGTCTTCCAACCACCATCAACATTTTTCACATCAAATCCATTATTTTTTAGAATTCGGCTTGCTAAATAGCCTCTTAATCCGACTTGGCAGCTAACATAAACGGTTTGATCTTTTGGGATTTCGTCTAAATTCTCTCTCAGGTCATTAAGGGAGATATTGATTGACCCTGGGATATAGCCATTTTCTCTTTCCTTTGCTTCACGTACATCAATTAAAAGCCCACCATCTGCTACAACTTGATCCACTTCATGCCATTGAATTTGTTCTAAGTCCCCTAACATAATATTCATTGCGACGTAGCCTGCCATATTTACAGGATCTTTTGCAGATGAATAAGGTGGCGCATAGGACAATTCTAAGTTCGTTAAATCTTCTACTGTTAGATTCCCTTTAATCGCAGTAGCAATGACATCCATTCGTTTATCAACACCATCTGCTCCAACGGCTTGTGCGCCAAAGATTTTTCCTGTTTCTTTATCAAAAATTAATTTTAACGCGATTGGTGCCGCTCCTGGGTAATATCCTGCATGGGAGCTTGGATGAATATGCACAACTTCATATGCTACTCCTAAACGCTTTAATGTTTTCTCGTTGTTACCAGTAGCCGCAACAGTTAAATCAAATACTTTTGCAATGGAAGTACCTAAAGTCCCTTCATATTTCTCGTTTTTCCCCATCATATTATTGGCAGCAATACGACCTTGACGATTCGCTGGTCCTGCAAGTGGAATCATCGCTTTTTTACCGTTGATATAATCGACAACCTCTACAGCGTCCCCAACAGCGTAAATATCCTGATTAGACGTTTGGAGATACTCGTTCACAATAATTCCTCCACGTTCACCTAACTCTAATCCAGCTGTTTTCGCTAATTCATTTTCCGGTCTTACTCCAATCGAAAGAATCGTCATATCCGTTTGAATTTCAGTTCCATCTGATAAAACTACTTTCTTTCCTTGATTGGCAAATGCTTGTACGCCATTTTCTAAAATTAAATTGACACCTTTTTCTTTTAAATGCTTGTGTAGTATACTCGCCATTTCAAAATCAATAGGAGCCATAATTTGATTCGCCATTTCGATAATCGTTACTTCAATGCCACGGTCAACAAGATTTTCTGCCATTTCAATTCCGATAAACCCGCCACCGATCACAACTGCTTTTTCAGGTTTTTGAGTATCAACATAGTTTTTAATGCGATCCGTATCCGGAACATTTCTTAAAGTAAACAATGCTTGGTTGTCATTTAATCCTGGAATTGGCGGTACAATCGGTCTAGCGCCAGGTGATAAAAGTAATTTATCGTACGTTTCTTTATAAACTTCTCCTGTTTGTAAGTTTTTAATAGTTACAGTCTTTTCTTCTGGATGAATGCTCTCCACTTCACTTAAATTTCGGATATCTAGATTGAAGCGTTCTGACATACCCTCTACCGTTTGTACTAACAATTTATTTCGATCCTTAATTGTTTCACCAATATAATAAGGTAAACCACAGTTAGCAAAGGAAATATATTCGCCACGTTCTACAAGGATAATGTCAATTTCTTCACTAATTCTTCTTAAACGGGCAGCAGCTGTTGCTCCCCCTGCAACTCCACCAACGATAATCACTTTTTTTGTCATATTTTTTCCCCTCCGAATTTAAATTCGCCCCAAAATACCATATAGGGTATTATTTTTTATAAATAAAAAGTCGAATGTGTTATCGACTCTTTACAAACAGGTTCACTGCTTCTTGAATGGAATCATTTAACGCTTTTTCGTCTCCCTCTGCAGCTTGAATACATTCAAGTAAGTTTTGACTAACGATTAACCCTATCGCACGATCCACTCCAGAACGAACTGCCGAAAGTTGGGTAATAACCGCTTTGCAATCCTTACCCTCTTCCATCATTTTCAATACGCCACGAAGTTGACCTTCCATTCGTTTCATTCGATTTTTCACTTTATCATCATATGAATTCAATCTATGTTGCCTCCTTTTTAGTTGATTCGTTATTATGTTTAACACCATCTTATACCCCGTTAGGTATGTTGTCAACAAAAACTCATCCTTTTAGAATATAAAAAAGCATGTTTTTGAAGTAAGATTCAAAAACATGCCTTTTTAGGTAAATGTCGAAACAGTAGATAGTAGTACGTTGAAGCATCTTGTAACTCACCTATTTCTCATTTATCGCTCGATTTAGCATATCCACAACTTGTTCTCGTGTTGCCAATGCTCTAGGATTACTGCCATCTGTAATTCCTTGTGACGTTAATTTTTCCCAAGCTTCTTTATGATTAGTAGAAACTCCATTATTATTTGCAATAAAAGTATCGTGATAACGTTTTAGTATGGATGCCATTTGTTCGCGTGTTATAGCACCGCCTGGATTCAAATTATTGCCGTCCCCTCGAAAAATTCCATTCGCAATGGCCCAATCCCAATCATTTTTAAAACTTGGGTCCACTCTATTTCTATCGGCAGTAATATCTGCTTTATTCGCAAGTTGACCTTCTAATTTGGCAATTCGTTGCTTTAGCTCTTCATATTGACTCACGGTTAACCCCTCCTCTTGACCTGGTATCGCTCTCTCCAATCCTACAAATCTAGCAAATGCTTGTGCAATTGCCTTACCGACATTTTCTAACACTTGATTGTTCCGTAACTTTTTTATATCGATTGTGCTATCCATAAAGCCACCTTCGACTAAAATCGCCGGCATGTTTGTCTCACGGACGATGTGCAAATTCGCTTTTTTGACTCCTCGATTGCGGAGACCGTATGATTGTACTAACGCAGGATGAATCGCATGTGCGAATTCGGTGCTTTGCGGTTTTGGGGTTGTGTAAATAAATGTCTCGACGCCTGTATGTTCGCCCCACACACTTGCTAATGCATTATGGTGAAATGAAATATAGTAGTTTGCGCCCCAACTATTTGCGCCGTTTGTTCGTTCAATTAATGGAACATCACGTCTTCCTGTGGGATCATCAAAACGTTTTGACATGACCCCCTTGTACAAAGCTAATTCATTGGCAAAAGCTCTAGCTACTTTATTATTAAATGTCCACTCTGGCTCTCCATCTGGGGTACGTTTTCCTGGAGTATTTAAACCATGCCCAGCATCAAACCCAACTTTAATCAATCCATTTCACCTCCTACTATTGAATATATCCAACGAACAAATATAAAAGTAGGCATTTTTAGGAGAACAATAGTAACGTTCTTTGTGGAATATTATTACATTCTTTCGCAACAATTTGATTACCTTAGTTTTTAAAAATTGATTTGTTATTCCCTCTAACAAACATTAAGAACTTCTACGGTTTCCCAATTACCGGAAATGCAGTTAAAATAGCTTCTAGTTCTTTAATGATTCCTTTTAAGTAGGATTGGTCTGAAGTAAACCCAAAGTTCAGCACCGCTCCATCACCTACTGGAAAACAAGTCTCCCCTTTCCACTTCAATTGACCAAAGTGATTTATTTCCCCTTCTAATTGAATATACTCCTCCATATTATATAAAATGGCTTTTCCTTTTAATTTGTTATCCATTATTTTTAGCTCGTCTACAAACGCTTGTAGTTCCTCTGTCCTTAAATTAGCGATGAATTGCACGATATATCCAGGAATGTCCACTTTAATTTTTGCATCAACCCAGTTACCATCCCAAAAGTCTACACTATGTGGGTAACTTCTTGTTAATACCTCAATTTCTACTTTTTCATTATCTTCCCCTAAAAAATGTACTTTCATGGAATCACCTCGGATTAATTTACTTTTATCTTGTACCAAAATAACAACCATTCAAACATAAAAAAGAAAGAACCCGATACATTTGAACTGCACCCCAAATTTTAGACACAAAATCTAAAATTTGGAGGTGCTTTTCTTTTGGCTAAATTTTCAAGGGAAGAAAAAATTGAAGCAGTAA
>NZ_RYYR01000030.1 GCF_003977595.1 Lysinibacillus antri | reverse complement strand
TAATGGCATCTAACTTTTCTTCTAAAGTAAATTTAGACATAGAAAAACTGCACCTCCAATTATTAGATTTTGTCTAACAATTGGGGTGCAGTTCATTTTTTGAGAAGTGGTTTTTATTATGAGCATATGAGGCAAGTGAGGATTTTTCTAGTAAATAATTGACCAAAATAGTAAAAGGTGAGAATTGACGCCCACCTTTTTAGAATTATTTTGCATCTTTTTTATTCGATTTTTGGTTTTTATCGTGATTCGTTGCATTGTTTTTATTTTTCACTTTTGAGTCAAATTCTTCTGCAATTTCTGCCGTGTTGTCTTCTGGATTATCTCGATGACTTGTCGTGTTTCTGTGTAAATGTGCGTATGTTTCAAACGGATTATGAGTGCGCGCGTTCATCGTTTCTTTGCTATTTTTACTCATGGCCATTCACCTCCTAAAATGTAATGTGTGCAGGTGTTGGAGAATTATGCTTTTAAGGTAAATGAAATATTAGATAAAATAGGCATTTACATAATCTTGGGGATTTGTTATAGTTATCCTCAAGAATAAAACTATATATTGTGTTTGTTTTTATTGGTACTACTACATGTAGTTTAATAGGGAAGTTCGGTGTAAATCCGGCGCTGTCCCCGCAACTGTAAAGCTGACGAAGATTCATGTCCACTGTGTCGATGCATGGGAAGGGAATCAGAGAATGAAGCAAAGCCAGGAGACCTGCCAAGTAAAAACAGATCCAACATTTCTTCGGGGATTGAGAGATGGAGACGTATCCATTTTCAATCCTCACGTTTCCATTTTTAGGCTATCTCTTTTTTGAAGAGGTAGCCTTTTTATTATGTATGTGAAGTGCCAGGCACCAAAAAGGAGGAAAAAACATGAAACTTTATACAAAAACAGTGTGTCCAAAATGTCTATGGGTAAAATCAGAGCTAGAACGAGCTGGAATTCAATATGAGATGATTAATATCGACCAAAATGAACAAGCAAAAGAACAAATAATTGAGGCAGGTTATTTTTCAGTCCCAGTACTTGAAATAAATCACCAGCTTATTGGCGAGGTTGAACAGATCTTAGCAAAAATTGAGTTGGTTGCCCAATGATTGCGTATGCAAGCCGAACAGGAAACGTTCAATATATTGTTTCCCAATTACAAGCAGATAACATTGAAATAACGGAAAATTTGATGCTATGTCAACCATTTTTACTCATTACGTATACTGATCAATTAGGTGAAGTGCCAATTAAAGTATCTCAATTTTTAAAAAACAATTATTCATGGTGCCAAGGGGTAGTGGCAAGTGGAAATCTCAATTTTGGCTCCCAATATTTCGGAGGTGCTGGAGATAAGATTGCAAACACGTATAACATTCCCCTAGTACGCAAAGTAGATTTACGCGGGTTCAAAGCAGATTATAAGGCAATCCAACAGTTTTATGAAACGAGGGTAATACATGAAAACGTACTTGAAATTAAATAATGATGTGTTAAATCGTTATAGTACAACAGGTCAATTAGATTTAGATAAGGATCGTGAAGCGACAAGACGGTATTTTTTAGAATATGTGAATGTGCGCCTTCGCTATTTTATTGATATAGAAGAAAAGATTCGTTATTTAGTCGATGAAGGCTATTACGAAAAAGAATTTATTGAGCTTTATGATATGGAATTTATAAAACAACTATACAAAAAGGCATATGATTATCATTTTCGATTTCCGTCCTTTATGAGTGCGAGTAAATTTTACGACAGCTATGCCATGAAAAGCCGTGACGGACAAGAAATTTTAGAAAAATATGAAGACCGCGTTGTGATTATTGCATTATATCTTGCGAGAGGGAATCAAGAGCTTGCAAAACGAGCAGTAGAGGCAATTATGGAAGCGTATCAACCTGCAACGCCAACCGCATTAAATAGTGGAAAGAAAGCGCGCGGTGAGCTCGTTTCATGTTTTAAATTATCAATGGAGGACACGATGAATTCGATTGCAGAGAACATTGGCTATTGTTTAGAGCTATCACGGCTTGGTGGGGGAGTCGGTGTCAATTTAACAGACTTACGACCACTAGGCGACCCGATTAAAGGAATTTTAAATCGTGCAAGTGGTGTGATGCCTGTTGCAAAACTTTTAGAGAATTCTTTTTCTTACAGCAATCAGTTAGGCCAGCGAAATGGTTCTGGCGTTGTTTACTTAAATATCTTCCATGCGGATATTGAAAACTTTATTTCCAGTAAAAAGCCAAACGCAGACGATAAAATTCGCCTTGCCACGTTATCAACAGGAATTATCATACCGAGTATTTTCTTTGAGCTAATGAAGCGAGATAAGGACATTGTATTATTTAGTCCATATGACATTTATAAAGAGTATGGGCAACGAATGTCGGAAATGTCCATTTCAGAAATGTATTATGAGTTATTAGATAATCGGAACATCCGCAAAATTAAACGATTAAATGCACGGAAACTGTACACAGAAATTAAGAAAGCCCAATTTGAATCGGGTTATCCATTCGAAATCTTTGATGATAATGTGAATGACGTCCATCCATTAAAAGGATTGGGGCGTGTTAGTATGTCAAACCTGTGTTAATTACTAGCACCTTCTACAGGAAATTGTAGTCGAATAACCTCGTTAAACGGGAAAACTCTTGAATAATTCAAGACAATCTACCGTGCTAAAAATTGTAAATTATTATAAACTGGGAACAAAACATTAAAGGAGGTGGCAATATGATGGTTGATATTGAAAATAAGTATTTTGGATTTATATATGAAACAACTAATACAATAGATTCCAAAAAATATATTGGTAAGTGTATTTTTGGAAGAATAAATAATTGGAAAACATATCTAGGTTCAGGTGTATATTTAAAAAGAGCAATTAAAAAATATAGGAAAGAAAATTTCAAAAGAGAAATACTATTCCTAGCGTTAGATAACGAAGAACTAAACGAACTCGAAGAATTGGTTATTGATCTTAGCAATGCAGTTAGCTCTAATAAATATTACAATCTTAAAAAGACAGCTATAGGCGGAGATATCTTTACAGATCATCCTGAAAAAGAGCGAATTAGAAAAATGAGAAGAGAGCAAATGTCAGGAAAAGGTAATCATCAATATGGAAAAACAAAAACAAAAAAGATGATTAATAGCGTAAAGGAAGCCAATTCTAAAAAAGTAATTGTAAATCAGATAGTTTATGATAGCGTAACTGCTTATTCGAATGAGTTTAACATATCAATAACAACAGTTTGCTATCGATTAAACAGTCCCTACTACGAAGACTACCTATACTTAGATGAAGCCATGAATCCAATATCAAAAAAAACAAAAAGAATAGAGGATAAAAAACATTCCAGAGCAAGAAAAAGATTTGTTGTTAATGGCGTAGAATTCAATACTATAAGAGAAGGGATAAAACTATTAAAAATTGGCACCAAAACTTTAAGAGATAGGTTGAATAGTGATGACTACCCAGAATATTACTATTTATAATAATTTACGACTAAAGCCTAACGACTATCGAAAGCACATTAAGTAAATTAATGGAAGCGAGTAGAGTACACTGCAAGCGATTGGCAGTGGAAAAGCGAGGTATCCTAACAGTTTAAGCTGAGGATAATGATATAGTCTATCCTATATGGTGACATATAGCAGTTCATTAGAGAACGCATATAAGAGTAGCGTCTTGTGTGGAATATGAGAGACAGAGATCATGCAATATCAGAAGAAAAGCATCATTACCGATATGGATCAACCAAATGAATATGGGTTTGATGTGTCATGTAATTTAGGTTCCATTGATATTCATAACGCAACCAAAACAGAAAACTTTGAAGGATTAATTGATACAGCGATGCGTCTATTAACAAATGTCTCGATTATGACGCACATTACCAATGTTCCTTCTGTTGCCAAAGCAAATGACTCCATGCACTCTGTTGGCTTAGGGGTGATGAACGCACATGGCCACTTAGTAACACAAGGTATTGAATACGGCTCAGAGGAATCAATACAGTTTATTGACCATTTTATGGAAGCCTTAAACTACTTCTCACTAAAAGCTTCAATGTTAATAGCAAAAGAAAAAGGTGAAAGTTTCTATGGCTTTAAGAAGAGTGAATATGCAAATGGTCACTATTTTGATCGCTATATCACAAAAGAAGATGTTGGACCAAGTGAGATCGTTCGTAAAGCATTAGGTAATGTGCCGATCATCACGCAAACGATGTGGCAAAAATTAAAACTCGATGTTATGAAACACGGTATCTTTTCGGCATATCGTTTAGCAGTTGCGCCGACGGGATCAATTAGCTACACAAGATCATGCACAGCGAGTTTGTCCGCAATCACTGAAAAGGTAGAAGTACGTGACTACGCGGACAGCCGCACCATTTACCCAATGCCGTTTTTAACAAATGAAAATAAGCATCTTTATACAGAAGCTTACGATATGGATATATTTAAAATGATTGATTTCTATGCAGCGGCACAAAAACATGTGGACCAAGGCATCTCGATGACACTTTACGTAACCGACCAATGGACAACCGAACAACTTGCAAAGGTCTATATCTATGCATGGATGAAAGGGATTAAATCGGTTTATTACGTACGCCAACGATTACAAACGCTTGAGGAGTGTGTCGCATGTTCAATTTAGAAAAAACGTATGAAGCCATTAACTGGAATCGTCCAACAAGCGATTTAGCGAACGTTTTTTGGGAGCAACAATGGAAACAGATATGGTTTCCAGAAGAGATTGCCGTATCAAAAGACTTAAAACAATGGAAAGACTTCGAGCATCAAGATACGTATAAGAAAGTATTTGGTGGCCTGACGCTTTTAGATACAGTACAAACCAATATCGGGATGAATGAAATTGCAAAATTCACACCAGATCTACAAGAGAAAGCCGTTTTGACAGTCTTTGGTGCATTTGAAGCCATTCACGCCAAATCGTACTCGTATATCTTTACAACATTGTGTACAAACGAAGAGATTGATGGGATTTTTGAGTGGGTCAAGAAGAATGAGTTCTTGCAATATAAAGCGAATAAAATTGGTGAAGTCTATTCTTCTATTAAAGAAGATGATCCAGAGACACTTTGGAAAGCGATGTTTGCGTCTGTTATGCTCGAATCGTTCTTGTTCTATTCAGGATTTTTCTATCCACTTTATTTAGGGGGACAAGGCACGCTTCGAAACAGTTCAGAAGTGATATCTCTTATACTTCGTGATGAAGCAATTCACGGAGTAGCAGTCGGGTTTTTTGCGCAAAATCTTTTTAAGAACTTCTCTACAGAAAAACAAGACGAATTAAAAGTATGGGGCTATGAATTACTGCTAGATTTATATCAAAATGAAATGAAATATACAGATGATTTATATGCGGAGACAGGATTAAGTCCCGAAGTAAAGGCCTATATTCGATATAATGCGAATAAAGCACTGATGAATCTTGGGCTTGATATGATGTTCCCGGAAGAAGAAATCAATCCAATCGTGATGAATGGTATTCGTAACGAGGGATCGACACATGATTTCTTTTCTACTAAAGGCTCCTCCTATTCTTTGGCAAAAGTAGCCCCAATCACGGATGAGACATTTAAATTTAATTTCTAAATCGATGAGGGTGATTTCAAAGTGAAATCGCCCTTATTTCATTATGCGCCATTGTAGGCTAATATAGTAAGAAAACAATAGAGAGGGTGCAGTAAATGATTGAGCTGAAAAATTTTTCGATTGGATTACCGAAAAGTATAAAATATGACGACAATAAGGAAGTCACTACGGCTATTTGTAAAGATTCGGTTGAGCAAGCCTTTTTAGCAAAAGAAGGCTTTGTCGGGGATGGCGTTGCGGACCTAAAACATCACGGTGGACCGGATCGTGCAGTATGTGTATACCCATACGAACATTACGCACTCTGGGAAAAAGAGTTTGGGCATCCGCTACCTTCTTCCACATTTGGTGAAAATATTACCGTAACCAATATGTTAGAATCGGATGTTTGTGTAGGAGATATTTATCAATTAGGTGATGCTGTTATTCAAATTACACAAGCGCGTGTCCCGTGCAGTACAATCACGAAGCGTACAGGTATAAAAAACTTAATGAAACGAATGATAGAGACAGGGTATACAGGTTACTTGTGTCGAGTAATACAAGAAGGCATGGTACAAAAAGACGTAAAAATCTCTTTAATAAAAAAACATCCTGCCCAAGTTTCTATTTCCTACTGCAATGAAATCTACTATCGTCATCCTAAAGATAGTGAGGGATTAAAGAAAATCTTATCTGTCGATGAACTAGCAGACGAATGGAAAGAGGATTTATCGAAACGATTAGGAAAATTAGAAAGTGAGCAGCGATGATCCGACTAACGAAAGAACAACAACAAAAAATGATTCAAGACATTCAACAATTTTTTCAAAACGAATTTGATCAAGAGTATTCCGAATTTGACGGACAAAGAGTATTACATTTTATAAAAGAAGCACTGGCGCCTCATATTTATAACGCAGCCATTGCGGATGTGAAATACGTATTTGAGCAACAATTCGCCAATTTTGAAGAGGAAATTAGTAGTCTAGAACGCCCGATAAGAAGATAAAATTTTGTGAAGCATTACTTGTTTGGTAATGCTTTTATTAATTTCTCCCCCTTACTTTCTCTCTAAGATTGTTTGATTGTCTTCAAATAAACTTAAAAAAACGTCAACGATTTCAGGATCGAACTGAGTGCCTTTATTTTTTCGTATTTCATTTAACGTATAATTTAAATCTAATTCGTTTCGATAAACCCGTTTAGACGTCATTGCGTCAAAAGTATCCGCAACAGCGACTATACGGGCAAATAATGGGATATCTGTTCCTTTAAGACCTTTTGGATAGCCCTTTCCATCAAATCTTTCGTGATGGTATAACACGATATCTAAAACCCCATTTTTATGAAACGTAGCAATATGTTGAATCATCTTATGACCGATCACTGGATGACTTTTAATGATGTGATATTCTTCATCTGTTAATTTCTCATTTTTCGTTAATATATGTTCAGGTATTCCGAT
This sequence comes from Lysinibacillus antri, assembly GCF_003977595.1. Classification (GTDB taxonomy): domain Bacteria; phylum Bacillota; class Bacilli; order Bacillales_A; family Planococcaceae; genus Ureibacillus; species Ureibacillus antri. The sequence continues at coordinate 39,963 of NZ_RYYR01000030.1, read as the reverse complement.
TTTGCCGATATCATGTAGCAATGCACCTTTCCGAATTATATCGCAATAATCTTTTGGTAAATTCATTTTTTGGGCAATCAGAACAGAGTATTTCGCTACATTTTCGGAATGATGCCTTGTATAAGGATCTCTTGAATCTAGTGCATTGGCCAGCGTTGTCGTTAGTTCTAAATGATGTTCTCTAACTTTTTGGATGTATTTCATAAGTCCAGCTGAAATGAATGTGATGAAAAGGTAAGTAAATACATGGATTAAATAAATACTAATTCTTGAATGTGAATCAGGGATAAGAATATATCTGCATGTTACCACAAGGATTGTGAGGACAATTAACAAAAGTGGTTTATTATAAAATCCAATTCCTAGCAATATGACAGATAAAATATATAAAGTGTAAAGTTTACCATCTCCATTTAGAATGAACTGATTTATGATCGAGCTAAATAGTAATATAACAACAAAAGCAATACGGAAATAGATTGGCTTATCTAACCACCTAGTAAATAGTTGGTCCACTCTCGAACCTCCATTTCGTTTAAAACAATCAGATTATAATACGTTCGGATCAATCATTCTGCTATAAGAGGAAAAACTAATAAAGAAACTAGCGATAGTATTAACAAAAATGAGTGAAAAAACAGCACAAATAGGGGATTTATTTAGAAAAAGTGTAGATAATGAGTGGGAAAAGTAATAGGAAATAGGTAGAACTAGGAAAGGGGCGTTATGATTTGAAAATTGAGATCGGTAATGGAATCGACTTTATCGGTGACATTCATGCTTGCTACGATGAATTTATGATATTACTTGAAAAGCTTGGCTATCAAAAAAATGCGAATGGATTATATGCGCATCCAAAGGGACGGAAACTCGTTTCTTTAGGGGATGTGATGAGCCGTGGACCACAATCTATTCAATGTATGGAATTTTTCTATGCCCATGTAGAGGCGGGGCTTGCTTATATGATTGATAGTAATCATGGATGGAAAATTGCGCGGTGGTTAGACGGTCGAAAAGTACAACTACGCCATGGCGACGAAAATGTCGAGCGAGAGTTTAAAGACTACGAAAAGCAGCATGGAAAAAAAGAAACGAACACTTTAAAAGAAAAGTTGAAAAATTTATTACTGCATGCACCGTCCCATTATATTTTTACGATGGATGGGGAAGATCAAGTTGTTTGTGCCCATGCAGGTATACGAGATGATTATGTTGGAAAAGAAAATAACAAAATTAAAGATTTTTGCCGCTATGGAGACGTGGCGGGAATGGACGAAAGGGGGAAACCGATTCGAAGAGAATGGTATAAACAACATGAAGGAGACTTGCTCATTGTATGGGGGCATGATCCAAAACCGGAACCACTCATAATCAATAATACCATTAATATAGATCAAGGATTGGTATTCGGTGGAAAGTTAACGTGTTATCGATATCCAGAAAATGAATTTGTTTTTGTTAAGGCAAACAAAAATTATTCTGGTAAAATCGGAGCAGACAATCCGATACAAAAATAAGCAAAGGGTCAACGGAATCCGTCATTGGATACTTGACCCTTTCATTTTTATACTTCTTTCACAATAGTACGAGCAACACGGTCGTGGGGAAGTAGAGCCCCATCTTCTTGTTCAAAATCTTGTCGTTTTAATAGATAGTCAAAAGTACTTACAATATCTCGGTAAACCATTCGTTTTGTAATTTGTTGACAAGTAAGTGGAGAGCCATCCTCATTTTGTAGAGCGAGTTTAGCTGCTTTATATCCAATGGTTTGTCCACCTTTACGTATTTGCGCATATTCTAGTCCCCATAACACAGCAGTAGGAGTTACTAGATGATGAAAGGCTTCATTTTTAATTTTTTTCCGTAATACATATTCCACGCCAGCAGTAACAACTCCTGATATAGCTAAATCAATTATAAAAGCTTTTGTTCTTTTTTTTGTGATGGATTTCATTGTGACGCCTCCTCTCTCATTTTTACGTAGTATCCTGAAAAAAAGTTTCATAAAATGAACAAGCTCTTGTAACCTTTTTCCTTCCAAGCGAGTCTAATAAATGGGATAAATTCTATTATTGTTTTATACTGTAAAAATTTAATTACGGTACGATATAAAAAGAGTATTTTTGGGGGGGAGATGAATGGATCGAGACTTAATTATCCAAATTGCATCTGAAAACTTAAAATTAATCCGCATTGAACAACAGTTTACACAAAATAAAATGGCAGAAATTTTAGGGATATCGAAAAAATGCCTTGTTCAAATTGAAAAGGGAAAAGCACTTGCGAATTGGACAACAGCAATCGCAATATGTGCATTGTTCCAACAAAGTCCAACTTTGCAATCACAAATGGGTGGTGACCCTTTAGAAAACGTAGAACTTACCATACATGACGTTATTATTCGACCTAATGAAAAAACCTTTGGCGGTGTGATTTGGTGGAGAAATGTAAATAAGCACTGTGGCTTTAAGTTGCAACAAAATTTACTTAGTAAACATTTTCGAATTTTAGATGATGAAAACTATCGACTGTTAAGTACCTTTGATTCAAAAGTGGCGAAGGAAAAGTGGCAAGACATAGTAAGAAAACTATAACGATACATAATTTTTAGTTTAGGGGTGAGGTTTGTGTTGAAAAACTTTACTGATGATCAAATCCAATTTATCTTAGGTGAGATTCAAAATTATTATTTAAATGAACGTAATGAAAAAATTTCAACAAACGAAGCAAATAAGGTCCTTGAGTTTTTTAACTATTCCATTGCACCCTTTTTTTATAATGCCATTTTAAACGATGTCATTGAACTTGTAGAAAGACAATATAGTCAGTTAAGTGGAGAAATTGTCAATTTGCAAAAAATGAGTATGAAAGAAACCATTAAAAATTAATAGGAAAGAAACTTCCTTTCAAGTGCTAAGAAAGGAAGTTTTTTATTGCAATGCGATAGAAAATCATTTTGGAATGGTATTAACTTTCTGACTCCTTTTCAAATTGAAATGAAAAGAAGAGGCCGATGAGTAAAATGATGCTTACAGTCGAAAAGGCAATAAATGCATTTCCATAATCCATTAATTTCGTTGTTAGTATGGGCCCAATACTTGCTCCGACGAATAATATAAACGCATTGAATAGGATCGCAGTTCCTCTTTGCGTTGCGGCCCGTTCGTTAATGAGTGACATATTAATCGGAATGACAAGAGCAATACTCGCAACGAAAAATAAGCTAAACATTATAACCAAAAGGGGACTATTACTTAATCCCATAATAAATAATGAAAGGGCGGCCAGCAACATACTCGCCTTTACACTTCGAATGGTACCAAAACGATTTGTTATTTGTTTAGAAAAAATACTCGCCACAATGGCAAGTAATCCAACAGCACGAACGGTCAAAATTTGATTTTCTGTAAAGTAAAAGGGGGCATTCGATAAAATTTGACCTAAAATGGTATACATACCAATCAGAGAGAAGAGTAATGTAAACGTGATAAAGAAGGATATGCATAGTTGTTTATTAAAAAATAATTTTTTTATGTTAAAAAAGTTTAAAATTATCGAATTTTGATGTTTAGTGGAAGTTTCTTTGGGTAAATAAAGAATGGTAAGGATGGCGGTCGCGAGATAGAGTATTGCTAAAATAATATAAATCCATTTATGACCATAATAATAGTAAATAATCGATCCAAATACTTGGGCGACTATATTCGAAATTAAAAAACCGGACGTGATAAAACTAATTGCGCGCAATCGCTGATCAGGTGGAAAAACTTCGCCAACATAGACGAGAGAAATCGGTACAAATGCGGCAGCACCAATTGCTTGTAAAATACGAAAAACGATTAAGACTTCATATTGAACAAGAAAAGCGCAAATAAATGTTGCGATTGTCAGTATACATATCCCGATGATGAGGAAAATCTTTCTTCCGAATTGATCAGACAAAGGACCGTAGAGTAAACAACAAATACCGTAACAAAGAGCAAAAGAACTCCCAATCCAAATCGCTTTGGTTTCGCTAATGTGATAGGTTGTCATCCATTCTTCAGTTAATGGTATAGGAAAATACATACTCATTAAGATGATAAAACCAGCCCAAGTTAAAATGAACGTTAGTAGTGGATAAGAGGGTGAATTTTTTTTAAGAATCGACATGTACAGATCAATCCTTTTAATTTATTCACGTACATATCAGTTTATTAAATATAAATTATAGCTATGACAAAAATTAGCTAAGCAAAGAAGATTGCTTAGCTGAATGTATAATGAAAGAAAATAAGTTCAGGATTAGGCAGCTTGTAGAGAATATATATTTAATAAAGCATCTAGTTCTTGGCTACAATTAACTGTTTCAGGATGGGTGAATCCAAGATTGTGCGCTTTCTTGTACATGTCTTTTCTTTTCATCTCGATTAATAATTTTAGTACATGTTTATAAAATTTACTTTTCATTATTTTCTCCTCCAAGATTTTGTATAATAGTAAATTTTTTGTTTGGTATTTGTTGTGACTGATGTAATTTTAAATCATTAGAACTAAAAAAAATGTCGGTTCGTGGTCAAAAAATGGAAATTCACAAATTTGTCACAAATTAAAATACCAAAATGACCAATATTACAAAACGATTACAAATGAAAATATATTAGGTCTAAAAATATAGGTGCATCAAGGTTTTTGTGAATTTAAAATTAATCAAGACTTGTTTTTTATTGAAACAATTTAAGATGAATGTATGTTAACGGTTGCGGTGGTGATGTCGAACCGCTATCGAAAAATGACGAATTTTCCCAGTTGTTAAAATACTTTAAGTCGACAAGGTGGAATTAATAAGAGTCTGAATATTCGATTTTAACCACCTCTACTTGATATATTGATATAATTTTTAAATGCAAAAAAGTGCGTTGCTGTGATGCAAACACACTTTTTTTTACTTTATATAAATAATGTGGTTAAAATTAATGAAAGATAAAGGCAGTGAAACGAAGGCTAATCGCCTAAAAAAGCATGGCGATTAGTAAATGTTTTTCTTAACGAAAGAAAACTTCAATAATTTTTATGATCGATTAACGCAGTTCGATTCGTGATGTTAATCCTAAGCAGTGGTTTATGATGTAAATGACAGAATTGCTGGACATGAAAATTGAGATAAAGCAACCGTTGCCTCATTTTTGTTTTCAAATTGAAACATGCGATAAGAATTTTGTTCAAACACAGTTATAACCCACATTATAGGATCTCCTCCAAAATTTTGTTAATTGTTACAAAACACATTAGTACTATATAAACTGTGTTTATGTGTTATGTACCAACTGTGAATTCATTGTACCTCTAAAGAAATGGAAATAAAAGACCAAATTTGTCAATTCACACATTGTTCATTTTGACGACGTTTTCATAAAATTTTACAAAAAATTATGGAACCTACACATTGTAGATTCCATTTAGATAGTTACTTTATAGTTGGCTCGTTATTTTTTAAAGACATCATCGGATGACATCCAGTTAATAAATTGTCGATAATTATAATAGATTTTCCCATTTAATTCGATTTTTGGCGCATCTGGATATTTTGTAATTAAATCTTGAAATGCCTCTTTACTTAAATTTACATAAGTATGTAATTCTTTTTCCTCGATTAAGAAAAAATCGTATGAACTTTCTTTCGGATGATGCATGTGTTTTAAACCATTGCCAATAAAATAACCCATTATAGCGATTCCAACCGCTAGCCAAAAAAGGTCACTATCCATACAGATCACCTCCATCAATTGTCTTTCAATATTCTACGGGGATAAGTAGTACAAAGTTTCATTCCTGAAAAAATAGGGCAATTCATTTGTTAAAACAAGTTCCATAGATTCCTTGTTCCGCTTGACATCGTCGTCTCGCGTCTTGAAATCAAAACGGGTTGTACACTTATTTTAATCTTGTTCAATTCATAAACTGTAATGTGCTCTGGAGCAGGGATTTCATAATTCATTCTAGGAATAATGGATATTCCTACTCCTCGACTTACTAAGGATACGACCATCGTAATATCTTTACATTCTATGATCGTTTCAGGCGTAACATTATGCAGATTAAAAGATTTTAAAGTGTTTTCAAATGTCGAATAAATGTTATGATTATGATTAATAGATTAAGAGAGAAGGAAAATTATGAATCATATAGATATTACAATGAAGCGAATCGTTTTATATGTAATCGGTTTGTTTTTTTTAGCGCTAGGTGTAGGGTTTTCAATTCAAGCAGCACTTGGTGTATCCCCAGTATCTTCTTTAGCGTATGCCTTCGCACTTACCACTGGATTATCTGTTGGTATCATGACTATTGTAGCAAATATTTTATTTATCATTTTGCAAGCCATCTTAAAAAAACGAATTCAATATAAAGAATATGGCATTCAATTACTCGTTACGTTTTTATTTGGATTTTACATGGACTTATCTTTATATCTCGTACGATTATTACCAATACCAGAAACTTTATGGGCACGTTGGATCTTTTTAATTATTAGTTTATTCGTCGTATCAATTGGGTTATTAGGGTACTTCAATGCAAAATTGCCGTTAATGCCCTATGATGCATTGACGTTTGTGATTAGTGAAAGATTTCAACTACAATTTACGAAGGCGAAAATTACAAGCGATTTAGTAAATGTTTGTGTCGCCGGGTTAATCTGTTTAATTTTTATTCATGCCTTTGGATCAATTGGAATTGGAACACTTGTGGCAGCCTATTTTATCGGAAAAATATTGGGCTTTTTCATGGCACGATTCCAGGAGCCACTAAAAAATTGGGTCAATAAATCAAAACAAGAAGAAAGCACAAATCTTTTATAAGGTTTGTGTTTTTATATTAAGAGAAATCTTGTGAACTTATATATCAGTGGGGGATGAAGAAGCCCCACTGATTGAAGTTCCTTTTTATTTTTCACCATACTGTTCGATTATTTCTTCCATTTTTTCTCCCAGTATCGTCAATTCATCCACTTTCTTTGTGAAATTAAGTTTTAGTTGTGAAAAATCAGTATCTTCCTTATTTGAGGGGGAATTATATAATAAGTTAAATGTATCATCAAAAAGTATTAATTGTTCTATTATATTGTCTTTTAATAGAAGAGCTGGCTCGTAATGTAATTCCTCTAAGAGCAGATCCTCCTGAGCATCTTCAATTTTCCCTTGTAAAGTTATATTTTCTTCTCGACCTCCTTCCGAAAAATACCACTGTGTAAATGTTTGGTTATCCAACGCATCCACTACTTCATTAAAATGATGAAACGAGTCTTCGGAAAGTTGGAAAAATGTATCATCAAGATCTTCTATAAATGCCTTAAACTCCTGTTGTTCTTGATTAAATTGCGAAAAATCCCCAAAAAATATGAGATACACAACAATTACAAAAATAATGCCAATTGCAAAGATTCTTTTCATATGATTGCTCCCTTAAACGTGCATATTAAAAAGAATGTGTAATCCACCGCATATCATTCATCACATAAAACTACCAATTTCCAATCTGTTAAAAAGTTATGTGGTTAGGAAATTCATTTAAATAATCATATGTTTTTCATTTTTGGACAATCTAATAGGTACAAAATGGAGGTGACGTCATTGATTATTGAAAGGTCGTTTAATTGGAGAGAAGATTTTATTGAACGCTTTAACAATGATGGTCCATGGGATAGCTGGACTCTATATAAAATGAGTTACGATATTGAGAAAATGAATTTAATTCCTGAGTTTTCAGGACTTCAAGCTCCGAAATTTTTAACAAATTTAACCATTTTACCTCATCAAATTGAAGCGGCTCAAACGGTCATTGAAAAAATGAATGGGAAAGCTATTTTAGCCGATGAGGTTGGTCTAGGGAAAACAATCGAAGCTGGTTTAATAATGAAAGAATACATGATTCGAGGACTTGTGAAAAAAGCGTTAATACTAGTTCCTGCATCACTGCAAAATCAATGGGTAACGGAGCTAAATATGCGCTTTTTCATCCCAGCCATAGCTTACAGAAAAAATACACCGATTGAACAATATGATGTGGTTGTTATGAGTATGGATACGGCCAAGAAAAACCCACATCGAGAAAAAATTTATGAGCAAGATTATGACATGATCATCATTGATGAAGCGCACAAATTAAAAAACCATAAAACCCAAATCTATGAATTTGTTCAAAGCTTGAAGAAAAAGTTTTGTCTATTATTAACGGCAACACCGATTCAAAATGATGTGTTTGAAATTTTTTATCTCGTCTCCTTATTAAAACCTGGCCATTTAGGCAATTACGAATCGTTCCAAGAATCTTTTGCAGCTACGAAACGAAGCATAGAAGGAGAAAAATATTTAAAAGAGCTTGTCAATCAAGTAATGGTCAGAAATCGTAGACAAGATACGGGAATTGAATGGACAAATCGGAAAGTACAAACTATCCCGATTCAATTTACGAAAGAAGAACGGGAAATTTATGATATGCTCTGCGACTTAAAAGAGGTTTCTTCAGTGTTTTCTAGCTCCTTCACTATGGTGACTCTACTAAAAGAAATGTGTAGTAGTAAGGAAGCGACTTTTTTAACATTAAATAAAATGCTTCAAAAATGCATTACAAAAGAAGAAATAGACTATATCGAACTGATTATTGATAAATTAATGAAGCTAGAAATTAATGCGAAAGCGGAAAAAGCACTTGAGATTATCGAAAAAGCAAATGATAAAGTAATCATTTTTACAGAATATCGAGCAACACAAGCCTACTTGCAATGGTACTTATATACAAAAGGGATCACAAGTGTGTTGTTTAACGGGAAATTCAGTAAAAGTAAACGAGACTGGATGAAACAACTGTTTAAAGAACAGGCGCAAGTATTAATTGCCACAGAGTCGGGTGGGGAGGGGATTAACCTTCAATTTTGTCATCATGTCATCAACTACGATTTACCATGGAATCCGATGAAGCTTGAACAACGAATTGGGCGTGTTCACCGTCTAGGTCAGGAAGAAGACGTTCACATTTATAATTTGGCCATTGAAAATACGATCGAACAAAAGATATTAGATTTATTAAACGAGAAAATTGATGTATTTGAAAAAGTCGTTGGGGATTTAGATGACATCCTAACAAATCGAGCACAAGCTTAAATAGGCGTGTTGAAAGGAGGAATAAAGAATGTATGCAACACAAATTCATGACTATTTGCGAACTTTTTTCAACGAGACGAATTGTCAAATTGTTGCAGATGAAGGACATCAACTCACAGTGCAATTAACGATTGATATGGACAAAAAAATTATGAGTCGTCCTTTTTACTGGCAGTATATTGAGGCAACAAACAGCGAACCAAATCCTGCGCAGCTAACGTTAATTACCGACCGAACTAAAATACAAAATCAATTTATTGGAGAAGTGATTCATTTTGGTTCAGGTAGGTTGTCACAAATTTTTAAAGCAACAAAAGAGCTAGGTTCGTTCGTTCAAATGTATGAACAAGTTGAACCGAGAGAAGGCGTACAATCGACTTTAACGCCATACTTTTGTGTCAATTACAAAGTTTCTTATTATTGTGACCGGACAAAGGAGAAAATCTATTCTTTAGGCGTTAACTTAATGAATGGCGACATAGAAGATCATTTCCATGAATCTATTTGCCAGCTAAAATTAGCAGATAAAAAGCCGGAACAAGCATTTTGCATACCCTATATTATTAAACCAAATCGAGCATTAGAGCGTTTAGACTTAATGATTCAAAATATTATAAATCAAGACGATCATTCATGGGCTGAAGAGGCCAATAAACGATTGGAAAAAGAAGTAGAAATACTAAATTACTTTTATGAAGATAATGAAGATCGACCAGAAAGCTATGAAATCGAGATGAGAGGGTTACAAGAACGATTTAATCCAAAAATAAAAGTGGAGATTATTAACGGTGGCTTGTTTTATTTGCAATAGAGATAAAAATGGGTGGTTTATGGGAGTGTCTCGTTTACTGAGATACTCCCTTTATTATCCTATACATAGTAGCAATTGATCATTCATTTTTTGTGAATTATATGAGGGGATTGGTATTGAAAGTGATACTAAAATAACAAAATTGATTTCTTTTATGACAATAAAATGATAAATTAATACAACATCATCTGAATTTTTAATATTAGAAGGGTAGATAAACAATGCCTAAGCATAAAGGGATCAAACTTCGATATATCATTAGCATTTTAGTGTTATTTGCAATAATATCTACTACTTTTGTTAATATGTATACCTCGAATTTACTATTTCAAGAAACTTTATCGGAAAAGTATTTAAATAAAAATTATGAATATGCCCAAAAAATTGCCTATGATACTACTTTGTTAATTGATGAGTTAGAAAAAAATATTAAAAATTTAGCCTCAACAATTGGCAGTGAAGATTTTGATCAAGCTTATATGGATCAATGGCTTTTAGCGAACGGCAACTCATTCAATTCAATTTTTTCCACAGATGAAAAAGGAGTACTCCTTTGGTTAAGTCCTATAGAGGCTGGAGGTGACTTGATTAAACCTGGGACAAATCTATCTTCAGATAAATTAATTGAGAAAGCATTATTGCAAAAAAGGCCATTTGTTTCTCATCCCTACTTATCTCAGACAGGAAGATTATTACTATTAATCTCCTATCCGATTTTTAATGGGGAAGGACAATATAAAGGGACAGCCAATGGGACAATTTATATGGAAGATTCTAGTTCGTTAAATGAACTATTAAAAAGTCATGCTATTCAGGATAATTCTTCAAGCTTTGTTGTAGATAATTCTGGGAAAATTATTTTTCACACGGATCCATCAAATATTAATGTGAATGTTTCTGAATATCCAATCATGGATATTATTATGTCCGAAGAAAGTGGAAGTACAAAATTTGTTGGAAATTTAGGAATAGAGTACTTTACGGGCTATGCTTATATGCCATCTACAGATTGGGTTGTAGTCTCACAAACTCCTGCGTCTATAATGGATCAACCATTGCAAGATTTATTTAAAAAAATGATATTCCATACACTACCATTAATTATTATTATATTAGTGATATCCTTTTTCATTACCAATCGTTTATCTAATTCCATTACGAAGCTAGCTGAATACTCCCGTAATTCCATAAAAGATGGAAAGGTACACGAAGTACGACAAAAGATTACACTGAATTCCTATGTAAAAGAGGTAATTCAGCTTTACCATGATATTCAAGAACATATTCTATTTCTGACAGAACAAAACCAAAAAGACGGTTTAACAGGCATTGGAAATCGTCGTATGTTTGATTCACAAATAAAGGATTGGGTTGATTCCAAAACGACCTTTGCATTAATCATACTCGATATCGATTTCTTTAAAAAAGTAAATGATACGTATGGTCATTTAGTCGGGGATGATGTCATTAAATATCTCGCTCATTTCTTACAAGAACAATGTGGAAAAGAAGATCGCAGTTTCCGTTACGGAGGGGAAGAGTTTATCCTGTTATTAAAGGATATAACACTTGATCAAGCCTATGAAAGAGCAGAGAATATACGTAAATATATAGCCGAAACAAACAGCCCAACTGGTAAGCCAATTAATATTTCACTTGGAATTACAGTTTTAAATGAAAATGATACCCATCCTAAACAGATTATTGAGCGGGCAGATACGGCTTTATACTATTCAAAGCAACACGGACGAAATCAAGCTACACTCTATGAAAATATATAGGATGTAAAATTAAACCGTATCTTTTTAATAAGAGATGCGGTTTTTCGCCGTATAACAAATCTACTTTTTATTAGAGATATTAACAAAAAAATAGTATATTCCAAAGGGAAAAAATGTTAAATTATGTCTAATAACATAAAAAGGAAGATTACTGTGTTCAAACAAAATGGAATGAAGCTTCGTTATGTAATCAGTCTATTAGTCCTCATCGTAATTTTACTGACGACATTTGTTAATTGGTATTCGTCTAATCTACTTTTTCAAGAAACATTAGCCGAAAAATATTTAAATAAAAATTACGAATATGCTCAAAAAATGTCCCTGGATACAAGTGTTCTAATAGACGATATGAGAATTAGTTTACTGAACTTAGCAAAAACCATTGGTACAGAAAACTTTACACAAGAAGATATGGATAAATGGATTAGAGCGAACAGTAGTTATTTTAATTCTATTTTTTCAGCAGATGATATGGGTGTCGTCCAAATGATGAGTCCACTCGATGCAGGAAAATCAATCATGATCGGGATGGAAATTGAAGATGACATGATGAAACAATTCTTGAAAGAAAAGAAGCCAATTGTTTCAAATCCTTACATATCACAAGCCGGTAATTATCTCATCCTAATAAGCCACCCGATATTTGATGAAACAGGAACGTACAAAGGTCTTGTTGCAGGTACGGTGTATATTCATGGTGATAATTCCCTTATGAGACTTTTAGCCAAACATGATTTACTTGATGATTCCTCTAGCTTTGTAGTAGATCAAAATGGGATGATTATTTTCCATAAAGATCCCTCCAAAGTAAATACGCAATTAGATAATCAAGTCATTCTAAACAAATTAACAAATAAAAAAGGTGGTTCCATTCAGAGTTCAGATAACGCGGGGAATGACTATTTCACAGGATATGCGTATATGCCAAATACCGGATGGGGAATTGTTTCACAAACACCCGTCACAATAATGAACCAACCATTAAAAGAGTTATCCATTAAAATGATCGTAAATTCATTGCCATTACTAATTATTTTACTTGTCCTTACAGTGTTAGTAGCGAACCGAATCGCATCCCCCTTAACAAGATTGGCAGAATTTTCACGACAGTCGATTACAAAAGGAAATACACATGAAACAACGAATAAAATTCATATCAAATCGAAAATAACTGAAGTGAAACAACTCTATTACGATATTCAAGAACACTTACAAATCCTAACCGACCAAAATCAAAAAGATGGTCTAACTGGATTAGCAAACAGAAGAACTTTTGATTCACAAATAAAAGAATGGGTGGATCATCAAATACCGTTTTCTTTAATTATGTTAGATATCGATCGTTTTAAAAAAGTGAATGATACATATGGTCATTTAGTAGGAGACGATGTACTGAAATTTTTAGCAAAGCTGTTACAAGAAAGTTGTCGTACGAATGATCGTTGTTTCCGCTATGGTGGCGAAGAGTTCATCATTTTATTAAAAAATATTGATGCTAATCAAGCTTACGATATAGCTGAAAGATTAAGAATTAAAATCGAACAAACAGTTAGTCCGACAGGCGAACCGATTAACATTTCGCTTGGAATCACGTCCTTTAAAGAGAACGACATCCATCCAACGCCAATTATCGAACGAGCCGATACCGCGTTATACCATTCAAAAGAAACTGGGCGAAATAAAACAACTGTATATGAGCAAATCAAAAGCTTAAAATAACTGATCCAAACCGTATCCATTGTGATGCGGTTTTTATTTTTTAAATAGTGAATGAACCGAAGAACATTTGGCTAATTTGATAAAAAAGAGTATTTAAAGGAGAAGGCACTATGAGAAAAAACTACATCTATGCGTATGTAACGCTCGCTGTTGTTCTTGCACTTGTTGTTTATTATACAATGGATACAACAGAACAAGCACCGGTTGAGAATGAAGAACAACTGACAGTTAAAGACGTTTATTGGTCATATGATGGAGAAAGCGGACCAAATGAATGGGTGAATGTAGATGCAGCCTATGAAGCTTGTGGTCGTGGAGAATTACAATCGCCTATTAATATTGAAATTTCCAATGTTGTAGAGGAAAAAGTTGGTGAAGATATCCAGTTGAAATATGAGGAAGAGTTATTTTCAATTGAAAACAACGGTCATACAATTGAAGCCAATTCAACATCTACGGATAATTCCATGATTATTAATAATAAAGAATATAAATTAACAGGAATTCATTTCCACTCACCAAGTGAGCACCAATTAAACGGTCAATATTTTGATATGGAAGCACATCTATTCCATGAATCAGAAAAAGGTGAATTGGCTGTTATTGGCTTGTTTATTGAAAGTGGAGAAGAGAATGAAGTGCTAGCAGAAATTTGGGATAAAATGCCGGTAGATGGGAAAAAAGCGGTTCAAGTATTAAATAACCCAATTAATTTACAACAACTTCTTCCTGAAGATAAAAGTGTATACCAATATGTAGGCTCCCTGACAACACCACCGTGTACAGAAGGGGTGAATTGGTTTGTATTAGAAGATCCAATTACGATGTCCAATGAGCAAATTAATCAGTTTAGCTCAATTTTCTTACAAAACAACCGTCCTATTCAAAACATTAATAATCGTGACGTATTTAAGATTGATTTAAATTAAATTAAAGCGATTAAGGTGCAAATGACACCTTAATCGCTTTTCTTAAATATAAATATAAATTATTGGATTTTGACCAGTGTCTAGCTACAGGCGCTAGCTCCTCGGAAACTTCGACTTCCTCCTACGCATGCAAGCATGCTTGTCGGAAGTCTCCAGTTTCTTTCGGAGCTGGGCGAGCGCCTTTCGCTTTTCTTAATGAAAAGCATCTTTATTAAAAACTTCGATATCAATTAAACGAGCACCCGCTTTATGAAGTAATTGCTCTATATCCTTTATCGTGTTCGAATTTGCGCCTTTTGCTAAAGTAACGATTACTCTTCGTAAATAGTAGTTGTCATCATCAATCGCAAACACACCATGAATAGCAGATTTTTTCTTAATCATTGATAATATTTTTGCTAAAATGCCTTCTGTATCAGGTAGCGCGATGGTTAACGCACAACTACCCGTCTTATACCCCCATGCCTCTTCAAGTAATTCAAATACTTTGGAATGGGTTAAGATTCCTACGAGATTTCGCTCTTCGTCAAGGACAGCAAGATAGGGGAGTCGTTTGATGGAGAAGAATATTTCAAAAAATGAACTCTCTTCATTAATTGTTCCATCTTCATCTAGTTTTAGCTCTGAAATGGGTAAATCATCTGATCCATGCTCTAACTTATGTTCAAGTATTGTCACTTTGTATGCATTGCCAATAAACTTCTTCTCCGCTTCATCGAGAATAGGAATACATCGAAAACCGGATGTATTTAATTTGTCAAGCACTGTTGCTATGCTATCGGTTTCCTTACACCAGACAACATCATTTTTCTTTACATAGCGCTGTTTCACAATCATAAATTTTCGTCCCTTCCAACTTCGACCCATTTCACATTCAAAGGATATGTATGAGGATTTGTGAAAATGGACACATGATTTTTAGTCTACTTATAGAATATGACTGATTCCGATTAGTTATGCCTAAGTCTGACAGTATAATTTAAAACAAAATGCGAAAAATAAGCTGACACATGAAAGTCAATTTTTCGTGTTCACGTCATGATAAATAAAAGGAGGTAATTCTTAATGGGACTTGTTTATAGATTGGCATTGGTGCTCGTTATTATCGGCGCCATTAACTGGGGGTTAATTGGTTTATTCCAATTTAACTTAGTAGCCGCGTTATTTGGGGAAAATTCAGCGCTTTCACGTATTGTTTATAGTCTTGTTGGATTAAGCGGACTTCTAACTATTCCTTTATTATTTAAAGCGTTTGAAGAGGAAGACGTGGTTGTAGAAGAAACTCGTCATAGCAATGCCTTTACTAATACAAATTACCAAACAGAATTTGGTGAGGAAGCGGATTTCTCTGAAGTACAAAAAGAGCATTCACAGGAAACAAATAGTGAAGACAAAAATAACATGGTTTAAAAAAGCGTGAAAAAAGGCGACAAATTGTTCGCCTTTTTTCATGTTATATTTTTGATAATTTTAATAATCCGCTGAACTTCTTCATTTGCTAATGTTGGATAAATTGGCAAGGAAACGGTTTGCTGTGTCCATTGATAAGCATTCGGAAACAATGTCGGTAAGCCAAGTAAATGTTCTTCTTTTAAAGGAATAACAGCGTTTACATGTTGACTTTTTAGTGCATTTATTACTTTCGATTGCTGCTGTGTTAGCATGATGGCGCGGTATGGTACTTGTTGGGAGTTCTCAGCGGATTGCAACAAAGATAAATTTGCATCTTCATATTGTTGGAAAATTTCTTGCCGTCTTTTAATAAAATAAGGTAACTGTTTTAATTGTATAAGGCCGATTGCACCTTGTACATCGGTCATTTGAAAGTTAAAACGAATTTTTGCGTCATGTCTTTGATCGAAAAGTAAATAATCTCGGATAAATTGGATGATGGAATGATTTTTCGAAACAACCATTCCGCCTTGGCCACCCGAAGTAATGAGCTTTGTCGCATAAAAGGAAAAGATCCCGATATCGCCTTGTAGTCCAACTGGAACACCGTTCACGCTTGCACCTAGAGCTTGAGCACAATCCTCAATGATTTGAATAGAAGATGGTCGATTTGAAAGGTTGACAGGTAAACCGTACATATGTGGAATGATGGCGATATCAATTGCTTCTGTGGAAAGGTGATTGATGTCGATGTTTGGGGACTTTTCTTCACTATCAATGAGTATCGAGTTGCCACCAGCTAGTGCGGTTGCATTACGTAAGGCAGCACATGTATGAGCAGGATAGGCGACATTTTTCCCCTGCGCTTCAAGTGCCAATAGAGAAAGAAAAAGGGCGGCGCTTCCACTTGAAACAGCAACAGCACAACCCATTGGTAAACCTAATACACGACACATTTCATTTTCAAAAGCTTCGACTGCTTTTCCTTGTGCTACCCAACCAGAGCGTAATACTTGAAGGGCAGCTTTTTCTTCTTTTTTTCCTAGAGTCGGTCGATTATGTGGAGTCATACGTTGCTCTCCACTTTGCATTATAATCACTTCCTCCTCGTATTTTATAAAATATGGGACCGTAGAATGTAAAATTTTTCAGCATAGGGGACTCCGATTTCAAGACCACGCATTTCTGCCCACTTTTTAACGCTTTCTGGTGAAATCAAGTGATTCGATGAGCGTTGCTGTGATTTGTGTTTTAAGAAAGCATTGACTTTTCGATCAATCGTCTGTGTTAAATCTAAATAAAGCTCGCCGGTATTCCAAAATTTCCGATACTGCCATGAAATAAGTGGATATTCATACATCGCAATTAATTTAATAAATTGTGTTGGTTTTGGTCTTAATGCTGCAAAACATGCTTCAAATAGCACGAGATGATCTTGGTGATAACTTGGAAGAGGGATAAATACCATTGTTGGTTTGAAATGGTCTAATATTTGATCTAGCTTCATAATTATTTCCCTTTTTGGGATTGTATCGAGTAAAGAGTCTTTATCTTTATAAATGACTTCAAAATCGTGGCATCCTAAATCAGCTAAAGCATTTTGTAATTCTATGATTCTCGTTTGGGCTGTCACTTTTTCACCACTATGGGGATGGATGATATCTCCAACGGCACCAACAACTACTTTCACTTCATTTTGGAAACGTCTTGCTTTTTCAATTAATCCACCACACCCTAGTACTTCATCATCGGCATGGGGAGCTACAATTAATATTTTTTCTTTTCCTGTTGTAAGCATGATTTCACCTCCTTAATATGAGTCTCTAACCGTTCCGACTACTTCTAATTAGTTCAAGTGTCGAGGGACCGCAATTAAATAGCATATCGATAATCGATAAATTAGGTATAAATTCTCCCCAACGTTGCAAGTAGCGCGGATGATTAAACTGTTGATAAATTAATTCAATTTGGTGTTCCTTAAATAATAGGGGGTCATTATAAATGCGAGCCCCTTCACCTGACAAATAAGTGGTGCCTTTTAGGTGAGAAACAATATTTACATTTCGTGTATTTCGTTGTCCAAAATTGATGTGCAAGCTCGACTCTTTCACTAATTTGGTAGAAATATTTAATAAGGAAACAATATGTTCGATTATAGTAATATTCAAATCTGATAAGTGGGACCATTGTTGCTGAAAAATCTGTTCGAATCCATCTTTGTAAAGAGACCAATAGGGGGATTTTTTATAGTTTGCTTCTATTGCTTTCCAGTGCTGATGTTGCCAATTCGTTTCTTGTGCAATGAGTAATTCGTTAATAGGGTATTCCTTATTTTTAAGTGGTACAGACAAAGTAAGAGGTCCTGAGGGCGTTTTAATCTTGTTTCGATGGACAAACCCACTTTTGGAATGACGCGCTGTATCTAACAAAACGAAACTATCCACTTGATCTAACTTATCGAAAAACCCAATCCAAGGTAAATAGTTTGGTTGATGGATCGCAATTTTCATAGTCAATGCCTTTCATTTGATGTGTTTTCATACTATTGATCTAACTTTTGAATTCATTCGTACCGGTTCGCTTCATTTTATTCCATCCTACTCGGTTTCCTTTCAGTGCTTGAATGATGGATTTCCAAGTAACATAAGCGAGTAAATAGCGGTAGGCAAATCTTTGCACAAATACCCATACAAGCGGTTTCTTACTTTCTTTTTCTAAAAAGAAGGCAATAAATGAATTCATAAAATCTGCGACATAAAAAAGAAGTGTAAAGAGAAAGATCAATCTAGGGCCTGAAAAAATAGAAATAATGAAAAGGATGTCAATGATAGGGGATGTCAGTATTAATAAATAGGAGAAAGCTAAACTCGGAATAGCAAAATACTTTAATGCTTTATTTTTGGACTGTAAGATATTTTTCCGATGTTTCCAGGCAGTTTGAAGTACGCCATATGACCACCGATTTCGTTGCTTTAGAAAATCCTTTACTTTATGCGGGCACTCTTCATAGGACATTGCATCATGTTCATAAACAATTTTATAGCCAGCTTGTAAAATCCGTAATGTTAATTCCGTATCCTCGGCTAACGTATCATGATGATAATAGCCAACTTCCTCAATTACGCTTTTCCGCCAAGCACTATTTGATCCAGGAACAACTGTAATGGCATTTATTTCTTCAAAAGAGCGCTTATCTAAATTGTTCGCCGTTACATATTCGATATGTTGCCAGATCGTCAGTGGATTGATTCGATTACCAATTTTACAATTACCCGAGACGGCAGCGACTTGTGGATCTGAAAAATTTTTTGCAAGATGCGCGATGGTTGTTTTTGTGAACATCGTGTCCGCATCAATTGTAATCACAATTTTTCCTTTTGCTTGTCTAATACCTAAATTCAGGGCAGATGCTTTTCCACCGTTTTCTTTTTGAAGAAGTTTGACTTTGGGATTTCTTTTAAACTTTTGTTGAATGATTGACACCGTTTCATCCGTTGAACCATCATCCACAATAATAATTTCCTTTACTGGATAATTGCTTTGTAGAATGGAATCAATCGTTTTTGTAATAACAACGGCCTCATTATAAACAGGAACAATAACAGAAACAGAGGGACGAAAAGGGAGTAAATACAGCTGGTGAATCTTTTTAAATTGTTGAATGATTTGTTTTCTTCTTTTTTGTCGAAATGCAAAATAAAATAGCACGAACATTCGTACAAAACCAACAATAATCGTAAGAAATAAATATAGAATGTAGCTAGTTAAAATGATTTTATAAGTAGTGACAATCCCTTTGTACAAGAGGGGAGTAGAAATGATTCCGTATAGGTTCAACCAATATAGAATGAAAATGAGTAAAGTAATCAGAAGGAATGAAAGAGAAATAAGCTTAATTCTTTTCCAGCGTAATCCAGTTGGATCATCAAATATCATATCTTTTTCACCTAACCCTTATGAGTATTGTATGCCCTTGTACGAATTTCTTATAGTACAACTAGCTCAAATGAGAGTGGTAAAAAATGAAAAAGGTTCGTCCTTTGTATAGACGAACCTTAAAATTATTTCGTTAATAAATCATACTTTTTAGGGAATGGGACACCTAGTTCTTCAAATTGTACCTTTGCTTCTTCCACGCGCACTTTTATTTTTGTTTTTACTTCTTCATCTAGCTTATCAAAGTGTTCACGCATCGGATGTTTTGGCATTTCGACTCCAAGTTCTTTTAACTGTTTTTTACCCTCTTCTTCCGTAATGGAACCATCTTTCATTTGTTTAAAGATCTCTTTTGCACGGCTTTTCTTTTCTTCATCTAAATTTTCGAAAACCTTACATTCTTTTTCTGGAACATTTACCCCGAGCTTTGTTAATTTTTGATCTGCTTCTTCTTTTGTTAGATTCCCTTTTTCAAGTTCAATCACAATCTCTTTTACTTGTTGTTTCGTCTTTTCGTCTAACTTTTCAAGAAACTCGTGTTTTCCTTTATGGTGTTCGGGTACTTTTAATCCCCATTTCTCTAAATCTGCTTTGAGGGAACTTAGTACTTCATCAACCTGTTGTTTTTTCGTATCATCTAATTTCTCATATTCATCATGGAAATGGTGCTCGTTCGCATAGGATGTAGGAGAGAAACTACCTAACATTCCTAATGTCAGTATAGTCGTGAGGAAATAAAATAAAAGCTTTTTGTTTTGTTTCATAGTACATGCACTCCTTTATATTCATAGTTGCAGATTGAGTATGGAAAGATCAATTTCACCACCCTGTATCTTTTCCTAACTATATCGTTCCCGATTTTTTTAAATTGATAACTTTAGGATTGTTTTGGATTAAATTGACATGTTTCTGGTGAAAATAGGTAGTAGTTTCCATATTTTAGAAGGGGTGATAAAATGGCATTTTTAGCAATGACAATCGTCGTCATGGGGATTGTCGCTACGTTGTTATACTATATTGGCATAAAGGTTTCGTACAGTTACATACTATATACACCATCGATTACTTTAAGTATTGGTGTTTGTCTTTATATAGGAAAACTCTTCACAATAAATTATCCAGTGGAAGGGTTGCCCATTGTGTTTGATATTTTAATATTAAGTATATTGTGTGCCGTTTGGATATTTGCAATCGTAGAAGCGTTCATAATTGATGTGTTTGAGCAAGGAAAAGAAATGAAAGCAGATGCAAAATATTTGTTATCACAAGCATCTTCCTACAATATTCGATGGATGATGGAGAAGATTGCTTCAAATCGAATAGTAGCAAAGTGGATCAAGTCCTTTTTAATTAAATTCCCATTGAAACTAGAGGACAATCGAAACGAGAATAATTGGTAAATTCGAGGTGTGAAAACTTGAAAACAGCAGTCTTTTTAGATCGAGATGGCGTTATAAATGAAGTACTAACGAACCGAGTAAAGTTTGTGAATAAAAAAAGTGATTTATATTTTTTGCCCGGCGTACAAGAGGCAATTAAAAAACTAAACGCTTTTTTTGATTATATTTTTGTCGTGACAAACCAAGGTGGCGTCGGTCTTGGCTTTATGAAAGAAGCTCAACTGGTGAAGATTCATGAACATATGGTGGACGAACTTAAAAAAGAAGGGGCCATCATAGACGATGTTGCGTATTGTGCTCATAAACCGAAAGCAGGGTGCGAATGTCGAAAACCCGGCAGTAAAATGATTGAAGATCTTGCCAAAAAATATGATGTAGACCTTTCAAAATCGTATATGGTAGGGGATACGGATACCGATATCATAGCGGGAAAGAAGGCAGGGACAAAGTGTGTATACCTGGGAGAAAGCGATCAGTTGGCGGACGCCATTTTTCCGGATTTGGCACAGGCTGCGGATTGGATTATTGAAGATTGTCAAAAGGAATAGCACCATACAAAAACACCATTGCGAGTAAAACAATGGTGTTTTTGTGCGTTACCGACGCTTCTTCTTATCCAATGCGCTCACAACGGCTTGTTTTTTAACAACCTCTAACTCAACGAATACATGATATTTGTTCGGCGCTACTTCATTGACAGCCAATATGTTCGCTTTCCGTCCTTTTATTTTGATCTGTGAACCTTGAGCTGGCACTTGATTTAAAAGCTGATTTAACAATAGATTTTTCTTTTCAAAATAGTGAACCGCATACATTCACGCTTCTCTCCTCATCCATAAGTTACTTCATTTTATGTTGAGGGGAGGAATATAGAATGGAAAAAAGATCGTTTGTATGGAAATCGTTATTATACAACGGTTTCTTTATAATATTTGTTTAATGTCATTAACGCGCTGCCCATTCGCTCGTCTTGTGGCATGATGACACGTTTCACACCAGCCTCTGTTAATACTTTGCCTGTTACTTTTCCCACTGATAGAGCGACTACATCCTGTTCAAATGCAGCAAGCAACGCCTCTTTTTGTTGGTGTTGTTCGGCATATTGGAAGAAATATTTCACTTGAGGTGTACTTGTGAAACTAACTGCATCCACTTTCTTTGTAAGCACTTCTTGTAATAATTGTTCCAGCACTTCTGTTTGTGGTGGAATATGTTGATAAGGCAAAATTTCTTGCACTGTGTTGGAACGCTCGATTAACCAGTCTACGAGTTCTGAGTGAGGATCCCCATATAACTGTACGGCAATGTTAAGGTTGGATAAATGCTGCTCCTCTAATTGCCGAATTAATCCTTCGATACTGCCGTCATCATCACGGACAAGAGGCGTTAATCCACGTTTTTTCAATGCATTGGCCGTTTTATAGCCTCGAATAGCAATTTTCACCTGTTGTAATGCCGAAAGTAATGCATCGTCTAATTCGCTATCTTTTGCGATTTCAAACAATTTTTCAAATCCAATCCCTGTTGTGAAAATGGCCCATTGAAACTGCCCATTAATAATTTTATGTATTTCAGGTTCAATCTGTTCGGCATCAAAGAAAACCGTTCCTTGTGCGGGACGATGAACAGCTGAACCTCCTAGTTGCTCGATGATAGCCGTTTGTTCTTCAATTTTTCTGGTGCCAAGTAAAGCGATCTTTTTCTTTTCTAAACCAGCCATTGTCGTACCTCCTATAAATTTGTTAATTCTATTTTAGCAAATCTAGGCAACTATTAGCCAACCGGTGGGAGATATTAGCCAAATAGAGTGAAATATTAGTCAAATAGAGCCTAATATTAGCCAAACTTCCAAATAAAATAAAAAAATCCGCTCATTAAGAGCAGATTTTAGTAAGGAAAGCTCTATCTTCAAATGACAAAATCCACTTCCTTTGAAACCCACAATTCTTGGAGAATGATGCGAATCGTATGCATATGATAATTTGCATGATCTAAAATATCCATGTAAAAATCATTATTTTTCTCCAAGTAACAAGTAGGATTGTTGTTCACATCATAGGAAAACTCAATTGACCTTTTTCCAAAATTGACTAGCTCCGCAACTTGAGGTGACTTCAGGCAATCTAATAAATAGTTTAATTTAAAGAGCTCTAATTCTTTTTGATATTCCTGTTCTTTTGACTTCGTTGGGATGATCTGTAATTCAAAGATTCTTGTTTCCACTTGAGCTAATAACTTCGCAACATATTCTTTCGTTAGTGTTTGGTTTTCCGATAACTTATAAACGACTGGGGCAGCAGGGTAAACATGTTCTTCAAAGGCTAGTTGTAGGAATGTTTCGTAGGCAGCTTTATAATCCATTCATATCACCTCTTGGAAAGATAGTTAATAGATTATATGCTAGAAAATTAGATTCATTAGTTTTTTCTCCTTCTTCTATTATTTACCATATTCATTGTAGTACTTTTCTAACAGGTTATTAAATTTCTCATATTCTGAATTCACTACATTCATTTGATTGATAAATTGCTCATTCATCGTTACACCTTTCAATTCTAGTGTACTTTTGGCCAAATTGGCGGCTTCAATTAAATGCTCATACATGATAAGTAACTGCTGTTGTAGTTCCTTTGTTTCATCCATGTTCTTGTGAGACGAAACAATTTCCATATCCTTTTCTAGTTCAGTTATAAGTTGATTGATTACTTGTATGTGACTAGAAGAATCGGTAGCACTAATCCCATTATTATAACTTTCAACGAGGTTGTTATAATGGGGCACGAGCTTGTTATTATATTGGTCAATCAGCCAGTTAAGTTCGTTATAGATGGAATTGTTCGAAAAAAAGGGTAAAGTGGAACTTCCAGCTACATAATCTCCTAAACCAACTTGTTCCGCTACATCTATAAAGCTTTTATTTGTAAGCGTGTATTGTGGGACGAACAATAAACCAAATAAACCAAGTGTAATAGCAATCGTCTTAAAAATACTCGTAAATGTTCGTTCTTTAACGCTTCTGCCAGTTAGGAAAACCATTCCAAGAAGCATCCCACCAAGAAGCCCCCCTAAATGCCCTGTAATGGAAATTCCGGGAACGATATACGTGACAATGACGTTGATCGCAACCAAACTAATGACCGTTTGTGTAATTGATTTCGTAATTTCTGGATGTTTTTTCACAATTAATGCAATATAAATGCCTAGTAAACCAAATGCTGCACCAGAAGCACCACTCGATAACGCATTGCTTTGAAAAATAAGTGTCACCAAGCTAGCAAAGATGCCTGTTAAGTTAAAAAGTAAAACAAATTTGAACGTCCCATAGATTTTTTCAAGGAAAGGGGCACTAATTAAAATGACGAATACGTTCGATAATAAATGAAACATTCCACCTAAATGTTGATAGGTTGAAGTGAGTAAATAAGGAAATTCAGACCAGTCTTTGTTTCCCGAATATAGGGCGCCAAAGTTTTTAGCAGTCTCGGCATCACTCGGTCCGTTTCCTATAACATAAGTTAACAAATGCAAGACGATCATGAAAAATAGAATGGTTGACGTCGCAGGATTGTTCTGGACAAATTCTTTTATACTGCGTTCTTCAATAGCTTTCATAACTCACCTCGAGTAATAAAATTTAATAAATCGTAACATAAATACAAGATGAATACTTTGTTCCTTCAAGAACTCTATAAGGAAAATACCTTATTCATTAAACTAATATAGTATTTTTGTTCACACGTAGTAGAACTAGGTCTAGTAGAACAATAGAAATGTATATGGTAAAATATAGATAGCACGTTGTAAAGTAGGTGATTGGACATCTATGAAGTTAAACTCATTAGGAAAGTTAGGAAATAAATTACTAAATTCTATTTTTATATCAGCATTATTAATTATCGTCATCGTTATTACATTTACCATTTTTATTCGCGTTTCATTAGATGTTAATATTAAAGGACAGCGATCTTTAGACGATCTCGAAGTATTAACAAATCAACTCTATCAAGCGCTTATAGACCAAGAAACAGGACAACGAGGGTACAGTCTTACGAAGGATGAGTCGTTTCTTGAGCCGTATTATATAGGGGGTCAACAGTTTCACGAAAGTTCCGATGAGTTAATTCAGTTATCTACTCATTTTCCCACTTTACATAAGCAAGCAAAACTATTAGTAGCAGAAGGGCAAGATTGGCATAATCTATACGGAGACCCCTTTGTCGCATTAGCTGAAAAAGGGGAGCTACCAAACTTACTGGTATCCGTTGAAGCAAAACATTTAATCGATGAATTCCGAGTAACTTATAAAGAATTTACAGTGATGATTGATGCAGAGCGAACAATTGTTAGAAACACAATGAAAACGCGCATTAATTCAACTTTATTTGGGTTAGTGTTTTTTATTATATTTATTATATTAATTAACTTACTTGTTAACTTTAGAATATTAAAATCTGTTATAAAACCGATTATCAAATTAAGTAATAATGTGAAGTCATATACAGAACATGATTTTACAAAGGTTGTACCGACATATAACAAACAAGATGAATTGTATGATTTAATTCAAAACGTTGATATTATGCGTACTGAATTGTCATCAAGTATTCAAACATTAGAAGAAAAAGTTAACTTCGATGGGTTAACAGGACTTTATAATAGAAGATATTTTAATGAAACAATGTTAAAAGAATGGGCGATTGCTAAAGAAAAGCATTTCCCGATTTCCATTATTTTATTTGATATTGATTTTTATAAAAATTTTAATGATACATATGGTCACTTAGCAGGAGACGAATGTTTAAAGACGATTGCTACTTGTCTAAAAAACTTTAATGATGAGCCAGTTCGTTTTGTTGCACGATTCGGTGGAGAAGAGTTTGTTGTGTTCCTTCAAGGGCAAGATGAACATCAAGCCATGCAACTAGCAGAAGAAATTCGTAAGGCCGTAGAAAATTTAAAAATTCCCCACAGTAAATCGGAAGTGCATGACTATGTGACGATTAGTATGGGGGTCGCAACAGTCATTCCAACTGATTATATAAAATCAACCAAAATTTTTAACATGGCAGACCAAGCAATGTATGAGTCAAAAAATAATGGTCGAAATCGCGTAACAAAGTACGAAAAAGTTGTAAGTTACCAATGATGAAAAATACACAATGCTGCTTTGTTTTTACAAGGTGGCATTTTCTTATAAAAGGACAAAGAGCGTAAAATAAAGGGGCAACTATGGTGAAAGCAATTAATCTATTATCCTTATTGAGTGCTAGATACGATTTGAGCTATACAAATTTTACAAAGTATATCCAACAATTTGGGATGAATCCGAAAATTCGATTAAGCGAACTAGACGACTTAAAATCGTTGGTAGACGAAATGCAAAAGAATACAAGTAATTATAATATATATAATAACTTTTATTACGGTTTTATGATTAATCGGATTGGAAAAGAATTTGATTTGTTGCGGATTGGTCAAAGTAGTGTCGTGAATATTGAACTAAAGCGTGAGAGCAATGAAGAAAAAATCACCCGGCAACTTTTGCAAAATGACTATTATTTAAAATTTCTAGATAAAGAAGTCCATAACTTTACGTTTGTCTCGTCTACGAAAAAATTATATATGTTAATGGATAACCATGTAATCAAGGAAGTACAAATGGACAGACTCATCGAGCGGCTTGAGGAACAACAACTAATTCATATTGAAGATTTGGATGATGTATTTGACCCATCCAACTATTTAGTTTCACCTTTTAATTCACCGCATAGTTTTATGAAGGATAAATATTTCCTCAGTGCCCAACAAAGTACATATAAGCGTGAAATATTAAATTTAATCCCAACCGATCAAACAAATTTTATTGTCATTGAAGGCGGACCAGGTACAGGGAAATCGCTACTAACTTACGATATAGCAAAAGAATATATGAAGAATTCCAAAAAGGTTCTTATTTTTAACTGTGGTAGGCTCAATAAAGGACATGAACAACTTATTGCCGAGTATAATTGGCCGATTGAGCCGATTAGTAATTTTAACAAAGCAAAACAATTAACCTATGATTTTTCTCAATATGATGTCATTATTTTCGATGAAGCTCAAGCATTATATAAAAATAAATTTATTAAAGTAGTAGAGCTCATTAAAGATTTAAAAATTAAATGTATTTTTTCTTTAGACCCAGACCGAGTGCTAACTAATTTTGAAATGAACAATAATATTCCAAAACTAATCCAAGAAAAATTGAATCCAGTAACTTATGAATTAACGACAATTATTCGCCATAATAAAGAAATTCACTCATTTATTAATAATATGTTCGATCTAGCACGACCTACTGATGTACAAAAATTTCCGAATGTCACATTACAATATTTTTCTTCTAAAACGGCGACAAAAAACTATTTGCAGTATTTGCGCGGTGAAGGGTGGAAAATTATTGATTATAGCCGTTCAAATTATATTGAAAATCCAGATAATGATCATTCAAAAAAAGGCTACAGAAAAGACATCCATGGGATTGAGTTTGACCATGTAGTGGCAGTAATAGATGGATTGTTTTATTACAAAACAAATGGAAAACTTGCCGCAAAAACGGTAGGAAAAAAACTAAATGATCAACCGGTTAAGATGTTATACCAAAATATTATACGAACGAGGAAAAAGCTGCACTTAGTTGTTGTACAAAATACGGAAGTGTTAAATAAATTATTAAAAATACTTAATTCGTAGTAGAAGTGCGAGTATTCTAATGGATTTCGCGAGTATTTCTGTAAAAAGCGCGAGTAAATTGGTCGAATTCGCGAGTATTTACAGATTTTAACAATTGTTGGAGTTTCACTGTTACTAAGCACTTTTCAAATATGTTATAGTAATATGGATATTTAGTCACGGAAGGTTAGAATGGTGCGAGCAATATTCGAATCCAAAACGTAACTGATTGGAGGGTGTATGCTACATGGATACGAAATCGCGAATCATCGAAGTAGCTACAAACCTTTTTCAAAAGAAAGGGTATATTGGTGTAGGTTTAAATGAGATATTAAAGGAATGTAACATTTCAAAAGGATCACTTTATCATCACTTCCCAAATGGAAAAGAAGAATTACTCATTACGTGTCTTCAATCGTTAAATGAAGCCATTACGGAAGATATTGAGGGGATTTATCATCGTTATGCGACAACAAAAGAAGCAACAAACGTGATGGTCGAACAATTAATTGAAAAGTTTGAAAGAGAAGGTACACTAACGGGATACACGTTTAGTAGCATTGTTAGTGAAATGGCAGCTTTGAGTGACCCGGTGAGAGAGGCTTGCGCGGGGTTGTATAAAAAAATGCAAGATATTTATTACCATAAGCTCGTTGCAGATGGTCTTTCAAACGACAAAGCATACGCCTATGCCTTGATGATGACAGCATCTATTGAGGGTGCTATGATGTTATGTTTAACCCAAAATTCAGCAGAACCATTAAAAGTACTATTAAAGATGTTACCGAATCTTATAGAAAAATAATTTTTACATAACAAAAGCAGAGCTGTTTAAATAAACGGTCTCTGCTTTTTGGCGTTAGTAATCCCCGGTGTTCAGGAGGGGGTTCTTCTATGGCTTTAAAATCACCTTTATACAGTCGTCTTGTTTCGTATCAAAGATTTCGTACCCGTGTTTTGCTTTTTCTAAAGGCAGTACATGGGTAACAATATCACTCGGATCCACTTTTCCATCGGCAATTAACTGGTAAATATGGGGCATGTAATGGATGACGGGTGCTTGCCCAGTACGTATGTTCACATTGCGTTGGAAAATATCTCCTAATGGGAAGCCGTTATATCGGGCGCCATAAACACCTGTAATTTGGATCGTACCACCTTTACGAACAGCTTGGCTGGCAATGACTAATGCGCCCATTGCACCACCTTGTAATTTCAGCCCACTTGCGAGAAACTCTAACGGTGTCATCTTACCACTCATACCAACACAGTCAATGACCACATCAGCGCCACCTTTTGTGATTTCTTTTAAATATTCGCCGCAATTTTCATGATCCTCAAAATTGACAATTTCCACATTATTTGTTTTTTTCGCATGTTTTAACCGATAGCCAACATAGTCCACGGCAATAACTCTTTTCGCACCTTTTAACCATGAGAATTTTTGTGCAAGTAAGCCAACAGGACCACAACCGAGAACGACAACTGTATCACCAGCTTTTACGCCAGCATTGTCGACACTCCAATAAGCCGTTGTAGCTGCATCGGCTAGTAAAATTAAACTTTCATCTTTCACTTCACTATTTTCGGGGATTACAAACGGGGTAAAGTTTGCATAAGGTACACGCATATATTCGGCTTGTCCTCCTGGAAATCCACCTGTTGTATCGGAGTACCCAAAATAAGCCCCCATTTCTCCGTTATCGTTGGCATTGTCACATTGGCTTTCTAACTCATGTGTGCAGTACCAACATTGACCACATGCGACATTAAAGGGGATGATAACACGGTCTCCTTTCTTTACCTTCGTAACTTCCTTCCCAACCTCTTCAACAATGCCCATTGGTTCATGGCCGATGACATAATCTTCACCTATGTTTGGAATCATACCGTGAAGTAAATGTAGATCGGAACCACAAATAGCTGTAGACGTTAATCGAATAATAATATCGTCCGCTTTTTTAATTTTTGGGTCTTTTACTTCCTTCACCTGTACGTTTTTGATTCCTTGAAAAGTTACAGCCTTCATTTACATCTCACCTAACTTCCTTTTATTTTTTGGGTGGTGTTGGAAACAATCCTTTACGGTTCATATTTTTTGGAAACAGATCCAATTTTGCGATGCTAATAGCGTTTCCTGCAGATTTTATATCCATTTCCTTTTGATGACTTAATTCATAAGGCTTTAGCCATTCTTTTTTCATCATCAATTCAGATGTTTCGAAATAGAGGTCAAGTAACACATCGAGTTGTGTTCGTAATATTTTTCTTAACGCGGGAGAAGCCGTTTCTGTTAATGCGATTGATAATGTTCGCACCCCTGTTTTGAGTGAAAGTAATAACTCTAAAGCAACTCCGGAGTCCGTAAGTTCAGGCATATTGATCGAATTAATGGGATCTAAATAATCTTCCATGGTCATACCTCCAAATTAATATTCGAGCTCAGATTTTTCATATAGCTTGATCATTGCTTCTAGTGCAGGTGTTGATAGTTTCACATTTTTGTCTAATAACGCTCTTAAATCGTCATCGAACACAACACCTTGACTCAACTTGGATTTTAATAAGCTGGTCGTCATAAAGTTGATGACCTCATGAAATTCCATCGTTTCGTGAAGGGCTAATTTCTTCTCAAACATTAGGGAAACCTCCTTAAACATTCTTTAAAAAGAGTTCCCGTTACAATGGGGAACTATTCAATTAAAAGGAAAGAGTTTCAATAGGACCATTCATTCGGCTTTTGAGTTAACCTAAATTAAAAATAGGTTGACATAAGTGAAGGCAATCTTTTAAGATAACGTTGTAATACAAATTTTTGAAGAGGTGTTAAATTTGGCTACTGAAACGATTCATTCAAAAACGAGATTAAAAACCGTTGAACTCGTGTATTGTGGTATATTTGCAACCTTAATGATGATCGGGGCAAATATTACGTCCTTTGCACCATTTATGGTTGTAGGGGGGGTCCCAATCACATTGCAAGCATTTTTTGCCATTCTAGCAGGGCTAATCTTAGGAAGTAGATTAGGTGCTATATCTATCACGGTTTATATGTTAGTAGGGTTAGCTGGAGCACCGGTATTTGCGAGATTTAGTGGAGGCTTTTCTCAAATTTTAAGTCCAACATTCGGCTTTATTGTGACGTTTATTTTAGTTGCATTTGTTGTTGGGAAAATTGTTGAACATAAATCTTCTAAGCGATGGTATGTAGGTGCGGCGTTAATCGGAACGGCCATTAGTTATATCGCTGGAACAAACTGGATGTATGGCGCTTATATGTTATGGTTTGGGGCACCAGAAGGATTTTCTTATGGAATGGCTTGGGCTTGGATGATGGCACCATTACCGAAAGATTTAATATTAGCAGTATTTGCAGGTGTATTTGGCTATCGACTACAAAACATATTGAAAGTGGGAAAGTAACATGAATTACGAAGCATTAGCAACACAAGTTTTAGAAGGATACGAACTAACGAATGAAGATGCATTAGCGATACTAAATAGTCCTGATGAAGATTTATTACAGCTACTTCACGCAGCCTATAAAATTCGAAAAAATTATTTTGGTAATAAAGTAAAATTAAATATGATTATTAATACAAAATCAGGTCTTTGCCCAGAAAATTGTGGCTACTGTTCTCAGTCGATTGTTTCCAAAGCACCTGTTGAGAAATATGCGATGATGAAACAAGAAGAGATTGTGGCAGGAGCAGAACGTGCGGCATCATTAAATGTTGGAACGTATTGCATCGTGGCGAGTGGTCGCGGTCCAGTAAATAAAGAGATTGATATTGTCGTAGATGCAGTAAAGGAAATTAAAGGGAAACACGAGGATATGACGATTTGCGCATGTCTAGGAATTTTAAAGCCAGAGCAAGCACAACGATTAAAAGAAGCGGGTGTAGATCGCTATAATCACAATATCAATACATCAGCAGATCATCATGAAAAGATTACGACTTCTCATACGTATGCAGATCGTGTCAATACAGTCGAATTAGCGAAACAATCGGGTATTTCACCTTGTTCTGGGGTCATTATTGGCATGCGTGAAACAAAAGAAGATGTAGTGAATATGGCCAAAAGTTTACGCGCACTGGATGCCGATTCGATTCCAGTAAACTTTTTAAATGCCATTGACGGGACACCTTTAGAAGGGACAAAGGAATTAAATCCAAGATATTGTTTAAAAGTGCTAAGTTTATTCCGTTTCGTAAACCCTACAAAAGAAATACGTGTTTCAGGTGGGCGCGAAGTGAATCTTGGTACATTGCAACCACTAAGTTTATATGCAGCGAACTCTATTTTCCTTGGCGATTACTTAACAACAGAAGGACAACCAGGGGAACAAGATAAAAAAATGCTAGAAGACTTAGGATTTGAAATCGATTTAGAACCACTTAAACGGGAACAAGTACAAAGCTGTTAAAAACATGAGAGCATTGTAGATGGTAATTATCTACAATGCTCTTAATATTTCATATCAAAAGTAATTCGACGGTAGTTTATTAAACATAAAAAAATGTTATTTGCCCCTACTTTACTAATCCATTTTCGTATTATAAAGAGAGATAAAAAACTTTATAACGTAATAGAAAGTAGGAATATCGTTGAAACAATCAAACTTATCAGTAATTATTACTGGAAATGGAGAAAATGATTTAGAAAGTATGAAAATACAACTTAGTGAAGCGAATAAGTTGAAAGGTTTAAAAGAAATAATTTTTCTAAGTGAGTGTAATAAGGAAGTTCATAGGTTTGCTATACGTAAAGGAGTTCGGGTCCTTAAGCTTGGTTCTAAAATATTGAACCATAAAAAGCGGGTTATGGGAGCAAAAATAGCAAAGGGTGATGTATTATTATTCTTGGACACTTCTTTAGTAATCAAAGCATCTGAACTGGAATCTATGGTTTCGGTAATACAAAGTAAAAAGGCTGACCTAGCGATTAGTACTTATACTTCATCCCCTAAAGCAGGGATTTTTAATTCTGAGATAGTAGAGCATATTCACAATATTGTAGCTAATCGTAGAGATCTAGAATGTGCCTCACTGTACTATGTTCCATTTGTTATTAGTAAAGAAGCGTTAAAGGATATAGGAATAGAAAGTTTTGCAGTTCCCTCATTAGCGAAATTGATTGCAGTTGACAAAGGATTAAAAATAGAAGTATTTCGCATATCAACCGGAAGTAATAGTAAATTCAACAGTGTAGATATTGATGGCGAGTGTGACATTCTATTAGAAGA
Source organism: Lysinibacillus antri (assembly GCF_003977595.1). Classification (GTDB taxonomy): domain Bacteria; phylum Bacillota; class Bacilli; order Bacillales_A; family Planococcaceae; genus Ureibacillus; species Ureibacillus antri. Next base: position 6,896 of record NZ_RYYR01000030.1, on the reverse strand, counting down.
AAGTATGCAGTCACTATCTTATTGGTTGAGTAGAACCGATAAAAGAGGTAAATACACTAATTTGGAAAGAAGATTAGACATTTTAAAAGATCAAGAAGGAAAAAATCAATATTTTCATTTAGGAGTAACTGCAATTATTGCTGCTTCAAATGAAGAAGATACAATTGGTCCTGTAATTAGAAATGCTTTTAATGCAGGGGTAAGTCAAGTAGTTGTTGTTGATAACGGTTCAACTGATAATACTGCAAAAATTGCAAAGAAAGCTGGAGCAAAAATAGTGTCCATTCCATATCGGATAGGGCATGACGTAGGAAGAGCAGTCGGTGTGATGTATTATCCTTCTAGTTATTATTTATTTTTAGATGCTGATTTAGTTATTGCATCCGAAAGCCTTAAACCATTTATAACGGCTATCACTAAAAATGGCGTGGACGTAGCTTTAAATAATTTAAGTTCAATGCTAGGGATATACGAAAAGTGGGATGAAGTGACATGGTCGAAATATTTTTTGAATCACGCTTTAAATAGAGATGATTTAGATGTGAATACGCTAACAGCTATACCTAACGCTCTTAGCAATAGAGCAGTAGAAATAATAGGACCTGAGAACCTCGCAATTCCAACAGTAGCGATGGTAAGAGCGATACTGGCTGGATTGAATGTTAAAGCTGTAAAGGAAGTAGATGTAATTAGTAATAATAAAGTAAGAAATGAATATCATCGTACTAAAAAAGGCAATTTAACAGAACAACTTATAATAGGAGATATGTGTCAGGGGTTATACGAGCTGATACTTCATAAATACGGTAGAGTACATTAATTATATTTCTATCCATTTTGGAAGGTCCGCTATCCAAATAAATGTTTCACCATCCCGTTCTTTATCTTTAAAATAGCCGATTAATTTACCAGTGTTAGTTGCCTCAATATAAGTAATGCCAGCAACAGCTCCTCCTGGTTCTTTCGTGTAATCCCATAATACGTAATAATCAAACCCATCCTTTGTTGCAGTTAATAAACCACGTGGGGATTCTGAAGGAAGGTATGCAACATTATCTTTTGTAATAAATCTTCCAGTTGCATCAACTTTAACTCCAATTTTATCTAGGAAATACGCCTCATGGATGTGAAACTTTAAAGCTCCTGCTGATAAACGGGGTGTTGGTTTATCAAGGCGCATATAGCCAAGTCCTTTTGGATCATCTATTCCAAAAATTAAACAATTAGGAAGAACAGCTAAATCGGTGAATTGAACTGGTGACTCACCGATCGACCAAAGACTTTCCCAATCTGCTCCCCAATTATCAGTGAACCATACATTTTGTTTTTCAGGACCGTCTCCACATAATACCCATATTCTACTTTCGAACGGATCTAGTTTAATACCATGAAAATGCCAAGAATCAATAGTAGGTGCTTTAAAAATTGCTTCCCACTTTTCACCGCCATCTCGAGATAGATATACATTGAGTGTTTGTGATGCTTTTCTAGGTTGAATAATATAGGGGGCAAATAAAATGATATCATCATAGATTTCAAGCCCCCAAAAGCTGTTTGCATCCGAGAACGTATCTAAAGTAGTTACTTTTCTTAAATTGCGTTCATCTTTCCCACTTTTCCAAACTTGAAGACCTTTTTTTCCATCAAGATTATTCCCTATAACAAGCAATTCGCCCATTGATAGTTTTTTGATTCGTGTTACATTTCCATCTGTAAAAGGGGTTTGGATTAAATCCCAGGTCACGCCGAGGTCTTGGGATTTATATAAATTTCTTCCCCCATATGCATATACAATGCTATCTGGTGTCACATGTGCGATTTCTTTTCCTGCGGTTGATCTAATTATTGGATTTAGCCTAGCTGGCATTGGTGCGTAACGCTTAGTGCTGCGACGACCTTCATATTGTAAGTGAATATTTGCTGTAAATTTTAATTTAACTGTTAAGTCCTGTTTTTTATAAAAATCTTTTACAAAGCGTATATGTGTTGCGTGTTGAATGTCGGCAAAAAAAATACCAGGAATTATAATATACTCCTGAGGTATACCACCATAAATTGGGCGAACCCACATTGGATTCCATGTTAAACCGCCATCACTAGAATATTCAAAATGAATTATTGGAGAATTCTGATTTGGAAATGTTTGTACATTTAAAATGGCAATGCGATTAGATGTTTCTATCATTTCACCGCTATGCATTTTGATATAGGACACATGTTTTCCCCCCTTTATTTTCTTGAAATCATTGAATTATATGTCCATTACGCACGGAAAATTTACTTAAATTGGAATGCAGTGAAAGTTGTCATGTAGAGTGAGATAGTAAAAACTACTCATAAACAAATACGGAATACCACCATCGTTTATTGTACAAATGGCGATGAAAAAGTTTATCGCGTATATACTGAAATGGTGTTGAATAAAATAATTTGTATATGATTTACAGGAACTGGGGGGAGATTTTGCTGAAACATCTATCTGGTTTGAATGAAAATCAGAAACGAGAAAATTTAAAAATTCAGCCTGTACGTATAACACCCATTACTCCTTTAACAACTAAGCCTCCACTGGTGACAACAACGCCAAAACCACCAGTGACAACAACGCCAAAACCACCAGTGACAACAACACCGAAACCACCAGTAACAACAACGCCAAAACCACCAGTAACAACAACGCCAAAACCACCAGTGACAACAACGCCAAAACCACCAGTGACAACAACGCCGAAACCACCAGTAACAACAACACCGAAACCACCAGTAACAACAACACCAAAACCGCCAAAACCAAAACCAAAACCAAAACCAAAACCAAAACCCCAAAACCAAAACCAAAACCAAAACCAAAACCAAAACCAAAACCAAAACCAAAACCAAAACCAAAACCAAAACCAAAACCAAAACCAAAACCAAAGTAACATAGCAAGTTACTATTGAGGGGGGAGGTACTTTGCGAAGAGCAATTGTAGTATTTGTAGAAGACAAAAGGGATTTAATAGTTCAGTTTATGTGTCTCTATACGTCACTTAAATTTATCAACAATAAAGATACGGATATTGTTGTGTTTGGGACGGAGGAGGCACTTGAAAAAATCCCAGACGATTGTTTAAAATACACATTTGTACCTCCATCAAAACCTGAGGAATTTAATAATTACCCCTATATTAATTCCCTTTGTTGCTTATTAGGTAATGAGGCTGACGTATTAGATAAATATGACTTCATTCTTCGGAGTGATGTAGATACCTTCTTAACGCCTTCATGGAATGAATTTTTTCCTGAAAAATACACAGTCGGTAAGGGGGCATATGTTTTTACAGATGAAGTGAAAGAAAAGATTACTAGTATATCAAATCAACTAAAATTAAATCATCGTGGACTCCATAATTTAGGGTCTACACACTATGGAAAACCAAATCAGATTCGTAGTGTGTGTAAATTAGCAGTGGAAGTTGCAGAACATCTTTTAACGACTGAGTTTAGATATACAGAGGGTGAATGGCCAGGTTGGTACCGTGGTGTGACAACGATGTATAGTTGTGAAATTGCAATGAACCATTTAGTTTCAGATATAAAGGTGGAGGCTGGAAAATTAGATTTTGATAGTACTTCTCAAAATTTTACTACTGGGCATCCACACATACACTGTTGGCATACCGATGAGTTGTTTTCAAAGTTTCAATTTAGCGATGGAAATTATGATCACATTCAGAGGAACCAACTCAAAATAGAATATGTTCGAGATTATTGTTTATATATAGCTTTATTATCAAAAGAAATCGTGTATTAAAATAGGGAAATGAAAGGACTAAAATATGGAATTAAAACCTTATGTTTCAGTAATTATTCCTGCTAAGAATGAGGGGATTTTATTAAAAAATACGGTAGATTCTTTTTTTAGTATAAAAACCACATATACAGTAGAAATTGTCATTGTTGATGATGGTTCAACGGATGACTGCGCGGAATTCATTCATAATTATCCAGAAAAAGATAAAATAAAACTCATTAAAGCAGAAGGATTAGGATCAGCAATGGCAAGAAATCTCGGGGCAGAAAGTGCAAGTGGTGATTTCTTTATTTTTTGTGATGCACATTTAGCTTTTGAGGATTTTTGGGTTGAAAATCTACTTAATCCGATCTTGAGTGGGGAAGCAGATGCAGTAAATCCAGGAATTGCAGATTCTACTAATCCAGACAGTATAGGGTTTGGCTATAGCTGGAATCATAATCTAGAACCTAAGTGGAATGCTGACAAACATAAACCATTTTTTTCACCTCTACTTGCAGGTGGTTGTTTAGCTATATCGAAAAAGGTGTTTTTTGATGTAGATGGTTTTGAAAAAAGTTTTAAGGTGTGGGGAAGAGAAGACGAAGAATTTTCGATAAAATTGTGGTTATTCGGATATCGTTGTATTGTTCTACCTAGTGTTAAAATTCAACATTACTTTAGACCATCTAATCCGCCTTTTAAAATTACATGGGATGACGTAGATTGGAATTTCTTACGTATGGCCTATAGTCATTTTAGTGAGGAACGCATTGTAAAATGTAAAAGTTTAATAAAATATTCTAACCCTACAGAAATAGAAGAAAAATTATTAAAAGGTGATATTTTAGAACAACGAGAGCGTTATAGAAAAAGAAGAAAATTTGATGACAATTGGTTTATGGAAAAGTTTAATATTCCTTTTTAATTTAATCCTGTCAAAATAATTTCAATAGATACTAAAAAATGACTTCGATACTCAGAGAAGTTATTTTTTAATTATGCTATTTCAATCCTGATTGGTGCGGGTTTTTTGGGGAAATTCCTAGCATTAAGCCGTATTCCAATGTATTTAACAAATGTCGTTGGGGGATTAGATGTTTCGCCATATTTAATTTTAGCATTAATCCTTGCTGTTTACTTTATTCTAGGAATGTTCTTAGAAGGTATTGCTATCATGGTGTTAACATTGCCAATAGTTTATCCGTTAATTACACAACTTGGGTTTGATGGTTTATGGTTTGGAATTATTATGATTATGCTAATTAATATCGGGGTTTTAACGCCACCTTTAGGCTTAAGTGTTTATATCATAAGCGGGGTTGTGAAGGATGTGTCGATTGAGAAAATCTTTAAAGGCGTAATACCTTCTATTATAACTATGGCCATTGCAACGATCATTTTAATTATTTTCCCAGAAATTGTTACGTTTTTACCGAACTTTGTAAAAGATTAAAATGTAAATTCAAAAAGTCCCCTTTAATTAATATATTTTCTGCTTGGGTTTTACTACATAGAACTCAAGCCTTTTTTATGCTTTCTTACCGACCTTCTATTATCTATATTAGGATTCCAATATTTATAGTATAAATCGCTATTTAATATATATAAGAATAGAGCTATCCAATTTATGAACAGCTCCATTTATAATAATTTAACCTAAACTGTATTAATTTCATCAAGCTCACCGCAGCAAATACAATTTCGTCCGTTATGTTTTGCTTGATATAGCGCCTTATCACAACTTACATATAAACTTTCGATTTTTGTCTCTTTATCTGGTACAACCGTAATCACACCGACACTGATAGAATATTTTTCAGAAACCCCCGCAATTTCTGCTTTTGAAAGATAGTTCGTAATTTGTTCTACCTTTTCCACGGATTCCTTTTCAGTTAGTTCTGGTAATAGAATCGCAAACTCATCGCCACCGTAACGGCCAAACAAATCTTGCGGTTCAAGAAGTTGTTGGATTCGCTTTGATAGATCTTGCAAAATACGGTCCCCAGCATCATGACCATAGCCGTCATTGAATTTTTTAAAGTGATCGACGTCAAATAAAATATAGGATAATGGCTTATTGTCCTTGGCGCATTTCGAAATGATTTCCTTTGCTTGATCCACAAAAGTTCTTCGGTTTAACGTATGGGTTAAGTCATCGTAATAAGCCATTCGAACAAGCTCCTGATCTGCACGTTCCTTTAATACGAGAATAAATCCTGTATTCCCTAAGATCATGACTAAATACAATGCTAAAAAAGAGAAAGTCTGGATTAATCCGGGTGTAAACAATCCCATTTGTTGATCGGAAGTAAAAGCCGCAATTGCTCTAAGAAGTAAAGAGAAAGAAACAATACAATAGAAGAAGCCCATTATTTTCATTAATAATGTCGATTTTTTATCTCTCATTAAGCGGAAGGCAGGTAATAGGACAAGAACAGTAGTCCCAAGCGATGCACATACAATACGAATGTTTTCATAGTTATAAAATACGAGAATTAAGTGAAAACAGGCAATAAAGAAAATCGTTAAGCCAATATAGACTTTTTTTATCGTCGCATTAAAGTGATTAACTAATTTTAATATGGCAATGGATTCAAGGGCTGAACCAATAAAGAGTAATGTATTGGCAATGGAAATGGTGAAAATATCTGAAATCCCACCTCGAAGTGTTAACAATAACCATGCTACCGCCTGAATACATTTAGCGAGAAAAAATATATTAAATGTAGAATCTCTTGAATGATTGCGCCAATACGCAATAATAAGCGCTACTGTAAACACATGACCAACTACTAAACTAATTAAAATTGTCTTCATATCTAACAATAAATTCATTGAATCACCTATCTTAAGGCAGTACTTTTTTCTTATTATAATCCCATTAAACATAAAAGGAAATAACAATATCCCGTGTTAACTAGTGTATGAATATTGTGTTTTTCGTCATATTGGATTTATACAGTTCTTTAGGCTTAGAAAATAGTTATTTTTACAATAGTTGCATAATAAAACCGCCATTCACAATGTGAACTGCACCCCAATTGTTAGACAAAATCTAATAATTGGAGGTGCAGTTTTTCTATGTCTAAATTTACTTTAGAAGAAAAGTTAGATGCCATTA
>NZ_RYYR01000003.1 GCF_003977595.1 Lysinibacillus antri | reverse complement strand
CCGTAATTCTAGTATTCGAAAATAAGTAAAAATAGTGTTGGCAAGTGGTCGCAAAATTAATGACCATTTATTACATTTTTTGATTGCCAAATGCAATTAGTAAAGGAAGGCCAACTATTAGAAGCATTAACATCTTTAGAAAAGTTAAAATCAGAACTTGAATCTATACCAGAAGCGAAAGTAATTTTAGCAGAAACGGAGCAACAAATTACAAGTATTCAAGAACAACTAGAAGCAATCGAAATGGAATGGAAAACTCAATATATGTCGGTTCTATCCGATTTAATTGATTCTTCGGGAGTTGTAGCACCTAATCATGAATTTAATACATGGGATACTTCGAATACTCGTGGTTTAGTTTATGCAGATTTAATTGATTTCAGCGGAGACGGACAACCTGAATTATATACGCTTTTCATGCCAGTTGAAGATGGACAATCTGAGCAATACAACCATCGTTCGGCTGAAGAATACAATCAGGAAATTTGGGGCATGCAGGATGATGGGGAATTGGTTTTATTAAATCATGAATTATTTTATCAAGGTGGATTAGTAGACGATTTAAGTGTAGCGATTACTCAAGGTTTAGATGGATTATATTATTTAAATTATTCATCTACATACATGAAAGATAACATTTCAATGACTTATGAAGAATTTCAACAACTTACAGATAATGAGTTCGAAAAGATTATTGACTTCAGTACAACAGAGGACTTGAACGAAGAAAGTAGCAAGATTGTTTATTCTATTGACGATCAGACAGTAGAACAAAATTTATATGATGATAAAGTAAAATCATTCAAAAATAGGAGTATTAGGATTATAGATAGTGGTCTTGGTTCTAAATCATTCGCATTAGATTTATCCTCGCCAACAACAAAAATAATGGAAGTAGTAAATAAATTAGCGATTGATCCGAGTAAAGTTGCATTTACAACAGAAGTTAGTGATGAAGAAAAATCAACTATTCAAAAAATACTATCTGACTTCTATTGGTTAGAGGATTTTGATAATCGCAATATAGAATCATATTCTGACTTTTTGTTAAGCCTAAGTGCCTTTGTAAAAATCCCATTTAACTATCCAGATATTGATTTTGAAAATAATAGCGATAGTTACTACTTATTTCAAGAAAAAACGGTAGTTGATTATTTCACTAAAAGATATTTCGATATGGTATTTGATGAGAAGGGATTTTCTAGTACTACTGGTGATGAAAGCGTTTATTACGAAGATGGAATATATTACGTAGCTAGTGGACTAGATGGTTGGTCAATGCAGGCACTTCTAATACACGAGATACAGGAAATCACTAAATACACTAATAATATCTATCTAGTTGAATATGGTATTAAAACATTTAATTCTATTGAGTATAGTCATGCTGGAGGTGGATCTGTTGAGCGTTATGAGTATCTAGAGGATTATTTGGATGTTCCAACAAATGAATGGCCACAAGATCTACAATCTTATTTAAGCAGCACATCTAGAACAGAATATGCAGTGATAAAGAAAAATGAATATGGTTTAGCGTTAGTGTATCAATCGGATAAAGAAATTTCAGAAACTGAATTGTTGGAATTTTAAGATATCGGAGGGGTTATGGTGCAATGTACAAATTGTCAAGAAACATTGAAAGAAGAATCAAAATTTTGTCATCAGTGTGGAACAAAAGTTATTTTAAATGAGAGATGCGAATGTGGGAATATCTTGGAAAAAACAGATCACTTTTGTTCGCAATGTGGTAAAGCTAAAAAGAAAAAAACACTTAAAAGTATCCAGAAAAAGGCTAAAGATGTAATAGTAGATGAACGTAAAGAGGTTAAGATAACTAGTTATGATGAAGTAAAAGAATTGAGGGGGTTGGTTAATGCTTTGTCAGTTGTATCTAAAAAGGAAGAAAAGTTACTTGCATACAATAGGATAGAGAAAATCCTTGAATTTTGGTTATCAGCACTTAATGACAAGTTTATATTGGTGATGCACTCTCTGGACTTTCTATTTTTTGAAGTAAATCCGAGCTTTAAACTTGTAAAAGAAGAGATTGAAAGGACTTTAAGTTGGGGGGATAATACATTAATTACCTTTAGCAAGGATTCAGACAGTTTATATATAGATTGTCGTATAAACGAAAAAAATCAAAAAGAAAAGTTAGAATATATATATACATTTTCTTTTATGGAAATAGAATATTATAAAAAATTTAAAGAACAATCTAAAGGACTAGAAAATAATTCAGAAGAACTGAGTCGAATATTATGGAATCTAACGACTCAAGCGGAGGAAGAAGGTAAACTTAGGTATATTTGTCATGTTCTCATGCCTTATAGAGAATTTATAAATTTACTACAATCTCCAAGTGACGATGATGATTAGGATAATGACGTTATAATTAACTTTGGATAGTTTTTCAATCTTATTTATTTGTTAACAAAAAATTAATATAGAAGTCTTTTTAAATATTTCACTGTAATTCTGAATTATAAAAAGTGCAACTTCACAGTGGTACCATAAAAAGCCGTATATTATTACAATACATTTAGATATACGGCTTAGTTGGTATTACCTAAATATTTTTAAGTAGATTTAGGTTTTTCAAAAATCAGGGGTTTTAAGAATGTAGATGTTATCTACACTTGTATTGTCAGTTTCTGATATGTTCAAACTATATAATTCTATTTTTTAGTGGATGTTTTTTTTAGATACATTCCACAATATATTTTGATTAAGATGGTATGGATTTCATGACGTTCAACTAAGGATTATACCATGTATCTCGATGTGAAGATACATTTAAATAATCTCACACGGGTGATGTACTAGTATGTTGGTTTGCAAGAGAACACATGGTACCCAAGCATATGTGATATTCTTTCAATAAGGATAACGAACTAATCACCCTAAAAACTAATATTACAGTGAGCGTTAACGATTGAAATCTAACATTTCATTAAATTGTATTTAGTACTTAGATATTGCTTAACCATTTATTTAAATGGTTAAGCATATGCTTTGTAACATCTTCCGGAACTTTATTTGTTAACATATACATTTCCATTTTTTTAAATATGGTACTTTTATTCGCTTTTATCCATTTAGCTTCTGAATATTGATTACCTCCAGCATGATAAAGAGCTTTAAAATATTTATCACGGTATTTATTATGCGAACCACTGGTCACATTAACATAGTAATCCCAAAATCGCCTTGCTTGCATTAAATCGCCTCCATTTTTATCAATAATATAACACAGAATATTAATATTGGAAATAAATGGTTTTAAATAGGGGTTGGGGAAGACAAAACAAGTTTACTGACTCGTTGATTGGAGCGGTGGTCGCGCCTTCAGGAAAGCGTCTAGCCAGAGCGGAAATTAATCTCAAGTTATGATAAAGAACCGGAAAATAAGTAAATTCCCTAATAGTACCTGTTTAATTAAATATGACAGTAAAGTATTTAATTCTATTGAGTATAGAAATGATGGAGAGGGATCTGTTGAGCGTTATGAGTATCTAGAGGATTATTTGGATGTTCCAACAAATGATTAGCCACAAGACATGCAACCTTATTTAACCACACTAGAAACCATATATGCAGTGATGAAGAAAAATGAATATGGTTTAGCGTTAGTGTATCAATCAGATAAAGAAATTTTAGAAGTTGAATTACCAGAATTTTAAGATATCGGAGGGGATTATGGTGCAATGTACAAATTGTCAAGAAACATTGAAAGAAGAATCAAAATTTTGTCATCAGTGTGGAACAAAAGTTATTTTAAATGAGAGATGCGAATGTGGAAATATTTTGGAAAAAGCAGATCGCTTTTGTTCGCAATGTGGCTTATCAAAAAAGCAGAAAAAATCAACAGGGGATATTAAGAAGGGAAAAGTTGAGAGATTAGTTGGAACAGATATTACTAGCATGGCGACAAGATATATTCAGAAGTTTAATGATCGTATCTATATGGTCTATGGAAAGTCGATTTGGAGTATGACCTATGGTGATAACATAGCCTATAAACTTAATTCTCAATTTAATGATATATGTGAATACTCATTAAATATTAATAAACACGGTCTATTTTTTATAAATGATAGAAGCATAGTTCACTTAGACTTTGAAGGATGTCTAATTAATGCATACACTATCCGTTTAAAAGATGAAATTGTTGGACTTTCTATATATGATAAATTTATTTATTTTTCTACACATAATCAATCTAGTAAATTTGGGCATTATTCAAAAGTATACAAATTTGAAATGGAAGATATAGAATTATCTTCATTAGTTCAATTAGTCAAAATTAAATTAGATGAATATGATAATTACTTAAGTAGAATTTACGCCTTAGAGGATAAATTAATTTATGTTCCTGGTACTGGTCCCAAATTTATAGACTTGAATAATAACAAAACATACTCATTATTTCACGGAAATGAAAATGTATCTAAAGATAGACGTGTTTTTGAATTTAACCTAGAAAAACAAGTGTATTATATTACAGAATGGAACTCCTTGATGGAATATAAAATTTGCTCCAATGATTTAAGAAAGGCTATGGATGTAAATCCTGAAACCTATTCATCGGAAAAGTTTGCAGGTTTTTATGGTGATTGCGTGTATAAAAATAATTTTGCATATGGTTTTACGTATGGACATAGAAACGGAAGTTCTGAATATATAGATTACTATTACAATTTATATCGATTAGATGCAAAAGGTGAAGCAGAATTTTTACAAACTGGTAGTAGAGGGGGAATAGAAAACCTAAATATCTTAGGAGATTATGCTTTTATTATATATGATGGTTTGAAAATGTTTCCATTAGGGTCAAATGGAGAATTTAAAAATATAACTTTTGTAAGATAGTGGATATAAGCTTGTATGCTAAAACTATTTATCTTATCGATTAATTAAATTTTTTGTACTTTATTTGATTCTTATTTACGTCTAGTTTACCATCTACTAAAATTAAGGAGTGTTGGCATGTTAATGAATATTGAACTAAATGAAACTAATTTAGTACCTTCTAAAACATCTTTTGAAGAAAAATCATTTTCAGAACTAAATATAACAGAAAATCAAATCGAGGAATTTATTCGTGTAAATATAGGTGAAATATTAGAAGATGAAACGTTACTGATGGTAGGTCAGCAGGTACGTAATTTAGAGCGTGGTAGAAATGATTTAGTAGCAATTGATGAAAATGGTTCATTAGTTTTAATAGAAATTAAACGGGATGCAGAAGATATGGCAAGAAGAAGTGAACCATTAGAATTTCAGAGCATTCGATATGCAGCTAGTTGCGCTACAATTAAAGCTCCAGAAGAATTAGTAGAGTTAATGTTTGAAAAGTATATAACTACTCATACGAAGGAAATACCAGAACACCACACACAGTCTAGCTATGCCCTTGAACAATTAATCACATTTTTAGAAAGCAACAACGCTGTAGAAACATTCAACCAAAAACAGCGTATCATGCTTTTTGCTTCAAGTTATGATAAACAAGCTCTATCTGCATTTGCATGGTTAATTAATGCAGGAGTAGATATCACTCTTTATACAATTACACCATATTTGAAAGAGGAACAGTTATTAGTTGACATCAAAAGAATCCTCCCTTTAGATAACATTGAAGATTATTATGTACAACTACAAAGATCTACGGGGACATATAAGAAATCAAGTACTCAACGTAGCCCAAAAACATTACCTAGAATGGGGAAGTTAATGGAATGGGGAATAATTAAGGAAAAAGATAAAGTGCAGATTAAAGGTAAACCTAATTCAGCAGCAATCGTTCATTCAGAAAAAGAAGTCAAATACAACAATGAAATTCTCACATTTAATCAATGGGGACAAAAAATAACAGGTTGGAATACTATTAATATCTATGATTGGGCTGAACTAGTCAAAGAAGATTCGGCAATTTTATTATCCGAATTGAGAAAGCAGAAAATGGCTGAACTTGAGGGATTGAAATAAGAAAAGAGTGCTACAGGAAGCAATTGCTCAAGGAAAGCAGTTATATTTTAAGAATTTAAATTTAAAAAAGTATTGTTACTAAATCTTTAACTAGACTTTTGTTAATGTTAACGTCACGTTAACTCAACACTATAAAAAACGGTAAATCCCCGTTAAAGATGTTACACACTTTCATCCTACGGACGGCATGATGTAATAAAACCGTCAAATCCTTATGAGTGGGCTTGTATATAAGGTAAAAGTGCTTTGCTAACATAATGAATTGTAATTAATGCTTCTCATAAGTTGAGTAAACTTTTGGGAAGCCCATTTTCCTCTTTTTAGGTTAATTGGTTTAAATATACATTAATAATACTAATCAAAACGTATCGTACCCTATTTCCAATGTTTCCCCCGTGTCAATATAGAAAGCTGAGCCGACCAAAATTGCTTTGGCTTTTGCTCTTCGGTGACAAGTACCACAATATACACTCTTTTTCAATCTACAAGTCCGCTAAAACAACTTTAAGGAATTTATTCCTCATCTGTCACCATGCACGACAAATCTACTTTATTCATCAATATTTCGTCATAAAGATTTTTAAGAATCAGTGTTCGTTGAAGATGCGTAATGAACAAGTAGGTTATACTTCATTTCGTAACATCTCCAGTCAGTATATAGTAGTGTTTTTTATACCCTTATGCCTTTGCTTCAGGGACAGGTGATTATGTTCAATTATTCGAACCGACAGCGAGTATTTTTGAAAAAGAAGGAATCGGCCATATTATTGCATCCTTTGGAACAGAATCTGGGCATTTACCATATACGGTATTTATGGCAAAAGATAGTTTCATGAGTGACAATCCAGAAGTAATTGAAAAATTTACAAGAGCGATTCATAAAGCACAAGACTTTGTATATGAAAAATCGCCAGAAGAAGTAGCAGAAGCGATTTCACCATTCTTTGAAGATACAGACCTAGAATTAATTGCAACAGTAGTAGAGCGTTATCGTTCACAAGAATCTTTTGCAAAAGATCCAATTTTAGATGAAGCAGAATGGAACAATCTACAAGACATTATGGATGAAGCAGGGGAATTACCAAAACGTATGGATTATAACGAATTAGTTGATACAACGTTTGCAGAGAAGGTTTCGAAATAAATGGACTTTTTAACTGTTAGCAACGTTCACCATACGTATTTCTCAAAAAAAGCAGTAACAGAAGCGCTCTCTAATATCCATCTTTCTATTGAGAAAGGGGAATTTGTATCCTTTATCGGGCCGAGTGGTTGTGGGAAAACAACATTACTTTCAATTATCGCTGGCTTATTTGAGCCGACTGTTGGTTCTGTAAAAATCGAAGGGCAAGAAGTGTTTGGAAACGATTCCCTTTCAATTGGTTATATGCTTCAACAAGACTATTTGTTTCCTTGGAAAACGATTGAGGAGAACATCACGCTTGGTTTGAAGCTTCAAAATAAAGAAAAAGAGGATCAATTATTAGCCTCAAAATTGTTAAATGATGTGGGTTTACCTACTATAGAAAAGAAATATCCAAGAGAGTTATCAGGTGGAATGAGGCAAAGGGTAGCCCTTGCGCGGACGTTAGCGGTGGATCCAAAAATTTTACTATTAGATGAACCATTTTCAGCGCTTGATTATCAATCGAAACTGAAATTAGAAGATTTAGTATCGAAAATGTTAAAAGAATATGGGAAAACGGCAATTCTCGTGACTCATGATATCGGAGAAGCTATTGCTATGAGCGATCGTATTTTTCTATTTTCCCCGCGCCCTGGACGGTTATATCGAACTTTCGAGGTACCAGAGGAAATTAGAAAGTTAACCCCTTTTGAAGCAAGAGGCCATTCAAGTTACTCTTCGCTTTTCCAAATTATTTGGAAGGAGCTTGAGAGTCTTGAACAACAATAAATTACATGAACAATTTATTCAATCCCTCGTAAAAGAAAAGAGGTGGGTAAAATTTTATCAATTACTCATTCTCGTAGCCTTCTTTGCAATGTGGGAGATTGCTTCAAATCTACGGTGGATTGACCCATTAATCTTTAGTTCGCCTTCCAAGGTATATACATTGTTTATTAACAATGTGGCAGATGGTACATTATTTGTCCATATTAGCTATACGCTATTTGAAACAGTATTAGGGTTTATTATAGGAACGTTACTTGGAACAATTTTAGCGGCCGTTCTGTGGTGGTCACCATTTTTATCGAAAGTACTGGATCCATATTTAGTTATATTAAATGCCATGCCAAAAGTTGCGCTCGGGCCAATATTAATTGTAGCGATGGGACCAGGAATGGGTTCTATTATAACTATGGGTGCCATCATCTCAGTTATTATATCAACAATTGTCATCTATACATCGTTTAGAAATGTAGATGCCAATTATTTAAAAGTGCTGCAAACCTTTAACGCTAGCCGTGCCCAAATGTTTAAAGAAGCTGTGTTACCTGCATCTTTTCCTACAATCATTTCAACATTAAAAGTGAATGTTGGCTTATCCTGGGTTGGGGTAATCGTCGGGGAGTTTCTCGTATCTTCCAAAGGGCTTGGATATTTAATTATTTACGGTTTCCAAGTATTTAACTTTAATTTAGTGTTGATGTCGTTAGTAATCATTGCTGTATTTGCAACGATAATGTATCAGCTTGTAGAATTGCTGGAGAAGAAATTAATTAAAAATGGATAAAGTAAAAAGCCCCTTGAACCTCGTTAAATAAGGTTCAAGGGGTTTAATTATTATTAGAAGTCTTCATCAATGGGTGAAGATGTTCTAAAAAGTCTAAAGTTTCCTGTTGCTAAACGTTTTTCTGTATTTTCTTTTACACGATCATGGCATTGTTCGCACATGTACGTATGGATTGGGCGATTTCGTAATTTTTTTGCTAATGGAGAATCGTCGTCTAAGTTGTTGATTGAATCGCAAATGACACATTTAACACGCATTCAAACACACTTCCTTCTAGTCAACACGAATGGCTGCAACGTTTTTAATGGGATTATCTACATTTGATCCATCAGCATAAAGCACGTGAACAGGTCCACCATCTGTAATGGGTTTACCATCTTGACTATATTTAAAAATTAGCGTATTTGCTTCTTCAACTGAAAATGCTTGTTCATTCCCGTCTTTCAACTCTAATACGACACGAGTAGCCTGTTCATCTAGTTCAGCATTTTTTAAGAAATGTTTAATTTCCATACCAAACGTACCTGTTTTCATTCCTTGACGATCAAATTTTCGTTCCGTCTTTAAAGTTGGTGGGAATGTAGCGCCCTCCATTATTTCTCTCGACCAATGTGAACCAGTATTTTTTAAATACGCTAGGTCTTGGTCTTCTTCTTCCTTACCATTAATAAAATATGTGTTTAAATCTAATCTTCTGTCATCAAAAATCCAGACAGTAGGATCGATTGTAATAGAATATTTAACTGCTCCTTTAATTGGTATAATATTTTCCATTGAATGGTCCCCCTCATTTCTATATCAAGTACAGTATACCGCTTCTACTTATATTTAATAAAGAAATATAATCAGTTTCGTTGTTTTCCTATGTAGACACTTGCATTTTTATCTGCTAGAAGATAAACTTTAAAGATAGAATAGAAGAAATATCAAATGATGGGGGCGTCCTCATGGATACGAAACGTCAGGCTTCCTTCCAGGAAAAGGCTTTAGAATTACTATTAAATGATGCCGAAAAAATTGGTCATTTAATAAAAGTTCAAATGAATCATTTAACAATGCCTTCATGTCCATTATATGAAGAGGTATTAGATACACAAATGTTTGGATTATCACGTGAAATAGACTTTGCTGTGAAGTTAGGCTTAATTGAGCGTGAGCGTGGAAAAGAAATTCTTGATACGTTAGAAAAAGAACTTTCTTTGTTGCACGAGGCATATACAAACAAATAATAAAAAACTCAAACGCGTCTGGCGATTTGAGTTTTTTTTCTAAGATGGAGTTTTGACAATGAGAAAATATTTGGCCTATTATGTGAGAAATTTTGATTATCCGCTTTTTTTCACGTATGTATTTTTATGTTTATTCGGTCTTGTGATGATTTATAGCTCAAGTATGATGGTCAGTATTGTCTATGAAGATGGCACACCGGATTATTTTTATCGAAAACAATTGCTTAATCTATTTGTGGCTGCGTTAGCTTTTCTTGTAGGAGCTTTTTTCCCCTATAAACATTTTAGTAGCAAAAGATTAATGCAAATTTTATTATTCACCACATTTATATTTTTTATTTGGTTAAAAATTGGTGGCTATGAAGCAGGTGGTTCGAAAAGTTGGATTAATGTATTTAATCTAACGATGTTTCAACCTTCTGAATTTGCTAAACTATTTATTATTTTATATTTTGCCGGTGCCTTTTATCGGAAAAGTTTAAATAACCCAATGGAAAATTTGGAACCAAATAATATCGTTTATCCAATTTTGGTTTGGTTAGCCATTATTTTCTTTGTCGGTACGGAAACAGATTTTGGTGCCGTGTTAATTATTTCTGGAATTGCCGTTGCCGTAATATTAGCAAGTGGAATTGAATTTAAGAAATTCTTAAAGTTTTTTGCAGTGATTACAATTTTTGGTTCAGCTTTAATTGGTTTCATCTTATTAATAAATGGGAATGAGATATTAACGAAAAACCGAATTGGTCGAATTAAGGCATTTTTAAATCCTTTTGAATACGAGGGTGGATCTAGTTATCAAATTATTAATGGTTATATCGCAATTGGTTCAGGGGGCTTAGAGGGAGTCGGATTAGGACAATCTGTTCAAAAGCTCGGCTATTTACCAGAACCACAAAATGACTTTATTATGGCCATTATTGCAGAAGAACTAGGTATTCTAGGGGTTATCATTGTACTTGGCGGACTCGGTTTTATCGTCTTTAGAGGCTTAATGATTGCTTTAACAACGAAAGATCCTCTTGCTCGAATGATTGCTGCAGGCATTGCAAGTTGGATTGCTATTCAAACTTTTATTAATCTAGGGGGCTTATCGGGACTTATCCCGTTAACCGGTGTAACGCTACCATTCATTAGCTATGGCGGAACATCTATATTATTGCTTTCTTTAGCAATGGGAATACTAATCAATGTTTCAATGTATGTAAAACTTGAAAGAAAGAAGACTTAGGAGGATTTTGAGTTGAAAAAAATTGAAAAGATTTTAGTAGCAAACCGAGGAGAAATAGCAATTCGAATTTTCCGTGCTTGTAATGAATTGAAACTAAAAACAGTTGCAATTTATTCACGAGAGGACAATGCATCATTCCACCGTTACAAAGCGGATGAAGCATACATTGTGGGCGTTGGTAAGAAACCAATTGATGCTTATTTAGATATAGAAGGGATTATTGATATTGCAAAGCATGCTGAGGTAGATGCCATTCACCCTGGTTACGGTTTTCTATCTGAAAATGTTGAGTTTGCTAGACGTTGTGAAGAAGAAGGCATCATCTTTGTCGGTCCAACTTCAGCCCATTTAGACATGTTCGGTGACAAAGTAAAAGCAAGAGAACAAGCAATCGCTGCCAATATTCCAGTTATTCCTGGTAGTGATGGTCCTGTAGCAACTGTTGAGGAGGTAGCTGCTTTTGGTGAAAAAGTAGGTTATCCATTAATGATTAAAGCTGCTCTTGGTGGTGGCGGTCGTGGAATGCGTTTAGTTCATTCACAAGAAGAATTAGCATCTGCTTTTGAGCGAGCTAAATCAGAAGCAAAAGCTGCTTTTGGTTCTGATGAGGTATATGTAGAAAAAGCAATCATTAAACCAAAACATATTGAAGTGCAAATTTTAGGAGATACAACAGGCAACATTGTTCACCTTTATGAGCGTGATTGTTCAATCCAAAGAAGACACCAAAAAGTCGTAGAAATTGCGCCATCGAATTCAATTTCACAAGATTTACGGAACCGTATTTGCGATGCAGCGGTGCAATTAATGGAAAACGTGAACTATATTAATGCTGGTACGGTTGAGTTTTTAGTAGCCGATGACGAGTTTTACTTTATCGAAGTAAATCCTCGAATTCAGGTAGAACATACAATTACAGAAATGATTACAGGTATTGATATTGTCCATGCGCAAATTAAAATTGCGGAAGGTCATCAAATTCATTCAGGAGAAGTTGGCATTCCAGAACAAAGTAAAATTCCTTTATTCGGCTATGCAATTCAATCTCGTGTGACAACGGAAGATCCTGCAAATAACTTTATGCCGGATACAGGAAAATTAATGGTTTACCGTTCAAGTGGTGGTTTTGGCGTACGTTTAGATGCTGGAAATGGCTACCAAGGTGCAATTGTTACACCTCACTATGATTCTTTACTTGTAAAAATTTCAACATGGGGTATGACATTCCGTGAAGCGGCCGATAAAATGGACCGTAACTTACGTGAATTCCGTATTCGTGGTGTTAAAACGAATATTCCATTTTTAGAAAATGTCGTATTACATGAAAAGTTTATTACAGGAGCATTTGATACGAGCTTTATTGATACAACACCGGAATTATTTGAATTCCCAGTGCGAAAAGATAGAGGGACAAAGTTATTAAACTATATTGGAAATGTTACGTTAAACGGTTTCCCAAGCATCGAGAAAAAGGAAAAACCAATATTAGTGCAACCGAATAAACCGAAAATTGATCTAAAGTCTGAAATTCCTGCAGGGACAAAGCAAATCTTAGACGCGCGTGGTGCTGATGGATTAGTAGAATGGGTGAAACAACAACAGGATGTGCTACTAACAGATACAACTTTCCGTGATGCCCACCAATCGTTACTAGCAACTCGTGTCCGTTCACAAGATATGTTCCAAATTGCCGATTACAATGCACGCATGTTAAATAACTTCTTCTCATTTGAGTTATGGGGAGGGGCAACATTCGACGTTGCGTATCGTTTCTTAAAAGAAGATCCATGGGCACGATTACAAACATTACGTAAACAAATGCCAAACGTTTTATTCCAGATGCTTTTACGTGGTGCCAATGCGGTTGGTTATACAAACTATCCGGACAATTTAATTCGAGAGTTTATTCAAGAATCGGCTCAAACTGGCATTGATGTTTTCAGAATATTCGATAGTCTTAACTGGATTAAAGGTATGGAAGTGGCCATTGACGAAGTTCGCCAAACAGGGAAAATTGCAGAAGCGGCAATCTGTTATACAGGTGATATTTTAGATGATTCACGTGCAAAATACACAGTCCAATATTACAAAGATATGGCAAAAGAATTAGAAGCAACGGGTGCTCATATTTTAGCCATTAAAGATATGGCTGGTCTATTAAAGCCTGAAGCAGCTTATCGTTTAGTTTCAGAGTTAAAGGAATCTACTAATCTACCAATTCATCTGCATACACATGATACAAGTGGCAATGGTATTTATACTTATGCAAAAGCAATTGAAGCCGGGGTAGATATTATTGATACTGCTTTAGGCTCAATGTCAGGTTTAACATCACAACCAAGTGCCAATTCCTTATACTACGCAATGAAAGGTAGTAAACGCGAACTAATTGCAGATATCGATGCATTAGAAAATCTATCTTATTACTGGGAAGATGTACGTAAATTCTACAGTGATTTTGAAAGTGGTATGAAGAGCCCTCATTCAGAAATCTATGTTCATGAAATGCCAGGGGGACAATATAGTAATTTACAACAACAAGCAAAAGCAGTGGGTCTCGGCGATCGCTGGGATGAAGTGAAGAAAATGTATTCTACAGTGAACATGTTGTTTGGCGATATTGTCAAAGTAACACCATCATCCAAAGTCGTTGGAGATATGGCGCTATTTATGGTACAAAACGACTTAAATGAGGAAAATATCTTTACGCGTGGAGAAGCGCTTGATTTCCCAGATTCTGTCGTTGAACTTTTCCAAGGCTATTTAGGTCAAATTCCAGGTGGCTTCCCGCAAGAACTGCAAAAGGTGATTTTAAAAGACCGTGAAGCTATTACTGTTCGACCTGGGGAATTATTAGAACCAGTAAACTTTGAACAGCTTGAAGCGACACTAACAGAAAAATTTGGCCGCGCGGTGTCAAAACAAGATGTACTTGCCTATGCACTATATCCGAAAGTATTTGAAGAGTATATGCAAGCGAAAGATACATTTGGCGACATTTCGGTTTTAGATACACCAACTTTCCTTTATGGATTAAAACTGGGTGAAGAAATTGAAGTGGAGATCGAAAAAGGAAAAACATTAATCATTAAACTAGTGTCTATTGGGGAACCTCAGCATGATGGAACACGTGTCATTTACTTTGATTTTAATGGACAGTCTCGTGAAGTGGTGATCCAAGATTTAACAGTAGATGTCGATGGAAGTATTGCGTTAAAAGCAGATCCATCAAATCCGGACCAAATTGGTGCTACAATGCCAGGAACTGTATTAAAAGTAGTAGTCTCAAAAGGAAGTTCGGTAAAACGTGGAGATTATTTATTAATTACAGAGGCAATGAAAATGGAAACAACAGTACAAGCGCCAAAAGATGGAATTGTAAAAGAAGTGTATGCGCAAGCGGGCGATGCAATTTCTACTGGGGATTTATTAATTGAATTAGAATAAAAAATAGGGAAGGGGACGTCCGAAGTTATTTGGACGTCCCCTTTGCGACGAGGATAGTGACAATTTATTGTTACTACCGCAGGAGTACAGATTTTAGCGATATTATACCATTAGAAGCATAACGGCCCAGAAATTGTACTACTTTCTGGACCGTCTTTTCCCTTATTTCATGTTATTTTTTCGCGTTTTGTTTACTTCTATAAATAAGCATGATCATATAGCAGAATAAACCAAACAGTAAAGTGATAAATAATGAATGGAATAATGAAACGATTAAGTTAAGCTGAGTAAAGATGCTCAGCATACCTGTAAGTGATTGTAAGATTACAATAACAAGGGAGATAATCCATCCCCAATAAATAACACGTTGATTTTTATAATGCTTAATTGCATGCATCATTATGTATATAATCCACACAACAATTAACAATACAGCAAATCGATGTCCCATTTGAACCCATTCATACATATTAGCTGGTAATGCAAAAGGTTCAGTATTGCTACATAGAGGCCAATCTGTACAAACTAAACTTGATTGTGTATGTCTTACTAATGCCCCTGTATAAACAACAATATAAGAATACAAGGTAACGCCAATTGTATGCCATGCCAATTTTTTATCAATAAATACGCGATCGGCATCAAATTTATTGTCAACTTCAAATACAATCATTGCGAGTAACAGTACTGAGGCAAATGAAATTAATGAAATCCCAAAATGTAGTGCAAGGATAAAGTCACCTTGACCCCATAAAACTTGAGCTGCACCAATTAAGGCTTGTGCCACTAAGAAAAAGATTGCTAAAAATCCTAAAAATTTCACTTCGCGCATATGCCCTAAAGTGCGCCATGTCCATATTACTAATATAAGGACAAGAATGGAAACTGACCCAGTAACAAAACGATGTGAAAATTCAATTAATACTTCAGTAGTAATTTCTTTTGGAATGAGGGAACCATTACAATCTGGCCAGTTACGACCACACCCCATACCACTATCTGTTTTAGTAACTAAAGCGCCACCTAAAAGAATAAACAACATCCCCAAGGTTGTAGCTAAAGCAACCAATTTTAATATAATACTTTGCTTTTGTTGCATTATTCTAAGCCACCTACTTTTTGTCTATCAAATAATATTTATTACGCTTTAACTTTTATAATGATAGCGAATAAAAAGTTAAAAGACAACTTCAATCGATTCATGGGTGAAAGGTGCTAGAGGCTTTTCACAAATTGTTCATAAATTCGTACGTTTACTTTCACAAAAAATCTCTGAAAATGTTTTACTATATATATGTTCTTCTATAATTAGCTAACAGTGGCAAGTTCGCCAAACTTCATCGAAATTTTACTTAATGTCTAGAAATCATAGACAAATTTCGATATAGTTATTGTTAGCGGAATATGCTTACAAAAATGAAAGGGTCGAATAACAACTGGACGAGCTATAAACATTGTATAGTAAATCAATTTTCTACTTCGTTTATGAAAGTCTTTCTTGCACTTATAAAGATTGGGATTGTAAACACGAACTAATTAATAAGGACGTTTACGACAAATACTTTTGATCAAAATAATACATTGCATAAAAACGTGTTATTCAGCGAGTTGTTATGTAGTGAATAATTGATCAAGACGTCAATCCAATTTATGTAAATAGCGAAGTGAAGCAGATTTTAGTCTTACAGGTTTATAGAACGATTCCTACTGGTAATTTCTTTTTCATTCAAATTGTAAGTGAAATTTTGTCATTAACGGCAACATGAACTGCCGGCATGTGAGGACTTTTGGATAATAGTGTTTTAATTCTATATTCAATACGGTGTAAAAGAAGAAGTGCTAGTCAGATGGTAGTTCGAATTCAAATGCAGTATTCACTGATAGGTTAGGTAGAAGGAATTTTGTTGTATTGTTCCAAAGTAGTTTATAAAAACTAGCATATTAAATTGCCTTTAGTTTTCAAGCGTTTTTTGGAATATAGTGCAGCAAAAATACCTATGCTACTTATGTTAAAGTTTAAGTTAGAAAGTTAATCACCTTCTATACGATTAATTTACCCATTGACTTAAACTTTCCTTTTGGGCCAAATCAGCACAATCTTTACTGTATTGAATGTAGGGTGGCTGCAAAATGCAGTTTGGATTATGGAATGCTTCTTTTAAAAGAGAAGAACTCCATAGAACTAAACACAAAGAGTCCTAGTTACACATGAAAATACAACAAAGAAAGAGGGGTTTAATTAAGCTATGATGAAAGGGCTAAAAAAATGGCGTCTGTTTTCGCTTTTAGCGGTAATGACAGTTTTCCTTTCTGCCTGTGGTGAAGAATACATTTCTACATTAACACCAGCGGGTAAAGTCGGGGAACATCAGTACGATTTATTGATGTTATCTATTATAATTATGTCGATAGTTGTAATTGTAGTTTCATTCCTTTATTTATATGCTTTTGCTAAGTTCCGCCGTTCAAGACTAGGCGAAAATTACATGCCAAAACAAGTAGAAGGAAGTCACACTTTAGAAGTAATTTGGGCAGTAATTCCAATCGTATTATTATTAATCCTTGCTGTTCCAACACTTATGGCTACTTATGAATTCGGTGATGTAAAAGCAATGGATGAAGTAGATGAGGACGGAAACAAAACTGCTTTAACAGTAAATGTTACTGCAAAATTATATTGGTGGGAATTTGAATATCCAGAACAAGGTATTGTAACGGCTCAAGAGCTTGTTGTTCCTACTAATGAAAAAGTTTACTTTAACCTAAAGGCTGCAGATGTGAAACACTCATTCTGGATTCCAGCTATTGGTGGTAAAATCGATAACAACGTGGACAACGTAAACAAATTCTGGTTAGAATTTGGTAAAGAATCTGAAGGGTTAAAAGACGGCGTATTCTATGGTAAATGTGCTGAGTTATGTGGTCCTTCACATGCTTTAATGGATTTCAAAGTAAAAACTGTAGATCGTGCAGAATTTGATCAATGGGTTGCTTCTATGCAAGCGACTGAAGGCAATACTGCTTCTGTAGATTCAACTGATTTAGGTGAAGCTACATTTGCTCAAAGCTGTTTAGGCTGTCACGCAGTTTCAGGTGTGGGTGTTACTGGAGCTATGGGTCCAAACTTAACAACTTTTGGTGACCGTAATCGTGTAGCTGGTTTTTTAGAACATAACAAAGAAAACTTAGAAAACTGGATTACAAATCCTGAAGAATACAAACCAGGAAACTTAATGACTGGTAAGTATGCTGAATTATCTCCTGAAGAGATTAGTGCAGTTGCAGACTATATTATGAGTTTATCTGTCGAAAAATAATTAGAACTTTATAGAAACACTTGAAGGAGGTTAAAGTTGTGAGCTCTGTCGCAGTCTCAAATAAAAAGGGCTTTGGAGCAGTTTTATGGGATTATTTAACAACTGTTGACCATAAAAAACTAGGGATAATGTATTTATTTGCAGGGGTATTATTCTTTGCTATCGCTGGTGTTGAAGCGCTATTAATGCGTATTCAATTAATGGTTCCAAACAATGATTTTATATCTGCTGGCCTTTTTAATGAATTATTAACAATGCATGGTACGACAATGCTTTTCCTAGCAGCAACACCATTGCTATTTGGATTTATGAACGCGATTGTACCATTACAAATTGGTGCACGTGACGTTGCTTTCCCATTCCTAAACTCTTTAGGATTTTGGTTGTTCTTCCTAGGTGCGATCTTTTTACACTTATCATTCTTTATGGGTGGCGCACCTGATGCTGGTTGGACTTCTTATGCATCATTATCTTTATACTCACCAGGTCATGGTATTGACTTCTATGTATTAGGTTTACAAATTTCTGGTGCTGGTACATTAATTTCAGGTATTAACTTCATTGTAACAATCATTACAATGCGTGCACCTGGTATGACGTTCATGCGTATGCCATTATTTACTTGGACTACTTTAATTTCAAGTACATTAATTTTATTCGCATTTCCTCCACTAACTGTAGGTTTATTCTTCATGTTAGTTGACCGTATGTTTGGAGCAAACTTCTTCGATCATACAATGGGTGGTAACACAATTATTTGGGAACACTTATTCTGGATCTTCGGACATCCAGAAGTTTATATCCTAGTATTACCTGCATTCGGTTTATTCTCTGAAATTATTCCGGTATTTGCTCGTAAACGCTTATTCGGATACTCTTCAATGGTATTCGCGACAATTTTAATTGGTTTCTTAGGATTCATGGTTTGGGCTCACCACATGTTTACTGTAGGTATGGGACCAACTGCTAACGCAATTTTCGCAATCGCTACAATGGCGATTGGTGTACCAACAGGTATGAAAGTATTCAACTGGATCCTTACGATCTGGGGCGGTTCAATTAAAGTTACTGTTCCAATGCTTTACGCACTTGGATTCATTCCATCGTTCGTAGCTGGTGGGGTAACAGGGGTTATGATGGCAATGGCGCCACTTGATTACCAATTACACGATTCTTACTTTATCGTAGCCCACTTCCACTACGTAATCGTTGGTGGTATCGTAACAGCTATTTTCGGTTCAATGCACTACTATTGGCCAATTATGTTCAACCGTACTTTAAGTGAGAAATTAGGAGTTTGGACTTTCTGGGTATTCTTCATTGGATTCCATTTAACATTCTTCTTACAACATTTCTTAGGTTTAATGGGTATGCCACGTCGTGTATTCACGTTCCAAGCAGACCAAGGTTGGGATTTATATAACTATATCTCATCAATCGGTGCTATCATGATGGCAGTCGGTGTAGTATTATTAGTAATTAATGTTTTATTATCTATTAAAACTCCACCAGTTAATAGACGCGACTACTGGGGCGATGGACGTTCTTTAGAATGGTCTATTCAAACACCAGTACCATTCTATAACTTTAAACAAACTCCACTTGTACGTGGATTTGACCCTTGTTGGTTAGAAAAACAAGAAGGTAACAAAGAAATGATGACATATGCAGAGCCATTAGGTGATATCCATATGCCAAACAACTCAATCTTACCTTTAATTATGTCAATTGGTTTATTTGTTGCAGCATTTGGTGCACTATATCATCCAGACGGTGTTTCATGGTCAGTACCTGTAATCGTTATTGGTTTAGGTATTACGGTTTTAGCTATGATTACACGTTCTGTAAAAGACGATCATGGTTTCCATGTTCATGTTGAAGAAGTAATCGCTGAAGAGCAACGTCTTTATGGAAAAGGGGGTAACAAATAATGGAAGAAACTAAATTCACCCCACAATCTTGGCCAAATCACCCTGAACAGGCAACTGCTGAAGGGAAAAATAAGTTCGTAGGTATTTGGATTTTCATCTGTAGTGATATTGTATTATTCGCAAGTGTATTTGCTACGTACCTTTCTTTACGAAACAAAGGTCCAGCTGGTATGGAATTCACTACACAATCGTTATTTGAATTACCACTAGCATTCGTTATGACGATGTTACTTTTAACATCATCATTAACTTCTGTTTATGCGATGTACCATATGAAAAACTATAATATAAAAGGCGTTATTACTTGGATGTCAATTACTGTATTATTAGGTCTTGGCTTCCTTGGTCTTGAAATTTATGAGTTCTATCACTATGTACACATCGGTTTTGGTTATACACAATCTGCATTCTCTTCTGCGTTCTTTACTTTAGTTGGTACGCACGGATTGCACGTTATCATTGGTTTAGTTTGGATTACAGCGTTAATCGTTCGTAACGCGAAACGTGGACTAAACTTATACAATGCTCCAAAATTCTACGCAGCGTCAATTTATTGGCATTTCATCGACGTAGTATGGGTATTCATCTTTACTGTAGTATACTTAATGGGGGTGTTAGGATAATATGGGACATCATACTGAAGTACAAGCAAAATCGAAAGCACAATATGAATATGACCGTCATCACAATGCGGTGCATATGCGTAAGCAAGTAATTAATTTTGCGATTATGATCTTCTTAACATTTCTAGCATTTGCAGTTGTAGTAGCAGGTTTTTCACCAATGTTTATTAAGCCATTTATTTTGTTACTAGCTGGAATTCAAGTAGTATTACAACTTTATTCTTTCATGCACATGGATGACAAAAATGGTCACCATATCGGCGTAATTTCAACTTACGTATGGTCAGGTGCAATGATTATCTTCCCAGTATTCTTAGCATTTGTAACTGTAGTTTGGTGGTAAGAATTACGAAACACGCTTCTGAAGAAATTCAGAAGCGTGTTTTTTTAAGCATTGGGAGTTTTTTACTTTTGTCTTTCCTCGAAAAATTGTTTTATTTGTCATAGTTCGTCCATTGATGTTACTATTTAGGCGTTCTATAATGAGACTATTGATGTAAAGGAGCGCATGACAATGTCGTTAAGTATATTTGGTTTTCAAGCATTGTGGAGCCCATATTTCCTTGGGGTAATAATTATTCTTACTGGTCTATATTTTTTCGTCACTGTAGCTAGGAGAGATCGTTTCAAAGTAAGTGAACCATTGCAGAGAAGTGAAGCGATTTACTTCATATTAGCAATGATTCTTATTTATGTGATAAAAGGTTCACCCATTGATTTAATGGCTCATATTATGTTTACATATCATATGGTGCAAATGGCGTTTCTTCTATTATTAGTGCCAATGCTATTGATTAAAGGAATACCTTGGTGGGTTTGGAAAGCCGTTTTGGAAATACCTGTTGTCCGTTCAATTTTTAAAGTTTTTGGACAACCAGTAATCGCACTTTTTGTATTTGCATTAATGTTCTCTGTTTATCATTTACCAGTCTTATTTGATACGATTAAACTCAATGAAACATACCATGGAATCTTCACATTTATTTTATTTATGTCGGCATTCTTTATGAACTGGCCTTTAATTCACGATGTAGAAGGTCAACCAAAGATGAAAAATTTATATAAAATTGGTTATATTATTGCAAATGCGGTTCTTATTACACCTGCTTGTGCATTGATCATCTTTAATCCAGAGCCACTGTATGCTACATATACAGATGGCGAAACTTGGTTAAAAGCAATGGAGCTATGTGTTCCAATATCTACTCTTGCAGGTCTTTCACTTTCAGGTCCTGAATTATTCAACAACATGACGCCAATAGCAGATCAACAAATGGGCGGAGTTCTTATGAAGATTTTGCAAGAAATTATATTTATTGTGGTGTTAGTAAGAGTATTCGTACGTTGGTGGAGAGAAGAGAAGAAGAACGAGGCTGATATTACTGAAAAGGCGTTAAGAGAATTCCAAGCAGCTAAAAAACAAAGTGAACAATATTAGGTTATTGTTATGCAAGCTGTTCTGAAGGCAATTTTAGGTGATTAAATAAATCGTTTGTTTGCTGTCTCTAGGTATTGCTTAGAGGCAGCTTTTTTATCGTTATAATTAACCTCTTATAAGTCATTAAAGTCTATGTATCAAAAAGACTTTTAAAAATAAAAAAGTATGACATGATTAATATGTCATACTCAAATAATATATTAAACTCCAACAGTTTGTTTAGCTGCTTGTTTTTTACTAGTGTTTGAAGATTCGTCAATTAGACCGAATTCAGCTAGTTGTTTTTTAACGTTTGCTAAAATTTGTTCGCACTCTTTAACTAAATGTGTTGGGAATACTTCGTTTTCATATTCAACACCATGTGGGTAATAATATTTACCAAGAGCAGGTTTGCTAATCTTTAAAACTGCACTTCTATTACCAACATCGCCAGAGATCGCTGCACAGAACACACGTAAATAGAAACGACCTTCTTTTAAATCAAAACGTTTGTCGAAAGTCATGCGGTCATAATCCCAAGTTCCATGACATTCTAAACCATTTTTCTCCATAATGCTAGCAAGTAATTGTTGTTCAACTACTACATTTTCAATTGTTTTATTTTCGAAATACATTTAAAAATCCTCCTTTAACAAAATCGTACATAAAGATACGCTCAAGATTTATAATAGAGCAAAATAACTTTTGTTGCAATGGCAACATTGTGTCAAGAAGGATATAATTGATACATAAATCCATATTAGCGAAAGGATAGAAATGACATGAAAACGCTTTTCCGAATTTTAATTGTCCTTTCATTTCTAGCAATCATCTTTTTTTATTCGTCCAATTCTAATAATAATTATGAGCCATTAGAAGGACCTAACTCATCTTCTCCTATAATACCAAAGTCAGAGAATGACCTAGAAATTTTACAAGAAGCGTTACCTCGTCCAGAACAAGGTGTATCCACACTTATTGGCAACAATAGTAAAGTATTGTTAGAACAATATGGAGAGCCGAAGCGGATTGATGCTTCTGCATATGGTTATGAGTGGTGGGTATATAATGATCACCCTGGTCAGTTTATTATGTTTGCAGTAGATGAAGAGGTTATTACGCAAGTTTATACAAGTGGGCCTTCAATTGATATATCTCCCTATAAGATTGGTCAATCATTATCTGATATTTATAGAATGACAATCATTAGTTCAGAAGTAGTTGCGAAAATTAATGATAATATTTATACATTCACCATGAGTGAGGACGATATGAACACTCGAATTTTAACGAAATTTGATGATATTTTTGCCCAATTATATATTGATAGCGAACAAGGTATTTTAAGTGGGATTCGATACACGGATAGTAAATCGCTCGTGATGCTTAGACCCTATGAAATGTCCTTTGTTGGGGAACTTTTATCACCGCCAAATCCAACTTCTTATTTAATTGAAGAAAGTAACAAAGCAAGTGCATATCAATTGCATGATTTACTGAATGAATTTCGTTTTCAAAATAATATTCCTTCAATCGAAAACGATCAGGAAGTTTCCACATTAGCGATGCAACATAGTGAAGATATGTATAGCCAGAGTTATTTGTCTCATGAATCACCTACAAAAGGATCATTAAAGGATCGATTAGATGAAGTGAATATTTTGTATAAGGATGCAGAAGAAAATATTGCAACGGCCTATAATGATTCAATCGAAGCCGTTCATGGATGGTTAAATTCAAGTGCTCACCGTGAGTATATGATGGACAATCGCTTTACACATGTAGGTTCAGGCGTTTTTATAAATTATTATACACATATCTTTATTCAAAAGCCTGAAGAAGAGGAAAAGGAACAAATTGAATGATAGATGAAAAGGCATCTTCAAATTATAAATTTTGGAGATGTCTTTATTTTTTCAAAAAATTGCGGATCCATTTTAGTGTCACAAACTGAACCTGGGCATAAAATAGGGAAAAGGAGTGACAACTTGCAACTTGCAGAACTTTTAAAAGATTGGCCATGTACTGTGAAGGGTGGATCAATCCGAGTTGAAGTGCTCGGAATAGAAGATTATGCTCAAGGTGTAAAAAAGGGCGATTTATTTGTTGTACGAAAAGGTAAAAAATCAGATGGTACAAAATATATAGATATGGCAATAAAAAACGGTGCAATAGGCGTTGTAATAGAGGATGAAAAATTACTGGACTCGTTAAAATTATCCGTACCGGTAATATGGGTGCCGAATTGCCTGAAGTTTATGTCTTTTTCTTCAGCAAAATTAAATCGTTACCCTGCCGATGCGATGCAAGTCATTGCAATTACAGGGACAAATGGTAAAACGACAGTAAGTCATTTTATCGGTCAACTACTACATGCACTACATAAAAATGTAATTGTGATCGGAACAAATGGAATTTATATTAATGGAGTAGAAGTAAAATTAGACTATGAAAATTTAACGACGTTACAACCAAAACATTTACACAGAATACTAAAAATTGCTGTGGATAGAGGAGTTCAATATGTCGTATTAGAAGCTTCGTCGATGGGGCTTGCAAAACATCGTTTGGATGATTGCTCAATTAATGTAGGAGTATTTTTAAATTTAGCAGAAGATCATATTGAAGATCATGGTTCTTATGAAAAATATAAATCTGCCAAACAAATACTCGCTACATTATCTGATCAACTTGTTTTAAATGGTGATGATTCATTTTGTCGAACAGTAGGCTTACAGGCGAAGAAGAAAAAGGCTTACTTTGGGTTAGGAAATCGGGTGGACTATCAATTACAAATGTTAGCAGAAGGTCTGACTACTTCAACGTGTTGTTTGCAAAGTAATAAAGGGCAAAAAGTATTTTCTGTGCCTTTTGTTGGAAACCACCATTTGCAAAATACAATTGCTGCAATTTCAACATTAAGTGAACTAGGTTTTGCGATTGAAGATATTTGTAATGCTGCTGAAAATCTATATTTACCTAAAGGCAGATTAGAAGAAATCGAAAATCAGTTAGGCTTATCTATTTACATTGATTATGCCCATACAGAAGCGGCATTAAGAGCAGTTCTTCAAACGTTAAAGAAAACAGTTAAAGGTGATTTAATTGTTGTATTTAGCTGCGGTGGAGATCGTGATAAACATAAGCGGATAAAAATGGGGGCCGTTGCTTCAAAATTTGCTGATAACATTTATTTAACGATGGATAATCCAAGAAGTGAAGATCCAGAAGTTATTAATACACAAATAGCGGCTGGATTTATTCCGAATCAACAATATGAAATGATTCTTGATCGAGCCCAAGCAATTGAAACGGCTATTCGTTCAGCAAAAGAAGGCGATACAATATTAATTGCAGGAAAAGGGCACGAAAAAACACAAACAATAGGGTCGAAACAATTTGAGTTCTCTGACTTTGACTGTGTGAAAGAAGTGCTAGAAAAATATACAAAGGATCGTGTCGAGTGACGAAAAAATGTTTAAAAGCAATGGACTTTTAAATTCATAAGTATTCCCAATACAAACATGGTACATTTTCTGCTATGATAATAATAGATTGGAGGAAATAATGATGATTATGACATCAGAATGGGCCTTCATTATAGATGAAGCAGATGAACTAAGTGCAATGATCCTTGCTTCTGAACAAGCTGAGAAACTGCGAAATGCTTATAAAGAAGTATATAGTGATGGGAAATTAGTGCAACAAATTCACTCATTCGCAAAAATGAAAGAACAATATGAGGATGTACAGCGTTTTGGCAAATACCATCCTGATTACAATACAATAATGAAAAAAATCCGTGAGCAAAAACGCGCATTAGATACTGATGAACGTGTAGCGAATTTAAAAATAGCTGAAAACGATTATCAAGATTTACTCGATGAACTTAGCTTAATCATCGGAAAATCGGTTTCTGAAGCCGTGAAAGTCCCTGTAAGCAATCCGTTTTTTGCAACAGGTTCTTCATGTGGAAGTGGTTGCGGTAGTGGTGGCAGCTGTTCCTGTTCAGCTTAAAAAAAGGGCGTCTTAGAGTAATTTCTAGACGTCCTTTTTATTTTTTCCTTTATTAGAAAAGATCTTCCATGTTTTGGTCTTGTAAATGTTCAATAAACGCAATTGCAATATCTGGTCGATCTGTTACTATTCCCTTTGCCCCAATTTCAATGAGATGTCTCATTGTATCTGTATCATTAATTGTCCAATAGTGCACGGGTATGTTGAGCTTGGATAAAAAATTTATAAATTTAGGTGAATCCAATGAAACAACCCCTGATTTCGGTGGAATTTGGAATACGTCAACTTTAGGATGATATAGATGACCAAATTGACTCGAAAATGCAGTAAATGCTTTTCGTACATCGTTTTCACCGGCACCTAATGCAACACGATTTTGTGCGTATAAATTAAATCGGTCCACCTGCTCGCTAAAGAAACTCGTTACGACAATTCGATTTTCTACTTCAAACTCTTCAATCAATCGCCAAAGTTTAGATGGCATTAAACTTCCTTCATATGTGTCTGGACCATCTTTTATATCTATATTAATATACGTATTTGGAAATGTTTCAAAAAGTTCTCGTAATGTTACGACTTCTATTTTCTCTTCTCTATATGGAAAATTGCCTTCTAAATCTTGAAAATGGTATCCGAAGTTTAATTGTTTTAGTTCTTCTAAAGTAAAGTCTTTTACAAATCCTACACCATCACTTGTTCGGTCTACTGAATCATCATGAAACAAAATGATCTCTTCATCTTTTGTTAATCGAATGTCTACTTCAAACCCATCTACACCAAGATTATAAGATTTTTCAAATGCAATCATCGTATGTTCAGGTGCTAAATGAGCTCCACCACGATGAGCTAAGACAATTGGTTTAGTGGCTTGTAAAACTTCTTTTTCATCTCGTTTTTGTGGTTTTGATACAGCTTTACTTCCTGCCCATGCCGCAGCACTAGCAGCAGCTATTGCAAGAGCTACTTTTGTTTTTTTTCCCATTAAGATCCTCCTTAAAAATGGAACAATTCAATTTAAAACTCCGGTATTTCTTTTTTTAATATTCATTCTGATGTTGGAGAGAAAAATGTGTTTGAACAGTGTTTAGCGTATGTTTCCTTAGCTTCTGGATCGTTTTGATTGCTACTAAGAACACAATGAGCGGCCACTAGTTGGAATCGAGAGCTTTTTACAGAGCTCGCGTAATGGTGCTTTCGCTTTTCTTAGATTATAACGGAAAATCTTACCTTCTGTCAGCTAAACTCTGTTGCTATCAAAATTAACTCTATGGTATGCTTTTATAAAGAAATGAGGGAGCCAAATGCAAGAACGACAAGGTCTAATTGTTTACGTTCATCAAATAAAACACGCAAAAAGTTTAAGAAAATACGGACATGTACATTATATTTCAAGAAAATTAAAATATGTTGTAATTTATTGTAATCGTGAAGAAATTGAGTCGACACTAAATAAAATACAACGCCTTCCATTTGTGAAAGACGTTGTAGAATCGTTTCGTCCATTTCTTAAAACTGAATTTGAAAATGCGAAACCTGACAAGGCTAAAGAGTATGATTATGACTATAAAGTAGGCTTATAGTAATCTTTCTATTGCTTTGGTGGAATAAAGTGATTCATTCGTAAAATACCGATTAAATGTTGATAATATAAAACCGTTTCGGAATAGATTGACGAATGTTTAACCTCCATTGGAATTGCTTTTCTACCAATTTCGGATAATGTTTCTTCAAATATAGCAATTCTTTGAGAAGGTTTTTCAGAATTATAAGGAATTCCTTCACGGCATATATAAATAGGCATAAATTTACCTTCGCCAGCCGCTTTAAAAGTTGCGGCAATTGAAGCTACTTTTTTATCCTCTTTTGTCGATATAAATATAAAGGCATTATGAAATCTTTTTTCGTTTGTTTTAATGAGTTCACAAAGTTCATAAACATCACCATAACCTTGTCCTAGTTCGATAAATTGTTGTATCAATTATTCACACGTCCTTTCTTAAAGATTAAGAATAGTATAAAATTCAAAGTTTGAAAAGAGTCTAGCTACGAACGGAACTTCGAAAAAGTCGACACGGAGCTGGACAACTGTTCTTCGATTTATTCTTAACAATAGTATCATGATGCAGGAGGTTAGGCACATGAAATATGCAGTAAGTTTCTTTGGCGTACTCGTACTAATCATTGGTGGCATGCTATTTTTCCAGTATCAAGTTTATTCAGATAAAATTGAAACTGGAGACGGGGGTGATTTTTCATTTTCTCAGGAAATCGAAATCACTTATCGTAGCGAAAGTTTAGATATTCGTCAGCATTTTAAAAATTTACCAAACCAGAAAATTAACATTGTTTGGCCAAAACTTGCGACAAATCCAGATTGCTTCATTGAAACAGAAAACACTTGTAAACGTTTAAGTGAAGATAAGTTAAGTTTTGAGCCAGGTGAAAATCGTACCCAATCTATTTCATACATAATTCCATTAAACGGAGGGTTACAATCTAACCAATTGTTAAAAGATATTTTCGTTACGTTAACTGGTGGAGAAGTAACCTATTCTACAGTTCATATATCAACTGATCATAATGTGTCTGGTCAATGGGTAACTGGACTGCCAATTATAGGTCAACAATCCTTATCTCTCGTGAACTATTCTATGTTTAGCGGGCTAGGTTCGGTATCGGAATTGTACTGGAGAGCAAATAATTTAAATGTTCACGAAACGTCAAATATTTTATCGTTATATTCAGAACAGCCTTTAACAGAAGAGTTTAAAAAACAATTAAAAAATTTAAAGTTCTTAAATGAAGAACATATCGCTATTGTGCAAGGCGATAATTTATCAAAACTTCAAGGGAATCGCATTTTATTTTTAAAGGATTTATCAATCGATTCTTTAAATAATAATGTCATTCTCTCGCAAGTAAAAGCACAATATAAGTTTAAAGATAGTCCATCGTGGTTGAGTGAGGTTGTCGCATCATTTTTAACTGAATCAACAATTGGTAGTAGTAAAGCAACAGAAATCGTCAATACTTTAACACATCAAATGACAGACTCACAACTTGCGAACTGGATCCAAAAGTTAGATGAATTAAAAGGAAAAGAAATCTCAACAACCGTATTAGATGAAATATTATCGGATGTATTTGGTCTTCATACCGAGTATTTAAGTTTAAACGAATCATCAAAAGAAATGTTTCCATTCTTATTTAATGATGAACGAGAAGTATACATTGGAGACTATCCAAAAGAAGATGTTCAGGTGATTTTTAAAAATGGTTTAATTTTATATTCCGCAGATACATTATTAAGTCATTTAGGGTATGAAACATCAAATGGGGAAAATGGTTATTATGTAACAAATAATGTACGTAATTTCCGCTTCCCACAAGATTACGGCTTTTATGTTTTTAACGAACGTAGATATAATACCGTATCAGAACCGATTATAGAAGTTGCTGGAAATCAGTATATTGAAGAATCATGGTTACAAAAATTATTTACAGTGGAAATAAAAAAATCAAATAAATCTATAACGATTAGAGCTACAGCACAACAATAAAAAAGGTATGGTGATCTTATGAGAGTTGTAGCGGGTGAACGAAAAGGAATGCCATTAAAAGCAGTATCCGGAACAACAACTAGACCTACGACAGATAAAGTAAAAGAATCAATATTTAATATGATCGGCCCCTTCTTTGATGGGGGAGTCGTGTTAGATTTATTTGCAGGTAGTGGAGGATTGGGCATCGAAACTTTAAGTAGAGGTGCGCATAAGGGGATTTTTGTAGAAAAAGATCCAAAAGCCTATCAAACATTGCTTGAAAATATAAAAAAATGCCGCTATGAAGACATAGTTGAAACATATAGAACCGATGCAAATCGAGCCGTTAAGGGGTTATTAAAACGGGATATTCAAATTGACTATGTATTTATGGACCCTCCATATTTAAAAAAAGAATATTACGATCTTGTGGAGACATTAGTGGATGGGGGAAAATTGGCGGCGAACGCAATTATTGTTTGTGAACATGCAAAAGAAATTGACCTACCAAACAATTATGGAATCTTTACATTAGCAAGACAGGAAACTTATGGGGGCACAATAATATCAATATACCGCAAATGAATGAGTGGATAGTGATGAAGGAAGAGGGAGAAATGGTTGTCTGAAAAAATTGCAGTAGTACCAGGAAGTTTTGATCCAATTACAAATGGTCATTTAGATATTATTAAACGAGCAGCAGATGTGTTCGATGTTGTTTATGTTGCTGTATTGAATAATTCATCAAAAAAACCACTATTTTCAATTGAAGAACGGATGGAGTTAATTGGAGAAGTAACAAAAGAACTTCCTAATATTCGAATCGAATGTTCCACGGGTCTTTTAATTGATTACGCAAGGTCAAAAAATGCACAGGCAATTGTGCGGGGGTTAAGGGCGATCTCTGATTTTGAGTATGAAATGCAAATTACGTCAATGAATAGATTTTTAGATGAATCAATTGAAACATTTTTTATCATGACAAAAAATCAGTATTCTTTCTTAAGTTCAAGCATCGTAAAAGAAGTTGCGCAATACGGTGGCAGTGTAACTGGACTTGTACCGAGTATTGTTGAACAAGCGTTAAGTGGTAAGTTTTCTAAATAAAAGGAAGAGGACAAAATCAGATAGTTGATTTTGTCCTTTTTTTATAGAAAAATAAGGAAATAAAGTGATGGTATTAGAAGGGTGTAAAATACTCGCATTAGTATATATGGTTTTAAGGATAGTTGTTCACTTTTCGCAATGACCGCAACCTGCATATGAATACTTAAACTTTGACTTGTTAAAAACAGCGCTAATATGACTAATAAGAGAGTAGGTTGTCCTGTAAACAATTCTTGTCCAATTTTTAAACCATTTGTCATCTCGAGCATTGCTGCAATTGAAAGCATAACGCCGCTATGTATGTCTGGGAAGAAACTTTTAACTGAGTGCATGACAACAGTATAGATTGTTGTAAAGAAGATGATTGTTGATCCGACAACGAGTACAGTGGGAATACTATCTTTAATACTGCTTGTAAATGGATTTTGATTTTTTGGTGGTTGAACGTCAGAAAAACTGAAACTATCTATTTTGCCTTTACCATAATAAAAATAAAAGCCAGTTAAAATAATCATGGATACGACATGATATAAAATTAAATATTGCCAACTAAACGTCGTATCGTTCAATAAGTCATTTCCAACAAATCCTAAAACAAATAGAGGGCTTGGACTATGACAAATACTCAGAAGGATATTGGCTTCCTTTAAAGAAATTTGTTTACTTTTTTTTAAATAAGTAATTGTGGCAGCGCCTGTAGGAAAGCCTCCTAATGCGCTAATACCATATGTTTTAAAATATAATTTAAATCGGGATAAGGAATTACTCTTTTGGGGTGTTAGTCGGATAAACCATTGTGTAAGAATTAAATAAGGTAATAAATATGGGAATAATGCTTCCATAAATAACTCTACACCTAAGTCCGTCCCTTCATGAGCAACACCAGGGAACAATAATAGTAAGCAAATTAATGTGATACAAATCAATAAGTATAGTAGTGGAATAAGCATCATCTCTTTTCAAATTTTTGTTTTCCATAACCTCTAATGCTAAACTAATATATGCGATGCTTTAAAATTTTAGTCTACCAATTCTAATATAAGGAGGTGCCATCCATTTTGAAAAAGACGCTACTAACAGTAATACTTCCACTAGCTTTTATTTTTTTTCTAGCCTTTTACAAACTTGATTATTATGTGATGAAGCCTGGTAGTGCCTATGCGGTGAACCAGTTTGTTACCGTTGAGAATGGGGACCAAAATGACGAAGGTTCTCTAAGTTTAATGACAGTTTCGATGGCACCTGCAACACCTCTTACATATGTTATTGCATATTTTAAAGAGTTTGAAGAAATTATCGAAGTTGAGGATGTACGACAAGAAGAAGAGGACGAAGAAGAATATAGTATTCGTCAATTGAAATTAATGAGTGACTCACAATTTAATGCTCTTTATGTAGCATTTCAAAAGGCAGATTTACCTTATACGGTGGATTACCATGGGATTATGGTTTTGAATGTACTAGAGGATGGGGCAGCAGATGAATTACTACAACCTGGTGACGAAATAGTAGAAATCGATGGGCACATATTAAATAGATCAGAAGAACTTAGTAATGTTTTAAATTCAAAAAAAGTAAATGAAGAAGTACAGTTAGTTATTAAACGAAATGATGAGTTGCTGGACAGAACGATTGCTCTAAAGGAAATTCCAGGAGACAAACAACATCGAATTGGAATTGGAATTACTTATTCGCAAAGTAAGTCAATTAAAACAGACCCAACTGTAAAAGTGGATGCTGAAAAAATTGGAGGGCCCTCTGCTGGACTAATGTTTACACTAGAAATTTTAAATCAGCTTCTAGATGAGGATATTACGAAAGGATATACGATTGCTGGTACAGGTGAGATGAATGAGGATGGTACCGTGGGACGAATCGGGGGAATTGAAAAGAAAGTCGTTGCTGCTCATGAAGATGGAATGGAGATTTTCTTTGCGCCTGACGATCCCATTACGGATGCAATGAAAAAAGCCAACCCTAACATTCGCACGAATTATGAAGCAGCTGTAGAAACAGCGAAAAAAATTAATACGGATATGAAAATTGTTCCGGTAAAAACGGTTGATGATGCAATCAACTATTTAAATCAATTACCACCAAAAGACGCCTCGAAAGATTGAGACGTCTTTTTCTATTTATGGGGTTACGAGCGACTTTTAGGGAAATACGAGCGGTTTTTCAAGGATTACGAGCGACTTTAGAAAAATTACGTGCGACTTCCCAAAGTATCGATTCTATAACCTTATCGGTGGTGTTTGATAATCCATCTCTAGTTTTTGTTTACTGATTAAGTTTACTCCTTGTGCGTACATTTCGGATGCGCGGATATCAAGTGCGAGCATGGGGTCTTTTGTTGATGCAACACGACTTATTAAAGGTAAAGTAAAGCTTTTTTTATGTTCTGATAAATATTTTTGTCCTTTACCGGTCATACCTAAAAGGCGAATGTAAGTTGGCTCATCAAATTGATGCAGTGCC
Source organism: Lysinibacillus antri (assembly GCF_003977595.1). Taxonomy (GTDB): domain Bacteria; phylum Bacillota; class Bacilli; order Bacillales_A; family Planococcaceae; genus Ureibacillus; species Ureibacillus antri. The sequence goes on along the minus strand of NZ_RYYR01000003.1, from coordinate 180,880 downwards.
TCTTTTGTAATCCCTGTAAAAATATGCGTAATCATTCGTTGTAATCTTGTCCACGTATAGCGTTTTGATTTAATATTGCTCATAAACTCGGCAAAGGAATCGCTTTTTCTAGCTGCTTTAATGAGAGCATGTTCAATACCTTCTGAAACATCTGCAAACAAAGAGAGTTGTTCAGGGGTATTTCTTAAAATCGCATAGCGTAAAAGAGACCAAAAAGAGTCCCAATTAGTAAACTGTGTATGTTTATGCTTCCATGATTCAAGTTCTTTAAAAGTTGCTTTAGGAACATAACTTTCGACTTCATGGATCGATTTTGTTTCAAATATTGATTTACGAATACCTGTTGCACTGGCAATTGTTAAATTAGTATTAATATCATCATGGTAGCCTGCTTGTACTCTTTGGATGGTTAAAGGTTGAATGGAAAGATTGAAACGATTTACTGCTTCTATATAATGATAACCTAAAATATTATTTGGCTGTGATAAGTCGATATACGTATTCGGGTGTTCGTTTTTTAGTTTTTCGTATGCCAAATATAAACTTTGGGGATAACTAATGCCAGTTGAAATAAACTGTTTAATTAAAGCGTTGTATTCTTCCTCTTCGGATCGTAATAAAGATAATGTATTTAAAAAAGGTTCAATTGTTCCTTGTTCACTACCGAAAGCGAAGGATTCACAACCTATTGCATTTAAGAGCTTTGTTGCCCCTTCAGCAAAAATTGTGGCATTACCAGTTGAAAAGACGTATGGTAGTTCGATCACGAGGTCTACACCGCCTAATAGAGCCATTTTCGCTCGGTGCCATTTGTCAACTAATGCAGGCTCTCCTCGTTGTAAAAATTGCCCACTCATGACAGCAATGACAACATCAGCTGAAGACGCGTTTCTTGTTTGTTCTACATGATAAAAATGGCCATTATGGAAAGGATTATATTCAACGATGACACCAACTGCTTTCATTGTTACACCCCTTAGGTTATAATTGGAATATCTGCTTTAGAAGGATAGGTAAATGCATATTTCAACAAATTGTAATAAGTCATAAGGATCATTGTCATCCAATCGAATCATTACTGTATTTAAATGATTCATCTATTATTAAAATTATAGTACTCTATTCGTACTGTGACAAGAAAATATCTTGACATCTAAAAATACACATTATATAATCAACATTGTTGTCTCGAGGTGATTAATGAATGAAATGGTCAATTCATCAATTATCGAAGTATCGCCAAAATGGGATGCCGATAGATGCAGAAGTACAATTGGATGAAGTAAAAAAGCGAAATAAAGATATTCGTCAAATCTCACCTGTTCATGTAAAAGGACACTGTACTTTCGGTGCATCGCAAATGACTTGTCAGTTTACGCTGACTGCAACACTGACACTTCCTTGTGCACGCACATGGGAAGACGTTGAATATCCAATTGAAGTCGATGCAGTTGAAATTTTCAGCTGGATAGATCCAGAACTTCGAAATAAAGAAGATGACGATATACATTATATCGATGGTGAAGTGATCGACTTAAAACCAGTTTTAGAGGAACTTGTACTGTTAGAAATTCCGATGCAAGTGTTTAAAGAAAACACGGAAGGACAAGTGCAAGGAGGCAAAAACTGGAGTTATTCAACTGAAGATGAGGTTGCACGTCAAAACGAAAATGACGAACCAAAAGTGGATCCAAGACTTGCTGATTTAGCTAAGTATTTTGATCAATCAGATGAATAGATAATCTGTAAGGAGGTGCCAATAATGGCTGTACCATTTAGAAGAACTTCTAAAACTGCAAAAAGAAAGCGTCGTACGCATTTTAAATTATCTGTACCTGGTATGGTAGCTTGCCCAAACTGTGGAGAAGCAACTTTATCTCACCACGTATGTAAAGCATGTGGACACTACAAAGGTAAAGAAGTAGCTAGTAAATAATTCAGTATTTACTAGTGCTCGAGGCTATTAGAGAGGCCATGGCTCTCTAATAGCCTTTTATTTTTTATTTAAAAAGGAAAAAACAATTTAACGAATTTTAGCGCAAGTACTCTAATGACTTGTGTTTTTTTATATTTTTCAAGTATTTTCCTGAATTAATTACCATTCCCTTGCCAAACACATTGAGGTCATTTACTATTTAATTTAAAGCATTACATTATGTTGAAATAGCAAACGTTAAAGGGGATGTTAAGTTTGGCTTATCAAATTAGTGAGAAGGATGGAATATTAACCTTTACCATTGACAGAGAAGAAAAAAGAAATGCCGTCAATGATGAGGTAATGGAAGGTCTAAAAAAAGTTATTACATATATTAAAGAACACGACGAGATCCGATTTTTAGTCGTGACAGGTGCTGGGGAAAAAGCTTTTTGTTCAGGTGGAGATCTTTCGGAATTTCATAGTTTACATACGGAAGAACAAGCTTTTGGCATGCTAAGTAAAATGGGGAATATTTTATATGATTTAGCAACGCTTCGTGTACCAACTATTGCGCTTATTAACGGTGCCGCAGTAGGAGGCGGGTGTGAAATTGCTACTGCCTGTGATTTTAGATTGGTTGCGTCAAATGCAAAATGTGGGTTCATCCAAGGAACTCTTGCTATCACGAGCGGATGGGGAGGGGGAACCTATCTGTTTGAAAGAGGTTTAAGACACGACCGAGCTTTAAAAATGTTAGTTGATGCACAAGTGTATGATGCGAAGCTTTTATATGAAATTGGCTGGGCAATGCGTGTTTTTGAAGGATCAAAAGAAGAGGCTTTAGAAGAATTTATTTCACAGATGCGTAAAATTCATCCATCCGTTCACCAAGCATATAAAGAAATTGAGCTCCGTAAATGGAAAGAACGGAATATGTATGAGCGAGTAATGGAAGAAATTCGAGTGTGTGCAAAGCTTTGGGAAAGTGAAGCCCATGCAGAAGCCGTACAACAGTTTTTAAATAAATCAAAATAATACTTGATAGAACGTCTCATATATAGAGGCGTTTTTATTTTTTTAAATACCCTGTTTTATGAATTTAAGTGGATTTTCAGGTATTAAGAAATAGCTTTATCCTGTTTTCTAAAGATTAAGTGTTTCTATTTATGTTACAACCTATTTTTCTAGCGTTACGATTCTATTTATTCTATTGATTTGCATATAGTAGTAAAAAATGTGAGGTGATAGATATGGATGGAAAAAGACGTAAAGATCAATGGACGGCTGATGATGATGAAAAATTAGCGGAAATCGTCATACAGGCGGTGCAAAATGGTAAAACCCAATTAGAAGCTTTTGCGGAAGCAGCAAGTATTTTAAACCGTACAAAACAAGCATGTGGTTTTCGTTGGAATAAAACGTTACGACAACAATATGGTCAAATGTTAAACAGTGTAAGAAAACGTCCTAAGCAATTAATGCGAAGCCATCTGAAGCTTGCACTTAATAGTTTTGATGAACTAACGGAAGCGTATAACGAGCTAGAAGTAAAATATAGAGAATTACAATCTGAGCATGAAAAAATTTTAAAGTGGCTACAACAAGGTTCAAGCTTTATCGAACAACAAAAATGAATGCATTGAAAAACTGGTTTAAAAAAAGGGGAATAAAAGATGGTGGAATTACGTGCACAGATGGCTGGTACTGTTTTTGAAGTCCTTGTAAAAGAGGGTCAACAAGTTAGTGCAGGGCAAACCGTCATTATCATTGAATCAATGAAGATGGAAATTCCTTTTGAGGCAGAAACAGATGGAGTTGTAGCAAAGGTAAATGTTTCTGAAGGTGACTTTGTAAATGAAGACGATGTACTAATTACATTTGGATAAATGATCATAGCCACACAAAGAGGAGATTTTGGTGATGGATATTTACAACGATAAATTATTGGAAAAGGTAGAAAACATACTTACTGGGGGATCTAAAAAATATCACGACAAATTAAAAGAATCGAATAAATTATTTGTACGTGATCGATTAATAATGCTATTTGACAATGGGACATATGAAGAAGACGGTCGATTTGCAAACTGTGTGGAAAGTGATTTACCAGCAGATGGCGTTGTTTGTGCGGTTGGGAAAATTGATGGTCAAACGGTGTGTGTCATGGCAAATGATTCGACGGTAAAGGCGGGATCATGGGGAAAGCGAACCGTAGAAAAAATTATCCGCATACAAGAAACCGCGGAAAAATTACAAGTTCCACTATTGTACTTAGTCGATTCTGCAGGTGCACGTATTACAGATCAACTAGAAATGTTTCCTGGAAGACGTGGTGCAGGTCGAATATTTCATAATCAAGTAAAATTAAGTGGCATGATTCCACAAATATGTATATTATTTGGCCCATCTGCGGCAGGGGGAGCATATATACCAGCATTTTGTGATATCGTCATTATGGTTGATAAAAATGCATCGATGTATTTAGGGTCGCCTCGAATGGCAGAAAAAGTAATTGGCGAAAAAGTATCATTAGAGGAAATGGGCGGCGCAAAAATGCATTGTACAATAAGTGGATGTGGAGACGTATTAGCGCAAACAGAACAACAAGCTATTGCGTTTGCAAAAAGTTATTTAAGTTACTTTGGTGCAAACTTTAAACAACTACCAAAAGGAAAAGAATCCAGATTACCGATTAAAGGGCGAACTTTAGAAGAAATTATTCCTAAAAACCAAAATGTCCCTTTTGATATGTATGAATTAATTGATCAATTGATTGATCAAGAAAGCTTTTTTGAAATGAAAAAATTGTTTGCACCCGAGCTGATTACCGGTTTTGCAAGAATTTCGGGGCAAACGGTGGGCATCGTTGCAAATCAACCAAAAGTAAAAGGTGGCGTGTTGTTTGTTGACTCGTCAGATAAGGCAGCAAAATTTATCCAGTTATGTGATGCGTATTCAATTCCATTATTGTTTTTAGCCGATGTACCAGGGTTTATGATTGGTACAAAAGTAGAACGGGCAGGAATAATTCGTCATGGAGCCAAATTTATCTCTGCCATGAGTAGCGCGACTGTACCAAAAATTTCCGTCATCATACGTAAAGCATATGGTGCAGGATTATATGCGATGTGTGGCCCGGCTTTTGAACCAGACATCTGTATTGCTCTCCCAACTGCTCAAATTGCCGTTATGGGACCTGAGGCAGCTGTTAATGCCGTTTATTCAAACAAAATTGCAGAAATAAAAGATGTAAAAGAACGAGCAAAATTTATTCAAGAAAAAATAGAGGAATACAAAGAAGAAATTGATATTTATCAACTAGCGTCCGAATTAGTTGTGGATGAAATCATTGCTCCGAGCGAACTGAGAGCTACTCTTTCGAACCGTTTACACTATTACACAACGAAACAAATTTCATTACCTTCTCGTAAACACCCAGTATATCCAGTATAATAAAATAAATTAGACAAGGTCTGCCTCTTTTGGTAGACCTTTACTTTGCGATTAATGTTTAATGAGAGTATTTTGGAATAAGTGCGAATAAATTTAAAGAAACCGCGATTATTCATGATCAAAGAAGGTGTACAAATGAAAATAGTAGTTGTCGGAGCAGGCTCGGTCGGAATGTTAGTTGCAAGTTTTTTATCACAAAGTTGTCAGGATGTATCGCTATACGTAAAAAGAAAAGAACAAGCACAACAACTTCAAGAGCAAGGTTTAGTTCGTATTAATTTGGACGGCTCCTTATATAAAGTACAAATCAAAATTAGGACAGATCTCTTAGCTATAGAGGAAAATACATTAGTCATTGTTGCAGTTAAATATGGGCAACTTCATGATTTGTACAAAAGGTTCGAAACATTGTCTGCTAACATTTCATTGCTTTTTCTACAAAATGGATTAGCGCATTATGAAGAGGCATTGAAACTACCCCAAAAAACAATTGTATTTGGGTCTTGTCAATTCGGAGCAGAAAGGACAAATGCGTATACAGTCGTTCATCGAGGTCAAGGAATTGTTAAGCTAGCTCTTGGTAGAGGCGATCACCTAGTGATGGATTCGATATTGCAACGTCAATTGGAAAACTTTCAATTTAGATTAGAAGAAAATGCAGAAAAAATGCTATTTGAAAAAGCGTTGTTAAATTGTTTTATTAACCCTTTAACGGCCATTTTAAATGTGAAAAATGGAGAATTAGTAAAAAACCCTCATTCAGAACAACTATTAATCAGTTTATATGATGAATTGATGGAAGCATTTCCAGAAGAAAAATCACGTTTTAAACTAGAGGACGTTAAAAATCTATGTCGTAAAACGGCTATGAATACTTCTTCCATGTTGAGTGATCGATTACAAAATCGTCCGACAGAAGTGGAAACGATTGTAGGGGCGGTAATAAGAAAGGCAGCGCGATTGGGAAAAAACGTACCGATCTTAACAACATTCTATCATTTACTATTAGCGTTAGAAGAGAGTGGTGAGAAAATGTGAAATTACTTTTACAATACATTGTTAGTACAATAATATTATTTCCTATTATTCTTTTTTTCATGACATATATTATTTTTCGAAAGAGAAAGATGAAAAATTCGAAAGCATTTGGATTTGCTGCAGATGTGACAACCCTTGTATTATTTTTTTCTGTTCCTTTGTCAATGTCGAGTTTATGGGGAAAGAATTTTAGTGTTTTTGTTTTCATCATTGCGATTTTAATTGCAATTATTTTTACATACATAGATTGGCGAACGAAAAAAGAAATTGAAGTATTGCCGTTATTTAAAAAGGTTTGGCGATTATATTTTATACTGTTAACTTTTTGCTATATGATCATTTGGATTATAGGTTTAGTTCAAAGTATAATGGCTTACATTGGCAATTAATAAGCATTTTCTTTTGAAGTGAAGGATTGAACGTTTACAATAAGTAGAGTTAAAAAAATAACACATATTTTAAATAGAACATGAGTCCGATTCTGGACGCAATTACGAAGGTGTAATTGATTAGTAGAGGAGTTTTTTTATGAAGCTGGAACAGGTTGAATTACCAGTTAGCAATCAATTGCTATTTGATTATTGGTCACATAGTGAAAAAGTAAAACCATTTTATCAATATGAATATAACGATGACGCTTTTGTTCTTAGGTATAATTATTTAAAAGAACAGTTTTACGATTCTCAACAATTAGGGAATATTATTCGTACATTTATGCAACAATTTGGACTTTCAAAAAAACAAGAAGAGCATATCCATCAGTTAGAGAACGGTGCTGTAGCCGTTGTAGGTGGGCAACAAGCAGGTGTTTTAACTGGTCCATTATATTCAGTTCATAAAGCAATCTCGGTCATATTGTTAGCAAAAGAGCAAAGTGAAAAATTAGGTGAAAAGATCGTTCCGCTTTTTTGGATCGCGGGAGAAGATCATGATATAGAAGAAATCAATCATACGTATACGATTGTGGATAGTATGCCTAAAAAAAGAGTATATGGCGAACGTTCACATAAAAAATTAATGGCATCCAAAACGCCTTTACAAAAAGAACAATTAGTACAATTTATTGACGCCGTTTTTAAAGACTATGGTGAAACGGAATATACAAACGATTTATATCATTTTGTTTTACGAATGGTGGAGCAAAGTGAAACATTTACACAATTCTTTGCACATACAATGAATGGATTATTCCAAACAGAAGGATTGTTAATGATTGATGCAGCTTATGCCCCTTTTCGTAAATACGAATCTTCATTTTTTGAAAAGATCATCAACCATAATGAACAAATTGCAATGGAAGTAGTAGCACAGGAAAAAGCTTTCGATCAAGCTGGCTATGGGACACCCATTAATGCGGTAGTGGGAAATGCAAATTTATTCTATGTGAAAGATGGCGAACGATTTTTATTGGAGAGAAAAAATGGTGATTTCCAAGATGCCTCTGGATTACATAAATTCACGAAGGAGCATCTTCTAGATATTGCTTTAACAAATCCAGAACAATTAAGTAACAATGTAGTAACAAGACCGTTAATGCAAGAAATGACGATCCCTGTTTTAGCTTTTGTCGGTGGTCCAGGAGAGTTAGCATATTGGGCAACGTTAAAAAATGCATTTTCCGCTCTAAATTTACAGATGCCGATTTTAGCACCAAGACTTAATATTTCCCTTATGACAAGAAAAGTAGACCAATTACTAGCTGATTTCCAGTTGTCTATGTTACAGGTTATTGAAGGTGGCGCAACAGAACAAAAAGAGCAATTTATTAACAGTGTTCAAGATGTGGAAGCAAAAAACCAGATCGAGGCGATTCACGATTCGCTACAACAGCAATATGCAGAATTAATGACACACCTAGATGCCCAACAACTAAACTTAAAGTCAATCGTTGAAAAGAATAAGGGCTATCATAAAAAGCAGCTGGATTACTTAAGTAGTAAAATCGAACAACAAGTACGGATTAAACATGACAAGACAATTCGTCAGTTTAATACAATCAGCGCGGAACTTTATCCAAATGGAACGCTTCAAGAACGAGTGTATAATCCTTTCCAATATTTAAATTTATATGGTCCATCATTAATTGAGGATTTATGTGCATTACCAATGAAAATTGCAAATATCCATTATGTAGTTCGTTTGTAACGTTCTTTCGCGATTTTTCGAGTTATCTCTAAGGGATAGCTCTTTTTTTTATGCCTAATAACTTACCTGTTATTTACATATAAAGTACTATTTTCTCAAATTATAAAAATTGGGTTACAAAGTCTTTAAAACTGTGGAGGAAAGTGGGGGAATGTGGTACATTATTTACTAAAGTGGGGTGAGTAGCGTGTTCATGGGGGAATTTCAACATTCCGTTGATGCAAAAGGACGTCTCATTATTCCTTCAAAGTTCCGTGATGCATTAGGTCATACTTTTGTCATTACTCGCGGACTTGATAACTGTCTTTTTGGATATCCTATGGACGAGTGGCGAAAACTCGAAGAAAAATTGAAAGAATTGCCTATGACAAAAAAGGATGCTCGTGCTTTTGCGCGGTTCTTCTTTTCAGGGGCAACAGAAGTTGAATTGGACAAACAAGGTCGAATCAACATTCCAACTCCTTTGTCTACATACGCAAAACTTGAAAAAGAATGCGTTGTGATAGGGGTTTCAAGTAAAATTGAAATTTGGGCTAAAGACGCTTGGGAATCTTATTTCAATGAAGCAGAAGAATCTTTCAATGATATTGCAGAAAATTTAATTGGCTTTGACTTCTAGAAAAAGCACAAGAAGGAGAATGGTTTATGTTCGATCATACAACCGTGTTATTAAAAGAAACCGTTGATGGCTTGAACATCAATCCAAATGGGATTTACGTAGACTGTACTTTAGGTGGCGCTGGCCATAGTGAGTATTTAGTTTCACAATTATCACCAGAAGGACGATTGATTTGTTTCGATCAAGATATGATAGCGATAAACAATGCGAAAATTCGCCTAGAAAAATACCTAGACCGAGTAACATTTGTACATACAAACTTCCGTTATATAAAACAACAATTACAGCAAATAAATATTAATCAAATAGATGGTATTCTTTATGACCTAGGTGTTTCTTCGCCTCAACTCGACACACCAGAGCGTGGATTTAGTTATCATCATGATGCACCCCTTGATATGCGCATGGATCAAACAGCGAATTTAACTGCTTTTCATGTAGTGAACGAATGGGCATATGAAGATTTAGTGCGAATATTTTTCCGTTATGGAGAAGAAAAGTTCTCTAAACAGATTGCTCGTAAAATTGAAGAAGCAAGAAAACATGCCCCAATTGAGACTACAGGACAACTAGTAGAATTAATTAAAGAAGGCATACCAGCTGCTGCACGTAGAAAAGGCGGCCATCCAGCGAAAAGAGTGTTCCAAGCCATTCGAATTGCAGTAAATGATGAACTCGGTGCTGCTGAGGATTCATTAGTTGATGCAATCGAGATGTTAAAGGTCGGGGGAAGAATAAGTGTTATCACATTCCATTCATTAGAAGACCGTTTGACAAAAACAATTTTTAAAGAAGCTTCTTCGCTTCCGGATCTACCACCAGGTTTACCAGTGATTCCAGAAGAATTTAAGCCGACCCTAAAACTTATAACGAGAAAGCCAATACTTCCATCAGAAGAAGAACTTGAGGAAAATAATCGTTCTAGATCAGCAAAACTTAGAATTGCAGAGAAAATAAATGAAAAAGGACGTGGGTAAATGGCAGTTCGTGTTAGGCAACAATCATATATCCAACAACCTGTCGCTCCACCACAAACACCACCTTCAAAAAAACAAAAAAATAATAAACCTAATAAAATAATCACACTAAAAGAAAGACTTTTATATATCGCATTTGTCATAGTTGTTGCTCTAGTAGCAGTATCCATCCTACACAAACAAAGTACAATCCAACAAACAACGTACGAAATACAAAAAATTGAAACTGAAATTTCAGAGATTCAAAAACAAAATGTGGATTTAAAAGTTCAAGTGAGTGAGTTATCAACGTATGAAAGAATATGGGAAAAAGCAAAAGCACTCGGTTTGACTCTTAACGAGAAAAATGTAAAGGTAGTGCCGGGAGAATGAAAAAAAAGAAATTTCGATTCCAATGGGGAGCCTTTCTAATGTTATTACTATATGGAGGGCTCTTTTTTGCATTATTAATTAGGATTTTTTACATTCAAGCAACAGGTGTTGTGGATGGTCAAAAGTTAGAGGCAAAAGCAGCCGCCCTTTATGGAAAAGAGGCAGTATTAACGGCTGAGCGGGGGAAAATATTAGATCGCAATGGAAATGTGATTGCAGAAGATACGTTAAGTTATCGGTTAATAGCAGTAGTCAATCCTCAAGCAACAAAAAATTCAAAAGAACCAAGACATGTGGTAGATCCTGCAGAAACCGCAAAAGTTTTAGCTAAGCATATCCCAATGGAAGAAACGGAAATCTATAAAATTCTCACGAAAAAATTAAGCGATGGAAGACAACCATATCAAGTGGAGTTTGGTGTGGCAGGTCGCAGTATCAGTCATGACAAGATGGAAGCAATTAAAAAAGAAAAACTTTCTGGTATAACATTTGCAAGTGACACAAAACGATATTATCCAAATGGACCATTTGCATCTCACTTAATTGGCTTTGCTCAAAAGGAAAATCAAGATGATGGTACATTTCAGACAATTGGAAAAATGGGGTTAGAATCAATTTATAATAAAGAATTGTCTGGTAAAAATGGTACCTTAAAATACGAGAGTGATATATTTGGATATTTACTTCCAAATAGTGAGAAGATGGTGGAGCCAGCTGAAAATGGTGATGATATTTATTTAACATTGGATAAAACGATTCAAAATTTCTTAGAAGAATCGATGTCCAAAGTATACGAACAATATAATCCAGAATCGATTGTTGCAGTGGTAGCAAATCCGAAAACTGGTGAAATTTTAGCGATGTCACAAAGACCGACCTTTGATCCGGATACTAGAGTTGGACTTGAAAATGGCTGGTTAAATGAAGTGATCGAAAATGTAATTGAGCCAGGTTCTACTTTAAAAACGTTTACATTGGCTACAGCAATTGAAACTGGAAATTGGCATCCAAATGCAACATTCCAATCGGGTAGCTATACAATTTTAGATAGAACAATCCGTGACCATAACTATGTTGGGTGGGGGAAAATTAGTTACTTAGAAGGTTTCCAAAGATCTGCGAATACGTCAATGGCTTATTTATTGCAAATGATTGGTGATGAAACCTTTATTGACTATTTACAAAAGTTTGGTTTTGGTGATAAAACAGGCATTGATTTACCTGGAGAAGCAACGGGTACACTTTTAGCGACGTATCCGATTAACCGTGTTACGACTTCATTTGGACAAGGCTCTACAGTAACACCGATTCAACTTATTCAAGCAATGACAGCAATCGCAAATGACGGGAAGATGATGCAACCATATGTAATTAATAAAATTGTAGATGCCAATGGAAAAACGGTGAAGCAAACGGAACCTACTATGAAAGGTGAACCAATTTCTGCTGAAACGGCTAAACAAGTCCGTGAATTGTTAGCCTCTACGATTACTTCAGAAGTTGGTACTGCGAAACGATTTGCACTTGAAGGATATACAGTCGGAGGAAAAACGGGTACGGCCCAAATTGCTAGACCGGGTGGCGGGTATTTTTCAGGCAAAAATAATTATCTGTATTCTTTCTTAGGATTAGCTCCTGTTGAAGATCCACAATTAATTGTTTATGTGGCAGTGAAAAAGCCGCAGTTAGCAGTAACAGAAGGCGGATCAGAACCTGTTGCAGCAATTTTTAATACAGTCGTTCAAAATAGCTTAAAATATTTAAACATTAATCCAGAAAATGTGGCGCAAGTTGAAAAGACAAGTATGGGCGACTATATTGGGCACAATGTAGAAAGTGCTCAAGTTGAACTAACAAATCAAGGACTTACACCTATTGTCATCGGTGAAGGTGGTACCATCATTGATCAATATCCGGATAACAATCTAGCAATTACAAAAGGTAGTTTAGTATTTTTAAAGACAGATGGAGTGATTACACTACCTTCTTTTGATAAATGGTCCCTTCGAAATGTCCTTGTCTATAAGAGTATGTCAGGGTTGCCGATTGAAACTGTTGGAGAGGGGTATGTAGAAAGTCAGAGCGTATCACCTAATACGATCGTCGTCGATTCTTCGCCAATTGTTGTTAAACTAAAAACACCTGAGGAAATGTATACAGAACCACTAGAAGAAACAAGTGCAGAAGGTGAGATATTGCCACAAGATTAAACAACTGTTCGAATAGATGTCCACTTCAAATCATACTTTGTTAAAAACGAGGTGTGAATATCGAATGAAGTGGATATCTACCATTTCAAAAAAACGATTAAAACTAATTCTTTATGGTTTTATCCTTTTTGGAATAGCCGTTGTTCTACGATTATTTTATGTACAGGTTATACAGCATGATAAGTTAACAGAACTTGCAAAAGAAAATTGGGATAGAGAAATTCCCTTTGCTTCTGAGCGAGGGGAGATAACAGATCGTAAAGGAAATGTCATTGTGACAAATAAACTAGCTCCAACTCTCTATTTTATGCCTGCACAAAATGATAATGTCGAACTTGCCGCAAAACAAATCGCTCAAGTGTTAAAACTAGATGAGAAAAAGCTTTTTGAAAAGATGAACTCACGAAGCTATTTAGTAAAATTAGCACCGGAAGCAAAAAACATTTCCTATGAACAAGCAGTGCAAATTCAAGGTTTAAAAATCGACGGCTTATATAGTGGAGTTGATTACGTACGTCATTATCCGTATGGCAATTTATTATCACGATTCATTGGATTTACAGGATATGACACACAAGGGCTTGCAGGAATCGAATACCAATATGATAAAGTGTTAACCTCTAAAAGTGCGGCAATTCGTCTATTTACAGATGCGAAGGGCAATTCTTTACCTCACGTGGATGACGAATGGCGTGAAGGGGATCAAGGTGCAACCGTGGAACTAACCATTGATTTAGATGTTCAGCAAGTGGTAGAGAGAGAATTAACACAGGCAATGGAAAAATACGATGCCGACCAAGCTTTAGCTATTGCAATGAATGTCAATACTGGGGAAATATTAGCATTATCTTCTTATCCTACATATGACCCTTCTAACTTTGAGGATGTAGATTCTTCTATTTATAATCGGAATTTACCTGTTTGGATGACCTATGAACCTGGATCAACCTTTAAAATTATTACATTAAGTGCTGCTCTTGAAGAAGGGGTTGTCGACTTAGAGAAGGATACATTCCATGATAAAGGGTATACGATGGTAGAAGGAGCAAGACTTCGTTGTTGGAAACGTGAAGGACATGGTAGTGAAACCTTTTTACAAGTAGTTGAAAATTCTTGTAACCCTGGATTTATCGAATTAGGTCAACGTGTTGGACCGACAAAATTATTACAATATATTAAAAACTTTGGCTTTGGGGAAACAACTGGTTCGAATATCGCTGGGGAGGCTTCAGGAATTCTCTTCTCTGAAAAAGCGTTCGGACCCGTGGAACATGCTACAACCTCTTTTGGTCAAGGAATAGCGGTTACACCTATTCAACAAGTCCAAGCAGTAGCTGCAGCAGTAAACGGTGGGAAGTTATTTACTCCATATGTAGTATCCAAGGTTTATGACCCTGAATCAGGGAAGATCATATTAGAAAATAAACCAGAGTTAAAACGAACAGTTATTAGCGAAGATACTTCAAAGCAAGTTCGAGAAGCGTTGGAATCAGTAGTAGCGAATGGTTCAGGGCGTGCAGCCTTCCGAGATGGATTTCGCATTGGAGGGAAAACGGGTACCGCTCAAAAAGTTGAAAATGGTCGATATAAAGATGGCGATTATATCGTTTCATTTATCGGATTTGCCCCAGCAAATAACCCAGAAGTGGTTGTTTATGTGGCGGTGGATAATCCAAAGGGCTCTCTAGTATTTGGTAGTACAATCGCAGCACCAATTGTTGGACAAATTATTGAAGACATTGCACCAATCATTGGATTAGACGTAAACCGCGAAGGCCAATTAGAAAAACAATATCGATGGGGCGACCCTCTAACAGAACGTGTCCCAAATTTAGTCGGATACGAAAAAGATGAGATAATGAAATTACAATATCCATTTAAAATTGAGTTGCATGGGGAAGGGAATATTGTTACCGCACAATTACCGGAACCTGAAAACATCCTAGAACAAGATGGTACAATCCATTTGTATTTAGGAGATAACTAGTTCTTGATCAATGATGAAAAAACCTCTGTTAGTTCTCTTGCATGAACGGGTAGTCAGATTTCCACTTAAGAAGTGACTCGAAAATAGTGTGGAGGTCTACTGCCCGTCATAGCTGATTAGCTCGATTAATCATCAGAACGTTTCATAAAAAAACTTCTGATTGAAGAATTATTTTATGAGGTATCATTTTAGGAAGAACAAGACTTTAAAGGAGATTTAACATGACAATTACAACAACAATAACCATTCTAGTAGCTTCATTTTTAGCTTCAGTGGTTTTAGCTCCAATAGCAATTCCAATCTTACGTCGTATGAAATTTGGACAGAGTATACGGGAAGAAGGTCCACAATCTCATATGAAAAAGGCAGGTACCCCAACGATGGGTGGTATCATTTTTCTAATATCAATCATTGCTACGACGGTCATTGTTGGGAATATATATCATTTGTTTACAACGCAATCGGTTGTAATGATTCTTGTACTAGCTGGTTTTGGTCTAATTGGGTTTTTAGATGATGGCATTAAAGTAATCTTTAAACGTAATCTAGGATTAACTTCTTTGCAAAAGTTAATTGGGCAAATTATTATCTCAATTGCATCCTTCCTATTATTACGTTTAGGTTCATTTGATACTTCGATTAGCATACCGTATACAGATTGGTCAATTGACTTAGGGATTCTATATGTTGGCTTTTTAATTTTTTGGTTAGTTGGTTTTTCCAATGCCGTCAATTTAACAGACGGTTTGGATGGATTAGTAGCTGGTACAGCCTCGATTGCCTTTACTGCATTTGGCGTGATTGCTTTATTTAATGAACAATACGATGTGGCGTTATTTACCTTTGCAGTTACCGGCGCATTACTTGGATTTTTAATTTTCAATGCAAATCCAGCAAAAGTATTTATGGGTGATACTGGCTCACTTGCTTTAGGTGGTGCTCTTGCCCTTGTTTCTGTGTTAGTAAAAGCCGAATTATTACTTCTATTAATTGGACTTGTCTTTGTAATAGAAACATTATCGGTGATTTTACAGGTTGGTAGCTATAAATTACGGAAGAAGCGTATATTTAAAATGAGCCCAATTCATCACCATTTTGAATTATCAGGTTGGTCTGAGCGAAAAGTAGTCGGTGTCTTTTGGTCAACAGCATTATTTGTGGCGTTAATTGCAGTAGTAATGGAGGCATTAATATGATTGAATTTACAAAACTACAACATAAAAAGGTATTAGTATTAGGATTGGCTAAAAGTGGTGTTGCAGCTGCGGAGCTACTTCATCAGCTAGGAGCTTTCGTAACGGTTAATGATTCAAAGCCCTTTGATGAAAATCCTCAGGCGCAAATGCTACTTCAAAAGGGCATTACAGTGATCTGTGGGCGTCATCCAGAAGATTTGTTAGATGAAGGTTTTGAATTAATTGTGAAAAATCCAGGAATTCCTTATTCTAATCAAATTATAGCGGATGCTATTAATCGAGGCTTGCCAGTAATTACAGAAGTTGAACTTGCTTATTTAATTAGTGAGGCGCCAATTATCGGCATTACGGGAACAAATGGCAAGACAACAACAACGACATTAATTTTTGAAATGCTTCAAAATAGTAAAAAACAACCTTTAATTGCAGGGAACATTGGAACGGTTGCTTGTGGAGTAGCTGCTGAAGCGAAAAAAGAGAATATTATTGTAACAGAGCTATCATCTTTCCAATTAATGGGGACAGTGGAGTTTAAACCGCATATTGCGATTTTAACAAATTTATTTGATGCGCATCTTGATTATCATGGCACTTTCGAGGAGTACGCGGAAGCAAAATTTAATATTACAAAAAATCAAGATGAACAGGACTGGTTCATTTATAATGCAGACCAAGAATTTGTAGCAAAATTTGCGGAGCGTTCAAAGGCGAAGAAAATTCCTTTTAGTTCAAGTGGACGAACAGAAGAGGGGATTAGTGCCGATGAAGAGACAATCTATTGGCAGGGTAAGCCTTATTTAAGTCGAGCAAACATTGCATTACCTGGAAAACATAATTTAGAAAACATTTTGGCGGCTCTTGCTACTTGTATTTTATTTGATTGTGACAAAGCATCGGTAGAAGAAGTTCTAAAGACTTTTACTGGTGTTCGTCATCGTACTCAATTTGTACGAGAATGGAATGGTCGGAAAATATACAACGATTCAAAAGCAACGAATTGTTTAGCAACAAAAGTGGCATTGAATGCATTTAAAGAACCAATTGTATTAATTGCAGGCGGTCTTGATCGTGGTCATTCCTTTGAAGATTTACGAGATTCCATGCAAAATGTGAGAGCGGTAGTTGCTTATGGCCAAACAGGTGAACGTTTCATCGAATTTGCGAAATCCTGTGGTATTGAAATAACAGTTCTTGCTCAAAATGTTGAAGATGCAGTAAAGCAAGCAGCACCGATTTCAAACAGTGGAGACGTGATTTTATTGTCACCAGCTTGTGCTAGTTGGGATCAATATAAAAGTTTTGAAGTACGTGGCGATCTGTTTATCGATGCTGCAAATCAACTCTAACTTTATTAAAGTGCTTAGGATTATTGCTTAAGCTTCTAAGCACATTCCTTTAAATGTTAGATGGTATTCGTATGTTTTAGTTTGAACTGTCACTAGCTCGAGCAATTTTTCTTATTTAATAAGTTCTTATGAAAGGATGCCTTAACTGAAGTTTACTTATAAAAGGCTTTTCATTATCTCTGCGTTCCTTTTATCAATGGTAGGTATTATTTTTATTTATTCCGCTGGTACATATTGGAGTTCCATTCATTACGAAGGACAACTACCCTTTTATATAAAGCAATTAGTGTACTTGGTATTAGCGATTGCCGTATTTATGTTTGTAGCGAATATGCCTCTATTCACATTAGAAAAAACGTGGATTACTCTATATGTATTTTCGTTATTATTGCTTGTATTGGTGCTTGTTCCAGGGATTGGACTAGTGCGAAATGGTTCGCAAAGTTGGATTGGTTTAGGGCCACTCACAATTCAACCAGCGGAATTAGCGAAAATCACAACATTAATGTATTTAAGCTTCCTGTTAAGTAAGGTGCGAAATGATGAACGTGTTGTACAAATAAAGCATTTTGTGATCATTCTTC
The DNA here is from genome assembly GCF_003977595.1 of Lysinibacillus antri. Lineage (GTDB taxonomy): Bacteria > Bacillota > Bacilli > Bacillales_A > Planococcaceae > Ureibacillus > Ureibacillus antri. Next base: position 163,035 of record NZ_RYYR01000003.1, on the reverse strand, counting down.
TTCCATGTGCTTTAATTATGTTACAGCCTGACTTTGGTTCTGTGTTTATTCTCGTTGTTTCCGCATTTATCTTGTTATTTATTGCGAAATACCCAATTAAGTTATATGTTGGATTTATTGTGCTTGGTGTAGTTGGATTAGTCGCTTTAATTGCTTCTGCTCCGTACCGTCTAAAGCGTATTGAGGCATTCATCAATCCATGGGCAGATGCTTTAGGAAGTGGCTTCCAAGCGGTGCAATCATTACTTGCTATTGGACCAGCTGGACTGTTGGGACATGGCTTCCAAGAAAGTCGACAGAAATTTCTTTATTTACCTGAACCACAAAATGACTTTATTTTTTCAATAATTTTAGAGGAAATTGGTTTTTTAGGTGGCTGTGTTGTTTTAGTTTTATTTGGGTTATTCATTTATTCAGGCTGTGGATTAGCTATTCAATCTTTAAAAAGTTCAGATTTTTATGCAATCTCAGCTTTAGTTGGCATGGTAGGTTTCCAAGCGGCATTAAATATTGGCGTAGTCATCGGATTAATACCAGTAACAGGGGTTACATTACCTTTTATTAGTTATGGTGGTACATCCTTAATGATTATTTGGTTTGTCGTAGCAATCGTCGTAAGTATTTCAAACCGAACCGAAAATGTATAGTTTACGAAAGGAAGGAGGAGTAAAAATTATGGACAAAGTAATTGACATTGAAGATCGTATACCAACATTAAGAGAAAAAAGAAGAAGAAGAACTAATTTTAAATTTACCGTATTAATCTTTTTGTTTTTCATTACATTATTTTTACTCCTTTATTTCCAATCGCCATTTAGTGATATAAAAAAGATTAACATATCTGGGGCAGAGCTTGTCGATAATGAAGAATACATAAACTATTCTGGTTTGCAAACTGGAGATTCAATGTGGGGTTTCCGTGAAGGAGAAGTGGAGAAAAGTATAAAAGAACAGCATTGGGTGAAAGATGTACAAGTTAAAAGAAAATGGTTAACGACGGTTGAAATAAAAGTAGATGAATGGCAAAAAGTCGCTTATATTTCAAAAGACAATGTATTTTATCCAATGTTAGAAAATGGTGATGTTTTTAAGGAACCAAGTACGATGGAGCCAATTGATGCACCATTATTCTTACAGTTTGAGGATGAAAAGTTAAGAAAACGTCTATTAAAAGAGTTAGCTAAGTTGGATACTACAGTTTTGGCATTAATATCCCAAATTAATGCAACTCCTTCTAGTGCGGATCCTTACTCTATCACGTTGTATATGAATGATGGGTATGAAGTAAGAGCAGAAATAACTACATTGGCCAAAAAATTAAATTATTATCCATCCATTGTTGCACAAATTGAAAATACGGGTGATTTTGAAAAAGGGATTATTGATATCGAAGTCGGTTCCTATTACAGATCTTATAACGACGAGTATACACAGCTTAATCTGAATTTTGAAGAAGTAGAAGCAGAAAGTGAAGGACAGGAAGTGTTGGTTGATGAAGAAGAAACCATTACACAATAAAAAAAACAAATTTACAAGAAAACAGTTCATCGTACTAATTGTATGCATCGCAACCGGATTTATGATTGGATATTCCTATAAACTTACAAAAGATGAAGTTAAAGTGAATACGTCATACCTGGAACAAGAAGAGTCCTATCGGGAAGATTTAATTTCTCAAAAAGAGCGTAATAAAGAATTAATTGAAGAATTAATTGCTTTGCAAACAAAGCGTAGGGAATATGAAAAAACATTTGCAGAAAACGAGGAAGACTATGACCACTTACTTCAAGAAGCAGATAAGTTACGCTTATTACTAGGTGAGATTCCAGCTTATGGAGAGGGAATTAGGGTGATTTTAAAGGATAGTGAATATGATCCAAATTCACCAAACCCGAATGATTATATCGTTCATGAAAGTCATGTGTTTGCTGTCATCAACGAGTTGAAAATTTCCGGCGCCGAAGCAATTACAGTGAACGGGCAAAGAATTAAAACCGATTCCTTCATTCGCTGTAATGGTCCGGTCATAACGATAGATGGCAAACAATTTCCCGCACCTTTTGTGATTGAAGCAGTTGGAGATGCTAAGGCACTTCATACGTCTTTAAAAATAGTAGGTGGCGTGTTTGATCAATTATTAAATGACCGAATTGTTGTTACAATTGAAGAAAGTAGCTTAATTGAAATGCCATCAATAAATGATAATGATGAAGGTGTAAGTTAGTTACTTTAGTACATGGTTTTTTTCGCAGCTGAATGAGCCACTTACGCATTTCTATGAAAGGAGGATTTGTGAGTGGATAAGAAAGTTATTACCAGAATTACGGTAGTGTCATTTATTGTAGGGGTCATGATTGCAGTTCAATATAATACAGTACAAATGCCAACAACAAGAGATACACGTGATATTTGGGAAATACGCCAAGAATTATCAGAAGAAAAAAAACGTCACTCCGAATTGCTCTCAGAAATTGCAACATTGAGCTCTGTAGTTGAGGAATATGAAAATAATGATACGGAAAGTCAAGCGCAAATATTAAAAGATACTGTAGAGGAATTAAAACAAAGGGCCGGTTTAAGTAGTATAACAGGTCCAGGAGTTGTATTAAACATTGTTCCAGCAGCTGAATTGCTTGAAATGGGATTTCAAATTGAGCCTATATCGCCTAATTTATTAATTCGATTAGTGAATGAGATTTACCGATATAATGGTCACTTTATTGAAATCGATGGACAAAGGCTCGTTCATACGTCAGCAATTCGTGATATAAATGGAAAGACCACTGTTAATGGTGTTCCAATCGATAGTACAAATATTGATATATACATTATTACGGAAAATTTTGAAAAAGCAGAAAAACTATATAGTTACTTATTTGCCTCTGCATTTCGTGATGATTTTTATCTCGATAATTTAAGTTTAGTCATTAATGAAGCACAACCAAGTATTACGGTAAGTGCGTATGATGGTAATTTATCCAATACTTATTTAGTTGAAAATGACAAAGGGGAATAGAATATGTGGTTACCATTTCTTGGTTTACTTTTAGGACTAGCTTTAGGTTTACTTACCGATATTCATATTCCTGCAGTATACGAAAACTACTTATCAATTGCTGTTCTTGCTGCCCTTGATACGCTTTTTGGTGGTATAAGGGCAAACTTGCAACAAGTATACGACGATAAAGTGTTTCTTTCGGGGTTTTTCTTCAATATTGCTTTAGCTGCAGGGTTAGCATTTTTAGGTGTTCACTTAGGCGTTGACTTATATTTAGCTGCCATTTTTGCCTTTGGTGTCCGACTATTCCAAAATATTGCAGTCATTCGACGAATTTTGATAACAAAATGGGAAGAGAGACATATAAAAAAAGATGAAAATGCAGTATAATAGCTATAAAATTGTATGGGGTACTTGAATTTATTTAGACAATGCATTTGAATTACAATAGAATGAACATAGCACAGTAATCGAAGGAGGTGCGGTAGGTGAATCACCAAGATATTTATATTTCACTAGATATTGGTTCAACTTCTATTAAAGTCTTGATAGGAGATATTACAGATAATCAACTACATGTTATTGGTGTAGGTAACGCTAAATCTAATGGAATTCGTAAAGGCACGATTGTTGATATAGATGCAACGGTACAATCCATTAAAAAAGCAGTAGACCAAGCGGAGCGAATGACAGGGATAAAAATAGATGAAGTAGTGCTCGGTATACCTGCAAACCAAACAACTCTCCAACCAGTTAAAGGTGTTGTCGCAGTCAATAGTGAAAATCGTGAAATAACTGATGATGATTTAGAGAGAGTTATTGAATCCGCACAAGTAATGTCGATTCCACCTGAGCGAGAGCTTGTAAATTTAATCCCACGTCAATTTATTGTGGATAATTTAGATGAAATTAAAGATCCTCGTGGTATGATTGGTATTCGTTTAGAAATGGATGCAACAATGATTACAACTTCTAAAACTTTAGTTCATAATGTTTTACGTTGCGTAGAACGAGCTGGTTTAAGAATAAGAGAAATTTATTTGCAACCTTTAGCAGCGGGCTACTTCTCTTTAACGGAGGATGAAAAAAACCAAGGTACTGCCTTTATTGATCTAGGTGGTGGATCTACAACGATTGCAGTTTTTGAAGATGGATTATTAACACGAACAGGAGTTATCCCTGTTGGTGGCGAACATATAACTAAGGATTTATCAATAGTACTAAAAACCCCTACTGAACAAGCTGAATTAATAAAAAAACAGTTTGGACATGCGTTTTATGATGATGCATCCGATGACGAGATTTTTGAAGTCCCTGTTTCAGGAACTGATGCAACAGATCAATATAGTCAAAAATTTATCTCTGAAATTATTGGTGTACGTCTAGAAGAAATGTTTGAACTTGTTTTAGACGAACTAGTAAGATTAGGGGTACGTGATTTACCTGGTGGAATAGTTCTTACAGGTGGCGTTGCCCAGTTAGAGGGTATTGCACAACTAGCAAGACAGATTATGCAAACACGTGTAAGAATTTATACGCCAGATTATATTGGTGTGCGTGAACCATCATACACAACTGCAGTCGGATTAATCAGATATGCACACTTAGAGGATGATTTTTACGGTAGAAGCCCGAGTGAAACACCTGTTTATGCAACAGCTGGAGCAGGTTCAACTCCTCCTAAGAAACAAGCGAATACATCTGAAAAAGAGAGCAACCAGAATAAAACAAGCGTAATTAACAAAGCGAAGAAACTATTTGATAAGTTTTTTGAGTAATTTCTGAAAGACTAGTGTGGCAGGAGGAGAAACGATGTTAGAATTTGATACGAGTATAGACCAACTAGCTAACATAAAAGTAATTGGCGTTGGCGGTGGCGGAAATAATGCAGTAAATAGGATGATTGAACACGGTGTTCAAGGTGTTGACTTTATTGCAGTAAATACGGATGCACAAGCTTTAAATCTATCAAAAGCAGAGTATAGATTGCAAATTGGTAATAAATTAACTAGAGGACTAGGTGCGGGGGCAAACCCAGAAGTAGGGAAGAAAGCCGCAGAAGAAAGTCGTGAACAAATTGAGGAAGTTCTACGTGGAGCAGACATGGTCTTCGTTACTGCTGGTATGGGCGGAGGAACAGGTACAGGAGCTGCCCCAGTTATAGCGTCAATCGCACGTGATTTAGGAGCCTTAACAGTTGGTGTTGTAACGCGTCCGTTCTCGTTCGAAGGTCGTAAACGTCAAACACAAGCAATCGGCGGTATTTCATCAATGAAAGATGCAGTCGACACACTAATTGTTATACCAAATGATAAATTACTTCAAATTGTTGATAAAAGTACGCCAATGCTTGAAGCTTTCCGTGAAGCAGATAATGTTTTACGTCAAGGTGTTCAAGGGATTTCAGATTTAATTGCAACACCAGGTCTTATTAACTTAGACTTTGCAGACGTAAAAACAATTATGTCTGATAAAGGTTCAGCATTAATGGGGATCGGGATTGCGACTGGTGAAAACCGTGCAACAGAGGCTGCGAAAAAAGCCATTTCAAGTCCATTACTTGAAACATCTATTGACGGAGCAAAAGGTGTAATTATGAACATCACAGGTGGATCGAACTTAAGTTTATTCGAAGTTCAAGAAGCGGCTGATATCGTTGCTTCTGCATCTGATGAAGAAGTAAATATGATTTTCGGTTCGGTAATTAACGAAAATTTAAATGATGAAATAATCGTAACAGTTATTGCTACAGGTTTCTCTGACGACATTGTGGAACAACAACGTCAAAATACACGTCCGATGGGTACAATTCGTGGTGGTAGTCAAACTTCTCAACCACAACAACAAGCACCAAGTCGTGAGCGTGTTCAAGAACAGCCTGTCCAACAACCAGAACCGACACGTCAAGTTCAACAACAGGATGATTTTTTAGAAATTCCTACATTCTTACGCAATCGACGTAATCGTGGATAAGTATTTGAATATTCGACAAAAGAAGCTTCTCACTCTATAGGTGGGGGGCTTTTTTATGGGATTTAGAGACTGAAAAGTTATTAATATAGCTTTTTAGTCTTTTTTTATTTCACTTAAATGAAGCGGTTTGATAATGAGTGATGCTTATTTCGTAGGTTAACCTACGAAATTAATTAATTTGCTAAGAAAAATGATGATTGTAACAATATGTCAAAATATTTAGATTTCTAGAATATAATGTCTAAATTATTTTTGTGTTTACTACGACGGTTTGACATTTTCTACATCAAGCTAGTGTTAATCTTTTAACTAGGAGGACGCAAAAATGATTGGAGAATTACTCGTACTATACAATACGTTGTTTAACTATTTTTTATTAAAGTTTACACAAGAAATAACGGGATTGTATGTAAAAAGGAGTAGATTACTTCTAAGTGCGTTTTGTAGTGGATTAATTGCATCTATATTTTATCAATCCTTGTTCGGTGCATTCGTTAGTTTTATCGTTTTAATTGGACTAGCTTTTTCATTTCGTTTCCAGTCGTTGTTAAAACAAGGAACAGTCCTTTTTCTCACTACGTTCTTCCTCGGTGGCGTTTTAACAAGTTTACTACCCTTTTTACTTAACCAATCCGAACTATTATTTTTTATTTTATGTACAGCGATTGCCTTTTTGAGTTTAACAACAATTCACGCTAAATGGAGACAGATGAGTAAAGCGAAAATACAGCAATCTTTTGTGGTACATTGTGAGCTTGAATTGTTCAAACAGAATTATGAACTAAAGGGTTTTATTGATACGGGCAATGAATGTATAGAACCGATGAGCGGGAAGCCAGTACATTTTCTTTCATACAATGCGGTTAAAGAGGCATTACCAAAAAATTTTAACGATGCATTATTAGCATGGGATGAGAAAAATCCGTATCAATTAAATATGTTTCCTTCAAACGTTTTTCCAAAAATCCGAATTTTGACATTGTCCACTGTGCAACAGGATAAGTCGACAGTTCTTGCATTCCGATTCGATCGGTTAAAAATTATTGGAACTACCGAGAAGGAGATCTTTGAGCAATATGTCGTGTTTACTAGACAAGATGCAAGGTATCCACAAGAAGCGCAAATGATTCTTCACGTTTTAGCGTTATGAAAATTACGCATAAAGGGGGAAAATGATTGTTTAATAGATTAATCAACCTATTTAGAAAAATTTGGAGTAAGTTTCGTACTAAAGGAACATACTATATAGGAGGGCACGATTCATTGCCAGTACCATTGACTAGAGAAGAAGAAACGACAGTTATTGAAGCCTTTATGAATGGTGATTTAAGAGCACGTGACACACTAATTGAAAGAAACTTACGTCTTGTTGTATATATAGCTAGACGTTTTGATAACACAGGTACACCGATTGAAGATTTGATTAGTATCGGTTCCATTGGCTTAATTAAAGCAATCGAAACATTTAATACTGAAAAAAATATTAAATTAGCCACATATGCATCACGTTGTATTGAAAATGAGATTTTAATGCACTTAAGAAAGACAAGCCGTATGAAAGGTGAAGTGTCATTAGATGAGCCTTTAAACTCTGACCCAGATGGTAATGAATTATTACTATCAGATATTTTAGGGACAGAAGAACAGATTATTATGAATGATGTAGAAAAGAAAATTGAACGCGCAACAATGTTCCAAGCCATTAACGGATTAAGTGAGCGTGAGCGATATATAATGGAGTGTCGTTTTGGTTTAAATGGCAAACAGGAAATGACACAAAAAGAAGTGGCCGATCATTTAGGAATTTCACAATCCTATATTTCGCGACTTGAAAAGAAAATTATTTTAGATTTACGTGAACATTTAAATCAACCCATTTCTTAAGGAATTGGATGAAATTGGACGAATAATTTGTGCATACTCTTCTTTTTTCCGGACAAACTGAAAAAACAGTTCAGAGACAAAAAACTAGTTCGGAGGAAAAGAAGATGGTTCGTACTAAAGTAGAACTTTGTGGTGTAGATACTGCTTCTTTGCCAGTTCTAAAACATGAAGAGATGAGAGAGCTGTTCGTTCGCCTACAATCTGGAGAAGAGTGGGTAAGAGATGAACTAGTCATTTGCAATTTACGACTTGTATTAAGTATTGTTGGTAGATTTTCTTACCGTGGTGAACAGGCGGATGATTTGTTCCAAGTGGGATGTATTGGTTTATTAAAGGCTATTGATCACTTTGATTTGAAACATAATGTTCGATTTTCAACGTATGCAGTACCAATGATAATTGGTGAGATCAGAAGACATTTGCGTGACCATCATGCATTACGTGTCTCACGATCATTGCGAGACATCGCCTACAAAGCGATGCAGGCAAAGGAAGCATTTATTTCAGAAAATTTATATGAGCCAACAATTGAGCAACTGGCAGAAGCAATTGAAATGAAGAAAGAAGACGTTTTATATGCTTTAGATGCAATTCAGGATCCTCTATCTCTTCAAGAACCAATCTATTCAGATGGTGGAGATGCAGTCTATATCATGGATCAATTAAGAGATGATGATGTATCAGAAGATCAATGGGTTGCGTATGTTAGTGTAAAAGAGAGCATGCAAAAATTAGATGAAAGACAGCAAATGATTCTTTCCAAACGATTCTATTATGGTGAAACACAAACTGAAATTGCAAAATCACTAGGCATTTCTCAAGCGCAAATTTCACGTTTAGAAAAGAATGCAATTGAGACAATGCAAAAGGACTATAAATTAGGATAATGACTGAGCGCACTTTTTTTAAGTGCGTTTTTATTTTGCGAAGTATAAAATTACAAATTTAGCACAGTGACTAATTTCAGCACCAAGCCTCTTTGAAACTTCAACTTTCTCCTATACATGTTAAACTCACTTGTTAGAACTCCCCAGTTTTTTTCGGGGCTGTCCAAAAAGTAAATAAATTCACCCATTAGTATCAAAAGACTAATTATTTTTGCTATACAAATTTGTTAATTGTAATGGAAATCAACAATAAGAGAACGATTATTAAATTACGAAACGCTTAGGAAGCTAACTTAAGTTAGAAAACGCGGCCTACCACTGTAAGCCGCGCACGAAATTATGAAGGATAAGTTGAAGTTATCCTATGTGAGTGGACCTTACACAAAGCATGAAGACAAGTCGTAAAGACATACACAACATGGCTTTGCGGCTTGTGTGCTAAGTCCGCTCACTAAGTAATACTTTTTTGAATTACTAATAACAATAATGAAAGTAGTTTTTTTATGTTTCATTTGTCTACCTAATTGGGAACATGCCACTTATTAAGCAGCCACTTTCTTATGAAAAGTTTTTAGTAATCGGAATTCTTTCAACATATATATGATATAAAAATGTATTTTTGAGAATTTATTATAGAAAGGAGATTTTATGCGCTTTTCAGCTGTGCAACAAAAGGAGATTATCGAAGCGGGTAATGGTCGATTTATTGGATATATTATTGATGCAGAAGTTTGTGAAAAAACGGGGAATATTATTGCCTTTCTAGTAGCAGAGCCAAAAAAGTTTATGTCGTTTTTGCAAAGTGATGAACATGTGAGAAAAGTCCTGATTAGTGATATTTTAGTAGTAGGTAAAGATGTCATTCTTGTGAGAGAGCTTTCTTAATAGGAAATAAGTATAAATTTTTAGAAGGTTGAATAGTGTCTAGCTAGAGGCGCTAGCTCCTTTCGAAAAAATTTTTGTAGCTGAGCGAGCGCCTTTCGCTTTTCTAATTAGGTCGTGCTATTCATTGAAAATTACTATACAGATTGATACAATGAAGGAAACTATTGATGTAAAGTTGGGAATAACGTGACAAAGATTATTCATAATTTGGAAAGTATTAACGAAAAAATTAATGAAGCGAAAAAAAGAGCACAAGTAACACAAGATGTGAAAATTATTGCAGTAACAAAACAAGTGTCGATTGAACGAACTTCTGAAGCAATCGAAGCAGGTTTAATTCATCTTGGAGAAAATCGTCCAGAAGGATTATTAACAAAAAAGGGCGAATTTAATAATCAAGCAAAATGGCATTATATCGGCAGTCTACAAACAAGAAAAGTAAAACAAGTGATCAATGAAATAGACTATCTTCACTCCTTAGACAGATTAAGTTTAGCAGAGGAAATAAATAAACGAGCAATCAATCCAGTTAATTGCTTTATTCAAGCCAATGTTTCAGGTGAAGAGTCAAAGCATGGACTTAGTACAGAGGAAGTTATTCCATTTATTAAAAGCCTACAACAATACGATAAGATTCGTATTATTGGTTTAATGACCATGGCACCAAATACAGACGATGAAACGGTAATACGTAAAGTTTTCCGGGATTTAAAAAATCTACAACAAGAAGTTGTTAAGTTAAGTTTACCTTTTGCACCTTGTGAGGAACTTTCCATGGGGATGTCAAATGACTTCGAAATAGCAGTTGAAGAAGGCGCAACATTTGTAAGAATTGGAACAGCTCTTGTTGGATAGAAAAGAGGGGATCGAGATTGAGTATGAAAAACAAAATTAAAAATTTCTTTTACCTTGAAGAAGAGGAAGAAGTACAAGAAGTTGAAACCTCAAATCAGCCAATTAATATCGTAAAAGAGCAACCGATCGTTAAGTCTCGACCAAAAAAGGAACGAAAAGTTGTGGAAATTGAAACGAATCATCAACATCACAATGTCGTGAGTTTACAAGCGGCTAATTCGACTAATTCATTAAAACAATCAAAAGTTGTCATTGTCGAACCCCGTGTTTATGCAGAAGCGCAAGATATTTCAGACCATTTAAAAAGTAAACGTGCGATTATCGTAAATTTACAAAGAATTGATCGTGAAGCAGGAATACGTATTATCGACTTTTTAAGTGGAACTGTTTATGCACTGGGTGGAGATATCCAACGAATCGGAAATGATATTTTCTTATGCACACCTGATAATGTTGAAGTTTCAGGCGAAATATCAAATTATTTATATGACGATCATTAACTTCATTTCTGTTAAGGATGAAGTTAGCTTCTAAATTATATGTTTTGGACATGTAATATAAAAAAGAAGCTAAATTAAAAGTAAAGAGGGTAATTTATTTTTATGGCATTTGTATCTATTCTTAATATCATTTCAATGGCCTTTTCAATCTATTCTTTTATGCTAATTATTTACATTCTTATGTCTTGGGTACCGGCAGCACAAGAGTCATCATTTGGCCGACTGCTGGGTAAGTTATGTGAACCATATTTAGGCTTCTTTAGAAAATTTATTCCGCCAATTGGCATGATTGATATTTCACCGATTGTTGCAATTTTTTTATTAAACTTTATCGAACGCGGTGTAAGAATTGTTGTGTTAAACTTATATAATATGTTCTAACATCTCCCCTACAAAAGTGGGGGTTTTTTTACATTAAAGATTTGGTAGAATGAGCCAATAGACTGCACATTTCTTATAATTTATTCTATTTGGGAAATAATATAATACATTGTATAAAAGAGAGCTGACAAAATGGAACATGTAATACAACATTTTCGCAAAGAAGAACAACCTTTTATTGAAAAAGTGATTGGGTGGCAACGAGAGGTAGAAGATCGATTTTCACCAAAATTATGTGATTTTTTAGATCCACGGGAACGGTTTATTGTGCATTCGATTATTGGGCAAAGTGGTGAGCTCCTAGTAAAATCGGAAGGTGGATTTTTGGAAGCGGAACGACAACGACTGTTAATCTATCCAAATTATTTCGAACCTACTTTTGAAGATTATCAAATTACAATATGTTCAATTCATTATCCTTCTAAATTTATTCAATTAAAACATCCGGATGTATTAGGAGCTTTGCTATCTATAGGTTTAGGGCGTAGTAAATTTGGGGATATCCATATTGATGGTGAAACAATCCAATTTGCAGTAGCAAAAGAAGTGGAAGAATACGTTAAAGTAAATCTTACGAGTATTGGTAAAGCGAAAGTAAGAGTAGAGTCAATAAAAGATGCGTCAAATCTAATTCAAATGGTCGAAGAATGGGTAGATAAATCCTATACTGTTGCTTCTATGCGTTTAGACGTAATCCTCGCTACTGTTATGAATCTTTCAAGACAAAAATCTCAAGCATTAATATTAGCAGGCAAGGTGAAAGTGAACTGGTCTGTTCGTGAAGACACTTCTTTTGAAATTCAAGAAGGGGATATCATTTCAGCAAGAGGGTTTGGAAGATTGAAAGTTCTTATGACAGAAGGACGAACAAAAAAAGATAAAATTCGACTTCAAATAGGACGTTTAGAGCAAAAATAATCAATTAAAGTAAAAAAATACGAATTTTTGATGTCATCTGTTAGTTACCGAGTTATAATATGGTTATCTAGTTTAAACGAGAAAAGGAGTGTTGACAAATGCCATTATCACCTCTTGATATACATAATAAAGAGTTTACTCGAGGTTTTCGCGGTTATGCTGAAGACGAAGTAAATGAATTTCTTGATCAGATAATAAAAGATTATGAAATCATATTGCGTGAGAAAAAAGAGCTCGAAGAAAAGGTAAAATCGATGTCCGAGCAGATGAGTCGTTACAATACATTAGAAGAGACACTGCAAAAGTCAATTGTCGTTGCACAAGAGGCAGCAGAAGAAGTTCGACGTAACTCACAACAAGAATCCAAATTAATTATTAAAGAAGCCGAAAAGAATGCGGACCGTATTGTGAACGATGCATTAGGAAAAGCACGTAAAATCGCAATTGAAATTGACGAGCTAAAAAAACAATCAAAAGTATTCCGTAATCGTTTTAAAATGTTAGTAGAGGCTCAACTTGATTTATTAAACACGGATGATTGGGATCATTTAATGGAGTATGATGTAAGTTTAACAAACATTCAAAACCATCATCGAAACGAAGATGAAGATGGATTTGAAGTATCAAAAGATGAGTTAAGTAATCTTTTATAATTTTTTAGAAAAGTGTCAAGCTTCAGGTGCTAGCCCCTTCGCTTTTCTGATTGTCTAGCTGCGAACGCTAGCTCCTCGAAAACTTCGGTGCTATCTGCAAGGGCAAAAGGCGCCCTCTTGCCAGCCCCTCCAGTTTTTTTCGGAGCTGAACGAGCGTTCTTCGCTTTTCTTTATACTTGACTGATTTTGTCGATTTCCATATACTGATATTCAAGTATGGATTTTTATATATTTCAATAGTATTGATGGAGACAGTATTTTTGAAAGTGGATTTTAGCGATTCGAGGGTGGTGAAAGCTCGAACGAAGCATTCAAAAAGAAAATCACTCCTGAACTAAATTACTGAAAAATAAATGCGTTCAGTAAGTAATTTCGTCTAACACGACGTTATAGTGTCTAAGAGGTAATTTCGATCGTTTTTTGCTACGTCGATTTTGCAAATTAGGGTGGTACCACGAGTAATAGTTTCTCGTCCCTTTTTGGGATGGGGAACTTTTTTTAATTCAATTTAATTTAGGAGGATATTGGAATGGTAGAGTATAAAGACACGTTATTAATGCCAAAGACAGATTTCCCAATGCGCGGAAATTTACCAGCAAATGAACCAAAAATGCAAGAAAAATGGAACGAGATGGATATTAACACACTCGTAAATGAACGCACAAAGGATCGCCCTCATTTCGTTTTACATGACGGTCCTCCGTATGCCAATGGAGATATCCATATCGGTCACGCGTTAAACAAAGTCATTAAAGACATGATCACTCGTCATCGTTCTATGACAGGTTATCATGTACCTTATGTTCCTGGTTGGGATACGCATGGTTTACCAATCGAGCAAGCTTTAACGAATAAAGGTGTAAAGCGTAAAGAATTAACTGTTGCAGAATTCCGTGAGCTTTGTGAAAAATATGCTTACGAACAAATCGAAAATCAAAAAGCTCAATTTAGACGTTTAGGCGTGCGCGGCGATTGGGAAAATCCATACATCACGTTAAAACCAGAATTCGAATCACGCCAAATTGAAGTGTTCGGTAAAATGGCGGAAAAAGGCTATATCTACAAAGGATTAAAACCAGTATATTGGTCACCGTCATCTGAATCGGCTTTAGCAGAAGCTGAAATTGAATATAAAGATATTAAATCACCATCGATTTATGTAAGTTTTGAAATCAAGGATGCAAAAGGGGTAGTGCCAGAAGATGCAAAATTCATCATTTGGACGACAACACCTTGGACAATTCCAGCTAACTTAGGGATTTCATTAAATCCAGAAATTACGTATGTAGTAGTTGCAGTGAATGACAAAAAATTCATTATTGCCAAAGACTTATTACAATCCGTTTCTGAGACGTTAGAATGGGAAAATCCAGAAGTTGTTCAAGAAGTAAAAGGCGAACAATTAGAATATGTCGTGGCAAAACATCCGATTTATGACCGTGACTCACTGATCATGGTTGGTGATCATGTAACAACGGAAGCAGGTACTGGATGTGTTCATACGGCACCTGGTCACGGGGAAGACGACTTCATGGTTAGTAAAAAATATGGCTTAGAAGTATTAAGTCCAGTAAATGACCAAGGTTGCTATACACATGAAGCACCAGGATTTGAAGGGTTATTCTACGATGATGCAAATAAAGTGATCACAGAAAAATTAAATGAAGTAGGCGCACTCGAAAAATTATCTTTCTTCACGCACTCATACCCACATGACTGGCGTACGAAAAAACCGGTTATTTATCGTGCGACGCCACAATGGTTCTGTTCTGTAGAGGCATTCCGTGGAGAGCTATTAAAAGCGGTAGAAGATACAACATTTACTCCAGCATGGGGTGAAACTCGACTGTATAACATGATTCGTGACCGTGGTGACTGGTGTATTTCTCGTCAACGTGCATGGGGTGTTCCAATTCCTGTGTTCTATGCAGAAAGTGGAGAAGAAATTATTACACCAGAAACGATTGCTCACGTTTCAAAGTTATTCCGTGAGCACGGTTCAAATATTTGGTTCCAACGTGAGGCGAAAGATTTATTACCAGAAGGCTTCACACACCCAGGTAGTCCAAATGGTAAGTTCTCAAAAGAAAATGACATTATGGACGTATGGTTCGATTCTGGCTCATCTCACCAAGGTGTGCTTGTAGAACGTGGCATGAAATACCCAGCGGATCTATATCTTGAAGGTTCTGACCAACACCGTGGATGGTTCAACTCTTCATTAATCACTTCTGTTGCGATTAATGGATATGCTCCATATAAAGGGCTTTTAACGCACGGATTCGTTCTTGATGGGGACGGCCGTAAAATGAGTAAATCTTTAGGAAATGTTATCATTCCTGAGAAAGTAATGAACCAATACGGAGCAGACATTCTTCGTCTATGGGTTGCTTCTGTGGATTATACAGGCGATGTACGTATTTCTATGGATATGCTAAAACAAATTTCGGAAGTATATCGTAAAATTCGTAATACGCTTCGTTTCCTACACGGGAACGTTTCGGATTTCAATCCTGAAACAAATCGTGTAGCTTATGAAGAGTTACGCGAAATGGATCAATACATGTATATGCGCTTGCAGGATGTATTGAAACAAGTGCGCAATGCTTATGATCGATATGAGTTTGCATCTGTTTACCATACGATTAATAACTTTGTGGCAGTGGAATTATCTGCATTGTATTTAGATGTTGCAAAAGATGTTGTATATATCGAGGCAGTAGATAGTAAAGAGCGTCGTGCAATGCAAACAGTAATGTACGATACACTGTTAACTTTATTAAAAGTGTTAACACCAATTTTACCGCATACAACAGATGAATTATGGTCTTACCTAAATGCAGAAGAAGCATCCGTACAATTAACGGATTTCCCAAAAGTTGACGAACGTAGTAACTTCCCAGAATTACGCACGAAATGGGAAAACGTAATTGAGCTTCGTGACGAAGTGTTAAAAGCATTAGAGGAAGCGCGTAATGCCAAAACAATTGGTAAGTCATTAGAAGCAAAAGTGACGATTTACGCAAATCCAGATGTGGCACAGTTATTAAATGATGCATCTGTTAACTTTGCACAAAGCTGTATCGTTTCACAATTAGTTGTAGTTGGATCAAAAGAGAGTGCACCAGAAAATGCCCTTATCTTAGAGCAAACTGCAATTGTTGTTGAAAAAGCAGAAGGTGAAAAATGTGAACGTTGCTGGTCATACTCAGAAACAGTAGGCTCACACGAAGCACATTCCTCATTATGTAGCCGTTGTGCAGATGTTGTAGAAAAACATTATGCATAATTAATAAAAAGTTAGTGGTCTTAACGGATCACTAACTTTTTTTGTGCTTTATAAAGAAACGAGTCTCTCTAATCCACATAAATAAAAATAACAATGTGTAATCTTGTGAGATGTTGTGGAATATATTGAATTACTAAAACTGAAGTTGGTGGTAAATTGTCACTTTCATTTGAAGAAAGAAAAAAAGTAATTTTAGACCTATTAGAATTAAATGGAAAAGTTAAAGTAAGTGATGCAGAATCTATTTTAAAAGTTTCGGGGGAAACCATTCGTCGAGATATGGAACGATTGGAAAAGGAGGGGTACTTGCACAAAGTTTATGGCGGTGCAGTGAAGGTGAAAAATCAGTTTGAACAATCGTTTGAACAAAAGGTCATGATTAATAATTTAGAAAAGCGGCTAATATGTAAAGCCGCTGCAAGTATGGTTGAAGATGGTGAAGTGATTTTTATCGGTTATGGTTCCACAGCCTATGAAATGGTTCGTTTTTTAACGGATAAAAAAAACGTAACAATCATTACAAATTCACTCCCTGTTTTACTATTGGCAACGGAATGTTTTCCAGGAAAAATACTTTTTTCAGGAGGTGAATATGAAAAAGAGCAAAAATTTACAGGTGGTCCTTTAGGAGAATTATTTTTTAATCAAATACGAGCTTCAAAAGCATTTATTGCTGCTGGAGGAATCTCATTGAATGATGGGATAACAGATTATGAAATTCCTGGTGCCAGTATTTCTAAAAAAATGATTGAGCGAGCAGATAACGTCATTATTTTAGGAGACCATACAAAGTTTGGCATTTCTACTTTTGCGAAAATTTGTGACTTAAAAGATGCATCCATGATTATTACAGACAAAAACTGTTCTATTCAATGGCAAGAAAAATTATCCAATTTACAAATTGATCTTTTAATTGCTAGTGAAAAATATGAAAATCTCATCATATAAGGGTGGCGAACGAAATGAATTTTTTCGAAAATAAAAAGGATATCTTACAAAAATCAATTAATTGGTGGAACCCAGGGAAAACAAAACAGTGGCAAGAAGATGGAATTGATCTCGTAATTGGCAAAAGAGAAGGATATTACTTCTATGATATGGATGGAAAAAAACTAATGAATGTTCATTTAAACGGTGGCACGTTCAACTTAGGACACCGAAATCCTGAATTAATTGAAGCATTACTTGAGGCAACGAATTATTTTGATATTGGGAATCATCATTTCCCATCCATTACAAGGGCACAACTTGCTGAACAACTAGCGCAATGTACGCCAGAGGGTTTAAAGTATACGATTTTCTCAAGTGGTGGTAGTGAAGCAATTGATGTGGCGTTAAAGTGTGCGCGGTATGCAACGAAACGTAAAAAATTTATATCCATTAAGAATGGCTATCATGGCCATACAGGGTTAGCTGTCTCATTAGGAAACGAACGTTATTCGAAAGTTTTCCTTAGTGAAGGGGATCCCAATGAATTTGTTCATGTACCATTTAACGATTTATCTGCAATGGAACAAGAACTTTCAAAAGGGGATGTAGCGGGTGTCATCATTGAAACAATCCCAGCAACGTATGGATTTCCACTACCATTACAAAATTACTTAGCAACGGTCAAAGCAATGTGTGAGCGCTATGGTTCCGTATATATAGCAGATGAAGTACAAACTGGGTTAATGCGAACGGGCAAGCTATGGGGAATAGAACATTATGGTGTAAAACCGGATATTTTAGTTACTGCAAAAGGTCTTGGTGGCGGCATCTATCCAATTGCGGCAACAGTGGTAAATGAACGCGCCGGTGGATGGATGAATGAGGATGGACTAGCACATATCTCTACATTTGGTGGTGCTGAACTAGGATGTGTCGTCGCAAGTAAAGTATTAGAAATTTCCCAACGTCCACAAGTAGTTAAAAATGTTGATTATGTAGCTAGATATTTAAGATCAGGACTAGAACGTATTCAACAACAATATCCAGATTTCTTTGTTGGCATAAGACAACTAGGTGTCGTAATGGGGCTTGAATTTGATCATCCAGAAGGTGCTAAATATGTGATGAGTTCTTTATACAAACATGGAGTATGGGCAATTTATTCAATGCTCGACAATCGAGTTTTGCAATTTAAACCTGGTCTATTGTGTAATAAAGCATATTGTGATGAACTACTTGAAAAATGTGAAGCAGGTATAAAAGAAGCGAGTCAACAAATAAAATATAGTTTCACACGCTAAGTCGAAAAGAGAGATAGAAACTAAAACAGGGGGATGTTTCTATGGAACAATTGAACAATATTGCTTTAGATGGGGTGTTACAAACATTTCATGATGTAGCAAAGGAATCAGTGAAAAGATATCATTTTTTAAACGGTGCACATGTAAAAATGATTGATTACTCAGAAAACGCTACGTATTTAATTCAAAAAGAAAAAGAGAAATATATATTGCGTGTGAATCGTCCAAATTATCATAGCAAAGAAGAAATAGAAGCGGAAATTAACTGGTTGTTAACATTACATGATGAATCCGCAATTGAAGTATCGTTACCGATCAAGGCCGATGATGCTACGTTTGTGAACTCGGTGGAAATACACGGTATTACTTATCATAGTTCCCTATTTACATTTGTTGATGGGAAAGCGCCGGATGAGGACAAAGAAGAAGATTTAGTAAGGCAATTTGAAACGATTGGTAAAATTTCAGCAACGTTTCATAAATATATAATTGAAAACCATGATCAATATAAAAATTATAAACGAATGACTTGGGATTGCGAAACAATATTAGGGGAAAATCCGAAATGGGGCAAATGGCAAGATGGGTTAGGATTTACGCCTGAAAGAATTGCTTTATATAACCGCGCTTCCAAAACAATTAAGCGAAAGCTAGAGAAATTTGGAAAGGATAAGACTCGTTATGGCTTGATTCATTCGGATTTACGATTAGCAAATCTACTACTAGATGGAGAGAAAATTAAAGTCATTGATTTTGATGATTGTGGGTTTTCATGGTACCTTCATGATTTAGCTTCGTCATTAAGCTTTATTGAACATAAGCCCTATGTAAAGGATCTTATACAGTCCTGGCTAAAGGGATACTCAACAATAAGAACCCTTACAGATGAGGAAATTGAAATGATTCCAACATTTATTTTAATGAGACGATTGCAGTTAATCTCTTGGATTGGAAGCCGTGATAATGATACGGCGAGATATTTTGGCGAAGAATACACGATTCAAAGTGATCCACTCGTTTTAGATTATTTAGCAAAGTTTGAAAAGAAATAAATGAAAAAATGGAAATGGGGGATTCAATGTCATCAAAAAAAGAGACAGTTTCATTAAAGAAAGCGTTAACACCTATTCATTTATGGACAATTGGCGTTGGAATAGTGATTTCAGGGAACTATTTTGGCTGGAACTTCGGACTTCTTGAATCGGGTTATTTAGGTATGATTATCGCGACCGTAATTATGGCAATTATGTATTTAACTATGACATTAGGGATTTCTGAATTAGCGACCGCATTACCTTATGCAGGTGGACCCTATTCCTTTGCAAGAAGGGCGATGGGGAAATATTTCGGATTCATCACAGGTGTCGGTGTCGTTTTACAATACGTCATTGCAGCACCGATCATTGCAATTGGAATTGGTGGATACATTAGTTTCTTATTTCCGGCTGTATCAACTGTAGCTGCTGCCGCCATTATGTATATCTTTTTCATGATTATTCACATTGTCGGAATTAAAGAGTATGCAACGCTTGAAATGATATTAGTATTTATCGCCTTAGGATTACTCGCTTTAATGTATTTTGTCGGATTACCTCAAATTCAAATGGAAAATTTATTCTCAAGTGACTCCGCATTAATTCCTGGTGGATTTGCAGGGGTATGGTCGGCATTACCTTATGCTATGTGGTTATTTTTAGCAATTGAAATGTTGCCGATGTTGTCAGAAGAGACACGAGATGTACAAAGGGATATGCCAAAAGGGTTAATTTCAGGCATGATTACATTGTTAATTTTATCCGTATTGACAACAACTGTAGCAATTGGTTTAGCAGGGATTGATGTGTTAGCAACAGCCGAAGATCCACTTCCTGCCGCATTAGCAGCAGCTTTTGGTGATACGTATTGGTTAGCTCAAATATTAGCATCCATTGGTTTAGTTGGTTTAATTGCAAGTTTTTCTGGTGTAATATTAGCCTATTCCCGTCAAGTATACGCGTTATCAAGAGCAGGCTATTTACCAAGTTTCCTATCGCTTATGCATAAAAAACGTCAAACACCATATATGGCCATTATTTTACCAGGCTTTATTGGGCTAGCATTAGTAATTTTATTTAATCCTGATGATTTAATTTTAGTTTCAACATTTGGTGCACTAATATCCTATATTACAATGAATTTATCGGTACTCATTTTAAGAAAAACAGAACCAAACTTAAACAGAACTTTTCGAACTCCTTTTTATCCATTCACGCCGATCATCTCACTCATATTAGCAATCATCGCAATCTTTGCTAGCTTCTTTGCAAATATAACGTTCTTCTTTGTATGTATCATCGTCTTTGCGCTTGCTAGTCTTTATTACTATCTATGGGCAAGACATCATATTAATGAAGATGCGCCAGAAGAACGCTTTAGTAAAGAACAAAACTCTTCAACTATCACACCAAATGATTAATCCGAATCATAACGAAAATAAAACTTTATAGGAGAAAAACTATGCCAAATGACAAATGGGTATTTTTTGACAAAGATGGTACGCTCATCGATTTGTTCAGTATTTGGATACCCTGGAGTAAATCTGTCTATTTGTATATCACAAATTCATTGGAAGAACCATTTCCGCTATCTGAAAGAGAATTTATTATGAAACTTGGCGTAAATGAGGATGAAATGTCTATTGATATTACTAGTCCGTTAGCAATTGGAAGTATTCTTGAATCGCAAATTATTACAGCCTTTATCCTCTATGAGAACGGCATTCGTTGGGATCAAGCTATGACCATTGCAAAAGGTGCTATGGACTTTGCTAATGAACAAAAAAAGGTATTAGAAGTAAAATTGCTACCTGGAGTATATGAACTTTTGCGACAGTTAAAAGCAAATGGAATAAAGATGGGTGTCGTAACAGCTGATATTACATCGAATGCAGTGTATATGTTGGAAAAAGTACAACTAAGTCACTTCTTTGATTTTATTTATGGAAGTGACTTGGTGGAAAATAGTAAGCCATCACCAGATTTAGCCTACTTAGCAGCAGAACGACATCATATTAATCTATCGAAGGTCATAATGATTGGCGATTCCAATGCGGATATGCGTTTTGCGAAAAATGCTAGGTTATTACAGGGTATTTGCATAAATTGCAATGGTCAAAATCATTCTAACAATTTCCCTGATGCTGATGTAATCATTGAAAAATATGATCATAAACTAGTTAATAGAATTTTGGGAAATGAGGGGTAAAATGGATCAACAATTAATTGCTAAAATTACAGAGCTTGTCATTTCTAAATTAACAGCAGAAATGAATGGGAATCAAAATATAAACGGTAGTAGCTTGTCAGAGAGGGAATTACAAGATTGGCAAGCGAATAATTTATTGGGAAATGGTGAGGCAAGCCAATTCTCATCAAATAAAACATATAATTTACAGTCTCTTTCACAAGAAGAGTTGAATGATTGGCAATCGTTAAATGTTTATCATTTTTCCTCGGATCAAACGAAGGAATTTCAACAAAGTACGTTAATAAAATTTAGAAAATTCAATTAACGAGAAGAGCTCGTGATAAATAACGGGATTGAAGTAGAGATGCATTCACCTGTTGGAGAAAATATTAATTCCACAATAGTTACAAGAGTAGTAGAAAAATGGAATGCTTAGAGGAGGAATTTTAAGTGGGTGTTGAAATTAACGGAGCTTTAGGAATGATTGAAACTCGCGGTTTAATTGGTTCAATTGAGGCGGCAGATGCGATGGTAAAAGCGGCGAATGTAAATATAGTTGGAAAGGTTCATGTAGGAGGAGGAATTGTCACGGTTTTAGTAACAGGGGATGTCGGTGCGGTAAAGGCTGCTACGGAGGCAGGTTCAGAAGCAGCAAGACGAGTAGGAGAGTTGCTTTCTGTCCACGTCATTCCTCGTCCCCATTCGGAATTACTGGCGATTCTACCAAAATAATTGTTGAAAGGAAGTTTAGGTGAACATTTGTCATTACGATGATGGGAACACGGAAATTCCAATTGCAGTATCTGCGCGCCATTGTCATCTAAGCGAAAAAGACTTTCATCGTTTATTTGGAGAAGGTTGCAAACTAGAAAAATGGAAGGATTTATCGCAACCTGGCCAATATGCAACACATCAGTTGATTACGATTAAGGGACTAAATGGGAAAATTGAAAACGTTCGGGTACTAGGCCCATTTCGTAATGAGACACAAATAGAAATCAGTCAAACAGATTCGATTAAGCTAGGGGTATCACCACCGATTCGATTATCGGGAGAATTAGAAGATTCGGCGCCAATTACATTAATCGGTCCTACTGGTGTCTTGCATAAACGACAAGGGCTAATCATTGCACAAGCCCATATCCATATGTCTTTTGAAGATGCACACCGTTTTCAAGTGAGTGATGGCGATGTTGTTGGAGTAGAAGTGGTTACATGCCGACCTATCCATTTTCTCAATGTAGTCGTACGTGTTTCGGAGAACTTTGTGCTTGAAATGCATATTGATACGGATGAAGCAAATGCAGCTTCTGTTGCCTCGAACATAAAGGGCAAACTTTTAAAATTGGTGTGATGAAGATGGACTATGCACAGTTAGAAAAAATGATTTCCCAAACCGTTAAGAAAGTAGTAGCAAACTATGTGTTCCATGAAACAAAGTTATTAGTCATTCATCCCAACTCTTTAACATCTAGAAATAAAATAGAACGATTACGAAAGTCATTTCATATTCATGAATGGCAAGGTGAACCGATAGATGAATTACTAGATTGCTATGACTTCATCGTGTTTTTAGAAGTCGACCAATCATTTATTGTGAACAGTGCACAAGGAATTATTCATACATCGGAAACTAAATTACTCTCACAATTTATCATTAGGGATGTGGCAACGGTGCTCGTTCCTAATGATGAGTTTTTAACTTATGTAATTCGAAGTACGTCCAATCGTCCTTATATATCTATGCTTCGAGGATATGTAGAAAATTTACGACAATATGGCTGCACTATTTGTGAATTTTCAAATGTGAAAAATCTCACTCACCGTAACCCTTCAATAAATGAAAAGGAATTAATTACGGAATCGACCATAAAAGAGTACAAAAATTCTATTTTAACTATCTCTGAAAATACTATTATTACACCACTTGCCCTAGATACCGCAAAACAAAAAGGGATTACGATTAAGCATGAATGAACAAAAACTTATTAAAATCCAGATGCAATTATGCCAAAATGGGGTAATTGATTGGGGTGCTATGAATGACACAAGCAATTGGAATGATTGAAACAAAAGGGTTGGCAATCTCCATTGTTGTTGCAGATAGTATGTTAAAAGCGGCAGATGTAAAGATCGTCAGGCAAGAAACGATTGATTTGGCTTTGGTAACGATCGCGATTGAAGGAGATTTAGAAGCAGTGCATGAAGCCATTCATGTTGGTCTTAAAATAGCAAAACAATTTAATAAATTCATTTCATACAATATTGTTCCGCGTCCTGATGACCCTGTTGTGAAGTTAGTTCGAGAAATTTCGAAAAAACCAACTTAATAAGGAGGGTGCTTGATGAAAGTAGATTTAACGGGAAAAGTTGTCATTGTAACAGGTGGTAGTAAAGGAATTGGAAAAGGAATTGCTACCGTATTTGCAAAACAAGGAGCACATGTGGTAATTGCTGCAAGAGGACTTGAATCCGCGCAACATGTTGCAGAAGCGTTAGAAAAACAAGGTTATTCTGCTTCGGCTATTTCTGTTGATGTCGAAAGCTACGATTCTGTTGAACAAATGGCAAAAAATGTGGCGCTTGAATACGGGGCAATCGATATTCTTTGCTCGAATGCGGGTATTTTCCCATCAGCAAAATTAGAGGATATGACAATAGCGGATTGGGACCATGTTATGAACACGAATACAAGAGGGACAATGTTTTCAGTAAAAGCATGTCTTCCTTATTTGAAAAAAGCAGAAAACGGACGAATTATTATTACGTCTTCTATTACTGGACCTATTACCGGATATGCTGGTTGGACACATTATGGGGCAAGTAAAGCTGCACAACTCGGTTTTATGAAGACGGCAGCGTTAGAATTAGCGCCATACAATATTACGATTAACGCAGTAATGCCTGGTAATATCGCGACAGAA
This sequence comes from Lysinibacillus antri, assembly GCF_003977595.1. GTDB lineage: Bacteria > Bacillota > Bacilli > Bacillales_A > Planococcaceae > Ureibacillus > Ureibacillus antri. The sequence continues at coordinate 138,432 of NZ_RYYR01000003.1, read as the reverse complement.
GGATTAGAAGGGTTAGGGGAAGACTACTTAAAGAAAATGGCAAGTGCAATTCCTTTTAAAAGACTAGGAAAAGTTGAGGATATTGGTTATGCAGCTTTATTTTTAAGTAGCAAAGAAGCAGGGTTTATTACTGGGCAAACCATTGTAGTCGATGGCGGTCAAACTTTACCGGAAGATGCAGAAGCATTTTAACAAAGGTTAGTATGATTGAAACAACGAATTGTACTAGCCATTATATATGTAAATGAAGGTACGAATTGAATAGAATTTATTTTGTTAATCGATCATTTATTGGATATGCCCAATTAAAGTGGTCGATTTTTTATTTTTAGGCAATTTTAAAATATTGAGTGGTGGATAATACTTTAGAATTGCAAATAATTATTCTAATAAAGTATTTCTTGGTGAGCGGACTAAGCACACAAGCCGCAAAGCCATGTTGTACATGTCTTTACGACTTGTCTTAGTGCTTTGTGTAAGGTCCGCTCACATAAAATAATATCTACTAAGCGTTCCGTATTCATTTCGCAGCTTACAGTGGTAGGCTGCGTTATTCAAAGTTGGGTATGCTACTGTATCTTTAGCAAAGGATCTTATTTAACCAATTTTTATACATAGATTGGGACAAAACGATGAGTTCTCTTTTTCAATACAGCACTTCATATGTTAGAATGGGAAAGATTATAGACAAACGGGGGAATACTGTGTATAAGTATTATGGATTAGCAGCAATAGTTGTGCTATTAGATCAATGGACAAAATGGTTAATCGTTAAAAATATGGAACTTGGTGAGCGCAGTATCCTTTGGGATCCGTGGTTTGCAATCCTTTCGCATAGAAACCGTGGAGCTGCATGGGGAATGTTGCAGGGGCAGATGTGGATTTTCACAATCGTCACAATCGTTGTAATCGCTGGTATTATTTATTACTTTCACAAAGAAGCAAAAGGAAAGCCGTTATTTAGTATTAGTTTGATGATACTATTAGGTGGTGCTTTAGGGAATTTTATCGACCGAATTTTCCGTGGGGAAGTAGTAGATTTTGCCGATGTATTAATACCAATTATTAATTATGAATTTCCGATCTTCAATATTGCAGATGCAGCACTAACAATATCTGTTGTTATGTTAATTATTGTAATTTTGAAAGAAGAACGAGAAGAAAAGAAAAAGGTGAAACAATGACAGTTGTTACAATTACAATCGTAGCAGATAATGCGGGCGATCGTATCGATAAAGCATTATCCACAATAAATGAAGAATGGTCACGCTCTCAAATTGCAAGTTGGATTGCTGATGGGATTGTTAAAGTTAATGGAGAAGATGTAAAAGCGAAGTATAAGGTAAAAGAAGGGGACGTCATTGACATTGATGTTCCAGAACCACAAGTGTTAGAAGTCATTCCAGAAGAGTTGAATCTGGACATTATTTATGAAGATTCCGATGTATTAGTTGTCAATAAACCTAAAGGAATGGTTGTCCATCCTGCACCTGGCCATATGACAGGGACTCTAGTGAATGGTTTAATGCATCATTGTAAAGATTTATCAGGAATTAACGGTGTGTTAAGACCTGGTATTGTGCACCGTATTGATAAAGACACTTCCGGGTTATTAATGGTCGCAAAAAATGATCACGCCCACCATGCTTTAGTAGATCAATTAGTAAATAAAACGGTAACGCGAAAATATACTGCTTTGGTACATGGTCATATTGCGCATGATAAAGGAACAATCGATGCGCCAATAGGTCGAGATACAAAAGACCGCCAAAAGCAAGCTATTGTTGATAATGGTAAACATGCCGTAACGCATTTTCATGTGAAAGAACGTATCGGAAACTTTACTCTTGTTGAATGCCGTCTTGAGACAGGACGCACCCATCAAATTCGTGTGCATATGAATTATATTGGATTCCCATTAGTAGGTGACCCAAAATACGGACCGAAGAAAACAATTGATTTTGGTGGACAAGTTCTACATGCCGGTGTCCTTGGCTTTATTCATCCAACTTCAAAGGAATATTTAGAATTTGAAGTGCCACTACCTGACGATTTTGTGGCATTAGTAGAACAACTACGTGAAGAATTTAAACTTTCTTAAATTTTTTTAAAAACTTTGTTGACGCATGACAAGATTAGGACTATACTGACAACAGTAAATGAATTGATCTCACGAGATGGGACAACATTTCTTTAGAAGTTAAATTAAATAATTCACCTTTAATGGCAGTCCAGAGAGGCTGAGAAGGTATATGATGAAATGTGATGAAGTAACGAAATATTCTTTTGTGAACGTAGATCGTCTTGTACGATTTTTGTCGAATCACAGAAGGTATTGTCTAACTCAATGGGGTGGACTATGACTTCATAACAGACTCTTTCAACATGTATATCCCAACCTCTTAAGCTGGTGCTTAGGAGGTTTTTTATTGTTACTTAAAGACGGTAACACTCTCATTCGACTGTTAAGAAGTGGAACGAAACAATAGGGAGGAGGAACACAAAATGTCTCAAATAACAGAATTATTAGATGGACCGGCATTGAACCGAGCTCTAACAAGAATTGCCCATGAAATTATCGAACGTAATAAAGGAATTGACGAATGTATTTTAGTAGGAATTAAAACGCGTGGTGCTTTTTTAGCTAAAAGATTAGCAGAAAAGATTGAAAAAATTGAAGGGAAGCCAATTCGTACTGGAGAACTTGACATTACATTATATCGCGATGATTTATCCAGTAAAAATGAAAGTGGCGAAGCATTAGTTCAACAAGTTGATATTGATTATGTCGTGAAAGATCAAAAAATTGTACTTGTCGATGATGTGTTATACACAGGTAGAACGGTAAGAGCTGGATTGGATGCAGTAATGGATTTAGGTAGACCTTCTCAAATACAACTTGCAGTACTAGTTGACAGAGGTCATAGAGAATTGCCAATTCGAGCAGATTATGTAGGGAAAAATATCCCAACATCTGGTTCGGAAAAGATTGTCGTAAAATTATCTGAAGTAGACGGAGAAGATAACGTAACACTTCATAAATCAGAATGATCATAGATTGAGAGGGAACCCCATCATGTCAAAAGCAGTGTTAGACATCAATGACAAACCATCAGCTGGACAATTGATTACATTAAGTTTTCAGCATATGTTCGCGATGTTTGGGTCAACAATTTTAGTACCACAACTAGTCGGATTAAGTCCATCCATCGCATTATTAACAAGTGGTATTGCAACAATCGTTTTTTTACTAATTACTCAATTTAAAGTGCCAGCTTATTTAGGGTCATCCTTTGCCTTTATCGCACCCATTTTATTAGCAGCAGGTGGGCTAAATGAAAATGGACAAAGTGTAAACCCAGGGAACGCCATGATTGGAGCGATGGCGGTTGGGCTTGTGTACGGCATTGTTTCCCTACTCATATGGAAAACAGGCTATAAATGGTTAATGAGCTTATTACCACCAATCGTAGTTGCACCAGTCATTATGGTAATCGGATTAGGATTATCAGGAACAGCAGTAAATATGGCAATGAATGTAAATGGTGAATATAGTTTTCTACATTTTACCGCTGCATTAGTTACACTGTTCGCAGCAATTATCTTTAATGTTTACTTTAAAAACGTATTAAGCACAATGCCAATTCTTTTAGGCTTAATCGTTGGATACATATACTCAGCAATTGTAGGAATTGTAGACTTCTCACCAGTAAAAGAAGCTGCTTGGTTTGCTTCACCAGAGTTTTTAATACCAGGTGTGCATTACGAATTCAAAGTAACATCGGCCATTTTACTAGCAATGGTTCCAATTGTCATTGTAACGATTTCAGAACATATCGGACACCAATTAGTTTTAGGGAAAGTAGTAAACCGTAACTACATTAAAGATCCAGGTTTACATCGGTCATTATTAGGTGATGGATTAGGAACATTAGTAAGTGCGTTCATTGGTGGACCGCCAAAAACTACATATGGCGAAAACATTGGTGTACTAGCAATAACAAGAGTTTTCTCAGTGTATGTCATTTTAGGTGCTGCAGTACTAGCAATTCTCTTCTCTTTCTTTGGAAAAGCAATGGCTTTAGTTCAAACAATTCCAACTGCTGTGCTAGGTGGTATTTCAATTCTATTATTCGGGATTATCGCATCAAGTGGATTAAGAATGCTAGTTGAAAGCAAAATCGATTTTGGTAACAACCGTAACATGGTAATCTCATCCGTTATTTTAGTCGTAGGAATCGGTGGAGCAGCTTTAAGATTCAATGAGACATTTTCAATCGAAGGAATGGCTTTAGCTGCCATCGTAGGGGTAGTACTAAACCTAGTCTTACCTGGTAGAGATAAAGAAGTAAAAGATTTAGATGAATAACAAGATTCAATGACCTTTTAATAATTGTCCAGAGAGGCAAAAAAGGGGAAATATGACAAATGTACGTGAAATCGTGCATTGTACTGTCATACCCTCCTACGCCTCGTGAATTCACGAGGCGTTTTTTCTTACAAACCGATGTTTAGGAGGAAGAGGCAATGAGAAACTTACTTTCAATGGAACATTTAACAAACGATGAAATCATGTTAATTCTTGAACGGGCTGCAGGATTTGAGGCAGGTGAAATCAGTAATCTACCACGTTCTTACAATGTAGCAAACTTATTTTTTGAGCCAAGTACACGGACAAAAACAAGTTTCGAAATGGCAGAAAGAAAAATAGGATGTACAGTTATCCCGTTTGATGCAGGTTTTTCAAGTGCATTAAAAGGCGAGACAATGTACGACACAGTAAAAACATTAGAAATGATTGGGATGGATGCTGTCGTAATTCGTGCAAAAGAAGATGAATACTATAATGAATTACTCGAAGGAATTAATGTGGCAGTGATTAATGCAGGTGACGGTGCTGGACAACATCCTTCACAAAGCCTGTTAGATCTATACACAATTTACAAAGAATTCGGATCATTTGAAGGGTTAAATGTAACGATTGTAGGGGACATTTCGCACAGTCGTGTTGCTAAATCTAATGCAACATCGTTAAAAAAACTAGGTGTAAATGTTCGATTCCTCTGTCCTCCTGAATGGGCTGGAAATTTTGAAGCACACCATTCATGGGATGAGCTATTAGAAGATAGTGATGTAGTTATGTTACTAAGAATCCAACATGAACGTCATGTAATCAATAAAAGCTTTTCAAAAGAAAGCTATCATGAACAATACGGACTAACATTTGAACGGGAGGCAAGGATGAAAGAAGGAGCCATTATTATGCATCCAGCTCCAGTTAATCGAGATGTAGAGATAGTATCAGAATTAGTAGAATGTGAGCGTTCGAGGATATTTGATCAAGTACGAAATGGCGTTTTTGTTCGAATGGCGATACTTGAAACGATTTTGAAGGAGAGATAAACATGGCGAAATATATACACAATATTAAAATACTTAACGAAAATAGTGAGCTGATTGATTCTTCAGTGACAATTGCAGACGGAAAGATCGTCGCAATTGGTCAATCACAACCGGACGTGGCGGAAGTGATTGATGGAAAAGGCAACTTACTTGCTCCAGGATTTGTTGATTTACATGTCCATTTACGTGAACCAGGTTTTGAACATAAAGAAACGATTGAAACGGGTTCTCGTTCGGCAGCTAAAGGTGGTTTTACAACAATTTGTGCAATGCCAAATACAAAGCCAGTGCCAGATTCAGCTGAAAATATGAAATTAATTCAAGGGTTAATTGAAGAGAGTGCAGTGGTGCGCGTGTTACCTTATGGGTCATTAACCGTTGCAGAAGCTGGAGAAGAACGGACAAATATCGAAGAATTAAAAGAATTGGGTGCAGTTGCATTTTCTGATGATGGGGTAGGAATTCAACTAGCCTCTACAATGTATGAGCAAATGCAGGCGGCCGCAAAAATTGACGCAGTAGTCGTTGCACATTGTGAAGATAACTCACTCATTTACGATGGTGTGATGCATGAAGGAATACGCAATAAAGAACTAGGATTACCCGGTATCCCATCTATTTGTGAATCAGTTCAAATTGCACGAGATGTATTATTAGCAGAGGCAGCGGGTGCGCGGTATCATGTATGTCACGTATCAACAAAAGAATCCGTTCGCGCAGTAAGAGATGCAAAAGCGGCAGGAATTCGCGTTACTGCGGAGGTTTGTCCACACCACTTATTACTAGAAGAAATGGATATTCCAAGTGATGATGCAAATTGGAAAATGAACCCACCTTTACGAGCAAGTGACGACAAAGATTCATTGCATCAAGCATTACTTGATGGAACGATTGATTGTATCGCAACAGATCATGCACCTCACACAGTAGAAGAAAAATGTTGTGGCATGGTTGGAGCACCCTTTGGAATTGTTGGATTTGAAACAGCATTCCCACTTTTATATACACAATTCGTAGAAACAGGTAAATGGACATTAAAACAATTGATTGATTGGATGACTGTAAAGCCTGCTCAAATTTTCGACTTACCATACGGAACGATGGAAGTTGGTGCTTCAGCGGATTTAATCTTAATTGATTTAAATAAAGAGCAAACAATTCAAGCTGAAGAATTTGTAACAAAAGGACGTAATACACCGTTTAATGGCTGGGCTGCAAAAGGTTGGCCAGTAATGACAATTTTTGAAGGCAATATCGTCTATGAGGAGGCACAATAATGAAAAAAAGACAATTAATTTTAGAAGATGGCACAGTATTTAACGGGATTGCATTTGGTAGTGAACGCGAATCGCAAGGTGAAGTCGTATTTACAACAGGGATGACAGGTTATCAAGAAACATTATCAGATCCATCATTTTATGGACAAATCGTTACTTTCACATACCCACTAATCGGAAACTACGGAATTAACCGTGATGACTTTGAATCAATTACACCTGCAATTCGTGGAGTAGTTTGTCGTGAGCTTGCAAAAGAACCATCAAATTTCCGTTCAGATCTTTCATTAAATGATTATTTAGTAGCACAAGATATACCTGGTATCGAAGGCATTGATACACGAAAATTAACAAGAATTATCCGTTCAAAAGGTGCGGTAAAAGCGATTTTAACTGCAGCAGATGAAGAAGTAAACGTAGAGGAAGTCGTTACGAAATTAATCGAAACACCGCTTATTACAAATCACGTAAGAGAAGTTTCACCAAAAGCGGCATATCCAAGTCCAGGACGTGGAAAGCGTGTCGTATTAATTGATTTCGGAATGAAACATGGTATTTTACGAGAACTAAATAAACGTGACTGTGATGTATTAGTTGTTCCTTACAACACATCAGCAGAGCAAATTTTAGCATGGCATCCAGATGGCATTATGCTTTCAAATGGCCCTGGGAACCCAGCAGACGTAACGGAAGGAATTGAAACAATTCGTAATCTAATTGGAAAAGTTCCAATTTTCGGTATTTGCTTAGGACACCAATTATTTGCATTAGCATGTGGTGCAACAAGCTTTAAACTACCATTTGGACATCGTGGAGGAAACCACCCCGTAAAAGATTTACGTACTGGTCGCACGGAATTAACTTCGCAAAACCATGGTTATGCAGTTGATGGAGATTCCTTAGAAGGAACAGATTTAGAAATCACTCATATTGCATTAAATGACGGTACTGTTGAAGGTTTACGTCATACAAAATATCCAGTATTCACCGTACAATATCACCCAGAAGCTTCACCAGGACCAGAAGATTCAAATCACTTGTTTGATGAATTCATTGAATTAATGGAAAAAGAAGCAGCAAAGGAGAAACAACATGCCTAAACGTACAGATATAGAAACTATTTTAGTAATCGGATCCGGTCCAATTGTTATTGGCCAAGCAGCAGAATTTGACTATGCAGGAACACAAGCTTGTTTATCTTTAAAAGAGGAAGGCTACCGAGTAATCTTAATTAACTCAAACCCTGCAACAATTATGACAGATACAGAAATTGCAGATAAAGTTTACATCGAGCCAATTTCTTTAGAATTTGTTTCTCGTATTTTACGAAAAGAACGTCCAGATGCCATCCTTCCAACATTAGGTGGTCAAACTGGTTTAAATATGGCAATTGAATTACAAGAATCAGGAATTTTAGATGAATTAAATATCGAAATTTTAGGAACAAAATTAGATGCAATTCATAAAGCGGAAGACCGTGATTTATTCCGTAACTTAATGTATGAACTAGGAGCTCCAGTACCTGAATCAGATATTATCCATTCGATTACAGAAGCTAAAGCATTTGTTGAAAGAATCGGATATCCAGTAATCGTGCGTCCTGCCTTCACACTAGGTGGAACGGGTGGCGGTATTTGTAACAACGAGCAAGAACTAGAAGAAATCGTCGCAAGTGGATTAAAATATAGCCCTGTAACACAATGTTTACTTGAAAAATCAATTGCGGGTTACAAAGAGATTGAATATGAAGTAATGCGTGACTCGATTGATAATGCAATCGTAGTTTGTAACATGGAAAACTTTGACCCAGTAGGTATTCATACAGGGGACTCAATCGTAGTAGCACCATCACAAACGTTATCAGACCGTGAATATCAAATGTTACGTAACATTTCATTAGATATTATTCGTGCACTAAAAATTGAAGGTGGATGTAACGTGCAATTAGCGCTTGATCCACATAGCTTCAATTATTATGTCATCGAAGTAAACCCACGTGTATCACGTTCGTCAGCACTTGCTTCGAAAGCAACGGGTTATCCAATTGCAAAATTAGCAGCAAAAATCGCGGTAGGTTTGACATTAGATGAAATTAAAAACCCAGTAACTGGTTCTACGTATGCAGACTTTGAGCCAGCACTTGACTATGTAGTAGCTAAAATTCCACGTTGGCCATTTGACAAGTTCGAATCGGCAAAACGTAACCTTGGAACACAAATGAAAGCAACAGGGGAAGTAATGGCTCTAGGACGCACATTTGAAGAAGCGATTCTTAAAGCAGTTCGCTCCCTTGAAACAGGTCAAATCCATATCGAATTAAAACATGCAGACGACAACTCAGACAATTGGATTGAAAAACGTATTAAAAAAGCGGGAGATGAACGTTTATTCTTTATCGCTGAAGCATTACGTCGTGGTGTAACAATCGAACAAATCCATGAATGGTCTGAAATCGATCTTTGGTTCTTAAATAAATTACAAAACATCATTAACATGGAAACAACTTTAGCGGATAACGTAAATGATGTAGATGTATTACGCCAAGCAAAACGTATGGGCTTCGCTGATAAAAAGATTGCTGAGCTTTGGAATAAAGCGGAAAAAGAAATTTACGAATATCGTAAAGAGCAAGGAATCGTTCCTGTTTATAAAATGGTTGATACATGTGCAGCTGAATTTGAATCAACAACACCATACTTCTACGGTACGTATGAAGATGAAAATGAATCAATCGTCTCTGACAAGCCTTCTGTGGTGGTATTAGGTTCAGGGCCAATTCGTATCGGTCAAGGGGTAGAGTTCGATTACGCAACAGTACACTCTGTATGGGCGATTCAAGAAGCTGGTTATGAAGCAATTATTATTAACTCAAATCCAGAAACTGTATCAACAGACTTCTCGATTTCAGATAAGCTTTACTTTGAGCCATTAACAATTGAAGATGTAATGCACATTATCGACTTAGAAAAACCGATTGGTGTGGTTGTACAGTTCGGTGGACAAACGGCGATTAACTTAGCAGACAAATTAGCAGCAAACGGTGTGAAAATTTTAGGTACAAGTTTGGAAGATATCGACCGTGCAGAAAACCGTGATAAATTCGAACAAGCTTTACATCAAATCGACATTCCACAACCAGCTGGTGAAACGGCAGTATCAACAGAAGAAGCACTAGCAATCGGTAAAAAATTAGGATTCCCAGTACTTGTTCGTCCTTCTTACGTACTTGGTGGACGCGCAATGGAAATCGTTTATAACGAACAAGAATTAGAACATTATATGGAAAATGCAGTGGAAGCTTCTCCAGATCACCCAGTACTAGTAGACCGTTACTTAACAGGTCAAGAAATTGAAGTAGATGCAATTTGCGATGGTGAAAATGTGTTAATTCCAGGGATTATGGAACACGTTGAACGTGCAGGTGTTCACTCTGGTGACTCGATCTCTGTCTACCCACCACAAAAATTAACGGATGAGCAAAAAGCAACTTTAGTGGATTACACAACACGTTTAGCAAAAGGTCTAAACATTGTTGGATTAATGAACATCCAATATGTACTGTCACAAGGGCAAATTTACGTTATTGAAGTAAACCCACGTTCAAGTCGTACAGTACCGTTCTTAAGTAAAATTACAAATATTCCAATGGCAAACATTGCGACAAAAGCGATTCTTGGTCAATCTATTGTCGAACAAGGTTATCCAACTGGACTTGCAAAAGAACAAAAAGGTGTATTTGTAAAAGTACCAGTATTCAGTTTTGCAAAATTACGCCGAGTAGACATTACATTAGGACCTGAAATGAAATCAACAGGTGAAGTAATGGGGAAAGATGCAACATTCGAAAAAGCTTTATACAAAGGCTTTGTTGCAGCAGGAATGGAAATTAAAACACACGGAACTGTACTGTTCACGGTTTCAGATAAAGATAAAGAAGAGGCAATTAGTTTAGCGAAACGTTTTAATACAGTAGGATACCGCATTATGGCAACAGAAGGTACTGCGAAAAGCTTTGCTGAAGCAGGTATTCAAGCTGATGTTGTAGGGAAAATCGGATCAAAAGAAAAGACATTAATTGATGTAATCCAAAACGGAGAAGCACAACTGGTAATCAACACATTAACAAAAGGTAAACAACCTGCTCGTGATGGATTCCGTATCCGTCGTGAATCTGTAGAAAATGGTGTGCCATGTATGACATCTCTTGATACAGCAGAAGCAATGTTAGAAGTCATTGAATCGATGACATTTAATGCAGAAGAAATGCCAAAAGCGGAGGTATTTCACTAATGATTCAACAAGAACGAATGACCGTCGTTCGTCAAAGTGAAATTGCTCATCATATTTTCGAATTAACACTTCAAGGCCAAATTGTTCAGGAAATGACTCCTGGACAATTTGTCCATATCCGTGTATCAGATTCATTCGAGCCACTTCTTAGACGACCAATCAGTATTGCGAATATCGACAAAGAGTCTGGTGAAGTTACAGTGATTTACCGTGCGGAAGGAAGAGGTACAACTATTTTGTCCGGCAAACAAGTAGGGGATGAAGTAGATGTGCTTGGGCCATTAGGAAATGGTTTCCCAGTGGATGCTACTCCTGAAGGCGGTACTGCACTTTTAGTAGGTGGGGGCATTGGGGTACCACCTTTATATGAATTATCAAAACAACTAAATGCCCGCGGAGTCCGTACGATTCATGTGTTTGGTTTTGCTACAGAAAATGTAACATTTTATGAAGATCAATTTTCGACATTAGGTGATACACATTTTGTAACCGTGGATGGAACAAAAGGAACGAAAGGGTTTGTAACAGACTTATTAGAAGAAATGCAGCCGGAGTTTGATGTGTTCTACTCCTGTGGACCGCTGCCAATGTTACGTGCTTTAGAACATTTCTATCCGAATAAGCCTGGATTCTTATCCTTTGAAGAACGAATGGGTTGTGGAATTGGTGCATGTTTTGCTTGTATTTGCAAAACAACAGAAGACAACGAAAAAGATTATGTAAAAGTTTGTTCGGATGGACCAGTATTCCCGAAAGGAGTGGTTCAACTATGAGCAAATTAAGTATCCAATTACCAGGTCTTGATTTAAAAAACCCAATTATGCCTGCATCTGGTTGTTTCGGTTTTGGTCGTGAATATGCACAACTGTACGATTTATCAAAACTAGGTGCCATTATGATTAAGGCAACGACGGTTGAAAAGCGCTTAGGAAACCCAACACCTCGCGTAGCAGAAACACCTGCAGGGATGTTAAACGCAATTGGATTACAAAACCCTGGTTTAGATAAAGTAATGGGTGAAGAACTTCCTTATTTAGAGCGTTTTGATGTGCCGATTATTGCCAATGTCGCAGGTACATTAACAGAAGATTACGTGGAAGTTGCTCGTCGTATTTCCACTGCGCCAAATGTGAAGGCATTGGAATTAAATATTTCATGTCCAAACGTTAAACATGGTGGGATTACATTCGGTACCGATCCAGTCATAGCTCGAGAATTAGTTGAAGCGGTTAAAGCTGTTTCTAAAGTTCCTGTCTATGTGAAACTTTCACCTAATGTTACAAACATTGTTGAAATTGCTCAAGCCGTAGAAATTGGTGGCGCTGACGGTATTACGATGATTAATACATTAGTTGGAATGCGCTTAGATGAACGAACGGGTAAACCTGTTATCGCTAATGGAACGGGTGGTTTATCAGGTCCTGCAGTAAAACCTGTAGCGATTCGTATGGTGTATGAAGTATACAAAGCAGTAGAAATCCCAATTATCGGAATGGGCGGCGTAACGAACGCACAGGATGTTATTGACTTTATGTCAGCAGGGGCATCCGCGGTTGCAGTAGGAACAGCAAACTTTGTTGATCCTTTTGTATGTCCAAACATTATTGAAGAATTACCAGGGAAATTAAAAGAATTAGGTGTCACTCATATTAAAGAGATTATTGGAAGGAGCCACCGATAAATGAACAGAAAACCAATCATTGCACTAGATTTTCCTAGTGAAATCGAAGTATTCAATTTTTTAAACAAATTTAGCGAACCACTATTCGTTAAAATTGGCATGGAGCTTTATATGCAGGAAGGTCCAGATATCGTGCGCAAAATAAAGGAGCAAGGTCACGACATTTTCTTAGATTTAAAACTTCATGACATTCCGAATACTGTCAAATCTGCAATGAAAGGGTTAGCTCGACTAGGCGTAGATTTAGTCAATGTTCATGCAGTAGGTGGTATTAACATGATGGCTGGTGCTCTTGAAGGATTAGAAGCAGGAACACCAGCTGGAAATGAGAGACCAGCATTAATCGCAGTCACACAGCTCACTTCAACAACAGAAGAACAGATGCAAAAGGAACAAAAAATTAATTTATCTTTAATGGAATCCGTCCTGCATTATGCAACGCTTACGAAGCAAGCAGGATTGGATGGTGTCGTCTGTTCTGTTCATGAAGCAGGAGCAATTAGTGAAGCTTGTGGTGAAGATTTCTTGCGTGTAACACCTGGGATTCGTTTAGCGGGTGGGGAAGTCCATGATCAAAAACGTATCGCCACACCGGATGGAGCACGTAAAGATGGTTCGTCATTAATTGTTGTAGGTCGCGCAATCACAAACGCGCAAGACCCTGTTTCAGCGTATCAAATCGTCAGCGAATTATGGGAGGGCAAGTAGATGTCATTACAAAAATCAATTGCACAAGGCATGTTACAAGTTGGAGCTGTGGAATTAAACCCAACGAATTTATTTACGTGGGCTTCAGGAATTAAATCACCCATTTACTGTGACACACGTTTAACAATTTCAGATCCTGTTGTTCGTAAACAAATTGCTAACGGTCTTGCACAAAATATTAAAGAATTTTTCCCAGATACTGAAGTCGTAGCAGGTACTGCCACAGCAGGTATTCCACATGCTGCATGGGTATCGGATGTTTTACAATTGCCAATGGTTTACGTTCGTTCAAAAGCAAAAGAACATGGACGAGGCAATCAGATTGAAGGGAAAATTCAACAAGGTCAAAAAGTAGTGGTTGTAGAAGATATCGTGTCAACAGGTGGTTCTTCGATCACAGCAGTAGAAGCATTGCGTGCAGCAGGTTGTGAAGTAGTCGGCGTTGTCTGCGTGTATACATACAACTTACCAAGAGCGGAACAAGCATTTGAAGACGCTGGCGTTAAATATGTAAGCCTAACAAACTTCGATTATTTAATTGAAGCAGCAACAGAATCCGGAGCAATCAATGAACAGGATATTCCGTTCCTAAAAGAGTGGCATGCAAAATTGAAAGCGGGAGAATTATAAATCCTCGAGCATAACTATTTTCGGTGATAATTATTTTATCTTAAAGGAAAGCTGTGGCGAAAGCTTGCGACAGCCACACCGCAGACCTTAAGGCGGGGAGATTATAATTCCTAAAGGAGAATATTTGCGGTGAATTTCACTGTATTTTTAAGAAGAGCTGCGACGAAAGCTTGCGACAGTCGCACTGAGCAATCCGTAATAATAAACGAATAATCGGTTAGATTAATAATGGAGAGTCTTAGTTTTTACTAAGATTCTTTTTTTGTAATTTCTATTTAAAAAAACTAGTAAAATAAATTAATTACATATATAATCTACAAGTATTTTAATTACATTTAGTAGGGATTAGTGAAATAAGTGGAAATGATTCAATATTCAACATAGATTCTTTTCTTTATTTAATACTAATACTTAATAAATAGTACTATCTAAAGGAGGGGAGACAGTTGACGAATATATCGTATAAAGATCAGCTATTAGGTGTGGATGAAGTTGCACCATTTTTTCATCTATTAAAAGAAAATATTGCTCGTTCTCGTTTAGCAATGACCGTCGTTTTTTTGAAGAATTTTCCTGTTAGTGATAGTGAAAATAATGATTTGTATTTAGAAATTGAACAACATGCACAACATTATTTCATTTCAAAAATCCGTGAAACTGACCTACTTTTTAAATTGAATGAACCGAATCAATGGGGAATTATTTTAATGCAAAGTGGAGAAAGGGATGCAACGGCTTTTTTAGATCGGATCTTTCATGAGAAAAATGGCAATGATCCCTCCTTTGTTACTAATTACCAATACGCATTCTGTGCAATGGTTGCAGAAATAAAAACAAATCAAGTTAATTTTTATGAATTATTAGATGATACAAATGAAGTATTTCATGAAAAGCTATCGCCTTGGGAAGTAAAGATAAACACGAAATATAATATTCCACAACGACAAAATCTAAAAGTAAGTATCATTGAAAATAACGAAATTTTTAGAGGTATTTTGAAATCAACCATTCAAAAAATTCAAACAAAGCATTTTACGTTGGACATACAAGATTTTGTAGATGGATATGACTTTATAGAATCAGGATGGCATTTGTCAAGTCACCCTCATATCGTTATTATGAATGATATTTTACCAAGGAAAAATGGTTTGGAAGTATTGGATACATTAAGAAGCTTACCTAATCAAAAGAAATTTATCATTTATATGATGACAAGGCGAAATTCCCAAACGGATATTATTAGTGCCTATGAAAGTGGTGTAGATGAATACTTAATAAAACCCTTTGATTTACGACTATTTAAGGCCCAATTACTTCGAACATTAGAGAGATTACAACAATGATTAGCATAACAGTTGAAATTTTATTGTGGATCATAATGGTATTATTATTAGTCTGTTTCGTCTGCATCGTTTATATCATGATGCAACGAGGAAGAGTAGATCAACAAAATAAACGAGCAAAACGTTATTTAGAAAAAACAAAAACATTATGGGAAAGTTACTTGTTGGAAGATGGTTTCTTTAGTGTCGTATTAATTCCTAGAGGTAAAAGTGAGATTGTGGCGGTAGAATCGTTATTTTTATCGTATATTCATAATATGTATAACGAAGAAGTGGAAGAGAAAGTTAGGGAGTTTTCAAAAAAATATTTACTCAAACATTATGAAAAGGAACTAAAAGATAAAAATTGGGGTAAAAGGATGAATGCGCTCTATAAAATTATTGATTTTCATCTTGTAGAGCTGGTGCCAATTTATGAAAGTCTAAATCGAGAAATGAAAACGAAAGAGGAACAGTTTGTACTTTTAAAAATATATTCAGTATTTGATAAAGAAAAGTTTTTTACTATCATATTTTCTAATAAATATACTTTTTCAGAGATTGAATATAAACAAATTTTCTCGTTGTTAGATGAAGACATTCTTTTACAGCTAATTGAACAAATTGAAGAACTACATCTAAATGCGCAATATGCTTTAATTGATACGGTTTCGTTTAAAGGAAATATTGAAATTATTAAAATGCTAGAAAACTTATTAACAAGTAGCGATTCAGAAATCCGTATTCGATCTTTAAAGGGAATTGATAAAATGGGATTAGTAAAAAATTTCGAATTGTATATTCCTTTTGTTACCTCTCCTTTATGGGAGGAGAGGTTAATGGTTGCAAAAGTTTTCCTCCATGTACCATTAAAATTTACCTACGCCTATTTAATGGATTTGTTAGAAGATACGAATTGGCGAGTTCAAACACAGGCGGCCAATACGATTTCAGAATTTCCAGATGGCGTACAAGTGTTAAATGAATTTATTTTAACTTCAGTAAAGGAAGATGCTGTAAAAATTGCTGAAGAAATGTTAACGAAAAGGTTCAATTTACAATGATGAAGAATTTTATTGATATTTTTATGTGGTTTTTCGGTGGAACAATAATCATATATATGATTATTGTTACGGTAATTTATGGACTTATGTATTTATTTGCACTTTTAAAGGTTCGAAAAGAGTATAGGCTAGATAAAACAATTTTTGACGAAACACATATCGATTCGTTTTACTCAAAACCTACCTCAATTATTGTACCTGCTTATAATGAGGAAGTTGGTGTAATCGATAGCGTCCGCTCTTTGTTAAGCCTTCGATATCCTGAATTTGAAATTATTATTGTGAACGACGGATCAACCGATCGTACGCAGGAAGTCATCATCGAACAATTTAAGATGAAGCCCATTCATAAAAAGATTCACGAAGAATTGAAAACACGGAAGGTCATCCAAGTATATCAATCCGAAATACATCCGCATTGTATACTTATTGAAAAAGAAAACGGAGGTAAGGCTGATGCTTTAAATGTTGGCATTAATTATTCTAAATTTCCTTACTTTTGTTCGATTGATGGGGATTCTATTTTAGAAGAATCCTCTCTCTTACGTGTTATGAAACCAATTATATTATCTGATGAAGAAGTGATAGCTGTCGGTGGGAATGTGCGTATTGCCAATGGGATTCATATGCAATTAGGTACTGTATTTGATATGAAACTGTCTAAAAATTATTTAGTGCTTATGCAGGTAATTGAATATTTACGTGCCTTTTTAATGGGTCGTATTGCACTAAGCCAATTTAATCTAGTGTTAATTATTTCGGGTGCCTTTAGTGTATTTTCTAAAAGGTGGGTGATCGAGGCAGGGGGATATGCTACTGGAACAATTGGGGAGGACATGGAGCTCATTGTAAAGCTGCATCGACTCATTTTAGAGCGTAAAGCAAAGAAAAGAATTGAATTTGTCCCAGATCCTGTTTGCTGGACAGAAGCTCCTCAAACAATGTCTGTATTACGAAGACAACGAAGAAGATGGCATCAAGGATTGTTAGAAAGCTTATGGAAGCATAAAAAGATGACATTAAACCCTACGTATGGAGGAATTGGATTCATTGCATTCCCATACTTTTGGGTGATTGAATGTTTAGGACCTGTGATTGAACTAAGTGGCTATGTTTACCTAGTTATAGCCTTTTTCTTAGGTAGTATTTATTATGAAATGGCTCTTTTACTATTATTACTATTTGTCATCAATGGAGTTATTTTTTCCATTAGTGCTGTAATATTCGAAGCTTGGGGTTTAAAACGCTATCCTAAAAATTCGGATACTTTACGAATGGTCCTTTTATCGTTTACGGAAATATTTTGGTATCGTCCCATTACACTTTTTTGGCGCTGCGAAGGAATTTTGAATTTTTTACGGAAAAAAAGTGAATGGGGAAAAATGGAACGTGTCGGTCTATCTACTAAGGAGCAAGAAAAATGAAACGTATTTATATAGCAGTAGTCGTCCTATTATCAATCGCCGTATTCCCGATTATTTTATGGTTTGTTGCGCCTAAACAACCATTAAGCATAGCTATAATAGATAAAACAGTACCGGATGAATCTTATAGAGAGCATCAAGGGCTTATTTGGGCACTTAACCATTTAAAATATAGAAAATCCAATACTGAAGAATACAATGTAACAGATTACTATGGAACGAATCCAATAAGTAAAGAAGTTGAATCTATTCCACTACCAGAAGATTATTCTAAATTTGATGTGATCTACTTAGCTGATACTTATGGCGTTTTTAAAGATGACATGAAGGACGATTCTTCAGACCGAATGGGTGCACATTCCGAAAAGATTGTTGGCGGCTTAGAAATTAACGAGTGGAATCAACTAATGGATCGACTCATGAGTGAAAAAGAAAGTTTGTTTATAGCAGAGTATAATTCCTTTGCTTCTCCAACATCCCAAGAAGTTCGGAATGCCATGTTGGAGTATTTAGAGCTCGATTGGAATGGATGGGTCGGTCGTTATTTTAATGAGCTTAGTTATAAAAAAAATAAAGAAATTCCCCAATGGATTGTGGATCAGTTCCAAGAAAGTTGGAAGTATGAAGGTGGGGGATTTGTCCTTGTCAATGATTTTACTAACGAGGTTGTTGTGTTGGAATTAGATAAACATGTTAGTGATGCCGGGATACGTCTAGACTACACAAAAGAAGGACAGGTCCTATTTGGTAAATCGCCAAATGCCAATTATGAATATTGGTTTGATATCGTAACAGCCAATAACGATGAGAACGTATTAGCGAACTACCAATGGAACTTGACGAAAGACGGTGAAAAACTACTTACTGAAAAGGGCATTCCACTTTCATTCGCTGCTGTTACGCAGAATCATCGTAAAAATGCGAAAACGTATTATTTTGCCGGTGACTACAATGATGTAAGTAGAGTACCGAAGTTTTACCAAGCAAAGGGTCTAGGTGAGTTTTATAAAATTGCTCAAATGTTTTCAGATGATGCCTTTTATTGGTCGGCTTACCTACCGATGATGAAATCGATTTTACAAGATTTTGAAACGCCTAAAGTTAAAGAGGAAGAGAAAAGTGAGTCAAATCTTGGCTATAATGCCCGTGTGAATGGAGAAAAATTTGAAATCTTGCAGGACGGGAAGTGGGAATCCATCACCTTTAAAGGGGTTAATATGGGGATGGGGAAACCGGGTTATTTCCCAGGAGAAGCAGCCATTACTGAAAATGAATATTATCGATGGTTTGAGCAAATCGGGGAAATGAATGCCAATACAATCCGTGTTTATACGTTACATCCACCTGGCTTTTATAAGGCTTTAGCAAGATATAATAAAAATGCTAAAAACCCACTATATGTTTTACACGGGGTATGGATTGAAGAAGAAGGTTTAGAGGAAACGTTAGATGCCTATGATCCTGAGACATTAAAAAAATTCCGTGAAGAAATGAAAATTATTGTGGACGTAATACATGGAAATAAACTTGTAGAACCAAAAGTAGGCCATGCTTCTGGGTTATATGATGTAGACGTCTCTCAATATATCATTGGATGGGTAATTGGAATTGAGTGGTATCCTTTCATGGTGCAAAATACGAATGAAATCCATAAAGACATCGGTCAATATAAAGGGGAATATTTTGAAACAAAGAATGCCTCACCTTTTGAATACTGGCTCGCAGAACAAATGGATTTCTTAACGCAATATGAACAGGAGAATTACGAATGGATACGACCGATGAGCTTTACCAATTGGGTAACAACGGACTTATTAGATCATCCGTCAGAGCCGAGTGAAGAAGAAGATTTAGTCGGTGTCAATCCGAATGTGATCTATACAAAAGGATTAGCGGAACAGACAGGGCAATTTGCATCCTACCATGTGTACCCATACTATCCGGATTTCTTAAATTATGATGAAACGTATTTGAATTATGTTGATCATCGAGGAGAGAAAAATAGTTATGCTGGATATTTAGCGGATTTACGGGCCGCGCATCAGATGCCGGTACTCATTGCCGAATTTGGTATACCAGGATCTCGTGGGCTAACCCATGATAATCCATTTGGTTGGACACAAGGATTTGTTACGGAACAACAGCAGGGAGAGTTTTTAACCCACCTGTTTGAAGATATTATAGAAGAAGATTACTTGGGTGGTCTTGTTTTCACTTGGCAAGATGAGTGGTTTAAACGAACATGGAATACAATGGACTATGATAATCCAGAGCGACGTCCTTATTGGTCAAATGCTCAAACTAATGAACAGCAATTTGGATTATTAAGCTTCGACCAACATAAAGTACAAGTCGATGGGGATTTAGCGGAGTGGGAAGGCACTGAAATATATAAAGAGCGTGAAGACTTGGATATCGTGATCGATCATGATGAACGCTATTTATACATTCAGTTAAAAGGAGAGCTATTGAAAAAAAGCTCACCACGCATATTACTGGATGTTGTACCGAATCAGGGAAAAACCTCTTCTTCTAAAATTCCAGAAGTGACTTTCGCTAATGGTGTTGAATTTATCGTGGAATTAAATAAAGAGGATAACTCGCGCATTGTCATTGATCCATACTATGACTTACATCACTATTTATATGGTCATCAATTACGATTAATAGAAACAGAAACTGTACAAGAGAAAAAAGAATCGAATGTCTTCCAACCAATTTTATATGCATTAAATAAAAAATTAACGTTGCCTGAAACTGGGGAAGTTCTTCCATTTAAAAGCTATGAGACAGGGAAGTTAATAAAAGGAAATGGCAACCCAGAATCAGATCAATACAACTCATTAGCTGATTATGCTTGGACGGAAGATGGTGTAATCGAATTAAGAATTCCTTGGTTATTAATCCAATCAAAAGATCCAAGTCGTAAAGAATTTATGGGAGATCTTTATTCAGATGGTATCGAGGCATCTAAATTTGTAGAGAATATTTCGTTAGGTTTCCTATTTGTAAATTCGAATGGGAAAATCGAAAATGCATTGCCAACGATTGAAAATGGGGTCATGCAAAAGTTCGATACGTATACATGGGAAAATTGGGAGTTGCCTGTGAATACAGAAAGATTAAAAACATCCTACGATATTATGCGAAAAACCTTTAGTCAATACGAATAGTATAAGTAATGAAAAAACCAAGAATGCTCATGGCTGAACATTCTTGGTTTTATATTACACTTTAAACTGTTTAATCAATTGTTGTAAACCAACCGATTTATCTGCCAATTCAACGGCTACATTATTTACGCCTACCATCGTTGCGGTTTGTTCCTCAACTGCAGCTGCAATGGTTTGTGTATGATCAGATGCTAGGACTGCGCTATTTGATATTTCTTGTACAGAGGCTGATACTTCTTCTGCACTTGCTGAAATTTGCTGGGAAGCGGCAGAAATGTCCTCAATTTGTTCATTCATAATGTGTATTGCACGTTGAATCGAGCTAAAGGCTTCTCCTGATAAATTGATGATCTCCACTCCTTCACTGACAGAATGGAGTGAATTACTCACTGCTTTTTCTACGTTTTCCGTATCTGCTTTTATAACATTTGTTAATTCTACAATCTTAGTTGCGGATACTTTAGACTCTTCTGCAAGTTTACGAACTTCATCAGCTACCACTGCAAAACCTTTACCGTGTTCACCAGCTCTTGCTGCTTCAATGGCCGCATTTAGTGCTAATAAATTTGTTTGATCTGTAATATTTGTTATGACTTGTGTAATATGCCCGATTTCTTCTGATTGCTTGCTTAATTTTTGTACTAGGTCATTTACGAGTGTTGTGGAGTCTTTAATATGATGCATTTGGTTTTTTGCCCGATCTACTGTACTGCTACCTTGTTTTGCTGTTTCGGCTGTGTCTAATGCATTTTGATTTAGCACTTGTGTTGATTCTGCAATTTTTTGTACACCTGTTGCTGTTTCGTCCATAGCGCGTGCACTTTCATTTGCTGAAGCAGCTGAAGTTTGAGCGATTTCCGCCGTTTCGCTCACACGACTTGCCATATCTTCAGATGTAGCAGTCATTTCTTCTGTACTAGCGGAAAGTTCTTCTGCTGCAATTGTTAAATGTTCTGTACTTTCTTGGACATTTTTTAGTAGCGTTTGTAAGTTGCCCTTCATTTTATTAAAGGCAGTTGAAAGTTGGCCAATTTCATCCTGCGATTTAATACGAAGTGGTTCTTGTGTTAAATCTCCGTCTGCAATAATATTTGCCGCATCCACAACATCAACTAAAGGTTTTGTTATGGTACGTCGAACATATGCAATGATGAAGAGTCCAATTAATATACCTATAATGATTGCAGCAAAAGTAATCGTTCTTGTGAGTGAAACGGAATCTTTTGCGTTATCTGCAACTTGATCCAATTTCTCAACTTGATAGTTTGCTATCTTCTCTGAAAATTCTAAAATACCAATGTTTGCTACTTTTGCTTTTTCCAAAACAATTTCAAGGGCTTTTTCTTTGTTTCCTGCATTTAAGTAGGACCACATTTCTTCCACTGCAGAATTAAAATTATTATTAAAGACGTTGATTTCATCTGCATAGCCCTTTAATTCACCTTCCGTAGCTATAGAAGTTAGTTCTAAAATTTTATCATCTAGGAATTTTTGGTATTTAGACAAGTTTTCTCTTGTTTCAGGAGTATCATCAATCATCACTCCACGAATATATAGACCTTGCATGGCCATGCTAAATTTAATATCATCTGCTAATCTTACTTGTACGACTTGTTCATCCATAGCTTGTTTTACCTGTTTATTAACGTTATTTATTTGCACGAGGATAATACCAAGTGAAATAACTAATACAATAATAATCGTAAAAAAGCCTATGCCTATTTTTTTGCCAATTGACATAAATTCCCTCCTAGTGTACTAAAAAAATTTACTATTTTGTTCTAATAATATCATTACTTTATTCCTATCACTTTAGGTGGTCAATAATCGGAAAGTGAATTGAAAGAAATTTGTCATTTTTCAAGGTATTTTAATTATTAGCGAGTAAGTGAGAATTTTTATAGAAAAAAGCAAAAAACGCCCTAATTTCGGACGTTTTTAATAAAGTCTATTTTTTTAGTTTTAAGACGATATCTTCTTCTGGTGTCACATAAAGCGTCTTTTGTTCAAAGTAAATGACAAAGCCTGGTTTAGCGCCGCTTGGTTTTTTCACTTGACGAATTTCGGTATAGTCAACCGGAACAGAAGATGAATCTCGTGCTTTACTAAAGTAGGCGCTTAATGTGGCTGCTTCTAATAAAGTTGTTTCATCCGGCTCGCTTGAATGAATGACAACATGAGAACCCGGGATATCTTTTGTATGTAACCAAATTTCAGATCTTTTGGCTAATTTAAATGTTAAATAATCATTTTGTTTATTATTTTTTCCAACAGATATTTGAATACCAGATGAAGAAACATATTGCTCTGGAGACGGTTTAGTAGGTTTTTTCTTCTTTTTGCTACTGCGTAAACGAAGATAACCTTGTTCTGCTAGTTCTTCTCGGATTTCCTCAATGTCGGCTGGGGATGCTTGCTCTACTTGCGCCAATAACATTTCGAAATATTGTACATCACTATTTGTTTTTTCGATTTGTTCATTCACCATAATAAGGGCGTTTTTCGCTTTATTGTATTTTGTATAGTAGCTTTGTGCGTTTTCAACAGGAGTTTTTCTTTCGCTAATCGGAATGGTTATTTGTTCGCCTTGATCGCTATAGTAATTGGTAACTGTAACTTCCTTCATTTCTTTTTCAAATTGATAAAGATTTGCCATTAATAACTCACCGTATAATTGATACTTATCAAGTTTTGATGCATTATCTAAATCTTTTTGAAGTTTTTTTAATTTTAACTTTAATTTATTTAGTTCAGTTTGTAGCCATCGTTCTAAATCACCGGCTTGTTGTTTTACACGATCCCGTTCCGCCCGCGCGTAAAAAACACGATCCAGTAAAGAGCTTAAGCTGTCAAAAGTCATTTGCTGCCCTGTTATATGCGTAATCGTAGCAGGTGAGAAGTACGTTTTTCGTTCGACTTCTAAATAAGTCGGATGTGCACTTGTAATGATTTCATCGACAAACTGGTGAAACACTTGGGCAACATCATCTGCGTTATTTATCCGATGAAGTAGTTCTGTAGCATGAATTGGTGAAAACCCTTTGAACGTTTCCACAATTTCTTTTTCTGTTTGTTTATTTGCAAAAAAGTGCTGTATTTCATCGTCTCCAATTTGAGTTGGATTTATTTTGTCTTGTGGTGGTGGTGTTATATACGTCTGGCCTGGTAAAACTGTACGATAGCTATTGATCGATGGTGGAAGATGTTTTAAACTATCAATGATTTTATCGGTCTGACTATCTAATAAAATTAAATTACTATGTCTTCCCATTATTTCAATGGTAAGTTTTCGAAATACCGTATCACCAATCTCATTTTTACTTTCGATTCCAAATGATATCACACGTTCAAAAGCATCGGTTTGAATCGCATGAATAAATCCGCCTTCAATATGTTTTCGTAATAACATACAAAACATTGGTGGTTCTGCTGGATTATCAATGGTATGTTCTGTTAAATGAACACGTGCATAAGATGGGTGGATGGAAAAAAGTAATTTATAATTTTCGCCATTCGCACGGATATGTAAAATTACTTCAAGTGAATTTGGTTGGTGAATTTTTGTAATACGACCGGTTACAAGCTTATTTAATTCTTTTGCCATAGCAAAGGTAAATAATCCATCAAAAGCCATTGTGGTACCTCTTTTCTATCTAATCAGTAACTTCTTTGCGTGTACTTGCGCTTTCTTTATTATACATCAGTTTAGGGTGGTTGCCTCTAACATACACTTTTTCTTTACTTGTTTCATTAATATTATTAAACTTTATGTTATAATTGGTAATATTGCAAAGAAAGGTGTGACGAACCTTGGTACGTAGTATGACTGGTTTTGGCAGGGGTGTCACAAATACGGAAAACTATCAATTAACTGTAGAAATTCGTTCGGTTAATCATCGTTTTCTAGAAATATACACTAAATTTCCAAAAGAATGGTTAGAAGTTGAAAGTTTAGCCAAAAAAATAGTAGCTGAATATGTACAACGTGGGAAATTAGATGTAGTTGTCAATTTGAAATCGGGTGGAAATGAAGCAACTACTTTCCAAATAAATTGGCCGTTAATTGAGGCTTATAAGAAAGTGAAAGAACAACTTCGTGAAGTAGTACCGTTAGAAGAAAAATGGACAATGAATGAAATTTTTTCATTAGAGAACGCATTATCCTATGAAAAAGAACCATTACCGTTAGAAGAACTTCAAATCGGGATAGCTCAGGCGATTAGACAAGCTGCTGAACAATTGTTAGATATGCGTAAGCAAGAAGGAATCCAATTAAAAAATGCTTTACTACTATATAAAGAGCAATTACATGAACAAGTGGAGCTTATTCGACAACAATCAACCGAAGCAGTTAAAAAGTATAGAGAAAAATTGATTGAAAGAATAACGGACATTGCTACAGTAGACGTATTGGATGATCGAATCCTTGCCGAAGTAGCTATTTTTGCAGAAAGAGTGGATATTTCAGAAGAACTCGATCGCTTGGTTAGTCATTTTAAGCAGCTCGAAGGAACCCTAGAAGAATCGGTATCAGTAGGTAGAAAATTAGATTTCTTAATGCAGGAAATGCACCGTGAAATTAATACAATTGGTTCCAAAAACCAATCTACAGAAGTATCGATTGCTGTTGTTCAATCGAAAACGATTTTAGAAAAAATGCGAGAGCAAGTACAAAATATTGAATAATTTGTTTACGCTACTATAATTAGCTGAATAATACTGTTATAAGTAGTGAGTAAGGGAGAAGTTGAGAACAATGAGAAAAGAACGAGGTTTATTAATTGTTCTATCAGGCCCATCTGGTGTCGGTAAAGGAACAGTACGAAAAGAACTCTTTTCAAAGGCCGGCACGAACTATGAATATTCGATTTCAATGACAACACGTGCACCACGCGCGGGTGAAGTGGATGGGGTCGATTATTTTTTCAAATCACGAGAAGAATTTGAAGCATTAATAGAAGAAGGCGGGCTATTAGAACATGCTGAATTTGTTGGCAATTATTATGGTACGCCACTAGCATATGTAAATGAAACACTTGATGCAGGTCGAGATGTCTTCTTAGAAATTGAAGTACAAGGTGCAGCACAAATTCGTGAAAAAGCACCTGAAGCTCTGTTTATATTTTTAGCCCCTCCAAGTATTTCTGAACTACAAAGTCGATTAGTTGGAAGAGGAACTGAAACAGAAGAAATTATTACAAAACGAATTGCAACGGCTCGCGAAGAACTTGAAATGATGAGTTTATATGATTACGTTGTAGAAAATGATGAAATCCAAAATGCTTGTGATAAAATTAATGCAATCATTGTCGCGGAACATTGCCGACGTGAACGTGTTGAAAAACAATATTTGTCTATGTTGAGAGGAGAATAAAACATGTTATACCCATCTATTGACGCTTTAAAAAATAAAATTGATTCAAAATATTCGTTAGTGAGTCTTGCATCTAAGCGTGCTCGCCAAATGCAAGAACAAGGTGACGAAAAATTACAAGTTTATGTATCATATAAATCTGTAGGAAAAGCATTAGAAGAAGTAGCTGCTGGTGTATTAAAGAAAGAAAAACAAGACGAATCGACTGTATACGAAGACGAAGTATAATGTTCTAACAGATTATTTTTCAATAGTGTCAGCTTAAATGCTTGGCTTCTTAGTAGCTCCCGAAGAATTTTTTTCTTTGGGAGCTTATCATTTGAAAGGATGAATTCATCGTGAAAAAAAATATTTTATTATGCGTTTCTGGCGGAATAGCTGTTTATAAAGCAGTGGCTCTTGTAAGTAAGTTAACACAAGCAAATTTTAATGTGAAAGTCATCATGACTGAATCTGCTCGTCAGTTTGTTAATCCATTAAGTTTTCAAGTGATGTCAAAAAATGATGTCTACTATGACACGTTTGATGAAAAAGAATCGCAAAAAATTGCTCATATTGATTTAGCAGACTGGGCTGATTTGATTCTCGTTGCACCTGCTACAGCAAACGTCATCGGAAAACTGGCAAATGGTATTGCAGACGATATGGTTACGACGACACTTCTTGCTGCTACATGTCCCGTTTGGCTCGCACCAGCAATGAATGTTCATATGTATGATCATCCTGCAGTGAAAAGAAATATTGCCCGCCTTCACGAAGATGGATGCTCTTTTATTGAACCATCAGAAGGTTTTTTAGCATGTGGCTATGTAGGGAAGGGTCGTTTAGAGGAACCGGAAAAAATTACGGATATTATTGTGCATTATTTTAAAGGGGAAGCAACAACGAAATGATAGGCTTAGTGGCGGAAATCATTGTCGATGTAGCTGCTTATCCTGTAGACCGGCCCTTTGACTATGCAGTGCCTCTTCCGATGGTCCCATTAATAGAAAATGGTAGTCGAGTTAAAGTTCCATTTGGCCCACGTAACGTACTTGGGTTTGTTGTCAATTTAAAAAATCATACAGAGGTACCTGCGGATAAAATTAAACCTATCAGTCAATTGCTTGATATTGAACCTGTATTAACACCAGAAATGCTTGAACTTGCCAAATGGCTCAAAAATGAAACGATCTGTTATGAAATCGATGCCCTTCAAGTGATGTTACCTTCCGCTTTACGAGCAAAATATGAAAAAATAATTACTTTACAAAATTCGATTGAACAGTTGCCGCAACCACTACAACCTTTTTTTATCCGCTCTAATAAAATAAATTATAAAGAGTTTGAAAAGAGCGGTCTGTTGCATGAATTAAAACTGGCATTAAATGAAAAATTAGTCATCATCGAATATGTCGTAAAACAAAAAGGGAAAGTGAAGGAAGTTCGAAAAGTTCAAGTGACGGACGATTTAGAAAAAATAAATAAAATAGCAAATGAACTTTCCAATCGAGCGAAAAAACAAAAACAACTGATTGAGTGGATGAAAGAGCATCCGGGGGAAATTATGGATCCGGAAACACTTTATTCGGAAACAAATACGTCCCAACAAGTATTACAGGCTTTAATTGATCAAGGTGCCGCAAAATTTATTCAAGAAGAAATATTTCGCGATCCGTTTTCGAAAGAAGTCGAAAAAACATCCTTTTTAAATTTAACGGAAGAACAAGCGATCGCACTTCATAAAATAAGCAATTCGATTGAACAACAACAATCCGAAACCTTCTTATTACATGGAATTACAGGAAGTGGAAAAACGGAAGTGTATTTGCAAGCTATTGCACAATGTTTAAAGAAAGGGAAAGAAGCAATCGTCCTTGTGCCTGAGATTTCCCTGACACCGCAAATGACGGAACGATTCCGCTCTCGATTCGGTGAACTTGTAGCCGTGATGCATAGTGGATTATCTGTTGGGGAGAAGTATGATGAGTGGCGCAAAGTACACCAAGGGAAAGTGAAGGTTGTTGTCGGAGCTAGATCAGCCATCTTTGCACCCTTTGAAAATGTGGGGATTATTATTTTGGATGAAGAACACGAATCCACCTACAAACAAGAAGATACTCCTAGATATCATGCGCGAGATGTGGCCATTTGGCGTGGGAACTATCACAATTGTCCAATTGTATTAGGAAGCGCGACCCCTTCGTTAGAATCTTTTGCTCGTGCGAAAAAGAATGTCTATTCGCTGTTAACTTTACAAAAAAGAGCCTTAAAGCAGTCTTTACCTACAGTTCAAATAGTAGATATGCGAGATGAGTTGAAAAAAGGCAACCGTTCGATGTTTTCGCAACAATTAGTGCAATCCATTGAAACTCGTCTGGAGAAGAATGAGCAAATTGTCCTGTTCTTAAATCGACGAGGCTATTCTTCTTTTGTGTTATGTCGTGATTGTGGGACGGTTTTACAATGTCAAAACTGTGATATTTCCCTCACATACCACCGCTCAACGGAAAAATGTAAATGTCATTATTGTGGTTATGAAGAGCGAGTACCACAAACATGTCCACAATGCCAAAGTGAGCATATTCGTTTTTTCGGAACAGGCACGCAAAAAGTAGAAGAAGAATTGGCAAAACTTTTCCCCGAGGCTCGCGTACTTCGAATGGATGTAGATACGACAAAAACAAAAGGGTCTCACGAACAGATTTTGACGTCTTTCGGTAACGGGGAAGCAGATATATTACTGGGGACACAAATGATTGCAAAAGGATTGGATTATCCAAATATTACATTAGTAGGTGTTTTGAGTGCAGATACATCCTTACATTTACCTGATTTCCGCGCAGCAGAAAAAACCTTTCAATTGCTTACTCAAGTAAGTGGTCGGGCGGGTCGCCATGAAAAGCCGGGTGAGGTCGTGATTCAAACTTATACACCGGAGCATTATGCCATTGAATTATCGAAGGCGCAACATTATGAACCCTTCTATGAAAGAGAAATGTTAATGCGTCATCAGGCCGGATATCCTCCGTACTATTACTTAGCTCTTATTCAAATATCTCATACAGATGTGATGCAAGCAGCAGAGTATGCCCATAAAGCAGTAGAATGGTTACGTGCAAAGCTGTCCTTTAATGTCTCGATTATTGGACCAACCGCTTCAGGCATTAGCCGTCTCCAAAATAGATATCGCTACCAATGTTTGATAAAATACAAAATAGAACCAGATTTGATTCCAACGCTAATGCAGCTTATAAAACTGTATCGTTCGGATTGGATTAAAAAAGGAATACTTTTAACCGTTGATTTAGAACCAACGATGATATAGAAGTGTAGAAAGAGGTAAACTAGATGGCAATTAAAGAAGTAATTAAGCACCCTGCAAAAGTACTTACAGAAAAATGTACTGAAGTAACAGAAATTAATGAAGAAATTATTACACTTCTAGATGATTTATATGACACAATGATCGAGCATGACGGCGTTGGGATTGCAGCTCCTCAAATTAATGTTCCATTACGTGTAGCAATTGTTGAAATTGGTGAGGAACGTGCAATATTAGAAATGATTAATCCGATTGTACTTGAGACGGATGGAGCTGAGGTGGATATAGAAGGTTGCCTTAGCTTCCCAAATCTTTTTGGTGAAGTAGAAAGACCTACATATGTAAAAATCGAAGCATGTGATCGCGAAGGGCGTGTTTATGAATTAGAAGCGGGTGGATTTGATGCTCGTGCAATTCTCCATGAAATCGATCATTTAGAAGGCGTATTATTTGATTCAAAGTTGATTCGAATTGTAACGGAAGAAGAGTTAGCCCAAATGTATGGTGAGGAGGAGTAATCTTGACGAAAGTTGTTTTTATGGGTACACCCGATTTTAGCGTTCCTATTTTACGAATGATTCATGAAGAAGGTTACGAAGTGTTAGCGGTTGTGACACAGCCAGATCGTCCAGTTGGTCGTAAGAGAGTACTAACGCCTCCTCCGGTGAAAGCAGAGGCGTTACGTTTAGGATTACCGGTTATTCAGCCTGAGAGATTGCGTGGATCCCAAGAACTAGAAGAAATCATTGCATTAGCTCCAGATATAATTATTACAGCAGCTTATGGACAAATCTTACCGAAAGTTTTACTTGACGCCCCACCTTTAGGCTGCATTAATGTGCATGCCTCACTACTACCAAAGTATCGAGGTGGCGCACCAATCCACCAAGCAATTTTAGATGGTGAAAAAACAACAGGTGTAACGATTATGTACATGGCGGAAAAATTAGATGCTGGTGATATTATTTCACAACGAGAAATTGCCATAGAAGAATCAGATAATACGGGCATTCTTTTTGATAAATTAAGTACAATAGGAAGAGATTTATTAAAAGAAACCCTTCCTGCTATTATCGCTGGTACAAATGAGCGCATTATACAAGACGAGGAACAAGTAACTTTTGCGCATAATATTTCAAGGGACCAAGAACGGATTCATTGGGAAAAAGATGCTCGAGCTGTATTTAATCAAGTGCGCGGCTTATCACCTTGGCCAGTAGCGTATACAACATTACAAGGTGAAAACGTGAAAATATGGTCTGCAAAAATGGGGAATACTTCTTCTAATGGAGAACCTGGTCAAGTCGTAAACATTAATAAAACTAGTTTTGAAGTTTCAACAGGAAATGGAACAATTGAAATTTTAGATCTACAGCCTGCTGGAAAAAAACGTATGACTGCTGAAGAATATTTACGAGGAACAGGTTCGAAACTATCGATAGGGGACCAATTTGAATGACAAAAAAGAAAGCAATCATTTGGGATGGAAATGTTCGCGATGCAGCACTAACCATTCTATTAGCAGTTGATAAAAACCAGGCGTACAGTAATTTGTTATTAAATCAAACGATTAATAAGTATAAGATTGAAGCAAAGGATCGCGCGTTATTAACTGAAATTACTTATGGTACATTGCAACATAAATATACACTCGATTTCTATTTAGAACCTTTTATTCGTGGGAAAATCGATCTTTGGGTTAGATGGCTTCTGCGACTTTCTGTATACCAAATTGTTTATTTAAATCGCGTACCAGACCATGCTGCGGTGAATGAAGCAGTGGAAATCGCAAAACGAAGAGGTCATAAAGGCATCGCATCAACGGTTAACGGCATTCTACGTTCGATACTGCGACAAGGAATTCCTTCAATTGATGAGATTACTGACCCGATTAAACGTTTAGCTATTAAAACAAGTCATCCAGAATGGTTAGTTCAGCGTTTTATTGAAGCTTATGGTGTTGAAAAAACGACAGAAATGTTGCATGAAAATAATATGCCACCAATTCAAACGGTTCGTGTCAATACAACAAAAGCAACTGTTAATGAAGTGCTTGCATTATTAGAAAAGGAACATATTGAGGCAAAACAAAGTAATGTGATGCCAGAATGTATCCATTTAATTAATGGGCAAGCTTCTAGAACACAAGCGTTCAAAGATGGCTATATAACAATTCAAGATGAGAGCTCTATGATGCCTGCTAATGTGCTGCATCCACAAAAAGGCTGGCGTATATTAGATATGTGTGCAGCACCTGGTGGCAAAACAACTCATATAGCCGAAAAGATGGGCAATGAGGGATCTATTTTAGCCACAGATATTCATCCACATAAATTGGATTTAATTGATGAAAATAGTGCAAGACTAGGTTTAAATATTATCGAAACCGCGCCAGTCGATGGAAGAAAAGCAGCACAAGTTTTGCCTGCGGAATCCTTTGATGCAATATTAGTCGATGCACCTTGCTCAGGACTTGGCGTGATGCGTCGTAAACCAGATATTAAATATACAAAACGTGAAGAAGACTTCGAAAGCCTTCATAAAATTCAACTCGAGCTATTAGATAATGCCGTTCAAGTACTTAAGCCAGGTGGACGTCTCGTTTATAGTACTTGTACAATCGATCGCGAGGAAAATGAAGGAACAGTCAAAGCCTTTTTAGCGTCTCACCCTGAGATGGAATTAGCGGATATTGAAAATTTACCGACAGCTTTATTAAACAAAGGACAAGGTGGAATGCTTCAAGTTTTTCCACAAGACTTTGGCAGCGATGGATTTTTTGTGGCAGCATTTCGCAAAAAACTACTTAGATAAACTAAAGGAGAATCCTAAACTCAAATGGATGAAAATAAATTTAATGAACGTATACAAGATTTAGTAGAAGAGGCAGAACAAACGCCTCGTCGTCGTGAGAAGAAAGAAAAGCAGCAACTGAAAGAATCGATTTATTCATTGCGTTTAGATCAGTTAAAAGATTGGTTAAGTGAAAACGGAGAAAAACCATTTAGAGCAGGTCAAATTTACGAATGGTTATATGATAAACGTGTCAAAACCTTTGAAGAAATGTCGAATCTTTCGAAAGCATTACGTGAAAAATTAGAAGCGAATTTTGCTCTAACAACGCTCTCTACAATTATTAAACAAGAATCGAAAGACGGAACGATTAAATTTTTGTTCCAATTACAAGATGGCTATTCGATTGAAACGGTGTTAATGCGCCATGAATATGGAAATTCTGTTTGTGTCACAACGCAAGTAGGTTGTCGTATTGGTTGTACATTTTGTGCTTCCACATTAGGTGGGTTAAAACGCCATTTATTAGCTGGAGAAATCGTCGAACAAGTCGTAAAAGTACAGCAAGCTTTAGATGAAGTAGATGAGCGTGTTTCCCATGTTGTGATTATGGGGATTGGCGAACCATTTGATAACTATGATGCGATGATGAACTTCTTAAAAGTCATTAATGATGATAAAGGGTTAAATATCGGAGCACGTCACATTACGGTTTCGACATCGGGCATTATTCCAAAAATCTATCAATTTGCGGATGAACAATTGCAAATTAATTTTGCCTTGTCATTACATGCACCTAACCAGGAATTACGTCAAAAACTAATGCCAATTGCCCGAGCATATAAAATTGAAGACTTAATGGAAGCGATCCGATACTATACAAATAAAACTGGGCGTCGCGTAAGTTTTGAGTATGGATTATTTGGTGGCGAAAATGATTCAGTTGAACAAGCAGAAGAATTATCGAAATTAATAAAAGGAATTAAATGTCATGTCAACTTAATTCCTGTTAACTATGTACCAGAAAGAGATTACGTAAGAACACCAAGAAATCAAATTTTTGCCTTTGAAAAGACGTTAAAAAAGAATGGAATTAATGTAACAATTCGTCGAGAACACGGATCGGACATTGACGCAGCTTGCGGTCAATTACGAGCGAAAGAGAGAGCTCAAGAGACGAGGTGACTACTGTGAAGTATACAGTCGAAAGTGATATAGGACGTAAACGAAAAGTGAATGAGGATCGGGTTGCTTTTTTTGAGCATCCTGATCACTTTAAACTCGCCATATTAGCAGATGGTATGGGCGGTCATAATGCAGGGGACGTTGCCAGTGAAATGGCCATTGAAGAAATGAAATCTCATTTTTTACAGGTAGATCAAGCTCAACTAGAAACACCTGATGCGAAAAAAGCGTGGTTAGATGATGTTATTTCAACTATAAATAATAAAATTTATCAACATTCCTTATCACATGAAGGCTGTAATGGGATGGGGACCACTTTAATTGCTGTACTGATTGATGAACAGGATTGTGTCGTGGCACATATTGGCGATAGTCGAGTTTATTATTTTACTTCTGAGCACGTAGCACTTATTACAAGGGATCATTCGTATGTCAATGTTTTATTAGATCATGGTGAAATAAGTGAAGAGGAAGCAGAAAACCATCCACAAAAAAACTTTATCGTAAAGTCACTAGGAACTGAGTCAACAATCGACCCAGATTTTTATAACTTCACCTTAGAACAATCATCTTATCTATTAATTTGTTCAGATGGTTTGAGCAATAAAATTACAACGGATGAAATGGCAGCGATTTTAGCATTGCCAATGTCCATTAATGAAAAAGGAAAGAAGCTTATCCAATTAGCAAATGATTCAGGTGGAGAAGATAATATTTCCGTTATTTTACTATCTCTAAATGATGGGGAGGTGTAACGATGCTGATAGGTAAAAGAATAAATGACCGTTATAAAATTTTACAGCTAATTGGTGGCGGAGGAATGTCGAACGTCTATTTAGCGCATGACATGATCTTAAACCGTGAAGTAGCCGTAAAAATATTACGCTATGATGCTTTAAATGAAGAAGAATTTCATCGTCGTTTCCAACGTGAAGCATTATCTGCAACGAGTCTTCTACATCCTAATATTGTGAGCATTTATGATGTTGGTGAAGATGGAGATATGCATTATATTGTCATGGAGTACATTAAAGGAAAAACATTAAAGCAGTACATTAATGAGTCATTGCCTTTGTCTCCAGCCCGTAGTGTTCAAATTATGAAACAACTAACGTCGGCAATTGCTCATGCTCATGAGAATCAAATAATCCATCGTGATATCAAACCACAAAATATTTTAGTAGATCATGACGGAAATATTAAAGTAACAGACTTCGGTATTGCGACATCATTAAGTGCTACTAGCTATACAAAAACAAATTCAGTAATAGGTACAGTACATTACATATCACCCGAGCAAGCAAGAGGTGGTACTGCCACAAAAAAATCGGATATTTATGCACTGGGAATTGTGCTATATGAGCTGTTAACGGGAGAGCTTCCTTTCTCTGGGGAGTCTGCTGTATCGATCGCATTAAAGCATTTGCAGACAGAAACACCATCCGTTCGTTCTTTTGATGGCACGATACCACAAAGTCTAGAAAATGTTGTGTTGAAAGCAACAGCTAAAAACCCATCTCATCGTTATTCGTCCGTTGAAGAAATGGAAGAAGATTTGTCAACCGTACTCTCGCCAAATCGTTTACATGAGCCAAAGTTTTCACCACCTATTGATGATGATGAAACAAAAGCGATCCCAATCATTAAAGATCGTATGCCGGTCACGGAAATAGGGAATACGAAAGTGTTACCACAGGAAAAAGAGCATCCTGCATTAGAAGAGAAAAAAACGACGACAAAAAAACCTCTCAAAAAGAAAAAGGGTAAAGTAGTCAGTATTGTTATCGCTTTTATTGCGATTATCATTCTCGCTGGGATTTTATTAATGAATCTACTAAAACCTTCGAAAATAGAAATACCGGATGTTGCAAATATGGAGATTGAAGAAGCAAAAGAACTATTAGAAGAAGCTGGTTTTGTCATTGGAGAAGAAAGAGAGAAAAACTCCGAAGACATTGAAGAAGGTCTCGTAATGGAAACGAACCCAAAAGCAGGTTTAAACCGTGAAAAAGGAACCGAAATTGATTTAATTATTAGTATCGGGAATGAAAAAATTGAAATGAAAGACTATGTAGGTCAACAAATTTCACAAGTTTCCTCTATTCTAGAAAATGCTGGTTTTAAAGACGTTGATTTTAAAGAAGTGAATTCCAATGAATCAGTTGGAACAATTTTAGAACAAAGTCCGGATGCAGGCGAAGAAATAGACCCGAAAGATACAACGGTTACATTTACGATTAGCAAAGGCAAAAGTTATGTAACAGTATCGAATTTAGCAGGATATAACGATGCGGCATTGAAGGAATATGAACGTAGCTCAGGGCTAAGGGTTAAGGTGAAGAGCCAGGAACATTCTGAAAATGTTCCAGCAGGAGAAGTGATCTCACAAACTCCAAAAGCGAATGCACAAGTCGAAGCGGGTGCAACGATACAAGTTGTGATTTCAAAGGGGCCAGCTGCGAAAAGTGTAAAGGTCTATTATAAAGAAATTACGATTCCATATGAGCCTGTGATCATTGGGGAAGAACAACGAATTCGTATTTTTATTCAAGATAAGAACAAAACGATGGGAGAAGCTTTTGACGAATTTTCAATAATGGAAGACCATAGCTATCGAATTCCATTAGAAATAGAAGAAGGGTCGAAAGCGATTTATCGAATTGAGCGAGACTCCATCAATATTGTAGAAGAAACAATCACATATGAAGATGCAAGTTAGGGGTGAAAGGATGGCGCAAGGCCAAATTCGTAAAGCGTTAAGTGGGTACTATTATGTTTTTCAAGATGGTGAGCTAATACAATGTCGAGGAAGAGGTGTTTTTCGCAATCGCGGGGAATCCCCTCTTGTAGGAGATATTGTCGATTATACGAAGGAAGGTGAATCGGATGGATATATTATGAAAATCCATCCGAGAAAAAATGAACTAATTCGTCCACCAATCGCGAATATTGATCAAGCACTTTTAGTCTTTTCTGTAAAAGAACCTGACTTTAATACAATTTTATTAGATCGATTTTTAGTTGTCCTAGAATCATTTCAAGTGAAGCCGATTATCTGTTTAACTAAAATGGATTTATTAACAGAAGCGACACAACAACAATTGCAAAATTATGTTACGCAATACAAAGAAATTGGTTATGAAATTATCGAAACCTATAAAGATGATCAAACGCTTTTAGATCGACTAAAGCCAATTTTAGAAGGAAAAACTTCCGTATTGGCGGGGCAATCAGGTGTTGGCAAATCAACGTTATTGAATACTTTATTACCAAATTTAAATTTGCAAACTGGAGTAATTTCTCAAAGTCTTGGGCGAGGAAAGCATACGACACGACATGTAGAATTAATCGAAGTGTGTGGAGGATTATTGGCAGATACGCCTGGTTTTAGTTCTTTTGATTTCGATACAATTGAAAAAGAAGAATTAACAAGCTGTTTTCCTGAATTTGCGCGAATAAGTGAAGATTGTAAATTTCGAGGCTGTCTTCACATGAAAGAACCGAAATGCGCAGTAAAGTCCGCACTCGAAACTGGGGAAATCCAATCATATCGTTATGAACATTATCAACAGTTTTTACAAGAAATACTAGATCGAAAGCCGAGGTACTAATTATGATAAAAATTGCACCATCAATCCTATCAGCAAATTTTGCTAAATTAGGGGAAGAAGTAAAAGAAGTAGAAGCAGCAGGGGCTGAGCTTATTCATATAGATGTAATGGATGGCCATTTTGTTCCAAATATTACAATGGGCCCAATTGTTGTGGAAGCATTGCGCCCTATAACAGATTTACCTTTGGATGTTCATTTAATGATTGAAAATCCGGATGCCTATATCGAACAGTTTGCAAAAGCAGGTGCAGATTTAATTTCAGTCCATGTAGAAGCATGCAGACATTTGCACCGAACAATTCAATTAATTCGTTCATTTGGCGTAAAACCAGGTGTTGTTTTAAATCCGCACACACCGATTGAATCTATCCAACATATTTTAGAGGATGTAGACTTTGTATTATTTATGACGGTAAACCCAGGCTTCGGTGGTCAAAAGTTTATTGAATCAGTTGTTCCTAAAATTGCTGCATTGTCTAAAATTATAAAAGAACGTAACTTAAATGTAGAAATTGAAATTGATGGTGGCATTACAGCTCAAACAATTGGAGTATGTGCTAAAGCAGGTGCCACAATGTTTGTAGCAGGTTCAGCAATCTATAATCAAGAAAATCGAGCAAATGCTCTACAACAAATTAAGGCTGCAGGTTTGGCTGCAATCCAATAATGACAATCGCTGTAATTTGTTCAGGTGGCCCACAAAACGAACTATGTTCATTTAGCCAATTTAAAACTATAGATGATGTGATTTTTATTGGTGCGGATCGTGGTGCGCTCTACTTATTAAAAGAAGGTATTGTACCAACTGAAATTATAGGTGATTTTGATTCGTTGTCAGAGGAAGAATGGGCCTTTGTAACGAATACAGTCAAAAATATTAAAAAAGCAAACGCAGAAAAAGATGAAACGGATACAGACTTAGCTTTATTAAGGGCGCTCACATACCAACCAACTGAGATCTTTTTAACGGGCGTGACAGGTGGGCGTTTAGATCATTTTGAAGCAGCTGTACGTTCAATTTATAGATTGCAAATAGTCAACCCTCAAATTCCAATAAAAATTATTAACGCGCATAATGAAATTCGCATACTATTGGCTGGCAAACATAGTATATTACGAGATGAAAAGTTTCGATATATTTCATTCTTTGCATATGATAAAGCAGTAGAGAATGTAACATTACGTGGAGTAAAATACGAGACTACTGAAGAAACAATTGAAATAGGTACATCTAGATTTACTAGCAACGAATTGATTTCGAAGCTTGGGTATATCTCTTTTTCCTCAGGCATATGTTTAATGATAAGAAGCAGTGACTAAAAAGGAGGGCTCGAGTTTGCGAGTTTATACATTTCAATTACCAAAGTTTGTTAGTAGTCTTACACGTAGTTGCATCAATTTATTTACAGGCGGCGGCAAGAAAAAGAATCGTAAGGAATAATTATAATTTTTATTCGTTCATTCATAACGCCTTTAAGTTAAATTGGGTGCGTAAGCCGTTATACTTCACTGTTAAAGGAGGCGTCTCAGCATTTTGAGACCGCCTCCTCTTCTTTTTATGTATAAAAAAACATCGATTTTTACATAGCTGTAAACATCGATGTTTTTTAATAAAGAGAAACACGAATTATACGCGTTCTACTTTACCTGATTTTAGAGCACGAGCAGAAACCCATACACGTTTTGGTTTACCGTTAACTAAGATACGAACTTTTTGTAAGTTTGCACCCCAAGTACGTTTGTTAGCGTTCATAGCGTGTGAACGAGTGTTGCCTGCACGAGCTTTACGGCCTGTAATAACACATTGTTTAGGCATGTATATTCCCTCCTTACAGATGAATCTGAAAGCTTGTTTTTCAGTTCGTTATTTCACATACTTTAATAATTTAACATAGCTCTTCATTCTATGCAAGATATTTCACAAAACCTTTCAAGAAAATTTACTTTACACATATGGAAATTGTTTTAGAAATAAGGGAATAATAAAGAGAACGAAGAAGAAAAACTCCATCCATTATAGTAGTACATACTTGCAAAATGACTACTAATAATTGCACAATAAGTAGACGAATACCAACGTTTTCTTTTATAATCGTTTTTTATGTAGTACAATAATAGTTAGTGAAAAAGAGCCAAGGAGGCAATAGTTATGTCAGTAGAAATTAAAAATGATTTCGGCCAAATTGATATATCAAATGATGTCATTGCACAAATTGCTGGTGGTGCAGCAATCGAATGTTACGGAATAGTCGGCATGGCATCGAAACATCAAATTCGAGATGGTTTGACAGATATTTTACGAAAAGAAAACTTTGCCAAGGGTGTACTGATCCGACAAACTGGACAAGACCTTCACATTGATATGTATATCATCGTTAGCTATGGTACAAAAATTTCTGAAGTAGCTTATCAAGTACAATCAAAAGTAAAATATACGATAAATAAAACATTAGGTATGAGCGTAAAATCAGTTAACATATTTGTTCAAGGCGTTCGTGTTATGAATGTGTAAGAGGAGGATTTAAGACAGATGAAGTCATTAGACGGAATCAAGTTTGCAGAAATGGTCCAAATGGGTGCGCACCATTTATCCCAAAACGCAAATTTTGTAGATTCATTAAACGTATTCCCAGTACCAGACGGTGATACTGGAACGAATATGAACTTATCCATGACATCAGGTGCAAAGGAAACCGAAAGCAATAAGGATCAACATATCGGTAAAACAGCACAAAGCTTATCAAAAGGATTACTAATGGGAGCGCGCGGAAATTCGGGGGTTATTTTATCTCAATTATTTCGTGGTTTTGGTAAGTCTATTGAAAAAGAGCATGAAGTCGATGCACAACAATTTGCAAGTGCCTTCCAAGCTGGGGTAGATACGGCTTATAAAGCAGTAATGAAACCGGTTGAGGGAACAATCTTAACAGTTGCACGTGAAGCAGCAGCAAAGGCTGTACAAGTTGCTGAAGCAGAACAAGATATTATAAAAATTATGGAAGCGGTTGTAGAAGAAGGACAACAATCATTAAATCGTACGCCTGATCTACTACCAGTTTTAAAAGAAGTTGGTGTAGTAGATAGTGGTGGTCAAGGTTTACTATTTATCTATGAAGGGTTTCTTGCGGCTTTAAAAGGTGAAGCTCTTCCAGCAAAAAATGATGCTTCTTTAGATGACTTAATCAATGCTGAACATCACCGTGCACAAGATTTTATGAGTACAGAAGAAATTGAATTTGGGTATTGTACTGAAATTATGGTTCGTCTAGAAGCAGATAAAGAACCTTTTGATGAAGGGAAATTCCGTGAAGAGTTAAATGTAATGGGCGACTCTTTATTAGTTGTTTCTGATGACGAAATTGCAAAAGTACATATTCACTCAGAAACACCAGGTGCAGTACTGGCAGCGGGTCAAAAATATGGTAGTTTAATTAAAATAAAAGTAGATAATATGCGTGAACAACATTCTGCTATAGTGAATGATCAGCCAAAAACAGAGAGTAAAGCGACAAAGAGTGTTGAAAAACATCCTTATGCAGTTGTAACGATTGCAATGGGTGAAGGAATTTCAAATCTTCTACGTAGTATTGGCGCTTCATATGTCATTGAAGGCGGTCAAACGATGAACCCTTCAACGGAAGATATTGTGAAGGCGGTAAAAGAAGTTGGCGCAGAACGTGTTCTAATCTTACCGAACAATAAAAATATTGTAATGGCTGCAGAACAGGCTGTTGAATTATTAGAGATTGAAGCAGCAGTTGTGCCTACCAAAACAATCCCACAAGGTATGGCGGCTATTTTGGCCTTTAACCCAGAGACTTCTGTGGAAGAGAATAAGGAAAATATGATGGATGCATATGCCCATGTTAAAACGGGGCAAGTAACATATGCGGTTCGTGATACATCGATTGACGGAGTTGAAATCCGAAAAGATGACTACATGGCACTAGCTGAAGGGAAAATTATCCTATCCACGCCAAATAAAATGGATGCAGTACAAAAAGTGTTAACAGAATTAGTGGATGAAGATTCAGAAATTATCACAATTCTGTACGGAGAAGATGCTACTGTAGATGAAGCGAATACGCTAGCGGAGTTTATCGAAGAAAACTACCCAGATGCGGAAGTTGAAATTGTGGATGGCAAACAATCCTTATATCCATTCATTTTATCAGTTGAATAGTTAATGACAGGCAGTTCTTGGATTATTTTGGTCCTTGAGCTGTCTTTATTTTTTGAATATATATATTTTGTATGACGAAGAAAATTCATGATACACTTGTCTTAAAATATAGTATTTTATATAGGTTTATATTATTTATTAAAGGGGGAACTGGGTTGAAATTTACATCTGTTTTTGACATTATCGGACCGGTTATGATTGGACCGTCCTCTTCTCATACTGCTGGGGCAGCTCGGATCGGTCGAGTTGCGAGAGATTTGTTTGGACGTTCGCCAAAATGGGTGAAAATCCACCTATATGGTTCCTTTGCGGAAACATATAAAGGGCACGGCACCGATGTAGCGATTATCGGTGGGTTATTAGATTTTGATACGTTTGATGAACGCATTAAAACGGCATTTGATCATGCGAAGAAAGCGGAGTTAGCGTTTGAAATCATCCCTGAAACGGCTAATAAAGAACATCCAAATACTGCGCGAATTGTAATGGGTGATGAAGCCGGAGAAATGTCAGTGGAGGGAATTTCCATTGGTGGAGGTAAAATCGAAATAAGTGAAGTAAACGGTTTCAAATTGCGTTTAACTGGTGGAATGCCGGCGTTACTTGTTGTTCATGATGATCGGGCAGGATGTATTGCCAATGTAGCCAATTGTTTAGCTATGCACAGCATAAATATTGGTCATATGGAAGTTTCCCGAATTGAACGAGGTTTAACGGCCTTAATGGTTATTGAAATTGATCAAAATGTTGAAGATCGTGTATTGCAACAAATTTCACTAATACCAAATATAACAAAAGTTTCGAAAATAAATAATTAGGAGTGAGCACGATGGACGTATTATTTCATAATGTTCGAGAGTTAGTTGAACTTGCAGAAAAGGAAAATAAGCTCATTTCTGAAATCATGATCGAACAGGAAATTAAAATTAGTGGCCGCACACGTGAAGAAATATTTGAACAAATGGATAAAAACCTTGAAATCATGGAGCAAGCTGTTGAACGAGGGTTAAAGGGTGTTCAATCGGTCTCAGGACTAACTGGTGGCGATGCGGTGTTATTGCAAAAT
This sequence comes from Lysinibacillus antri, assembly GCF_003977595.1. Classification (GTDB taxonomy): domain Bacteria; phylum Bacillota; class Bacilli; order Bacillales_A; family Planococcaceae; genus Ureibacillus; species Ureibacillus antri. The sequence goes on along the minus strand of NZ_RYYR01000003.1, from coordinate 95,943 downwards.
TATATGGCAAAAGGCAATAGCTTGTCTGGCAATTTATTATTAGATGCAGTGAGTAAAGCGGTTGCGACAAATGAAGTAAACGCTGCAATGGGAACGATTTGTGCGACACCAACAGCAGGGTCAGCGGGTGTTGTGCCTGGCACTTTATTTGCGGTGAAAAATAAGCTGAATCCAACGCGTGAACAAATGGTACGCTATCTATTTACATCAGGGGCATTTGGTTTTGTTGTGGCTAATAATGCATCGATTTCAGGTGCAGCGGGCGGGTGCCAAGCAGAAGTTGGTTCTGCTGCAGGAATGGCTGCTGCTGCAATTGTTGAAATGGCTGGTGGAACACCTGCTCAGTGTGCAGAAGGATTTGCTATTACGTTAAAAAACATGCTCGGTTTAGTGTGTGACCCTGTCGCTGGTTTAGTGGAAGTACCATGTGTTAAACGAAATGCAATGGGTGCCGCGAACGCTCTCGTTGCTGCAGATATGGCATTAGCAGGTATTACAAGTCGAATTCCTTGTGATGAAGTTATTGGTGCGATGTTTAGAATTGGGCAGTCGATGAATCCAAACTTAAAAGAAACGGCTCGAGGTGGTTTAGCTGCAACACCGACTGGTAGAGCCATTGCCGAGAAGATCTTTGGAAGTGCATTAAAAGTTGACTAATGTACTTGCAGACTCTGTAACTTCTTTAAAAGGAATTGGAAAAGAAACAGCCGAACATTTGACGGAAATGGGTATTTATACGGTCCAAGATTTAATATGGACTTTTCCTTATCGACATGAAGACCAGCGATTAAAGGACTTAGCAGAAACACCACACAACGAAAAAGTGACGATTGAAGCAAGAGTAGAATCTGTTCCGTCCGTATTGTACCTTGGGAAAAATAAATCAAGAATCCAATTCACTGTGTTAGCGGGGCGACACTTAGTAAAAGTCGTCTTTTTTAACCAAAATTATTTACGCACAAAATTGGTTCCTGAAATGATTGTAACGGTATCAGGGAAATGGGATCGTGGAAGGCAAGTAATTAATGGCACGTCCATTAAATTTGGACCAAAAACGGATAATACGGACTTTGAACCTGTTTATAGTTTAAAAGGTTCGATTCACCAAAATAAATTTAGAAAATATATGCGACAAGCGCTTAATATTGTGGGAGAAGATTTTATTGAGACGCTCCCGCAATATCTTCTTGAGCAATACAAACTTTTACCGATTGTCGATGCCCTTGAAGGAGTTCATTTTCCAAAAGATGCAAACCATGCAAAACAGGCAAGAAGACGTTTTGTTTATGAAGAACTTCTTCATTTTCAATTGCGCATTCAAGCATTAAGAAAAATGCGGAAGGATCAGGATAAAGGGACAATTATACAATATGATCTACAAAAGCTTCGCGACTTTATTGCAACAATTCCTTTTCAATTAACGAATGCACAAAAACGAGTTGTCAATGAAATATGTAAGGACTTAAAAGAACCTCATCGAATGAATCGTTTGTTACAGGGGGATGTTGGTTCAGGTAAAACCATTGTTGCTGCAATTGGTTTATATGCAGCAGTTTCAGCGGGTTTCCAAGGTGCTTTAATGGCTCCAACTGAAATATTAGCCGAACAACATGCCCAAGTTTTAATGGATTGGTTTACACCTATTGGGATCCGTGTTGCTTTACTATCAGGTTCAACCAAAACGAAAGAACGCAAGCAATTATTAGAACAATTACATAATGGGGAAATTGATATTCTTATTGGGACCCATGCGTTAATTCAGCCGGATGTCATCTTCTCCAACTTAGGATTTGTTATTACGGATGAGCAACATCGCTTTGGTGTGGAACAAAGACGGATTTTACGAGATAAAGGCATGAATCCAGATGTGTTGTTCATGACTGCAACACCGATTCCACGTACACTTGCCATCACTGCATTTGGTGAAATGGATGTTTCCATTATTGATGAATTACCAGCAGGTCGAAAAGAAATCGAAACCCATTGGCTAAAAAAAGAACAGCTAAATTCAGTGCTATCTAAAATGGATTTAGAATTAAAGAAAGGGAGACAAGCCTATGTCATTTGCCCACTTATTGAAGAATCGGAAAAACTGGATGTTCAAAATGCAGTAGAAGTATTTGAACAATTGGCCACAATTTTTCACGGGCGTTATAAGGTAGGGTTAATGCATGGTCGATTACACCCGGATGAAAAAGAAAGCGTGATGCGGGCATTTACAGAAGGGAAAATCGATGTTTTAGTCTCGACAACGGTTGTTGAAGTCGGAGTAAACGTTCCGAATGCATCGTTTATGGCCATTTATGATGCCGATCGATTTGGACTGGCTCAATTACATCAGTTGCGCGGTCGTGTTGGACGTGGTGAGCATCAATCCTATTGTATATTGCTAGCAGACCCAAAGAGTGATGAAGGCAAAGAACGAATGATCTCCATGACTGAAACGAATGACGGATTCCGATTAGCCGAAAAAGATTTAGAGTTAAGAGGTCCAGGTGACTTCTTCGGAAAAAAACAAAGTGGATTACCTGATTTCAAAATGGCAGATTTAGTACATGACTATCGCACGTTAGAAGTAGCTAGACAAGATGCGGAAAAGCTAATCTATGATGATGCTTTTTGGCAACATGAAGACTATCGCTACTTACGAGAAATGCTTGAAGAGTCGGGCGTGTTAAATGGAGAGCGGATTGATTAAACTATGAATTTTTGAAGTTTGAACAGTGTCTAGTTGCGAATGCCAGCTCCTCGACAACTTCGAAAACCCCTGCGAGGACAAAAAGCGTCTTCTTGTGGTTTTCTCCAGTTGTTGTCGGAGCTAAACGGGCGTTCTCCACTTTTCTAACAGAACGTAACTTTTATGTTGCGTTCTTTTTTTTGTAAATGTATACTGGTATTAGTACCAAGTGCTAATAAAATTGGAAGTAGGTGACGAGTGATGAGAAAAACAAAAAAAGAGAGACAACAACTCTTAACTGAAACAATTCAGGATAATCCATTCATCACAGATGAACAATTAGCCTCCCAATTTGGTGTTAGTGTACAAACGATTCGTCTTGACCGAATGGAATTAGCCATTCCGGAATTGCGCGAACGAATAAAAGACGTTGCAGCAAAAAATTATGAAAACGAAGTGAAATCACTACCAATTGATGAAGTAATTGGAGAAATTGTTGATATTGAATTAGATCAGCGGGCAATCTCTATTTTTGACGTTGGACAAGAGCATGTTTTTCAACGGAATGGAATTGCTAGAGGTCATCATTTATTTGCACAGGCCAACTCTTTAGCTGTTGCCGTTATTAATGATGAACTCGCTTTAACAGTAAAAGCTTCTGTCTCTTTTGTGAAACCTGTAAAAGCAGGCAACCGTGTGATTACAAAGGCAATTGTACGCGGACAACATAGTGAAAAAAATCGAACTTATATAGATGTCGTATCAACTGTAAATACTGAAACGGTATTTAAAGGTGAATTTGAGATGTATCGCACGAAAGGTAGTGGCAATCATGAAATTGGCAATTGACGGAATGGGTGGAGACAATGCACCGAAAGCCATTGTAGAAGGTGTACTCCTTGCTTTAGAGGATTTTCCGACATTAGACATACAGCTCTATGGAAAACAACAAGAATTACAACCGTTTTTAAAAGAACATCCACGTCTGCAAGTTATTCATTGTGAAGAGGTTGTCGAATCAGAAGATGACCCAGCACGTGCTGTTCGCCGAAAAAAAGATTCATCTATGGCCAAAATGTTAGAAGCCGTGAAGGAAGGTACAGCAGATGCATGTCTATCTGCAGGGAATACAGGTGCGTTAATGGCAGGTGGTTTATTTAAAGTGGGTCGTATTGACGGTGTATTACGCCCGGCGTTAGCCACTACATTACCGACGATTGATGGGCAGGGCTTTTTAATGCTAGATCTTGGGGCCAATGCGGAGGCGAAACCTGAAAATATCGTTCAATATGCCATCATGGGTAATATTTATGCACAAAAAGTTCGTGGTATAAAAAATCCCCGTGTAGGCCTACTGAATATTGGGACTGAAGATATAAAAGGGAACGAACTGACAAAGGCGGTATTTGGTTTATTAAAAGAACAAACAGACTTAAATTTCGTAGGCAATGTAGAAGCGCGTGATCTATTAGAAAATGTAGCAGATGTTGTCGTTACAGATGGGTTTACTGGAAATATGGTTTTAAAATCAATAGAAGGTACAGCAGGTGCGATGATGGCAATGTTAAAAGAGGCATTTATGGCATCTGGGAAAACGAAATTTAGTGCGATTTTAATGAAAAGTGAATTGAAAAATTTAAAGGCAAAATTAGATTATTCCGAACACGGTGGTGCTGCGTTATTTGGATTACAGGCTCCTGTCGTAAAAGCGCATGGTTCCTCCAACGCACGCGCAATTTATAGTGCCATCCGTCAAGCATCCACAATGGTTGAACATAATGTAACAGATGTTATGAAATCGACAATTGCTAAAAGTCAAGCACAATAAATGATTTAGAAAAAGGGGATACACATGACGAAAATAGCATTTATCTTTCCGGGACAAGGCTCTCAGCAAGTTGGAATGGGGGCAGAATTTGTCCAAAACAATGACGAGAGTAAAGCATTTTATGAAAAGGCAGACGAAGTGTTAGGTTTCTCTCTATCTAAATTAATGTTAGAAGGACCTCAGGAAGAATTGACTTTAACATATAATGCACAACCGGCGTTACTAACAACGGGGGTAATGGTCGCATCTAAGTTATCACAAGCAGGTATTGTCCCAGATTATACTGCTGGACATTCTCTAGGGGAATACAGTGCATTAGTAGCCTCACAATCATTAAGTTTTGAAGATGCAGTACAAATCGTTCATAAGCGTGGTTTATTTATGGAAGAAGCTGTTCCTGCGGGGCAAGGTGCGATGGCTGCTATTTTAAGTATGGATGCAGATGCTTTACGTGAAGTGACGGACAAAGTGACATCTGCTGGCGACCTAGTGCAAATTGCCAATTTAAATTGCCCAGGTCAAATCGTAATTTCAGGGACAAAAGCAGGAGTTGACAAAGCTTGTGTGGAAGCTAAAGAGGCTGGAGCAAAACGGGCTATTCCTTTAGTTGTAAGTGGTCCCTTCCACTCAGAATTAATGCGTGAGGCGGCTGATAAGTTAGGCGCAGAGCTTAAAGAAATTGAAATTGCAGCGCCAAAAGTCCCTGTTATTGGTAACGTTCGTGCTGATGAATTAGTCGATGTTACTACTATTCAACATGAACTAGTAGAGCAAGTGTACTCTCCGGTGCAATGGGAAAATTCAGTCCGTTATATGATTGAACAAGGTGTCACAACTTTCATTGAATGTGGTCCAGGAAAAGTACTTTCTGGCTTAGTAAAAAAAATCGACCGTTCAGTAAAAACGTATTGTGTATACGACGAAGCATCATTAAACGAAGTGATTGAAAGTTTAAAGGGGTGACCAAGTTGGGTAAATTAGATGGCAAAACCGCAGTTGTTACAGGTGCATCAAGAGGAATTGGACGCGCAATCGCATTACAACTAGCAATCGAAGGTGCAAATGTAGTAGTTAACTATAGTGGGAGTGAGAAAAAAGCGCTAGAAGTTGTAGAGGAAATTAAATCCCTTGGGTCAAATGCGATTGCTGTTCAAGCAAACGTATCTGATAGTGACTCCGTTCAAAATTTAATGTCAGCTGCACTTGAACAATTCGGTACAATCGATATTTTAGTGAATAATGCGGGCATTACACGAGACAATCTACTTATGCGCATGAAAGAAGACGAATGGGATGAAGTCATCAATACAAACTTAAAAGGCGTATTCCTTTGTACAAAAGCAGTAACGCGTCAAATGATGAAGCAACGTGCTGGTCGTATCATTAATATTTCATCAATTGTTGGGACAATCGGTAATGCTGGACAAGCAAATTATGTGGCTGCAAAAGCAGGGGTTATTGGCTTAACGAAAACGACTGCAAGAGAGCTAGCATCGCGTAATATCCTAGTAAACGCGATTGCACCAGGCTTCATTACAACTGAAATGACAGATGCTTTACCAGAAGATATTAAAAATGCTATGTTAACACAGATTCCATTAGCAAGTCTTGGGCAACCTGAACATATTGCAAAAGCGGTAATCTTTTTAGCATCAGATGATTCAAGCTATATGACAGGTCAAACATTGCACATTGATGGCGGAATGTTTATGTAATTCCTATAGATTACGAGATTTACTATTAAACGAATAATATTATGTTGTACAATTGTCAGTTTTATGTATACTATTTGAGGGGAGGTGACCAACTTGACTACAGTATTAGAACGTGTAACAAAAGTAATCGTTGACCGTTTAGGCGTTGACGAAAGCGAAGTAAAAGTAGAAGCTTCTTTCCGTGAAGATTTAGGCGCAGACTCATTAGACGTTGTTGAATTAGTAATGGAACTTGAAGATGAGTTTGATATGGAAATTTCAGACGAAGATGCTGAAAAAATCGGAACTGTTGGCGATGCGATCAGTTACATTGAAGGTAAAATAAGCTAATGATTAAGAGGCACAATTTGCATCTCCTAATGATGTAAAAATGTGTCTCTTTTATATTTGTGTTCACGTTACAAAGGCGAGTTTCTTTTTATTACAAAGAAAAGTTGAATTTCTATGATGGAACAAGGTAAACTAAACGTTAGAATCTATTAGGAAGGCAGAAAAGTTCATGACAATTAGAAAAAAAAGTAGTACTCAAAAAGTAGGTGTTTTGCCAGAGAAAGTAAAACATCAATTTGAGTTTTTACAAGAAGAATTAAATATTTATTTTCGTAATAAAAGTTTATTATATCAAGCTTTTACACATTCATCTTATGTGAATGAGCATCGTCGAAAACTATTTACCGACAATGAACGACTAGAGTTTTTGGGAGACGCTGTACTTGAACTATCTGTTTCTAAATATCTTTTTGAACGCTATCCACATATGAGCGAGGGCGAATTAACAAAACTTCGTGCATCAATTGTATGTGAGCCGTCCCTTGTTATATTTGCCAATGAATTAAATTTTGGGAAATATGTTTTATTAGGGAAAGGTGAAGAACTTACTGGTGGCCGTGAACGTCCTGCGTTACTTGCAGACGTGTTCGAATCATTTATTGGTGCTTTGTATTTAGATCAAGCTTTAGACAGTGTTGTAGAGTTTTTAGAAAGAATCGTGTTCCCTAAGGTAGAAGTCGGTGCTTTTTCGCATGTGATGGATTTTAAAAGCCAATTGCAAGAGATGGTACAACAGTCAAATAACGGTGTACTGCATTATGAAATTGTGGACGAAAAAGGACCAGCCCATAATCGTACATTTGTGTCACGAGTATTATTGAACGATCAAGAACTAGGTATTGGGCGAGGTAAATCAAAAAAAGAGGCTGAACAACAAGCTGCACAAAATGCAATGATTTCTTTAAATCAGTCTAGGGCTAAGGAGGAATAGTATGTTCCTTAAACGACTTGAAGTTATCGGCTTTAAATCGTTTGCTGATCGCATTTCGATTGATTTTGTGCCAGGTGTTACAGCAGTTGTTGGCCCAAACGGTAGTGGGAAAAGTAATGTTACCGATGCGATCCGATGGGTATTAGGGGAACAATCAGCGAAGAGTTTACGCGGTTCAAAAATGGAAGATGTTATTTTTGCTGGTAGTGATTCAAGAAAGCCTCTTAATTTTGCCGAAGTAACGTTAGTGTTAAATAATGAAGACGAAAAAATAGCGATCCCGTTCACAGAAATTAGCGTGACAAGACGTGTGTACCGTTCTGGGGATAGTGAATATTTATTAAACAATCAGCAATGCCGGTTAAAGGATATTACTGATTTATTTTTAGATTCAGGTTTAGGTAAGGAAGCGTTTTCCATCATTTCTCAAGGCCGTGTCGATGAAATTTTAAATAGTCGTCCAGATGACCGTCGCACAATTTTTGAAGAAGCAGCTGGCGTTCTAAAATATAAAATTCGAAAGAAGAAGGCCGAACACAAATTAGTGGAGACAGATGAAAACTTACATCGAGTTCTTGATATTTTACATGAACTTGATAGTCGGTTAGAGCCATTACAAATCCAAGCATCTAGTGCGAAGGATTATGTTCGCATGGCAGATGAACTTAGAGAAATTGATATTGCATTGATGGTAACTGATTTAACGACCTATGTTAATCAGTTACAGACTGTAAACGTTGAATACGAAAAACTAAAACAAACAGAACAACAACAAGCATTAAAGATTTCTACTCTTGAAGGTCAAGTTGGAGACGTTCGCGATCAGTTAAAACAAATTGATGTCACTCTTGATACAGCTCAGGAACAGTTAGTTGAAGCAAGCTCTGAAGTGGAACGTTGGGAAGGCCGTAAAGCGTTAATGAGGGAGAAACGCTTAAATGCACAAAAGCAGCTTGATCAACTGCACCTTTCATTAAAACAGTTAACGGAAGAACAAGAAGAGCTGCAAGTTAGTGAAGATGAGAAAAAAAGCCAGTTTGCAGAAAAACAAAAAGAAGTGCAAAAACTTAAAAATGAAATTAAGCAATTGGACTTAACGTTAAACACGTCAGCCGTTGAAATTGAACAAGAAATCGAGCAATCAAAGGATCAATACATTGATTTTTTAAACGAAGAAGCAACAGTAAAAAATGAATTAAAGCACATTGAACAGCAATTAATGCAACAACAAGAAACACAAGAACGAATGAGTGATCGCTCAATTGAAATGGTCCAAAGGTTAGAACAAGTTACTGCGTTAAAACTGCAAATTCAAGATCAATTGCAAAAAGTAGAGGCGAAACTAAAAGATAAGTTAGGACAGCATGACTTAATGCAAAGCAAGTTAAAAGCTATTGCGACTTCTTTTGATGAAAAGCAAAAGCTCCTCTATCAAGCCTACCAACACCAACAACAACTTAAAGCGCGTAAAGACACACTTGCTGAACTAGAATCAGATTTTTCAGGTTTCTTCCAAGGAGTTAAAGAAATTTTACTTGCTCGTGATCGTAATGAACTTTCGGGTATTGAAGGTGCAGTAGCAGAGTTAATTCAAGTTGAAGGAAAATACTCAAAGGCTATTGAAACCGCATTAGGTGCAGCATCGCAACATATCGTAACAGAAAATGAACACCATGCACAAAAGGCAATTGGTTGGCTAAAAATGAAACGTGCAGGACGCGCTACATTTTTACCTAAAACTGTCATGAAATCACGTAAGCTTCATTCGTCACAGCTTTCTAATGCGCTGGACCATCCTGCATATATTAGTTTTGCATATGAACTAGTGAGCTTTGATGAATCAAACCGAACAATTGTTGAGAACTTACTAGGAAATGTCCTTGTCGCATCGAATCTTGAAGGGGCAAGCGAAATTGCAAGAGCATGTGGATTTAAATATCGAGTTGTTACGGTTGATGGTGACATTATTAATGCTGGTGGTTCTTTAACTGGTGGTGCATCGAAGCAACAATCATCCTTATTTTCTCGGAAAGCAGAGCTAGACGAATTAGTTTCTAAACTTCATCAAATGGAAGCATCTATTGCGCAAGCGGAAAAATCGGTTTCAGCTGAAAAAGATGCAGTAGCTGTGTTGCGGGAACAAATTGAAGCAATCAAACTTGAAGGTGAAGAACTTCGAAAAGAAGAGATGGAACACCGCACAAAATTGTTAGAAGTGGAAGTAGAAGAAAAAAGTTTAAAAACTACGGTTAATGTTGCAACTTCAGAACAATCTACGGCTTCATCAAGAAAGAGTTCTCTTTTACAACAAAAAGAAGAGGCAATCAATCGTCTTGAACAATTAAAAATTGAACTTCATGCAGTGAATGAAAAAGTAGAACAACTAACACAATTGAAGTCTCAAAGTGAAACGGAAAAAGATGCTTTACGTGAACAGTCTGCTAAGAAACGTTCCGAACTAGCGGTAATCCAAGAACAAGTTAGTCAACTACAAATTGCAACCGCAGAGCTTGCATTGAAACGAACGAAAGCAAACCAACAAGTGGAGGCATTAACACAAGAAATTCAGTGGCTCCAAAATGACGATTTAAATGGCCCTTCTGAAGAGGAAATTGAAGAAACAGTTAAACAATGGTCAAAAGAAAAAAATGCCCTAACAACAAAAATTCAAACAAATCGTACGGCTCGCTCAGATTATCAGCAATCATTAATGACGTTAGAAGAACAACTAAAAGAGATGCAACGAGTTCATAAAGGATTTTTAGAGAGTATTCGATCTGTTGACGTAAACAGAAGTCGCATCGAGTTTGAAATCAATCGTTTACATACACAATTAGAAGAGCAGTATGAACTAGAGTTTGAAGAAGCCAAGGCTCAAGCAATTGAAATAGAAGATGTGAACCAAATTCGTCGTAAAGTAAAGCTTTTAAAGCAATCAATCGAAGAACTTGGCCCAGTAAATTTAACGGCGATTGAAGAGTATGAGCGCGTGCTAGAGCGTCATACATTTTTAACTGAGCAACGGAATGACTTACTTGAAGCCCAAGAGACGTTACATGAAGCAATTAAAGAAATGGACGAAGAAATGTCGATTCGATTTGGTGAAACATTCGCTATGATTCAAGCGCAATTTAAAGTCGTTTTCCGCGAATTATTTGGTGGTGGACAAGCTGATTTAGTTTTACTTGATCCGACTAATTTATTGGAAACAGGAATTGAAATTGTGGCACAACCACCTGGGAAAAAGCTTCAAAGTTTAAGCTTATTATCGGGTGGCGAACGAGCATTAACAGCGATTGCATTATTATTTGCGATTTTAAATACTCGTCCAGTACCATTTGTTATATTGGATGAAGTAGAAGCTGCCCTAGATGAAGCGAATGTACAGCGCTATAGTGAATATTTAAGAAAGCTAAGTAGTGATACACAGTTCATCGTCATTACCCATCGTAAAGGGACAATGGAAGGTGCAGATGTATTGTATGGTATTACAATGCAAGAGTCGGGAGTTTCGAAACTCGTTTCTGTCAAGCTAGAAGAAGAAGCTATAATGGGCAGATAAATAGTATTACGTTTCTATAAGGACAAAAGGAGCGAAAGTAAATGAGCTTTTTTAAACGTTTAAAAGAAAAGTTAATGGGAAGTACAGAAGAAGAGAAATTAAAAGAAGCTGAACAGGAACATGAACTTCCTGAAGAGGATGAATCCGAACTAAAAATAGAGGATTCTTCAGCCGTTTCTGTTGAAGAAGAGAAAATTGAAGAAGTGGAAGTCACTGAAGAAGAAGCAATTGAAGAAATTGAAACAGTGATTGAAGAAGATGTGGACTCTAAAGAAGCGGATGTTCTAGAGAATGTTCCTGCCGCTATTGAGGCAGAACCTGAAAAGAAACCTTCTGCATGGTCAATTACCCAAAAATTTAAAATTGGGCTTGCGAAAACTCGTGATTCTTTCACTTCCAAAGTAAATGATCTAGTGGCACGTTATCGTAAAGTGGATGAAGATTTCTTTGAAGAATTAGAAGAAGTTTTATTACAGGCGGATGTTGGCTTTGAAACGGTTATGGAATTAATGGATAAGTTACGTTTTGAAGTACAACGAAAAAACATAAAAGATACAGAAGGCATACAAGCAATTATTTCAGAAAAACTAGTTGAAATTTACGAGGCTGGGGAAGAGGATATTGCTACGTTAAATATCCAACCGGCTGGCGAGTTAACGGTTATTCTCTTTGTGGGAGTAAACGGTGTAGGTAAAACAACGACAATTGGTAAATTAGCGCATCGTCTAAAATCGGAAGGGAAATCGGTTATTCTTGCGGCGGGTGATACGTTCCGTGCGGGAGCTATCGATCAATTACAAGTTTGGGGAGATCGTGTTGGTTGTGAAGTAATTAAGCAATCAGAAGGCTCTGACCCTGCAGCAGTTATTTATGATGCCATTGCTGCTGCGAAAAAGCGCGGTGCTGATGTATTAATTTGTGATACAGCGGGACGTTTACAAAATAAAGTAAACTTAATGAAAGAGCTTGAAAAGGTTCACCGTGTAATTTCGCGTGAGATTCCAAATGCTCCACATGAAGTGTTACTAGCGTTAGATGCTACGACAGGCCAAAATGCGTTAGTTCAAGCGCAAACATTCAAAGAAGCAACAAATGTTACAGGAATTGTTTTAACAAAATTAGACGGTACAGCGAAAGGCGGAATTGTTTTAGCCATTCGCAACAAACTGCATATTCCAGTTAAGTTTGTTGGGCTTGGTGAGAAAATGGATGACTTGCAACCATTTGATGCTGAACGCTATGTATACGGATTATTTGCAGAGGGCTTAGAAAAAGAGCTAAAACAAATAGAAGATTAACAATCAAACTATTTCAGTTATAAGGAATCCTTTTAGCTGAAATAGTTTTTTCTAATTGTTTTACAATAAAGACATTTGGACAAGGAAATTACCTTGACAGTAACTTAGAAAATATATATGATACAATAGACAAATTATGATTGGAGAGATATTTAATGCTACTTGAAAAAACAACACGCATGAACTTTCTCTTCGACTTTTATCAAGCATTATTAACAGATAAACAACGCAGTTATATGGAACTTTATTATTTAGATGATCTTTCACTAGGAGAGATTGCGGAAAGTTATAAAGTTTCACGTCAAGCTGTTTACGATAATATTCGTCGGACAGAGGCGATGCTTGAAGAATATGAAGATAAATTAAGGTTATTCGAGAAATTTGGGGAACGCCAACAAATTCTAAAAAAATTAACGACTGCAATTAAAGATGACTCTTTGACAAAAGAAGAGCAACTTACATTACTTTCGCAATTAAAGGAAACGGATTAGGAGGCTAAACATGGCATTTGAAGGATTAGCAGAACGACTCCAAGGAACAATCCAAAAGATTAAAGGAAAAGGGAAAGTTTCTGAACAAGACGTTAAAGAAATGATGCGAGAGGTTCGACTTGCATTAATCGAGGCCGATGTTAACTTAAAGGTAGTTAAAGAGTTTGTAAAAAAAGTAAGTGAACGTGCAATTGGTGTTGAGGTCATGAAAAGTTTAACGCCAGGGCAACAGGTTATTAAAATTGTACAAGATGAGTTAGTGGCATTAATGGGTGGCGAACAAAGCCCTATTAATTTCAATACGAAACCACCAACTGTCATTATGATGGTAGGTTTACAAGGTGCTGGTAAAACTACTACTACTGGTAAGTTAGCCAATGTAATGCGAAAAAAATACAACCGTAAACCATTGCTTGTAGCAGCCGATATTTATCGTCCTGCAGCCATTCAACAACTTCAAACATTAGGGAAACAACTTTCAATTCCTGTTTTTGCCCTTGGTAATGACGTTTCTCCTGTAGAAATCGCTCGCCAAGCTATTGAACATGCAAAAGAGGAACATCATGATGTTGTAATTATCGATACAGCTGGTCGCTTACATATCGATGAAGAACTAATGGATGAGCTAAAAAATATTAAGCAATTAAAAGAACCAGATGAAGTATTTTTAGTTGTTGATGCGATGACGGGTCAGGATGCTGTAAATGTTGCGCAAAGCTTTAACGAAACAATTGGCATTTCAGGTGTTGTATTAACAAAACTAGATGGTGATACGCGTGGTGGTGCGGCATTATCCATTCGTGCAGTAACGGAAAAACCGATTAAGTATGTCGGGATGGGCGAAAAAATGGATGCGTTAGAACCATTCCATCCAGATCGTATGGCATCACGTATTTTAGGTATGGGTGATGTTCTTTCGTTAATTGAAAAAGCACAGGCAAATGTCGATATGGAGAAGGCGAAAGAACTTGAAGAAAAGTTCATGTCCCAAAGCTTCACATTCGATGATTTTGTTGAACAATTACAAGCGTTGAAAAAAATGGGGCCTTTAGATGAACTATTAAAGATGCTACCAGGTGCGAATAAAATTAAAGGGTTAGACAATGTAAAAGTAGATGAAAAGCAAATGGGGCGTATTGAAGCGATTATTTATTCCATGACGCCTGCAGAAAAAACAAATCCAGAAATCATTAACTCTAGCCGTAAAAAACGGATTGCGACAGGGTCTGGTACAACAATTCAAGAAGTAAACCGACTATTGAAGCAATTTGAAGATATGAAAAAAATGATGAAACAAATGACCGGTATGACCCAAGGAAAAGGGAAGAAAAAAATGAAATTACCTGGGCTAGATTCATTGTTTAAATAAAAAAATTATGTTAAATTATTAGGTGTTAAGAAAAAACACTTTACAAACAACAAGAAACAAGATAATATACTATCTTGTGTGAAACTTATTCGGAGGTGCAAATAAACATGGCAGTTAAAATTCGTTTAAAACGTATGGGAGCTAAAAAATCTCCTTTCTATCGTATCGTAGTAGCTGACTCTCGTTCACCACGTGACGGACGTCAAATCGAAACAGTAGGTACTTACAACCCACTAACTTCACCTGCTACATTAAATATCGATGAAGAGAAAGCTCTTCAATGGTTAGCTAATGGTGCGAAACCATCTGATACAGTACGTAACCTTTTCTCAGAAAAAGGAATCATGGAAAAATTCCACAACCAAAAATTCAGTAAATAATCGGAGGTGCCACTATGCATTCGCTGATTGAAACAATCGTAAAACCACTAGTCGATTTTCCAGAAGAAGTTCGTGTCGAAACGGACGAAAATTCAAGTCGAATTGTTTATAAGCTTTCTGTCCATCCGCAAGATCGAGGGAAAGTGATTGGTAAGCAAGGTCGTGTTGCAAAGGCAATACGTACAATTGTTTATTCAGCTGCTGGTGGACACCATAAGAAAAAGACATACGTCGATATATTGGATTAATTAAAAGGAGGGTGCCTAAACTATGGTTACCCTTCTTTTTTTATATTCTTTTTAGTATGATAATGACGACACAAGTGAAAATAAAGGTGGAATCTATATATGGAATGGTTTAATGTAGGTCGAATTGTCAATACACATGGTATTCGTGGTGAAGTGCGTGTGCTCTCTTCAACAGACTTTGAAGACGTTCGTTTTGCAAAAGGGAGTAAGTTAGCTGTTTTTAAAAAGGACGACAAAAAACCAATCTGGGTCGTTGTAGAAAATGCACGACGCCACAAAAACTTTATCTTATTAACTTTTGAAGGATACAATAACATCAACTTAGTAGAACCGTTTAAAGAGGGGTTATTAAAAGTTACAAAAGATCAATTAGAAGAAGATGAATTACAAGAAAATGAATTTTACTATTATGAAATTATTGGCTGCGAAGTGTTCTCAGAAGAAGGGGAAAGCATCGGTACAGTTACAGAAATTTTAGAAACAGGTGCCAATGATGTTTGGGAAGTAAAGGCGAGCAACGGTAAAAAACATTACATTCCGTATATTGAAGATGTTGTGAAGGACATTAATGTGGAAGATAAGAAAATTATCATTCACGTGATGGAAGGATTATTGTAATGAATATTCATGTTTTAAGTCTTTTTCCAGATATGTTTACAGGCGTATTTGGTTATTCCATTTTAAGAAAAGCCCAAGATAAAGGATTGGTATCATTAAATGTTTCCGATATTCGAGAATTTAGTGATAATAAACATAAACAAGTAGATGATTATCCGTATGGTGGTGGAGCGGGAATGGTATTAAAACCTGAACCAATGTTCCAAGCCGTTGAAACCATTACAGAAGGACGTAAACCGCGCATTATTTTGATGTGTCCTCAAGGGGAACGGTTTACACAGAAAAAAGCAGAGGAACTTTCGAAAGAAGAAGAACTCATTTTTTTATGTGGACATTATGAAGGATATGATGAACGAATTCGCGAGTATCTTGTAACGGATGAAATATCGATTGGTGACTTTGTACTAACAGGTGGAGAACTCCCTGCCATGACGGTTATAGATGCGGTTGTAAGGCTAATTCCGGGCGTATTAGGACAAGAAGATTCCCACATCCATGATTCATTTTCAACTGGATTACTCGAACATCCCCATTATACGCGGCCTTTTGATTACCGTGGAATGACAGTGCCTGATGTATTGATATCCGGTAATCATGCAAAAATCGAACAGTGGCGTGAAGAACAGTCATTGAAACGTACTTTTGAAAGAAGACCGGATTTATTAGAGCATATGGAATTAACGGATAAACAATTAAAATATATCGAAAGTTTAAAGCAAGAAAAATAATGCTGTGAACGACTTGCAAAAAGTAATAACTTTGTGGTATTATTCATTTTGTGCTTCTATGAGAAGTGCTCATATTACGGTGTTCCGCTGTAGCCAAATAGGACTATAAGAGCATCTGTTAAGAGGAGAGAAATTTATGTCAAACATTATTGCAGAAATTACAAAAGAACAACTTCGTTCAGACCTACCATCTTTCCGTCCTGGTGATACTGTAAAGGTACACGTGAAAGTTGTAGAGGGTACTCGTGAGCGTATCCAAGTTTATGAAGGTGTTGTTATTAAACGTCGTGGTGGCGGAATTAGCGAAACTTTCACAGTTCGTAAAATTTCTTATGGCGTTGGTGTTGAACGTACATTCCCTGTACACACTCCAAAAATCGCTAATTTAGAAGTTGTACGTCGTGGTAAAGTACGTCGTGCGAAACTTTACTACTTACGTAACCTACGTGGTAAAGCAGCTCGTATTAAAGAAATTCGATAATACTTTTTTAGAAAGGGGGCTTGGGTGGCAAGCTCCCTTTCTTTTTGACAGATTTTAACAAGAAAGAACGATTAATATAAAAAGTGAAAGCGATATAAACTAACAATAGAGCAGGTTTACTTTAATGAATAAGTGTGGAATTTTAAGTTAGAATAATGTCTAGCTTCAGCGCCCTAGCCCCTTTCGAAACTTCAACTTCCTCCTACGCATGCAAGTATGCGTAGGAGGAAGCTTCCGAAGTACACGGATGTACAAGTGCCGACAATGCCACAAAGACACTTTGCGACGAGTAATCGCAGGAGCACCGATGTGGCGTTCTTGGCGGCCAGTTTCTTTCGGAGCTGAGTGAGGGCGCTTGCGCTTTTCTTATCACTTGCCAAAGAGAATTAGTTTACAATAAAATGGGGATTATGGGGAGGTTTCTCTCGTGGAACAAACAAAAAAAGAAAAAAATGAATTTTGGGAATGGACGAAAGCACTTCTAATTGCGTTTGCAATTGCCGTACTTATTCGATATTTTTTATTTACGCCAATTGTAGTGGATGGCGATTCGATGATGCCAACTTTAGTTGATGGGGATCGTATGATTGTAAATAAAATTGGTTACACAATTGGTGAGCCAGATCGCTTTGATATTGTTGTTTTTCATGCGCCTGAGGGAAAAGATTATATTAAGCGAGTAATCGGTCTTCCAGGTGATACAGTTGAATATAAAGACGATCAATTATATATTAACGGGAAACCATACGATGAACCGTATTTAGATCAGTATAAATCTGAATTAACAGAGGGTACGTTAACGCAAGACTTTACGTTACAAGATGTTGATCCCACTTTAGAAGTAATTCCAGAGGGGTACGTATTCGTAATGGGGGATAATCGTCGTTATAGTAAAGATAGTCGCCATATTGGTATTGTTAGCGAAGAGGAAATTATCGGAAGTACAAGTATCGTATTCTGGCCGATTAGTGAAATGAAGATTGTAAAATAATATGTCAATTTTCTAAGGAGGTTTTAAAGAATCTCCTTTTCTTTATTTAAAGAACAAGCGTTGTGAAGTGTGGTGTTTGTTAGTTTCATTTGGAGCATTCGAGAGCCACTTCCGTTTTACATAATATACACCAAGGAGGACAAGTAGTATGACAATTCAATGGTTTCCGGGACATATGGCGAAAGCTAGACGGGAAGTATCAGAAAAGCTAAAATTAGTTGATATTGTTTTTGAATTAATCGATGCCCGCCTTCCTTTATCGTCAAGAAATCCAATGATCGATGAAGTGATTCACCAAAAGGCAAGGCTATTAATATTAAATAAAGCAGATATGGCAGATGACGCTGAAACAAATAAATGGGTGAAATATTTTGCTGATAAAGGGCAAATAGCGGTTGCGATAAACTCCCTTGACGGAAAAGGACTACAGCGTGTTACAAAAGCGGCACAAGAAATCTTAGCACCGAAATGGGAACGTATGAGATCACGTGGGATGAAACCTCGTGCAATCCGTGCCATGATTGTTGGGATACCAAACGTAGGGAAATCAACATTAATAAATCGATTAGCAAAGAAAAATATTGCGAAGACAGGAAATACACCAGGTGTGACTAAGTCTCAACAGTGGATTAAAGTAGGGAAAGATTTAGAACTACTTGATACACCGGGGATTCTATGGCCAAAATTTGAAGACCAGGAAGTTGGTTTAAAGTTAGCTTTAACGGGAGCAATTAAAGATACAATCATTAATATGGAAGACTTAGCGGTGTACGGATTGCGTTTCCTTTCGATCCATTATCCAAATCGTATGGAAGAGCGGTATGGTTTATCTTTTGTCCATGAGGAGATTGTTGAAACCTTTGATCACATTGGAAAACTACGAAAAGTATACGGACAAGGTGGAGAAATTGACTATGATCAAGTGGCCTATATTATTGTCCGAGATATACGAACGCAAAATTTCGGTCCTTTAACCTTTGATATGGTTGATGAACAATTAGAAAAAGAAGCAATCACTGAAAATTAATGCAGGGAGATACCAATAAATCGATTTGGTATCTCTTTTTTTACAGAGGAACTGTTTAAAAAGTAAATAAGTTTACTCATTAGTGTCAAAAGACTAGCTATTTCTTGCGTTATAAATTTGTTGATTGTAATTGAAATCCACAACAGGAAAACGAATAGTAAATTGCGTAACGCTTAGGAAGTCAACTAAAATTAGAAAATGCGGCCTACCACTGTAAGCCGCGCACTACGCAACACTTTTTTGAATTACTAATAAAAATAATAAAATTAGTTTTTTATTATATCATCTGTCTACCTAATTGAGAGCATGTTACTTATTAGACAGCCGTATTTTGAACAGTAATTATTTATAAAAAATGACTTTGTTATGAAGTTTACCTTTTATGCCATTAGGAACAGCCGATATATAGAGTAGATGAAAATAGGGAAGTGTAATAAATGGTTAAAACAATCAAAGAAATCACAGATGAATTAAATAAAGTGATGCAATATGAAGAGTGGATGGATGAATTAAAAAAGGATACACGAGCTGGAGTTCAGAAAGCACTGAAAACATGGGAAAATAAAATGAAAAAAGTACAGAAAATAAAAAAAGAACACGATGAGAAAGTACAATTTGATCATTCATTTTTACCATTTGAATCAGCATTGATAGCAGGGCTTGACGAGGCTGGGCGTGGACCTTTAGCAGGGCCAGTTGTAACAGCTGCCGTAATATTGCCTAAAGATTGTGAAGTGTTTACTGGGATCAATGACTCGAAGCAATTAACACGACAAGCAAGAGAAACTTATGCACAAATTATTAAAGAAAATGCAATTGCCTATTCTATTCATTTTCAAGGTGTGGAAGAAATTGATCGATTAAACATATTAGAAGCAACAAAACAATCGATGAAAAAATGCATTGAAGCATTAGACACTTGTCCAGACCTTTGTATTGTAGACGCACTAGAATTGCCAATAGTTATACCACAACAATCCATTATTAAAGGGGATGCTAAAAGTCTAGCGATTGCAGCCGCGTCAATTTTAGCAAAAAGTGCCCGTGATGAGTTCATGGACCAGCTTCATGAGCAATATCCAGTGTATGGTTTTGATCAAAATGCAGGCTATGGTACAAAGCAACATTTAGAAGCTTTAGAACAGTATGGTCCCATTTCTGAACATCGCAAAAGTTTTGAACCAATTAAATCTATGGTTTTCAGTAAGGAGGAATTGCTCCTATGACATCCACATCTTTTAACCCAATCCAACTACAACAAACTACTATGCAGTCACAACAACCTTTAAGTTTAAAACAAGGCCAGGTTTTTCATGGAACAATAAAAAAGCTATATCCAGATCAGATGGCTGAGATTCAGGTAGGAAATCAAAAATTGTTTGCCAAGCTTGAAACGCCATTAAAAGCGGGAGATTCGCATTTTTTTCAAGTGACAACCATTAATCCTCAAGCTGAAATAAAAGTAGTATCAGGACCTATGCAGCCCACACAACCGATGCTCACACAAATCAATCAGTTAATGGAATCTATGAACTTACCGAAATCCACAGAAATGCAAACATTATTAGCTCATTTTATTAAAAATCAATTACCTATTACAAAAGAAACATTAATTCAAGCAGAGAATCTTTTAAAAAGTATGCCAAAAGAATTTCAAACGCAAGAAGCGGCAGTTGCTATACAAAAAATGGTAGAAGCTAAAATGCCTTTTACGAAAGAAGTATTTCACGGATTATTATATGGGGCGAAAACAAATGGAATTGCAGGAGAAATTTCAAATTTAACAAAACTAATTATGAATGATTCTACAATCCTGCCCGAAGCAAAGACGAACTTAGTGCAAACGTTACAATCAATTATAAAGCCATTTCAACATGAAGTTGGAGGGGCAATCTTATCTAAAGCGATCCAATCAATGATGAATCAGAATGAAACAGCCTCCAATCGTTTAGAGGCATTAAATTTATTAAAGGAATCAAATATTTTGCCACAAAATGCGACACTTTCAAATTGGATGTCACTAAGTTTTGCAAAAGTTTCTTCAACTACTAATCCTGACTTTTCTAGTCCTGCACTAAATGCTGTAGTGCAAAATATTGCCGCAACAAATGTTGAAGAATTACCTAGAATGCTTCAACAATTAAAAACTTTAGTTGACGAGGATTCTGTCTTAAGTGAACAACAAAAACAACAAATTTTACAATTAGTGAATCGATTTGAGGCTTTACCTAAGACAGAAGCGACGATTACCCTCTTTGCGAAACAGTTTCATGAACAATTAATAAAAGCTTTCTCAGAACAAGGAACAAAGATGTTTGAAGTCGATCAACAGGGGTATTCTAAGAAAGATCAATTGTTATACCTATTAAAACCAGAAGCGATCACAAGTTTAAATGCTACACATGTGAACATTGCAAAGAATGCCGATAACTCAACAGTGCCATTTATTCAAAATTTAATCAGCCAAGCAGATGGACAGGTTCAAGCTGCAATTGATAGTAAAGCGATGGAGCATGCGATAAAAACAGTTTTGAGAAGTTTAGGGCTAAGCTATGAAGCGACATTCCATTCGAAGACAGATAATATTCAAGAAAATATCCAGTCATTAAAACCGCAGCTCTTATCATTACTCCAAGACATGAACACTTCTTCTACAGTAAGAGAGGGAGCAGAACATATTTTATCACGCTTAAATGGCATGCAGCTCCATTCTGGTGAAAATGGTGTTCAACATCAATTAGTCATGCAAATTCCTTTACACTTCTTCGGAAAAAATACAGATGCAACGGTTCAATGGAATGGGCGCATGAAAGAGAATGGGAAGATTGATTCAAACTATGCTCGAATATTATTCTATTTAGACATGGAAAACCTAAATGAAACGATGATTGATATGCAAGTACAAAATCGCATCGTGACAATTAATGTGTATAACGAACACAATAATCTTGAAATTTTGGCAAATCCGTTAAAACAAACTTTAAAGGATGGACTTTTAGAAAAAGATTATCAACTTTCAGGACTATTCTTCAAACAATTCGAAAGGGATATACCTCAAACAGTCATTGCAAAATCGAAACATAATCAGGATCAAAATAAAAAGAGTGGAGTAGATTTCCGTATATGAATGAAAAAAAGTTTGTGAGAAAAGAAGCAATCGCATTAACGTATAACCCACAACAAAATAATAGTCCTACAGTTGTGGCAAAGGGAAAAGGGAAAATTGCGGAGAATATCTTAGAACAAGCTTCAATCCATAATGTACCAATTTATGAAGATCACAATTTAATTGAATTACTAGGAAATTTAGATTTAAATCAGTCGATCCCAGAAGAATTATATCAAGCTGTAGCGGAAGTCTTTGCCTTTATTTACAGATTGGATCGTAGTTATAGTACAGAAAAAATTGAAAAATAGTATTGTATAACAATATTATTTATTAAGTATTTTTGGTTGTTGTAGAGAGAAATGTAATAAAAGGTGTAAAAAGGAACATTTGATACAATGATAGACTTTGTCAGAAAATTTGTATAGAATGGAATATGTTAATAAAATAATTTCCAAATGGCAGAATTGGAGGATTTATCATGAATATCCATGAATATCAAGGAAAAGAAATCTTGAGAAAATATGGTGTAGCTGTTCCAAATGGAAGAGTTGCTTTTTCACCAGAGGATGCAGTGAAAGTCGCAAAGGAACTTGGTTCAAATGTGACGGTTGTAAAAGCGCAAATTCATGCTGGTGGGCGCGGTAAAGCAGGAGGCGTAAAAATCGCGAAAAACCTTGAAGAGGTGCGTTCTTACGCGAAAGAATTACTAGGGAAAATTTTAGTAACACATCAAACTGGTCCTGAAGGCAAGGAAGTAAAACGCCTTTATATTGAAGAGGGATCAGATATTAAAAAAGAATATTACTTAAGCTTTGTTTTAGATAGAGCAACTTCTAGAGTGACGTTAATGGGCTCAGAAGAAGGTGGTATGGATATTGAAGAGGTAGCCGAAACAAATCCAGAAAAAATCTTTAAAGAAGTAATTGATCCTGTAACAGGTTTATTACCATTCCAAGCGCGTCGTATGGCGTTTAATATGAATATCCCATCGAAGTTAGTGAATAAAGCAGCAAAATTAATGCTTGGTTTATATCAAGCATTTGTTGAAAAGGATGCTTCGATTGTTGAAATTAACCCTTTAGTAGTAACGGGTAATGATGAAGTAATGGCTCTTGATGCGAAATTTAATTTTGATTCAAATGCGTTATATCGTCATAAAGATATTGTCGAATTAAGAGATTTCGACGAGGAAGATCCAAAAGAAATTGAAGCGTCTAAATATGACTTAAGTTACATTTCACTTGATGGAAATATTGGCTGTATGGTAAACGGTGCGGGTCTTGCTATGGCAACGATGGATACAATTAGTTACTATGGTGGACAACCTGCAAACTTCCTAGACGTTGGGGGCGGTGCAACAACAGAGAAAGTAACAGAAGCGTTTAAAATTATTTTATCTGACCCACAAGTAAAAGGGATCTTTGTCAACATTTTCGGAGGAATTATGAAATGTGACGTTATTGCTGAAGGTGTTATTGCAGCAGCAAAACAAATTGGGTTAGAAGTACCTCTTGTCGTACGTTTAGAAGGAACGAACGTTGAAAGAGGGAAAGAATTATTAAATGAATCTGGTCTAAATATTGTCGCAGCAGACTCAATGGCAGACGGTGCCGAAAAAATAGTGAAACTTGTAGGCTAAGGAAGGCAGGGAGATTTCATGAGTGTTTATATTAATGCAGATACAAAAGTAATCGTTCAAGGGATAACTGGTGAAACAGCTTTATTCCATACGAAACAAATGCTAGAATATGGTACAAAAATCGTAGCGGGTGTGACACCGGGTAAAGGTGGACAACTTATCGAAGGCGTACCGGTTTTTAATACGGTTCAAGAGGCAGTAAATGAAACAGGTGCTAATGTTTCAGTAATCTATGTTCCAGCTCCATTCGCAGCAGATGCAATTATGGAAGCAGTTGATGCCGAACTAGATTTAACCATTTGTATTACTGAACATATTCCAGTGTTGGATATGGTAAAAGTTAAGAAGTATATGGAAGGGAAAAAAACGCGTCTAGTTGGTCCAAACTGTCCAGGGGTTATTAGTGCTGATGAATGTAAAATCGGAATTATGCCAGGATATATCCATAAAAAAGGTCATGTAGGGGTAGTGTCTCGTTCTGGTACACTAACTTATGAAGCAGTACTTCAACTTACTCAAGCGGGTATTGGTCAAACGACAGCAGTTGGTATTGGGGGCGACCCAGTAAATGGTACGAATTTCATTGACGTACTAGATGCATTTAACAATGATCCAGAAACGTATGCTGTTGTTATGATCGGTGAAATTGGTGGTACAGCAGAAGAAGAAGCGGCAGAGTGGATTAAGGCAAATATGACGAAACCTGTCGTAGGCTTTATCGGTGGACAAACTGCACCTCCAGGAAAACGTATGGGTCACGCAGGTGCCATTATTTCTGGTGGTAAAGGTACTGCGAGTGAGAAAATTAAGGCAATGAATGAAGCAGGTATAGAAGTTGCACCAACTCCTTCTGTTATTGGTGAGACATTAATAAAAGTAATTAAAGAAAAAGGTCTATACGAAAAGTGTAAGACCCATTAAAATAAAAGGTGTTAACGCTACAATTGCGTTACACCTTTTCATTTTTTATTGCGGTCACGTCTCGAAAACTACAGAGGGGTGATAATATGAAAAATTTGCAAGAACTTCTTGCTCTCCATTACGTTTATCCTCTCACTTTTAATAAATTCCAACAACTAGAAGGTCAAGTAGGATCAATTCAAAATATAATTCATTTGTCATCGATAAACTTAGCTAAAATATTATCGGTTTCGACAAAAAATGCAGAAAAAATTTTATACAATTATAAACATTTAATGAAAGTTAATTTAAAAGAAGCATATAATTCTGCTAATATAAATGTTATTCCTTATTTTAGTGAATATTATCCTAAAAAACTATTAGAAATAAATAATGCGCCAACAATGCTTTATGCAAAGGGGGACATCGCTTTATTAAAGTGTCCTCTAAAATTGGCGATAATTGGATCGAGGAAAGCAACAAATTATTCGCGGTTAGCAATGGATTATATTGTGCCGCCATTAATTGAACAAAACTGTGTCATTGTAAGCGGTTTAGCTAAAGGAGCAGATAGTTTGGCTCATACATCCACCATAAAGTATGGAGGAAAAACAATTGCAGTTTTGGGACATGGATTGTTTCATATTTATCCTAAGGAAAATAAACAATTAGCAGAAGAAATTGCAGAAAATCATTTATTATTAACAGAATATCCTCCATATGTTGGTGTTCAGAAATGGCATTTCCCCAGTAGAAATCGTATTATAAGCGGTATTAGTGATGCACTGATTGTAACGGAAGCTGCATTAAAAAGCGGGACACTTATTACAACAGAGCTTGCACTAGAAAGTGGAAAAGATGTGTTTGCAGTACCTGGACCCATCCATTCTCAACAGTCAATGGGGACGAACAGTTTAATTAAGGAAGGGGCTATACCAATTTGGAATGGCCACCAAATAATAGAAGAAATGAAAATGTTTTTTCGTAAATAAAGTAGTGTACGTGTTATCGATCCTTGCAAGGAGGTAACATCGATTTGTCTTATTATTAGTGACAAATCGTGATTTTCTAAGGTAAATATTGAAAAAAAGTTGCATTATCGTAAAAACTGTTATACATTTTGCAACAGATATTTATTTTTAACTATTATGAAAATAGTGGGACAATTTCTAAGATTTTGTATTCCGCTAAACAAGATATTGGGGTATAGGGGAAACCTAACTATTAAATGTTTTACTTTAATAACAATTTACCTCTATAAGGGGGAAGAATAAATGGCAGATTATTTAGTGATTGTAGAGTCACCAGCAAAGGCAAAAACAATTGAAAGATACTTAGGGAAAAAATATAAAGTAAAAGCTTCGATTGGACATGTTCGTGATTTACCACGAAGTCAAACAGGTATAGATACAGAAAACAACTATGAACCGAAGTATATTACTATTCGTGGTAAAGGACCTGTGCTTCAAGACTTAAAATCAGCTGCAAAAAAAGCGAAGAAAATTTATCTCGCAGCCGATCCTGACCGTGAAGGAGAAGCAATTGCATGGCATTTAGCAACGGCTTTAAATATTGATACGAATTCAGATTGTAGAGTGGTGTTTAATGAAATTACAAAAGATGCAATACTAGAGTCATTTAAACATCCAAGACCAATTGACATGGATTTAGTAGATGCCCAACAAGCTAGAAGAATTTTAGATCGACTAGTAGGCTACAATATTAGTCCAATTCTTTGGAAAAAGGTAAAAAAAGGACTGTCAGCTGGACGAGTGCAGTCGGTTGCATTGCGATTGATTATTGATCGGGAAGAAGAGATTAAAAACTTTGTACCAGAAGAGTATTGGTCAATTGAAGGTTTATTCGAAAAAGGAAAAAAACAGTTTGATGCTTTGTTCTATGGTGTTGGAAAAGAGAAAGTAAAGTTATCAAATGAAGGACAGGTTAAAGAAATTTTAAGTGGAGTAAATGGTGAGGACTTTAAAGTTACAAATATTGTAAAAAAAGAACGTAAACGTAACGCTGCACCAGCTTTCACGACGTCTTCCTTACAACAAGAAGCAGCGCGTAAGTTAAATTTCCGTGCGAAGAAAACGATGATGTTAGCCCAGCAATTATATGAAGGGATTGATATCGGTAAAAAAGAAGGTACAGTGGGTTTAATCACATACATGCGTACCGATTCAACTCGTATTTCTGATACTGCTAAGAGTGAAGCGTCATCCTATATTCTTGAAAAATACGGAAAAGACTATGTCGTGAACGAAGAAAAGAAATCCAAAAAGGCAACAAATGCTCAAGATGCCCATGAAGCCATTCGACCAACAAGTGTGATGCGTACACCAGATGAGTTAAAAGAGGTTTTAAGCCGCGATCAATTACGCTTATATCGTCTAATTTGGGAACGCTTCATCGCGAGTCAAATGTCTTCGGCAATTTTAGATACAGTTGCAGTAGATTTAGTTAACGGTGATGTACAATTCCGTGCAAATGGTTCCCATGTTAAATTCCCAGGATTTATGAAGTTGTATATTGAGGGAACAGATGACCAAAATGAAGAAGAAACAACGAAACTTCTACCAGAAATGGAAGTTGGGGATGTTGTGAAATCATTAGAAATTGAACCGAAACAACATTTTACACAGCCTCCACCTCGTTATACAGAAGCTCGCCTTGTAAAAGAATTAGAAGAACGAGGAATAGGAAGACCATCCACATACGCACCAACATTAGATGTTATTCAAAAGCGTGGTTATGTACAATTGGATTCGAAGCGTTTTGTCCCAGCAGAACTTGGAGAAATCGTGCATCAAGCAATGTTAGAATTTTTCCCTGACATTATCAATATTGAGTTCACAGCCAAAATGGAACAAGATCTTGATAAAATTGAAGAGGGGCAAACGAACTGGGTAAAAATTATTGATGAATTTTATAAAGATTTCGAAAAACATGTAAAACATGCTGATGAAGTAATGGAAAAAATCGAAATTAAAGACGAACCTGCAGGAGAAGATTGTGAAAAATGTGGATCTCCTATGGTCTATAAATTAGGTCGTTTCGGTAAATTTATGGCTTGCTCTAATTTCCCAGATTGTCGAAATACAAAAGCCATTATGAAACCAATTGGTGTAAAATGTCCAAGTTGTGAAACTGGTGAAATCGTTGAAAGAAAAAGCAAAACGAAGCGATTATTTTACGGTTGTAACACTTACCCAGAATGCGAATTTGTATCGTGGGATAAGCCAATTAGTAGACCTTGTCCGAAATGTAATGCATTATTAGTAGAGAAGAAGATTAAAAAAGGTGTTCAAATTCAATGTACAAAATGTGACTATGAGGAAGCACCTTCACAATGATTGAGAAAGATGGTAGTAAAATGACAGAACAAATTGTAAACGTTATTGGAGCTGGTCTTGCTGGTAGTGAGGCTGCGTGGCAAATTGCAAAGCGAGGCGTAAAGGTACGTCTTTATGAAATGCGCCCAGTGAAACAAACTCCAGCACATCATACCGATAAATTTGCTGAGTTAGTGTGCTCGAATTCATTACGTGCAAACACTTTAACCAATGCAGTTGGTGTGATTAAAGAAGAAATGCGTATTTTAGACTCGGTAATTTTAAAAGCTGCGGATAATGCATCAGTACCGGCTGGAGGGGCTCTTGCAGTTGACCGCCATGAATTCGCTGGATACGTTACAGAAACAGTGAAAAATCATCCACTAGTTGAGATCGTGAATGAAGAAGTAACTGAAATTCCAGCTGGGATCACAGTAATTGCAACAGGTCCACTAACTTCTCCTGCATTGGCAGAGAAAGTAAAAGAACTAACTGGTCAAGAATATTTATATTTCTATGACGCAGCAGCTCCAATCGTTGAAAAAGATAGTATCAATATGGATAAGGTATATTTAAAATCACGCTATGATAAAGGTGAGGCGGCATACTTAAATTGTCCAATGACAAAAGAAGAGTTCGATGCTTTTCGTGAAGCGTTAATTACTGCAGAATGCGCACCATTAAAAGAATTCGAAAAAGAAAAATATTTTGAAGGGTGTATGCCGATTGAAGTGATGGCGTCGCGCGGAGAAAAAACAATGCTGTTTGGACCGATGAAACCAGTTGGATTAGAAGATCCGAAAACGGGAAAAAGACCTTATGCTGTCGTTCAACTTCGTCAAGATGATGCAGCTGGAACACTTTATAATATTGTTGGTTTCCAAACGCATTTAAAATGGGGAGAACAAAAACGCGTATTCTCGATGATTCCAGGTTTAGAAAATGTTGAAATCGTGCGCTATGGTGTCATGCATCGAAATACGTTTATTAACTCACCAACTGTTTTAACAAAAACGTATCAATTAAAAGCAAATACGAACATTTTCTTTGCAGGACAAATGACGGGTGTTGAAGGCTATGTTGAATCAGCAGGTAGTGGCCTAATTGCAGGAATCAATGCTGCAAGATTAGCGCAAGGGAAAGAACCAATCGAATTCCCGTTTGAAACAGCTCTTGGAAGTATGGCACGTTATATTACAGAAGCAGATGCGAAAAACTTCCAACCAATGAATGTAAACTTCGGGATTTTCCCTGAGCTAGGAGAAAGAATTCGATCAAAACAAGAACGAGCAGAACGACATGCAGAACGAGCATTAACGACAATTCGGAATTTTGTGAATTCTCAAACAATATAATTGATTTATGCCTCATTAAATTGATATAATTTATGAGGCATTTTCTTTTGCTAAAAAGTCAAAATTATCGAGGTTTGAATCGAGTGTAACAAACAGATAATTGCACAAAGGAACTTTACACTTGTCCGTTGTTTTTGAACAAATTGTTGACAATTTACACGAAGTTTACAAAAGATATTAATTTATTGCTTGATAATTTTCCAATATAGGTATAGTGTCATAATGGATGTTTTCTAATGAAGAAATTATGTAGAATAATGCCTTTCTTACTAATCCAAATGCCAAATATTTTGCAAGGATCCAAACAATCAATTTAGCCTTCGCTTTATTGTAACTATTTTCCGTTCTTAGTTGTGCTGTTTTCTTTGAATGAAGAAGAACAAAACCAGTTCTTATAGGGAAAATGAATAGGAGGATAAAGCATTGCAAATCGATCCACAGAGCGCCTTAGAGCATTTCATTCGCTATATACAACTTGAAAAAAACTTCTCTGTACATACGGTTCGAGAGTATGAATTTGATATTAAAGAATTTCTTACATTTCTATTTTCTGAAGGTACGACAAATTTGAAGGATGTCGAATATATTCATGCGAGGAATTATGCGACGAAGTTATATGATGAAAAGAAAGCAAGAACATCTATTTCAAGGAAAATTTCCTCCATTCGAACGTTTTTTAATTATTTAAATCGAGAGTTTAACCTAGATGACTCGGCTTTTCGCTCACTTTATCACCCTAAAAAAGAAAAACGTCTTCCTAATTTTTTTTACGAAGAGGAACTTTCTCAGTTATTTGAACGTAATGTTGGAGAGGATCCAAAATCCATTCGGAATATTGCGTTATTGGAACTGTTATATGCAACTGGAATACGTGTAAGCGAATGTACGTCAATTGAGTTGGAAGATATAGATTTTAACTATTCAATTGTAAGAGTAATGGGGAAAGGTCGAAAGGAAAGAATCGTACCCTTTGGACAATATGCACATGAGGCTTTAACAAAATATATGAATGAAGTTCGTCCTAAATTGATGAAAAATAGCCATCACAAAAAATTATTTGTAAATATGCGTGGTGGGCAACTTACAACACGTGGGGTAAGTTATATTTTGGAAGAAATGATCCAAAATGCAGCTTTAAATACAAAAATTTATCCTCATATGTTAAGACATACTTTTGCAACTCATTTGTTAAATAATGGTGCAGACATTCGAACTGTCCAAGAATTATTAGGTCATGCGAGTTTGTCTTCTACCCAAACCTATACCCATGTGACAAAAGAGCACCTTCGTAATACTTATATGAGTGCGCATCCAAGAGCGTAATTGTAAGGAGGAAGATAAATGGAACAATTTCATGCGACGACCATTTTTGCCATTCATCATAAAGGGAATTGTGCAATGGCAGGAGATGGGCAGGTTACCTTAGGGAATTCGGTTGTAATGAAGCATACTGCTAAAAAAGTTCGTAAACTATTCAACGGAAAAGTGTTGGCAGGTTTTGCGGGTTCAGTTGCTGACGCGTTTACATTGTTTGAAATGTTTGAAACAAAGCTAAATGAGTATGGCGGAAACTTACAACGCGCGGCTGTCGAAGTAGCAAAGCAGTGGCGTGGAGATAAAATGTTGCGTCAACTAGAAGCGCTTTTACTTGTAATGGATCAAAATACGCTACTGCTCGTTTCAGGTACTGGTGAAGTCATTGAACCAGATGATGGAATATTAGCAATTGGTTCAGGTGGAAATTATGCATTGGCTGCAGGTAGAGCCCTAAAACAACACGCAAATAATTTAACGGCAAAAGAAATTGCGAAAGCAGCGTTGACGACTGCTGCAGATATTTGTGTTTTTACAAATCATAACATTATCGTGGAGGCGCTTGAAGAATGACACAATTAAATTTAACGCCAAGACAAATTACAGAACAGTTAAACCGTCATATTGTTGGGCAAAATAATGCTAAGCGTGCAGTTGCGATTGCTTTAAGAAACAGATACCGTAGATCGTTATTAAGTGAAGAGTTAAAAAACGAAATTATCCCTAAAAATATTTTAATGATTGGGCCGACTGGTGTTGGTAAAACGGAGATTGCACGTAGAATTGCAAAACTGACAAATGCCCCATTCATTAAAGTAGAAGCTACAAAGTTTACGGAAGTCGGTTATGTAGGTAGAGATGTAGAATCCATGGTTCGTGATCTTGTAGAAGCGTCTAGAAGGTTAGTGAAGGATGAAATGACGGAAGCAGTAAAGGATCAAGCTGAACAAAATGCAAATGAAGCATTAGTAAAATTACTCGTGCCATCCAAAATTAAGGGGAAAATGGCACAAAATCCTTTCGAGATGTTATTTGGTCAAAAAGATGATAAACCTATAGATGATACTACTCAGGACGAAATAGAAATTCGAAGCAAACGTTCACAAATTGCAGGAGATCTAAAGGCTGGAAAGCTAGAAGAGCAATTTGTCACTGTAGAAGTAACAGAACAAAATGCCCCATTTCTTGAACTAATGCCTGGAATGGGTATGGATATGGGTTCTTCGGGTATGCAAGACATGTTGTCGAATTTAATGCCGAAAAAAATGAAGAAACGTAAAATGAAGGTTAAGGATGCAAGACGTGTTTTAATTATAGAGGAAGCAAATAAATTGATCGATGCTGATGAATTAGCAGGAGAAGCGATTCGCCGCGCCGAACAGTCAGGAATCATTTTTATTGATGAAATTGATAAAATTGCAAGTCGTAATACAAATTCAGCTGATGTATCCCGTGAAGGTGTACAAAGAGACATCCTACCTATTGTAGAAGGATCGACAGTCACGACGAAGTATGGTCCTGTAAAAACAGATTTTATGCTTTTTATTGCCGCTGGTGCCTTTCATATGTCAAAGCCGAGTGATTTAATTCCTGAGTTACAAGGTCGCTTCCCGATCCGAGTGGAGTTAGACAAATTAACGAAAGAAGATTTTGTTCGTATTTTACAAGAACCAGATCAATCTTTAATTCTACAATACAAAGCATTGTTAGAAACTGAAGGAGTTACGATTAACTTTACTGAGGAAGCGATTGAACGGATAGCAGAAATCGCGACAGATGTAAACCGGGAGACAGATAATATTGGTGCTAGACGATTACACACAATATTAGAACGCTTACTAGAAGAGCTTTCTTTTGAAGCATCAGAAATTGCACCTGCACATATTGAAATTACGCCGACATATGTCGACAAAAAACTTGGAGAAATATCGAAAAACAAAGATTTGTCACAATTTATCTTATAATTTAAGCATAATTAGTTACAATAAATTGTAGAAACCTTTAGAATATTAAGAGAATTATTATTAGCCTTATTAGGAGGATTTTTTTAAAAATGAATTTACTATCAAAAACAAGAAAAATTAACTCAATGTTACAAGCATCTGCAGGAAAACCTGTAAACTTCAAAGAAATGGCAGATACACTTGGTGATATTATAGATAGCAATGTCTTTATTGTAAGTCGTAAAGGAAAGCTTCTTGGTATTTCAATCCATCAACAAATTGAAAATCCTCGAATGAAAAAAATGTTTGAAGAACGTCAATTCCCTGAAGATTATTCAGATCATTTATTTGAAATTACTGAAACATCGCCAAACCTTGATATTGATAATGAACATACAATTTTCCCAATTGAGAACCGTGATTTATTCAAAAATGGTTTGACGACTATTGTACCAATTATCGGTGGTGGTGAACGATTAGGAACATTAATTTTAGGTCGTCTTACTGCAACGTTTGAAGATGATGATTTGATTTTAGCGGAATATGGTGCGACAGTAGTAGGGATGGAAATCTTACGTGAAAAATCCGAAGAAATTGAAGAAGAAGCTCGTAGTAAAGCAGTTGTTCAAATGGCAATTAATTCTTTATCATATAGTGAACTTGAAGCAATCGAGCATATTTTTGAAGAACTAGATGGTAATGAAGGATTATTAGTTGCATCAAAAATTGCAGATCGAGTTGGAATTACTCGTTCAGTGATTGTAAATGCATTACGTAAATTAGAATCTGCAGGTGTTATTGAATCTCGTTCATTAGGAATGAAGGGGACGTATATTAAAGTATTAAATGATAAATTTTTAGCTGCACTTGCTGAAATAAAAATGAAATAAATGTTATACTATATTGGTTCCGTCTTATTGGAAGGCGGAATCTTTTTTTGGCTAATTTTTTCACTAATTACATAAATTACAAAAAAATAGTTACTTTTTTAGTAGGGTATGTTTAAAATTTATTATAATGTCTTTGAAAGCCTATAAGAACAATGATTATCGTATTGAAATAGGATTATTGAATAAGGAATTGTGAATTTTTTGGAGTGATTTTAGCGAAAAAATGGTATGAATAGACTATTAAAAAACGACAAAAGGCGATAGACACTAGACAATAACATACTTTAAAATTAAATTATTGTTTTGAAACATATTGTAATGAAAATTTAAAAATAGAGGTGAATGGTTTGAACTTATTTGGTGGAACAATCAGTAGCCTAGAAAACGGATTAAATTATGCATCGCTTAAAAATAAAACAATCGCTCAAAATATAGCAAATGTCGACACGCCGAATTATAAAGCGAAAGATGTTAGTTTTGAAAAAATGTTAAGCGAGGCGCGTAATTCGACAATCAATGCAAATAAAACTGATATTCGACATTATGATTTTACAATTAAACAATCAACACCAGGTGTCTTTAGTTATGAAAACTATCAATATAGAAGTAATGGAAATGGTGTTGATATGGACGCACAACAAGCTAGTTTAGCAGAGAATACTATTTACTATAATGCTTTAATAGATCGTATTTCTGGAAAGTTAAACACTTTAAATACTGTTATTAAAGGAGGTAGATGATCGTGTCTATATTTACTAGTATGAATACAACAGCGTCGGCTCTTACAGCTCAACGTCTTAGAATGGATGTTATTTCTTCCAATATCGCAAATGTTGATACAACAAGAGCAAAGCAAGTAAATGGAGAATGGGAGCCTTATAGAAGAAAGTCAGTGACATTGACAGAAGACCAAGGACAATTTTCAAGCTTCTTAAATAAAGCAATGAATCAGAAAGAAACAGGTGGAAATGGTGTCAGAGTAACAGCGATTAACGATGATAATCAAACACCTTTTAAACTTGTTTATAATCCAACTCACCCTGATGCAAATCAAGAAGGTTATGTACAAATGCCTAACGTTGATTTATTAACAGAAATGGTTGATTTAGTATCTGCTACTAGATCGTATGAAGCAAATGTAACTGTGTTTAATGCAAGTAAATCGATGTTGACAAAAGCACTAGAAATAGGAAAATAAATTAGGTAGAAAGGATGAGTCGGAATGGCTATAAATCCAGTATCATTAATGATGCCTACACAAGGTGTAAATCAGACTAATAATATTGCAACAAAAGTTACACCCTATGAAGCACAACAAACTTTTGCTGATACATTAAAAAATGCAATCTCATCTGTCAATGATCAGCAAATTACATCAGATAAATTAACTCAGAAATTAATAAATGGTGAAAATGTTGAATTACATGAAGTAATGATTCAATCTCAAAAGGCGAGTATTACATTAAATGCAACGATGGAAGTTCGAAATAAAGCAATCGAAGCTTACCAGGAGATTATGCGAATGAGTGTATAAACTAACGGTTTGACACAACTATAAATTGTTGTGTATCCACTATAATCGGGGGACACATAATGAATGAAAGACTAACGAAAGTAAAAACGGACTCGACCCAGTTTTGGAGGAGTCGAACGAAAGGCCAAAAAGGAGCAATAATTGGAACTTTATTAGGAGTTATTGCTTTAGCAGGAATTCTTACATATTTTTCTACTAGAACAACAATGGTGCCTCTGTTTACTGAACTTTCTGCTCAAGAAGCCGGTGAAATAGCGGAAGTATTAGGTGCGCAAGGTGTTACATATGAAATTGCGCCTGGAGGGACGAATATACTAGTTCCAGAAGAACAAGTGGATTCGTTAACAGTATCACTAGCTTCACAAGGTTACCCTGAATCAGGTGAAATTAATAATTCATTTTTCACATCAAATGCCGGATTCGGTATGACGGATAATGAATTCAATGTCATCAAATTAGCAGCAACTCAAACAGAATTGGCTAATCTTATTCGTAAAATTGAAGGTGTTAAAGATGCCAATGTGATGATTACGATGCCAGAACAAGGTGTGTTTTTAAGTGATGCTGCTCAAGAGGCAAGTGCAGCAATTGTGTTAAATACTGAACCTGGTCATAAGTTTTCGGATGAGCAAATAAAAACCCTTTATAACCTAGTTTCAAAAAGTATACCAAATCTGAGCACTGATAATATTGTTATATCAAATCAACACTCAGAGTACTACGATTTAGCATCGGCATCATCAAATTCTAATTCAATTGATTCGGTTGAAGGTCAAATGCAAGTAAAGAAAACAATTGAACGCGATCTTCAACGTCAAGTTCAACAAATGCTAGGTACAATGATGGGGAAAGATAAAGTCGTTGTATCGGTTACAACGGATGTTGATTTTAAACAAGAAAATCGAGAAGAAAATTTAGTTCAACCTGTTGATGAAGAAAACATGGAAGGTATTGAGATTAGTGCTCAAAGAATAACTGAAACTTACACTGGTACAGATGCAGCAACAGGCACACCGGAAGCAGAAAATATTACGGATAACTTCGTTGATTACCAAGGTGGTAATAACGGCAATGGAAACTTTGAACGAGTTGAAGAAACAATTAATAATGATGTGAACCGTATCAGAAAGGACATTCAAGAAAGTCCTTATAAAATCCGTGATATCGGAATTCAAGTTATGGTAGAGCCACCGGTGCCAGATGATCCTGCTTCATTATCAGATGACGTACAAGCGGATATTGAACAAATTTTATCAACGATTGTTCGAACATCTATTGATAAAGAGGCTGCAGGTGAATTAACTGAAGACCAAATTAATGAAAAAATCGTTGTATCGGTACAACAGTTCTTCGGTAATGAAGTCGCTACTCCGGAAGAAACACCAGTAGTTCCTTGGTGGGTTTGGGTAGTTGGTGGAATACTACTTGCTGTAATTGTACTATTAGTGTTCTTCATTCTTCGTGCTAATAAGCGCAAAAAAGAAGAGGAAGAATTAACGGTAATTGAAGAACAGGAAGATCTGTTTGTTGATGATATTAACGATGAAAAGGAAACAGAAAGTACAGTACGCCGTAAACAACTTGAAAAAATGGCGAAAGATAAACCAGAGGACTTTGCAAAATTATTGCGAAGTTGGATTACTGAAGATTAATGGGGGGTTCGACTGTGTCCAAGAAAGAAAAAGAATTGACAGGAAAACAAAAAGCAGCTTTACTGTTAATTTCTCTAGGACCTGAAGTTTCAGCTTCTGTTTATAAACATTTAAATGAAGAAGAAATCGAACGTCTTACGTTAGAAATTTCGAGCGTTAAAAAAGTTGAGCCAAATATAAAAGAAGACATTATAGAGGAATTCCATAATATTGCCCTTGCGCAAGATTATATTTCACAGGGTGGTATTGGATACGCAAAAACGGTATTAGAAAAAGCGTTAGGACAAGATCAAGCACAGGCAATTATTAATCGCTTGACGTCTTCCCTACAAGTAAGACCGTTTGATTTTGCTCGAAAAGCTGATCCAGCACAAATTTTTAACTTTATTCAAAATGAACATCCACAAACGATTGCGTTAATTTTATCTTACTTAGACCCAGGACAAGCGGGGGTAATCTTATCCTCGCTACCGCAAGAGGTCCAGGCGGATATTGCAAAACGTATTGCAGTAATGGACTCTACCTCACCTGAAGTAATTAGTGAAATCGAGTCTGTATTAGAACGTAAATTATCTTCTACAGTGACGCAAGACTACACTGAGACAGGTGGCGTTGATGCAGTCGTTGAGGTATTAAATGGTGTAGATCGTCAAACGGAAAAAACAATTCTCGATGCGCTTGAAATTCAAGATCCAGAACTGGCAGAAGAAATTAAAAAGCGCATGTTTGTATTCGAGGATATTGTTACATTGGACAACCGCTCCATTCAACGTGTTATTCGTGACTGTGAAAACGAAGACTTATTACTATCAATGAAGGTAAGTAGTGAGGAAGTTAAAGATATCATTTTCCGAAATATGTCTCAACGTATGGCAGATACATTTAAAGAAGAGATGGAAATTATGGGTCCTGTTCGTCTTCGTGATGTTGAAGAAGCCCAATCTAGAATTGTTGCAGTCATTAGACGACTAGAAGATGCAGGTGAAATTATTATTGCTCGTGGCGGAGGAGATGACGTCATTGTCTAGAATCATCCGATCCAGTTATGCAAAACAAGAAGAAGAAAAAAGAGTCGAAATACAACTTCGAAATTTATTTGTAGAAGAATTTGATGAAGAGGTTGTGGAAACGAAAGAACCCACTATTTCTAAAGAAGAGTTATATGCAGAACGTGATAAGCTTTTAGCGGAAGCAAACCGTGAAATTCAATTACAAAAAGAAGAATTTGAACAATACCGAAATGAACAATTAGAAATGATTGAACATCTAAAGCAATTGTGGGAAGAAGAAAAGCTTGTTCTCGAACAAAAAGCATATGATCAAGGATTTCAACAAGGCTATGAAGAAGGCGTAAATAAAGCGCAGGCAGATATGATGGACAATTTGAAAATGGCAAATGAAATTGTGGAGAATTCCCATCAAAATGCACGTAGTTACATTGAAGAACAAGAACAAGTGCTTTTGGAATTGTCGATTGTAGCAGCAGAACGCATTATTGGGGCATCCCTAGATCGAGATGATGAATTATTTATATCCATCATTAAGCGCGGGCTAAAAGAAGCACGTGAGATGAAAGAAATTAAAATATATGTCTCGCCTATGTATCATAAAATTGTTTCGGAATACCGTAATGAATTAGCGGAGATGTTCCCAGCGGACGTGCCATTATTAATTTTTGTTAATGAAGATTTTACATCTACCGAAAGCTATATTGAAACAAATCATGGAAGAATTGTTGTATCGATAGACGAACAATTAAATGAACTACGATTAAAATTAAACGAAATTTTAACGAGTAAGGACTGATACGATGAAAGCGGCTCAATTAATTGAAAAAATTGCTAATGTTGAGACACTGAAAAAATATGGTAAAGTGAATCGAGTTGTAGGCTTAATGATTGAGTCGCAAGGTCCAGAAAGTTCAATTGGTGATGTATGTAAAATCCATGTTCATTCAGCCAAAAACGGTCATCAAGAAATTTTAGCTGAAGTTGTCGGGTTTAATAATGAATATGTCGTGCTTATGCCTTTTACATCAGTACGTGAGATTTCAATTGGCTGTTTAGTTGAAGGTACTGGTAAACCGCTAGAAATAAAAGTAGGACCAGAATTAATTGGTAAAGTATTAGATTCAATGGGCAACCCATTTGATGGTTCATCACTTCCAAAAGGTCTCGTAACAGTACAAACGGATAAAGAACCACCCAATCCTCTTAAAAGACCACCAATAAGCGATCAGCTTGAAGTAGGCGTAAAGGCAATTGATGGCATGCTTACAGTTGGTAGTGGACAACGTGTTGGGATTTTTGCCGGCTCCGGAGTAGGGAAAAGTACGCTTCTTGGAATGATTGCTCGAAATACCCGCGCAGATCTAAACGTAATTGCATTAATCGGTGAGCGCGGCCGTGAAGTTCGTGAATTTATTGAACGGGATTTAGGTCCAGAAGGATTAAGTCGTTCCATTGTCATTGCTGCTACAGGTGACCAACCTGCACTAATGCGCATTAAAGGTGCGTTTACTGCAACAGCAATTGCGGAGTACTTTAGGGATAAAGGTCTCAATGTGATGTTAATGATGGATTCGGTAACTCGCGTTGCACTTGCCCAACGAGAAATTGGTTTAGCAACAGGTGAACCACCAGCTCAAAAAGGGTTCACACCTTCCGTATTTTCAATTTTGCCAAAGCTATTAGAACGTACTGGGACAAATTTAAAAGGTACGATTACAGCTTTCTATACAGTCTTGGTTGATGGCGACGATATGAACGAACCAATTGCCGATACTGTTCGAGGTATTTTGGATGGTCATATAGTTCTAGATCGAACACTTGCAAATAAAGGGCAATATCCAGCAATTAACGTGTTAAGAAGTGTAAGTCGTTTAATGAATCATATTTCAACACCAGAGCACGTCAAGGCAGCAGAAAGACTACGTGAACTTTATTATACTTACGCAAAATCAGAAGACCTAATCAATATCGGTGCATATAAAAGAGGGACTTCAAAAGAAATTGATGAGGCGATTCACTATGAACCACTGATTACTTCATTTTTAAAACAAGGTTATAAGGATAAAGTTTCGTTACAAGATACTGTAAATGAATTAATAACATTGTCCAATGGTGGTGGTAAATAATGGTTCATTATACATATAGATTTGAGAAAATCCTCACGATTCGTGAACAGGAAAAGCAGCAAACTGAAATTGCCTATAAAGAATCGGTACGTGCTTTTGAAGAAGTAGCAACAAAACTTTACGAAATGTTAAAGAAAAAAGAAGATTTAATTGCTTACCAAAATGAACGGTTAACGATTGGTGCAACAATTGATCGAATTCATCATTTCGCTACATTTATCGATAGTTTGGAAAAAACAATTGCTGAACTACAAACAAAGGTAATTCAGGCTCGTGCGAAAATGCAATGGCATGAACAAAAAATGTTAGAAAAAAGTCTTGAAGTTCGTAAATTTGAAAAAATGAAAGAAAAAGATTTACAAAGTTTTAGAGTGGAACAAGATCGAATCGAATCACTGTATTTAGATGAACTATCGACCTTAATGTATAACAAAAAAGAAATCAGGTGATTTCATGGCAAAAAATAGAATTAAAGAAGAACTGAATATTGAAGAAGTGGCTGAAGGAAAATCACCGGGAATATTTCAAAAGCTTTTCTTTTGGGTATTAATTCCGTTATTATTTGTAATCGCAATTCTACTCGTCATTGCATCTTTTACAAATATTAATGTATTTGAAAAAGCTTCAACTATAACAGATTCCTTACCTTTCATTTCCGATAAATCAGCTAAGGAAGAACCAGCTATTGACTTTGACCAAAAAGTAGTGGAGCTTCAAGCAGAAATAAAAGAAAAAGAAGCTGAAATTGAGCAACTAAAATCCCAGCTTGAAAAAGCAAGTGCGGAAAGTGAAAATAACTTAGCTGTCCAACAAAATTTGAAAAATGAAATAGAAAAACTCCAACAGCAACAAGAAGGAGCGAAAAAGGAATTTGATGATATTTTATCAACCTTTAAACAAATGTCAGCAAAAAGTGCAGCTCCTATCATAATGGAAATGAGTGACGAAGAGGCCGTGAAAATTTTATCCAATATGGATCCTGAAGCCCTTTCAGCAATATTCTCTAAAATGGACCCAGCAACAGCAGCACGTTATACAGAGCTAATTTCACAATAAATCTTGAAGGAGGTGAAAAAAGTGAATATCGGAACTATGCCATTAGCAAACATTCAGCCGAAATCAAATGCAACTACTCAAAGTACACAAACGAATTCAAAAGAAAATAATTTTGGGCATATTTTCAATCAAATTACGACAATTCAAAATAATAGTGTTTCACATATTGAAGAAGCTGCACTTATAGAGGATGCGATTAACTTAAAAGAACTCGAGTCATTATTAAATGCAAGCTCACTTGAGGATGTATTGGATTTATTAGGCGTACCTCATAATGAAGGGCTTTCTCTAATTGGTACTGGTGAAGAGGTCGTTGCTGTTGATGAAGTAATGAATAGTATGAATGAATTATTATTAATCTTAAATATAAAACCAGAAGAACTAGAACAGACAATGAAAGAATTACTTGAGGAAGAGAACATAGAAGTTAACAACATTTGGGATGTCATTCAATCGATTAACGATCAAGCATCTGAGTTGATGTTGTTTGCATTAAACGGAGAACATCATGTAACCCCAAAAGCGGCCGAAAAATTACTTCAAGTATTAAAGTTAGCTCAAGTTATTGGAAATAATACGGATTTGTTAAATGAGCAACAAGACCAATTAATTCAGCTAAAAGAAGTACTGAAATTTATCTCAAATGAATTAACAACTAGTAAAGATAAGTTTCAAACTAAATCAGCCGATAGATTATTGTTTGCAAACATTATTCATGGTCAAATGGTACAGAATAGTAACGGCAAGAAACTTGTGTCAAATAATGAAGAAAAAGCTTCTTTACTTCAAAGTAATATAAATAGTATAACTAATTTAGGCGATATATTAAACACTGGTTCGACCAACGTAACAAAAATCTCGTCTTTTACATTACCAGCTGAAAAGGGTGCACAAGGTGAAGCTCTTGCTAAGGATATACAAAATTTAATAAATCGTAGTCAAATTTCTAATACACAAGGTACAATGAAGCTATTAGTGAAATTATATCCTGAAAACCTTGGTTCGATTCGTATAGAAATTTTCCAAAAAAATGGATTGCTTTCTGCTAGATTACTAGCTTCAACACCTCAAGCTAAAGAATTATTAGATAGTCAAATCCAACAATTAAAATCTACTTTTGCCCAACAAAACATTCAAATGGATCGAATTGACGTGGCACAAAGCTTACAAGAAACAGATCGAAATAACCG
This sequence comes from Lysinibacillus antri, assembly GCF_003977595.1. GTDB lineage: Bacteria > Bacillota > Bacilli > Bacillales_A > Planococcaceae > Ureibacillus > Ureibacillus antri. The sequence continues at coordinate 54,216 of NZ_RYYR01000003.1, read as the reverse complement.
CGATCAAAGTCAATTTAATAATTTATTCAAGCAACAGCAATCTGAAAAAGAAGAGGATGAGCATGAAAATCAAGACGATGAAGATGCCATATCCTTTAGTGAATATTTGTTAAATGAGGAGGTGTAGTAATGACAAATACCAATGCTATATCAAATGATTACTATTTATCTAATTATAAAAAAACAACGAAACAAACGGGAACAAATGAGCTGGGAAAGGATGCATTTTTACAAATTTTAATTACCCAACTTCAAAATCAGGACCCAACTCAACCAATGGACGATAAAGAGTTTATCGCACAAATGGCTCAGTTCTCTTCTTTAGAGCAAATGCAAAATATGACAACTGCAATGAAAAATTTACTAGAATCGCAACAACAATCTCAGTTAATGAACTATACAACGTTTGTAGGTAAAGAAGTGAAGTGGCATGAATTGACAGATAAGTTAGATGAAAAAGGGAATCCCATTGTAAATAATGGTACTGGTGTAATTAATGAATTGAAATTTGTGGATGGTGAACCAGTATTTATTCTTGAAGGTGGTAAGGAAATTTCACCTGGGAATATTTCATCTATTCTTAATAGTCCTAGTACATCTCCAACGAACCCTATTCCTGAGAATCCGCTTGTTACAGCAAGTCAATTAATTGGACAAACTGTACAATATCAACTTGATGGAAAGACGGTTCAAGAAGTGATTCAATCTATTAAAACAAATAATAGTTTAATTGAATATATATTAGAGAGTGGAAAGAGCCTAACAAAGGATCAATTCGAATTAATGAGTAAATAAGGTTGGTGATCCACATGCACAGAATTGGAATTGGGCACGTGCCATTGCAACCCACAAGTATTCAATCACAATTAAATAATCGACCAATACAAACAAAACAATCGTTTATTGCCCATTTGCAACAGGCTACAGAAAATCAAGAATTAAAAATTAGTAAACATGCAAATGAAAGAATACTAGAACGGAATATTTCAATTTCCGATCAAGAATGGCAAATTGTGACGGATAAAGTATTTGAAGCACGATCAAAAGGAGTCAATCAACCATTAGTATTAATGGATCAAGCCGCGTTGATTGTGAGTGCTAAAAATGCAACTGTAATTACAGCGATGGAACGCACTGAAGCAAAAGAACAAATTTTCACTAATATTGACGGCACAATTGTGTTATAGGCAGGACCGTATAGGATGCCTTGTATTGCGGAATGAAAGAAGCAATACACTACAAATAATTTTAAGAAGTGAAGGGAGAACGATTAACTATGTTACGTTCAATGTACTCAGGTATTTCAGGCTTAAAAAACCATCAAACTAAATTAGATGTAATCGGGAACAATATCTCAAACGTAAATACCTATGGATTTAAGAAAAGTCGTGTTGTTTTTAAAGATTTAGTATCACAATCGATTTCAGGTGCTTCAGCAGCAACAGCTACTCAAGGGGGGATTAATCCAAAGCAGGTTGGATTAGGGTCTCAAATGGCTGCAATTGATATCATTCACGGAACAGGTTCATTACAAACAACATCTCGTACACTTGACTTAGCTATTTCAGGGGATGGTTTCTTTATGGTAGCAAATTCAACTGAAGCACCTGATGAAGAGGGTAATATTGCAGCTGATAGCGGTTTTTCAAACTATTTATATACAAGAGCTGGAAACTTTTATATGGACAGAAATGGTTATTTAGTTAATACAGATGGTAAATATGTTGTCGGTGTTGCTAACGGAACTTTATATCAGGATGTTGAAGAAGATGCTACTAGTGAAGCAGAAAGTGATAAAATTGATTTAGGTACTGATAATTTATACCAAGAAGGTGCGTTAGAAGCAGACGGTTTAAATCCAATTAAAATCCCTACAAATGCTCAATCTATGAGTATCGGAGCAGATGGTACTGTTAACTATGTTGATGTAAATGGGAAACTTCAATATGCTGGTCAGTTACTACTTGCAAAATTCCCAAATACAGGTGGTCTTGAAAAAACAGGAAGTAACTACTACCAAGTTACGACAAACTCTGGTGATCCAACAGTGCAAGTAGCTACACAGTCTGGTATTGGTAAAATCGAATCAGGCTTCCTAGAAATGTCTAACGTTGACCTTTCAGAAGAATTCACAGAGATGATCGTTGCGCAACGTGGTTTCCAAGCGAACTCTCGTATTATTACAACTTCAGATTCTATTCTTGAAGAACTTGTTAATTTAAAACGTTAATTTTTAATAAAATAGAAATGGTGATATTTGGAATTGGAAATTTTCTTAACTTCAATACTCTGCCCAAAAAATCACAATCTCTTGGATTCAACGGATTGTCGAAGATAGCAGGGTACACAGCTTTTCTTATTCCATAACTTCATTGCAAAGGAGGGTCGGGCCGGCTCTCGAGAGACTCGACCCGGCCCTATTTCAATGATAGAACTTACACGTTTAAACGGTAAATCGTTTTCCTTAAATGCCTTATACATAGAGATTGTTGAGTCCTTTCCAGACACTACCATTACCTTAACGAATGGTCGGAAATATATAGTGTTAGAAAGTGAAAAAGAAGTGCATAAGAGAATTACGCAATTTTATAAAAATATTCAAGTGTTATCAAACCCGCACATTCGAGGTGATGAAGATGAAGAAGAATAAATTATTAACCATTATGCTCATCATTTTAGTTACAATTACATTAATTGGTGTTGTAATTTTTGTATTATTAACACAATTTAATAAACAAGCTTCTACAGATGAACCGTCAATTGACGAAATTCTTGAGGCTTCTGTAGATGTTCCAGAACTTACAACAAATTTAGCTGATAATAATTTTGTGAAATTAACATTAAAAATTCAAACAGATAGTAAAGAAGCTGGAGAAGAATTAGCAAAACGTGATTTCCAAACAAAGAATATTGTCATTGAAGAGCTGTCAGAGATGACAAAAGCTGATTTAGAAGGTAAGCAAGGCAAAATATTGTTTGAATCTACAATTAAGTCGAAGTTAAACGAATTGATGCAAGAGGGTGAAGTACAACAAGTTTACATAACCTCCTACATCATTCAATAAAAGAAACATCTTGAAATGGAGGTGGGCAAATGGCTGGAGATGTATTATCCCAATCCGAGATTGATGCGTTGCTTTCTGCAATCTCAACAGGGGAAATGTCAGCTGACGACATAAAAAAGGAAGACGAAACAAGGAAAGTCAAAGTTTATGACTTTAAACGTGCACTTCGTTTTTCAAAGGATCAAATCCGAAGTTTGACCCGTATACACGAAAATTTTGCTAGATTATTAACAACTTTTTTCTCTGCACAATTAAGAACGTATGTTCAAATTACAGTTGCCTCGGTAGATCAAATACCATTTGAAGAATTTGTACGGTCGATTCCAAATATGACCTTAATAAATGTATTTGAAGTACCGCCATTAGATGGTAATATTTTAATGGAGATTAATCCAAACATTGCCTATTCAATGTTAGACAGATTAATGGGTGGTAGCGGTGCAAGCTATAGCAACGTAGATAATTTAACTGAAATCGAACAGAAAATTATGACAAATTTATTTGAACGTTCATTTGATAATTTACGAGAAGCATGGGACTCAATCGCAGAAATTGACCCAATGCTTGTAGAATTAGAGGTAAATCCACAATTTTTACAAATGATTTCGCCGAATGAAACAGTTGTCGTTATTTCATTAAATACAATAATCGGGGATACTACAGGTATGATTAATATTTGTATCCCGCATGTAGTCCTTGAACCAATTATTCATAATTTATCTGTTCAATATTGGATGCAATCGAATACAAAGGAAGCATCCCCAGAGCAAACAAAAATGTTAGAAAAAAGGGTTAAACAAGCAGAATTACCCATCATTGCACAACTTGGAACGACGGATATTACAATTGAGGACTTCCTATATATGTCCATTGGTGATTGCTTACAATTAGATCAAAAAATTGATGAGCCCCTTATTATTAATGTAGGTGGATTACCTAAGTTTACTGCACAGCCTGGTAAACGTAATAAAAAGATGGCGATTCAGATTATTAACCCTTTGAAAGGAGGAGACGAAGATGAGTGATGATATGCTCTCCCAAGAAGAAATTGAAGCTCTGTTAAGGGGCGAACCATTAGAAGATAGAATCAACCAACTAGAAAATGAATCTGCTGATCACGACGATATTCCTCTTCGTGTTGAAGATTACCTTGATGCTATGGAACAGGATGCATTAGGTGAGGTAGGAAATATTTCATTCGGGAGCTCGGCTACTGCTCTTTCTGCACTTTTAGGTCAGAAGGTAGATATTACAACACCGGTAGTTTCAATGATAAATCGTAATCGATTAGAGGAAGAATTTCCACAACCATATGTTGCAATCCAAGTTGAATATACTACTGGTTTAACTGGAGCGAATTTACTTGTTATTAAGCAATCCGATGCAGCGATTATCGCGGATTTAATGCTTGGGGGGGATGGATTAAATCCTAGTCCCGATTTAGGCGAAATTCAACTAAGCGCTGTACAAGAGGCAATGAATCAAATGATGGGATCCGCGGCAACATCTATGTCAACGATTTTCAATAAAAAAGTAGATATTTCTCCACCTTCCATTGATTTATTAAATATTTCTCAAAATGAAGGTAAAGACAGTATACCGGATGAGGATTTATTAGTTAAAATTTCATTTAGATTAAAAATTGGTGAGTTAATTGACTCAAACTTAATGCAATTATTACCTTTACAGTTTGGTAAAAAAATAGTTAAATCATTGTTAGGTGAGCCGGAAGATGAACCAGCCCTACCTCCTTCTCAACCAGTACAACAACAAGTGCAACAACCAATTGCGCCACAACCTGTAGCACCACCAGTTGCACCTCAACCGGTTATGCAGCAACCTGTGCAACAACCGGTTTATCAACAACAGGCTGCAACAACATATGCGGAACCGCCAATGTATGCTATGCCGCAGTATCAAGCGCCACCACAACCGGTGAATGTACAACAAGCGCAATTTGCATCCTTCGAAAATGCAAATATAACACAGGCAGAAGCACGAAATTTAAATATGTTATTAGACATTCCACTACAGGTAACAGTTGAGCTTGGCAGAACAAAGCATTCTGTTAAAGATATTTTACAGCTAGCTTCTGGTTCTATTATTGAATTGGACAAACTTGCAGGTGAACCGGTGGATATTTTAGTCAATAGTCGACTAATAGCAAAGGGTGAAGTTGTTGTTATTGATGAGAACTTCGGTGTTCGAATTACTGACATCATTAGTAAGGCAGAACGCTTAAATAATTTACGATAGTTAACAATTGGAGGAATCTACCATGTCAAGAAGAATTTTAGTAGTTGACGATGCTGCTTTTATGCGCATGATGATTAAAGATATTCTAACGAAAAATGGATTTGAAGTAGTTGGTGAGGCTGCTGATGGGCTTCAAGCGGTTGAAAAGTATAATGAATTACGCCCAGACTTAGTGACAATGGACATTACGATGCCTGAAATGGATGGTATTGCAGCATTAAAAGCCATTAAATCTACTGATCCGAATGCAACAGTTATTATGTGTTCTGCAATGGGGCAACAAGCAATGGTTATTGATGCAATTCAAGCTGGTGCAAAGGATTTTATTGTTAAACCATTCCAAGCAGATCGTGTAATTGAAGCTATTCAAAAAGCTTTAGGTTGATTAATAAAAATGAATTTAATAAAGTTTGCAAGAATTTCAATTCTTTTGGCATTCATTGTGGCAATGTTGTCTATTACACCAACGAATATTGCTCTTGCAAATATTAAGAGTAATCAAATGATCTCGGAAGATTGCTTGCAAAATCCCGAAACTTGTGAAGATTCCCAGCCCGCTGCCGATGCAGAAAAATCGGCAGCTATTGGATTTGGATTGTGGGATTACATGAAAATGTTCTTTTCTTTAGTATTAGTACTGGCTCTTTTAATTTTGATCCTTAAATTTATTAATAAAAGAAGTACAAGCTATCAACAAAATAGTGTAGTTCGAAATATTGGTGGAATTTCTGTTGGTCCTCAGAAGTCAGTGCAACTACTGCATATTGGAGACACGTTATATATCGTTGGTGTAGGAGAAGATGTGCAGTTAATTAAGGAAATTAAACATCCCGATGAAGTGAAGCAGTTGCTGGAATATTACAATGAAAAACAAACCTTTGTTACATCTACTACACCATACATTGTAGATTTGTTTAATAAAATTAAGTGGAATACGAACACTACGAAAATTGAAGATAATGACTCGAATTTCGGTGATCTTTTAAATAAAAAAATTACTGATATTAAAGCAGAAAGAAAAAGTGAGCTGGAGAAGTGGAAAGAAAAGGAGAGGGATAAGTAATGGAACAATTTATCTCATTCTTTTCTGAAAATGATCCAACAAATGTTTCAACATCAGTAAAATTGTTACTCCTATTAACAGTACTATCATTAGCACCAAGTATACTTATTTTAATGACTTCGTTTGCACGAATAGTTATTGTATTATCCTTTGCACGAACAGCCTTAGCGACAAATCAAATGCCGCCTAATCAAGTTATTATCGGGCTAGCATTATTCCTTACATTTTTTATTATGGCGCCTACTTTACAAGAGGTGAATGAGGATGCTTTACAACCTCTATTTAATGAAGAGATCGGGTTAGAAGAGGCATATTCGAGAGCGTCCTTACCATTTAAAGAATTTATGTCACAACATACGAGGCAAAAGGATTTAGAATTGTTTTTAAATTATAATCAAGCAGAACGGCCTGCATCTATAGAAGAAATTCCTTTGACTATGTTAGTCCCTGCTTTTGCGTTAAGTGAAATTAAAACTGCTTTTCAAATGGGCTTTATGATCTTTATTCCATTTTTAGTGATTGATATGGTTGTAGCAAGTGTCTTGATGTCGATGGGGATGATGATGTTACCACCTGTTATGATTTCACTACCATTTAAAATCTTATTATTTGTATTAGTAGATGGTTGGTATTTAGTAATCAAATCATTACTTTCAAGTTTTTAGGGGATGATACAACATGACACCTGAGATGGTTATTGCGATTGCAGAAAGAGCTATATGGGTTATCCTCGTGGTTTCAGGACCGTTATTACTTGTTGCATTAGTAACAGGTTTGGCTGTAAGTATTTTTCAAGCAACAACTTCAATTCAGGAACAAACATTGGCTTTTGTTCCGAAAATAGTTGCAGTTTTAGTTGCGCTTATATTTTTTGGACCATGGATGATTTCACAAATGATTAATTATGTATCAGATATTTTAGATAATTTAACACGGTATATAGGGTGATTCAATGACTGAACTGATCCCTGAAATATCGATATTATTATTAATCATTGTTCGAGTCTCGGCTTTTTTTGTATCGATCCCCCTTTTTTCTTATAGAACAATTCCTCCTCAATTGAAAATAGGTTTAGCAATTATTTTATCTTGGATGATGTATTATTCCTTAGATGCTCAAGCTATTCCAATTGATGGCAATTACATATTATTAGTATTAAAAGAAGCGATTATTGGATTAATGATTGGGCTAACTGCAAATATTGTCCTCTCTGCAGTGGCGATTGCTGGTGGATTTATCGATTTTGAAATGGGATTTGCCATGGCAAATATTATTGATCCACAAACAGGTACACAAACGCCACTTATGGGTCAGTTCTTTAACTTTTTAATACTGTTCGTATTGCTCGCAATAAATGGACACCATCTCATTCTAGATGGAATATTTTATAGTTATCAATTTATGCCAATCGATCAATTTTCTCCTAAATTTGGTGATCCAAATACAGTAGAATTTATTATCAAATTATTTGCTACTGTTTTTGCAATCGCTTTTCAAATGTCGGCTCCAATCGTTGCAACCTTATTTTTAGTAACCGTTGCATTGGGTATTACAGCTAAAACTGTCCCACAGTTAAACATTTTTGTTATCGGTTTTCCTATCAAAATAGCGGTTGGTTTTCTTGTGTTAATTATTTCAATGGGTGTTATGGTTGAGGTAATGGAAAAATTAATCGAATTGATGATTCTCTCCATGCGAGATTTAATGCAATTATTAGGTGGTGCTTAAGATGAAGTTACTACTAACTCTTGATTTGCAGTTTTTTTCTGGTGATAAGACAGAAAAAGCAACACCTAAAAAACGTACAGATGCCCGGAAGAAAGGACAAGTTTTAAAAAGTCAGGATGTTTCGGCAGCTATCGTTTTATTACTCCTTTTTATGTTTTTGTTTATGTTTGCACCATTTATGCAAGAAGGATTATTTGGGTTTTTGCTACAATCATTTCAAAAGAATATACTAATTGAGACATTGACCGTGGATACCGTAATGAAGATGTATACAGATTCTCTTAAAGAGATGGGATTCATCTTACTACCTATTATGCTTATTGCTGTTGTTGCAGGCGTTGGTGCGAACTTTATGCAATTCGGTTTATTATTTACGACAGAAACAATGAAGTTGGATTTGAAAAAAATGGATCCAATTAAAGGTATAAAAAAAATTATTTCAGTACGTGCTATTGTCAACCTTATAAAATCGTTACTGAAAATTTCATTTATCGGAACTGTAACCTTTGTCATTATTTGGATGAATTTAGAAGAAGTACTTTCTCTTTCATTCCAGAGTCCTTGGGATACACTTTCTACTGTAGCAAGATTAACAGGGATTATGGGTATTGCAGCTGCATTTACCCTTGTATTTATTGCTCTTTTTGATTATATCTATGAAAAATTTGAGTATGAAAAACAATTGAAAATGTCAAAACAAGATATAAAAGATGAGTATAAAAACGCTGAAGGTGACCCGAAGATTAAGTCTAAAATAAAGCAACGTCAGAGAGAAATGGCTATGAGACGTATGATGCAAGAAATTCCGAATGCGGATGTTGTCATTACAAACCCTACCCACTATGCAATTGCTTTAAAATATGATGATCAAAGTATGGATGCACCTAAAGTTATTGCTAAAGGAACCGATTTTATCGCACAAAAGATTAAGTTAATTGCGAAAGAAAATGATGTAGTAATGGTAGAGAATCGTCCGTTAGCAAGAGCGATGTATGACCAAGTTGAAATTGGTCAACAAGTACCAGAAGAATTTTTTAAAGCAATAGCTGAAATTCTTGCTTATGTTTATCGAATTAAACGAAAAATCTAAACCATTAGTAGGAGGGAGCAAACATGAAATTTCGCGATTTAGGGGTTTTAGCTGCAGTTATATTAATTGTGGCCATGCTCATCATCCCTCTACCGACATGGTTATTAAGCTTTTTAATTATCATAAATATTACACTGTCCCTTTTAGTTTTATTAGTAGCAATGAATATGAAAGAAGCGCTAGACTTTGCAATATTTCCTTCAGTTATCTTGCTACTTACATTGTTCCGTTTAGGGTTAAGTATTTCCACTACTCGAGCCATTTTATCACAAGGGGATGCTGGGGATGTCGTTGAAACGTTCGGTCAATTTGTTACGGGCGGAAATGTTTTAGTCGGTTTAGTAATTTTCATGTTATTAGTTATTATAAACTTTATCGTTATTACAAAAGGTTCCGAACGTGTCGCTGAAGTTGCAGCTCGATTTACTTTAGATGCAATGCCAGGGAAACAAATGAGTATAGATGCGGATTTAAACGCAGGGATTATTTCTGAAAAAGATGCAAAAGAACGCCGAGAAAAAGTATCAAGAGAATCAGATTTTTATGGAGCAATGGATGGTGCCACTAAATTTGTAAAAGGTGATGCAATTGCTTCTATCATCATGGTATTTATTAACCTATTATTCGGTATTATTATTGGTATGTTACAACTTGATTATGCTATAGCAGATGCTGCTATGCATTTCTCAACACTAACAGTCGGGGATGGTCTAGTAGCACAAATTCCTGCACTACTAGTATCTACTGCTACTGGTATCGTTGTAACACGTGCAGCTTCAGATGGTAACTTAGGGGAAGATATTACAAGACAATTATTTGCACAATCTAAGTTACTATATATTGCAGGTGGAACAATATTTTTATTAGGATTATTCACGCCAATTCCTGAATGGATTACAATCCCAATAGCTGGTGTTCTGATTGGAGGCGCTTATATGACAAGCCGCAAAGATACAGAAGATCCCGAGGAATTATTGGAGATTGAAGAAGAGGTGGCAACAGATACGATTAAAAGCCCTGAAAATGTTGTTAACTTATTAAATGTTGATCCGATTGAATTTGAGTTTGGTTATGGTTTAATCCCTCTCGTTGATGCTGCACAGGGTGGGGATTTACTGGATCGAGTTGTAATGATCCGGCGCCAACTTGCACTTGAACTTGGCCTTGTTATACCAGTCGTTAGAATTCGAGATAACATTCAATTACAACCAAATGAATACCGAATTAAAGTAAAAGGTAATGAGATGGCAAGAGGTGAACTGTTACTCGATCATTATTTAGCAATGAGCCCTGGTGACGATGACTCCATTGAAGGAATTGATACAATTGAGCCGTCATTTGGTTTACCTGCAAAATGGATAACGGAAAAAACAAAAGAGGATGCAGAAATGCTAGGCTATACAGTAGTTGATCCTCCAAGTGTTGTATCCACTCATTTAACAGAAATTATTCGTGCAAATGCTCATGAGTTGTTAGGTCGACAAGAAACGAAACAATTAATCGATCATTTACACGAGAATTATCCGATTTTGGTTGATGAATTAACACCTACACCACTTTCGATTGGTGAAATTCAAAAAGTTTTAGCAAGATTGCTAAAAGAAAATGTATCAATCCGAAATTTACCAATTATATTTGAAACATTAGCGGATTATTCTAAGTTAACAAGCGATCCTGATATTTTAACTGAGTATGTACGTCAAGCATTAGCTAGACAAATTACTTCTCAATATGTTTCTGGGCAACCTACACTAAAGGTGATTACAATTCCCGGGAAATTGGAAAAGATAATTGCGGATAGTGTACAACAAACAGATCATGGAAATTATTTAGCTATGAACCCTCAAGATTCTCAATCTGTTCTTGAGGCCATTGCAAAGGAAGTTGAGAGAGTTTCATTTATGGAACAGTCACCAATTATACTTTGCTCTCCAGGTATACGTATGTATTTAAGGCAGTTAACCGAACGTTATTTTCCACAAATTCCAATTTTGTCCTATAATGAATTAGACGCTAATGTTGAAATCCAAAGTGTTGGGGTGGTGAATGTAGAATGAAGATGAAAAAGTATATTGCACCTTCGATAGCAGAAGCAATGAAACAAATCCGTGCTGAACTTGGGGAAGATGCTGTCATCATTAATTCGAAAGTTGTTATTACAAAAAAATTATTCGGTTTAATTAAACATAAAAATTTTGAAGTGCTTGCAGGAGTAGATCGTGTGGAGACAGCTAGCATGTCTCCACAATTTACTGACATGCTGGCTAATTCTGTTGTGACTGCTCCTAAAATCGAGCAACAGCAATCAGAAGTACATAATGTAGAATTAACAAATGAATTGAAAAGTGAATTAGCTGATTTAAAATCAATGTTGCAGTCGATGCAAAGACATAATATTCAATCCGAATTACCAAAAGAAATAGTACCTTTTATTGATTTCTTGAGACGTCAGGAGCTTAATGAAGAGCTCATCACGGCAATAAGTGATGAGCTTTTTGTGCATTATAAAAATACTGAAGAGTCAATATCTTTGATTAAAATAAAAGAAATTGCTAGCAAAGTGTTAAAAGAAGCACTTTTTAACTATCCAATGGGTGGTCTTTCATATCATAAAAAATATATTAATGTATTAGGACCAACAGGAGTAGGGAAAACAACGACTATTGCCAAGATGGCTGCGCGATCTGTATTGGAGAAAAAGAAAAAAATAGGGTTTATTACTACCGATACTTACCGGATTGCTGCTATTGAACAATTGAAAACATATGCCAATTTATTGCAAGCACCTGTTGAAATTGTTTATAGCGCAGATGACTATAAAAATGCATTAAATAAGTTTGAACATTTAGATTTAATTTTTATTGATACTGCCGGCAGAAATTATAAAGAAGCAAAGTATGTTGACGATTTAAAAAAGATCATTAATTTTGATGAGGATGTCGAATCTTTTTTAGTTTTATCTCTAACTTCGAAAGAACAAGATATGGAAGCGATTATTCAACAATTTAATGAAATTCCGATCGAAAAATTTATCTTTACAAAGGTAGATGAAACAAATTCTATTGGCACGATGTATAATTTAATGATTAAATATAATAAAGGACTTGCTTACTATACGAATGGACAAGAAGTACCAGAAGATATAGAAGAAGCAAATTTAGATAAAGTAATTGAATTGTTCTTTCAAGGAGAATTTCAATGAGAGATCAAGCTGAAAATTTAAGAATGAAAATGTTGAAAAATCAGGGTTCATTGGGTAGATCGATTGCAGTAGTTAGTGGTAAAGGTGGCGTTGGCAAAAGTAATTTTACAACCAACTTTGCCATTAATTTAGCTAAACTCGGAAAAAGAGTTGTTGTGTTAGATATGGATATTGGAATGGGAAATGTTCATATATTAATAGGAAAAACTGCCCAATTTAGTTTGAAGGACTATTTAGCAGGTGAGGTTACTTTAAAAGAAGTAATGTATGATGGACCGAATAATTTGCAATATATTTCAGGAGGCTCCGGGCTATCTTCTGTAATGGAATGGTCAAAACAAATGTTTGACTTGTTAATACAAGCATTTGAAGAGTTACAAAAGTCGTTTGATTATATTTTATTCGATATGGGGGCAGGTGCAGCAAATTGGTCACTTGATTTACTCACTTCCATAGATGAAATCATTGTCATTTCAACTGCCGAACCAACCTCTATAACGGATGCTTATTCCATGATGAAGTATATTCACATGAGAGATCAAGGAAAAGCCTTTTATTTATTGTGTAACAGAGCGTATACAAAAGAAGAAGGGCAAGAAACTTTAGACCGACTAAAAAACACAATGGTAAAATTTTTAGCTAAAGATGTGACGCTTTTAGGTTCACTACCGGAAGATCCTGTTGTCAGGAATGCTGTTCGGGAACAAGTACCTTTTTCGATTGCGTATCCCGAGGCACCAATTTCTAAAACATTAAAAGTAATTGTTAACAACTTTATACATCATGATATAGAAGAAGTACATGCAGATACTAATACAAATACATTTTTAAGTAAATTAAGAAGAATTTTTTCGAAAGGGCGTGGTTAGTTGGAGTTCTCAAAAAAAAGCAAGCTATTAATAGTGGATGATTCTGCTTTTATGAGAAAGCTGATTAGTGACTTTTTTGAAGGAAATTCATATGTAGAAGTAATCGGTACAGCGAGAAATGGTAAAGATGCAATTTCTAAGATTCAACAACTGGAACCCGACGTTGTAACAATGGATGTTGAAATGCCTGAAATGAATGGTTTAGAGGCGTTAAAAAGGATCATGGAGATTTGTCCAGTGCCGGTTATTATGTTGTCTAGTACGACAGTTAGTGGTGCTGAAAATACGTTAAGTGCAATGGAAAGCGGTGCAGTAGATTTTGTTGCCAAGCCGAGTGGAACAATTTCTCTTGATTTACACAAAATCAAAGAAGAATTAGTACATAAAGTGAAGCATGCTGCCAAAGTTCCTGTATCAAAACTTAAGCGTGTAGAACAAGCTGTCAAACAACCTACAAAAATAACGAATTTTAGTTCGATTAAACGTGAAACTATTTCAACAAACCACAAATTATTTCAACATAGATCTAACAAGGAGAGCAGTGAAATCAATATATCTAAAAGAAATTGGAGTAATACCTCTAAGAAAATTGTATTAATAGGAACTTCTACAGGAGGTCCTCGTGCATTACAAGAAGTGATTACAAAACTACCAAAAACGATAAAAGCACCTATTTTAATTGTTCAACATATGCCTGCTGGATTTACAAAATCTCTTGCAGACCGATTAAATCAGCTAAGTAAAATAGATGTGAAAGAAGCTGAGCATGGCGATATACTTCAAGATGGAAAAGCGTATATCGCACCTGGTGGCAGCCATTTAAAAATAAAGAAAGTAAATATGAATTTTCAAGTAGTATTAGATCAAACAGAACCACCTCGTTCAGGACATCGCCCAGCAGTTGATGTACTTTTTGAAAATGTAAGTACTTTTAATGATTTTGATAAAATTGCTGTTATTATGACCGGAATGGGGTACGATGGTTCAAAAGGTTTGAAAAATTTGAAAGAAAATGGAAATGTCATTGCAATTGCAGAATCAGCTGATACATGTATTGTCTATGGAATGCCTAAAGCCGCTGTTGAAACTCAACTGGTTGATGAAGTAGTAGATGTTGACGACATAGCGCAAACGATTATGAAATATTTGCCTTGAAAAGGAGTGTTGTCGTATGGAAGTGAACCAATATTTAGAAATGTTCATTGAGGAAAGTAAAGAACATTTACAAAGCTGTAGCGATAATCTATTAGAACTTGAAAAGAACCCTACTGATCTAGCCATCGTAAATGAAATTTTCCGTTCAGCTCATACGTTAAAAGGTATGTCTGCAACGATGGGATATGAAGATTTAGCTGATTTGACTCATAAAATGGAAAATGTTCTTGATGCAATTCGGAATGATAAAATTCATGTATCTCCAGAAATACTTGACGTTGTATTTGAATCAGTAGATCACCTAGAAGAGATGGTAATGGATATTGCGGATGGTGGAGATGGAAAAAGAAATGTATCGGAAACAGTAGCTAAATTAAAACGCATCGAATCAGGAGAACCAATACAAGCAGCTACAACCGTACAGATGGCTGAAAGTGAAGTAGCTGCAGGTGTTGCAGAACTTTCTTCAAATTTAGAATACGATGATTTTGAAAAAACAATTTTACTTCAATCAAGTGAACAAGGTTTTAATGCATTTGAAATAGCGATTACATTAAGAGCAGATTGTTTATTGAAAGCTGCGCGTGTTTATATGGTCTTTGATATTTTGGAGAAGAATGGTGATGTTGTTAAATCATCGCCTACAGTTGATCGTTTAGAAGAAGAACAATTTGATCAAGATTTCCAAGTTGCATATATTACAAAAATTCCAGCCGAAGAACTTCAAAGTAAAATTATGAAAGTTTCAGAGGTGGATAGAGTTATAATTACACAGCTTTCAAAAGAACAATTTATTCAATCTACTACGCAAGAAACTGTGAATCCAACCGTTGTAACTGTAGTTGAACCAGAACAAGTAGAGGCACAATTGCCGGTAGCAAAGCCAACTGAAGAAGTAGCAAATCAAAAATCAACTTCATCTAAACAAGCACATGCAGCTAGTAAAACGATACGTGTAAGTATTGAACGTTTAGATATACTCATGAACTTATTTGAAGAACTTGTCATTGATCGTGGTAGACTACAATCCATTGCAACAGAAGTAAATCATGGCGAATTGAATGAAACAGTTGAAAGAATGAGTCGTACAATGGGCGACTTGCAAAATATTGTACTAACAATGCGTATGATACCAATTGAAACGGTATTTAATCGATTCCCGAAAATGGTTCGAACGTTATCACGTGATTTAAAGAAAAAAATTAACCTTGAAATTATTGGAGCAGAAACAGAGTTAGATCGAACGGTTATTGATGAAATTGGTGACCCACTTGTCCATTTAATTCGAAATTCTGTGGATCATGGTATTGAAAATCCAGATGTTCGTCGCCAAAAAGGAAAACCTGAAGAAGGAAATGTTGTTTTACGCGCGTACCATAGCGGTAATTACGTATTTATTGAAATTGAAGATGACGGTGCAGGTATCAACCGAGAAAAAGTACTGAAAAAAGCTATTTCAAAAGGTATTGTGACGAAAGAATCAGCCCTTTCATTGTCAGATAAACAAATCAATGAGTTAATTTTAGCATCAGGTTTTTCAACTGCAGATGTCGTTTCAGATATTTCAGGACGTGGTGTAGGACTAGATGTTGTAAAAACAACAATTGAGTCGTTAGGTGGAAATATTTCCATTGACTCAACTGAAGGTGTAGGTTCTATCTTCTCCATTCAATTACCATTAACATTATCGATCATATCTGTCATGTTGGTAGAAATTGAAGAAGAAATATATGCAATTCCTCTATCATCGATTATAGAGACTTCTATCATTAAAAATAGTGAAATTTTAAACGCACACAATCAAAAAGTAATTGATTTCCGTGGAAAAGTTGTACCGTTGATCTTCTTAGAGGAAATTTTTGAAGTGCCTAGAAAAGAACGTATAGATGATGAGTTCCATTCTGTTGTGATTGTTCGAAAAGGCGAAAAACTTGCAGGATTAGTTGTAGATTCATTTATAGGCCAACAAGAAATCGTTTTAAAATCATTAGGAAATTATCTAACAAATATTTTTGCGATCTCTGGTGCAACAATTCTAGGAAATGGTAAAGTAGCTCTAATTGTGGATTGTAACGCGTTAATGAAGTAAAAAATCTAAGATGAAAGAGGTGTAGTAAATGAACGCACTTGAACAAGAATATTTAAAAGTTATTGTTTTTCAATTAGCTGATAAAGAGTATGCGATTCCTGTTTCAAATGTCCAAGGAATTGAAAAATTAATGCATATTACGCGCGTACCGAAAACGCAAAGGTATGTTAAAGGTGTTATTAATTTGCGTGGGGTAGTTACACCAATTATAGATTTACGTGAGCGTTTTAATATACCGATATCAGTTAATGAGGAGTCAACACGAATTATTATTATTACGCTCGACGAAATGGAAGTTGGATTTGTAGTAGACTCAGCTAATGACGTAATTGATATACCTGTTAATTCAATTGAACAACAACCAGAAATTGTTGGGTCTAATGAAGAAGAATTCATTTCTGGTGTGGCGAAATTGGATAGAAGATTACTGATATTATTGCATTTAGATAAAGTGTTAAATCCAGTAGAATAAACATTTCTCTTATCGGAAATGGTAAAAGTAGGGATTTAGTTATGATGAATAATCAGAAAATTACTTCTTTACACCTCGATGTATTGAAGGAAATAGGAAATATTGGTGCCGCCCATGCTGCAACTGCGCTATCGGATTTGTTAAATAAAAAAATCGATATGCGTGTACCAAAAGTTGAAATGGTTTCGTTTCATGAGATGATGGAACTTGCAGGTGGTTCTGAAAAAGTAGTAGTCGGTATTTATCTTCGTATTGAAGGTGATACGGAAGGTAGTATGTTCTTCATACTGCCGGTCGAACAAGCAAATCGTTTCATTCAACGACTAATAAGTGATGAATCCTTTAATTTTAACGATAATCCTGTTTCTGAGCTCGGACTATCGGCAATGCAAGAGATGGGCAACATATTATCTGGTTCGTACTTATCTGCGTTATCAGATTTTACGGGATTGAAAATTTATCCAACTGTTCCCGGAATAAGTGTTGATATGTTCGGTGCAATAATTAGTATAGGTCTTATAGAAATTTCACAAGTTAGTGATAACGTCATTGTCATAAATACATCCATCTTTGAAGAAGGCGTGGAAGACTCTGAAGAAGTAAGAGGTCATTTTTTCTTATTGCCAGATCCTGATTCATTTGAATCTATATTTAAAGCATTAGGAGTATCATAATGATGATCATGTCGAAGAATAACAACGTCATTAAAGTTGGAATTGCTCAGATGGATGTAGTAAAAATACCGAATACAATTCGAACTTCGGGTTTAGGTTCATGTGTTGGGGTTGTGTTATATGATGAAATGAAAAAGATTGCTGGAATGGTCCATATCATGTTACCCGAATCCACTTTAAGTAGAACAGAAACTGTAAATGTTGCAAAGTTTGCAGATACTGGGATAAATGCATTAATTGAGATGTTAAAACTTGAAGGGGTTCAAGCATTTCGTTTAAAGGCGAAAATAGCTGGTGGTGCACAGATGTTTAAGTTCACATCAGATAAAGATTCAATGCGCATTGGACCACGTAATGTAGAAGCAGTAAAGAAAGAGCTTCGAAAAAATGGTATTCCAATTGTCGCAGAGGATACAGGTGGAAATAGTGGCAGAACGATTGAATTTAACCCTGCTACTTGTAAACTGAGTATTCGAACGGTGAATCAAGGAGAGAGTGAAATATAATGTTTGGTTCAATATTTTATAATTGTTGGGGTGCGTTAATAGCTTTTTCAATGTATTTCTTCGTAACGCTTTCACAATCATATATGCCAACTCATATTCTAATAGGTTCTTCCATATGTGCTGTTATAGCTTTTGTTGCTATGTACATTGTGCGTTATGTTCTTTTTTATATATTTTATACGCCTGAGGATAAAATGTTTGATGAATTCAAAAAAGAAAATGACGAAAAGAATGAGCAACGGGCGAGTGAAAACAATACTAACTCTCATACAACTGTACAATATAATGATGAAAGTTCAGAGGAAATCGCAAAAGTCGTGCGAACAATGATGAATCAGGAAGAGCCAGTACGAAATTAGATAATTTTTTAAGAGCTATAAAAGGCTCTTTTTTTTTAGTTTTTTCGCAGCTGATCGAGCTACTTTCGCTTTTCGATGTTACAAATATAGGATTGTTAGGTAATATATTTAGTCTAATAGAAGCGTGTGATTTTCTCTCTTAATTTGTTATAATGTTTGATAGAAAAGGCAATTTAGAGAGGTGGATTCGGGTGGTACAAATAAAGCTAGATGAAGAGCAAAAACTTTGGAATAGCTGGATAAATGATCGAGATCCGCATGCAGGTGATTTATTAGTACAAAAATATAAACCGCTCGTAACTTATCATGTAGGTCGTATTGGTGCGGGTCTACCTAAAAATGTTTCCCGTGATGATTTGCTTAGTCTAGGTATGATGGGATTATTTGATGCATTAAATAAATTTGATATAAATAGAGATTTAAAATTTGATACATATGCCTCTTTTCGTGTGCGTGGGGCTATTATTGATGGGTTAAGAAAAGAAGATTGGTTACCGCGTTCAGCAAGGGAAAAAGCGAAAAAATTGGAAGTACAGATTGAACAACTTGAACAAAAATTAATGCGACATGCGACACCCGAAGAACTAGCAGAATATATGAATCTATCTGTAGATGAAGTATATCAAACAGTGCAAGAACACTTCTTTTCCAATATATTGTCAATTAATGAACAACAAGATCAGGAAGAAGCAGAGGGGAAAGCTTTTGTTATACGAGATGACAACACAAGAACGCCAGAACAGGAAGCTCTACACGCAGAACTGGTTGTTGATCTTGAAGAAAATATAAAGAAGTTAAATGAAAAGGAACAACTCGTTTTAAGTTTATTTTATACTGAAGAGATGACACTTACGGAAATTGGTGAACTTTTAGAACTATCAACGTCACGTATATCACAGATACATTCCAAAGCGTTATTTAAACTAAGAAAACTACTTTCAACTGAAATGACGATCTAAACATATAATTCATAACATTCATAGTGGACTTGTCTTGTGCCTTTATAATAAATGGGCACTTCAGGCAAGTCCTTTCAGTGCATAATCAGAATGTGATTTTGGTGTACTTATACCTTTAATTGGTAGTTGAATGAATCTGTCTATAAAAAGTTGATGACTACTATACCTTTATTTTTTACTAAAGTCATCTTCAATCGAGGAATAGAGATAAATTGGGGAGGAATTTCATGAGTTTAAAGGGGGTAGAATTGCAAATTGCAATTCCGAAAACATTTGATGCTGGAAAAGCAGTTGAACAGCATCAGCAAAATGTTATTCAACAACAACACAATGCGAATGAAGCACTTAATAAGGAGATTGAAAGAAAGCAACTTACGGTGATGGACACTGAAAAAACAGAACAGATTAATGATGAAGAACATGGCAATAGTAATCATAATGAAAATTCATCGAAAAAGAACAAGCAAGAAAAACAAAATGAAAAACAAGCAAAACATCCTTTTAAGGGAAATTTTATTGATTTTAGTGGATAGGGGTAAGTAAATGACATCATTTTTAATAATCATTCTCATTATTGCGCAGCTTATCTCCTTTTATTTAATCATCTTGTTAAATACGAAAATTGCGAAATTTAAACAGTTGGAAATCAAACAAGATAAGTTAATTAGGGAAATGGATGATGCGATTAGTGCATATCTAATTGAAATGCGAGAGGAAAATGATCGGTTAATTAAAGAACTATCGAATGTTAAAAAGACAGAAATAAAACAGCCTATTGAAAATGAAGATAAGCTCGTGACACTGGATAGGGAAACTGTAAATCATTCTATACCATCACCAAAAGAAGATTTTCCTATCGCAGACTTTGGATATCAGTCGAGACAAATTTTACCGAAAAGTATGGTTAAGAAAGCTTATCAGCAACAAAATCCTACTGTTGAGAATACACCAACAATCGATGTATCGCCCGCAAAGCAAAAAGATATTTCAACACTATCTACTTTTGAACAAAAAGTAATTCAACTTCATAACGAGGGAAATACAATAGAGCAAATCGCCAAAATTACACAAAAAGGTAAAACAGAAATAGAGTTACTATTAAAATTCCACTCATAAATTTGTTGCAGCTTATAAAATATTGTGATATATTATCAATTGGTGTTAATTACACACGTATTTTGATGTAGTAAGTGGTGCTTTTTGAATAAAAAGTTGCTTGTTACAAATGAAAAATGCGGAGGAAAAAAACCAAAATATTAGGAGGAAAAATTCATGTCAGTAATTTCAATGAAACAATTACTTGAAGCTGGTGTACATTTCGGTCACCAAACTCGCCGTTGGAACCCAAAAATGAAAAAATACATTTTTGTTGAGCGTAACGGTATCTACATTATCGATTTACAAAAAACAGTTAAAAAATTAGAGGAAGCTTACGACTTCATGCGCCAAGTTGGTCAAGATGGCGGTAAAGTACTTTTCGTAGGTACTAAAAAACAAGCACAAGAAGCGATTCAAGAAGAAGCTGAACGTTCTGGTAACTACTTCATTAACCAACGTTGGTTAGGCGGTACTTTAACAAACTTCGGTACAATTCAAAAACGCGTTGCTCGTATGAAAGCAATCGAAAAAATGGAAGAAGACGGTACTTTTGACGTACTTCCTAAAAAAGAAGTAATTCAACTTAAAAAAGAACACGAACGTCTTGTTAAATTCTTAGGCGGAATTCGTGATATGACTGATATTCCTGATGTAATGTTCGTGGTTGACCCACGTAAAGAGCGTATTGCTGTTGCAGAAGCTCGCAAATTAAATATTCCTATCGTAGGTATTGTTGATACAAACTGTGATCCAGATGAAATCGACTACGTAATCCCTGCAAATGACGATGCTATCCGCGCTGTTAAATTATTAACTGCAAAAATGGCTGATGCTTTAATCGAGTCAAAACAAGGTGAATCTGAAGCTCCAGCTGAAGAAGCAGTAGTTGCTGAGTAATTCACTATTTAAATTGACTTATTGCTAGGCTATTAGTGATAAGCTCTAGCCTGCACTTATGCAAATAAGAAAGTTACAAGCTTTCTTATCTGCCTACAAAAAAGGTGATAAGTGGATGAACCCCTTATCACCTTTTTTTAAAGTGTAAAGCTTTCGGCGCTAGCTTATTCACTTTTCTAGTAATGAACTTGAAATATTTGCTAATACTAAATTTAATATTCATTTAACTCAAGGAGGAACTTCAAATGGCAATTACTGCACAATTAGTAAAAGAACTTCGTGAAAAAACAGGCGCAGGTATGATGGACTGTAAAAAAGCATTAGTACAAACTGAGGGGAACTTAGAAGCTGCGATCGATTTCCTACGTGAAAAAGGTCTTTCATCAGCTGCTAAAAAAGCGGACCGTATCGCTGCAGAAGGTACTACTTACATTTTAGCTGAAGGAAATGAAGCAGTTATTCTTGAAGTAAATGCTGAAACAGACTTCGTAGCAAAAAATGATAAATTCCAAGTTTTAGTTTCAAATTTAGCACAACAACTTTTAGCTTCAAAACCAGAATCAACTGAAGCTGCATTAGAATTAAAAAATGAAGAAGGCGTATCAATTGCAGATCAAATCTCTACTGCAGTTGCTACAATTGGTGAAAAAATCACTCTTCGTCGTTTTGAAATCAAAGCTAAAACTGATGCTGATGCTTTCGGTGCTTACTTACACATGGGCGGTCGTATTGGAGTTTTAGTAGTTCTTGAAGGATCAGCTGATGAAGCTGCTGCAAAAGACGTAGCAATGCACATCGCTGCAATTAATCCTCAATATGTTTCACGTGATGAAGTTTCTGAAGAAGAAGTTGCTCGTGAGCGTAAAGTATTAACAGAACAAGCATTAAACGAAGGTAAACCAGAAAATATCGTTGCGAAAATGGTAGAAGGTCGTCTTGGTAAATATTTCGAAGACATCTGTTTATTAGATCAAACTTTCGTTAAAAATTCAGATCAAAAAGTTCGTGATTTCGTTAAATCAACTGGTGGTAATGTAACTTCATTCGTACGTTATGCTGTTGGTGAAGGTATTGAAAAACGCGAAGATAACTTTGCTGAAGAAGTAATGAACCAAGTAAAAGGTAACTAATACAATCAAATAGTTGATTGTGTTTAAAACACAATATACAGAGGTAGGGAGCACAATTAGAGTGTCTCCCTATTTTTCAAGGTATTGTTTTTAATTTTTTTGAAAATGAAACAATGTGTAGTAGTTTGAGCAGTTAGCTACTCTCGCTTTTCTTGGTGAGTTATAAATTTATGTGACGGAGGTTTCCTATGAGTGTGCCACAATACAAACGAGTAGTGATTAAAATTAGCGGGGAAGCATTAGCAGGAGAAGCTGGCTTCGGATTATCACCTAAAATTATTAAATCTGTTGCGGAAGATATTAAACAAGTAGTTGAACTTGGTGTTGAAGTAGCAGTTGTAGTAGGTGGGGGTAATATTTGGCGCGGTAAAGTCGGCAGTGAAATGGGCATGGATCGTGCATCGGCAGATTACATGGGAATGCTTGCTACAGTAATGAATTCATTAGCATTACAAGATTCATTAGAAAAATTAAATATTGAAACACGTGTTCAATCTTCAATCGTTATGACACAAGTAGCAGAGCCTTACATACGTAGAAAAGCGGTGCGTCATTTAGAGAAAAAACGCGTTGTTATTTTTGCGGCTGGGACAGGTAACCCATTCTTCTCAACAGATACAACGGCTGCTTTACGTGCTGCCGAAATTGATGCAGATGCGATTTTAATGGCAAAAAATAATGTGGATGGTGTTTATTCTGCAGATCCAAAAACAGATAGTACTGCTGTTAAGTATGACACACTCACATATTTAGATGTAATTCAACAAGGGTTACAAGTTATGGATTCTACTGCTTCCACTTTATGTATGGACAACGATATACCTTTAATAGTATTCTCAATTATGGATAAAGGAAATATTAAACGTGCCGTACTAGGTGATAAAATCGGTACAGTTGTAAGGAGGAATTTATAATGCCTAAACAAGTATTAGCTCAAACAAAAGATAAAATGGAAAAATCGATTTCTGCATTTAGTCGTGAATTAGCTTCTATTCGTGCAGGTCGTGCTAACGCATCCCTTTTAGACAGAATCTCAGTGGATTATTATGGAGCACCAACGCCAATTAATCAATTAGCTGGTGTCGCTGTACCTGAAGCACGCTTACTTGTCATTACACCTTATGATAAATCAATTTTAGGTGAAATTGAAAAAGCGATTATGAAATCCGATATTGGAATTACGCCGACGAATGATGGTAATGTAATTCGCTTAACAATTCCAGCGCTAACAGAAGAGCGTCGTAAAGAGCTTGTAAAAGTAGTGAAAAAAGAAGCAGAAGAAGCGAAAGTGGCAGTTCGTAATGTTCGTCGTGATGCGAATGATGATTTGAAAAAATTAGAAAAAAATGGCGAAATTACGGAAGATGATTTACGCGGATTTGGCGATGATATTCAAAAGTTAACAGATGAATATATCGTAAAAGTAGATCAACTAGCAAAAGAAAAAGAAAAAGAAATCTTGTCAGTATAATAAAACAAGAACTAAAAGGTGGATTAGGACGTCCTTATCATTAGGGCGTCTTTTTCTTTCAATTGGTATTGTCATGTTTGTAGTGCTTTATACATAAAAACCAATAAGTACAAATTATGCAAAACTTTAAGAAAAAACGGACACATACTTTCGTTTTTGATATGATAAGAAAGAATACGTCCAAAATGTTGGCAGGTGGGGGAAAATAATGTTCAAAAGAATATTTGGAAAGTCAAAAATAGAGAAGAGTTTATTGGAGGAACAAAAGAATCTTTCAAAAAATGACTTGATTCCAACACATATTGCAATCATTATGGACGGAAACGGACGATGGGCTAAAAAAAGAGCAATGCCAAGAATTGCTGGACATCATGAAGGAATGAAAACCGTTCGAAAAATTGCTCGATGTGCGGATGATGTAGGAATAAAAATCTTAACACTATATGCCTTTTCAACAGAAAATTGGAAAAGACCAAAACAAGAAGTAGACTTTTTAATGAGTTTACCACAACAATTTTTAAAATCTTTTATGCCTGAAATTATGGAACGTAATATACGTGTCCAATTAATAGGTGAAAAAGATGAATTACCTCAAACGACAAAGGCTGTATTAAATGAGGCAATGGAAAAAACAAAAGATAATACGGGTTTAATATTAAATTTTGCAATGAATTATGGTAGTCGAGCTGAAATAGTTAAAGCAATGAAGGATATAATGATAGAAGTAAGAGATGGTAAATTAACTATTGACGATATTAATGAAGAAACCATCAATGATTATTTAATGACATCGCAGCTTCCAGAACCCGATTTGCTCATTCGTACGAGTGGAGAAGTTCGACTAAGTAATTTTATGTTATGGCAACTCGCCTATACGGAGTTTTGGTTTACGGATACGCTTTGGCCAGATTTTGATGAACAATGTTTTATGGAAGCGATATTGGATTATCAAAAGCGTAATCGTCGCTACGGTGGGTTGAAAGGGGAAGAAATGAATTGAAGCAACGAATCATCACTGCAATAATTGCTGCAGCACTATTTATTCCATTTGTACTAATAGGGAAACTACCATTTACAATTTTAGTTTATATAATTGCAGCAGTAGGAATATATGAACTTTTACGTATGAAAAATATTTCTATACGATCTATTCCAGGAATCATTGGTTTACTAACGGTATTTACGATGCTTCTTCCTGAGATGTATACAACTGAGCTTATAAAGTTAACTAGCTTTTCAAAGTTAGAATTATTAATGATTGGTGTTATTTTACTTTTAATTTATTCGGTAGTCGTGAAAAATCATTTTACCTTCGATGACGTTGGCTTTATTTTAATAAGTGCTCTTTATGTAGGAATTGGCTTTTATTATCTGATCGAAACAAGAAATGAAGGCTTGCATTTTATTATTTTTGCACTTCTTATTGTTTGGACAACGGATTCAGGGGCTTATTTTATTGGAAGAAAACTTGGAAAGAAAAAGCTCTGGCCAGAAATTTCACCAAATAAAACTGTTGAAGGCTTTATAGGCGGAATTATTACGGCTGTTGTATTTGCATCTATTATGCAAATGGTATATCCAATATCTGATTCATGGTTAGCACTGATTGTTATATCAATTGTTGCTTCTATTTTTGGCCAGTTAGGAGATTTAGTTGAATCTGCTATCAAACGACATTATAACGTGAAAGATTCAGGTACGATCTTGCCTGGTCATGGTGGAATATTAGATCGTTTTGATAGTTTATTGTTTGTATTACCATTACTACATTTTTTACAATTTGTTAGTTAGGTGAAGGGATGAAACGTTTTGAAAAAAATTAGTTTATTAGGTGCAACGGGTTCTATAGGATGGCAAACCTATGATATTTTACGTAGTCATCCGGAAAAATTTAAACTGGTTGCGTTTTCAGCAGGTGCAAATATTGAAAAGACACGTCAAATTATTGAACATTTACAACCTGAGCTCGTTTCGGTAAAAGCAGAACAAGATGCGATTACACTAAAAAAAGATTACCCACATATTGAATTTGCATATGGTGAAAAGGGATTAGTGGATGTAGCTACACACCCAGACTCTACCGTGTTAGTAAATGCTGTGTTAGGAAGTGTTGGGTTAGAATCAACACTGGCTGCAATTCGTATGGGGAAAACGATTGCCATTGCCAATAAGGAAACACTCGTGACAGCAGGACATCTAGTCATGTCAGAAGCGAGAAAATATAATGTACCAATATTACCAGTTGATAGTGAACACTCGGCTGTTTTCCAATCGATGAATGGGGAAAATCCAAAGCAAATTGAACGGATTATTTTAACGGCATCAGGTGGTTCTTTCCGAGATCAATCACGAGAAGAGTTGAAAAATGTTACAGTAAAAGATGCGCTAAATCATCCAAATTGGTCGATGGGCGCTAAAATTACAATCGATTCTGCTACCATGATGAATAAAGGGTTAGAGGTAATCGAAGCACACGTATTATTTAATATGCCTTTTGAAAAAATTGACGTTTTATTACATAGAGAAAGTATTATTCATTCATTAGTTGAGTATGATGATACAAGTGTCATTGCTCAACTAGGTACGCCAGATATGCGTGTACCAATTCAATATGCTCTTAGTTACCCAGACCGGTTACCACTAGTAGGGGGCAAGCGTTTAAACTTAGCACAAATTGGACAACTCCACTTTAAAGAAGTAGATTTTGACCGTTATCGTGCATTGAAGCTTGCTTATGATGCAGGTCAAGCTGGCGGTACTGTTTTAACTGCTATGAACGCAGCAAATGAAGCAGCAGTCGCTTTATTTTTACAGGAAAAAATTACGTTTTTACAAATTGAAGAAATCATTGAACAAATTATGAATGACCATAACAATATCTTATTACCCGATTTAGAAACAATACTACATGTTGATAGCGAAACAAGAAAAACAGTAGAAGGCATGGTAAAATAGATAGAGTGAGCATAGACTAAGAAAACTTGCTCTTTAAAGGTGGGATCGTATGCAAACCGTTATAGCATTTATCATCGTTTTCGGATCATTAGTCTTTTTCCATGAACTTGGGCACTTTATTTTTGCAAAACGAGCTGGCATTATGGTACGTGAATTTGCAATCGGTATGGGTCCAAAAATATTTGGAATGACAAAAGGTGAGACGTTATATACCATTCGCTTATTACCGCTTGGTGGATATGTGCGAATGGCAGGAGAAGATATTGATAAAATTGAACTTCAGCCAGGTTATCGAGTAGGGATTATTTTAAACCGTGATAACGTTGCAGAAAAAATTTATTTAAATCAAAAAGTTCAAAATCCCAATGTATTATTTATGGAGGTTGAACGGGCGGATTTAGAAGCGGGCTTATGGATTGAAGGGTACGATGAGGAAGATCAATTTATTCGAATCGACGTTTCAAGAACAGCAAAAATCGTTGAAAATGGAACTGAAACAATTATTGCACCACTTGACCGTCAATTTAATTCAAAAACAGTTGGTCAACGTGCGATGGCAATTTTTGCAGGACCATTGTTTAATTTCATTTTAGCCTTTGCTATTTTTATCGTCCTTGCTTTACTAACGGGTATTCCAACAACGGACCCACTCATCAAGGGAATTGTGGATGATTCGCCAGCACAACAAGCTGGGTTACAAGATGGCGATTTAGTAAAATCCATTGATGGAGTAGCTGTCCAAGATTGGCAAGGAATTGTGAATATTGTTCAAGAAAACCCTGGCGAAAAATTAACGTTTACAATTGATCGAGATGGACAAGCACAACAATTTACGGTTATTCCAAAAGCATTTGAAAATGAGCAGGGTGTCGTTGTTGGTCAGATTGGTGTGTATAGTCCAATAGAAGATGCCAATATATTAGATGCTATTGTATTTGGAGCTCAAAAAACATTAGAATTTTCAACGTTAATCTTTACATTGCTCTATGAATTAATTGTGATTAATTTTGACATAGATGCTCTATCAGGCCCAGTTGGAATTTATAAAGCCACAGAAGAAGTAGCTCAATATGGCATTTATAATTTAATGAATTGGGCAGCAGTACTGAGTATAAACCTTGGTATTATGAATTTACTACCTTTACCAGCATTGGACGGTGGTCGACTTCTATTCTTTGGTTTAGAAGCGTTACGTGGTAAACCAGTGGATCGTCAAAAAGAAGGTCTAGTCCATTTTGTAGGGATTGTTTTATTAATGATTCTTATGGTCATTGTCACTTGGAAAGACATTAAACTGTTCTTCTTCTAATAGGAACGATACAAACAGTCGGAGTTTAAACAGTGTGTAGCTCTTTCGCTTTTCTTAATTGAAACTCGAAACTTTTCCTAAACCTTATTCATTTATGGTAAAATCCAAAATGAATAAGGTTTATCTTTTTAAAAAGATAAGTAATATTTCTCCATTAATCCTCAGATTGGAGAACATTATTTGTATTTCTATCGTATCTAGCTACTTTCGCTTTTTGTGTAAAAGTAATTGAAAAAGGTGGAGCACTTATGAAACAAAGCAAAACATTAATTCCAACAATGCGAGAAGTGCCTTCAGATATTGAAGTGAAATCTTATAAAATGCTATTGAAAGCCGGTTTTTTAAGACCGAGCACGTCGGGTGTGTATTCCTATTTACCATTATCAAAAAGAGTACTAAATAAAATAGAGAAAATTGTTCGAGAGGAAATTGAGGCAGTAGGGGCTATTGAAATTTCAATGGCCACACTTCAACCACGTACAGTATGGGAGCAATCGAATCGACTTCAATATTTTGGTGATGAATTATTCAATTTAACTGACCGTTCGAATCGAGATGTAGTACTTGCACCAACAAACGAAGAAGTTGTGACAATGTTAGTCAGCGATGAGGTCCAATCTTATAAAAAGCTACCCTTAATGTTCTATCAAATTCAAACAAAATATAGAGATGAAAAGAAGTATAGAAAAGGTCTTTTACGTAGCCGTGAATTTTTAATGAATGATACGTATTCATTTCATGCAAGTGAAGAAAGTTTAGAGAATACATATCATGAAGTTACTCAGGCTTATACGAATATTTTGAACCGTCTTCGATTAAGTTTTCTCCTAGTCGAATCAGATACACAAGTTGTTGGTGGCATTGCAGCAAAGGAATTTATTATTCCTTCTAACGAGGGCGATACGATTATTGCTAGTTCTAATCAATCAAACTATGCTGCAAATATAGAATTCGCTAAAGTTATAAATATTGATGAAGAAACAAAAGGCACACTAAAGGAATTAGAAAAGGTGCCAACACCAAATATTAAGACCATTGATGACGTATGTACATTTTTTAATATTGAACCTTCAAGTTGTATAAAAACATTGATTTATTCAATGAACGATGAGTTTGTTATTGTGTTAGTACGAGGAGATCATCAAATAAATGAAGTGAAATTAAAAAATGTGTGTAAAACGCCCTCCTTACGTTTAGCAACGGAAGAGGAAATTTATTCGTTACTTAATTGTTCTACTGGATCAATTGGGCCAATCAAACTACCAATTAATACAAAGGTCATCGCAGATTTTTCAATTAAAGCGTTGCAAAATGTAGTAGCGGGTTCAAACGAAGATGGCTACCACTATCAAAATGTGAATCCAGAAAGAGATTTTGCCGTTAATTCCTATGAAGATATACGCTATATTCAAGAGGGAGATATTTCGCCAGATGGTAATGGTATAACTCAATTGATAAAGGGATTTGAAGTTGGGCATATTCGTAAAGTAGGTACATACTACTCCGAAAAATGCAATGCAAGTTTTATTGATGAAAATGATATACCCAATGCACTTATAATGGGCAGTTATCAGCTTGGGATATCACGATTATTTGCCATTCTTGCCGAAAAATATCAGGATGAAAATGGCTTTGTATGGCCAACACATTTATCCCCATATGATATTCATCTTATTCCTGTAAATCGAGAAGATGAAGGGCAATGGAACCTGGCTAATGAACTATATAACATCTTAACTTTTTACCATTTTGCCGTATTGTTTGATGATCGATATGAGCGAGCGGGAGTTAAATTTACAGATTCTGATTTAATTGGTTTACCTGTTCGTGTCACGATTGGTAAAAAAGCAAATGAAGGAATTGTGGAAGTTAAAATTAGAAGTACCGGTGAAACTTTTGAATGGGCGAAGGAAGAATTAATTGATCGCTTAAATGAGTTTTTCCGAACGGATTCATATCACTAAACGATTAGGAAGTACAACGGTGTACTTCCTTTCTATCATTTTATAACCAAGGTGGTGAGTTTAATGTCAGAAGTTCAAGAAGCGAGAGAAAGATTTCTAACATTATTACAACAATTACAACTTACGGAAGATGTCTACATGTCATTTTTTGAACATGGAGAACTCACGCGATTAACCGTACATCAAAAAAGAAGAGTCTGGAGTTTCCACATTAAACTCCAAAATGTATTACCGTTTCAGCTTTATCAGCTTTTTCGAACAAGGCTTGCGGAACAGTTTTCACATATCGCACAAGTGGTGTTTACGATTGAAACAAGAGAACCCCAAATAAATGAACAATTAATAACAGATTATTGGCTAACGGCAATTGAATATGTAGATACATCTCCACCTATTAAAGAGCGATTAATTACTCAAATGCCACAATGGACAGGTAATAAATTAATAGTGTCATGTATGGCAGAGATGGAACAATTAACGTTAAAGTCAAAATATACAAATAAAATTGTTGAAAGCTACCAAAGTTTAGGGTTCCCAGCAATATCCGTTGATTTTCAATTAGTTGAAGCAACAGATGAAATGAAAGAGGCTCAAGCCATCTATATGGAGCAACGGCAAATGGAAGAAGCCCAATTAGCAAGACAAGCGATGGAGGATTTCCAAAGTCGTGAAAAAGTAAAAAGTGAGACACCCGATGCAATACCGACTGGGCCATTTCAATTGGGGAGTCATATTAAAGACATTGAAATTCGAGAAATACGTGGAATCTTTGAGGAAGAGCGTCGTGTCGTGATCGAAGGATTTGTCTTTGCCGTTGACATTAAAGAATTAAAGAGTGGTCGTTCCTTATTAGAGCTGAAAATGACAGACTACACAGATTCAATTTTAGTCAAAATGTTTTCGCGTGATAAAGAAGACGCAGAAATTATGACGAGATTAAAAAAGGGCATGTGGATCAAAGTACGAGGATCAGTTCAAAATGATACGTTTGTGCGTGATTTAGTCATTATGGCTCAAGATATAAATGAGATTCATAAAGAATCAAAAAAAGACCTTGCACCAGAAGGCGAAAAACGTGTCGAATTGCATCTTCATACACCGATGAGTCAAATGGATGCAGTAACACCAATTGATCAATTAGTGGCCCAAGCGGCAAAATGGGGACATTCTGCAATTGCAATAACTGACCATGCCGTAGCACAAGGATTTCCCGATGCTTTTGCTGCAGGAAAAAAACATGGGATTAAAATCATTTACGGTGTTGAAGCGAATTTAGTAGATGATGGTGCACAAATTGCTTATGCAGAACAACATATTCATTTAGACGATGCGACATTTGTCGTATTTGACGTTGAGACGACAGGTTTATCAACTGCTTACGATACGATTATCGAACTGGCTGCTGTTAAAATTAGGGAAGGAAAAGTCATTGAGAAATTTGAACGCTTTGCAAACCCCCATAAACCTTTATCAGCAAAAATTATTGAGTTAACCCATATTACAGATGATATGTTACGCGATGCACCTGAAGTCGATCAGGTTGTTTCTGAGTTTAAAGAATTTATTGGAGACGCAATTGTCGTTGCCCATAATGCATCCTTTGATATTGGGTTCTTATATACAGCCTATGAAAAAGCCGGGATTCAAGGAGTTATTCATCCTGTTATTGATACGTTAGAATTATCGCGTTTTTTAAATCCAACATTAAAAAGCCATCGTTTAAATACATTGTGTAAACGTTACGGAATCGAATTAACCCAACATCACCGTGCTATTTATGATACAGAAGCTACTGGTGAATTAATGCTCCATTTACTAAAGGAAGCAAAAGATCGTGGAGTCCAATACCATGATGAGTTTAATCAGCAAATTAATAAAAACGAAAGCTATAAATCCGCTAGACCATATCATTGTTCGATTTTAGCGGTTGATAATGATGGATTGAAAAATTTATTTAAGCTGATTTCGATGGCACATACGCAAACCTATCATCGTGTGCCACGTATACGTCGATCCGATTTAATAAAACTACGACAAGGTTTATTAATCGGCTCTGGTTGTAATAATGGTGAATTATTCGAAACGATGATGAATAAATCTCCTGAAGAAGCTGAAAAGGTAGCGCGGTTTTATGATTATATTGAAGTGCATCCAAAACCTGTCTATTCGCAATTAATTGAGGGTGGAGTTATCCATGATGAGTGGAATTTAGAAGATATTATTCGGAAATTAGTGAAGCTTGGTAAAAAAATAGGAAAACCAGTCGTTGCAACAGGGAATGTTCACTATCTTCATGAAAATGATGCCGTATTTAGACAGATTTTAGTCGGATCGCAAGGTGGGGCGAACCCATTAAATCGGTACAAGTTACCAGCTGTCCATTTCCGCACAACAGACGAGATGCTAAAAGAATTTGATTTCTTAGGTCCTGATTTAGCAAAAGAAATCGTTGTAACGAATACACAAAAAGTAGCAAATATGATTAGTGAAGTAAAACCAATAAAAGATGATTTATATACACCAAAAATTGAAGGCTCTGATGAAGAGGTTACAAATTTAACTTATGAAATGGCTCATAGAATTTATGGTGAAGACTTACCTGAAATTGTAAAGGCTCGAATTGAGAAAGAGCTTAAATCGATTTTAGGAAACGGATTCGGGGTAATCTATTTAATCTCTGCAAAACTGGTGAAAAAATCGTTGGCAGATGGTTACTTAGTAGGGTCAAGGGGGTCTGTTGGATCTTCCCTAGTAGCAACATTTATGGAAATTACGGAGGTTAATCCACTACCACCTCATTATGTTTGCCCTAGTTGTAAAAATGTTGAGTTTTTCGATGATGGATCGGTCGGAAGTGGTTTCGACTTACCGAACAAAGATTGTCCGAAATGCGGGACAAATTACAAAAAAGATGGACAAGACATACCGTTTGAAACGTTCCTAGGATTTAAAGGAGATAAGGTACCTGATATCGATTTGAGTGCGACACGTTGCTAATTGAAAAGATTAGCCACTAGCTTTTGCTAGGAGAACTGCTATTTCGAAGTGTGGAATGACGGAGTAACGCCCTGAAACACACTCACTGAAGCTACGACATGCGAATGAATGACTGCAAAACTGAAATTCGTATGAAGCTCGTTAAAGTAGGCCGAAGTTCACCCAAACAGTTTAGCTGTGGAAAGAGGGGCAAAAGCAACTTGTGAATGATAGGTCTGGTGTCTATAAAATTCCCATGGTTAGAAGCGGTAGAACAACCGAGACGAACCCTCGACTGACTTTTCGTGAATGTCACGTAGTAGAAATGCTACGGGGTCCAAATTAGGACTTCTGAGTGTGGATGAGTAAGCGTTTGGTTATGAAAATCCATATTGTGTTACAGGCATAATCAAGCTCAGCGGAATTTAGGGGGAACCTAAAGGAATATGTACAGATAGAAATAGCGGAACGTGTGAAACTCTCGACGTAAGAGGAGGTTGTAATCCTATGACGACGGTGTATGGAAAGGCAATTTCATTTTGCTATAACATGCTTTGCGAGAGTGGCAGTAGTGCCGTAGTACCGAAGAAGAAATGCCAGTGATGACTGAATAGCCAATAAGTCGGAGGAGAAAACATTTCAGAGGGAAGGGCACAAGTCGTTAACGTTGAAACTAAACCTACAAAAAGTCAGATTCGTGTATGACTAAAGAGAACGAAAACTTCGTAAAGGAGTGATTAGTTGGCTGACTTAATGATTCAAAAACTGAGGAATAATGAATATTTTGGCTTACAACCAATTTTCGATAATCTTTATGAGCAGAGTAAAAGGGGTCGCTACTTTACAGACATTTATAAGTTGATTATTTCTAGAGAAAATATTTTATTAGCCTTTCGAAACTTAAAAAGCAATACAGGTAGTAAAACGAAAGGAACGAACGGACACACAATTAAACATTTAAATAAAATGGATGCCGATAAACTAGTGAGATTAACAAGAAAAAGACTTAAAAACTACTCACCACATGCAGTTAGAAGGTTGTTTATTCCAAAGCCAAATGGCGAGATGAGACCAATTGGAATTCCAACAATTGAAGATAGATTAATACAGCAAATGTTTTTACAAGTGCTTGAACCAATTGTAGAAGCCAGATTTCATCCTCAAAGCTACGGATTTAGACCTAAGAGAAGTACACACGATGCATTAGCAAGATGCTATCATATGGTTAATCATAGTCATCAGCATTTTGTGGTTGATGTAGATATCAAAGGATTTTTCGATAATGTAAATCATAAAAAGTTAATGAGACAACTATGGACGATTGGAATAAGGGAAAAGAGAGTTTTATCTATTATTAAAAAGATGCTTAAAGCTGAAATTACAGGTGAGGGCATTTCGTTAAAAGGGACTCCACAGGGCGGTATTTTATCACCATTACTTGCTAATGTAGTACTAAATGAACTAGATTGGTGGGTTTCTAATCAGTGGGAAACAAAGCCGACTAGAGTACCTTATAAATTGAAACGAAATAAAACGGATGCACTGAAAAAGACGAGTCTAAAGCCAATGTATCTTGTTAGATATGCAGATGATTTTAAAATATTCACAAACTCCTTTAAAAACGCTAGGAAGATTAAAATAGCGGTGGAAAAATGGCTAAAAGAAAGATTAGGGCTTGAGATAAGTGAAGAAAAAAGTAAAATCACTAATTTACGAAAAAATGGTACAGACTTTTTAGGTATCCGATTTAGAGCAGTTCAAAAAGGAAATGCCAAAACAGGTTATATTGTAAATTCAAAAATGGACCCTAAATCAAAACAAAAAGTACTAGGGGTCATAAGGCATCAGTTAGTAAAATTTCGAAAATGTCCTACCCCAGAAAAAGTGATGAATTTTAATTCAAATATCCTTGGGTTGCAGAACTATTACAAGATTGCCACAAGGATATCTCAGGACTTCAATGAGATAAGACACAAAGTCCATCCAAATATCAAATCGTTGATGTTTAGAAATATTTTCGTAAAAACGAAAGAAACAAACAATATCATTGATAAATTTTATGGGGATTATAATTGTCCAAGATTTAAAAGCAATGGATTGCTGGTATATCCTATTGAAGCGATTCGACATGATATACGAGGACAGAGAAAACCTGAATTTACGATTTACAACGAGAATCACAGGTCCTCAATTCATAAAGATTTAAAACAAGTGTCTGTTCGTGAAATTGAAATGTTTCGTAAGGGAATATATAAAGCAAAAAGTATCTTATATGAAAACAATCGCCTAAGCAAATATGTCGCTCAAAAAGGATGTTGTGGTATTACAGGGGAACGATTGACCCCACATAATGCAATCTGTCACCACATTAAGCCGACAGCACTAGGCGGAAGTGATGAATATGAAAACTTGATTATTATTAACAAGAACTATCACATGCTCATTCATGCTAAAGATCCAACTGCGACTAAAGAGTACGGAAAATTATTAGCTAAATTCGTAAATCAAGCAATGACAAAGCTAAACAAGCTAAGAACGGAAGTAGGAAATCCAATACTTAGCTAAACTTCAACAATGTTAACGATGGAACGCCGTGTGAGTGTGAAAGCCTCATGCACGGTGTGGGATGGGGGAAAAGCTAGAGATAACTTTCAAAGGCTTACCTATCATCATACTTTTCCGGTGAATATCAGCCACAAGCTCATAACTATACGAAGGTACTCTTTGGTGAGGATTATGTATTCCGCGCGGGTACAATTGGTACGGTTGCAGAAAAGACGGCCTATGGGTATGTAAAAGGGTACGCAAATGACCATAATATTACATATCGTGGCGCAGAGGTAGATCGATTAGTTCAAGGATGTACTGGGGTAAAAAGAACAACAGGACAACACCCGGGTGGGATTATCGTTGTGCCAGATTATATGGATATTTACGATTTTACACCTGTACAATTCCCAGCAGACGCGCAAGATGCAGAGTGGAAAACGACTCATTTTGATTTCCATTCTATCCATGATAACGTCTTAAAACTAGATATTCTTGGACACGATGATCCGACTGTTATTCGTATGTTACAAGATTTATCGGGTATCGATCCGAAAACAGTCCCAACCGATGATCCAGAAGTAATGAAAATCTTCTCAACACCAGAATCACTTGGAGTAACAGAGGAACAAATTGGGTGTAAAACGGGGACACTAGGAATACCCGAGTTTGGTACCCGCTTTGTACGACAAATGTTAGAAGAAACAAAGCCATCCACATTTAGTGAGCTTGTCCAAATCTCCGGGCTTTCACATGGTACCGACGTTTGGTTAGGGAATGCCCAAGAACTAATTAATAGTGGAACGTG
Organism: Lysinibacillus antri; assembly: GCF_003977595.1. GTDB lineage: Bacteria > Bacillota > Bacilli > Bacillales_A > Planococcaceae > Ureibacillus > Ureibacillus antri. The sequence goes on along the minus strand of NZ_RYYR01000003.1, from coordinate 17,573 downwards.
TGTATTATCCGAAGTAATCGGTTGTCGTGATGACATCATGGTCTATTTAATCTATCAAGGATTAGAGCCGAGTTTTGCCTTTAAAATTATGGAGTCTGTTCGTAAAGGAAAAGGTTTATCGGAAGACATGGAAGCAGAAATGCGTGCTCAAAACGTACCAGAATGGTATATCGATTCTTGTAAAAAAATAAAATACATGTTTCCCAAGGCGCATGCCGCAGCTTATGTTTTAATGGCTGTACGTATAGCTTGGTTTAAAGTGCACCATCCTATATTATACTATGCTGCATATTTTACAGTACGAGCTAGTGATTTTGATTTAATTGCGATGACACAAGGTTCTGCTGTAATTCGTTCAAGAATTGATGAAATTAATGCAAAAGGTTTAGAAGCTTCGAAAAAAGAGAAAGATTTACTTACAGTGTTAGAAATTGCGCTTGAAATGTGTGAGCGAGGAATGAGTCTGAAGAAAATCGATTTATATCGTTCACAAGCAAGTGAATTTATTATTGATGGAAATTCATTAATTCCTCCATTTGATGCGATTCCTGGTTTAGGTACAAACGTTGCTAAAGCCATCGTAGCAGCCAGAGAGGAAAAAGAATTTCTATCAAAAGAAGATTTACAACAACGAGGTCGCGTTTCTAAGACGATTATTGAGTATATGGACACGTTAGGTTGTCTTGAAGGCCTGCCAGATGCAAATCAACTTTCTTTATTTTAAGATTTAACTTTATTCGAGTTGAATGAAGTTAAAGCCCAGCGGATACCTTAGATGTTATCGAGTAAGCCGACAACATCTAAGGTGCTATTACCGCCAAGGCGCATTTAATTTTACTACCATTTAAACGGCAAAATTGCGTAAATTTGCAATAACTAAAATTTTGTGCTATTGTAATGGTAATAATTTGTTGATAGTTTTGCAGCAAAGAGTGGGTCCATTCCCGCTCTTTTCTGTTGTTATGCTTATCCAAATTTTACCCATTGAACAATAGAGGTTGAACGAAAATTTCACCATGCCTTGGTGGAATTTCATTTTTTACTAAGATAAGCGAAAGATTCACTCCAATAACAACTGTCGAAGAGTTAGCAATCTTAGCTAGACAATAAGTAAGCAAATATTATTACCAGTAACCTTTAAATGAATAAGCGCAAGATTACGCCAGGGAGGATACTATGAGTAAAGTAACGTCTGTAATTGAAGAGCTTGTTACACCAATATTAGATGAGCTAAACCTTGAATTAGTCGATATAGAATTTTTAAAAGAAGGTCGCAACTGGTTTCTTCGAGTTTACATCGATACTCCAGAAGGCGGAATTGATATCGAACAATGTGCCATCGTTAGTGAACGATTGAGCCTCGTATTGGATGAAAAGGATCCGATCGAGCAAAACTATTATTTAGAAGTTTCTTCACCTGGAGCAGAGCGTCCTTTGAAGAAAGAATCCGATTTTGAAAAAGCAGTAGGTAAATTTATTTATGTGAAATCATATGAGCCAATAAAAGATATGAAAGAATTCCAAGGCTATTTAAAAGCATATACTGAACAAGGTTTAGAGCTAGAAGTTCGTATAAAAACACGTAAATTAAATATTTTTATCGAAAAGGAAAAAATCGCTAAAGCACGATACGCAATCGATTTTTCTTCATAATTGAATACTAGGAGTGAAAATAAAATGAGTAGTGATTTACTTGATGCTTTAACTGCTCTGGAGCAACAAAAAGGAATTTCCCGAGATATTATCGTTGAAGCAATCGAAGCTGCATTAGTAACTGCATATAAACGTAATTTTAATCAAGCACAAAATGTTCGTGTAGATTTAAACTTAGAAAATGGTTCAATGGTCGTTTATTCACGTAAAGATGTAGTGGAAGAAGTAGAAGATGATCGCCTTCAAATTTCGATTGAGGACGCAAAAGATATTAACCCTGCTTATGAAGTTGGCGATGTATTAGAACAAGAAGTAACGCCTCGTAACTTCGGAAGAATTGCAGCACAAACGGCAAAACAAGTGGTGACACAAAGAGTTCGTGAAGCAGAGCGCGGAATCATCTATGAAGAATTTGTTGATCGTACAGATGATATCGTCAATGGGCTTATCGAACGACAGGATTCTCGTAATATTTATGTAAGCCTCGGTAAAGTAGAAGCTGCATTGCCAGTAAATGAGCAAATTCAAGGTGAGGTTTATAAGCCACAATCGCGTATTCGTGTTTACATTACAAAAGTAGAGCGAACAACTCGTGGACCTCAAGTGATTGTTTCTCGAACTCACCCTGGATTACTACGTCGACTATTTGAAATGGAAGTTCCTGAAATCTATGAAGGAATTGTTGAAATTAAATCCATTGCCCGTGAAGCTGGCGATCGTTCAAAAATTTCAGTATATGCACACAATGAAGAAGTCGATGCTGTAGGCGCATGTGTTGGTGCAAAAGGTGCGCGTGTCCAAACAATTGTCAATGAATTAAACGGTGAAAAAATTGATATTGTTGAATGGTCAGAAGATCCAATCGTATTTGTTGCAAATGCTTTAAGCCCTTCAAAGGTTTTAGATGTAATTGTTAATGAAGAAGAAAAATCCACAACTGTAGTGGTTCCTGATTATCAACTTTCCCTTGCAATTGGTAAACGTGGTCAAAATGCAAGACTTGCAGCGAAATTAACAGGCTGGAAAATTGATATAAAGAGTGAAACAGATGCTCGTGAAATGGGTATTTATCCTTCTGAATCTAGTCGTTTCATTCAAGAACAAGAATCCGATAACTCGTTTTATGATGATGAAGAAATCGAATATGATTTATACCAAGACGAAGAAGAGTAGTAACAACCAAATGAATAAAAGATTTGCTTTTTTATTAGGGAAGGTGAAATTCTCATGTCGACTAAAAGAAAAGTACCGTTACGCAAATGTGTTGTAACTGGTGAGAGCTTGCCTAAAAAATCAATGATACGAATTGTCCGATCAAAAGAAGGCGAAGTATCAGTAGATGTAACAGGAAAAAAGTCGGGACGTGGTGCATATATTTCAAAGTCCGAGGAAGCCGTCGAATTGGCTAGGAAAAAGAATATACTCGAACGTCAATTAGAAGTAAAAATCCCAGATGAAGTTTACGACGAACTAATACGACTGATTCGTAGGGAGTCTATTTTATGAGTGAAAGATTATTTCAGTTATTAGGTTTAGCAGCAAGAGCCAGAAAAATAGTCACGGGTGAAGAGTTAGTAGTGAAAGAAGTACGAACGGGTAAGGCAAAACTCGTACTACTAGCTAACGATGCCGCTCATAATTCAAGTAAGAAAATTCAAGATAAGTGTACGTTTTACAACGTTGAGTACCGTGTGTTTGGTGATCGCTACCAGCTAGGACATGCTATTGGAAAAGAAGCACGTGTCGTAATCGCTATTACTGATAGTGGTTTTGCGAAAAAGATGTCTAGTCTACTCAACGAAATATAATCGGGGGTGAGCAGATGACCAAAATCAGAGTTCATGAATATGCCAGAAAAGTAAATAAATCAAGTAAAGAAGTTATCGAAGAATTAAGTAAGTTAAAGATTAGTGTAACAAACCATATGTCGATGCTAGAAGGAGATGCAGTTTCGAAATTAGATACTGTGTATAACACTGTAACGTCAACAACTAGCAACACTTCTTCAAATCAACATAAATCAGCAAGTGTTACGCCTAAATCAAAAAATACATCGCAGCAACAACCAATGAAGAAGAAAAATCCAACGAGCGCAAATAACCAATCTTCTCAGGGAAATAACGATAAGTCAAAAAATAAAGGTAACCATAATAAAAGTATGGATAACAATAATAACAGCAAAACTAAAGGTGGATTTAATCAACGTAAAAAGCCAGGGATCCATGGTGGGAAACGTAGACATCCAAAAACACATCAACCAACAATTGCTGCTGCACCAAAAGAACTTCCAGAAAAAATTACTTTCTATGAATCTTTAACGGTTGCAGAGTTAGCAAAAAAATTACACCGTGAACCATCTGAATTAATTAAAAAATTGTTTATGCTTGGTGTAATGGCAACAATTAACCAAGAGTTAGATAAGGATGCAATTGAGTTAATTTGTGCAGATTATGGCGTAGAAGTAGAAGAAGAAGTGCGTGTCGATATTACGGACTTAGAAGTTTACTTCGAACAAGAAGAGTCAAATGACGGTGAACTACAAGAACGTCCACCAGTAGTTACAATTATGGGACACGTTGACCATGGTAAAACAACATTGCTTGACTCAATCCGTCATACAAAAGTTACAGCTGGTGAAGCAGGCGGTATTACACAACATATTGGTGCTTACCAAGTAGTTGTAAATGATAAAAAAATTACGTTTTTAGATACACCAGGGCATGCTGCATTTACAACAATGCGTGCGCGCGGTGCAAAAATTACCGATTTAGCCATTATCGTTGTAGCTGCAGATGATGGTGTAATGCCTCAAACAGTAGAAGCAATTAACCATGCAAAAGCGGCTGAAGTACCAATTATCGTAGCAGTAAACAAAATGGATAAACCTTCTGCGAATCCTGACCGTGTTATGCAAGAATTAACGGAACATGGCTTAGTTCCTGAAGATTGGGGCGGCGATACAATCTTTGTACCAATTTCAGCCTTAAAAGGTGAAGGTATTGATACGCTATTAGAGATGATACTATTGGTATCCGAAGTAGCAGAATTAAAAGCAACACCAAATCGTTCTGCTATCGGTACAGTAATTGAAGCTCAACTCGATAAAGGTAGAGGTTCGGTTGCTACATTATTAGTACAAGATGGAACTTTACGTATTGGTGATTCCATCGTTGTAGGTCATGCTTATGGACGTGTCCGCGCTATGGTGAATGATATCGGCCGTCGTGTAAAAGAAGCAGGTCCAGCAACACCTGTTGAAATTACAGGTATTAATGAAGTACCACAAGCAGGGGATCGCTTTGTAGTCTTTGAAGATGAAAAAACAGCGCGTTCTGTTGGGGAATCTCGTGCAATGACTGCAATTCAAGCAAGCCGTTCTGAAAAGCAACGTGTAACATTGGATAATCTATTTGAACAAATGTCTCAAGGTGACGTAAAAGAGCTTAACTTAATCGTTAAAGCGGACGTTCAAGGTACTGTTGAGGCAATGGCTGCGTCATTAATGAAAATTGATGTAGAAGGCGTTAACGTAAAAATTATCCATACAGGTGCAGGTGCAATTACGGAATCGGATATCTCTTTAGCTGCTGCATCAAATGCAATTGTTATTGGGTTTAATGTACGTCCAGATGTTAATGCAAAACGTGCAGCTGAAGAAGAAGGGGTAGATATTCGTCTACACCGTATTATCTACAAAGTAATTGAAGAAATCGAAGCTGCGATGAAAGGTATGCTTGATCCAGAATATGAAGAAAAAATTATTGGTCAAGCGGAAGTTCGTCAAACAATTAAAGTTTCAAAAGTTGGTACAATCGCTGGATCTTATATAACAGAGGGTAAAGTTACTCGCGATTCAGGCGTTCGCGTTATTCGTGATGGTATCGTTGTATTTGAAGGTGAGCTAGATTCATTAAAACGTTTCAAAGACGATGCGAAAGAAGTAGCGAAAGGGTATGAGTGTGGTATTACGATTAAAAACTTCAACGACATTAAAGAAGGCGACATAATTGAAGCCTTTATTATGGAAGAAATTAAACGATAGTGATTGTTTACGTAGAAGTTGAATTTCAAATACCCGACGCCCATTCGTTAAAAGAAAAACGTGCAGTTCTCCAGCGAATGATTACTCGTACGAAACAAAAGTTTAATGTTTCCGTAGCGGAAATTGATCATCAAAATGTGTGGCAACGAACAAGAATCGCACTTGTGTGTGTATCTTCTTCAAGAGCCAGTGCAGATCGAGAAATCAATAATGCACTTCATTTTTTACAATCCAATCCTGCTTGGGAACAACTTGAAGTTTTACGAGATTATTTTTAATTTGAATTAGTAGGTCAAAGCAATAATTGTTTTGAACTAAATATGCTAAGACACATTTGATTTTCTTCAACTAGAAATAACGAAAATATTTAAGTGATGAATTGAACGCAATCGCGGTTATTTGGTTAGCAAATAGGATTCATCACTTTTATAAAGAGGTGACTCATCATGTCATTACGTTCCAATCGTATTGCTGAACAAATGAAAAAAGAGTTAGGCGATATTATTACTCGTAAATTAAAAGATCCACGTGTCGGCTTCGTAACAATTACGGATGTAGCAGTTACTGGTGATCTTCAACAAGCAACTGTTTATATTTCTTCTCTTGGAAGTGAGCGCGAACGTGAGGATACACTAAAAGCATTAGTGAAAGCATCCGGTTTCATTCGCACTGAAATTGGACATCGTATTCGCTTGCGTCGTACGCCTGAGATTACTTTTGAATTTGATTCAGCTGTTGAATACGGAAATAAAATTGATGCACTATTACGTTCTCTAAATAACAATGATTAAGAGAAGGTAACTATTTAATGAGAACAGTCTACATCTGCATACATTTGTGCAATGTAGGCTTTTTCTTTTTTATAAAGGAGATTGAATCAGAAATGAACGGCATTTTACCTCTTTGGAAAGAACAAGGCATGACAAGTCACGATTGCGTGTTTAAATTACGAAAAATATTAAAAACAAAACGAGTAGGTCATACAGGCACATTGGATCCAGAAGTGACAGGAGTACTTCCGATTTGCATAGGCCAAGCTACTAGAATAGCAGAATATTTAACGGATGCAGGGAAAACGTATGAAGCAGTAATTTCCATTGGAGTATCAACCACGACAGAAGATGCACAAGGGGAAACCGTTGAAAGAGATACGAGCTTTAAAACATTAACACGACAAGATGTATTGCAAGCTCTTTTAAGTCTAACTGGGGAAATTGAACAAACTCCTCCAATGTATTCTGCCGTAAAAGTAAATGGAAAAAAACTATATGAATATGCTCGAAAAGGTCAAACAGTTGAAAGACCTACTCGAAAAGTATCAATCTACTCATTAGATCTTTTAGAGGGTGTACAAAAGTTTGAAGGAGAAGAAATCACTTTTCGTGTTAGAATTGCATGCAGTAAAGGTACATACATTCGTACACTTGCTGTTCAAATTGGTGAAAAATTAGGATTCCCAGCACATATGGCATTTCTGACACGGGTTACGTCGGGAACATTTTCGAAAGACGATTGTGTTACATTAGAACAAGTTGAAAAATTAGTTTCAGAAGGGAAAATTGATGAAGTGATTCGTCCAGTTGAATATGCATTATCCACTTATCCTTTTATTGAAATCGATGAGTCCAATGAAAAACAAATTTTAAATGGACAAGTTCTTCCTGCACATGCATTTTTGAAAAAAAGTGATAAAATAATATTTAGTAAAGAGGGTAAGGTTTTAGCGGTTTATGTTCAACATCCAACGAAAGAAGGATTGATGAAACCTGAAAAAATGTTCCCGCAAGTCTAAGGAGGAAAAATATTTGTATGAATGTTGTACATTTAAAATACCCGCATGAGTTAAATCCACTGCAACAATCTTCTGCCTATTCCTTAGCAGTCGGTTTTTTTGATGGCGTGCATAAGGGGCATCAAGCGGTAATAAAAGCAGCAATGGAAAAAGCGCAGGAATTAAATATTGAAAGCGCAGTCATGACCTTTGATCCACATCCATCGATTGTACTTGGTGGAAGAAAGGAACAAATCTTTTATATAACACCCCTTCAACAAAAAATTGCCATTTTAGAAGGATTAGGTGTAGAGAACGTATTTGTTGTAAACTTTACATCGGATTTTGCCAAACTATCACCAGAGGAATTTATTCAGTACTTTATTCGTGATTTAAATGTAAAACATGTGACGGCTGGATTTGACTTTTCATTTGGCAAATTTGGTCAAGGGAACATGGATACGATGAAGGAATTAAGTAATGGTGATTATGGTGTAACAGTAATTGATAAACAAGCTGATGATGTCGAAAAAATTAGCTCTACAAGAATTCGCGAGTATTTAAAGGCTGGTGATATGGAGGGTGCAGCTAAGCTACTAGGAAGAGCTTTTAAAGTTCCTGGTATCGTTATTCAAGGCGATAAACGTGGACGCACAATTGGGTTCCCTACTGCTAATATTCAACCACATGAAGGATCCTTTATACCAAGAACAGGTGTTTATGCCGTACGTTTAAAAGTTCAAAATAAATGGTACAATGGGGTGTGCAATGTCGGCTATAGACCAACGTTTAAAAACCCTGATGATAAACAATTGTCCATTGAAGTACATATTTTAGATTTTAACAAAAACATTTATGGTGAAGATGTAACCATTGGATGGGAAAAACATCTTCGGAACGAACAAAAGTTTGATGGTATCGATTCTTTAAAAGCACAAATTGAAAAAGATAAAAATGAAGCAATCGAATATTTCCAGAACTTATCGTAAAAGTTGCTACATTTTTTAAAGTATGGTACTATTCATTAAGTGTTATTAACACGCGTCCTTAGCTCGGCTACTCGATTCTCCAACGATCGCTGTGCTAATGGTGTAAACATAATTATTTAGGAGGTCCATTCTAATGGCAATTACAAAAGAACGTAAAAACGAAATTATCGCTGAGTACCGCACTCACGAAGGGGACACTGGTTCTCCAGAAGTACAAATCGCAGTATTAACTGCAGAAATCAATGCTTTAAACGATCACTTAGGCACTCATAAAAAAGACTTCCACTCTCAACGTGGTCTTCTTAAAAAAGTTGGTCGTCGTCGTCACTTATTAAAATATCTTCGTGAAAATGACGTACAACGTTACCGTGAACTAATCCAACGTCTTGGATTACGTCGTTAATCACAGCTTACTAAAAAGCGGGAATGTTCCCGCTTTTTATTTATGCAAAATTTGATTGGCCAAATGTAGCAAATTTGGACTAACATGTGTGTATTTGCGTAAATTTGGACAAGTTAACAGTAGTGTTTTAACAAAAAAATTTATGTTTTAAGACAAAAATAAGTATTCTCCTAAATAATTTGTAAAAAATATACGAAATAGCCATAATTATAGTGAAAACATTTAGCATAGAAATTGCTTTTTTGATACACTAACTAGTGAATATATATTGTTAGTTCTGTGTTTCAATGAGAAAGGGGTTCATTTAATGACCGAAAAAAAAATCTTTTCATATGAATGGGCAGGCCGTCCGTTAGTAGTAGAAGTTGGACAGCTAGCTAAACAAGCAAATGGGGCAGCATTAGTACGCTATGGTGAATCCGCAGTACTAGCAACTGCAACAATGTCAAAAACACCAAAGCCTTTAGATTTCTTCCCATTAACAGTAAACTATGAAGAACGTCTATATGCTGCAGGGAAAATTCCAGGAGGCTTTATTAAACGTGAAGGTCGTCCATCTGAGCATGCAATTTTAGTTTCTCGTTTAATTGACCGTCCAATCCGACCAAGTTTCCCAGACGGCTTCCGTAACGAAGTACAAGTTATTTCGATAGTCATGTCTTCTGATCCGGATTGTCCGACTGATATGGCTGCTATGTTTGGTTCTTCTTTAGCATTATCCATCTCAGACATTCCATTTAACGGACCAATTGCTGGTGTTCATGTAGGGTATATTGATGGTGAATTCATCGTCAATCCAAATGTGGAACAAGCTGAAAAAAGTACAATCCACTTAACGGTTGCAGGGAATAAAGATGCAATTAACATGGTAGAAGCAGGTGCTCTAGAAGTACCAGAAGAAATTATGCTTGAAGCAATTATGTTTGGTCATGAAGAAATTAAAAAATTAATTGCCTTCCAAGAACAAATTGTTGCAGAAGTCGCGAAAGAAAAAATCGAAGTACAGTTATTTGAGCTGGACGCAGAACTGACTTCAAAAATTAAAGCAATGTGTGAAGAAGATATGAATGCGGCGATTCAAACAGTTGAAAAGCATGCAAGAGAAGATGCGATTTCAGCAGTAAAAGAACGCGTTATGTTATCTTTTGAAGAGCAAGAAGTAGATGAAGATACGTTAAAACAAGTGAAAACAATTTTAGATAAAATGGTGAAAGATGAAGTTCGCCGTCTAATTACAGAAGAAAAAATTCGCCCAGATGGACGTAAAGTTGACGAAATTCGTCCTCTTTCTTCAGAAGTTGGGTTATTACAACGTGCGCATGGCTCTGGTTTATTTACGCGTGGACAAACTCAAGCTCTTTCAATTTGTACATTAGGACCACTTGGTGATGTTCAAATTATTGACGGGCTAGGTCTTGAAGAGTCAAAACGCTTTATGCACCATTATAACTTCCCGCAATTCTCGGTTGGGGAAACAGGACCAATGCGCGGACCAGGTCGTCGTGAAATTGGGCATGGTGCTTTAGGAGAACGTGCATTACTTGCTGTTATTCCAGATGAGAAAGACTTCCCATATGCAATTCGTTGTGTATCAGAAGTATTAGAATCAAACGGTTCTACTTCACAAGCGTCAATCTGTGCATCAACGCTTGCCATGATGGATGCTGGTGTACCGATTAAAGCACCTGTTGCTGGGATTGCGATGGGACTTGTGAAAAAAGGCGAACATTATTCTGTATTAACGGATATTCAAGGTATGGAAGACCACCTTGGGGATATGGACTTTAAAGTAGCTGGTACGGCAAAAGGTGTAACGGCACTTCAAATGGATATTAAAATTGATGGTTTATCACGCGAAATTTTAGAAGAAGCATTACAACAAGCGAAAATTGGTCGTATGGTTATTTTAGAATCAATGTTAGCAACGTTAGACCAACCACGTGAACAACTATCAAAATATGCACCAAAAATTGAAGTGATTCGTATTAACCCAGACAAAATCCGTGATGTGATCGGATCAGGTGGTAAAACGATTAACAAAATTATTGAAGAAACTGGCGTAAAAATTGATACAGAACAAGATGGTACAATTTATATTTCTTCTGCAAACCAAGAAATGAATATTCGTGCGAAAGAAATCATTGAATCCATCGTACGTGAAGCGAAAGTTGGCGAGTATTACTTGGCAACAGTAAAACGTATCGAAAAATTCGGTGCATTCTGTGAAATCTTCCAAGGTAAAGATGGTTTATTACACATTTCTGAAATCCAAGAAGAACGTACAAACAAAGTGGAAGATGTATTAAAAATTGGCGATCAATTAATGGTGAAGGTCATTGAAATTGATAACCAAGGCCGAGTAAATCTATCACGTAAAGTCGTTATTAAAGAAGAAAAAGAACGAGCAGAACAACAATAATCTTATATGTAATGTAAAACAGGAGCGAGATTTTTAACTCACTCCTGTTTTTATCTTTTAGTCGAAAAAATTCGTTAAGGATTGTTCCAAAGTTGAATTATTGTTAATGTTTAGCATATGATTACTTAATACAAGATTTTAATTTGATAGGTGAGGATATGATTGGTTAAAATTTATACGTGTCAAAATGGTGTTCGAATCGTTTCAGAGCATATCCCCCATGTTCGATCTATTTCAGTCGGCGTTTGGGTAGGTGCTGGGTCACGATTTGAATTGCCAGAAGAAAATGGAATTACGCATTTTATTGAGCATATGCTCTTTAAAGGGACGACGACAAAAACCGCAAGACAAATTGCAGAAGAATTCGACCGTATCGGTGGAGAAATCAATGCATTTACATCGAAGGAAAATACATGCTATTATGCAAAAGTTTTAGATCATCATGGTGAACTAGCAATTTCCATTTTAGCGGATATGTTTTTTAACTCGACATTTGCAAAACAAGAGCTTGAAAAAGAACGACAAGTGGTGTTAGAAGAAATATTAATGAGTGAAGATGCACCAGATGATGATGTGCATGAAGCGTTATGGCGTGTCATGTACCCAAATGATGCATTAGGTCTTCCAATTTTGGGCACAAGTCAAACATTATCCACTTTTAATAAAGAAACAATTGAACACTATATGGAAAAGCATTATTATCCTGAAAATATTGTAATATCTGTAGCAGGAAACATTACAAAAGAGTTATTGCAACATATCGAAAAGCTTTTCTCGAAGCTAGAACGTTCTCCTAAAGTAATGGAAACGGTTCTTACGTATCCAACACTTAGTTCAGGGAGAATTGTAAAAGAACGAGATGTTGAGCAATCGCACATTGCAATTTCCTACCCTGCAGTAGGTACAAAAGACCCGAATTTATATAGTTTTATTGCCCTTAACAATATTATCGGCGGAAATATGTCATCAAGACTTTTCCAAGAAGTTAGGGAAGAACGTGGACTAGCTTATTCGATTTTTTCGTATCAATCATGTTATCAAGATATTGGTGCGTTTACGATTTATGGAAGTACCAATAACCAGCAATTAGCATTATTACAAAAAACAATTGACGATTCTTTAAGTAAAATCCAAACGCAAGGAATTACAGAAACAGAACTGTCGAATGCGAAAGAGCAGCTTAAAGGCAGTTTCGTTTTAGGTCTTGAAAGTACAAATTCACGGATGAGTCGAAATGGTCGAAACGAACTAAATGCGAAGCGACATAAATCCATTGACGAAACCATCGCGGATATTGATGCAGTATCGATGAAAAAAGTAGATGAGATGATTGATTACATATTAAGCGCAGAACCAGCCATTTCAATCATTGGTCAAGGTGTAAAATAACAGGTGTTTCCCAGAAATGGGGAGCACCTATTTTTTATTGTTTTAAGCAAGTTCCAAAATAAATCGCTACCGAATTGAATAGTAATAGTAGTATCGACTCGATTATTAGTTATTAGAATGGTACGAAACTTAAACAGAAAAAGCACCTTCAATTCTGACTTTGCATATAGTATCAATAAGCTCATGGAGGAGGGAAAAAATGCTGCTATCGGAGCTTGCAGAAAAAGAACTTATTGAGATGGAACATGGTGTAAGGTACGGCTATTTATCTGATACAGAATGCTTGTTTGATCCAAAAACGGGAAAAATTTATGGATTTGAATTAAACGATCAATCAGGTAAATTACCATTCCAAAAAAAGAAATCCACTGCACCATTGTTTATACCGTGGGAAGAGATTCATCTAATTGGTGAAGATCGAATTTTGTTCCGCAAAACATCACATAAAAGACGGCAGTTTGATTCATGAATGATGAGAAATGGTTAGTAGTTGGAACCGATGCAAGAATGAAAGTGTTAGCAAAGCGATTAAGCGATGGAAAGAGAACAGTCTATTATAAAAATGTAAATGAATGGGATGAAGAACTAAACAAAACTGTTTTAGCATTTCATCCTCATTTTGTTGTGTTACCAATCCACCCTTTAGAAATAAAAGTCCAAAATGTCTTAGGGCTTTCCGATGCAATTATATTTTCTGGAAAGTTAAATGATTCATGGGAAAAAATTTTGAATGACAATGAGCTCCATTTTTACTTGGAGGATGAATCGTTTATTTGGTATAACGCTGTATTAACAGCAGAAGCGTTTGTTTCCACATTTTACAATACAAAAAGAGCGATTCAAGGTAAGAAATTTATTATCACAGGCTTTGGTCGTGTAGCAAAAATGACAGCTAATATATTAAGAAATATCGGTGCAGAGGTTAGCATCGCTGTGCGTTCAAATGTACAACTTAACGAGGCAAAAGCCTTTCGATACGAAGCAATAGACCTAAAAGATGTAGGGGATATTGAAGGGGATTTTTTCATCAATACAATACCCGCGAAATGGTTAGATGAACAATTTAATAAGAAAATTTCAATGCCAATCTATGATTTAGCCTCCTATCCAGGGTGTTTACAAGATGGTGTTCATAGAAATAATTATGAATTTTTACCGGCGCTACCAGGAAAATTTTTCCCTGAAGATGCAGGGAATGTACTATATGAATCAATTGTTGGACAGTTAAGGAGGAGAAATTCTTGTTAGAAGGAAAAAGAATAGGACTAGGTATTACGGCATCCCATTGCACATATGAAGATGTCATTCCAAAAATTATGAACTTCCGCAATGCAGGTGCTACTGTAGTTCCTATTATTACCCATTCAGTATTAACGGCTGCAACTCGGTTTGGAACTGGAGAAGAATGGATACAAAAAATAGAAGCATTATCTGGTGAAAAGGTGGTTTCATCCATAGTAGAGGCAGAGCCTTTTGGACCAAAAAACCCACTCGATTGTATGGTGATTGCCCCAATGACTGGTAATTCCATTAGTAAGTTTGCCAATGCGTCGACAGATAGTCCGGTATTAATGGCAGCAAAAGCAACTCTTCGGAATGGTTCACCCGTTGTATTGGGAATTTCGACAAATGATGCTTTAGGCCTAAATGGAGTTAATATTATGAAACTATTAAATTCTAAGAATATTTATTTTATCCCATTTGGCCAAGATGACCCTTATAATAAACCTAACTCCCTTATTTCTGACTTTACAAAAATGGTCGATACAGTCGCTCATGCCATTGAGCATAAGAAACAATTACAACCATTATTTATACAATATTTGAAATAATCGAATTTTCCAACACAAATTGATATTTTTATGATACAATTTTCAACATTATATGTTACTAGTTTTTGAGGAGAGATGAGAAATGTCTAAACAATTAACAGTTGCAATTGTTGGAGCAACAGGTGCAGTTGGAAGCAAAATGAAAGAACAACTAATTAAACGCAATTTTCCTATTAAAAATATAAAATTTTTAGCTTCAGCTAGATCAGCAGGAAAAGAAATCGAATTTAACGGGCAAAACTACACAATCGAAGAAGCAACTCCGGAAGCCTTTGAAGGTGTAGATGTTGCCTTATTCTCTGCAGGTGGTTCGGTTTCTGCAAAGTTAGCACCTGAAGCAGCGAAACGTGGCGCGGTTGTTATTGACAACACAAGTCACTTCCGTATGCATCCAGATGTACCATTAGTCGTGCCTGAAGTAAATAGAGAAGACTTGGCAAAACATAATGGTATTATCGCAAATCCAAACTGTTCAACAATTCAAATGGTTGCTGCCCTTCAACCTATCCGTGAAAAATTTGGTTTAACAAAAGTGATTGTTTCAACTTATCAAGCGGTTTCGGGTTCAGGTATTGCAGCGATTGAAGAATTACGCGCGCAAAGTGCACAGTGGGAAGCGGGTAAAAATGTAGAAGCAAACATTTTACCAGCAAAATCAGACAAAAAGCATTATCCAATTGCACGTAACGTCATTCCGCAAATCGATGTATTTACGGACAATGGCTTTACATACGAGGAAATGAAAATGATTAATGAAACGAAAAAGATTATGCACATGCCAGAACTAGCAGTAGCTGCAACTTGTGTACGTGTACCAGTCGTTTCGGGACATTCTGAATCTGTTTATATTGAAGTAGAACAAGACGCTTCATTACAAGATATTTTTGAAGTGTTAAAAAATGCTCCTGGTATTGTCTTACAAGATGATATTACATCACAGGAATATCCGATGCCTCTATTTGTAGAAGGGGAAGATCCAGTATACGTTGGACGTATTCGACAAGACCTATCAATCAAAAAAGGATTCCATTTATGGATAGTGTCAGATAACTTGCTAAAAGGTGCTGCATTAAACTCTATTCAGATTGCAGAAACGATGTTAGAGGATAACTTACTATAAGAGGTGTGAAAATGGATTTAGGTCGTATAGCTACTGCGATGATCACCCCATTTAATGAAGATGGGATCGATTATGAAACAGTAGAACGGATAATTGAACATTTAATTGCAAATGGGACGGATACGATTGTCGTTTGTGGTACAACAGGTGAATCTCCAACGATTTCTGAAGAGGATAAACTAAAGTTAATTGACTTTACAGTGAAAAAAGTAAATAAACGTATCCCTGTCATCGCAGGAACAGGGGATAATGAAACAGAATTTTCGATTGAATTGACGAAAAAAGCGGAAAATTTAGGTGTTGACGGTGTAATGTTAGTAGCACCGTATTATAATAAGCCAAATCAACGTGGCATATTCGCGCACTTTGAAGCGATCGCCAAATCAACGACACTGCCAATCATTATTTATAATATTCCTGGTCGAACAGGTATTAATATACTTCCACAAACAATTGTTTCTTTAAGTAAACTTCCGAATGTTCGGATTGTGAAAGAAGCAAGTGGAAATTTAGATCAAATGACCGAAATTTTAGCGAATGTGTCAGAAGATACGTATGTTTATAGTGGGGATGACGGCTTAACTTTACCGCTTTTAGCAATTGGTGGTCGTGGTGTTATTTCAGTAGCAGCTCATGTCGTTGGTAACGAAATGCAAGCAATGATTCGCGCGTTTGAAGAAGGTCGTCATCAAGAGGCTGCGCAGATTCATCAAGCATTGTTACCGTTAGTTCAACAATTATTCGCAAACCCAAATCCAGTTCCAGTGAAATATGCAATGAGCAAATTTGGCTTTAACGTAGAAAAAGTAAGACTTCCATTAGTGGAATTAATGGATGAAGATAAAGTTAAATTTGATCAAGTTTGGAATGAATTCCAAGAGAAGATGAAAAAAGCAAACGTTTAGGCGTTTGCTTCAGACTGTAGACAAACTCGATAAATTTCGAGTTTGCCTACAGTCTTTTTTCTTTTACAATAAACTTAAGAAATTTCTAAAAGTAAAATGAAAACTGCTAGAGGTGATAGATATGATGACTAAAAATCAAAATTATGAACGCAATCAAATTGAGATGATTACGATTGACCAACTTGTACCACAAAACCATCTTGTAAGAAAGCTCGAAGCGGCCATTGATTTTTCTTTCATCTATCCACTGGTAGAACCACTATATTCTACATTAGGTAGACCAAGTATTGACCCGGTCGTTTTAATTAAAATGACCTTTGTTCAATATGTATTTGGGATTCGTTCGATGCGTCAAACTATCAAAGAAATTGAGACAAATATGGCTTATCGTTGGTTTTTAGGATTTGGCTTCCATACAGAAGTACCTCACTTTTCAACCTTCGGGAAAAACTATGTCCGTCGTTTCCAAGACACAGATATCTTTGAACAGATTTTCTATCGAATCCTCAAAGAAATTGCGGATAAAGGCTTGTTGAGTCCGGACCATGTTTTCGTTGATTCTACTCATGTGAAGGCGAGTGCGAATAAACGCAAATTCGAAAAGAAAATGGTCCGTAAAGAAACGCGTGCGTATGAGGCGAAGTTACAAGAAGAAATCAACCAAGACCGTGTGAATCATGGGAAAAAGCCGTTCCCTCCAGAAAAGTTTGAAAAAGAAGAAATGAAGGAAATCAAAGAAAGCACAACCGATCCAGAGAGTGGTTACTATGTGAAAGATGAACGAACAAAACAGTTTGCGTATTCTTTTCATGCTGCTGCGGATCGTTATGGATTTATACTTGGAACGATTGTAACACCTGGTAATGTTCACGATAGTCATATGCTACAACCTCTTGTTGAAAAGGTAATAGAAAAAGTGAAAAAACCACTTGCCGTTGCGGCTGATGCTGCTTATAAAACACCAGCTATTACGAAATTCTTATTTGAACAGGATATTCAACCAGCACTTCCTTATACACGACCAAAAACGAAAGACGGATTTTTGCGCAA
>NZ_RYYR01000029.1 GCF_003977595.1 Lysinibacillus antri | reverse complement strand
CTGTATTCCTGTATTCCTGTATTCCTGTATTCCTGTATTCCTGTATTCCTGTATTCCTGTATTCCTGTATTCCTGTATTCCTGTATTCCTGTATTCCTGTATTCCTGTATTCCTGTATTCCTGTATTCCTGTATTTAAGTTTAATTACAAATACGGGGATTTGCAAACTTAGTTCTGTAAATGCAGTTTGATTTTAAAGAGCGCTCAGACGAATCGAGTAAGACAAGTCCTCCAAGCTTTTGTTTTAAAAATCCTTAGAATCGTAATTACACAATGATACTATCTCAACTAAAAGAATTTTTAATGAAAGGAGGATTATCTGGTTTTTTATTGACTTATATATCATTAAACGATATATTACATTTAACGATATATCATTAAATGATACAAAGGAGGGAGATCATGGGAAGAAATGTCTCATTAGAAATGGGCGAACTGACGGACACAGCTTACTATATTTTATTGTCTTTAATGGATGCAAAGCATGGTTATCTCATTATGCAAACGATTGAAGAAATGACCAACCAGCGATTTTCAATTGGGCCTGCTTCTATGTACACAACAATTAAGAAATTGTTAGCTGCTGAATTAATTCAACTGTTTGATGATCATGATCCGAAAAGAAAAAGCTATATTGCAACAGAAAAAGGCATTGAACTTTTAAAAGAAGAAGTAAAGCGAAGACGGGAAATGGTATTACATGCAGAAGAAATATTTAAAAGAAAAGGGGAGCAGTTAACATGAAACAAGTTAAATATATTCCTAGCGGTGGTTTAGCTTTTTTTGAAGAGAAAGAGATGAAAAAGCTTGCCGAATATGCAAAAGAGGGATGGATTTTAGAAAAAATTGCAGGGTTAGGATACAAGTTAAGAAAAGGGGAACGTAAGGACATTGAGTATTCATTGGATTATCAAAAAGAAGTAGATGATGAGTACTTTGCTCTCTTTGAAGCTGCTGGATGGTCACATGTATGTTCTGTAGGAAATGAAATTCATATATTTAGTGCATCCACAGGAACCAAGCCAATCTATACGGACAGACCAACTACTATTGAAAAATATGAAAGAGAAAAGAAACAGATGGGGAAATCTGCTCTTCCGTTCTTCATTTCTACCGTTGTATTTTGGCTACTTGGTATCTTTAGCAATCCGGGATGGGCATCAGAAAGCATCACAAACCTTTTTCAAGTGCTAGGTTTGATTTCCCTAGCCATCCTCATATTCCCGGGTCTGCCATACCTTTCTTATCAGTTTAAACTATTGAAATTACGAAAAGAGTAAATATCTTGTGCTATTATTAATAGGTTAACATTCCAAGATTTTTAGAATGAACAATATGAACCTATTATAGGAGAGTCCTAAAATGAAAAAGAAAACGAACTATTTAATCTTACTTTTAACGACCATCTTTATGGTTGGTTGTACCGACGTAGAAGATGCATCGATTACAGATGGAGAAACAGATCCACAAGAAGTAACTACAGTTGATACAAATAAAAATAGTGAAGAAGAAACTATCACTACGGCTGTTAATGAACCAGTAGTAGAGGAAACACCAACCCAACCAAATAATGAGCTGTTCTCAGGATACAAACTTATCGAAGTTGATGGTGGTGATTTGTCTGGATATCGTGAATCTAAGGTCGTCGTTGATATTGGTTATGGGGACCGTGAATATTGGGCATTTACTAATGAATACGGGCAACTAGTACGTGTTATTGCTGACAAAATCATTCTACAAGATGACCGTAACGAACCGGTATTATCGTCTGGCAGATACTACGCTGATGAGGCCAAAGTTCCTGGTGTCGAAAGTGCCGTTTTAGATGAAGGACATATCATTGCTGATTCTCTTGGAGGGGTGTCAAATGCTTATAATATTACCCCACAAGATAGTACGCTCAACCGACATGGTGACCAAGCTTATATGGAAGATGCGATTCGTAAAGCTGGTGGAGCCACTAATTTCGAAGCGCTTATCACATATCCAAATACGAAAACGCAGATTCCTTCAAGTTATCAGTATACCTATACTATAAAGGGCAACAAGATTGTCGATACATTTGACAACGTGAACCCAGATGAAGTAAACGCATCACTCGGTTTAACAGGTAGTGAGCCTTCCAATTCAACTAGTTCAAATACAAAAGGCGATATTTCTAGTGTTGATACAAACGGTAATGGACAGGTGACGATTAAAGAAGCAAAAGATGCAGGTTTCAGTATGCCAATAACGCGTGATCATTGGTTATATCCTTATATGCGCGATAATGATAATGACGGTATGGTAGGTGAGTAAACATCTAGAACTTCGAGGCAAAATAAATGAACGAAAGAACATTTTGCGAACCGGTATCTGTACAAAAACAACTGAAGTTAATGCAGTGTAAAAAGTCGAATTTAATTCGGCTTTTTTCATACCTAATTAACGTCATAACTTGATCCTTATGAAACATCTTCTATTTCGCACTCGGTTCATATCGTTGGGGAATGTGTTAAAAGATACACGAATCTTAAAATGGTTTGACATGACACTTAACAAAAATGTATGCTTTTTGCAACTAAACAAGCGAGAAAATACTTAATAATAGGCTTTTAGAGAGGTAGAAACGAATGTTAAATTATGATGTTATAGTAGTTGGTGCTGGTTCTATGGGAATGGCGGCAGGATATTATTTATCTTTAACGGGGAAAAAGGTACTTTTATTAGATTCGCATAATCCTCCTCATGATAAGGGCAGTCATCATGGGGAAACAAGAATTATCAGACATGCTTATGGAGAAGGCGAAGAGTATGTACCTTTAGCACTTAAGGCACAAGAGTTGTGGTATGAGTTAGAGAAAGAAACAGGAAAACAGTTCTTTTTAAAAACAGGGGTTTTAAATGTAGGGAAAGAATCTTCTAGTTTTATTAAAAATATAATTTCTAGCTCTAAACGCTTTTCTCTTCCAATTGAAATAATGAGTGCAGAAGATATTAAAGAACGTTGGCCAGGTATTAAAGTGCCAAGTGATTACATTGGTTGCTATGAACCAACTTCTGGTGTACTTCGATGCGAAGAATGTATTGATGCATATCGCGAATTAGCTATAGTAAATGGAGTCACGATTTTAACAAACAGTAGAGTTACATCTATTACTGCTAAAGCAGGAAGTGTCAAGGTATCAACAGATTCAAATTCCTTTACAGCTCACTCTTTAATTTTGACTGCTGGTGCATGGTCAAATCAATTATTATCCATGCTTGACTTGGAGCTACCTCTTAATCCCGTAAGAAAGACCTTTGCATGGTTTGATGTGGACGAGGAACTTTATGGGGAAAATGTTTTTCCAGCTTTCGCGTTTGATACACCAATTGGCGACTACTATGGATTCCCTAGCATTCAAAAAGCGGGATTGAAAGTAGGTAGACACGATGGAGGAACGACGATAAATCCAGATGAAACAATCACAACATTTGGTGAGGAAATAGGAGATCAAGAAGACTTGATACATTTCTTAACAAACTTTATTCCTTCTACTGGGCAATTATTATATGGAAAAACATGTACATACACACTAACACCTGATGAGAACTTTATTGTAGATTTACATCCAAAACATCCGAATATTGCAATAGCAGCAGGATTTTCAGGACATGGTTTTAAATTTAGCAGTGTAATAGGGAAGATTTTAAGTGAATTAATAATAGACAGACGAACAAATGAAAATATAGACCTTTTTGCTATTAAACGATTTAAGTAAGAATTAAAACCCATTTCAGTTTACAGATTAGTATTATTCCTTAATCAACTGTTCCAACCTATAGGAGCGCTTTTCTCAAGTAGAAAGCGCTTATTTTCATTATAGAGACAGATTGCGAGGTACTTCCGCTAATAAAAATGTCCATATAGATTAGAAATTAGGCTAACCTGTATTCCTGTATTCCTGTATTCCTGTATTCCTGTATTCCTGTATTCCTGTATTCCTAGTATTTACAGAGGTCTGTAAATACTAGGAATACATTTTTATTTAAAAGTGTGCTCAGGCGACTCAAGAAAGGTATCTCTAGTCTCTATGTTGCCCCTAGTACAAAGATAAAAGATGCAATTAAAAAGAAATTTACTCCAGTTGCTTACTTTTTAATTTAGAGTTAGGTATTATCCTCAGAAGATAAATTTACAAATATTTGTTCGTTAATTTTTGTTCGTTATAATTTAGGATATTTTGTAATCTTTTAATTACAGAGTAGTGAATAAAATCAATATTTTTCTCTCGGAGCAAATCTTCGATAAATTTTGCTAAACCAATTATAGAAACTTTTATAAACTCCGTTGAATAAAGATTTGACTCCTCTTCCCACTCTGTTATTCCTATTGAATATTCGAAACCACTTTCACTAGAAGTTTCCATAATTATGACTAATAATTCAACTTCAATTTCATCTTCATCATAAAAGGCAAGTACCTCCACATCACCTTTTAAAATTATAAAATCTGGAAATAAAGCACAAATAGAATTGAAATCTATATGTTCTTTAAGATATGATGGCATTTTTATATATATAAGGTCTAGCAAATCCTCCTGTGTAATAATGTTTATTGTTTTGTTTGGTGATGTAGGCATAACCATTACCTCTTCTTCACTATTAAGTATATATATTAATGACTTTATTAAGCTTTCTAACTTTTCGCTTTCGATATTTATTGAAACATTTAAAACTTTTTCTGCAAATTTATTTATTTCGCTATTGTTAATATAGGATTTGATTAATGGAATCCACTCTTTTAAAAGAGCAATATGTTTTACTCCATAGCTTTGCCTTCCGAGTAGCTTATTTATATTTTTACGTAAACCGCCATTTTCTGAAACTACGGTAAGCCGATCTTTCATTTCTTTAATATCTTCAGCTTTAATTATACTTTTCTTGATAGGTTTCACTGTGAATGAAAGATTTACTTTCTCCCCCGTAAAATCACCAGCTATCACTAACAATTTAGCAAATATGTTTACATTATTAGACTTGATTTCTGAGTTTTTCGAGAATGTAAAACAGCTAAATATTTCTTCAAAAATTTCATGTATATTAGAAAGTTGAACATTTTGTATTAAACTACTTTTCATTTAGAACTCCTCCTTAATAAATTCATTATCTCATATCTATTTGGTTAAATAATGGAAAAAAACATGGAAATATATCCTGATATTTTTCCATTATTTCATAGTTTTATTTGACATATAATCATGTTAACAGGAGTAAATCCTAGTAAATAAAAATTAGGAGGGTACTGAGAGTGAGTAATAAAATACACATCGAAATCCAAAAGTATTATCTATTTCTCAATCTTATTAAAAATTCACCTGATGCGGGTAGAACTGTTGTGACAAATGGGGATATAGAAAAAAAATTAACAAAGAATCTGAATCTTTGGGTGAATCTTAAAAGTCGTAAAGTAAGTGATGAAAGAGCTTTTGTTGATGGTACATTAGCTGAACTTTATAGTAAAAATTATATAAAGCGAGTAAACAAAGGTGAATACCGAATTACAGAAACAGGAATATATTATTTTTATGAGTTACAAGAAATTTTAATCGAAAATTATGATTTTGAATTTCCAATGATTCCTGAAGGATTATCGGAAGTACAAGCTTATGAAGCAATAGTAGTCAATAAGAAATTTGAGTATAGTCCAGCACAACATGAGATCTTAACTCTAGATAATGTTGCACAATTAGCTCTAGAAGATTATCAAAATATTAACGAAGGTATAGAAATATGAATTCAAAAACATTTAACATTGTTAGTTATTAAATCCCACTATTTCTTAATTTTTATAATCACTTATAAATCATTCAAATCTGCTTAATTAAAAATTAACTATTCATTATTCTGCAATCCATCCCCCTCAATGGACATTACGCCGGATTTAATCCGGCTCTTTTTTATATCCAATAGTTTCATAAATTAAGACATTAATTGGTGTCATATCTAAGGTTCAATTCAAAGCGACTTACGTTTTTTTACTTACACTAATAAACAGATGCATTTAGCCGAGGCAAAGCAATCAATACCTTGGCTTTTTTTAGCATAAAAACACGAGTTTCTTCTATTATATAGTGTATTTTTTAACCACTACAAAAACTCATCCACATCATCGGTCCGTAAGTTAATATAATGCTGCATAATCGTTTGATGGGATTTGTGGCCAGATTGTTTGGCGATGGTTGGAATGTCGGCTCCTTTTTGGTACATTGAGGTGATTTGTGTTTTTCGGAAAGTGTACGGTGCAAATCCTAACCAACTTTGAATTGCCTGGTTATAACTAATTTCATTGATTTGCCGACTTGTATGATTTCCCCACTTATCAGCTGCTCCCACAAAATAATCATCCGCTTGCAGTTCGCATTCTTGAATATACTTCTTTACAACTTGTACACATTCAAGCGTTAAGCGTTTTTCTTTCATTTCTCCTTGTTTCTTCATCATGACATTGACCGTACGATTCTCAAGATCAAAGTCACTTACCTTCAAACGGACCATTTCGGAAGGGCGATTCGCCGTAATCAGGTTCACTAAACAAATGGCTCGTTTCCGGATATCGCTTTTATTGTTCGTATCATACCGATCAATTAACCGCAGCACATCGCTTTGTTGTTCAGCTCGTTTTCCCTTCATTGGCTTCAGACGTAAAAATTCTTCTTCATTATATAGTTGGCGTAATAATTTAATTTGATTAGCCTGGTCTGCAGTCATCATTAACCCATACTCGTTCATGAGCCAATACTTTATTCCAGCGAGTCGCCGATTAAACGTCGATAACCGTACGCGCTCTTTTATAATGGATTCATGGAGATACAATTCCAACGAGTTAAAATCAACTGGTAAAAAGTGTTGATCACAAAATGTAGCGAACGCTTTAAAATTCGGTTCATACATCTCTAATTTTTTCGCTTTCATCAAGTGAAGTGTTTGATCCTTCTCTTGCTTCATTTTAAATTGCTCTAGCGAAAACAAATTTTCCTCCATGTAATCACCCCCTTATTACCAATTAAATTAGTTGGTTTTAATGCGCATTTATAAGAACAAATGTTTCTTCAATTCTACCATTTTCAACCTTAGATAACGATAGTTTTTTAAGGTTGAAAAAATGAGTTTTCCTCAAGAACTCCTACTTACAAATAACTAATGATTGGTTCATTGTTGATGTTCAAGTTAATTAATTTTTTAAAGCTACGTTTTGAGTTAAATGATAACTCATATGAATGTATTCTCTCTCAAATACAAATAATAAAACTACCTTTCTATAATTAGAAAGGTAGTTAATAAAAATCAGGTTGATTCAGTCGATTCATTATTAACGTAGGCGGACGGAGCTACTGGCGCTCCACGGCTAAGTTCTATTTTGTTCACTATTAAGAACGTGATTAAGCTTGCTAAACTACCTGCAATAACTGCCATGATGCCATATGGATTTTTTAGAACTTCCCAAACAACACCTACAATTGTACCGACGATAATTGAAGCCAAACCTGCATTCTTTGTAACTTTTTCGAATAAAAGACCAATGATAAACGCTGCGAATGGTCCTGTTGAACGGATAGTGAATGCAAATACTAGTAATGGAATAATTTGTTGGCTATATAGTGAAATTAAAATCGCTAATACACCCACGATTACAATAATAAGTCGGGAAGCTTTTAATTCACCTGCATCTGTTACTTTTTTATTGAAAATGTGACCATGTACATCTTTCATATACACTGAAGCAACTGCTAATAAGTTACCTGATGCACTTGATAATGTTGCTGAAATTACACCAGATAATAAAATCCCTGCAATACCTGCTGGAAGTAGCTCAACTGCTACAGTTGCTAATGCACTATTTTCAGTGATATCCGGGAATACAGCTAATGCGATTAACCCTAAAACAGCTGGAATAAATGCATAAAATGACATTAACACACCACAAAGCACTGATCCCCAAACAGCTGTTTTTTCATCTTTTGCAGAATAATAACGTTGTACAGCTTCTTGTCCGGTAGAAAAGGTCATGAAGTATAGAACAATAAACCCTAGAATAGTTGGCCATCCGATTTTCGTAAAGCCTAGTTGTTCTTTAGGAATATTATTTATTACATAATCAAAACCACCTGCATTTGAAAATGCGAATGGAACAGCGATAGCAAATCCAAATACTATAATAAAGAATTGTACAAAGTCTGTTAAAGTTACACTCCACATACCACCTAGGAATGTATAGAATACAACAACCCCACCTGAAATAAGTATAGCCAATGTTAAACTAAATCCTGTTAAAACATGAACAATGGACGCGGTAGCTGTAATTTGTACAGCTGTTAACGCTGACGACGCAACAATAGATAAAATACTAGAGATAAGCTGACTCGGTTTACCATAACGGCGCCCAATAATCTCTGGCACCGTCGTAGCTAATGCACGACGCATAAATGGCGCAACAAAAGATACTAAGATAATTGCAATACCTGCCGATACTACATACCATCCTGCAGATAATCCCCATTCACCATATGCTTTCGATGCAACCCCTACCGAACTGCCCCCGCCAATTTCAGTAGCTGCCAACGTACCCGCTAACATTATTGGTCCTAAACGTCGCCCTGCTAAATGGTAATCTTCACTACTTTTAACTTGTGTTTTAGCATAAAACCCAATACCAATCATAGCCAACATATAGACAATTATAATTGTCCAAATTATCCCCATCTACACCCCTCCTAATTTTTAAGCTCTAACTGGCGTGGAACTATACTTACGTTTAAACACTTTACCTACTGGCTTTCTATATGCATTTTCACCTTCAATAACAATCTCACCATTAACGATTACATATTCAATGCCTTTATTAAATTGTCGTGGTTTTTCAAACGTCGCTTGATCAATAATTTCATCTGGATTGAAAACAACAATATCAGCTGCCAATCCTTCTCGAATAATTCCACGATCTTGTAAGCCGATAATACGTGCTGGTTGCGATGTCATACGACGGATCATTTCCTCTAACGAAGTCACTTTTTCTTCGCGTACATATTTGCCTAAAATTCTTGGGAATGAGCCATATGCACGTGGATGAGGTTCTCCACCTAAAAGACCGTCTGAACCAATAGTTCCTGCCGGATGCGCTAAAATCATTTTTACCGATTCTTCGTTCATAACAAAATCAATCATTCCAATGCCGTTTTTTTCATTCAAAATAAGATCCAACGCTACATCAGCCTCATTTTTTTGATCAATTTTAGCAATTTCTTCGATAGTCTTACCAACACAATATTGATTAGCTTCACTTTCTACAGAAGTTATGATGATGCCATCCCATCCGGACCATTTAGCAATACTATCCCATCCCTTTAGTGCCGATGCCATTTCATCTTTTATACGTTGACGTAGCTCTTCATTTTCAAGACGCTTCAACATTTCTTCTGTACCGCCAGAATGTGCCCACGGCGGTAAAATTGCGCTAAGCATTGTACTGCCTGCAATATACGGATATTGATCAAATGTAACTTCTAATCCGTCTGCACGTGCTTGATCAATTTTCTTTAAAACTTCAACTGTTTTGTACCAATTATCTTTACCGCAGTTTTTTAAATGTGAGAAATGTAGATGTGCTTTGCAGCGTTTCATCATTTCTATTAGCTCATCCATAGATTCAAGAATCTCATCTCCTTCACTACGTTGATGAATTACAAGTGGAACACCATACTCAGCAATTACTTGGCAAAGAGCCTCTAATTCTTTCATTTCAGCAAAGCAGCATGGGAGGTAAATTAATCCTGTTGATAGCCCCACAGCTCCTTCGTCTAAAGAACGACGTAAAATTTGTTGCATCTGTTTAATTTCTTCATCTGTTGCAGGTCGATTGTCTAAACCCATAACTTCCATACGAATATTTCCATGGGGAGCTAAAACAGCTAAGTTATAGCTTGGATTATTTCGTTCAATTTTTTCGATATATTCGCCAACTGTTTTCCAATCCCATTCAATATTTGGTTTACCATCTAAACCGGCTAAATTCTTTTGCCATGTAGAAATGTATTCACTTGGTAATGGAGCAGCTGCAATACCATCTTGTCCTAGTAAATCTGTTGTAATTCCTTGACGAACCTTTGCTTCAATTAATGGTTCTTCCAAAATTACTAAATCCGAATGTGTATGCATGTCAATAAATCCTGGCGAAACCACTTGATGGTTAACATCAATAATTTTTTTAGCTCCATAATTATCAAGGAGGCCGATTTTTTCTATTTTTCCATCTTTTATAGCGATATCACCGTAATACCAAGGTGATCCTGTACCATCAATAATCTTTCCGTTTTTAATGATTAAATCAAACATGTACCTTACCTCCTTTTAAATTAGATAAAGTATTTAAAATTGAAATGTAACCCGCCGTTGCTTTTAATAGCTGATCTTTTTCAATATACTCATCATCAATATGGGCTAGATGCTCAAATGATGGACCGAAACCAATTGTTGGAATGCCAGCCTCACCTGCAAAATGGCTACCATTTGTACAGAATGAATAATGTGATAATGTCGTCTCTGGTAAAATGCCTTGCAGATTTTTCAAAGTTTGTGATACAAATTCCTCTTCCTCGTCATACAGCCAAGCTGGGAAGAAACGTTCTGCCTCGATAGTTGCTCCTGTGTAACATAGCTCTTTACCGCTAGAATAGTAGACTGCTGCATCAAACTGCTCATCTTCTTGTTTTAAGCGATTAATAATGTCTTGAATCGGCGCTAATACACTTTCCTTTGTTTCGTTCACTAGTAAACGGCGATCGAATGTTACACGGGCATTAGATGGTACAACAGATGCCCCTGGATATGGTGAAGAAACAATATCCGTTAATTCCAAAATTCCTTTTCCTAAAATCGGATGTGTATTAACTTCTAATTCATTAATTGCTTGAATCAACTTCACCATTTTATTTACTGCGTTAATCCCTGCATCTGGATTTGATGAGTGGGCAGATTTTCCGAATGTTTCAACCACAACTTCAGCACGCCCACGTTGTCCGTTATTCAGTTTTAAATTAGTTGCCTCACCAATTACTACATAGTCAGGTTTATATTGAGCACTTACTTCACGCGTTGCTACACCTTCAAAACATTCTTCATGTACGCTACATGAAACTACGATTTTTCCTTTGAAGTTTTTATCTGTATCTTCAGCAAAATATTTTGCAGCTAAAATCATAGATGCTACTGCACCCTTCATATCTGTAGAGCCACGTCCGTAAATTTTCCCATCTTTTTCAAGACCACTATATGGATCGACTGTCCAGTTAGCTTCTATAACCGGTACTGTATCAATATGACCATCCATTACAATGACCGGCCCCTCTTCTTTGCCGTTCATAACAAGCGTCACGTTCCCTAATGAATCGATATTACTTTCATCGAAACCGTTATCCTTTGCAAACATCTCAATATAAGCTGCTACTTCTTTTTCTTGTCCTGATAAACTAGGAATTTTTACGAGGTTTTTACATAATTCAATTACTTCTTGTTGTCGTACTTCATTTAAATTCAATTAACTTCACTCCTATTCTGTGTATGATAAAGCGCCATCCCAGACTATTTTTCTATAATTCTTTTCATCCGTATCTCCCTCAGTACTTATTAAAACGATACTTGAGTTTTCATCTAACCCTAATTCATCAATGATTTGTTTATCTGGATTGAATTTTTTTAAGTAATAAACAAGTCCTAACGTAACAGCCCCAGATTCACCTGAAATAACACGTGCATCGTTGCCAAGTGGATTACCATAAACACGCATTCCTAAGCCTGTTATTAAGTCATCGCATGAAAATGAACCAATTGCGTAAGCACGTAACAATTCAAAAGCCTTGGTATTAGGTTCACCACAAGCTAAACCAGCCATTTCAGTTGCCATATCTCCTGTTACAAATTCACGTGTACCTTCTAGAGAACTAAATGATTGATAATAGCAATCTGCTTGATTTGGCTCAACAACTACAATTTTAGGAGCCTTTTCTCCATATACCTGTAAGAAGTAACCAGCAATACCTGCTGCAAATGAACCTACACCTGCTTGTAAAAACAAATGTGTTGGCGTTGATTTGTACGATTTAAGCTGCTCAACAATTTCCTGTGCCATCCCTGAATAGCCTTGCATAATCCATAAAGGAATTTCTTCATAGCCCTCCCAAGCAGTATCTTGCACCATTACCCATCCATTTTGCTCCGCTAATTGTGCACAAATGCGAACTGTTTCGTCGTAATTCACATCTTGAATTTCAGCTACAGCTCCTTCATTACGAATGGCTTGTAAACGCTGTTCTGACGATCCTTTAGGCATATAAATAACAGATTTATAACCTAGCTCTCTTGCTGCCCAAGCTACACCTCTACCATGATTTCCATCTGTTGCAGAAATAAAAGTTAAATCCCCTAACTGTGATTTGACTTCCTCTGATTTAAGCTTATCGAATGATAGCTCTGAAATAGGGATGTTAATCTTATTTGCAATATACTTAGCAATCGCATATATTCCACCCAACACTTTAAATGCATTGAGACCAAAGCGTAACGATTCATCCTTTACAAAGATTTCTTTTACTTGTAAGTACTCCGCCAATGCATCTAATTTATTTAATGGTGTACGTGTGAATGAACTATGTGTTTTTTGAAAATTGTAGACGTCTGCAATTTCATCTACATTGAAATCTGCAAGAATAGATTCTTCCAAAACGTCCTTTTTGAATCGATTCTTTACCCACTTTACGGGTTTTTCAATTTTTACTAATGTATTATTTTCCACACTAAGCACCTCCTACAGTCCTAGCTATAACTTCAATCTCTACTAATGCTTTCTTTGGTATTTCTTTCACAGCAACGCAGCTTCTTGCAGGTTTATGTTCGTTAAAGTAAGTAGCATATACATTATTAACATCTGTGAAATCATCCATTGATTGTAAAAAGATTGTTGCTTTTACTACATCATTTAAAGATAATCCCTGACTTCCTAGTAACGCGACAATGTTATCGAGTACCTGTTTTGTTTGATTCTTTACATCCGTTACCTCTATTTCGCCGTTATCTGGATTAATCGGTAACATTCCTGATAAAAATAACAATCCATTTACTTCTATACCTTGCGAATATGGACCAACTGCTGCCGGTGCCTTATCCGAACCAACAATTTTCACATAATCCCCTCCTAAAATACCTTATACTATCTTTTAAGCAAGAATGATGCCAATAATTTTCATATTATTCAGACTATAAAAATCTCAATTTGATACTAGAAAACTATATTCTTTAATGAAAAGAGCTAAAGAATCCTTAAAAACTAAAAAAGTATCAAAATGAGATTAAGTCACATTTTGATACTCTTTTAATTTACGGAATAAAGTCGCTCTACTAATACCAAGTAATTTGGTTGCATCCTCAACGTTCATATTATGTTGTTTCACATATTCAAGAGCCTTTTTGATAAGCTCCATCTCATTTCTCTTTAATGAGAAGATCATTTCCTCTTCCTCTATTAAATCTAGTTTAAGCTTTTTATCAATAAGCTCTTTAGAATTATTAAGCGTAATATATCCCTCAGATATAAAGTTAAACAAATATTCTATAAAGTTTTTTAGTTCACGAACATTACCTGGCCATCTGTAGTTCATCAATATTTGCAACATTTCACTATCGAAACCCATCACATTTTTCCCAAAAATTTCATTGTACTCGCTAATGAAATAATCACATAACTCAGGGATATCCTCTTTTCGGCTACGTAACGGCGGGATAAAAATAGGTACAACATTTAATCTATAAAATAAGTCCTCTCTAAATACACCTTCCTTCACTGAAGATTGCAAATCCTTATTAGTAGCTGCTATAACACGAACATCAATCGGAATAACCTTCGTGCCACCAACTCTTTCAATTTCATTTTCTTGAAGTACACGTAACAACTTTACTTGTAAATGTAATGGCATTTCACCAATCTCATCTAAAAAGATCGTTCCACCGTTAGCTAACTCAAATTTCCCTACCTTGCCTTGTGTATTTGCCCCAGTAAACGCCCCCTTCTCGTAACCAAATAATTCACTTTCAAGCAAATGCTCTGGGATTGCACCACAATTCACCGTTATAAAAGCCCTCTTGCTACGTTCTCCAACAGCATGTATCGATTTCGCGAATACTTCTTTGCCTGTCCCACTTTCACCTTGTAATAAAATTGAGGAAGCCGTTCTAGAAACAATAAGAGTATGCTCGCGAAGTTGCTGAATCTGTTCACTTTTACCAATAATACTATCTAGCTTACGTATTGCTTCTAGTTTAGTTTTATCTGCAATCGTTTGAATATAGTTAACATCTTGTAAAATGATTAAGTATTCTTTTCGATTCCCACTATCACTTAACAATTTCTTTGTAACGATAGTTTGAATATCTACAGGTCGTGTTTGTAAAGTAAATGTTCTATTTTCATACTCATCATCAGTTAATAAATTCTTCACCCATTTAGAAATAACATCTGAATTTAATGAAATAGTATCTAGATTTAATAACCGATGAGCATGTTTATTTTTTTGAATAATTTGACCTTTATCATCAATAATGAGCACACCATAATCAACTAGATTAATAACTAAATCCATTTTTTCAGAATGTGCCTTTAGCTGATGTAGATTTGCACTTTGCTGAAGCTTACTTGCCAATAAATCTGCCATTTTATTTAGAAAAGATAAAATTCCGTCTACATCTTTAAATAATCTTTGTCTCTGTGTGTTATTTATAGCCATTAAACCAATAAAACCTATTACATTATTATTAGAAATAATAGGTGCGCTAATTTCCCCCATCTCAATGCAATTTTGGTAAAATGGGCATTGTTTACAAACTTCTTCATAACCAGGATTACGAATAATAATCGGTTGTTTTGTTTCCATTACCGTTTTATATACTAAGTTACCTTCCAACTTTTTTAAAATATCGATTTGTAACTTTCCTGTACATGCAATCCTTACATAATCTGCATCTGCAATTTCTACTTCAAGCTTTAATACTGTTGCTATCGCCTCTGCTATACTTTGCACAGTTGGTTGAATATCACGTAAAAAAATTGCAATCACCCCTATTTAAAGTTCAATAAAAATCAATTATATACCATATATAACCAACAGATACTTTTTATTTAATATAAATTCTGTAAACGTAGGATTATAGGCAAAATCTTTATAGATTAAGCATTAGGTACTTAAATACTAGATATAAGACAGCTCATTTAAAGTAGACTCATATAAACAAATTAAGATTGTAAAACAAGATGTTAGTAAAATATAACTTGACGTATACCGTAATATACGATGGTACAGATTATTATATTTCAAATCTCAGATAGTACAGTTAGAAAATACTATAAATAATCCCCATACCCCTTGCAAATTAGAACGTTTGTTCCTAAAATTAAAGGAACAAACGTTCTTTTCTGTGAGGTGCTCTCCATGACAAAATCTTTACCCAACCGTTCCATCATATGTATCGATATGAAATGCTTCTATGCAAGCTGCATTGCAATGCTGGAAGGATTAGATGTGATGAAAGTGCCTATTGCCGTTATTGCCAACTTTCGGCAACCTGGAAGCGTTGTGCTCGCTGCATCGCCACCAATGAAAGAACGATTTCATATTAAAACAGGGAGTCGACGCTTCGAGATCCCTAAGCACCCTGATATTCGGCTATTTGAACCGAAAATGTCCTTTTTTCTTGATATGTCGGTAGCCATCACAAAGCTCATAGCACAATTCGTTCCAAGAGAGGCGATTCACGTATACAGCGTTGATGAGAGCTTTATCGATCTAACAGGCACTGAACAATTATGGGGGTCTCCCGTAGAAACTGCTAAAGCCATACAACAAGCAATCTACAACCAATTTCGTATCCCCTCTGCTGTTGGGATGGGACCCAATATGTTGATGGCGAAATTAGCACTCGATTTGGACGCGAAAAAATCAGGCTTTGCGAAGTGGACTTATGACGATGTTCCAACAAAACTTTGGCCAGTTCGCCCTCTATCAGCTATGTGGGGCATCGGGAAGCAAATGGAGATACGACTAAACAATATGGGCATTTTTAGCGTCGGTGATTTAGCGCATGCAGATCTGCCCTCTTTAGAAAAGCAATTTGGGATTATGGGCAATCAACTGTACTATCATGCATGGGGTATTGACTACTCCACATTTGGTGAGCCACTAGTTCAAGGGCAAGTGAGTTTCGGTAAGGGACAAATGCTCATGCGCGACTATCATAAGCGTTCAGACATATGCGTTGTCTTACTCGAAATGTGTGAGGATGTAGCCAAACGAGCACGTTCAGCTGGCTATGTCGGACGTACGATTTCACTCGGTTTGTCATACAGCCAAGCAGCGATGACCAAGGGATTTTATCGCTCTAAAACTATCGGTGATCCTACCAATGAAACCATGACGATTTATGCCGTCTGTAAAGAATTACTTGATACTCATTTCGTTGGCGAACCGGCCCGGCAGCTATCCGTTCGCTTATCAAATGTAGAGCAGGCACATAGTATCCAGTTAGATTTATTTGATACAAACAAGGAAAAGCGCCAAATGCTCGCACACACAGTCGATACAATTCGTGATAAATTCGGCGCAACCGCAATCTTGCGTGCTGCTTCTTATACAGCAGCAGGCACAGCTCTTGAACGAAATGACCTAGTAGGCGGACATCTAGCATAAAAGGAAGTGAACACAATGAATAAAGACAGGGGTACCATCAAGTGGACATCGCTCATGCTACCAGAGCATATTCAACGCTTGCGAGCATGGGAAAATAAGTTACATCATATGCCACCTAAAGAAAAGGCTGATTGGGAACTAGAGGAACTACACAAAACTATTCAACAAGCATACCAACTCAAAATGCCCATCACCTTCACACTTTACAAACAAGACACCTGGCAAACAATAACCGGCATCATCACAGCCATTGATTTAAACAAGCAGCACTTACTACTTGAGACAGATACAATTGTAAAAGCTATTTCCTTTACAGCCATACAAGCAGCTGAATGCGATGATTAATCTTCTAGATCGTCATTCACTACATAAACTCGTTGTCCTGGAATTAGCCGTTCGTTCCTTACAACATGATTATGTTCAATTGGAAACACTCAAAATGCAAAAACTTTATACCACATGGACTGAGCTACTACTGAAGCATCTGTACCCTATCTATACTGCACAAAAAAGACAGCTCGCACAGAAGCAAATTCGAATCGTTCGTTGGCGAAAAATTGATATGTATTTCAGCGATGTACTGATTGCGACATCTGGTGAAGATATTGCCCTTCGCTATGCCAATCAAGCACTAAAAACAGAAGTCGAGGAACTGCTAATACAAAGATTTCTATCAAGTATAATGTGATAATATTTAACGCAGTAATTCTAAGCGATTTGACAAAAATCAGCTCTTGGCTTGTGGTGTGGTGGTGCAGGTTTCCACCACGCCATAAGCTTAGAGCTGCACCAGTATGTTAAAACAGCGAGCGAAAGCGAGGCACAGCCTTGCTTTCGTAAGTTGTTTTAAAACATACTGGATGTCGTTTTTGTCAAATTGCGTATTAGAAGCATGCACTTTATCGTTATATCCAGTATGAATTATAGAAGAAACCCCATTTAAAAAGTGCTCAGATGAATCAAGATGTTGGGTAATCCCTCCATCACGATTCGTCTGAGCATTTTTTTATTGTTTAACTTAATATAAGCTTTTCGGTAATTCCAATATAATTAACGTATGTTTTAAAAGTTGAAAATGCATAACAAACCACTCTAATTCCTAATGAATCCAAATGAACGTTAAGGGTTGACTTTTCTATCTATTGGAATTATTATCTAATTATAAAATATCCTTATGGAATCCAAAGGAGTGTTGAGGATGGGTAAAGTGTTTCAAATGAAGTATCGACCACATGGAATTAATCGCTACAAAGAATTTATTGAGAACGATAAAGTTGGAATTGGTTGGCCTATGATTGGAAATTTAGAAGTACAAACGAAAAGCGAAATAAAAAAGGCATTGCAAGAAGTATACGGATTAAAAGGCGGACAATTGGGGAATGCGTTAGGTGCGATTTGGTGCTTCATAGACACGATGAAAACTGGAAATGTTCTACTTGTGCGTAATAAAAAGAAAGTCAGTATTGGCATCATTGGTCCTTATCAATATCTCGCCTCATTAGACAACGATCATGATGGCTTTTGTCATCAACGTACCATTAAATGGATTGAAACAGATGAGCTTTTATCGAACTACAATGAGGTTGTTCAAACTGTAGTCAGATCACCAGGTATTGTAACAGGTTCTACCTATACTGTTGAAGATTTAGAAATTACATCACTTTACACTCACAAATAGAAGGGGCGAATAGGATGAATTTATTCCAACTAAAATCAAAACCACATGGTACTGAACGACTTCCTCTTTTTTTAGAGGAAAAGTTCATTGCAATTGGTTGGCCAGGAATTGGCGATTTAACAAATGTTGATGCAGATGAAATTGAACGACGTCTAGCTTCAACATACGAGAAATATAAAGGACAAACAATGGCTTATCATAAAGGAATGGTCAATGCTTTTGTTAACACTATGCAATCCTCAGATATTGTTATGATTACAGAAGGTGACTATGTTCATATTGGGCAGGTTGGCGAATATTTTTATGACCCAGCTTATGATAATGATGAAGGAATGTGTCATCGTCGTCCAGTTGAATGGTTAGCAACAGTCGAACGAAGCTATTTAAACGAACAGGTGCGAGAACACCTTAAAAACAGAGCAACCATTACTAAATTTAAATATCCATTTCAGATGGCAGAAATAGAACCTTATCTACTAGGAAATAAATCAAACCCATCGCCTACTGTTCCTAAAGGTGAAATTTATGAAAAAGCTTGGGATATTCTAGTGAAGGCTTTAGATAGTGAAGAAGAGCATATTCGAGTGCTTGCAGCTTCAGCAATTTGGAAATCGTAATTTTATAATAAACACCTATCAAATTGAAAATAATAAGCGTTCCAAATACCAAATTTCAAATTGTTAAATTATTACATTTACTCTATACTCAACATAATAAGGAGGATGAAATAGATGAAAAGGTATTTTGCGTTATTACTCACATTTCTACTAGCATTTTCGCTTTACCTACCAAGTAACACACAGGCAGAAGTAGTATTTAATGATGTTCCTACGAGCCACAGTCAATACGGCGACATCATGTATTTGCTTGATACAGGCGTTATATCATCTGTATCAAAGAATTTTGGTGTAAACGATATTGTTACTCGTGAAGAAGTAGCGGTAATGGTTGCGAAAGCGATCAGGCTAGATGGTACACCTCGAACAACAAAGTTTAGCGATGTTCCTGAAAGCAATAAAAATAGTGGATACATACAGTCTGCGGTCGATGCTGGAATCATTTATGGTACTAGCGATACAACATTTGCTCCTAATCAAAAAGTAACACGTGGTCAAATGGCTGCATTTATTGCGAGAGCTTATGATTTACCGAATGGAAATACTAGCTTCAAAGACGTACCAAAAGGGCATTTCGCTTATGATGCAGTACGACAATTAGTAGCAGCTGGTATCACAAGTGGTTATGAAGATGGAACGTTTAAACCTGGAAACAATTTAACACGCGCCCACATTTCTGCATTCCTAGCACGTTCAATGAAATATGCAGGTGGTGAACCAACTACACCACCAACACCATCAGCCCCAACAACAAAAGAAATGCAAGTTCATTTCATCGATGTTGGCCAAGGTGATGCCATTCTAATTGAATCACCAAATGGAGAAACAATGTTAGTCGATGGCGGTGTAAAAGAAGCGGGAGATGACCTCGTTGCTTATTTAAAATCAGAAAAAGTAAGTGAACTTGATTATGTAATTGCAACACATCCTGATGCAGATCATATCGGGGGACTAATCGACGTGTTTGCTGCTTATCAGGTAAATAACTTCGTAAACAGTGGGAAAGTGCATACTACCGCAACATACGGAGAGTTACTAACGGCGGTGAAAAATGAGGGATCAAAATATATCCAACCGAAAATCGGTGACTCAATCAACTTAGACTCTTCATTAAAAGTACAAGTGTTACATGTAGATCCAAACGCTGAAGAAAACAACGATGCTTCTATCGTATTAAAAGTTACTTATAATAACGTGTCATTCTTGCTTACTGGCGATGTTGGTTCACAGGTTGAATCTGTAATTGCCGCTAAGTTTAATGTAGGTTCTACAATTTTAAAAGCAGCACATCATGGTTCCTCAACAAGTAACTCCCTTAGCTTTTTACAAAAAGTAAAACCACAAGCAACAATTATAAGCTATGAAAAAGACAACTCATACGGCCATCCTCATGATGAAGTCGTAAGTAATTTAAAAGCAGTTGGTTCAAAAATCTACTCAACAGCTCAAGACGGTACAATTACCGTAACGACAAATGGTTCAATTTTTAATGTTGATGCAAAAGAGTTTAAAGTTGAAACTACAACTTCACCAGAAAAACCTGCTCCAACACCTGAGCCAGAACCAGAATCAAAGCCACAACCAACTCCAACAAAACCAGTGGAAGAAGTAAAATCGTATAAAAATTGTACGGAATTACGCAAGGACTATCCAAATGGAGTTAACTCCGACCACCCAGCATACGCTAAAAAGCATGATGGAGATGGCGATGGATGGGCTTGTGAACCGCCGAGGAAATAAGGTTTTTCACATTAAAAAACAGGTAGCTGAGATCAAATTGATTTAGGCTACCTGTTTCGTTTATACGTCTATAGTAAAACTTGCCTTCTCGTTTCATTCATCTTACTGACATAATTATTCAATCATTTCTATTGCATCTTCTTCTTTAGGTAAGATATTTAATGCATCAGTTGGTTGAAGTTCATCTTCGTCATCAAGATCAGGAAGTTCTACTTCTTCGTCATTGATTGTTAACATCTTTACGTCTAAACCTAATGATTGAAGCTCTTTAATTAATACTTTAAATGATTCTGGAACACCTGGCGTTGGTATATTTTCACCTTTAACAATTGATTCATATGTTTTTACACGACCAACAACATCATCAGATTTAATTGTTAAAATTTCTTGTAGTGTATATGCAGCACCATATGCTTGAAGTGCCCAAACTTCCATCTCACCAAAACGTTGACCACCGAACTGAGCTTTTCCTCCAAGTGGTTGTTGCGTAACAAGTGAGTAAGGACCTGTTGAACGAGCGTGAAGTTTATCGTCAACCATGTGTGCTATTTTGATCATGTACATGATACCTACAGATACTCGGTTATCAAATGGTTCCCCAGAACGACCATCATAAAGAATCATTTTTCCTTCACGATCCATACCCGCCTCTTCCATTGTTCCCCAAACATCTTCATCATTTGCACCGTCAAATACAGGTGTAGCCATATGAACCCCTAAATAACGTGCAGCCATTCCTAAATGAAGTTCAAATATTTGACCAAGGTTCATACGTGAAGGTATCCCTAGCGGATTTAAAATAATATCAATAGGAGTGCCATCTGGCATAAAAGGCATATCCTCTTCTGGTAAAATGAGTGAGATTACCCCTTTGTTACCATGTCGTCCGGTCATTTTGTCCCCAACACGAATTTTACGTTTTTGAACAATATAAACGCGAATTAATTGGTTAACACCTGGTGGTAATTCATCTCCATCTTCACGGTTAAATACTTTTACATCAAGAACGAGGCCATCAGCTCCATTAGGAACACGTAAAGATGTATCCCGAACTTCTCGAGCTTTCTCTCCGAAGATTGCATGTAATAGCCGTTCTTCAGCAGTTAACTCAGGAATCGCTTTAGGGGTGACTTTACCTACTATAATGTCACCCGCTCTAAC
Organism: Lysinibacillus antri; assembly: GCF_003977595.1. Classification (GTDB taxonomy): domain Bacteria; phylum Bacillota; class Bacilli; order Bacillales_A; family Planococcaceae; genus Ureibacillus; species Ureibacillus antri. The sequence goes on along the minus strand of NZ_RYYR01000029.1, from coordinate 28,821 downwards.
TTCTGCTCCTACACGAATAATACCGCGATCATCTAAGTTGCGAATTACATCTTCCCCAACGTTAGGGATATCACGCGTAATTTCTTCAGGACCTAGTTTTGTATCACGAGATTCTGATTCATATTCTTCAATATGCAATGAAGTATAAACATCATCTTTAACAAGACGTTCGTTCATGATTACAGCATCCTCAAAGTTAAACCCTTCCCATGCCATAAAGGCAACTAACATGTTACGACCTAACGCAAGTTCACCTTTCTCCATAGAAGGACCATCAGCTAAAATGTCTTTTGGTTTAACACGGTCGCCGACTTTTACGATTGGACGTTGGTTAATAGAAGTACCGTGGTTTGAACGAATGAATTTTCGAAGTTTGTATTTCGTTAGTTCACCCTTCACTTCTTTACCATCAATTTCTTCAATGCGACGAACATGAATTGAACGGCCTTCAACATGTTCCACAATACCGTAGTATTTTGCTACAAGTGCAGCACCTGAGTTGAGTGCATTTGTATGTTCCATACCAGTACCCACAAACGGTGCTTCTGGATTTAATAAAGGAACCGCCTGACGTTGCATATTGGCACCCATCAAAGCTCTATTTGCATTATCATATTCCAAAAATGGTATACAAGCAGTGGCAGCTGATACGACTTGTTTTGGTGATACGTCCATATAGTCAACACGGTCTTTTTTGAACATTGTGTTATCTCCACAGAAACGACCTAAAACTTCTTCATTTGCAAATGTACCATCAGGGTTTAATGGCGAGTTTGCTTGAGCCACGATGTAGTTATCTTCCTCATCTGCAGTTAAGTAATCAATTTGTCCTGTTACTTGACCCGTTTCAGGGTCCACTTTACGGTATGGTGTTTCAATGAAACCGAATTTATTTATTTTTGCATAAGAAGACAATGAGTTAATTAATCCAATGTTTGGACCCTCTGGAGTCTCAATTGGACACATACGACCATAGTGAGAATAGTGAACGTCACGTACTTCCATACCAGCACGTTCACGAGTTAAACCACCAGGACCTAATGCAGAAAGACGACGTTTGTGCGTTAATTCTGCTAATGGGTTTGTTTGGTCCATGAATTGCGATAATTGCGAGCTACCAAAGAACTCTTTAATTGATGCAATAACTGGACGAATATTAATTAATTGCTGCGGTACAATAGACGCAGTGTCATTGATTGACATACGTTCACGTACAACACGTTCCATATGAGATAATCCAATACGGAATTGATTTTGTAACAATTCACCTACAGAACGTAAACGACGGTTACCTAAATGATCGATATCGTCTGTATTTCCAACGCCATATAATAAGTTAAAGAAATAAGATATTGAAGCAATCACATCAGCAGGTGTAATATTTTTTATCTCTTCATCGATATAAGCATTTGAAATAATATTAATTTCTTTTTGCGCTTCATCATTTGGAGCATAGATTTTAATCGATTGAATTGTTACGTCTTCTTCTAACACGCCACCAACTTGTGATAATGTGCGGAAGCCGATACCATTTTCTAAATACGGAATAATTCTATCAAGTGTACGACGATCTAATACCATACCTTTTTCAACTAAAATTTCTCCTGTATATGGGTCAACAAGAGTTTCTGCAATCGTACGATTGAACAGACGATTTTTAATATGTAGTTTTTTATTCATTTTATAACGTCCTACATTCGCTAAATCATGGCGTTTAGCATCGAAGAAACGTGAATATAATAGACTTTTTGCACTTTCTACAGTTGGTGGTTCACCCGGACGAAGACGCTCATAGATTTCTAAAAGTGCCTTTTCAGTGCAATCCGTATTATCTTTTTCAAGTGTATTACGTAAATATTCGTTATCACCTAAAATATCGATAATCTCAGCATCTGTACCAAAACCTAATGCACGTAATAATACTGTAACCGGAAGTTTACGCGTACGATCAATTCGCACATAAACAGTATCCTCTATATCTGTTTCATACTCTAACCAAGCGCCACGGTTCGGAATAACTGTTGCACCAAAACCTTTTTTACCACTTTTATAAGTTTTATCATGATAGTATACACCAGGTGAACGAACTAATTGGGAAACGATAACGCGCTCGGCACCATTAATAACGAACGTGCCAGTTTCAGTCATTAGTGGGAAATCACCCATGAAGACATCTTGTTCTTTTACTTCGTCTGTTTCTTTGTTGTGAAGACGTACTTTTACACGTAATGGTGCTGCATATGTCACGCCACGCTCTTTACATTCATCTACATCATACTTCGGATTACCCAATGTATAATCCATAAATTCTAGTGCAAGATTCCCTATAAAATCTTCAATGGGGGAAATATCGCGGAACATCTCGTATAATCCTTCTTCAAGAAACCACTCGTAAGAGGTTGTTTGAATTTCAATTAAATTCGGAAGCTCCAGCACCTCTTTAATACGCGCAAAGCTTCTACGCTGGCGGTGTTGTCCGTACTGAACTATTTGTCCTAAATAAGATTGCTTCACATTATTAGAGATTAATGAACTTACTTTCTGGTTATCTAATTCCCTTACTTTTTGTTCTTCTAACTCTTTTAATTTTCGTCCAATCTCTTCTCTTTCTTGCTCTCTGACTTTTCGTTCGGCTTCTTCTCTTACTTGCTGCTCTGCTTGCTCTCTGGCTTTTCGCTCGGCTTCTTCTCTTGCTTGTTGCTCTGCTCGTTCTCTGGCTCTTCGTTCAGCTGCTTCCCTTGTCTGCTGTTCGGCTCGTTCTCTGGCTTTTCGTTCGGCTTCTTCTCTTACTTGCTGCTCTGCTTGCTCTCTCGCTTTTCGTTCAGCTGCTTCTTTGGCTTGCTGTTCGGCTCGTTCTCTGGCTTTTCGTTCGGCTTCTTCTCTTACTTGCTGCTCTGCTTGCTCTCTCGCTTTTCGTTCGGCTTCTTCCTTAGCCTGCTGTTCGGCTCGTTCTTTTGCTCTTTGTTTTCTTTCTCTTTGTTCAAGTATTTCCCTCAGTTTTTGTTCAGCCTCTTCTCGTACTCTTCGTTCGGGTACTCTACTAGCTCTCTGCTCAGCCTCTGCTTTAACATTCTGTTCCGTTTGTTTTTTCGTTTCTAACTCTTCTTTATTAGAATCATTTTTTTCACCCTTAAATTTAGCGAAAAGCTTTTTAAAGAAATTCATACAATATCTCCCAATCGTAATGCTAGTTTCCTAGTTTAAATAACTTATTTACCTGCAATGCTCCATTCTAAAAAATTAGAATGCATCCTAATTCGTTTTAAAATAAGCCTTCATTACCTTTTGAAGACCCTTGAAGATTTGATTTGATATCTCAGCCTTTTCCGTTTCTACTTTTTCTATTTCCTTTATTTCTTCACCCTTTAACCCTTCTAATATAAACCTCGACGGACTCTTTTCTTTGCTGTGATAGAGTTTGGGTACAGATAAATACAGTAACTTCTTGGCTCGAGTCGCACAAACATAGGCAATGCGTCTTTCCTCAAATAGTGCCTCTTCACCTTTTAAATTCGAATCGGCCAATGAATTTTTAGACCCTTCAATTGCTGTAATATGTGGGATCATATCCTCAAACCAACCTATTGCAAAAACTACTTCATACTCAAGGCCTTTAGAAGTGTGAATTGACATTAAATCTAATGCATCCAAGTTAGGATCCAGTCGAAGTCTTTCCATCTCTTCTTGTTTGGCTTTTAATTTTTCAATAAAATCTAGTAATTCTTTAATTGTCTTAAAACGGGAAGCTGATACTAAAAATTCATCTAGTGTCTCTAAAATCATATCCTTATGTATTGTCATTGTTTTTGCAGCATCTACTTCTAGCTGCTTTTCGTAATTGATCGTCCCTTTTCGGATTCTATGGATAATATCCTTTGGTGCCATAGTTTTAAAAGATAGAATCTCGCTAACTTTCATCAATATTTGTCCTTTTTGAAATTCACCTTTTCTATTAGCAATTAAACTCATGACAATTTCGAATAAACTTTGATCAGAAGTCGTTTGCATCGCTATTGCAATCGGTAATGTCTCCTGAATTTCTTTTTTACTAACATACAATAAAGGTCCTACTTCGACGATAGCATCAAAATCGAAAGGATTCAGCGCCAATCGCATTGCTGCTAAAAATAACTTTACGTTTGGTGAGTCATAAAAACTCTCCGTACTTTTCACATGATGAATGAATGGTATGTCCGCTAATACAAGCTCCTCAAAAATTGATCGTGAATATGTATGCGTGCGGTAAAGTATAGCTATATCCTTATAACGCTTCCCCTGTACCATTAACCTAGAGATTTCTTTTACAACTAATTCCGCTTCTTCTTCAGGTGTTTTAGCAATCTTAAATTGAATGTCTTTTCTTTCTTGTTTAGTAGATTTTAATTGTTTTTTGATTTGCTTAGTATTATGTCTAATGATATTGTTACCGAATCCCACAATGTCAGCAGTTGAACGATAATTAATGTCCAAGATGATTCGTTTACAATTTTGATATTGTTGATTAAATTCAATCATGTATTTACTCGATGCTGTGCGCCACGAATAAATAGTCTGCCCATCATCTCCCACTACACATAGATTATTGTGAGGAGCCGCTAACATACGTGTAATCTCATATTGAATGAATGAAACATCTTGAAATTCATCACAAAGAACATATTCATAGCGATTTTGGTATCTTTTTAACGCCGCTTCATCATATTTAAATAGATAATATGTCTCTAATAAGAAATCATCGAAATCATATAAATTCGCTTTTTCTTTCTGTTCTTCATAAAGTCTATAAGCCTGATAAAGCAGCTCGTACATTTCTTTTTCACTTGTGCTTAAATCAGGATTTTTCATAATTTCTTTAACATCGACCGGTCTAATCAACTGATTTTTCCAACTTGATATGACATGCATAACGCCCTCTGGAGTGTAATCATCACTAGCTTTTAACTTTTTTAAGATGGTCTTAAACATTATGTGACGTCGATAATCAGATGAAAGAACCTCAAATTTCCTGCCTTCTTCTCTTAAAATTTGTAAGCATATGGCATGATACGTACCTACATTTATAGAGGAACATAGCCGGCCATTTGGTAAATTATTTAGCCGTTCTTTCATTTCCGTGCTCGCTTTTTTAGTAAACGTAACTAATAAAATACGCCTTGGATCAATTTGCTTTTTCGTTATCATATAACTAATTCGACTAGTTAAGGTCGTGGTTTTCCCACTTCCTGCACCTGCCACAATTAAAACTGGTCCATTAACAGTTAACACAGCTTCTTGTTGTGGCAAATTCAAATGTATATTATAGTTCTTCAATTCATCAAAGAACGTATCAGTCGTTATTTCAGTTTTACTAGACACAATTTCCGCCTTAGGTTTTTGTTTTAAATCATAATAATCTGTTATATTTAAGTACATTTAATCACCGCCAATATCCCTACAATTTTGTTACATTATACCATATAACAAATATCCCCATTACGATATCCATAACTTACTATATTTGTTATATCAATCATCCCTCATGCTATAGCTTCCTTAACCCTTCTCTATTAAGATCCAAATTTTCATGTAAGTAGCTAGTTTTATAAGAACTTTCATTCTATTGGTTCCATTATCAATACACAATTTTATTTTTAAAAAATAAGCATTATTCGTTACGTACTTCATTAGACTAGGCAATAAAAAAAGCACCCCCGAAAAGAGAGTGCTTTGGAAGTTCACTATGAAACGCGAAGCCGCCTTGTCGTAGTTATTATAGAAAGTTTTAAACCACCACTCCTCAAAGTGGGTGTTCGCAAAAGATTTCCTGTATATCGTCATGCACACAAGTGACGCTCGCCATTCCACCTTCGATCTAAAACTCCCTTTTACAGCATAAAGGTTAAAACTTAATATTCGTACGTACAACGCAGCTTCAACAATATATTACTAACCAATATCTTACGAATCAGCTTGTTATTTGTGGAATTTATGATGTAAAAATCAAGTGTAACACTAGCGTAAAAAAATTCTAATTTCCATAAAGAAATGAGTACGGAAAAAAATATCCTTTCAATAAATTATTTTTAAGTATTATTTTTAAGAAAAAATTGGAATAAAGAACAGAAAACTCATTACAATGATTTTCCTCATAATTTTCAAATTAATTAGCATTTACCTATTACTAAAGTAATGTTAAAATCTTCATTATTCCTTAATTTTTGGAAAGTAGTGAAATAAGTGTTACAAAAGTTCTATAACTTTCTCCACCTTTACAGTTTAAAAAGAATAATACGATTTTGGTTAATATGTGTAATTTTATTATTCATGTTTTTTTGTTATATACCATTTACCATTTATGTAAAAGAATTTCGGGAAAATGAGGCGCAAAATAATATTGAACAAATGATTAACCTGCAGCAATTATTTATTGAAAATTGGTTTAATGAAAAGGCCACATACATACAGACAGCTTCTCAACTTCCTGCAGTGAAAGAAATGGATAAAGAAAAAATGAAGGAAGCATTCGAGAGCTTTGATCATAATCATGATGAATTTAATGGTGTTGTTTTTGTTAATAAGTCTGGTATAAGTGAAATTGATACTTCAGGACCTATAGGCATTGATTTATCTGATCGCCAATATTTCAAAGAGGCAAAAAAAGGGAAACCTTATGTCAGTGATGTTTTGATCGGAAGGCAATCCAATCAAGCCATTATCATTTTTTCTTCCCCTGTCTTAGATAACAATCAACAATTTCAGGGTTTAGTTTTTGGAGCAGTTCGAATGGATACGATTAATGAAGTAATGAAGAAATTTCGTTTTAGTGAAACGGGACAAACTTACCTCGTAAATCGGGATGGGCAGTTATTAACCGACCTGAGATTTCCTCAGTCAATTAAGCAAGATATGGAATCGAGTTCTATTGAAAAAATTGATACGGATATTCTCAGCCTAGCTATGCAAAATAAAAAAGTAAGTCAAAGCTATCAAGATTACAGCGGATCCACAGTTTTCGGTGATTATCGCTGGGTTAATGATTATAAATGGCTAATCATTGGCGAAATTTCAGAGGATGATATTTTTAATCCTTTCTATCGATTAAGGATGTTATTAACCGTAATTCTACTTATTGTACTTATGGTCGGCTTAGGAGCTACATTTTTACTTTCCAAACAGATTGTGGAGCCAATTAATGCCGTTCTAAAAGGTGCACATCGAATGGGAAAAGCCAAATATGATTATCGTATAAAACCATCTTCGTACGCTAAATATCCGATTGAACTTCAGGAACTCGGAGAAACTTTTAATGAAATGGCTGAAATGATTCAGTTGCAAATGCATTCCGTACAGAAAAGCGAGAAGCGTTATCGTGAATTAGTGGAATCTTCACCTAATGCGATTATCGTTCACCAAGAAGGGAAAATTGTTTATGCAAACCCAGCCAGTGTTCGGCTCCTTAAGTTTTCTTCTCCAGAAGATCTCATTGGTCATCACATCATTGAACATATTCATCCAGATTATCATGAAGTTGTTAAGGACCGTATTCAAAAGTTGGAGTCAAATGAGGCTGTTAATTTATTAGAAGAAAAATATATTCGCTCCGAAGGGTCTATTATTGATGTAGAAGTTATCGCAACTCCTATTGAATATATGGATAAGCCTGCTTTCCAAATAATCATTGAAGATATCTCTGAACGGAAATTGGCTGAACAAAAACTGTATGAAGCCAATGAATTATTGAGGCATCTTTCTTCAACTGATGGACTAACAGGTGTGAAAAATCGCCGTTCGTTTGATGAAAACCTAGAAATGGAATGGCAACGGGCGATTCAAAACTCCACTTCATTGTCTCTGATTATGCTGGATATTGATTGTTTTAAAGCCTTTAACGATACATACGGTCATCAAGGTGGCGATGAATGCTTAAAACTAGTAGCCCAAACCATTAAAAATGTATTACAAAGACCATCAGATGGTGTCTACCGATATGGCGGAGAAGAATTCGGTATCATTCTACCAGAAACAGAAGAAGAGGGAGCGAGAAAGGTTGCAGAAAATATTCGCATCGCAATCGAAAACTTAGAAATCCCTCATTCTAGTTCGAAAATTAGCCAATGGATCACTATTAGTTTGGGTACTACAACAATGATGCCAACAAAATGTACCCCATCCATGAACTTAATCGCCTCCGCTGATAAGGCATTATATCAAGCTAAGCATGATGGACGTAATTGTGTACGATCTTATCCTCAAGTTAATATTGGCAACTCTGATTTTACAAAAAATAATACGTATTAAAAAACAAAATGGTCCTATACTATTTAAGATTTCACTTCCAATCCAAGTGACTAGGAGGGTTAACCCGATGAGTGGGATGTTTTGTTAGCTCAGAAGGACCATCGAACTGAGTAAGCTAAGCAAAATTTTCTTAGGTAGATCTTAAGATTAAATGCGAAAAGCGAGGCAGTGTGTCATGGAGGATGAATAGTAAGTGTAATCAAACCCGGAGTAATTTCCGGGTTTTTATTTTGGCGTAAAATCCAAATTCTTATCAAATCGAGGGGACGCTTCTGTAGAAATTCCACCTTCTAACAATTACCTTTCTATACAAAGGACCTAACAGCCGTGGTTGCCACTCCCAAAACCCTTCTGACACCGAGGGGACGCGTTACAATTTTCGGGTAGATCGACACCCTAGCTTTTTTATGCCCAAGTCCACTCGACGAACTACCCGGAACCATAACGTGTTATAGATGCAGGCTCAGTGTTATAACTGCTATAACACCTTATTATTGCAACCCGTCCCCTCTCGTTGGCCGCTTCTGTAGCACGTTCATCTTCTAACAATTCGCTTTCTATACAAAGTTTCCAACAGCCGTGGTTGCCCCTCCCGAACCCCTTCTGACACCGAGGGGACGCGTTGCCATTTCCGGGTAGATCGACATCCTATTTTCTTTAAGCCCAAGCCATCTCGACGAACTACCCGGAACCATAACGTGTTATAGATTTCGGTTCAGTGATATAACTGCTATAACACCTTATTATTGCAACCCGTCCCCTCTCGTTGACCGCTTCTCAATAAAGGAAAATCTCCTTCTAATATGGGGAACATGCCACAACAAAAATCCTATTTTCAACTGGCTTGCATCGGAAAATACAAATCACTTCTGTCAGAAAAAAACCTTGAAGACAGGCAGCTGAAAATCGTCCCCCTTCCCCTTTTTAAAATAAAAAGTCATTTTATAGTTATGACACTTAAAAGCCCTAAAAAAGACTGCCTACTAACAGCCATAACTTAAATTAAATCACTCTCAAAATTTAATCTCCTAGCCAATAATTGAGTAAAAGAAAGCTAGATAATGAACAATTCGTTGCCTAACTTATTTTTATTGTTTCATGAGATTATTCCTTATACCATTAAAGACCATATCGTGGATGAACTCTTATATTACGTAGTAGACTCTTACTGCGTAACAAAGCTGTTTATTAAACACCTGCGATAATTTGTGAGAATTGTGAAATGGGGTACCAGACTGATCAAATTATTATAGAGATAGAGGAACAGTTGTTTTTAATGGATACAAAAAAGATTGGTAGTTCAATAAGTTATAAGGCACTATTGGAATTACCTAGATTGTTGAAGAGAAATTATTTTGACTTTTCTTCCTAGTTTGCACTTACAAACGACAGTCATTGATAGGTGCTATTTTTAATATGTTTTTCGGGAGGATTTTCATAGAAATTTGTCGAATATTGAATATTTACAGTAATAAAATTCTGAAAAGTTGACAAGCTGTTATACAGAGAAATAGATATTAAATTAACTAGTGTATTAATCAATTTCTCTTAAAGTTCTGGAAGATTACTTTACTAAAAATGAAAGGTGAAGAAAAATGGATACAAATAGAGAAATTATAGAAGAAAAGGACGGAAAAATTGCACAGTTAGAAAAACGATTAATAGAATTAGAGGAAGCACAACAGCAAAGTGCTGCAACTATTGCGGTAGATCATAACTCAAGACATTTATCTCCACCGAAAGGAATATTTAAGTCTTTCTTAAAAATTGGTAGATTGAAGAATATTTTAATCATGGCTGTCGTTATTTCTTTAGCTTTAGTCATCGCTTTAAGAGTAACACCGCTATTTTGGGGCAGTACCTCCAAACAAGAGTCTGTCACGTTTGTTGAACGTGTTCAACAGCTAGCCACATTGGCAACAGCTGAAGCTTATGTGAAAGAGGTTCTACACCAAGAGGATACTAAGAATTTCTTGAATATTAATTTACCAGGAACAAAGCGAGAAGTTCTATTAGTTGTACCTGCGACAGTTATTGCAGGTGTTGATTTGAAAGGGATTACTTCTAAGGACATGGATATCAATGAAGAAAAGAAAGAGATAGATATTACCCTTCCTCATGCAGAGATTATTCAGGAACCATCAGTACAGATGGATAAAATACAAGCAGTGGACAAGAATGGTATTCTCCGTACTGATATTAAAATGAATGAGGGGTTTGAGTTGGTCGCTGAGGCACAAGAGAAAATTCGTCAAGGAGCCATCTCTAGTGGTTTACTAGATACTGCAGAGAAAAATGCAGAAAAAGTGTTAAAGGAATTTTTTAAGAGTATTGATTATACGGTAAATGTCACGTTTAACTAATAAGACGGCCTACCCTTACTTCCTGGGACAGGCCTAAGAGACAATTACATTTTAAGTAATCTTTTTTTCAACACCTGTGCTTATTTTGAGAAAACAAGGTCATTTACTGCACAGTACGACGATACTGTTCATAGAAGAGGTTATTCCGCAAACAGGCGCGACTGTTATACAACCAGATCTATCTTATGATAGGTCTTTTTTTTGAACCCAAATTATCCTTCCTATGCATTAGAAATCTCATTCACCTTCTAACTAACCTCTTCACCTCGGATTTGACAAAAAATTAGACATCTATGTTTTAAAATCCACTGCGACAACAAACTTGTTCGTTTGCTGCCGCAATCGCTTTTAACATAGATGTGCAGCTCTAACATCCCAAGCGTGGCGGATCCCGGACGCCACCACGCCTGCGATGTAAGAGCTGCATTTTTTGTCAAATGGCGCCTTTCAACTAGTTCTCTTTACTTTCAAAATAATAAAAATCCGCAAAATATATTAATTTATGAAACTTTCTAGTTAGATAATGACATAAAATATCAACCTTTATATAATGTTCTCAAATATTGGAAGGAGGTGGGAGTATGGCTTCTTATTTAACGAGTAAAACGAATTTTATCTTTGAGTTTGAAGTGGGTATGGAAAATGGAAAGCCAAAGAAAAAACGCGTAACGCTATCTGGGGTAAGAAATGATATTACCGCAGATGAGGCAAATCAAGTGATTGACGGGATCAGCAACTTGATTAAGTACAATTTAACAGGCTTCGAACGTGTGGTGTATGAAGGGGTTATTCAATAATTAACGCTGCTTTAGCGAATTTAAGGAGGTGACATGATGGATACAAAAACGGTTTTACAAATGGAATTTACGAACTATGAAGGCAAAAGTGTTTCAATTAGCCTAGCAGACCCACGCGAGGATCTAACAGCTGAGGAAGTTCAAACATTCATGGAGTTAGTGAATGACTTACGTTTACTAACAAAGATTAATGGTCCAGATGGTGATATGCCAGCAAAGCTTAAAGGGGCTAAAACAGTAGAAACAGTTTCAAGTGATTTCGGCATTGTAGTTGAGTAAGGGTGAGGCCAGGCGATGAAGGGCAATTTCATTAGCCTGGCTTATTTTATATCAGATGAGGAGGTTGTATTATGGGTAATGCTTTACAAATGACAACGCTCGCTCATACCGTATACAAAAAATGTGAGTGTTGCAATCGCGTAAAGGATATCTATTTTAAACTATCTATTAATGATGCTAAAACAGGTACTTTTCTTATGGGAGACCTCGATCTTTGTAAATCATGCGGTCAAAACCTTGGAGATATTTTAAACATTGATGTTAGTACGACCAGTGTGCTAACGGAATTTAAATTGACGAGGTCGTAATTGAATATGGAAGAACTTTTCAGCTATTTTGATTACGGTTTTTCGTTCTTAATATCCATCTACCTTTTGATACGCATGGAAAAAAGAATCGAATCCCTTACAGATAGCATCAATAGTCTAAACAATAAACTTTCCGACTGACGGAAAGTTTTTAAAAAGCCATTTGTAGAAATTACTATACGACATATTCTCAAATAAGTGCAAGTCGATGTTTTCGCCAAATTTTTCGATTTTAGGGGGAATGAGATATGGCTTTATTCGAGGAATATTTAAGGCATTTGCGATTAGAAAGAAAGGCTACAAATACAGTCGAAACGTACAGATACCACCTAACTGCATTTTTGTCCTGGGCATACAACGAAAACTATGATCTCAAAAATTTAAAACCAATGGATCTGTTGGATTTTAAAGAGTGTCTGCTAATGCAAAATAAATCCGAACGCACAGTGAATGCCATTATCTCTTGTTTGAAGGGCTATTTTGATTACCTGGTGCTTTACGAGGTGGTAAAGACCAATCCAATTACGAATCTACTTCGTATTAAAGTACCCCACTACAAACAAGAGCGGCTTACAGATAGACAATTGGTTCATTTTTACGCTTATATCGATTCCCTGCGCCCAAATGCACGAGCTGCCTTTTATTTAATGCTGGGATCTGGTGCACGTGTGAGCGAAGTTACCAACCTATTAGCCGAGGATTTTAAGGTAGAGGGCGATCAATTGTTTATTGATATTAAGAATGCTAAATGGGGAAGCAATCGATGCATTCCAGTTGTTGATAGGAAGGCTACTGAAGTGCTGTTTAATTATCTATCTACTTTAGATGTTTCGAGTTTGCCAGCTTTTCGAGTGAGTAAGCGCACCCTACAGACGTATGCGACAAGGTTCTCTGAGAAGACGGGCATCCCATTTAGTTGTCACGTATTACGCCATACATTTGCGACGCTTTTGATGGAAAAAGAGATTCCTATTGAAAAGATTCAATACTTGCTGGGTCATAAATCAGTAAGTATGACAAGACATTATACGCAGTCTGCAGTGATTGATGTAAGTAATCTAAAGATGTCCTTTTTGAAGGAAGAGGTCACTTCCTAACAAATTTCTATTTTTACGAGAAAGCATAATTATTCAAAACGGGGGGATGATTGATGTTACTAATGTTTGATTATGGTCATGGCGGTAATGATCCAGGTGCTATAAATGGTCAAAGAAAAGAGTCTAATGATGTGCTAAAGCTTGGTAAATCTGTGGCTTCGATTGTGAGAGCTGCCGGCATTCAGGTTGATGAAACACGAACCACTGATAAAGCTCTAACACTAACGGAGCGGAGCAACATGGAGCGAAAGAAAAAGTACGATTATTTCATTTCATTCCACCGAAACGCAGCGGCCAACCCAAGTGCAAATGGTGTTGAAACATTCGTATTTACCATTAACAACAGTAAGTCCATGCCACTTGCCACGGCTATTCAAAAGGCTTTGGTTGGGATTGGTTTTAGGGATCGTGGCGTAAAGACTGCAAACTTCCACGTCTTGAGAGAAACCTACTCCCCTGCTGTGTTGTTGGAAGTTGGGTTTATTTCAAATGCGTCGGATAATATGTTGTTTGATAATCGTTTTGAGGATATAGCGAAGGCGCTTGCTGGGGCAATTATTAGTATTTGTGGGAAAGGTAATGCTAGTGCGGTGAAACGGTGCTCTGCTTGTGGTCAGGTGTTGCAGGGATAATAAAAGTGCATTAAGAAACAGAGAAGGTTCTGTTTTTTAATGCACTGTTTTTATGTAAATGTTATCTGTTAGTAACATTATTAATTATCGGGCTAATTTTTTGAATGTGGTTTATAAGCATATCTAATTCTTGGCTATATTTAACCGTTTCTGGATGAGCTAAACCCTTTACCATACCTACATCAATCATCATTGTTTGTAATTGATGAAATTTAGATTCTATTTCTAAATCCATTGAATATTCTACCACCATATATTCCTCCTAGTAATATAGCGCGAACTCTACCTATTATATACTAAGTTCACCATTAATGGAATAATATAGGTCATTAAATTTCTAGATCATTTATAGATGTCAAGAACAAATAGCTGAATTAACTGTTTACCATACAGAACTTTTATGAGATAGACATGAAGCATGATCACAGGTAGAGTTGCCAAAAGGTGATTTTTGCAGAGAAGCATTGTTCGAATGGCGCAAGAATAAAATTATATTTGAAAGTTTCAGTTATTTACTATACCATTATGAAGGAATACCCGGAAGAAAACGGGAGAGGTTCATAGCTAATACCCTCTATAAAAAACTATGGAAACATGACAATACGCCATGTCCATATAGGATGTGGCTTTTTCTGTTTTATTCATATGTTTTAATAGAATGATTGGTATCGCCTCTCTTGAGAAATGTGGGAAACATTTTACAAGGGAGGTTTTTTATGTCTGTTCGCAAGTTTGAAGAAGGTTTAAAGGCTTTAATATTATAAGGGGGTTTTTGCAGATGAGAGAGAAAAAAGCAATCGTTGTATTTAGTGGAGGTCAGGACAGCACCACTTGTCTGTTTTGGGCAAAAGAACGTTTTGAAGAGATTGAAGCAGTAACTTTTGATTATGGTCAAAGGCACCGTAGTGAAATTGAATGTGCAATAGAGATAGCGAAGGAGCTAGGTATCAGGCATCATGTACTTGATATGTCGCTTTTGAATCAGCTTACTCCAAATGCATTAACACGAGAGGAAATAAAGGTAGAAGACGGACAAGAAGGAGAGCTTCCTTCTACTTTTGTACCTGGCCGTAATTTACTCTTCCTTTCATTTGCTGGCATATTAGCGAGCCAAGTAGGAGCGAAACATATCGTGACGGGAGTATGTGAAACGGATTTTAGTGGATATCCTGATTGCCGAGATATTTTTATTAAATCCTTGAACGTAACATTAAATTTATCGATGGACGATACTTTTGTGATTGATACACCACTGATGTGGCTGAACAAAGCACAAACATGGGAACTTGCGGATCAGCTCGGAGCATTTGAATTTGTTCGTGAAAGAACATTGACTTGCTATAACGGTATAATTGCAGATGGTTGCGGTGAATGTCCGGCATGTAAGCTACGGAGAAACGGTCTTGACGAGTATTTACGTTCTAGGAAGGAGTCTTAAGGCATGTTTGATTTTAGAATTGTTGATAGGCTACAAAAAATAGATGAAGATATTCAAAAAAGTCAATTAAACTATCATGCAAAACGTGTTCTCGTAAGCAAAGAGTTCGCCTTTGACGCTGCCCATCATTTACATAACTATGAGGGGAAATGTAAAAACCTCCATGGTCATACATATCGTGTTGTTTTGGGATTGAGCGGTTATACAGATGAACGGGGCATAATGCTTGATTTTGGCGACATAAAGGAAATATGGAAGCAAAAAATAGAAGTTTATTTAGATCATCGCTATTTAAATGAAACTCTTCCGCCGATGAATACGACGGCAGAGAATATCGTTGTCTGGATTTATGAAAGGTTGGCTGAAACCTTGCTTGATGAACAACGATATAACGGAGCACGTATAGAATTTGTCAGGCTTTATGAAACTCCTACAAGCTATGCCGAAGCGAGAAGGGAATGGATGGAAATTGAGTAAGGTGCCCGTTATAGAAATTTTTGGTCCAACGATTCAAGGTGAAGGAATGGTAGTAGGCCAGAAGACAATGTTTGTACGCACTGCTGGCTGTGATTATTCTTGTTCCTGGTGTGACTCATCGTTTACCTGGGATGGTAGTGGTAAGCAGCTCATTGTACAAATGACAGCAGAAGAGATTTGGTCTGAGTTGAAACGCCTTGGGGGTAATGGCTTTTCATTCGTCACAATCTCAGGAGGGAATCCTGCCCTTCTCCGAAATTTAGATATGCTTATTGCGATTTTAAAAGACAATAACATAAAAATTGGTGTGGAGACACAAGGAAGCAAATGGCAAGATTGGCTGTATGACATCGATGAGCTAACGATTTCACCAAAGCCTCCTAGTTCTGGGATGACAACAGATTTTTCTATGCTCTCTGATATATTAGGAAAACTTAGGAATCGAAACAGCAATCAGCATATATCCCTCAAAATCGTTATATTTAATGAAGAGGACTATGCTTATGCAAAGCAAGTTCATACTCGATATCCGAATATTCCTTTTTATCTCCAAGTCGGAAATGATGACATTACTTCGATGGACAATGTACGGTTAATCAGCCATTTATTGAAGAAGTATCAAGCGCTAATTGACAGAGTGATGATAGATGAAGAATTAAAGGACGTCAAAGTACTGCCGCAGCTACACGCACTCGTTTGGGGAAATAAAAGAGGTGTATAGCTCTTAAAAGTATAATTGGGATACAGACAACATTTTCAAATGTTATCTATATCCCATATTGAGTGGATTTCACTTTATACAGCACCAAACTTAATAACAGAGCGCGATTTTACAAAAAATACAGCTCTTAAATCGCAGGCGTGGTGGCGTCCGGGATCCGCCACGCTTGGGATTTTAGAGCTGCACATCTATGTTAAAAGCGATTGCGGCAGCAAACGAACAAGTTTGTTGTCGCAGTTGATTTTAAAACATAGATGTCTAATTTTTTGTCAAATCCATGGTTAGAATACCTTTTTTCCGTACTCATTTAGTAAATTGTAATATACTAGTAAAAGGTACGAAATGTTGGTGATACCCCTATTAGTTTCTTTTAGGCAAAAGAAAGAGCGTGGGGTTGGTTATGTATTTTGAATAAAATCAGGCCCTAAAAAGCAACGGCCCAAATTTACAGAATGCAATAAAACCTGCTACTAAACAGGTAGAGCTATAAGTTTTAAATATGTTATTTTAACGAATGAAGGCTTTACTACAAAATAGAGTAAAGCCTCTTCTTAATGCAGTAACGAGGGGAAACTGCGGATATTAACTAATTCTCAAGTAACTTATCTATTACTAGTTTTGTTAAATTAGGCATTATTTCCATTGTATATTTTAATTCAGTTCTCTCATATCGGTTATGTGCGTCATAGCCATACGGACCAATATTAATTGCCGGGATATTTAGTTCCCTAATGGCATCATAGTCTACATAATGTTTTGTTCCCCAACTAGGGTTATTGGTAATCACTGACCTGATGCTTACTTCATCGTCATTTATTGCTACGCAGCTCATATCACAAATGTAAGGGAAATAATTTCTCTGTACGATTGGCTTATTATAATGAGGTTGAACTTTTTCAATAGCATAATCTAAAGCTGCTAATAGATTTTTTTCTTTTCCATTTTTCCCAGTCACCTCTACACGTGGTGAATAGAGCGAAGAATAAAAAATAATGATTGCAGGGCTCTTATCCTTTGCCCATTTCCAGGTTTCTTCTACCACTCTCGCCGAAAACATACGTACATCTATTTCCTTATTTTCTAATAAGTCTTCTTTAAATTTCTTCATATGCTCCTTGTAGCTTTCACCAGATTGTGAAATAATAGACTGTTCTAATTCCTCATAAAACAACACTCTCGGTTTCCACGGTAATGTTGTATATTCCTGTTCGCTGATTTCGCAATACCTCTTATAATGATTATTTAGATTTGTTACCACATTATTAAATGCAATTTCAGCCTGTATTTTTAGCTTCTCAAGAACTTCTTTAGGCGACCATGAATGAACAAAGAAATTATAGTAAACATATGAAGCAAGTGCTGTCTGAACTGTATACGTCTCTTTAAAATCTGTTTGCTTCAAAGTAACAGGTGGCATAGGTGTCTCACCTAAAGCTTTATCGCATAGCTCCGGATTATATGCAATTTGTCTAGTTAACTCTGCAGCAATATAGTTAGGGTCAAGTCCCTCAAAACTCGATCCTACATGACTTTCAGCGCCAGTTATATAAAAGGATGGAAGTAACTTCCCGACAGTACCTTTATAAATATATCTATTTTCATCCCCTTCATACCGAGGAGCAACAAAATCGGAATTAATTAATGCTTCATATTCAAATCCATATTCCTTTTTCAATCTTTTCAAATCATTTAAACCTGATAATACCCCATGTGAGCTATCTTCCTCATCACATTCAGCAAAGAATACAAGATTTCCATTCAATTCTTCAGGATGTTCTGAAAAATACTTTAATAAATAATAATTGCTTGCAACACCGCTTTTCATATCTAATGTGCCTCTGCCAAATAACCATTCATTCGATTCCAAATGCTTTTTAACTAATGGAGGAACCTTCTCATTTTTTAATGCTTCCTGAAGCTCATTCGGAAAACATGCCTTTTCCTTTAAGTTGTTATAATCATCTATTCCTACCGTATCCATATGTCCCATTAATACAACCGTTTTATTGCTATTTGCTTTTGTACCTCTGACAAACGCAAATACGTTATATCTTTCAATCTCATCATCTATTGTTTGTGAAGTAAACACATAATCAGGATTTTTTTGAAAGTATGGGAGGGTAGAAATTGTTTTAGCAAGTGATGTTGATATATCAATCTCGCCTTCAGTATTAACAATACTCTCAATATTTACAAGATCATTCGTAACCTTTAATACCTCATCATATGTTTTTAACATCTAATACCATCTCCTGACTTAACATAATAATTCATAAAACCTGTTGTAAAAATCTAACTGTTCTTTCTTCCTTTGGAGTTTTAAAAATTTCTGCAGGAGGTCCCTCCTCAATGATTTTTCCGTCGGCTAGCATAATGACTCTATCGGCAACTTCTCTCGCAAAGCCCATTTCATGCGTTACAATTACCATTGTCATGCCTTCTCTTGCTAGGTTTTTCATTGTTTCTAATACTTCCCCAACTAATTCAGGATCCAGTGCCGATGTCGGTTCATCAAACAGCATCACACTTGGATTCATCGCAAGTGCTCTTGCAATCGCAACCCGTTGCTTTTGGCCCCCAGATAATTGCTCAGGATAATAGTTTGCTTTATCGACTAATCCAACTCGAGTTAATAACTCCATTGCTTTTTTAGTGGCTTCTTCTTTACTTTGCTTCTTTACCTGAATTGGTGCTTCGATAACATTTTGTAAAACACTTAAATGAGGAAATAAATTGAAATGCTGAAATACCATGCCCATATTTTCTCTAACATGATTTAAGTTAGTTTTTTGAATATCAATAATCTCATCATTGATACTTATAGTACCTTCATCTAATATTTCTAAAAAATTCATACAACGTAATAAAGTACTTTTTCCTGAACCACTAGCTCCTATTAAAACAACTACTTCAGATTTTTTTATCTCTAAGCTTATATCTTTTAAAACCTTTAATTTACCAAATGATTTAGAAAGCGACTTCAACTTTATCATGTTTTTTCCCCTTTCCAACATCCATTCGATTTTCAAGTTTATTGAATAACAGCGTGAATATTAGAACTAAAATTAGATAGTACATTCCCACGACGAAGTATGTTTCTAAAGGCATGTAATTGTAGGCTTGAGCTGATAAAGCATGGTTAAATAATTCTGATACTGCAATATAGGCTACTAAAGAAGAATCTTTTAATCCAATAATGAATTGATTGGCCAATGCTGGAATAGCCCTCTTAAAACTCTGCGGCAAAATAATTCGCCTCATTGTTTTAAAATACGTCATTCCCAAAGATCTTCCGGCCTCCATTTGTCCCTTATCAATAGATTGAATGGATCCTCGGAAAATTTCTGCAATATAGGCCCCTGAATGGATTCCAAGTGCAATAGCTCCAGCTGCAAAATCTGATAGAATAAAAATACTAGAAATACCATAGTACAAGAACATAAGTTGTACTATAAGTGGCATACCACGAACAATAAAAATGTAAGCGTTAGCAATTTTCTCTAATATCTTTATATTAGAAACTTTAAAAAAAGCAAAAACTAGCCCAATAATACAAGCAATTAATAGGGAAACAATGGTTAACTCAATTGTCAAAACAGTTGCTTTTAAAAACTCCATCCCGTGTTTTTGGAATATCGATGCTGTATTTGCTAAAAACTCCATATAAATCACCTAACCTCTTTAAGTATGTGGGTGTAGAAGGAGAACATTTATTTTAACGCATCTAAAATCTGTTTTAATTGAAAAAGTGATATAATAATATTGACTTTTTGCAACAAAGACAGAATTTATCGAATTTTCAGATTATTAAAGATAGCCTCTTATTCTAAAAAATAGTTTAATAGCAAACTTTTATTTTTTGCCTAGTATGCTTCTAACATACTAGGCATTTTTCATTTCTTGAATTTGTTTATTTTAATAAATCTTCACCAAACCATTTTGTACTGATTTCTTTATACGTTCCGTCAGCAACCATATCTGCAATTGCTTTGTTAATTGCTTCTAATAACGCTAGGTTATCCTTATTAATCGCTACTGCGATCTCTTCTCTTTTAAGTTCATCTCCCACTGTTTGAATTTCTAATCCAGATTCTTTCATGGCCGAAATACCTACAATTTTATCTGTAATAACGGCGTCTAAACGACCTGGAGGAAGGTCTTGTAATGCATAGATTTCACTTGGGAATTCCTTAATTTTATCTGTATATTTTTTTGCATCCTCTACGTAAGTACTAGCTTGCATCACACCGATTGTTTTTCCCTTTAAATCATCCAATGTTTTGATGTCTTCATTTTTGCTCGAGATAAATACTGTAGCACCAGAGATATAATATGGATCTGAGAAGTCAACTTGTTTCGCTCTCTCCTCAGTAGCTGTCATACTCCCAATAATGGCATCGTATTTATTTCCTCGTAACCCTTGAATTATCGTTTCCCATGGATTGGTTACTGGGTTTGGTTCAAGGCCAATTCTATTCGCGATTTCAGTTCCGATTTCTACATCGAAACCAACTAGTTTTTCATTTTCTTTATAGTTTAATGGTTTTAATAAACCACTCATTGCAAATGTTAGTTTTCCATCGTTCACTAATTTCATTTCGGATGTTACGCTATTACCTTCTTCTGCTCCACTTGCTGCTGTTTCAGTCTTTTCATTTGATTCATTTCCTGAACATGCTACCATCAACGAAACTACTAATACCATTAAAAAATAAAATAGACTTCTCTTCATAAGATACCTCCCTTGTTTTTTTACGACTTTATTTGGTTAAGCTAATTCTCCGCCATCAATGGCAATAGTTTGCCCTGTAATATAAGCTGAATCATCTGAAGCAAGGAACGCATATAATGCCCCTATTTCTTTTGGATCAGCATGACGTTTTAAAGGAATCCCTTCATTGACAACCTCTAACATTTCAGGCGTATACTCAGCCAATTGCATTGGTGTTAATACATATCCTGGACAGATCGTATTTACTCGAATATTTGGAGCCAATTCTAATGCCATCGTTCTAGCTAAAAGATTAACCCCCGCCTTTGAAGCATTGTAATCCGCATAGAATGGATGTCCTGTCACGCCGTTTGTCGAAGCGGTCATGAGGATCACACCTTTCCCCTGCTCATCCATAATTTTTGCGGCTGCTTGGGAAGTATAGAACACACCATTTAGATTAATATTTAATACTTTATTCCATTGTTCATGGGTGATATCAAGGAATTTAGAGCGAACGCTAATACCTGCATTCGCTATAAAAACGTCCACTCCACCTAATTCTTCTTTAATAGTTTGAAAGACTTCATTTACATTTTCAGGATTACTAACATCTACTACATACCCTTTTGCAATGCCAGGGTTTTCTGTTATCGATTTTTCAATACTTTCTTCATTAATATCTAAAATAGCTACGACTGATCCCTCTTCTACGAAACGCTGTGCTGTGGCTAATCCTATACCACTAGCCCCCCCTGTAATGACAACTCTCTTCTTTTCTAAACTGCTATGTCTTGTTCCCATTTAAACATCCCCTAACAGTTATAACTTGTTATTTCTTCCTTACCTTTTACTTTTTCTTGATATACTCTCCATGAAATACACCACTTTGTAGGATCATCTAAATAGTCTGCCTCAATTAATTGATGGATTGTGCTATTTTGTGGTGCATTTTTAACAACTTCTGGCGTTTCATACGCTTCCTTGGAAATCTGTTCAAGTGCATAGATATATTCATCTAAATCTGCTTTAGAATAGGATTCTGTTGGTTCCAGTGTAAATGGTTGTGGCACAATATATGGGTGATGACTTGTCCAATAATGCAGACCAAAGTCTGTCATACGACGTTGTACATCCTCCGTTGTGACACCTGTTTCTCTTTCAAGCTGCTCCCAACTATAACGAACCTGCTCCAGACGCTGTCCTTGTACATAAGGTACGCTTGCGCCACGAATTTTCGATACTTTACTATATAAGTAGTTATTGTTTAACACAGCGGTTTCTGCCACTGCTTTAAGCCCCTCTGGTCCTAATGCTCGAATCCATGCATAAGAGCGTAAAACCGTTTGAGCTACTCCATGGAAAGAACGTACTTTCCCAATTGAGTGCTCTAATTGATCATTTAATACATATTGATCACCATTTTTTTCAACAATCGGTCCTGGTAAATATGGTTTTAATTCCTCTGTTACTCCTAATGCACCAGTTGCTGGTCCACCACACATGTGTGGCGCTGCGAACGTCTTGTGTAAATTAAAGAAACACATATCAAAGCCTGCTTCTTTTGCACGTGTAATTCCTAATAACCCGTTGGCATTCGCTTGATCGTAGTAGCAAATACCACCTGCATCATGTACAACTTTTGTAAACTCTTTAATTTTAGAATTGTAGATTCCTGTATCCTCTGGGTTAGCTACGACAAAACCAGCAGTTCTTTCAGATACAACTTCTTTTAACTTTTCAATATCAGGGAATCCATTTTCATCTGGATGTAGAGTAATAATTTTATATCCCTTTACAACTGCGGTTGCTGCTTGAGATGGATGTGAGAAAATTGTTGTAATAATTTCATTACGTTGATCTGCCTCACCCTTAACTTCAAAATACTTACGTACAATTGATGCCATCGCAAACAATGCTTGTGTACCACCACTTGGTTGGAAAGAGAATGCATCCATACCTGAAATCTCACGCATCGCTAAGTCCATATTATGAATGATTTCTAACATCCCCTGTACGGTACTCACATCTTGTAGTGGATGTAATTCCATGATTTTCGGATTGCGAATTAATAACTCATTAATTTTTGGAATGTACTTCATCGTACAAGTCCCTTGCCCAATTTCAACATTGAAATCAGAACCCAATGTTTCTTGAGACAGGCGTACATAATGCCGTAAAACACGTGCTTGGCCGATTTCTGGTAAGTTCGGTTTACTTGCTCGCTTCATATGTTGGGGTAAAGTTGACACACCATCTCCTACTGTACTTACAACTTCTTCGGAAGCTTGCGGTACTTCTACGCCAACTTCTCCTGGTTGATGCAGCTCAAAAATAATAGGCTCATTCCATTTGGCTTGATGAAAATCTATATTTACAGTCTGTCTTTGAATTTTTTTCACGTTTAAATCTCCTTTCTATCTCATTACTTCGTAACAATTTTTGATAAAACACTTACTAATTTGTCGATGTCTTCTTTCGTATGCACTTCAGTTACACAATAAAGTGCTGATTGACCATATTGAGGAAACTCTTTTGATAGATCCTTGCCTCCAAAGATTTTGTGCTCTAATAATTGTGAATTGATTTCTTCCACTGTTAATCCTGTATCATTAAAGTCGATAATAAATTCTTTGAAAAATGGCGATGTAATTCTTGAACCTCGAATATTTTTAATTTTATTAAGTTGCATTACTGCGTACTGGCTATTTTGCATAATTGCTTGACCTAAATCGTAAATACCGTTTGGTCCCATTAATGATAAATAAACACCTGCTGTAATGCCCCATAGAGCAGTTTGCGTACCTACAGATTCTTTACCGTTTTCTCGATCTGCGAAAGATGTACGATCATACGCAATGTCACCAAAACCATACTCACCTTCTTTTACAGTCGGAATAATACCAAATAATCGGGATGGGTATTCATTAACGAATTTTGGATCATTATGTGTCGCAATAAATCCCGCTTGCCCTCCGCTGTAATTCATGTGCATGCCTAGTGGTTGAAGGTCTCCACACACAATATCAGCTCCATATTGACTTGGTGGTGCAAGTACTCCAAGAGAAATTGGATCTACTCCTACTATCATTATTGCACCGTATTTTTTAGCAAGATTAGAAATCTCTTGGCCTTGTGATTCAATAAAGCCTAGGTATGATGGATTTTCAAAATAAATTGCTGCAACATCACTCGATAATTTTTCTTCTAAATCTGCTAAATCCATTAACCCTGTATCAAGGTTAAAATTCACATCTTCAAATGTTAACTGAGGCGTACCATAGTTAGTAATAATCTTTTTTCGCTCAGGTGAAACTGTATTAGCAAGTAAGACCTTAGAACGTTTGGTAATGCGACTGGCCATACGAATCGATGTAGCAGCGGCCTGAGCCCAATCAAATGTTGGGACATTAACTACTTCCATATCCACAAGTTCTGCCATTAAACTCTGGTATTCAAATAAAGCTTGGAAACGTCCATGATCTTCGTAAGGTTCTCCAGCATAAGCTGTTAAAAATTCTGCACGTTGATTCACTTCATCACATACTGCTGGTACGAAATGTTGCCAACAACCAGCACCTAAAAAGTTAAGGTATTCATTCGTACTTGAATTTTTATTTAATAGTCCTTCAATATGTCGACGTAACTCTAATTCATTCAGAGCTTTTGGGATATTCATTGTACCGTCAAACTGTAATTCTTCTGGAATACAAGAATACAGTTCCTTAATTGAATGCACACCAATTTCATCTAACATCTCTTGTTTTACTTCAGACACCATATTTGGAATATATGGATGAACTTTTTTGCTCATATAAAATACCTCCTATATAATTTTTTAAGCTAAGCCGCCGCCATCAACGGTTAATGTCGTTCCTGTAACCCAAGCAGATAAATCACTTGCAAGGAATAGTACCCCCTTAGCAATATCTTCAGGTGTTCCCAACCTTGCCAGTGGTCTATCAACCGCCGAACTACGTAAAAAACTTGATTCCTCTATATTCAATTGTTTTGCCTCACTTCGAAGTAACGGTGTATCTGTATCTCCAGGGCAAATACAATTTACACGAATATTTTCTGGTCCATGGTCAATTGCCATAGCCTTTGTTAAATTTACGACTCCTGCCTTTGCAGCACAGTAAGAGGCAGCTTTGTCTCCACCTTTTATTCCCCATCCTGAACCAGTATTGATAATACTGCCACCACCACTGTTTCTCATAAGTGGAATTAAATATTTAGATAATAGATACACACCTTTTAATGAGACATTAATTACGGCATCCCAATCAGCTTCATCTAAGTCCACCACTGTTTTTCTACGAATAATGCCTGCATTATTAAAGAGCACATCTACTTTTCCATATTTCCCTGCTATTAACTCGGCCACACTTTGGCAGTCTTGTGCATTCGTCACATCACATTTTACAAACTCAATATCTAAACCAACTTCTTGAAGTGCTTGTTCTGTTTCCTTTCCCTTTTGCTGATCAATATCGAGAATGATGGTTTTAGTCCCCAATTCACTCAATAATTTAGCGGTTGCAAGACCAATTCCTGAAGCACCTCCTGTAACAACAGCGATTTTCCCACCTAATTGAAAGTAATCTAGCAAATAAATCTACCCCCTTTTTGTTTCTCAATATATACAAAGCAAAAATCATGCCAAGTTTTAAAAGTTGATTTTACGAGGTTCATAGATAATAAATCATTAGTTTTTGTCACATCTGTCATTTCAGATTCACCTTTTGACAAAAAAATGATTGCCAATGACAAAATTTCAATTATTACCGCCATTGTAACGATAGCTGAAAAATTTATATGAGGTATTATGATTTTTTTATTGTGGGGGACGGATGGAGGCTATTGAAATGGGAATGAAATTAAAAAGGCAGAAACGTTGATTTAACAACATTTCTGCCTTTTACTAGCAATTCGTTTTTGACTAAAATACCCCTTTTAGGACAACTCCTAAAAAATTGGTAGCTTTCCTTTAATTACTTTTTAGTTTTCTATAAAGCGTCCTTGTACTAATACCTAGCTCTTCTGCAACACGTTCCTTACCTGCAGCATCATTTCCGTACTCTAAAAGTTTTTGATGTATTATTTCCATTTCCATATTTTTCAACAACTTTGGATTTACGCGTGAATTTTGCATTCTATTATTTTCGATGATATAAACTGGTAGACTTTCTTTTGTTAATTGCAGGGAATTTTCCATTACCATACTGTATTCTAGAACATTTTCTAATTCTCTGATGTTACCAGGCCAATTATAGGATTTCAATTCTTCTAAAAATTCATCTGAAAAATCCTTAATAAATTTTCCTGTTTTCTGTTGAATCTTTTCTAGTAATGTGGAAATTAAGTACTCCATCTCCTCTTTTCTTTCTTTTAATGGTGGTAAAGTTAAAGGAA
The DNA here is from genome assembly GCF_003977595.1 of Lysinibacillus antri. Lineage (GTDB taxonomy): Bacteria > Bacillota > Bacilli > Bacillales_A > Planococcaceae > Ureibacillus > Ureibacillus antri. Next base: position 2,306 of record NZ_RYYR01000029.1, on the reverse strand, counting down.
TGACATTTAATCGATAGTATAAATCGGCACGAAACTCCCCTTTTTTCACCATCTCTTCTAATGGTTTATTGGTTGCAGCAATAACTCTTACATTTACCTTTCTAGGTTCAATTGCTCCCACTCTATAAATAAGGCCATCTTGTAAAACAGTTAATAGCTTTGCTTGAAGGTGCAATGGTAATTCTGTAATTTCATCAAGAAATAAGGTACCTTTATCAGCAACCTCAAAATACCCTTGTTTTCCCTTTTTACTAGCACCAGTAAATGCACCTTCCTCATAACCAAATAATTCACTTTCAAATAAAGTTTCTGGAATACTAGCACAGTTTAACTCCACAAATTTACCTTTATGAGTAATACTGTTTGAGTGAATATACTTAGCTAATAGACTTTTTCCAGTCCCCGTTTCTCCCGTTATGACAATTGAAGATGGACTATTTGCAATACTATTTAATTTGGTTTTAATAAATTGAAAATACGGCGCATCGCCCAGCACATATTTAGTGTCAATTCCATTCTTAGTTTCAAGTAATAAATAAGTTCCCTCGTTATTTAGTACATTAATTATAATTTCACCTAAACGAGCTAACCAATATTGATATTTTTTTTGTTCAGAAGATAAATTTTTTTCTCCCTCATCTGTAAAACTTACAAACGTTATATATCCAAAATGTCGATCATCTTTGACTAAGTTCATAAGTATTTCTACTTTGGATGGACAATTGTTTTGAAACCTACAGCCAGAACATGTTTTCATTTTCCCAGGTCTTTGCACGTATTGAATTGGCTCAGAGTAATACTTTTGGAAAAATGGTAAATGTACTTGCACCCCTTTTTGTTTTCTATATTCATCTGTAGCTATAAAAATTTCACCTTTTGAGGTAAAATAAGCTACTTCTACTTGTAATAAGTCTCCAAATATATTAATTATGGATTGTACTAACTTTTCACCAGTTAACATAACATCGCCCCCCTCAGAAATAAATGGACCTGTTTTCTCAATAATGTCAAACATTCACATCAAATGTCAATATTCAGACTTTTCTAACGAGAGCGGAATCTCAAAATTCTCATGTATATCATTAAATATCTATAATAATTTCATAAACAAAATAGGCTTAGCCCTAAAACTTCCACCAAGGTTTCTTCTTGCTTCTTCAAATATAGCAGTCGCTTCTGCTGTAGCTGTAATAAGCTTTTTTTAGTTTTCACCGATCTTCACATGCGCTAATTAATTTTCTGTCTCAAGCCTCCATACTATTAGAGGTACTGTCAGAAAAATGCGGATTTACAACGATAAAGAAATCCAAAATAATAAAGTTCAATTTCTCAATACTCGGTTGAGAAATTGAACTTTATTCATTGTCAAAGCTTCTAAACTAATTGTGTTCTATTTTGTACGCTATATTTTTCATAAATATTTTGTAAGTTTTTTTTACTATGTTTACGGAGATTTGCAATGATGTAGCGATGGTTTGATTAGTCCATCCTTTTTTAAGGAGATTTACAACATCAATCTCCTTATCTGAAAGCAGGTTGAATTCTTTTTATCTTTTAATTGATATAGAAGTAAAATAAAAGAATTACAATCAGCATTTTGGAATTTTACTGTTAAAGCTTAATAAGGGAAGAAACTCTAATTTAACAGGGTTTCTTTTCTTTTTTATAGAGTTGAGCTAGCTTCCTAATTGATATATCTAAAAACCTAGAGTCCATACTAGACAAATACATTAGATAATTTAAAATAATAATAGAAATATTAACTTAATATTCAGAAAACTAAAGGGAGGTAATTATTATGAAAACTTTTCGTACACTCGAGCAAGCAAAACGAGATTTGCAAAAACTTCAAGAGTACGTAAACCTCATTGAAAACTACCAACCTCAAGATTTTGCACAAGTTGTTGTTTTTACGTATTCGTTGTTTGGCAATATTGAAAAAACGGCAGAATATTTGAATCAAAACTACCTAATCAATGGGCGATCAATTGAACCAAAAGAAATTAGCTATTTTATCACAAGCACACCAGCAAAGGATGATCTCTTACATAAAAAAATTAAAACCCTCTACTTGAAAAAAACACGTGCAAATCGCAGAACTTCACGCAATCCATTTCAATATAACTAATTTCAAACCCAACTTTTAAACTGTATGGTATATTATTACGGTACTTGTCACTCAAAAAGCATGAAAGTCGAGGCAATCAAATTTGATATGCTCCCCAATAGGTAGACAGATGAAAAAACAAAATCTGTTTATCTGTTGGGGGGTATTTTTTATGGGGCGAAGTAAGCATACGATTGAA
>NZ_RYYR01000028.1 GCF_003977595.1 Lysinibacillus antri | reverse complement strand
TTGTTGGCATAAGAAAACACCTCCTTTGAATTTCATACCTTTATGGTACCGGGAGGTGTGATCAGATAATATGCGTTATTTGATTACGGGCTTACAAAGAAATAGCACAACATCACCTATTTTACTAAACTTGAATTGCTGAGAAACAAGTAGTAAAGGTGAGTTGTGCTGTATGAATTTTAACATGGAATTACTAGGATTCAAAGGTGTAAATATTGAAGAAATCATCGAACAAGAAAATCGTATTTTAGTCTATATTTCGATGCCGCTAAAAGAATATAGTTGTCCAATCACCTGAATTGAAAAAGGCTTATGAGCTAAAAGAAGCGTATAAACAGTGGTTTACACAAGCTAAAGAAGAAAATAGTGAGCTTAGAATTAATGCGCAATCATCTCATGTGCAATTGTATGCCCATCCATATTAGAAGGGAAATATGTAGCCCAATTTGTTACTTCCTCTAATAATACTTCTCGATCATCACCCCAATATAAATGATAATGACCTGCTTTTGTTGGCGAAATGCTATGGTCACTGAATTGAATATACTGTGGTAGTTTATCTGCAGGTTCTACTAGTTTAAATACATAACGTACGCCGCGATTTCCAGCTTCATACGTGAGAATTTCGTATCCATCTGCTTGATATTCTCCTGTAAAAGCTTTTCCATTTTCATAAAACGTCGCATTGTTGCTCTCAATTACGACGCGTTCTGTATTTCTTTTGTAGCCAATGTCATAATACGTTTTATATTCCTCGACGGTCATATCACCTTTATGTTGTCCTATAAGCATTGAGCTTACAGTTAAAACACTTATAAATACATATTTTACTATTTTCAGTATAAATCTAATCATTACTATTAAAGGTTTCTTTATATTGAATTGAAACGATGATTGGGCAACCAGAATTAGTTGAAAAAATATTTTTAATTTAAATCAACATAAGGAATATAATAAATTTCGATGATCCAATTTATGCCTGTTTTAACGAGAAAGTTTTTTTAATGGATAGAAAATATAAAATAAATATAGCTATCTTTGTATTTGATTAAACTATTATTAAAATGCATATTTTTAGATTTTCATTACTATGATTAAAATAGGGAAATACATTAATTATAAAAGCGAGGATATCTAATGCAACATAGCCATCATTCGTCCGGAAATATGTTAACAATGGGTCTTCTTATTATTTTTCTAATCTTTGTATTAATAAATTCAATCTTACCTTTCAATGAATCAAGTATTAGTTCATTTCAACAGTTAAATACCATTTTTCTTAGTATCTTAATAGAAGCTATTCCATTTGTATTAATAGGTGTGCTGATTTCAGGGTTTATACAGATCTTTATTACAGAGGATCATATACGTGCGTGGATACCTAAAAATAAAGCAAAAGCCGTTTTTATGAGCTGTGTGGTCGGTTCATTGTTTCCAGCTTGTGAATGTGGAATTGTTCCGATTGTTCGTCGGCTAATCAGTAAAGGTGTCCCTTTGTATGCCGGTATAGGATTTTTATTAACGGGGCCACTCATTAATCCAATTGTTATTTTGTCAACATATATGGCTTTTGGAAATGATTTCAGAATGGCATTAATGCGCATGGGGATTGGTTTTATAGCAGCGTTTGTTATTGCATTTATAATCGGAATTTTATTTAATTCAAATCAACTAAAACACAAGGAACCATCAACGCTAAAGAAAGAGGAATCGATATTTAATAGAGTGAAGGGGATGTTACATCATTCCGTAGATGAATTCTTCGATATGAGTAAATATTTAATCATCGGTGCATTTGTTGCCTCTGCATTGCAGGTTTATGTTTCTATGCAATCGTTCCTACTTTTTGAAGATAATATTTTTTATACAAGCTTCGTGATGATGGGACTTGCTTATTTTTTATCGTTATGTTCAGAAGCAGATGCGTTCATTGGTGCCTCCTTTAGAAATCTATTCCCATCTACATCCATACTAGCCTTTTTAGTTTACGGACCGATGATTGACTTAAAAAATACAATCATGCTATTAAGTGTTTTTAAAGCAAAATTTGTATTTATTTTATTTATTTTAATCACATCGATTGTATTTATCTTTGTCCATCTTACAACCTTCATTTAAGGGGGCTCTTATGACATTTAATATCCAGCACTTTATTAAAACGATTATTTTAGGATTGTTTTTGTGGTTTTTTATTGATTTGCACACTTCTGGCGATATTTTAAAATATGTTAATCCAAAGTATGAGTATATTAGTAAAATCGCAGTTGGGATCTTTATTTTGTTATTTGTTATACAACTATTCCGTATCCTCCAACCGAAACAGCATACACATCATATTTGTTCCTCAACTTGTAATCATGATCATGGGAATGGACATTTTAGTCTAGCAAGGTTAGTAAGTTACGGAATCATTACATTTCCGATCATTACAGGTTTTTCGTTTGAGCCAGCAACATTGAATGCATCAATTGCAGGAAATAAAGGATCATTTTTACCACCCGTTCAGCAAAATAATGATGAGAGCCCAGACTTATTTGAAAATGCAAATACATTAGCAGAACATGAGAATATTGATATTTATTCTGAAGACTATCTTCCAATAGAAAATAACAACTATATGTCGAATAAAGAATATGAAGAAAAAGTGAAGAGTTTCGAAGCATCTGAGACTATTCACATGAGCGAGGACATGTTTGGAACATATTATGGTGCAATCAATGATAATCTTAGTACTTATATTGGAAAGACAATTAAAATAAGTGGGTTTGTTTATAAAGAGGAAGGATTTAATGCCAATCAGTTTGTAGTCTCGCGTTTTATGATCACCCATTGTTTAGCTGATGCGAGTATTTTAGGGTTTCTAACTGAAATTGATGAGGCCTTTGAGTTGGCCGAAGATACTTGGATCGAAATTGAAGGAGTGCTAGATGTGACTAACTATGGTGGGGTGGAGATTCCAGTAATTAAAACTACCGAGTGGCAAGTAATTGATGAACCATCTGAACCATATGTATATCCAGTTTTAACCCTAACTTCCTAAAAGATTGAATCCCAATACAAAAGGGCTCAATAATTATGTTTCATGCAGTCCTGTGTAAAACCTGAACAAGTAAAACTCATCAGTCAAAAGGTAGTTTTTATTGATGTTTATGAAAAAATGCACTTAAATTATCTCACAGTATCCCTGAAGAAGAGCTTGGAAATTGGTGAATAAATATTAGCGGTGATAAGAATTATAAAAGGTAGATATAACAAAAACCCGTTACAATTTGTAACGGGTTTTAAAGCGCATCCTAATTACATTGACTTACTTTAAATGTGAAGCGGATTATTTATTTTCTAATGCTTTGCTTAAAGTTTCAATATTTTGTTCCATTAATGTGAAATACGTTTCATTATTAGCAATATCTTCTTCTGTAAGGACACTTAGGTTATGCAATGTCAACGCTTCAGCCCCGATTTCAGATTGAATAGTTTCAGCTAATTTCGAGGAAACATTTTGTTCAAATAAAATATATTTAATATTTAATTCATTTGCTAGAGCTACGATTTCTGTTAATTCCTTTTGGGAAGGTTCATTTTGTGAATTAAGACCAGCAATCGGTACTTGTTGCAAATCGTATTCTCCTGCAATGTAGCCAAATGCAGCATGTGATACAAAGAATGTTTGAGAATCAGCTTGAGCAACCATATCTTTAAACTGACCATCCAACGCTTCTAATTCTTGTACTAGCGCTTGATAATTTGTTTCAAATGTTTCAGCTTGATCTGGCATTTTTTCAGTAAGTGCATCTTTGATAGAAAATGCTAAATCTGAGGAAATAGCTGCAGAAAGCCAAACATGTGCATCAATTTCATTATGACCTTCATGGCTTTCTTCTGTGTGAGAAGCAAGTTCATCTTCATTATGTTCTTCATGGCCATCCTCTGCGTGTGAGGCATGTTCATCTTCGGATTCACTAGTACCTTCTTCATCAGTATGTTCTTCTGTATGAGCATCTTCAGCTTCTTCCGAATGCTCGTCATGTGAATGACCAGTACTCATACTAAACTTCTCTTCAGGTACATTGGCTGTAGTAGCGATAAATTCAACATTTTCATTTTTCAATGTCTCTTGAGCATGATCAATAAAGCTTTCAAGACCTAAACCAATGTAGAATAATAAGTCTGCCTCTGCAAACTTGATCATATCTTGCTGTGTTGGTTCAAATGAGTGTTCATTTGCCCCTGGAGGATAAACGGATTCAACTTCAACAAACTCTCCTCCAATACGTTCTGTAAAATAACTTAACGGATATACCGTAGTGTAGACTTTTAATTTTGTTTGTTCTTCTGCGTTTTCATCTGACTCTTCATTCTGAATATTATCATTACTACATGCAGCTAGTAGGGTAAAGCATAGAAGCATTAGTATCCAAATATATCTTTTCACTTTTATTCTCCTTTCAAATAGTAATCGTTACTATTAACGTATTAAATAATAGCTAACCACTTCATTTTTTGCAACAATAATTTTCATAACTTTATATAAAAAAAGAATCCACTGATGTAATAATAGTGGATTGTACAAAGGTTTATTAAATATTAGTTTGTTCTTGATTAGTAATCGTTTTAAAATGATTTTTAAATTTAAAGAGTAAGAAAATTGCTTTCACAAATAGATTAATAGCTATAGACAACCAAACCCCAGCAATCCTCATCTCAAATTTTATTTCTAAAATATAAACATCAACTATACGAATGATCCACATACAAATTGCCGTACTGTACATAGAACTTTTTGTATCTCCTATATCCTGTAAAGCACCTGCTAATATTAGTCCAATTGCTAATGCAGGTTGAGCAAAAGCATCAATTTGGATTTCATTGTTAACTTAGTTCTTGACGTTTGAAATTTTTAAGCGTACGATATAAATCGTAATCATTACTATTTAAGTGGAGAGTGTAAATTATGCGAGTAAATATTACTTTAGCTTGTACAGAAACAGGAGATCGAAATTATATTACGACTAAAAATAAGCGTAACAATCCCGAAAGAATCGAATTGAAAAAATATTGCCCACGTCTAAAACGTGTAACGCTTCATAGAGAAACAAAGTAGTCCTTTATAAATTTAAAAACATCTTTATAAGAATGTAAGCTTTTACAGTTAACTTCTTATAAAGATGTATTTTTTAGATTTAAATATGGAATATGAAAATATTAATTGAAATACTTACACTACTTTAAAATATGTAGTTTACTAAACAGGTTTCAAATCATAATTATTACTATATATGGAGGCGTAATGATGAGAAAAATTCCAGTTACAGTATTAAGTGGTTATTTAGGTGCTGGTAAAACAACAATTTTAAATAATTTATTATCAAATACGAAAAACTTAAAAATTGCAGTTATTGTAAATGATATGAGTGAAATTAATATCGATGCAGAACTAGTTGAAAAAGGTAGTGGCATTTCTCGAACAGAAGAAAAATTCGTAGAGCTTTCGAATGGCTGCATTTGTTGTACTTTGAGAGAAGATTTATTAATTGAAGTCAAAAAATTGGCTGAAAAAGGCGATATTGAGTACATCGTTATTGAATCAACAGGAATTAGTGAACCTATCCCTGTTGCACAAACATTCAGTTATATTGATGAAGAATTAGGAATCGATTTAACCACTGTCTGTCGTTTAGATACAATGGTTACAGTTGTAGATGCGAATCGATTCTGGCATGATTTCCAATCTGGAGATACTTTATTAGAAAGAAAAGAAGCAGTTGGCGAATTAGATGACCGAAATGTAGCTGATTTATTAATCGATCAAATTGAATTTTGTGATGTATTGATTTTAAATAAGTGTGATTTAGTAGATAAACAAACTATAGAAAAACTTGAAAAAGTTATACGAACATTACAACCTGAGGCGAAGATTATTCGAACAAGTCATGGTGAGGTAGATACGAATGAATTGTTAAATACAAATCGCTTTGATTTTGATAAAGTATCAAATTCTGCTGGTTGGCTGAAAGAATTGCAACTAGGTCATGAAAACCATACACCTGAGACAGAAGAATATGGAATTAATTCATTCACATACGTTAGAAGACTGCCATTTCATCCTATTCGATTTAAAAAATGGACGGAAAATATGCCTAAAGAAATTGTACGAGCAAAAGGAATCGTTTGGAGTGCTGTTCATAATAAATTTGCGATTATAATGTCTCAAGCAGGTAATTCAGTAAATATTAAACCTGTATCTTATTGGGTCGCTGCGTTACCTCAACACCAACAAGAAAGTATTTTAAAACAAAATCCTTTAATTGAAGAAGAGTGGGATCTAGAATATGGCGATAGAATGACGAAAATAGTGATTATTGGGATTGATTTACCTAAAGAGGAAATTGTGAAGAGTTTAGATAAATGCTTATTAACCACTGATGAGATAAATAACGATTGGAGTCTATTAGAAAATCCTTTTAGTTGGTAAGGAAGTGACACAGTATGATGAAAACCGTAGAAGTAGTAATAAAATTATAGAAATTTAAAAGAGGTTATGAAATGAAAAAAATCCCTGTTACCGTTTTAAGTGGTTACTTAGGTGCCGGAAAAACGACTATTTTAAATAAATTATTAGCCAATAGAGAAGGAAAAAAAATTGCTGTAATTGTCAATGATATGAGTGAGATTAATATTGATTCACAACTAATCAATGAACAAGGTTTCTCACGTACAACAGAGAAATTAGTAGAACTGACTAATGGTTGTATTTGCTGTACTTTACGTGAGGATTTACTTATTGAGGTCGAAAAGTTAGTGGAGCAAGGTGATATTGAGTACATCGTTATTGAATCAACAGGAATTAGTGAACCTATCCCTGTTGCACAAACATTTAGCTATATTGATGAAGAAACTGGAATTGATTTAACACCACTTTGTAAACTTGATGCCATGATTACAGTAGTAGATGCAAATCGCTTCTGGGATGATTATGAAAGTGGTGAAACTTTACTAGAAAGGAAGCAAACTGACGATATAAATGATCAACGAGATGTTTCTGATTTATTAATTGACCAAATTGAATTTGCAAATATCATCTGCATCACAAAATCTGATTTGGTTACAACTGAGTATTTAGATACATTAAAAGCATTTTTATTAAAATTAAATCCAGATGCAGAGCAATATATTGTAAAGAACGGTGTTATTAACAGCGATTTATTATTAAATCGAGGGTTATTTGATTTTGATAAAGCAAGTCAAGGTGCTGGATGGATTAAAGAGTTAAATGAAGAGCATGTACCAGAAACAGAAGAGTATGGAATATCGTCATTTGTTTATCGTAGGAGACGTCCATTCCATCCAGAAAGATGGTATCAATGGTTAGATAATTTACCAGTTGAAATTGTACGAGCAAAAGGCTTTTTCTGGCTAGCATCACGTAATATGCCAGGCATTATCTCACAAGCAGGTTCATCGATTCAGTTTCAAGGGGCTGGCGAATGGATTGCCGATTTACCAAAGGAAGAACAAGAAAATGAATTTAAAAATGATCCAAGCTTAATTCAACGATGGGATGCAGAATTTGGAGATAAACAGACTGAACTGGTACTCATAGGTATTGAATTAAATCGTCAAACCATCGAAAAACAGTTGGATAACTGTTTATTAACAGATGAAGAAATGAAAAGTGATTGGTCGAAGTTTATAGATCCATTACCTAAGTTTGTCGTAACAAATTAGTAGATTAGGATAAACTAGAGAAATAAAATATTATTAATAAATGCGCAAATAGATGCAAAAGAAAATTTGGTTGAGGACTATAATGAAAAATTCGAAAAAATAGTTGACCAAATAAAATTACTTCTCAACTCTGATTTTAACCGAATTCTGGAAGATTATAAAAGCTGTGTGTTTGAAGCGGGGTTTGCTCCACCGGTATCCTTAAACTAAACATTGAAATGACAAGGGTTCTAGCTCGTTACTGAGTTAGAACTCTTTTTTGTTTAGTTGTAATTCATTAAATTGACCACAATCTGATCGCACTCTCTTCAAGAATCTTTATTTAAACCAACATTTAGTGAAGTTTGGATTTAATTATTTTTTCGTTCGACTAAAAGCTTAAAGTAATTGGAATGATGAAAAACATATTTAAATTAAGCTACCAATATATCTAATCTTTAGTTATGGGATTTTTTTTGAAGTTTATAAATTAAGGAGGAATAATAATTGAAAAATCTGATTGAACTAATTGAGATTTATAATCGTAATCATGAAAGAAATGAGGACTGGAAATTAAGTGATTTTAAAAATAGTTCAAAGTTAATTGAAGATCTTATTGAAGATGAGGTTTGAGGAAGAGATCCTCGTTTGAATAGGGGTAAACACCAATTCCATATTCCTAAGAAGATACTTGAAGAAATGGTTAAAATACTTAAAGATCCAGTAATTGTTCAAGAACTCAACACATGTAAAAGTTTTGACGATATTTTTACCATTGTTTATGTTAGTAGAATAAATTTGGTCAATTAGCAGTGTATGATACTTCCTTTTTTCGTGATAGTAAAATTCTTCTTCAACATACAGTTTAATGAAAAGCTATCTTTAGCTATTCTTTTAGAAGCACGAATTATAAGGTTTAGGATTTATGGTGGTGAATCTTATTATAAGTAGTTCGTTTTTCATGAGAAATAGTAAAGTGCCAGTCCGATAGCAGGCTGGCACTTATATTGATAGGCTTACCAATATTGGAGACAATGTTTACTTACACAAAAAGCTATCAAATGAACAATTATTTTTAATCTAAATTAGGCTATATTTATCGTGAACTAAAAGGGGTTTTATCTAACGACTTTTTATTGTTAGCAGGAGCAACTAAGATACCTGTTGTTTCTTCAAAATCATATAAATTTGTAGGTAAATCAGTGAATCGTTCTAATTCATTATATGCAGGAATACCGTGGTAGGACATATCTAACCCTTCTTCTTCTTCACGTTCACTTGCTCGTAAACCGACTGTTACTTTACATACCTTTGCTATAAAAGTTCCGCCGATAAGACCCCAGAGAACTACGACAATTGAACCCAATAATTGTACTTTTATGAGAGAAGTATCACCAGTTGTAAAAAGACCTTGAGATGTATCGAACAGTCCAACTGCAATTGTTCCAAATACTCCATTAAAACCGTGTACAGCCACAGCTCCAACAGGGTCATCCACTTTTAAAGTATCTACTAATAAAGTAGCATAAATAACAATCACACCACTAGTAACGCCAATAATGATTGCACTCCATTGAGAAACAAATGCACATCCAGCAGTTATAGCTACCAAGCCTGCTAATACACCGTTAATTGTCATACTTGGGTCTGCTTTTCCAAACTTTTTCATTGTCACGAAAAGAGCAGCAGTGCCGCCACTTGCACCAGCAAGTATTGTATTAAGGGCAATCGTTGCAAGGGATGTATTGGATGCATCTAATGTGCTTCCAGCGTTAAAAGCAAACCAACCGAACCATAAAATAAAAGCACCAGCTGAAGCTAAAGGAATGTTACTAGGTGCAAATACATTCGCACTACCATCCGAATTAAATCTTCCTTTTCTTGGTCCTAATATTTTTGCTATCGCAAAAGCAACAAATCCACCAAGCGCGTGAATAGCAGCGGATCCTGCAAAATCCTTCATTCCCAGTTTTGCTAACCAACCCTCGTTATTCCAAATCCAATGACCCGAAAGAGGATAGATGATAATACAAATAAGTGCTACCGCTACAATATAGGCTTTAAAGTTCATACGTTCGGCTACTGCACCTGAAACAATCGAGATACTAGCAACAGCAAATCCCATTTGAAAAAGAACAAAAGCTGCACTAGGTAATTCAATTGATAAAGCAATGTTTTCAGGACTACCAAATAAATTTGTACCAATCAATCCAAAGGCATCTTTTCCGAACATCACTCCAAAACCAATGAGCCAAAAAGCTAAGATGCCAACTGTTAAATCTACAAAAATCTTCATCGTAACATTGACAGCATTTTTAGTTCGAACTAAACCAGATTCTAGTAAACTAAAGCCACCCTCCATGAATAAGACCATTGCTGCAGCTAGCACAATCCATACTGTATTTAAATATATTAGTTCCATGTTATTTACCCCTCCGGATTTGCTAAATCATCTATACTTAGGTCTGCCTCACCAGTCTTAATGTTATAGGCTTCTAGAATGGGATAAACATAAATTTTGCCATCCCCATCTTCACCTGTCTGTGCAGAAGCAACAATTGTCTCAATTGTTTGCTTGACCATATAATCTGAAAGGACAATCTCCAATTTAATTTTGGGGCGAAGAGTTACTTTATAATTTTTTCCTCGATAAACCCCCTGTGATTCTTTTTGTTTCCCTCTTCCAACTGTCTGGGATACTGTGAAGCCTGTAATTCCTATAGTCTTTAATCCTTTTAGCGCATCAGTGAGCTTTTCAGGTCTTATAATCGCTTCAATTTTTTTCATTTTTACCCCCTGATTATGTAAAACTTTCTATTAAACTAATATAGTATATATTTTTCATATATCCAATATCGATACTAGATTATACTGATCGAAAAAATGTTATAGATAGGTACGTAGAGGGAAAAGCGGAAATGATTATTTAATAATGAACATATATAGAAAGGATGGAGGGAACTTGTAACAATAGGAAAATCAATATCTTTATCGAGACAAAAGATTTATTATTTTTTGATGTAAAAAAATTCAAAAATACAGACTCACAGGTTAATTCAATAAGAATTAAGCATGATGGTCCATTATTGTTGAATAAAGTACAAACTTATACGTTAGTGTAATAAAGTTTTAACCCTTTTATATTTCATATTTACAAGTGATTTAGAGAAGAGTACAATAAATCCACTATTAAATAATAATAAATGGCCAAATCTCATATTGAGAACGGAGGACCCAATCTTTTGGGGTTAATTCTGCTTTTGCAGAAGGGATGATTTATGCTTCTTCGCCATCCTACCCGTCAGCTAACTTCGTCGGCTAAAGCGAAGGAGGTCTACATGACCGCCTAATTCAAGGTGCCTTTTTGTTGGTAATCCAACAGATAGCTACTTGTTTTAAATGCGGTCTTTTTATTATGGAAAAATATTAAATGAAATAGTAATAAGTAATTTATTTGAGGGAAAAACAATTATATACAAGAAGTAAATTCTACTACTTCAAAAACCGAGGAGAAAGAACATGAAAAATATATTTTTAGAAGAGCTTAATCCTTCTAAAGTTTTGGTGCTAGGGTTCGTTCTAGTCATTTTTGTAGGAGCATTTTTACTAACACTCCCCATGGCAACAGCTAATGGCGTAAGCTTAGCATTTTTAGATGCTCTTTTTACTGCGACATCGGCTACATGTGTTACAGGGCTTGTTGTTGTTGATACTGGTAATACCTTTTCGATGTTTGGTGAAATTGTTATCCTGATACTTATACAAATTGGCGGTCTAGGGTTTATGACCTTTGCGACGTTTTTATTTACATTGTTAGGTAAAAAAATCTCACTAAAAGAAAGACTTCTTTTAAAGGAAGCATATAATGCAACTTCTACTGCTGGTATGGTGAAATTAATGAAAAGAATATTGCTCTTTACAGTGATTGTAGAAAGTATGGGGGCAGCTTTACTTGCCATTCGTTTTACATTTGATATGCCTTTGGGAGAAGCAATTTACTTCGGGATTTTCCATAGCATTTCTATTTTTAACAATGCAGGATTTGATATCTTTGGAGATTACAATAGCTTAACAGGTTATGTAGATGATCCATTTGTTGTATTAACCATATGTGCTTTGATTATTATTGGTGGTCTTGGATTTGTTGTAATCAATGAGCTATACGAATATCGTGAAACACGCAAACTTTCACTCCATACAAAGGTGGTTTTAACTGCAACGATTGTTCTACTTGTAGGAGCATCCATCTTAGTTTTCTTATTTGAGTATGGAAACGATAAAACATTAGGTCCTTTAAATATAGGAGGAAAAATATTAGGGGCTATTTTCCACGGTGTAAGTCCTAGAACAGCAGGTGCCAATACGTTACCTATGGCCGATTTAACATACGCAACGCTGTTCTTAACAATATTCCTTATGTTTATCGGTGGAGGTTCAGGTTCTACAGCAGGTGGTATTAAAGTGACTACTTTTGCAGTGTTAATGGCAACAGTTCTTTCTCAGTTGAAAGGTAAAGAAGATGTCGTGATCTTCAAACGCAGAATTGTTCAAGAAACCATTCTAAAAGCACTCACAGTTGCTGTTAGTGGAATGATGATTGTCATTATAGTTACCTTCTTGCTAAGCATTACAGAGCATGGCCATGATTTCATGATGTATTTATTTGAAGCAACCTCAGCATTTGCAACAGTCGGGCTCTCTATGGGCTTAACAACAGAATTATCACCAATCGGACGAATCCTAATCATTATTACGATGTTTATAGGAAGATTAGGACCATTGACACTAGGATTTGCGATTACGAAAAGACAAACAAAAGAAGCTTATAAACGTCCAAAAGGAAATATGATGATTGGATAATCGAATAGAGGGAGAGTTAGAAAATGGCTAGAAATCAATATGCAGTTATCGGTTTAGGAAGATTTGGAACAAGTATTGCTAGAAGATTGCATGAAGCTGGGCAAGAAGTATTGGGGATTGATATTAATGAGGAAAGTGTTGAAAACGCTGAGCCTTATGTAACAGATAGTGCGATAGCTGATTCTACCGAGGAGAAGGCACTTAAGTCGTTAGGAATAACGAACTTTGATTGTGTCATTGTTGCAATTGGGGATGATATTCAATCAAGTATCCTAACGGTAATGCTTCTAAAAAATTTAGGCATTAAAAAAATTATTGCGAAGGCAACTAGTAAGCGTCATGGGCAGGTGCTAGAAACAATAGGAGTAGATTGGGTAATATACCCAGAAAGAGATATGGGGGAACGAGTTGCGAATCAGTTGCTATCACCAAATATGCTGAACTATATTGAATTATCTAAAGACTATAATCTTGAGGAAATTATATTACCTAAAAAAATGGTTGGGAAAAATTTGCGAGAACTTGATATTCGTGCACGATTTAAAGTAAGTGTTATTGCCATTATAAGAAGCGGCGATATCATTATTTCACCTTCCCCGGATGAGTTACTTCAAAATGAGGATATTCTAGTAACGATAGGAAATCGAAATGATTTAGCGAAATTTTCAAATTTAGAATAGTTGTTGATAAACTATTAAGCAGCTTCCACGTTATTCATATTTCATAATCGGGCGCGTTTCATTAAGAAATGCGCCTATTTTCATTTAAGGGCTATATAATTGAACAATGACCATAAAGAAAAATGAATATTTATGTTAAAGTAGATAGGGATTGTAAAGGAATACACTTAAACTGAAGGACAGTTAAAGAAGGAACAGGAATATCGGTAGATTATATTTTTAAAAGATAGAAAGTACAGAGAGGCCCTCCATACTTTTGTTTGTATCTTTAAAAATATACAACGTATTTTGTTAAATTATATCGTATCCTTCTTTATCTCTTAAAAGCTTAATAAAGATTTCTGATGCTTTTGTTTGAAATTTTGTGGATGGAGTAACAAGTGAGAATTTACGGATAACAGGTAATCCCTTGATCTTTAATATATTCAGCTTTTGAAGTTTCAACTCTTTATGAATAACCCAGTGTGATAGAAGTGATACACCCAGTCCCGCCTCGACTGATTCTTTAATAATCTGTGTACTTCCGAACTCCATCATATCCTTGGGACTAAATTGAAATTTCCCAAACATTCCCTCCGTTGCTTCTCTTGTACCTGAACCCTGTTCCCGTACAATCCATGTCTCTTCTTGTAAAGCTTTTAGTGTTAAATCCTCCTGCTTAATGAAAGGGTGTTTTGCAGAGACAATAATATACATGAAATCCTCCGCAATATCCTCAATATAGAGCTTTTTACTTTTTATTTCCCCTTCCACAATTCCTAAATCAATTTGATTGCTATTCACCAGTTCTTCAATCTCATGCGTATTGCCAATTGTTATGGTTGGTTTAATTAAGGGGAATTGTTCTCGTAGCCTTGCAATAATATGTGGAAGTACATATTCACCAAAAGTATAACTTGCCCCAATAGATAGTTCTCCGGTTGCTGTATTTGTTAGATCATCTACCAAATTCTTCATTTTCGTGTATAGCCCTAGAATCTCTTTTGCATGATGATAAACAATTTCCCCAGCTTTATTCAAGCGGACATACTTATTATTCCGATTTAAGAGTTTCGTTCCAACATTACGTTCAAGCATTTGAATATATTGGCTTACGGCAGGCTGAGTCATGTGTAAGGCTTCTGCTGCTCTGGAGAAATTTTGTTTATCTACAACGGTAACAAAAACGAGTAGTTGCTGTTCCATTTTTTCACTTCCTTTTTTTAACGTAACTGCGTTTTAATTATATATATTTACTTATCATTATCATTATTATAATTTATTTTCCTTATGATAAAAACAAGCATATGATGAATTTATAAAAGATAAAGGAAGTGAAAAAAATGCAGGATGAAGAGATTGAACCAAGCGGAAGTAAAGTAGAAACTTTCCCGCAAAAATTCAAACACACCTTTCTACCTTCTGCTTCATTATGGTTAGCTGGTATTTTCTTTACTTTTATCATCGCTATTCTAGGATTTGTTTTAGCAAAAGCACCTGGATTTGCTTACATAGGACCATTAGCAATTGCGATCATTATTGCTGTTATATATCGTCAAATTTTTGGTTATCCGGAAAAAATTCGTTTAGGTATTCAATATTCAGCTAAAAAACTATTACGATATGCAATTATTTTATACGGTCTAAAATTAAATATTGATGTCGTCTTCCATCAGGGAATGGGATTGCTTGTTCGTGATATTGGAACCATTGTCTTTTCCATTTTTTTAACGATGTGGTTAGCCAAAAAAATTAAGGCAGATTTTTCTTTGTCCCTACTATTGGGAATCGGTACGGGGGTATGCGGTGCAGCAGCTATTGCCGCCGTTTCACCAATACTGAAGGCAAAAGAAGAGGATACCGCAATAGGAGCAGGAATCATCGCTCTTGTTGGTACATTATTTTCAATAGGTTATATTCTTTTAAAACCATTTTTCCATTTAACGAATATGCAGTACGGTATTTGGACTGGAATAAGCTTGCATGAACTTGCCCACGTTGCTTTAGCCTCGGCACCAGCAGGACAGGATGCTTTAGCAATTGCACTTTTAGCTAAATTAGGAAGGATTTTTCTCCTTATTCCTTTAAGTTTTATCCTTATATATTGGTTAAGACATACAGGGAGATTTGAATCCGATATGAAAATTGAATTTCCTTGGTTTTTAATTGGATTTTTGATTATGAGCCTGATTGGAAGCTATGTTCTAGGGAAATTGATTATTATTCCAACAACCATCTTAGATGATATATCCAATTTAATGACCTTACTGTTAACAATGGCTATGGTGGGTCTGGGGTTAAATGTAAACCTGAAAGAATTGTGTTCAAAAGCACTACGTCCATTTATCGCTATGCTAATAACATCTATACTGTTATCATTCATTACATTTTTCACATTATAATGGGGCATATAGACTAGGTGATAGATTGTTCAACCAGTATTGACCCCAAACTGACCACACAAAAGAATTTTAGATGGACAAAAAGAAAAGTTTAACATTGGAAAAATAGCATAAGATAGATGATTTGGACAATAAAAGATACGGTGGAAAGTAGGATATAACTACTTCTTGCAACTCAAAATTGTGTTCCTTCTGGAGTGTCGGTTCGACCCCAACCACTGGTATCCACTTTAAACACACAAATTATCAAATATTATTATCGTAACGTAACCCCCAATCAAACAACGCATAGTAACACGCAGCACCTCCCGGTACTATAAATGTATCAATTAAAGGGGGGGCTTTCTTATGCCACAACAAAAATTAGCTATTGTCCTCGTAACAGTGGCCACTGAAAAAGTAGTTGTTAATAATTTTTTATAGTAAAAATATACTATTCTATTTTGGAAGTGGGATTCACGAAGACTCCTACTCAGAAAAGCTTGAGCTGAAGACCTCGCAGGAGCTTGCGACGAGGAGGCTGAAGCCAAGCCCGTGGAAAGCGAAGTGAATCCCACTTCATAATAAGAAGCAAATAATTATTATAACTTTTTATAAGGATTTAGTTTTTCAGTGGCCTCAACACCTCAACCAGATCATAAAAATTCTTCAACACCTACTTTTTCAAAAGATTCTTCTACAAGCATTTGTATGATCAAAACGTCAAATGCGGAAATATCCTCTCACCATGGCGTAGATGAGTACGTGATTCAAACTGTCATGAGGGAGTTGAAAAACTTATGAGGCATCATTATACAAGCGTGAAAAATATCTACATTATTTGTGGGAAAACGGATATGCGTAAAGGTATTGATGGGCTAACGACATTGATTCAAGACTCGCTTGAATTAGATCCATATGGCGACTCGATATTCTTATTTTCTGGAACGAGTAAAGATCGTTATAAATATTTATATTTTGATGGTGATGGAATTAGATAATTAGTTATTAAAAAGCGCAGTTCACACAGAATTGTGCTTTTTAATGTTAGGTTAGTTAGACGATTTCTGGAATAAAAAAACAGTTATATTAGAGAAAGTAATTAAATTATTATGAAGTAAGTGGTAGTTATTCAATTAAAATTCAGATTGTTGAATAGCACCTGTTAATAAGTTGTAATGGGTATTATGAAGAAATGTACTTAAACTAACGAAGCAGGTTAATTCAATAATTGAATATATATGTATCTTTATTCGATATAAATTGTCTAGTTATTCAGATGGGGGATTTTCGTTGAGAAGATTGTCTCAATTATTGATAATGTTAGTATTTACTTTGTTTTTCGTTGGTGAATGTTCCTCTAAAATCTCCCAAAAAGTAGATGTTTACGAAATGTAAAGCTTACGAATATCACAAAAGATTCATTGACATCTTTTACAGAAAGTATCATAACACAAATTATTGCATGGATTATTGACCTTTCGAAAAGCGATATGCTAGAATCATATACGAAAATGATTATCGTTATCAATAAGGGGTAATGAAAATGTGCTAATAAGTGGTGTCTCGATGAAAAATAACAGAATTATTGATTTGAGTAATCCATAATGGTTGCGCATTGTGTCTATTATTTCTTCCAATAATATTCTAAATATTTTTCTCTGAGCTAGAGTGTTTTTTTCAGTACTTAAGAAATTAGGATAAAGTGTGCATTATCCTCGATAAAAAATATAACTTTAGACATGAATATGGATTAGGTTACCGTAAATTTCAAGTGTTTCATATTTAAGAGATGGATGTGGAACCTTAAAAAATTTGTTAAATATAGAAACTGTTTAAGCTAAAAAGCTCTTCACACAGATGCAGAAAGTAATTATTGAAAGGGTGTAAATGATGAGAAATATTGAAAAATATAGAAATGCATTTATCAATGTGCTGGACTTGGAGGAAGATGATGTATGTGAAGATTTAGCACTTGGAGTAACAAGGGAATGGGATTCAATTGGACATATGACACTCATTTCTGAGATTGAGGATGTTTTTGATGTCTCATTAGATTCTGAATGGATTACAGAGTTCGATTCTTACCTGTCAGGAATAGAGATATTGAAACGGTTGGGGGTGGACTTTGATTAATGAATGGTTTCAAAAAAATTGAGGAGTTTGGGAACCGTATCGCTGTATATGCTGAACGAAATTATTCTTACTTTGAAATGTTAGAAATTGCTGACGCTATTTGTGGTGAAGTAGGTGAAAGAACGCTCGTTTTTTGTTTATGTTCTAACAACAAAGAGTCTTTATTTGGCTACGTGGGATTTATTAGGGGTGGTGTTGTACCTGTACTTTTGGATGCATCCATACATATTGATCGGTTACGCAGAATGATTAACCTTTATAAGCCCACATACATTTGGGCAAGTAGTGAAAATCAATACCTATTAAAAGAAATGGAAAGTTCATTTTTGTTTGGAGATTACACATTATTTAGATGTCCGACATTTTTCCAACATAATCTTCATGAACAACTTGCGCTACTTTTAACAACCTCTGGGAGTACAGGGAGTCCCAAATTTGTTCGTTTAAGTTATGAAAATATTTTCAAAAATGCTGAATCAATAGCAAAGTACCTTGACATCAATGCAAACGATAAACCTATAACAACACTTCCAATGAATTACTCCTATGGTCTATCTATCATCAATAGTCATTTCATATGTGGTGCGACGATAATTTTAACCGATGCATCTATTATGAAAAAAGAGTTTTGGGAATTATGTAGAGAGCAACGAGCAACAACTTTTGGAGGAGTTCCTTTCGTGTATGAGATGCTTAATAGGCTGAAGTTTGAAGAGTTTAATCTTCCAAGTTTAAAAAAACTAACTCAAGCAGGTGGGAAATTAAGCCCAATTCTATCGAGCAAATTTGCTAAAGTATGTAATCAGAAAAGGATTCAATTTTTTACCATGTACGGTCAAACTGAAGCAACGGCGCGAATGACCTATTTACCATGTGAAAAAAATCTCGATAAAGTCGGAAGTATTGGCATTGCCATTCCAGGGGGAGAACTGATTCTGCAAGATGACAATGGCAATAAAATTACATCGCCTAATGTTGTCGGCGAATTGATATACAAAGGAGCAAATGTTTCTTTAGGGTATGCTGAGTCGTTATTCGATCTTTCGAAAAAAGATGAGAACAACGGAATTTTGCGTACAGGTGATATGGCTTACTTTGATCAGGATGGGTATTTTTTTATATGTGGCCGAATCAAAAGAATGATTAAAGTCTATGGAAATCGTATCAGCCTTGATGAAGTTGAAGGACTTTTAAATGAGCGTGGTCATGATTGTATCTGCGCCGGGACGGATGACCAAATGTATATTTACACATTAAAAGATGATTGTGTTCAAATAAAAAAAATAATTAAGGAAAAATTAAACTTAAAGGGCTTTAAGATTATGAGAATTGAGGAAATCCCACGTAATCATTTTGGAAAAATCCTCTATTCCGAGTTACCTAAATATGAATAATTTATAGCCACTTGGAACCAAGGGAATGTGATACATGTGACAAAACTTTAAATACTGAGATCTGAAATGAGTGTGCACCTTCTAGGTAAACATTAAAATAACGTGAATCCTACATTATTACATAGTTTAATTAGTTCTTAAGCGTTTTGTCGACACATTTCAGGGTTTCACGCAAATTGGACAACAATAAGGTCATTTTTTGCCTCGTTTTATGAAAAATTTTAAGTTTATTTTTATCAGGTGATTGGATGACTTTTATATCAATTGAGTTTCTCCTATTTTTCGCAATAATCGTTTTTACTTATTATTTAATTCCACATCGATTGAGATGGATTCTTTTATTAGTAGCAAGTTACGTTTTTTATGTTACCTTAAGTATCCAATTTATACCGTTACTACTTGCAAGCACAGCTTTTACTTTTTTTACTGGAATTATAATTGAAAAACAGAAGACAAAAAAACAGAAGAAAAAAGTCATGCTAGTTGGTATTTCCGTATTATTGTTTTTTCTCGGTTGGTTTAAATATTTTAATTTTGTAAATGACTCACTTCGAGCGATTGCGAAATTCATGGATTGGAATTATACCGTACCATACCAAGAAATTGTCCTACCGTTAGCCATTTCTTTTTATACGTTTCAGGCAGTAAGTTATCTTATGGATATCTACTATGGAAAGCAAAAGGCTGAAAGACATTATGGTTATTTTTCGATATATTTTGCATTTTTCCCACAATTGGTTGCTGGTCCGATTGAGCGTGCTAAGAAATTACTTCCGCAATTTAAAGTTGAACAGAGTTTAAATTATGAAAATTTAAGCTATGGGATGAAGCGAATTGCATGGGGTTTTTTTAAAAAGACATTAATTGCAGATCGACTAGCTCCAATTGTATCTAGTGTTTTCGATAGTCCTAACCCGACTGGTTCACAAATCGTACTGGCTACTATTCTATTCTCGATACAATTGTTCGCTGATTTTTCAGCATGCAGTGACATTGCCATCGGTTGTGCAAGAATGCTAGGGATAAATTTGACAGAAAACTTTAAGCAACCGCACTTTGCAGTTTCGATATCGGATTTTTGGAGTAGATGGCATATAACGCTCTCTACATGGCTAAGGGACTATATCTTTGTCCCGTTATGTAAGGGGAAAAAGAAGCGAAGTGAAATTTACTTAGCAATAGTGATTACCTTTTTAGTAAGCGGCATTTGGCACGGAGCCGCTTGGAATTTTGTTATATGGGGTCTAATTCATGGGATTTACCGCGTGTTTGGGGATTTTACAAAACATTCTCGTGAAAAAATGACTTCATTTATTCAATTGGATAGAAATCCAGTGATTCACAGATGGGTAAAAATTGCAATAACTTTCCAACTAGTTTGCTTTTCTAGAGTTTTTTTTCGATCGGATTCCGTAACACATGCATTTGAAAATGCACAGCTTTACTTAACAATTAACTCCTGGAGACCATCGGGAATTGTTAAAGCATTTGAAATATTTTCGCTACTAGATTTAGTGATTTTTATTTTTTTCTTTATTATTGTACAAGTATTTCAGTATATCGAAAGAAAAAAAGGTTCAACATGGGAATGGCTATCCCAGCACTCGATATTCGCTAGATTTGCATTTTATATTTTTATTATTGTTTCAGTCCTTATATTCGGTGTTTCGGGTAATGGGTTTGTTTATGGTGGTTTTTAATCTTAATATAAACTACATGGGAATTGGTTGTGTTGTATTCAGGAGCCATTCAGTAATTTTGGTAAAAGAAGCACTGAATTGAGAGGATTTGCTATGGGACATTTATTCATTAAGTTAACAATTATCATTACTGTTGGTTTACTACTGTTTATACCAGTAAATAATTTTGTAAAGCAATCTCATGATTACAACATAAATCATGCAATGCTGGCTTTTAAGAAAGATCCATATCCAGTTGATATTATCAATCTAGGTGCATCTCATTCAATGTATGCTTATTATTTTAAGCCTACGGGTTTGTCCCATCTGGACTTAGCACTTCCTGCTCAGACAATTCAGTACGACTTTAAATTGTTGAAAGAGTATGGCAAGCATCTTAAACCTGGTGGTATAGTTATTGTTTCCATCTCTCAAATAACTTTCGCAAATTTTGAGACCAAGCACTTAGGAAATTATTATAATGTTTTGGATCGTACCGAAATTGAACCGTTTAGTTTAATTGATTATTATAGTTACTTGTACTTACCTGGGACAAATAGTGGAAGTTTTAATTCTGCGCTCTCGGGGAAATTGAAAAACTTTAAATGGAATTCTCATCAACCTTGGGCAAATAACGGTAAAAACTATTCGGAAAGAAAGTATGAGAAAGTAGAAGCACAATACAGAGAAGCGGTTGAAAGCAATAATATTGAACGGAATGTGCAGCAATTAAGAGAGATTGTAGATTATTGTAGCGAGAAAGGCTATCGAGTAATATTAACCATGGAGCCAGTACATGAGTCTTATCAAGAATATTTCAATGAAGAAGTAATGAATAGACTTGTTTTTCAGTACTTAAAAGCTCTTAAATTAGATGTCCCTTTTTTAAATTATATGGGTGATCAAAGATTCGTAAACAACAAAGATTATTTCATCGATCCAGATCATTTAAACAGAGAGGGAAGAAAAATGTTTTCTTGGATAGTTTACAAGGACCTCAAGAAATTGGGCTATTTATGACCGATTTGAAAGATTAAGCCTACAATAAAAATATTGAATCGAATTTGCATAAAATTATATGATAAAAAATTTTACGCTAACTAATATACATTGATTAAAAATTAAAGGAAAAAAGTATCAACCACCTCCAATTTGTTAATGATAACAAAAAAGGAGGTGTGATACTATGGCTCAAGATGTTCTTTGTGAAGTCAACAACTGTACGTATTGGGGTTCTGGAAACAAATGTAGTGCTGATACTATTTACGTAGTAAGCAATAAAGAAGGTAAAGAAGCGTCCACTAGTGAAGAAACAGATTGTAAAACATTTAAACCAGAGCATTAATTTTCTTTAGGTAACCAAAATTTTGGTTACCTTTTATTATTTATAGTATTGATAATAACTATCATTTTCATTCAAGTTTGTTGAATTATTTTTATATCCTTTTTTAAAAAAATGGAGAAAAAATATATATTAGGTAAGTTTAAGAGGGATTAAAGATGAAAATGTATCTCTTTGGGATTTTTAAATAATAGGTAATGGGCACTTTCCAATTTTTGTTCTATATAGTTGAGCGAATATTCAAGAAATCTTAAATTCATTTCATCCATATTTTCATGAGTGAGGTGTTGAATACGTCGTAAATGCACTTCTTTTGTCTGAGTAATCTATATATTCTCCTACGTTAATACATTCTTATTATTCAAATAAGTATATGTTTAATGAGCAATCAGATTCGATATTAATACATTGTTCAGAAAAAATAACATTCATTGGGTGAAATCAGACAGGATGTACGGAATGAAGATTAGTCAAAAGAGTAAAGGAATCTTCAATAGTGTTTCTGCAAAGCCTAAAGCATTTATATGTCCAAACTGTGGTTATGAAGCTTTCTATATTGATGAGTTTAGAGAATTTAATAAAGTGAAACTTTAATCCGTGGGGGTTTTCTTCATCCCCCACGGATTGTTAGTTGAACCAATCGGGCGCATGCCAGCAGTTAATCTCCCACCTATCCTTTTTGTTTTACTTAAGTCTTGAGGTGGGAGTCTTTACTGCCCGTTAATGCGGGATAAGTAAATACATATTTAAATATAAGGTGCATTTCTTTAATAAGAAGTGGTTCTTTTTCCACTAAAACCAACTAATAGAAGTTGATTGGTATTCAATTAAAGAGCGCGCGCGACAAGTTCTGTTATAAGCGTTTATACATGAAAAAACAGGAGAGTTTGCACGGCAAATTTTTAACTTTATAACGGAGGATAGGAATGAAGAAACCATATTTAAGGAGAACATAACAATGAAATTAAAAACGAAATCGGTTCGCTTATTTTAAGAGTAACATTAGGAGCATTATTTTTGTTCATGGATTAGTAAAGTTCCAGGGCGGGATTAAAAATATTGTAGGTTGGTTTGAAAGTAATGCATTACTAGGATTTTTAGCTTATGGAGTTTCATTACTTGAAATCGTTGGTGGTGTTGCTTTAATTATTGGATTTGCAACTAGAATCGTATCTGTAGTCTATGCACTTTTAATGATTGGGGCAATTTTAAAGGTAAATCTTTCTGTTGGTTTATTGGGTAATGGACAGATGGCAGGATATGAATTGGATCTGGCTTTCTTGGCAATTGCAGTATATCTTGCAATCACTGATAGCAAGTTTTTATCAATTAATCAACTGTTTAGCCAGAAAGAATCAGATAATTTAAAAAAAGCTGCCTAAGTTGTATGTAGATGTTTAAAGTTGCATGGAGTAGAGCGATTAAAACTTTACGATAAAAGATTGACTATACTTCATTTTTAGTAAGAAAAAATTACCTCATGTATTACGATAAAGAGAAAAAATAATAGTTGACACTTTACATAGTTGTAAGTAGAATTACTTTAAACCTATTGATAATGATTATCACACTCATTATTTATTTAATAATAAAATTAAAGTTAAGGAGTATATACGTAAAATGAAATTACCAAAATTATTTAAACCTTTTTTAGTCAGTGCTGCTTTAGCAATTGGTTTAGCAGGTTGTGGCGCTACAAATCAAAATGAATCAACTGAGGAGAAAGCATCGGCTCCTGAAAATCAAGAAGTTAATATTTACACTGCAAGACATTATGATGCTGACGAAGCGATTTATAAGAAATTTACAGAAGAAACAGGTATTAAAGTAAATGTTGTCAAAGGGGAAGCCGAAGAACTGATTGAAAGATTAAAACGTGAAGGTGAAAGTACACAAGCAGATTTATTTATCACTGTAGATGGTGGTGTTTTAGCGAATGCTAAGAAAAACGATATCTTCCAGCCAGTGAGCTCAGAAACTATTGATGAAAATGTACCTGAAAACCTACGTGATGCTGATAATAACTGGATTGGAATGGCAACAAGAGCACGTATCATTGCTTATTCTAAGGAAAGAGTATCACCTGAGGAATTATCTACATATGAGGATTTAACGAATGAAAAATGGAAGGGTAGATTATTAGTACGTTCTTCAACAAGCTTATATAACCAATCTTTACTTGCTTCTTTTATTGAATTAGATGGTGAAGATCAAGCGCAAACATGGGCTCAAGGGATCGTAAATAATTTTGCTCGCCAACCAGATGGAGGAGACCGTGACCAAGCAAAAGCAATTGCTGCAGGTATAGGGGATATCGCGATTATGAATACCTACTATGTCGGTCTACTTGCAAATTCAGAAGATGCGGAAGAAGTAAAAGTTGCTGAAAGTATTGGAGTCTTTTTCCCGAACCAAGAAACTAACGGTACGCATGTAAATATTAGTGGAATTGGTTTAACAAAGCATAGTAAGAATAAAGAAAATGCTACTAAGCTAATCGAGTATATAACAAGTGTTGATGCTCAAGAATTTTTATCAGCTAATAATTATGAATTCCCTGTTAATCCTAATGCAAAAAAACCAGAATTATTAGATAGTTGGGGAGAATTTAAAATGCAAGACTTGAATTTTGATACTTTAGGGGAGCATAATAAAAAGGCAATTGAAATCTTTAATAAAACAGGTTGGAAGTAATGAAACTAGATTTGATTAAACGTAATCTAAAAAAAGAACTTAATAGCTGGTGGATTATCAGTTTAGTTGGGGCAGTAGTTATTCTACTGCCTATCCTTTTTATTTTCTTCACAATTTTTCAAGAACCTAATGAAAACTGGCTTCATATACGTCAGTACTTGCTAAAAAATTATGTGACAAACACGATTTTGCTTGTGGTACTCACTGGCATTTTTACAGCTTTTCTTGGTGTAAGTTTGGCTTGGCTAATTGCAGCGTATGATTTCCCACTTAGGAAATTTTTCCGCTGGGGTTTGTTGTTACCACTTTCCATCCCAACGTTTATTGCTGCGTATACGTATCGAACGATGTTAGGCTACACGGGTATCATTCAATCGACCTTAAGGAATCAATATGATTACCAAATTAATTCAGAGTTATTATCCATTTCTGGAATCAGGGGAGCCATTTTCATTTTTACAATGTTTTTATTCCCCTATGTTTATATGATTACTAGGGCATTTCTCGAAAGTCAAAGTACATCTTACATAGAAAATGCAAGATTGTTAGGTCGGAAACCGATCGCTATATTTTTCAAAATAGTACTTCCACTTGCAAGGCCAGCTATCGTGGGTGGGACAGTTTTAGTTATATTCGAGGTGTTGGGTGACTATGGAGTAACAAGTCTTTTAGGGATTCATACTATTTCAACGGCTATTTTTCAGACATGGTTCGGGATGTATGATGTGAATTCTGCAATGAGACTTGCAGCTTGGCTAATGGTTATTATTATGGGTGTCTTCTTATTAGAAAAATTGCTAAGACAGAGAAGACGTTATCATATTAGTAACAAATCGAGACCTCTTGTTCCTGTTAAACTGAAAGGAATTAAAGGAATTGGCGCTTTCATTTATTGCGGGCTCGTATTTCTAATAAGTTTTCTTATTCCTTTCATACAGCTTATTGCTTGGGCAAAAATGACCTTTAATAAAGTTTGGGATCTTTCATTTATTACGTTGATATATCAAACAGTGTATTTGGCGGTTATAGCTACAATAATTATTCTTATATTTTCAGTAATTGTGGCGAATGTTTGCCGTTCTCATTCATCGTTTTCTTTTGTAATTTCAAAAATTATCACTTCGGGTTATTCGATTCCAGGACCCATTATCGCAATTGGCGTACTGGCGATTTTTATTTCGCTAGATAAATGGCTTGCACCGTTTTACAAGAGTATTGGGCTAGGAGAAGCACCGCTAATCTTAAGCTTATCATTAATCATGTTAGTTATAGGTTATTTTATCCGTTTTATGGCGACAGGGTTTAATGCAATCGAGGTAGGTTTTGAGAAAATAGGAACGAAATATACCGAGGCTTCAAGAATGCTTGGCCTAGGTATCACAAAAACGTTCTTTAAAGTCGAGTTTCCTTTAATAAAAGGGGCTTTAATTAGTGGCTTTATAATAACGTTTGTTGAAATTTGTAAGGAACTACCATTGGCTTTATTACTAAGACCTTTTAATTTTGAAACACTTGCAACGAAGACATATCAATATGCACACGATGAGCAAATTTATGAGGCTTCTATTTCTTCGCTTTTAATTATTGGAATTAGTATTTTATCTGTAGTTTTAATACAACTGTTAGGTAAGAAGGTGAAATAATGAGTATCTTGGAAATTGAAGGCCTAACTTTTTCTTTTACGAAAAAAGAAGAACCAGTTATTGATGATTTTTCTTTATCAATTGAAAAGGGTGAAATTGTCGGTATTTTAGGACGTAGTGGCAGTGGTAAAAGTACATTACTTCGATTAATTTCTGGCTTAGAAATGCCATTAAAAGGAACGATAAAAGTTGCAGGAAAGACTGTTGTAAGTGAACGTGTTTATCTTCACCCAGAGGAACGAGGAGTGGGGATGGTTTTCCAAGACTATGCCCTTTTTCCTCATATGACAGTTAAGAATAATATACTTTTTGGTTTATCTCGTATGTCTCGGAACGAAAGAAAGCAACGTATGGATGAGATGTTAGAGCTTGTTCAATTAGAGGGTTTTGAGAATCGATATCCACATGAATTGAGTGGCGGACAGCAGCAAAGGGTGGCACTTGCAAGAGCACTTGCACCTAAACCCAGCATATTGTTAATGGATGAACCATTTAGTAACTTAGATGCAGATTTAAGAGAAACGATTCGGGAAGAACTAGGGGTAATATTAAATAATGCCAACATGACCTGTATTATGGTGACACATGATCGACATGATGTTGAAGCAATCTGTGATCGTAGTGTTGTGCTTGGTTTTACTAGTATTTCCAATAATTACTGTAGAATTTAGCCTTCGAATGTAATAGTGTTCCTTCGAAGCTTCATTATATTAGAAATACCTAATTGACAGTTAGGTATTTTTTTTATACAAAATAATTATAATCAATATGACACATATGGTGGAATATCTATGTAATAAAAGGGATTGAGGAAGTTGAATAGTAATCGTCTTGATGAACTTCTTTTTTCTTCCCAATAAAAGATTGTGAAAAAATGTTAAACGATCAGTGGGTTCACTCAAGAAGGATAGATTCTCTTTTTTGTTGAAGTAATTAAACTAACCAGGCAAATATTACATTCCTTTGTACAAGAAGGTTTAGTGGATGAATTTATCATAACTGTTGCCCCAACTATAATCGGTAAAGGAATTCCGTTATTCAGGGAGGGAAATTATCAATTAAACCTTTCATTGAAAAGAACAAGAATCTTTAGTCAATTTGTAGAATTACATTATAAAGTAAACGGCAAAAGCGTTTAGAAAGATTTAGATTATTCAAGAAAAGTGCGCAATAGTTCAATAGGGAAAACATCATTGATAACGAGATAAATCATTGTTAAATTTCTATAACACTTTGACTCCAGACTGATCACATAAAAGGATATTGGATGGACAAAATAGATAATATAATATCTGAAAAATAGCATACAAGAGTTCTAGCTCGTTACTGAGTTAGAACTCTTGTTTATTCATTGATGAATCTGACTCCATTTCCCTCTATGTAAAAGTTGAAAAAATGTTTGCATCTTTTCTGCACATTTATTGTTTATACTAACTTCATATGACTATCACTGTCATCACTTGTTATAACACTTCCTTTTATGCGAGAGGAGCAAAAGTAAGAATGAATAAAATCTCTACAAAATTAGCAGTTTGCTTTTTTATAGTGGTGCTAGTAATGGAGTCCTCTCTTATGTATTACCTTCACCAAAGTATGATCCATACTAGAGTGGAAGAGGAATTTTCTTTATTATTAGCAAACGGTAAAAATCATCGTGATGTATTAAATGAGCATTATTCAGATACGACAATTAAACATATCATTTTAATGGAAAAAAACGAAAATCGAGAAGTGATGATTACAAAATCGACAGGTGACATTGTTGGTAGCTCCGACAAATCTTATATGTTGCAAGAAGAGTATCAACAATTATTAAGAGATCTCGGTAATGAAGAGGACAAAATAGTAGTTTCAGATTGGAGAAATTCACCGTATATAGTGAGCGCGCATCCCTATCAAGTAAAAGAAAATCAATCTGGCTATGTCCTTATGTTTCAAAGTACAAACTCAATTAATCAAATGGTCGATAATATGAATATGCATTTTATCATAGCAGGCATTACAAGTTTTATTGTTTTATTTATTGTGTATGCGTTACTATCTAAAATTCTTACAAGACCATTAATCCATATGAAAGAAGCAACTGAGAAATTAAGTAAGGGTGATTTTAAAGTAAGTTTAACCACTTTAGGAAAAGATGAACTAGGAGAATTATCAAACTCCATTCATAAATTAGCGAATGACTTAGAACGTTTAAAAAATGAGCGAAATGAATTTCTAGCATCCATTGCTCATGAGTTAAGTACACCATTAACTTATTTAATTGGTTATTCAAAAGTGGCAATGAGAAAAGGCTTGAGTGAAGAGGAACGTGAACATTATCTTGAAATTATTGCTGAAGAGTCAAATCGAATGAAAGATTTAGTGAAAAATTTATTAGATTTGGCTAGGATGGATGAAACCTCATTTACCGTTTCTAAGGAATACTTTTGGGCTAGTCCTTTCTTGCAAGATCTTTGTAAGCTTGTTGTCCCTTCATATGAAATCAAAAATATAAAACTAAATCTAGTTTGTAAAAATGATTTCCAAATTTATGCGGATTCAATTCGATTAGAGCAGATTGTCTTAAATTTATTAGATAATGCTTTAAAGTATTCCAATGAAAATTCGGAAGTTACGCTAGAGGCTTATAAACAAGGTGATCAAGCGGTAATTTCTGTTATCGATACAGGAATTGGGATTCCATTAGAAGAAATGGAATTTATTTTTGAAAATTTATACCGTGTAGAGAAATCAAGATCACGTGAATATGGGGGTTCTGGAATTGGGCTCGCTGTTGTCAAAGAGTTAGTGGAGGCACATGGGGGGACAATCGAGGTTCAAAGTAAATTAGGCGAAGGTAGTACTTTTAGGGTAACAATATAAAGGGGGTTGGTTAAATGCATACAGTTCTTTTAGTAGATGACGAACTAAGAATGTTGGATTTAGTGGAATTATTTCTAATGCCGCATGGAATTAAGTGTATTAAGGAGACAAGTGGCAAAAAGGCGATAGAAATTGTTAAGAAAGAGAAAATTAATCTTATTCTTTTAGATGTAATGATGCCTGAAATGGACGGATGGGAAGTATGCAAAGAGATCCGTGAATTTTCCAAAGTCCCGATTATTATGCTTACGGCAAGATCAGATAAATTAGATTTAGTGAAAGGGTTAAACATTGGAGCTGACGATTATATTTCAAAGCCTTTTGATGAAAGGGAATTGGTTGCGAGAGTAAAGGCTATTTTACGTCGTTTCTCAGAAGATGAAAAAGACAATAACGTAACTATTAGTCACAATGAATTTCTTTTAAATACAGAAACGTATTCCTTACAATACCAAGATTTAATAGTACATCTTACGTTAAAGGAATTTTACATATTGAAGGCGTTAATTTCTAGACCGTCTAAAACTTTTACTCGTGAAGAATTACTAGCAGCAGCATGGGAATACGAAACAGAAACAGATATCCGAACTGTAGATTCTCATATTCGTAATTTAAGGGATAAACTTAAAAAAGCTGGATTTCCAACAAATGAATTTTTAAGGACTGCTTGGGGGATAGGATATAAATGGAGTTAATAGGAGTATTCCCTAAACTAAAGTACAAGGATTTTCTTGGGATAAGCTTTCATCTAACGGTAAGTTAACTTTGAATTAATAAGTATTGAAGGTGACAATAAAATGTATAGTTTTTTTCTCAAATAAGTCAAATAATAAGCGAGCCAGTGTCTATTTTTAAAAATTCATATAGTCATTCTCCAATTATTATAGCGCTTCTACTTGGATTAATTGGGGCTACTGCACTATGTCAGCTAACAGGAAATATTAGTGCATTGGGATATAAGTAAAAACTAGCTTCCTATAAAGATTAGTAAAATTGTATAATTTAGAAACAATAAAAGACGCCTCAACTTTGAGACGTCTTTTATTATTGAGTTAAACGATCTAAGAAGACATCTAAATGTTTTAGTGTAACCTTATCGTTAACACCAAATGTTCCGTTACCTTTACCATTAGTAATTTTATTTGAAGATAAAATTGAAACATAATCTTTTGTCCAATGAGATGCGGAAATATCTGAGAAATTTTCTGCATTACCTTGTTGTTTTAGATCGAAAGCTTCAACTAATACTTTTGCAAGTTGTCCACGTGTAATAGGCGAATTTGGATTGAATTTTCCGTTGCCATCTCCGCTAAAGATGCCAATCTTTCCTAATGCGGTAGCGGCACCTGCATACTTAGAAGTATATTTCACATCTAGGAATGGCGAGTTCGTATCAGAAGTATCTAACCCTAATACTTTTGAAAGTTGAAGGGCTACTTCACCACGAGATGCATAGTAAGAAAAGTCGATTTCTGCATTTTTAACTTCTCCTTTAGCTACTACCTTAACTTCTTCCTTAGTATCTGTTGTAAATTCAGCTACACGTTTCGCACCAACATAGCGTGAACCCCAGTAATACGGGTCATTGATTTTATCGATCCTAACACCTGAGCTCGGTGTTGCTGATATAAATTTACCACTTCCTATGTATATTCCAACATGAGAAATACCTGAACCTGAAGTATTAAAGAATACCAAGTCACCCGCCTCTAATTCATTTTTTGAAACAGAAGTTCCTTGTTGATATTGTGCTCTTGAAGTTCGATCCAAAGAGATATCTAATTTTGAAAATACGAATTGTGTATATGCTGAACAATCAACACCCGTACTAATATTTGTTCCTCCAAATTTATAGGGGGCGCCGATATAATCTTTAGCTGTATTTGTTAAGTCAGCTACTGTTGCTGCTTCTGCATTATTTGCACCTACACCCGTGAAAATCATAAAGGATGCAAATACTGGTAGTAACCATCTTTTCTTCATCTATTATCTTACTCCTTTCATAAACTATTGCTTTATATGAATAAAGTAAGATTAGCATAGAGAAGTAGTATTTAATTTTTCGTTTTTGTAACAAAATTATGCAGAATAAGACAATATACAGTTTAAGTTCCTTTTAATTTCGCTATAAATCTTGTAGTTGTTTAGTTTCTTGTTGTAATAATAAGAATCTTTAATTAAATCAAAAACTCATGCATACCATATAAAGGTATGAAGTTATAAAAAGTTAGAAAGGGTGGATTGATGGGATTTTATCAAATATTCATTTTAGCCTCACTGACAGTACTAACAATTTTGGTATTGCTGATATCTAGAAATGCAAAAAATCAAATTAATTCGATGCAAGGTATGATGATAACAATGTTTTTTAGTATGAACACTGGTTTAACAGTAGGGATACTCTTCGGTGCTTCATTGCAAGGTGACTTATTTTTTTCAACAATATTAGCTTGCATAATAGGTTCTGTTGCAGGGGTATTAATTGGTAGTAACTTTGGTGTGTTATCTGCATTAGAGGGTGTAATGACTGGATTAATGAGTGGTATGATGGGTGCGATGTTAGGAGAAATGATAAATGAAAATCAATCAATTACCTTAGTAAGAATTTTCTTGTTCTTATCAATTTCAACAATCTTTTTATTTGCTATTCTTCCTAGAAAAAATGGGAAAGAGAACTTACAAAGCAAATGGGCAACTTTAAAGCCTTTATTATTAGGATTATTTATTGCATCTTATTTTTTGGGGGGAGTAACATTTGCAGAGAAACAGGTCAAAATCAAAGAGCGATTAATACATAACAATCATTCACATATCATAACAGAGGACAAGCAGGCTATAGATTCGAAAGATATTACAATTCAGACTATTGATATGAAATATACACCAACAGAAATTGTTTTAGAAAAGGATCAACAAGTAAGTCTAACACTAAACAATCAGGATAATATAGAACATGATATTGAAGTAATAATACCTAATCTTAATGAGGGCACTCAATTAGAGCATGAACATAGTTCGAAAGAAAATATGATTCATTTACACGCACAATCTAAGGAAATAAAGAGTATAAGGTTTACACCAACAACGACTGGTTCATTCGAATTTGTTTGTACAGTTCCCGGACATAAAGAGTCGGGGATGGTTGGGAAAATAATAGTGAAATAAAAGATTGGGGCAACCCATTCTTTTTTATATGATTCCATTAATATAAAAAGGGATTAAATCTCGATAAATTTTGCATATTTTTTTATTTATAATTTTCTTATATACATAATTAATGGGGAAATTTCGGGGTAAAGGGAATATAATGAAATACAATGTTGATGATGCTTTTTTCTAAATCAAAATAAAGAGAGTGGAGATAAATGTGTATATCCAGTAATTTTATTGAGCTACAAGCTTATAACATATGTGAAGAAATTAGAAAACAATCTGTGTACACATTGGTTAGGTTAGAGATTTCAGAAGGGTGGATTATTGAACCACAAAACACTCAAAATTACTGGGATGGTAAAGCCTTAATAACGAAAGTAATCTTAGAAGATACTAAGGGGAAATCCTATATAATAAATCCTGATGCTAATGGTTTAAGGTTTGCAAAAGGAGAAATAACTTATAAAGAATATAGAAGAATTGAAAAAAGCGAAAACCTAAAGGCAATTAGTTTTTTTGCATTGTTAGTCGGTTTAACAATGACAATGATGTATATTCTAGTAAAGTTTTTAACTTAAAATTGCACAGTAATTAAATAGTAAGAGTTTGGAACAATATGTTTTGTTTTTTTAATTAAATCCTTTATTCCTCGAACCCATTCTTGAGTTCGATATAACCAAGAAACAAGGGGGTTTTTTAGATTTCTTAGAATGATAACTTTTTCGTTCGCTTGAATTGATATATAAAGATAAAACTAATTAATAGAATGAGATGGATTATGACAGAAACTTTTCTAAATGTACTTGAACATGCAGGCTTATTTGCACTAATAATTAGTATAACTGTTAATGTACTTGTAAGTATTATTGGTGTATTACCAAGTGTATTTATAACAGCAGCCAATCTTTTATTTTTTGGTTTATATAATGGGTTAATAGTTTCGATAATAGGAGAAGGACTAGGAGCAATTGTTAGTTTTGTGTTATATCGGAAAGGATTAAAAAGTTGGAGATTTAAGGATTTCCAACATCCAGTAATGTTTAAACTAAACGATTTAGAAGGATATAAAGCATTTTGGATTATTCTTAGTTTAAGAATTCTCCCATTTGTTCCATCAGGTGTAATAACGTTAGGGAGTGCGTTTTCCAAAGTCTCTTTAAGTTTATTTGCAATCGCTAGTACTTTAGGGAAAATCCCTTCACTAATTATAGAAGCGGGTGCAATTTATGGCTTCATGCAAGTGGAGTTAAGGTGGAAAATTGTAATTATTATATCAATGATTTTCTTTCTAATATATTGGATAAAAAATAAAAGAGTCTCTTAAAAGTAGAGGTTTTTGTAAGATGAATAAGTAAAGAAAAAAGTGCACTTGTTTTACAGGAGGTCACTGAAAAAAGTAGTTGTTAATAATTTTTTATAGTAAAAATATACTATTCTATTTTGGAAGTGGGATTCACGAAGACTCCTACTCAGAAAAGCTTGAGCTGAAGACCCCGCAGGAGCTTGCGACGAGGAAGCTGAAGCCAAGCCCGTGGAAAGCGAAGTGAATCCCACTTCATAATAAGAAGCAAATAATTACTATAACTTTTTATAAGGATTTAGTTTTTCAGTGGCCTCGTTTTACAGGGTGCACTTTTTCATTTATCCGAAATTAATTTGAGATTGTTTTAGTATCAGATAAAACTTTATTTTCTATAGGTGGCTCTTGTATAACGGTGGAAACCGCTTTGGAAAGTACTGATATGGTACGATTAATCTCATCTTGCGTGTTTTCTATTCCTCCAAGTTCAATCAATACCATGTTTTTAGATAAATCTTGATTATAAATACCGTCTACATGATTACCCTTTTTCCCAATAACACCTCGAGATATTCCAGGTACCAATTCGTTCAATTTAGTTGAGATTTTATCAGCTAATACTTTATTTGAGGAATAATTCGGATTATCTTCGCCTACTACAAAATAAAGTTTTCCAAAAGTCTCATTGTTGTAATTTAATGTGGAAATATCTCTCTTTGCGGAATCTCTGTGTAAATCAATTATAATATCATAGTTACTTTTTTTAATTTGTTCAACAAGATATGGACGAACAACGACATATGCCTCTGAAAAATTGCGATTAGTTTTTTTCATTTCAGTCATTGTATCGACTCCAAGGAATTCAGTATTAATAGAGTTAAGTTCAAAATGATTTTTAATAACACCTTCAAATTCCATAATGTTTGAATTTGCATGATAAACGGGTGTTTTCCCATTTTCGCTTTTTACCATCGGAATAAAAGCTTCATGTGAGTGAGTGAAAAGCACTAAAGCTTTACTAGGTTCAGTTTGTTTAACAGTAGGTTGTTCAAGTTGTTTAGTATCATCTTGCTCTGGGTTAATTTCATCCTGTTCTGCAACCGTGTCTTGTTTGAGGTTATCCTTATCCTGTTGTGTAGCCACGTCTTTTTCGAGGTTAACTTTATTCTGTTCTGCAACTATGTCTTGTTTGAAGTTATCTTTATCCTCTTCTAGAACCACGTTTTGTTCGGGGTTACTCGGTTCTACAACCATTTGTTCTAGTTTACTTTCATACTGTTCTGCAACGATAGTCTTTTCTTGATTAACCTTACTAGTAAAATTCGCTACAATCATTGGTAATACAAATAATAGTAGAATATATCCCCAAAAAACTTGTGCTTTATATTTCATGAATTATTCACCTCGAAAAACTATATGCTAGAGGTAAATCTATTATTAAAATTTAAAAATAGAATCTTGAACTCCATAATTTCTCCATATTTATTTGTTACAGTTTAATTGTAATGAAGCACAAGGGGGAAATAGAATGAAGTCTAAACTATTCGTTACTACCTTACTAGTTGGTAGTGTTATTTTAGGTGGTTGTAGTGCAAGTAATTCACAATCTGGAAAACATGAAACGATGGATCATTCGAATATGACAGATGAAGAAACGACAAATATGGAAGGCATGGATCATTCAAATATGTCTCATGACGAGATGATGAATATGGAAAACGGTCATGCGAGCCATACAAATCCATTACCATTAAATGATTCAACAGGTGACAATGAATTAGCGCTACCACCGTTACTTGAACCTAAACATGGGGTTGTAGACATTACAGCTCAACAAGGGAAAACAGAAATATTTGAAGGTGTGGAAACGGAAACATACGGCTACAATGGGTCATTTTTAGGGCCAGTTATTCGAGTAAATGAAGGACAAACCGTAACATTTAGAACTAAAAATAATTTAGCCGAGCCAACGACTTTCCATTGGCATGGTGTAGAGATTTCAGGTGAAGGTGATGGGGGTCCACATCAAATTTTACAACCAGGCGCATCTCATGATGTAAAATTTACGGTTAATCAAGGTGCTTCAACACTATGGTTTCATCCTCATCCAGAAGGTGCCACGGCTGAACAAGTATATAAAGGGTTAGCTGGATTAATTTATGTTGAAGATGAAAACTCTAAAAAACTTGGATTACCAAGTAAATATGGTGAAAATGACTTCCCTCTAGTATTCCAAGATAGAGTGTTTACTGAAGAAAAACAATTTGATTACCAAGCTGTACGGAATGAAGATGGTACAATCGGGGATACGTTATTAGTAAATGGTACATTCAATCCAAAGCTTACAATAGGAAAAGAAAAAGTACGACTACGTTTATTAAATGGATCGAATGCGCGGAATTATACATTTAAATTAAATACAGGTGATAAATTCCAACAAGTAGCAACTGATGGTGGATTCTTAAATAAACCAATTACAATGAGTGAAATCACATTAACACCTGGCGAGAGAGCAGAAATTATTGTTGATTTTTCAAAGTATGATGCAGATCATAATATTGCACTTGTGAATGAAGAAAATACAATTTTATTACCATTTCATATTGATGATCAAAAAACGAGTTCAATCGAGATTTCAGATAGTTTAAATGATTTTGCTGTTACAGATGAAGAGAGAAACCTACCTGTAACGAAAAAACTTGAACTTTTTGGAATGGGGCCTATGGTATCTATCAATGGGAAACAATTTGATATGAACCGAATTGATTTCACTCAAAAACAAGGTGAGACGGAGATTTGGGAAATTTACAACAAGCCTGATATGATGGGTGGTATGATCCATCCATTCCATATTCATGGGACACAATTTAAGATTGTTTCAATTGATGGAAAAGAACCACCTGCAAACTTACAGGGCTGGAAGGATACAGTCTCAATTGAACCTAGTCAAACTGTTAAATTAGCTGTGAAATTTAATAACAAAGGTATCTATATGTTCCACTGTCATGTACTTGAACATGAAGAAAACGGAATGATGGGGCAAATCGAGGTTAAATAATTTATAAAAAAAGGCCTTCCGGAAAAATTTCGGAAGGCCCTTTTAATTTAAACGACAATAATAACATTAAGCGGGCATTTCTGTTGGAGTAGGTGCAGCATAGCCATCTATATATTTTGTATCAATGGCATTTCGAATTTCTTTTATAGACTTTCCATCTTGGTAAAGTCGAACAGATTCAATCGCAATTTGTAAACAAGCGAGGCAGCGCGTACCGTGGTCATCCCAAACAATTGAACCATCTTCGCGAGTTTCAGCAATAAAACAATTTAGGTTACTACGATGTCCTGCTGATTCGCCACAACCACAATAACATGGAATCCACTGCAATAGATCGGTTGCTTGTCCTGCTGCTGCATAAACAAGACGAATTTCCTCAGATTGAGTATCTAAAAACTTTGGTAGTTCTTTAGCTGAAGCAGTTAATTCTTGAAGATCCCCTGATAAATGATTATGTGATGTGTGATTTCCTTCTTCAGTTTTTTTATTTTCCACTTGTTTCTCACTTCCTTGTTGATCTTCTGTAGCGCTACAAGCAGACAGAGCGAGAATAATCGCAGCGAAAAGGGGGAGTAATATTTTTTTCATTTTCAAACCTCCATAAATAATAATGTTTTCATAAGTGAACAATGATTGTAACTACGACTATGATACATGTAAGAGACAATGTAGCATGAATGGTTTTTCAATTTGGATCGGTTTAGTTTCTCACAAGTCCACATAACTAGATTAAGTATAAGTGGAAAGTATGCATTTTTCATGGAGGATGTAAAAAAATAATAAAGTCCTGCAATTTGAGAGCCCAATTCATGTCTTATCAACAACAAAATTCACTTTTTAAAGCGGAACATGTTTTGATGTGATCCAAATCTTGTAAATATATTGAATGGCGTTTTTAAGACATTCGCATAAGATAATACGATGAATCTATGAAGGGAATGAACTAAAGTGTATTATCTTCCTTATGGGTATCCATATCCAAACGTTCATTATGTGAATGCACCAATGTATGATTACGGTAGAATGCCGAATTACTGGCAGTATCCTAATGGAGCAATTCAAGCAAATCCATTAGATTATTATCACGGTATGAATGGCAATGGAAGCGGAATGTTAAAGGATGCTGGAGCAAATCCATTTGTTATCAACATTAACGAAGCTACAAAGCAAAACAATACGTATCGTACAGCTTTATGGACTGGAAATCACTTGCAGTTGACATTGATGAGTTTGAATCCTGGAGAAGATATTGGATTAGAAATGCATCCGAATGTCGATCAATTTTTACGTATCGAACAGGGGCAAGGCATTACTCAGATGGGAAAAAGTAAAGAGTCTTTAAACTTTAAAAGAAATGTATCTGATGATTGGGCTATCTTTATCCCTGCTGGAACATGGCATAACTTAACAAACACAGGTAATATTCCACTAAAACTTTATTCCATCTATGCACCGCCTAACCATCCATTTGGTACAGTTCACCCTACGAAGGCAGATGCTAAATAGGGAAACGGTCATAAAAATGGAAATACCGTAATTTCTGGCAAGATACCAGATGAATGGGAACGAACAGGGAAATCTAAACTTCTTCAACAAAGTAAAAACATGTAGAAACGTAATGGATATAATCAAATTTCTCAATTTACCTCTGAGAGATTTGATTTTTTTATGTTTTCATTTAATAAAATAGCAACTCGTCATCAAATTTCAGTTATTTATCATTTTCCCTTTATACAATGTGTACAAATGAAGGGAGTTGTTTAAATGGATTTTAAAAAAATTGCTCTATCTGCCACTACATTACTATTAGTTGGAACACTTTCAAATGGATTATTAGTAAAAGCGGATGATGACGAAGACGATGATGAACATAAATTTCATGAGGAATACCATGATGATGATAAGTACGAGTATGAAGACGATGATGAGGAATACGAGTACGAATATGAAGAAGATGATGAATATGAATATGATAATTACACAGATCCAACCGTTTCCACACAAGATACATGGAATATCTGGACAAGAACAATGATGGTTCAGAAAGGGGAATTACCTTTCAATGAATCAAAAAACGTTACATTAACAGTAGAAAATGAAAATAATCCACTATCTTTTTATGTTATTCCGAGAGACAGAGAGTTTTTTGTTCCAGGAAAAGCAGTTGCTGAAACTTTAGGAGCAAAGGCTACTGTTTATAATACGAGCAAAATATTAGAAGTTACTACTGATAATACGGAAATGATCTTACGAGCAGATAAAAATGTTGCTTATGATAATAATTTAAAAACACCTTTACCATCTGTCGCATTTTATATGAATAACGATATTTATATTCCAATCAGTGTGATTACAAATGCCTTAGGATATTCAGTGGAATGGCAGGCAGAAAATAATACATTCATTTGTCGACCATTAACATCGAACTAAAGAATTGATGAGATAAAAATTAGGAGGTGTTTCGCTTGAAAGATCAAAAGAAAGCGAAATGGATATTAGGAAGCTCGGGTGTAATTTTTTGTGCATTAATCTTGTCTCAATTTAATGATGAGACAGAAGCGGATAATACTGATGTCGCTGTACCAGCATTTACTCAACAACAAGAGGAAAATATGACAGAACGAGAAAAAGAGTTAGTCGCTTTAGATTGGACAAATTTTGAAATTGTCACAATGAATCCACAACAAACAATGGTGAAAAGCGATCGGAAAACGAGAAGATCTTAATTGTTTTCGTCAATATGAACGAGGAGCTGAACGAGTTGGACACCCTTTCACTTCATGTGATGAATACCGACTATTTTATAGGTGTTCCCAAAGGTACTTTAAGGGACTGGAAAAATCCTATAGAAAAATGGCTGCAATATGTAGCAAAGGAATGGTCTAGATTTCAAGCAGGCAATGAGTTAGATCGGTTAAATCAATTAAAACAAGGGGAAATAATCAAGCTTTCGCCTATTCTTTATGATTGTATTAAGAAAGCAAACGACTACTATATCCAAACACAAGGATTGTTTTCCCCTTATTTAAAAAATCAATTAGAGCAACATGGATACACGGAATCATTCCCTTTTAGTAATTCTAAAAAAAGACAGCTGCTACATACAGTAAACGAACAATCGCCTATTCTCCTTTTAAATAATGAATTCATTTTAAAAACAGGCGAACAGCAAATTGATTTAGGTGGTTTTGCAAAAGGATATGTTGTTGAAAAGATTGCACAATGGTTACAACATGAAACAGCAGCTGAATATGGAATTATAGATGGTGGTGGGGATATGCAATTTTGGTCGAAATGTGAAAAAGAATGGACAATTGGAATCGCCCATCCGTATAAAGAACAGGAAGAAATAAGTTATATCAAACTAAAAAATGGGGCTATTGCAACGTCAAATCGGGTCTATAGATCTTGGAAGCAAGGGGAAGAAACAAAACATCATTTATTGAATGGACAAACAGGGGAGGTTGCGAAAACTGACATAGTCCAAGCAACTGTTGTAACGAATTCTTTAAGTGATGCGGAAGTAATCGCAAAACTTTGCTTTTTAATGAGAGAAGTTGAATTGCAATGCTGGCTAGAAAAAAATGGTATTTCATGTGCTCAATTTATTATAGAAGAGAATGACACTAAATATTGGATCAAAGGAGGAGAAAAGCAATATGTCCATTAGTACGTGGGAATGGATTCGTTTATTAGGTTTTGTTTCCTATTTTTATTTTACTGTTTCCATTATCTTTGGTTTGCTAAGAAAATCATCTACTGTAAAGTCGCATAAAAATTTACTATTTCAAATTCATCAAAGTGCTGGATGGTTTGGCTTCGTAGCAGTAATCGCCCATATGCTATTGCTAATAGTAGATCAGTATGAACCGTATCGCATTGCAGAACTGCTCATTCCTTTTGCTTCAGATTATCAACCAGTTTTATCAGGCCTTGGTACAATCTCGTTTTATCTATTTTTAATCGTTTTCTTAACATCTGATATTTGGATACGTAAAATAGGTTTTACTATTTGGAAAAAGGTGCATTTGGCTGTATTACCAGCATGGATCTTATCATTAGTACACGGTGTGTTCATAGGTACAGACTCAGAAAATGTGTATATTCTATTATTCTATTGGTGTACAGTTATTCTAGTGGTCATAATCTTCTTAATAAGACACATTAGTGAGCATGATAAGAAAAAAGAAAAGGCAATGAAAGTAAAGCCTAATTGAAATTCAAAAATTTTCGAGGTGTCATTAGACATAAGAAGATTTGAATATTTATCCCGCATTAACGGGCAGTAAGACTCCCACCTCAAGACTTAAGTAAAACGAAAAGGATAGGTGGGAGATCAACTGCCCGTAAAAGCCCGATTGGTTCAACTAACAATCAGTGGGGGATGTGGAAAACCCCCACTGATTGAAGTTTCACTTTATTAAAAAATCTACTTATGTCCTTTTAGCTTTTGGAGCATGTTGATTTCCGCTACGGTGGATGCTTTTGAGTGCAGAAAGAATTTTGCTGTTCCCACGCATAGTCGCCACCTTCGTTTCAATCAATAAGTTACTTATAATAAAACAACAGTAGTATAACCTAAATGAAGAAAGCGCGGCCTACCACAAAGCACTAAGACAAGTCGTAAAGACACGTGCAACGTGGCTTTGCGGCTTGTGTGCTTAGTCCGCTCACTACGCTACTTTTTTCGAAACTCTGTTAGTATATAGTAATTGAGCGAATTTTTATCATTTCTAAATCTACTATTACAATTTATAAGCACTTAGACAGCCTCTTTATTTTTTGAAAAAGGAAACTCGATACAAAAGGATGTTCCTTTTCCTAATTCACTCTGTACTTGTATCGTACCGCCATGTTCTTCAACGATCGCTTTGGCAATGGAAAGACCTAACCCTGTACCATCTCTTTTTCGTGCAAGATCACTCCGATAAAAACGATCGAAAATAAGGGGCAAATCCTCTTTTGAAATACCAATCCCTGTATCTTCTATAAAGACTTTAATGGCTGTGTCTGTTGTTGCTAGTTTCATGATGATAGAGCCTTGCTGAGTGTATTGGGAGGCATTTTCTAATAAAATATAAATTAATTCATTTATGCTTTTTGAATCACCCGTCAATTGAACATTTTTTTCAATTTCTGAATGAAATGTTATTGTTTTTGGTAAAGTTCTTTCAAATTTTCCACTAATATTTTCAAGCATTTCAGATAAAAAAATACTTTCTTTTTTAATTTCTAAACGATTTTGATCATGGCGTGCTAGGAACAACATCTTCTCTAAAAGGTCTTTCATTAACTCCGCTTCTTCTTTTAAATCAGAAACTAACTCTTTTCCAAATGAACTTAAATTATCTATTTCGTCTGCTTCTAAAATATCCAGTGAACTATAGAA
The DNA here is from genome assembly GCF_003977595.1 of Lysinibacillus antri. Taxonomy (GTDB): domain Bacteria; phylum Bacillota; class Bacilli; order Bacillales_A; family Planococcaceae; genus Ureibacillus; species Ureibacillus antri. The sequence goes on along the minus strand of NZ_RYYR01000028.1, from coordinate 10,889 downwards.
AATACTTAAGGGAGTACGTAACTCATGGGAAGCATCTGAAACAAACTTCTTCTGTTTTTCAAAAGATTGTTGAATCGGAATCATCGCTTTTCCGGCCATAAAATAACTAACCAACCCAAGGAGTATAGTAAAAACACATGTTAAGATAATAAATAGCCAAATCATTTTTTGAAAAAAGTGATGCTGTGAAGTAACCATTTTGCCTAAGATAATATAGCCAGAATCCTGTTCACCGATAATAGGTTTTGATAAAAGAAGAAAATGATTGTTTTTCCATTCTGTACGTTTGATCAACGGTTGTGAAATATCCTCAGACTGAAAGATTTTTTCAATTTCTTGATAGAAACCTTTCACTGTTTCATCACCGTGCACAAATTTATGGTCCTGTGTATAAACATAATAAAAATACGTGCGATTTGGAGCATATTTAATTTTTTTATCTTGCTCATCTAAATGTTCAAAAAAGTCATGTTGTTCCTCGGTATAGTATGTTTCAAGTTCCTCTAGTTGTTGATGCTCCATTAATTGAACAAGAGCAAAATATAGAATAATAATAAAGCCGACGAAGAATAGGAAAAAACAAATAGCATAAAAAGAGGATAGTTTTTTTCGTGTTTGATTAAACATTCGGTTCACGCACTTTATAACCGATGCCTCTAACATTTTCAATGATTGATTTCTCATGACCGTCATCGATTTTTTTGCGTACAAGTTTGACTAATGCATCTAAGTTGTTATTTGTCGTGTCGTGGTCATACCCCCAAACATGTGAGCAAATTTGTTCTCTTGTAAGGACAATTCCTTTATTAATAAAAAGATATTCTAATAAAAGAAATTCATTTCTTGTTAAGGCTATTTTATTCCCTCCATGAATTAGTGTACGTGAATCTAGGTGTAGTATTAGGTTCCCGATTTGAATAACTTGTTCAAAAGCTTTTTCTTTTCTTCGTAAAATGGCGCGTATTCTAGCTAACAGTTCGTCCATTTTGAAAGGCTTGACTAAATAATCATCAGCACCGGCATCTAGCCCTTTAATGATGTCAGAACTATCATCTCTTGCGGTTAACATGAGTATACCCCCTGAAAAACCACGTTCTCTTACTTCGAGGCACACGTCAATTCCACTTAATTCCGGCATCATCCAATCCAAAATAAGAAGATCGTATTGCTCAAAAAGTGTATAGTCTAATGCGTCTTGTCCATTTTCAACCGAATCTACTTGATGATTTTCCTTTTGTATAATATGGACGATGTTTTTTCGTAATCGATTGTCGTCTTCTGCAATTAAAATTTTCAAAATGTCCCCACCTTTAAATGTGTTGATTAGTCATTATAAGAAACTAAGATGAAAAAACTCTGAAAAAATAACCTTTTTACAAGTATAATGGATGAATTAATTAAAAGAGTGGTAATAACTTGAAATTTCTATGCAAAATCATACAAAGTTTAACAAGTAGATACTTATAATGAATAAATATCATCTAAATACGTCTTGATTGTTGAAAGTTCAAGTTTTGTTTCCGTTAAGTCTTTCTCTTCAATAGCAACGAGTAAATTATTAATGCTTTCCTGGAGGCTTTCATATTCATCTTCATCCCCCAATAATTGTATTTTCCATTCATTTTGCTTATGCAGTTGCTTTAACTCATCACCAAGTGACTGGATTTGCTCCCAATTAGGTTCATTTACAATTTGTTCGATTGAATGAATTTTCTCAGACATTTCATATTCTCCATTCATTTTTGAGCATGCACTTAAAAAAATCGAAAGGAGCAGTAGAAGACCCCATTTTTTCATCATCTCTTCATCCTCCATTTATTTGAATAGTTATGTTAATTTTAACCAATAATATAAAAAACTTACTCAACTCCACTAAAAATATGGAGGAATTTATAGTGCCGGATTTTATATTAATTTTAATTCGTTCTACAATTGCGTTTATTTTATTGTTAGTGTTGACTAGGATTATGGGGAAAAAACAGCTTTCTCAACTTACATTTTTTGATTACGTAGTAGGAATTACAATAGGCTCTATTGCCGCAACAATGTCTGTCGATAAAAATATTCAAATATCCAATGGAATTGTTTCCTTAGCTATTTGGGGGATCTTCCCGATTTTGCTAGGTTTTCTTGGTTTGAAATCGAGAAAATTTTTACAAATAACAGATGGTAGACCTTCTATTTTAATTAAAAATGGTGAAGTGTTGGAAGAAAGCATGAAGAAAAATCAAATTGCCATCGATGAATTGATGATGCTACTGAGAGAAAAAGGCATATTTAAAGTGGATGATATTGAAATCGCAATATTAGAAACGAATGGAGAACTGAGCGTGATGAAAAAATCAGATCTCGAACCAATTACGCCTCGTTTACTTGGCATGAAATTAACACTTGAACATGCTCCGACTCTCTTAGTTGTTGATGGTCACATATTAAACAAAAATATGTCGACTTTAGGATATTCAAAAAAGTGGTTGATGCAGGAAATTCAAAAGCAAGGTGCCCAATCATTAAAGGATGTATTTCTTGCTCAAGTAGATTCTAAAGGGAATTTGTTTGTTGATTTATATCAAGATCACAATAATAGAGAAGGAAAGAATTAAATAGTTACCAAGGATGTTCATAAAACAGTAGTATCAATTGAAACATCTACTCTAATTTTTGTATAATGACACATTACTTATCACCATACTAATTCTAATTAATTAGAAGATGGGTGACTCTTTTGAAACGAAAACTATTACTAGGTTTGATTATATTACTTATTGTTTGTGCTGGAATTGCATTAGGAATGTCCATGTCACCAACAAAAAAAGTAAATGAAATAGTATTAGACAAAACAACAAAACCAGTTATTTTAATTACCGTTGATTCATTAATGAGTGAGCCATTACAAAAAGCAATTGAAGAAGGAAAAGCCCCTGCATTTTCATTTTTAATAAACAATGGAAAACTATATCCTGAGTTTATTAGCTCTTATCCAACGATGTCTGTAGCCATTGATAGTACGTTACTAACGGGGACTTATCCAAATCAACATAAAATACCGGGATTGATCTGGTTTAAGACGGATGAAAATCGCATGATTAGCTATGGCAGTGGCATTCGTGAAATAGTGAATAATGGTGTGAGGCACGTTGCACTGGATAGTATTGTACATTTGAATAAAAATCATTTAAGTGATGAGGTTCAAACCATTCATGAAGAGCTAGCAAACCGTCAAATCTCATCGGCTTCAATTAATGGTCTTTTATACCGAGGAAGTGTTCAACATCAGTTGAATGTGCCCAAACTCATTTCAATGGTCAATCTGTTACCAAATGAAATCGAGATAAATGGTCCAACATTACTTTCGCTGGGTGCGTTATCTCAATATAATCCAAAGAATGATCGTCATAAATTTGTATGGAACCGTATGGGAGTCAATAATAAATTCACGGCAAATGAGTTAAGCTATTTCATTAAACAAAATAAGTTGCCAGCCTTTACATTTGCGTATCTACCCGATGCGGATCAATCGATACACAAACATGGACCGGATGATTTAAAGGGAATAGAAAAAGCTGATGCAGCGTTACAGGACATGCTGAATAACTACTCTTCTTGGGAGGAAGCTATCCAAGAGGTAACGTGGATTGTACTGGGGGATAGTGGCCAATCATTCGTGAAAAAAGAAAAGGAAACGGCTTTAATTGATTTAAATGACTTACTAAAGAACTATACGTTTTGGGAAGGCAAAAAAAGGAATGCCCAGCTTGCTATCGCGATTAATGAGCGTATGGCGTACATTTACGTAAATGATAAACAAGTAGAATTATCAGAAGTTGTGAATATTTTAAAAGAAGATGAGCGTATTGCTTTTATTGCCTGGAAAGATGAGCAAATGAACTATGTTGTAAGTCCCAAAAGTGAGGAAGCATTAACATTTTCGCCAAATGGTCCGTATGTTGATGAGTATGGGCAATCGTGGGTTATCGATGGGGATAGTTCCATTTTAGATTTAACAATTAATGGCGAAAAACGTATTCACTATCAAAATTATCCTGATGCCCTTGCTAGGCTGTATGGAGCGCTTTATTCACAAGAAGGACGCTTTATTATTGTCGATGCCAAGCCAGATTATGAATTCATTGAAGAACATAGTCATGATCATGCAGGAGGGGGAGCGCATGGTTCACTACACAAAATAGACTCGATTGTTCCGCTTATTATTGCAGGAACAGATCAATTTCCTGAATATAATCGACTTGTTGATATAAAAACATTGGTTCTTCAACTAGTGGGGGCTCATACGCAATGAGTCACCCATTTTTTTATGAAGTATGATAAGAAAAAAGGGAGAAGTTGAGAGTGAAGTTTTGATACGAATATGTAAAAGATTAAATGCTCTTAGTTCTAAGCAGTTTCTTAATCTGTTTTATTTCTCTAGATAGGTCATCAATTTGTTTTTGCAGGTCACTATTATTGTTGGAATCGTTCTGTGAACTTTGTTGTGCTTCCTGTAAAGCAAGTGCAGCAGCAACTGTAGCAAGCCCATCTCCTAGCGTTGTTATTAATGCTGCAATAAGAGCAAGTTGTGCAGATTGGCTTTCAGTATTTTGATTTGAGTTATTTTGATTAAAGGTATTTTGATGATTATTCCTCAATTTACGTACCCCCCAATTATAGATTTGTATGTATAATATTCAATAAAATTTATTGTGAATGGGTTTAAGAGAGGGAAAGTGGGTACTGAGATAAATCCGATATTCAAAGAAAAATACTCCATCTAGTGTGATTTTTCAAAGTTGAAGGATCTCGTTTATAGAATGAAATAATACGTAAAAATAAGCCGTATATTCCGATAAAAAAATCGAAGTATACGGTTATTATTCACTTATTCTACTACCTCAGTTTCTTCAATTGGAGATAGTTCATCGTTATGTGCTTCCTCTTCAACAATTTCTGGCAGTCTCATCACTAAATGCTTTGTTGCTGAATCGTATTGGAGAGTACCAGCAAATGCATCGGCTATTGTTATTGCCGGCACATAGAAATGTCCATCAACGATTACTGCTGCTTTTGGTAAAGTAATGTTCTCCCCATTGAGCGTACCTTGTTTTTTATTAGAAGTTACAACTAGTGTTGTCTCGTCATATGAAATCGTTAGTGTTGAATTCTTTCCATCATATTGAGGTGTTACCCCTAAGGAAGAGAGAATGGCGTTAACTTGTACGAGGGAAATAGCTCCTTCAATAAACCCACCTTTTTTCACCATTTGCCCATTAATTGTCACATCAATTATTGCTCTAGTGGGTGGTTTAGGTGAGATCAGTGAAACGATTCGATTTTTGTTATCCCACTTCACTTCGATACCTAGCGCCTCACTAATAAAACGTGTTGGTACATAGGTTCTATTCTTTTGTAAGAGTGGAGGCACATCAAGAGCATGTGTTTGGTCATTAATAATGGCCTGTTTCGAATTGATTGTTAACTTGATCGTATCCCATTTTTTTGTAGCCGTAATTGTTCCTGTAGAAGAATCCCAATGTACATCTGCTCCGAGGGCTGTAAAAATTGAACGCATCGGAACTAACACACGATTGTTCTGGATGAATGGTTCCGAATCGACTTTTATTTCCTTCCCATCGAGCATAATCTTAATAGGTGGTGTAAGTTGATAGCCGGATGCTTTGGCAATGTCATTAAAGGATTTTGATGAATTCACGATTTTTACATTCGTCCCTACCTCGACTTGGTCAAAAAGCCAGCGTACATCTTCATTATGCATGCGAATACAACCACCACTTACATATTTACCAATTGAATCCTCATTATTATTCCCATGAATGGCATAGGTCGTCCCATATGTACCGCGTGCATTCAGCCCAAGCCAACGATCGCCTAATGGATTGTTGGGGCTACCACCAGGAATACCACCTGAATAATAAGGACGATTTTTGATTTTATTCACGATTGGGAAAGTCCCTTCAGGTGTTAAGTTATCTTTTTTTCCTGTTCCAACAGGGAAGGTTTTGACCAATTCCCCATGATCGTAGAATGCTAGTTGATTAGTTGCCTTATTAACAATAATAAGTTGGTTTTCTTCTGCTGAAGCAGCATGTGGAAGCAATAACATAACAATCATCACGAATAGAAAGCCCACTTTTTTCATAATTTTTACACCCCTTTTCTATTTCTTTATACTAATTTCGATTTCAAGATGTGAGATTCCTATCAATATATGGAAATTAATATCGATTTAAAATAGAAAAGGAGATTTATTGCCATGGAGATTTTTTGAATTGGGGAAATTAACATACTGATACGAACAGAAATGCTATTATGGTTTTAAATAATGCCAACAAGATAGGAGACTGTACTTGAAAGAGATACTCATGAAATATATGACTAGACATACATCGCTAAGTCAGGCAGAGCAGCAGTCTATTTTAGAAGAACTAATAGTACAGAGGTTTAAAAAGGGGACCTACCTAATCAAACAGGGCGATTCGCCAACGAAGAAATGCTTTTTTGTATTGAAGGGGTGTGTCAGACAATATCATATAGAGGATGATGGAAAAGAGGTTACGACTAATTTTTATACAGAAGAGCAACCTATACTATTATTTAATTTTGAGGAACCAGAAGCGCAAACATCTGAACATTCGTTAATTTGTGTAGAAGAATGTCTATTGGTTGTTGCGGACCTTGAATCCGAACAAGAAATGTATCAACAATATTCAGAACTTGAAACAATGACCCGTCGTATGATGGAAACCTACCTAAGTCATGCTCAAAATGATTTCGCAAAATTTGTCCGTGCATCCCCGGAAGAACGATATAAGACGATTATCCGAAATCGACCAGATCTCCCTACGCGTATTCCCCAGCATCAATTGGCAAGCTACCTTGGTATCACACCAGAGTCATTAAGTAGAATTAAAAAGCGAATTCAATAAATATTTCTCTCATCTTAACTTAAGTCAATGCACCATCCTTGTTATTCAACTACTCTGTATAAAAAGATAGAGGAGGGGGATAAAGATGAAGGCAATCATCTCTGAAAAATATGGTTCACCTGATTTACTTAAACTAAGGGAGGTCATAACGCCTACACCTAAGAAAAACCAAGTATTAGTAAGAGTTCATGCATCATCGATTAATTTTGGAAATCTTGTTTTACTCACGGGGAATCCACTTCCAGCACGATTAGCGTTTGGTCTGAGGAAGCCGAAATACGTAATTCCTGGAGGGGACATGGCAGGGATAGTAGAGGCCAAGGGTGAGGATGTTACACAATTTCAAGTCGGCGATGAGGTGTACGGAGACTTATCGAGTAGCGGATGGGGAACTTTTGCGGAGTATGTAGTGGTAGACGAAAACCAAATAGCATTGAAACCTAGTAATCTATCCTTTTCTGAAGCTGCTGCTGTTCCCATGGCAGCCAGTACAGCACTACAAGCATTGCGAGACAAAGGAAAGATTCAAGCGGGGCAGGAAGTTTTGATACATGGTGCTTCTGGCGGTGTGGGAACATTTGCTGTGCAGATCGCGAAAGCTTTTGGTGCAAAGGTGACAGCTGTAGTAAGTACGCAAAATGTAAATATTGCAAGATCCCTTGGTGCGGACCATGTCATCGATTATAAAATGGAAAACTTCCAAAACCTTGAACAGACCTATGACTTGATTGTCGGTGTTAATGGTTCGCAATCCATTGCTACTTATAAAAGGAAACTAAAAGACAATGGGGCATTTATTCATGTTGGTGGCGCGAATCGTCAAATGTACCAAACCATGATGCGTGGACCATGGTTATCGATATTCGGGAAAAAGAAGTTCATCACATTTTTGCAAAGGCACAATCAAAAAGATTTAGTTTGCCTAAAAGAGCTAATTGAAGAAGGGAAAGTAAGGCCAGTCATTGATCGAAGCTATGCTTTAAGTGAGATCTCAGAAGCATTCCGATACTTTGAAAAAGGACATTCGAAGGGGAAAGTTGTTATTACAATTTAATATGTTTTATTTTTTAACTATTATTGACAGATTACCACTCAACTTAAATAGATTCAAAAAAGGGAGGAATCTCACAAGTCTATGAGATCCCTCCTTTCTATTTTCCTAACGTCATCCAACTATCAACATGATGAATTGCTTCTCCACTATGATAATTATTTTTTTGATAAAACTCTTTGACTTGAAGAAGTACACGGTTCATAGAGCGTTCGCCTTCTTGATAAAACGTGACGTCATCTCCTTCGTGGGAATCAATTGTTTCAACCGCGATGGTGATAGGCGTTTTCCACTTTAGTGAATAGAACATTTCTAATTTCGTTTGATTGATGATTTGTCTACCACTATCGATATACGCCATAATTGTGACACCATCCATTTTTCGAATGATCCACTCTGCTAAATTCCCTCCACCAAAGCCGTTTTTATACGTCACTTCATCGTACCAAAATGGAATATCTGCCTCTAGCGGAAGCCCTAGTTGATTGGCACTCGTTTTGGCACGTGTTAATAATATTTGGAAGGATGTAATAGCTGCTTTGCGATTAGTTGTCCATTGCTTTGCTAAATATGGTTCAACATCCAGATGCACACCTGCAAATGAAGCGGTAGAATGTGTTTGTTGATAGGTGGAAAGCCACTGAAAAAGATTATCTTGGGATTTATAACCACCCTTTAGTATCCAATTTGGCGCGCCGTCCAATGCAAACACCGTAATATTTGCTTCATTTGCCTTTTCAATAAAACGTTTATATACATCTTGTGATACTTCTTCATCAATTTGAAGATACACTTTTGTGACTTGTTTTTCGTTCAAAAAATCAATTATTTTTGTTTCATTTGTAACGAGTTCCCAAGGATTCCATATCCATGTTGCCCGGTCAAATTCTTTCGCAGAGGCTTCATTCATATGACTAAAGAATAACAATATGATTGCGAAAAGCCCAGTTGTCAGTATTCTTCTCATGCTTTCTCCCGATTCTCTCTATATGTTGTTTATTGTTATCATAACACGTCATACTCATCTTCTAACATTAAATTTTTTATGGGATTAAGATCTTGCAACATTAGTAATTTTAGGCTATTTCCTACTCGCAGCATAATGAAACATAATCCGGTTAATCTAATATTGGCTCCTGTTCTTTATTTAATGTCTGCAAGTAGGAAAGGTATATTCATCTATCCGGGCAATAAGTAAAGATGCATTAGCCCAATTGAAAAACGGAGGCGACTATCATGGTAAAAGACTCACATGCACCAAAGAAAAAAACAAATGATGCAAAGCCTAAAATACCGAATGAACAAAGAAGAGGTAAAGGCAAATCGAATTCTCGAAACACGAATAATTAATGTGTTCTTAAGCAAGGCGTGAATTGTGCGCTTTGCTTTTTTCTTGTAGTGGAATGGGATGCGTATGAAATTTGCCAAATCACAAACACTACATCCATCTAAAGTTAGGTGGGGTGAAACGATGATACTAAGGTTTGGATACGTTTCAACGGCGCTTTCGTTGTGGGAGGCTTCTCCTTCCCGGACGATGACTTTTACGAATTGGAAAAAACAAAATAGTATAGATCGCAAGGACAAGCTCTATCATCTTACTGAACAAAATTTGAAAAACACCATTCGAATTTTACATTACAATATTGCACATGGCATTGATTTATATCGCATGTCCTCATCACTAGTCCCCCTTGCCACACATCCAGAGGTTAAATGGGATTTTGTGACGCCTTTTTATGAAGTGTTTAAAGAAATTGGAACATTGGTACATAACAATAATTTGCGAGTCAGCTTTCATCCCAATCAGTTCACGTTGTTTACTAGTCCCCAGGAGCATATTACAGCGAATGCCATTATTGATATGACCTATCATTATGAGATGCTTGAAGCAATGGGATTACATAAGGACGCCAATATTAATATCCATGTGGGTGGAGCGTATGGGAATAAACAGGAGGCAATTAAGCGATTCAATGAGAATTTTCCAAAGCTCGAGCAAGCAATTCGATTTCAAACAACTCTTGAAAATGATGATAAAACGTATACGGCGAAAGAAACGTTGGAAGTTTGTGAAGAGCAAGGAGTACCATTCGTTTTTGATTACCATCATCACTGGGTAAATCCAGGAGAAGAGCAGTTTGAGGAATTACTGCCTCGAATATTTGCTACATGGGAACGAACAGGAAAGGCACCTAAATTTCATTTATCTTCTCCAAAATCAGAAAAACTAATACGAGCCCATGCGGATTATGTTAATTTGGAATTTGCATTACCGTTTATTAAAGCATTAAAGGCATTTGGCAGATCGGCGGATATTATGATCGAAGCTAAAGCAAAGGACAAAGCAGCTTTAAAACTTGTGGAAGAGCTAGGGAAGTTAAGAGGGTTTAAACGGGTAGATGGTGGGGCGATTGAGATTTAGGTATTCTTTAGAAGATAAGCTTGATGAAGGACAAAAGTGAGGAGACCGAGTTTGAGAGCGGATAGTCGAGTTTGAGAGCGGATAGTCGAGTTTGAGAGCGGATAGCCGAGTTTGAGAGCGGATAGCCGAGTTTGAGAGCGGATAGCCGAGTTTGAGAGCGGATAGTTGGGTTTGAGAGCGGATAGTCGAGTTTGAGAGCGGATAAGCCGAGTTTGAGAGCGGATAGCCGAGTTTGAGAGCGGATAGGCCGGGTTTGAGAGCGAATGGCCGAGTTTGAGAGCGAATGACCTGAGAAAATCAGTAGAACTGGTTTTCATCTTCTAAATAAAGAACAAAACTTAAAAGAAAACGGTAAGCCCCCAATCAAACAACGCATAGTAACACGCAGCACCTCCCGGTACTATAAATGTATCAATTAAAGGAGGTGCTTTCTTATGCCACAACAAAAATTAGCTATTGTCCCCGTAACACT
>NZ_RYYR01000027.1 GCF_003977595.1 Lysinibacillus antri | reverse complement strand
TCAAAGACGATGAGGTAGATAGGTTCGAGGTGGAAGTGTGGTGACACATGGAGCTGACGAATACTAATCGATCGAGGACTTAACCAAATCTTGAAATGCAATCAATGTCTTTATCCAGTTTTGAGAGAACGAACTCTCAACTAAATAGTCTAGTGATGATGGCAAAGAGGTCACACCCGTTCCCATACCGAACACGGAAGTTAAGCTCTTTAGCGCCGATGGTAGTTGGGGGCTTCCCCCTGTGAGAGTAGGACGTTGCTAGGCAATCAAACACCGCTGAGTTTCAGTGGTGTTTTTTTATGATATATAAATTTTTTATTCAACAAACGAATAGTTTAATATAGTATTTCAATAAGGGTAAAAAGTGGCAAACTAATTAGGAGGGGCATATGGATATAATTATTCGAAATGCTGAGCAAAAAGATTATGAGTCATTGTTACCCTTATTTAGACAGGTTCATGAATTCCACGTTTTTGTAAGACCTGATTTATATAAAGAGAACTCTACGCCAGTTGAGAAAGAGTATTTTGAAAGTCAGTTGAATGACGTTACACAACATATTTTTGTAGCTACCATAGGCAATGATATAGTCGGAGTTGTTGTGATGAAAGAGGAAGAAATAACTGACAATTCTTTTGTTAAAGCAAGAAAAGTATTAGTTATAAACAGTTTATGCGTTGCTGAAACGCATAAAAACAGGGGGATCGGAAAAAGGCTTACTAAATATGTTTTTGAATTTGGGAGAAGTCTTAGAGTTGATAGTATTGAATTAGGAGTATCCGAGAAAAATACTTCCGCCATTGAGTTTTACAGATCAATTGGGATGACAACAAAGAGCAGAAAAATGGAGATTATATTGAACTAATGATCGCTTTAGTGAAAGCAGATTAATTGGTTTTAAGATTCAGTTCAGATTTTAAGGATTGTATTTAAGGAGAAATTAGGAAAATTAATTTAAACTTGTTTTTATTAACTATTTTTTAAGGGGATTGCCAATGAAGTATGTTATTTTTGATTTCGATGGAACGCTTGTAGATTCAAAGTCTGCCCTGTTAACTGCTTGGAATACGATTGCAGATAAACATAACTTTAAGAAAGTAAAAATTGAAGAGATTGAAGAATTAAGAAAAATCTCAATAAAAGAAAGAAGTTTGCGTTATGATTTCCCATTATATAAATTGCCGATAATTATGCCGCTCTTTTATCAAACATATAATAAGTCAATTAAGGAAGTAACGCTTATTGAGGGGATGAAAGAGTTATTAGACGAATTGAATCACAATGGTTATAAAATCGCAATCATATCATCAAATTCTAAGGAAAACATCGAAGGCTTTATGAAAGATCGTGGAGTTCAGAACATATCTACCATACTTTGCTCTAGTCGTATCTTTGGGAAAGATAAAATTATGAAGAAGTTTTTAAAGGAAAAGCAGTTAGGCCCTGACGATGTAATCTATGTTGGGGATGAAGAGCGAGATATTGTCGCTTGTAAAAAAGTCGGTATTAAAGTTGTTTGGGTTGAGTGGGGATACGATGCATTTGAAGTAGTACAGAGAGAACAACCAGATTATATTGCTAGTGAACCAAAGGATATTTTAACGATAATAAGCTAATTCATTTCCTGGGGCTGTCCAGAAGTTATGCTTCTAATGATATAATTTTGTTGAAAATCTGTGCTCCTGCGGTAGTAACAATAAATTGTCACTATCCTCGTCGCAAAGGGGACGTTCGAAAATCACTTTTCGAACGCCCCCTTTTTTATTGTTTTGTTCATCCACCGATCTCGACTTTCTGCATAGGATTTCTTTCCATGCAAAGTTATAATAGAAAGGAATAAAATGATCGGAGTGAGACGATGAAAAGGGAGAGACCTTTAGTTGACGCACTACAAAATTTTGTAGAAAAACAACCCCAATCTATGCATGTACCGGGACATAAACATGGATTGCTATCAATGTTGCCAGAAGAAATTAAGGCAGCCCTTACATATGATTTAACCGAGCTTACTGGATTAGATGATCTTCATCATCCAGAAGAGGCGATTTTACAGGCAGAAACTTTGTTAGCGAAAACATACGGTGCTAATCGGAGTTTTTTCTTAATCAATGGATCTACAGTTGGAAATCTAGCCATGATCTATGCTGTTTGTAAACGGAATGAAATCGTCATCGTTCAACGAAATGCACACAAATCCATATTTCATGCGTTAGAGTTGGTAGGAGCAAAAGCAGTTTTTATTACACCTGAATGGGATGAGCGAACAAAAACAGCAGGGGCGATCACGACAAAATCCGTTCAAGAAGCACTCAAACTATACCCTGAAGCAAAAGCTGTGATATTGACGAACCCAACTTACTATGGAGTATCATCAAAAGAGCTGCAACAACAAATTGAGTTATGTCATAAACAGAATATACCGGTGTTAGTGGATGAAGCACATGGCGCCCATTTTATAGCAAGTGGAAAGTTTCCATCCTGTGCAATTGAGTTAGGTGCGGATATTGCCGTGCAATCAGCCCATAAAACCTTACCTGCTATGACGATGGCTTCCTTTTTACACGTAAAGTCCGAACTTGTGAACGCAGAATCCGTAAATCATTACTTAAGAATGTTACAATCAAGCAGCCCATCTTATCTTTTACTTGCTTCATTAGATGATGCAAGAGATTATATAGGCAGTTATTTAGAAATGGATGCGGTCTATTTACTAGATAAACGAAATCAATGGATAGAAGCTTTACATTCTCTCCACCCACTTGACGTAATCGAGGTAGACGATCCACTTAAAATACTTTTAAGACTTCCTGGCTATTCTGGGTTTGAACTGAAAGCAGCATTCGAACAACAAGGGTTATTTGTTGAATTAGCTGACCCATATCAAGTACTAGTCATCTTACCATTAATTAAACAAGGACATGTTTACCCATTTGCAGACTTGCGAATTCGAATAAAAGAGGCAGTAGCTAGATTAAAAAAAGAACAAGGAAATGCTAGTTCAAGTATTGTATCACCAAATGAGTGGCCTACTGTTTCCATACCTGAATATTCATATGATGAAATGACCCAACTTGAAAAGGAGTGGATCCCATATATGCGTGCAATTGGGCGAATTGCTGCAAGTATGATCATCCCATATCCACCGGGTATTCCACTATTTGTATCAGGGGAGAAAATTACAGTAGCCAAACTTAGTCAGTTAGAGGAGTTACTTGCAGTAGGTGCTGAATTTCAAGGGAACCACCGCTTAACGGAAAAGCTCATTTATGTTATAAAGTAGCAGTCGGAGGAATATAAAAATGAAAAGTAATTTATTTATCACGTTTGAAGGTCCAGAAGGGGCAGGTAAAACAACGGTATTAAATATTATAATCGAACGTCTTAAGCAACAAAATGTAGATGTTTTAGGAACGAGAGAACCGGGTGGCATTGAAATTGCTGAAAAAATTCGTGAAGTGATACTAAATCCTGCCCATACGGCAATGGATGAGCGGACAGAAGCACTATTGTATGCAGCAGCAAGAAGTCAGCACTTTTTTGAAAAGGTAGAACCTGCATTAAATATGGGAAAACTCGTTTTATGTGACCGTTTTATTGATTCATCCTTAGCTTATCAAGGTTATGCTCGCGGAATTGGGATTGATGAAGTACTGGCAATTAATGAATTTGCCATAGGAAAACGAATGCCGGATAAAACATTTTATTTTGATCTTGAACCCGCAGTTGGATTAGCTCGAATTCATGCACACAATGAACGAGAAGTGAATAGACTTGATAACGAAAGCTTATTATTTCATGAACATGTTAGAAAAGGGTATTATGAAGTAATTAAACGATATCCAGATCGTATTCAAATTATTAATGCAGATCAGCCAATGGAAAAAGTGGTAGAAGATGCTTGGGCTATTTTAAGTGAGCTACTAGAAAAGTGAATGAAGTGAACTAGTATTGTATGCTATAATATAAACACCAACTTGAGCCTGCTTTAATGCATGGAATAATTTGCTTCGTATAGATATCTTTAGTAGAATTTTTAGATCTGTATTTTTAAACAGTCCACTTGAAGATATAAAATATATAGGGAGTGATTGCCGATGAAATTAGTTGTTGCCGTCGTTCAAGACCAGGATAGTAATCGTTTGTCCAGTGCATTAACGAAACACAACTTTCGTGCAACAAAATTAGCTAGTACGGGCGGTTTTCTACGTTCCGGAAATACGACATTTCTAGTTGGTACGGAAGATTCAAAAATTCCTCAGCTACTTGATATTATTCGAGATAATTGTCGTTCCCGCGAACAAATGGTATCACCTGTATCACCATTAGGAGGAAACGCTGACTCTTATATCCCATACCCTATAGAAGTTGAAGTTGGAGGAGCTACTGTTTTTGTATTACCAATTGAACAGTTCCACCATTTTTAGTGGAGGCGAAAGGTAATTGAAAATAAATCAAGATTTACGCGTAGGTTTAAATACAAACCATAACGAGTTAAAGCATACAAACCAATCGGGCAACCGCTTTGGTGAAATACTTGTAAAACAAGGTTCAAAGTTACAAACCGAACAACTTTCAAGATTACTCGGCGATATATCTGCTGCAGGTGATCGAGTAGCTAGATCTCGTAATTTACGTGAACTAACTCGATTTAAAATGCTCGTTAAGCGCTTTTTACAGGAAGCTGTCGAATATGGTCTAGATATGAAACAGTCTCACACGTGGAATCGCTTTGGAGAAGGCAGACGCTTGAAAATAGTCGAAACAATTGATGAACATTTAGTCGAACTTGCTCAAGAAATATTAAGTGAAGAGAAAGACACCATCGATTTACTTGACCGAATTGGCGAAATTAAAGGTTTGTTAATTAACTTATATATGTAAAACCCGTGTCTTAGTGTGCGTGTACTAGACACGGGGTTTTTTCTAAAGATGTTAAAAGGAAATGATAACTTCTATAGAAAGAACCTATCCCTAATATTCGCATCCGTGCAACAGCTGCTAAACAATTGACTGCATTATGTAGGGAAAGCTTCAAAATGTATTCGGAGGCAATTACGCTAATATAATGGATATGTATAAGAAAAAAGGTGAAGGAAATGGAAGGACATGTGGAAGAACTTAAGGCAATCCAACCTGTAGTGATGAAACAACTTCAAACAATCTTTGAAAAAAACCGAACTGCTCATGCTTACATTTTTGATGGTGCAAAAGGGACTGGAAAACAAGAAGTTGCAATGTTCTTCATAAAACTGCTTCTGTGTCTAAACCCGTCGAAAAATGTTCCATGTGAAACATGTCGAAATTGTAAACGCGTTGATTCTGGGAACCATCCGAATGTAAAGCAACTTGAACCAGATGGACAATTTATTAAAATTGACCAAATTCGAGACCTTATATCTGGTATGACAAAAACAAGTATTGAAGAAGGGCGAAAAGTTTATGTCCTTCACCATGCAGATCGTCTAAATACCTCTTCTGCAAACACATTACTAAAATTTCTAGAAGAGCCAGATGGAGATGTTACAGCAATTTTGCTTACAGAAAGCTATCAAGCAATATTGCCTACAATTCAGTCGCGTTGCCAGCATATAAAATTTGCAAATATACCGAGGGACATCTTATTAAAACAATTACAAGAACAAGGTGTAACATACTCAATGGCCTCTACCGTCAGCATGTTAACATATAGTCTTGATACAGCAATTTCATTAGCAAATGATGAGCAGTTTGCACATGCAAGAAAAACAGTGTTAAAATTAGTAGAGACAGTTAAGAAAAATGTACACGAAGCATTATTAGTAGTGTATGAAGACTGGCTAACTTCATTCAAAGAAAAGAATGAAATAGAACAAGCGTTAGATTTATTGCTTTTTGCATATCGAGATATTGTAGCAATAAAGGCAGATCAAAAAGCCAATTTTACATATCCAGACATGTTACAAAGTTGGAAGGAGCTCGCATTAAACACGACTTTTGAACGTTTGTCGCAACAGATGCAGGCAATTTTACAAGCAAGACAGAATTTGCAACGTAACATGAATCGTACGCTTATGATGGAGCAGTTAATGCTTAACCTGCAGGAGGGGTATACATTTGTATAATGTAGTCGGAGTCCGCTTTAAAAAGGCGGGTAAAATATATTACTTCGATCCCAGTGATTTTCTACTTGAAAAGGGGCAGTATGTCATAGTAGAAACCGCAAGAGGGGTCGAATATGGAAAGATTGTCGTTCCGATGAAGCAAGTAGGAGAAAATGATGTTGTTTTACCATTAAAACAAGTATTACGCCCTGCTGATGAACGTGATCGTATCCAAGTAGAAGAAAATGCGCAAGAATCACAACGAGCTTATGAGTTAGCAAACACGAAAATTAGTGAGCATAACTTAGATATGAAGCTTGTTGATGTTGAATATACATTTGATCGAAATAAAATCATCTTTTACTTTACCGCAGAAGGTCGTGTCGATTTTCGCGAACTAGTAAAAGATTTAGCTTCCATTTTCCGCACACGTATTGAGTTACGTCAAATTGGTGTACGTGATGAAGCAAAACTTCTCGGTGGAATCGGTCCGTGTGGTCGAATGTTATGTTGTTCAACGTTTTTAGGGGATTTTGATCCAGTTTCTATAAAAATGGCGAAGGATCAAAATTTATCTTTAAATCCAACAAAAATTTCTGGGCTTTGTGGTCGCTTAATGTGTTGTTTAAAATATGAAAACGACGATTATGAAACAGCAAAAGAAGGAATGCCAGATATCGGGGATACAACGATGACACCTGATGGAGTAGGAAATGTTGTCGGGATTAATGTATTAGAACGTTTAATTCAAGTATATTTACAAGAGCAAGAACGCACAGTTGAATATACATTAGATGAGATTCTGGAATGTGAGAAAAATTTGATATAGATAAAAACGCAAAGGTGGGGTGGGCTTTTTCGTGAAGGACCGTAATTTCTTAGATACTGTTATGGCGTTCGAACAACAACTCGAATCGCTACAGCAACAATATAACGACTTAAAAAAGTATGTTGCACATATGGTGGAAGAGCATCAAGCAATTCAGACGGAAAACCTTCACCTACGTAGACGTTTAGAGGAACTGATCGACACAGATGTGCCCCAAGATGAGACGTCTAATAAAGAAAAAGTTAGCATGTTAGATATCGGTGAAGGATATGATAATCTAGCTCGTCTTTATCAAGAAGGCTTCCATGTATGTCATGTACACTTTGGAAGTTCCCGAAAAGGGGAAGATTGCTTGTTTTGTCTTTCGTTTTTAAATAAACAGAATGGTTAATGAAGTATACTAGATTAAAGACTGATGCCACAGCGTGTGGTTTTCAGTCTTTTGTTTATGGAAAAGAATTATGCTTAGTACAAGCTGTTAAACATCGCTAGTTGTTTCGAAGGTTTTCACGAGTTGTACTTACTTTTTATGAAATGGAGCGGTATTTAGTAATGGAATGGTTAAAAGATGATGAACGCTTGGATTACCTATTAGCAGAAGATTTACGTATTATCCAAAGTCCTTCTGTTTTTTCATTTTCTTTAGATGCGGTACTTTTATCGAGATTTGTCAGTGTCCCAAAAAACAAAGGGAAAATTGTTGATTTATGTTCAGGTAATGGCGTTATCCCATTATTTTTAAGTGCACGTACAAAGGCGGATATTACCGGCGTAGAATTACAAGAACGGCTTTATGACATGGCGATGCGCAGTGTACGTTATAATAAACTAGGAGAGCAAATTCAGATGATTCAAGGGGATGTAAAGGAAATCCCATCTCAACTGGGTGTTGAGCAGTATGATGTTGTCACGTGTAACCCACCATATTTTTTAGCTCATGAATTAAGTGATAAAAATGTAAGTGAGCATTATGCCATCGCACGTCATGAGATCTACCTAACATTAGATGAAGCCATCGAGTCAGCTAGTCGCTTATTAAAACAAGGTGGTAAAGCAGCTTTTGTTCACCGTCCTGGGCGCCTGTTAGATATTGTGACGTCCATGAGGAAATATCGTCTTGAGCCGAAACGAATTCGCTTCGTTTACCCTAAATTCGGTAAAGAGGCGAATACGCTATTAATAGAAGGAATAAAAGATGGCAAACCTGATTTAAAAATATTGCCCCCATTGTATGTATATGATGATCACAATCAATATACAAAAGAAGTGAGTGAAATACTGTATGGAGAAAAGCAATAGCCATATCTTTTATGTTTTAGAATGCGCGGATCAATCCCTATATGCAGGCTACACAAATAACTTGGAAAAACGTGTAGCTACACATAATGCAGGCAAAGGTGCGAAATATACAAAGTCACATCGTCCTGTTAAGTGTATTTATTACGAAACCTATGCGACCAAGCAAGAAGCAATGCGCGCAGAATATGCGTTTAAACAATTAAAGCGAAGTGAAAAATTGAAGTACATAGGAGGACATCAATGAAATCACAAAAAAGCAGTCAGCATGAAGTAGGTAGTTGCCTCTACTTAGTTGCGACACCAATCGGTAATCTAGAAGATATGACAGTTCGAGCACTTCGTATATTAAAAGAAGTGGATTTTATCGCAGCAGAAGATACACGGAATACAAAAAAACTTTGTAATTATTTTGACATCCAAACACCCTTAGTTAGTTACCATGAACACAATTTAGAA
This sequence comes from Lysinibacillus antri, assembly GCF_003977595.1. Taxonomy (GTDB): domain Bacteria; phylum Bacillota; class Bacilli; order Bacillales_A; family Planococcaceae; genus Ureibacillus; species Ureibacillus antri. The sequence goes on along the minus strand of NZ_RYYR01000027.1, from coordinate 45,802 downwards.
CAGGGTGGGGAAAAAATTCTGCACTTCTTACGTGAGGGAAAATCTATAGCCTTAGTCAGTGATGCGGGTCTCCCTTGTATATCAGATCCAGGAGCAGATATCGTCGACAAAGCATTAGAAGAGGAATTTGCTGTAGTTCCGATCCCAGGGGCAAATGCAGCCCTTACTGCTTTAATTGCATCAGGTATTACGCCACAGCCGTTTTACTTCTTTGGTTTTTTGAATCGTAATAAAAAAGAACGTAGACAACAATTAGAGAAATTAGCGAAACGCGAAGAAACAATCATTTTTTACGAAGCGCCACATCGTTTAAAAGAGACATTAAAGGATTTAGAGCTTATACTAGGAAATCGCAAAATTACCTTAGCACGAGAACTGACAAAGAAGTTTGAGGAATTTTTACGTGGAACGATTGAAGAGGCGAATACATGGGTAGCGGAAAATGAAATACGCGGGGAATTTTGTATTGTCATTGAAGGGAATCCAAATGGGGAGGAAGAAGCAGAGGAAGAAGCGTATTGGACAAAATACTCTGTTATAGAGCATATAGACTATTTAATGCAAGAACGAGATCTGAATTCAAAGGAAGCCATAAAAGAAGTAGCAAAAGTACGTGGATTAGCAAAGCGAGATGTGTATCAACAATATCATCATGAATCATAACAATAAAAAGGGGACGTCCGAAAAGTCATTTTGGGACGTCCCCTTTGCACAATTTTATTTTTTCACGTGTTGTTGAATTTCACGCATTAAAATTTCTGCACCTTCAGGACTTAAAATTAATTTACCTCCAGCTAGACGGAAGTTTTCATCCGAAACTTCTCCAGTCACGGCACAAGTCATGTTTGGCATATATTTTTTTAGAATGATTTTATCGTCATCAACGTAAATTTCTAATGCATCTTTTTCTGCAATACCTAGTGTACGACGAAGTTCGATAGGAATAACTACACGACCTAATTCATCGACTTTACGAACGATACCTGTTGATTTCATGACAATATTTCCTCCTGTTAATTTTTAATATATATTCGTCAAAATTCGACATCGATTCCTTGTCTGAATAGAATCATACCAAGTAATGCCATAAACGTCAATTATTTAGCATTAATGGTTTAAAATTGTATGCTAATTTTTATGCAATAATTTGAAAAACTTATTATAAAATTCGAAAAAAATAGAGATTCTTAATATAAAACGTTTTTTTTAAGTAGAAAGTTCCAACAAATTTACACCTTTTTCTATATCTTTATTTTTCGACAAAGTGCTGTAATAATATTCTTTCATTGAAACAAATTTCTTACTTCGATAAAATAAAAACTATACCGTTTGACAATTGGAGGCAATTTTGAGTGACTAAACAGAAAACGTTTTATATAACAACCCCTATTTATTATCCGAGTGGGAAATTCCATATCGGTACTGCTTATACGACCGTGGCATCCGATACGATGGCACGCTACAAACGTTTAAGAGGATATGATGTCCGTTTTTTAACTGGGATGGACGAGCATGGTCAAAAAATACAAGAAAAAGCACAAGAAGCTGGGAAAAATCCACAAGACTATGTAAATGAAATTGCAGAGGCAGCTAAAAAGCTTTGGGCATTAATGGATATTTCTTATGATGATTTTATCCAAACAACACAAGAACGTCATAAAAAAAGTGTTGAGAAGATATTCCAGAAATTCTTAGATAACCAGGATATTTACAAAGGTGAATATGAAGGTTGGTACTGTACTCCTTGTGAATCTTTTTATACGGAAACACAGTTAGACAATGGCAATTGCCCTGATTGTGGTCGTGACGTTCATAAAGTAAAAGAAGAGTCGTATTTCTTTAATATGAAGAAATACGCAGATCGCCTACTTCAGTATTATGAAGAGAATTTAGAGTTTATCGAGCCAGAATCACGTAAAAATGAAATGATTAACAATTTCATCAAACCAGGATTAGAAGATTTATCTGTATCAAGAACTTCTTTTGATTGGGGAATCCGAGTTCCGAATGATCCGAAGCATGTTATTTATGTGTGGGTGGATGCATTAACAAACTATATTACTTCTTTAGGTTATGGTTCAGATAATGAAGAATTATTCAATAAATATTGGCCAGCTGATGTACACGTCGTTGGAAAAGATATTGTCCGTTTCCACACAATTTATTGGCCAATATTCTTAATGGCATTAGATTTACCATTACCGAAGAAAGTATTCGCTCATGGCTTCATTATGATGAAAGATGGCAAAATGTCGAAGTCTAAAGGCAATGTTGTTTATCCAGAAATGTTAATTGAACGTTACGGTCTAGATGCGACACGTTACTTCCTTCTTCGAGAATTACCATTTGGTTCTGATGGTGTATTTTCGCCTGAGTCTTTTGTTGAAAGAACGAACTTTGATTTAGCCAATGACTTAGGAAATTTATTAAATCGTACAGTTTCTATGATGAATAAGTATTTTGATGGGATTATTCCGACTCAAAATTTAGAAGAGACAGAATTTGATGAAGCATTAAAAAACCATGCAAAAGAAACACGCCTTGCATATGAGAAAAATATTGAAAAAATGCAGTTTAGCGTTGTATTAGCTGATGTATGGTCACTTGTTTCACGTACAAATAAGTATATAGATGAAACACAGCCATGGGTACTTGCGAAAAATGTAGAAGATAATGCCAAACTTGCATCCGTTATGGCGAATTTAGCAGAAAGTTTACGTCATATTGCGGTAATGTTACAACCATTTATGACAACTTCACCAAAGCAAATTATTGATCAGCTAGGTTTAGATGAAAAATATTTAGCTTGGGAAACAATTGAAACATTCGGAAATACTATTCCTGAAAATAATAAAGTGGTAGAAAAAGGAATACCTATCTTCCCTAGATTAGATGCAGAAGTGGAAATAGATTATATACGGGAACAAATGCGTGTTTCTGTAAAGACACCTCAAGAAGAAAAGGAAACAACAACTACTGAAGTTGAAAAACCTGACTCTGAGGAGGTTACAATTGATGATTTTATGAAGGTAGATTTACGAGTTGCAACAGTTATCGAATGTGAACCGGTACCTAAGGCAAATAAGTTATTGAAGTTACAGGTTGATCTAGGATATGAAAAGCGTCAAGTTGTTTCAGGGATTGCAGAATATTACAAACCAGATGAACTAATTGGTCAAAAGGTGATTGTAGTAGCGAATTTAAAACCTGTTAAACTTCGTGGAGAGCTTTCTCAAGGAATGATTTTAGCAGGAAGTCATGATGGTGTATTAAAATTGGCAACAGTGGATCCTAACCTTGCAAATGGAGCAAAAGTAAAATAAGAAGTCAGTGTATACCTGTTGAGCAATTTCTTGTTCAACAGGTTTTTCACGCTTAATTTAAGCCTAAAATAGCTATCCTATTATAGTAAAATCAAGGCAAGAAAATTTTGTCGTAGGTATAATATACTAAAAACGACAAAATTAGATAAGAACAATGTCATGAAAAAGTAGTTCTTGTAACATTTCTGTAATGTAGATGTTAACTACGCAATATCACTTTTCAATAGAATAGACGATAGGAGATTGAAAACAATGTTTATAGATACACATGTCCATTTAAACGCAGATCAATACGAAGAAGATTTACAACAAGTTATCGAGAGAGCACTCGCGGCGAAAGTAGAAAAGATGGTCGTTGTTGGTTTTGATCGCAAAACAATTGAAAAAGCTATGGAATTGGCAGATGCTTATGAATTTATTTATGCAGTTATTGGCTGGCACCCGGTTGATGCAATTGATTGTACGGAAGAAGACTTACAATGGATTGAACAACTTGCGATTCATCCAAAAGTTGTCGCAATTGGCGAAACTGGATTGGATTACTATTGGGACAAGTCGCCAAAAGATATTCAACAAGAGCTGTTTCGTAAACAGATTCATTTAGCTCAAAAATTACAGCTTCCAATTGTTATACACAATCGTGATGCAACAGGAGATGTGGTTAAAATTTTACGTGAAGAAAATGCAGCAAGTGTTGGTGGCGTGATGCATTGCTTCGGGGGTAGTGTTGAAACTGCTCGTGAATGTATTGATATGAATTTCATGATTAGCTTGGGTGGACCCGTTACATTTAAAAATGCACGGATGCCAAAGGAAGTTGCAAAGGAAATCCCACTTGAGTACTTAATGATTGAAACAGATGCGCCTTACCTAGCACCACATCCATATCGAGGGAAACGTAATGAACCTTCATACGTGCCATTAGTAGCAGAAGAAATCGCTCGCCAAAAAGAATTAACAGTTGAAGAAGTTGCTAAGGCTACAACTTCCAATGCGATTAAATTCTTCAAACTCAATTAAATTAAGAATTAATTACCAATCGTCTCCGAAACTGCGTAAAGGAAGGGTTTAAGGCAATTAGATAATTTTGTAAAAAGTTAAACCGATTGACAAATCAATAAAGTAGCCCGTATAATCCAACGAGTGTCAAGGAGGCGTTTTTTCATGTCAGGAAATCCTGTGAAAAACTGGTTCTCAAAGTCATTGAGGCGTAAGCAAACACTGGTCACCAGTTTATCAGTGGTCGTGTTTGGATCTGCACTGTCATTTGTTCTTTACCAAGGGACTAAAACTCCAGTTGTTATAAATACAAATGGTGAAGAAGAAAAAATATTTACCCACGCAGAAACAGTTGAAGAACTTTTAGAAGAAAAAGAAGTGAATTTTTCAGAATACGATAAAGTTTCACCCGCGCTGGAAACAAAACTAAACAGTGGAATGACGATAGAATGGGAACAGGCAAGAGAAGTTACAATTTCAGTTGATGGAAATGAGTCAAAGGTATGGACAACTGAAAATAAAGTGAAGAACATTTTGGAAGAAGCAAATATCAAAGTAGCAGAGCACGATTTAATATCAAAAGCTCTAGATGCTGAAATAGGCGATACTAACAAAATCGATATTCAAAAGGCGTTTCAGTTAACGCTTGTCGATGGTACGACAACTAGACAAGTTTGGTCCACTTCGACTACGGTCGCTAACTTTTTAAAACAACAGGAAATTCAGCTTAATGAATTTGATCGTGTTGAAAAGGATTTGGATGCAAAAATCATTCCAGATGATAAAGTCACAATAGTTCGTGTAGAAAAGGTTACCGATGTAGTGGAAGAATCTTTAGATTTCGCAGTTGAAACGAAATCAGACTCTTCATTGCTAAAAGGAAAAGAAAAAGTAGTTACTCAAGGAGAGAAAGGAAAAGTCTCTCGAACGTATGAAGTAATTAAGGAAAATGGAGTAGTTGTGGAGAAGGTACTCCAATCAGAAGAAGTTATACAACAACCAAAAACAAAAGTTGTAGCAGTAGGAACTAAAGTTGTGACTGCGAACGTATCACGTAGTAACGATACAAGCTCAAGTTCAGGTGGAAAAGAGTTTTATGTAACGGCTACTGCGTATACACCATACTGTAATGGGTGCTCTGGAACATCTGCATCAGGAATTAACCTTAGAAATAATACAGATTTAAAGGTTATCGCTGTTGATCCAAGTGTCATCCCACTAGGAACAAAAGTATGGGTTGAGGGTTATGGTAATGCAATTGCTGGAGATACTGGCGGTTCGATTAAAGGAAATAAAATTGACGTATTAGTACACTCAGATCAGCAAGCAAGAAATTGGGGACGCAAAAAAGTCCGCATTAAAATTTTAGATTAATCTATGAAGTTATCGCTAGAATAAAAGAATATCCAAAATGTTTTTCGAGAGCTTTCCTGTAGACTAAACAGGAGAGCTCTTTTTAGTTTTGAGTTTTAGTAAAGATAAATTTAGAGTAGAACGGGTGTCTAGCTACGGGCGAGCAGTATCCGCTTTTCTATGTTAAAATGTTCAAAGATTGTTTTACTGTATAAACATAAATTTTTTTAAACAGTGGCTAGCGTTAGCGACCAGCCCCACGAGCGCGGCCTGTTCCTAGCACCTTCTTGTCGGAGTCTCCGATGCTTTTTTGGCTTACGTGAGGATGCTAGCGCTTTTCTTAAGAGGAGAGGTATATTTTTGGATATACAAGAAATTATCGTTGTTGAAGGAAAAGATGATACAACTGCAATTAAACGTGCAGTCAATGCAGATACAATTGAAACGAATGGTTCTGCTATTTCAACTGAGACATTACAAAGAATTGCCCATGCGCAAGAAAAAAGAGGGGTCATTGTATTTACAGACCCTGATTATCCAGGTAGACGGATTCGCGCTATAATTGAGGAACACGTACCTGGTGTTAAACATGCCTTTTTAGCGAAGGAAAAAACCATTGCTAAAAATGGAAAAGGGCTTGGGATTGAACATGCGCGGGATGAGGATATTCGAGAGGCACTAAAGAATGTCTATACACCAAACGTACATTTTAAAAGTGAATCAGAAATTACAATGGATGATTTAATTATGGCTAGACTGATTGGACATCCGCAGTCAAAAAATCGTCGGAAACAATTAGGGGAAATTTTGAATATTGGTATGACGAATGGTAAACAATTGCATAAAAGGCTTGCAATGTTCCAAATTACTGTAGAACAATTCGGTAAAGCAGTCGCTTTAATTAATCAGGAGGAGCACAATGAATAAAGATATCGCAACGCCTATTCGTACAAAAGAAATATTAAATAAATATGGTTTTTCATTTAAAAAAAGCTTAGGGCAAAATTTTTTAATTGACCCGAATATTTTACGTAATATAGTAAGTCATGCAAATTTAACAAAAGACAGTGGAGCAATTGAAGTTGGACCAGGGATTGGAGCCTTGACAGAACATTTAGCTCGAGCTGCAAAAAAGGTAGTGTCATTTGAAATTGACCAACGCTTATTACCTGTACTAGAAGATACATTAAGCCCATATGATAATGTGAAAATTGTCCATTCAGACATCTTAAAAGCCGACGTAAAAAAAGTTATTGATGAAGAAATGGCGGGAATAGAAGATATTATGGTCGTTGCGAACCTCCCTTACTATGTAACGACACCAATTTTAATGAAATTGCTTAATGATCGTCTCCCAATACGTGGCTATGTTGTCATGATGCAAAAAGAAGTGGCAGACCGTATTACAGCTAAACCTGGAACGAAGGAATATGGTTCACTCTCTATCGCAATCCAATATTATGTAACAGCTGAAGTGGCGATGGTAGTACCAAAAACGGTGTTTATGCCTCAACCTAATGTCGATTCTGCAGTAATCCGTTTAATTCGACATGATGCACCACCAGTCAATGTAATAAGTGAAGATTTCCTTTTTGAAGTAACTCGTGCATCTTTTGCGCAACGTAGAAAAACAATATTAAATAATTTACAGTCAGGACTTCCTTCGGGTAAGGAAAAGAAACAATTAATTATAGAAGCACTAGAAAGTAATGGTATAGACCCTACACGCCGCGGGGAAACGTTGTCCATTGAAGAGTTTGGAAAATTAGCGGATGCACTTTATCCTCACTTTGGCAATGGTCAATAATTTGAAAGATGTCGAAATTACTCGTAATATTGATTATTTTTTTATTAAAAATAAGTTGACGAAGATATTTGTCTGGTGATAAAATATTATAATTTGTTGACAATTAAACCGTTTTAAGCTATACTTGGATATAGTGAGGTGTATGCGAAATGCCAAAAACGTTAGCTGACATTAAAAAGTCTCTAGATTGTCATTTGGGTAAACGTTTGCGATTAAAAGCAAACGGAGGTCGCAAGAAAACGGTTGAGTGTGACGGTGTATTAAGTGAAACATATCACGCAGTATTCGTTGTGGAGCTTGATCAAGAAGATAATTCTTGTAAACGTGTTTCTTATAGCTACACAGATATTTTAACTGAAGCAGTTGAGATTACTTTCTTAGATGATGCACAGATTGCATTTGTCAAATAGTCTTTAGTAATTATTTTTATATTTTAAAAAAAGCACTCACAATAAGAGTGTTTTTTTTATCTTTGCACATACTACGGGTGTCAACCTACTTATTTTAAGGAGGAAAACACTGCATGGCCAGAAGAAAAGGAATCATGTCGAGTCGTCTGAAAGAAGAGATTGCCAAAGAACTCGGATTTTACGATGTAGTCGAACGTGAAGGCTGGGGTGGAATTAAGTCACGTGATGCAGGGAACATGGTAAAGCGCGCAATTGAAATGGCCCAAGAAGGTCTAGCACAGCAAGCAAACCAAAACAATTCAAATAAGTAGTCGTTGACATTTTGCCAATAGCTCCGGTTTTACGGGAGTCTATTGGCTTTTGTTTTATGGTAAAATATTTTGAAGTGAAATTTATTTATTAAAGTATAGAAAATAAGTCTCCGAAGTACACGGATGTACGAGTGCCGACAATGCCACACGATGTGGCGTTTTTGGCGACCAGTTTCTTTCAGAGCTGGGCGAGCGCCTTTCGCTTTTATTCCCTATTTGTTGGAATATATTTAAATTTTGTATGAATAGGGTAAAATAACTTTAAATATCCTTTATTTTTTAAATACAGAAAGAAGCCACGTGAGGAGGGCGACGGAATGCTTTACGTAAAAGCACCAGCAAAAATAAATTTAACCTTAGATGTTTTATATAAAAGACCTGATAATTATCATGAAGTTGAAATGATTATGACAACTGTTGATTTAGCTGATCGGATTGGTTTAGAAGTTAGAAAGGATGGATTAATTCATATTAATTCTTCAAATGGTTTCATTCCAAGTGATAATCGAAATCTTGCTTATCAAGCAGCACAGCTTATAAAAGATACATATGGGATACAAGAAGGCGTGACCATTACAATTGATAAGGAGATTCCGATTGCAGCTGGGCTTGCTGGTGGAAGTAGTGATGCTGCAGCTACGTTGAAGGGATTAAATGAACTGTGGAATTTAAACTTATCGAATGATACATTAGCGGAACTTGGTGCGAAAATTGGTTCTGATGTTTCCTTTTGTGTTTATGGTGGTACGGCATTAGCAACGGGACGTGGTGAGATTATTCAGAAGCTACCTGCACCGCCAACATGTTGGGTTGTTTTAGCTAAGCCTAAAATCGGTGTATCAACAGCGCAAGTATATGGCGGGCTGAAAATTGAAGAAGTCGAACATCCAAACACAAAACAAATGTTAGCTGCAATTGATACAAATGATTATGACTTAATGTGTGCTTCTTTAGGGAATGTTCTTGAATCTGTAACATTTAAATTACATCCAGAAGTGGTCATGATTAAGGAACAAATGAAGCGATTTGGGGCAGATGCTGTATTAATGAGTGGAAGTGGACCAACCGTTTTTGGGCTGGTAGATCACGAGTCTAGACTTAGTAGAATTTACAATGGATTAAGAGGTTTCTGTGATGAAGTTTTTGCAGTTCGTTTGTTAGGTGAACGGAATCCACTTGCTTAAATGCGTACATTTGTGTTACTTTTTCTATAAATTATTCGTGTTTACATATTCCCTGTATGTTAGTTTAAAAGGAATAGACAAAACTATCAGGTGAAATTATTATTTGTTTAGGAGAGGGTCACATGAAATGGAAGCGGAGTGAACGTCTTGTTGATATGACGTATTATTTACTTGAGCATCCGCATCAGTTAATACCGCTCACCTTTTTTTCCGAAGTTTATCAATCTGCAAAATCGTCCATTAGTGAAGATTTAACAATTGTTAAAGAAACATTTGAAGAAAAAGGAATTGGGTTGTTGATGACAGTACCTGGGGCAGCAGGTGGAGTGAAATATATCCCAAAAATGTCTGAAAAAGAAGTGCGTGAAATTATACAAATTTTAATTTCTGAACTTACCCAATCAGATCGTTTATTACCAGGTGGATATTTATTTATGACAGACTTACTTGGAAATCCAGAACTTATGAATAGAGTTGGGAAAGTATTTGCAGGTATTTTTGCTGACCAACAAATCGATGTTATTATGACCGTTGCAACAAAAGGGATTTCAATTGCCCATTCGATTGCTAGACATTTAAATGTCCCAGTAGTCGTCGTTCGTCGCGATAGTAAAGTGACGGAAGGTTCAACCGTTAGTATTAACTATGTTTCTGGTTCATCCCGTCGTATTCAGACAATGGTGCTTTCAAAACGCAGTATGAAAAGTGGACAACGTGTCCTCATAACTGATGATTTTATGAAAGTCGGAGGTACTATGAATGGAATGAAAAATCTTCTAGAAGAATTTGATTGTGAGCTTGCAGGCATTGCCGTTCTTGTTGAAGCCGAGCATGCAGATGAAACACTTGTAGACGATTATATCTCGTTAGTAAAACTCCATGCTGTGAACGAAAAAGATCGTACTATTGCTTTAAGCGAAGGGAATTATTTTTCAAAGGGAGAGAACTTAATATGAAAACAGTTTCAACAACAAACGCACCAGCAGCAATCGGACCATATGCACAAGGAATTGTAGTAAACGGAATGTTTTATAGCTCTGGTCAGATTCCACTAACTGCAGCTGGTGAACTTGTAGAAGGTGACATTGTTACTCAAACAAATCAAGTATTTGAAAATTTAAAAGCAGTTTTAGAAGCGGCTGGTAGCTCATTAGACAAAGTTGTGAAAACAACAGTATTTTTAGGCGACATGAATGATTTTGCAGCAATGAATGAAGCTTACGCTAGTCATTTTGGCGAGCACAAACCTGCTCGTTCAGCAGTGGAAGTCGCTAGATTACCAAAAGATGTTAAAGTAGAAATTGAAGTCATCGCAGTAGTTGAATAAAATTTATGCAGACGGATTCTATTAGAGTCCGTTTTTTTATATAAAAATATTATTGTGTCTACGAAATTTAGTTGTAGGTGTACGATAGTCCGCCAGTTTCTTTCGGGGCTGGGCGAACGCCTTCCACTTTTCTTATAAAAAAAACTTTTCCAATTTTTTTGAAAATTTTTATAAAATAAGAAGGGAAATATAATTTTTCGTAGAATTATATTTTAAAAGGCATCCTAGAAGAGAGGAGTGAGAGAATGGAAGTTACTGACGTTAGACTACGACGTGTCCAAACTGATGGACGTATGCGTGCTATTGCTTCCATCACACTAGATGATGAGTTTGTTGTACATGACATTCGTGTGATTGATGGAAATAATGGTTTATTTGTAGCAATGCCAAGTAAACGTACACCAGATGGCGAATTCCGTGACATTGCGCATCCAATTAATTCTGATACAAGAAATAAACTTCAAGAAGTAGTACTTGCAGCTTATCACGCTTCAAGTGAAGAAGAAGCATTACAACTTGAAGAAGCAAATGCTTAATATCAAAAAAGAGTCGTGCTTTTAAAGTGCGACTCTTTTTATTTTTACAGAAAAAAGATTTACTAGTAACTTCATACTGCTTGACCAATCGGAAATTTCCCAGATCGCCTCATAATATGAAATTTGTTTAATAATATGGATTGAAGTTAAAAATTTCCAAAGGGTGATGTCATTGATTTGTCAAGTCTGAATACCTTGAAAAACCGGTGATTTTACTATATAGTCATAAGTGAATATGAGTAAAAATGGAGGACTTGAAATGACTAACATTTTTGCAGTCATCTTGGCTGCAGGTCAGGGAACTCGCATGAAGTCCAAATTATATAAAGTGCTCCATCCAGTCTGTGGAAAGCCAATGGTGGAACATGTTGTTGATAACATTCATACGTTGAATGTTGAACGCATCGTAACGATTGTTGGTCACGGAGCTGAAAAAGTGAAGGAACAACTTGGGGAAAAGTCTGAGTATGTTCTACAAGCAGAACAACTAGGAACAGCACATGCAGTAAAGCAAGCTGAAACAATTTTAAATGATTTGGAAGGAACAACTTTAGTTGTTTGTGGCGATACACCGCTCATTCGACCAGAAACATTCAAGTCATTGTTTGAGCATCATCAAGCGCAACATGCAAAAGCTACGATACTAACTGCTGTGTCTGATAACCCAACTGGATATGGTCGTATCATAAGAGATGCGAACGGTCAGGTTTCACAAATCGTTGAACAAAAAGATGCTACACCTGAACAACAATTAGTTACAGAAATTAATACTGGGACGTATTGCTTCGATAATAAAGCATTATTTGAAGCATTGAAGCTAGTAAAAAATGAAAATGCACAAGGTGAATATTACTTACCAGATGTCATTGAAATATTACAAAAACAAGGTGAAATTGTTTCTGCTTATCAGTGTAATAATTTTGATGAAACATTAGGTGTAAATGATCGTGTTGCATTAGCACAAGCGGAAAGTATTATGCAAACGCGTATTAATGAAATGCATATGCGCAACGGGGTAACGATTGTTAGTCCAATGACAACTCATATTAGTGCAGATACAGTCATTGGTAGAGATACGGTTATTCAACCGGGTACGATAATTGAAGGTAATACTATTATCGGAGAAGACTGTATAATTGGACCGAATAGCCATATTATCGCTAGTCGTATTGGTGACCGTTCCACAGTTCAACATTCAGTAGCCACTAATAGTATAGTAGGAGAAGATACTACAGTCGGACCTTTTGCACATTTACGTCCTGATGCGAAATTAGGAAACCATGTGAAAATTGGTAATTTCGTAGAAGTAAAGAAAAGCTCATTAGCCGACCATTCAAAAGTATCTCACTTAAGCTATATTGGTGATGCTGAAGTCGGAAGTAATGTAAACATCGGTTGTGGTTCAATAACAGTCAATTACGATGGTAAAAATAAGTTCAAAACTGTAATTGAAGACAATGTATTTGTTGGGTGTAACTCAAATTTAGTTGCACCAGTAAAAATTGGTGCTGGTTCATTTATCGCTGCAGGTTCAACAATTACAAAAGAAGTACCAGAAGATGCGCTTGCGATTGCACGTGCTAGACAAGAGAATAAACTTGATTACGCAAAAAAACTTAAATAAAAATAATTTGTATAAACTTTTAGGAGGCCATCATGCCGTATCATTACGCTGATTCAAAATTAAAAATCTTTTCATTAAACTCTAACTATCCATTAGCACAAGAAATCGCAGAATTAATGGGTGTTGAACTTGGTAAATCTTCTGTAAAACATTTCAGCGATGGAGAAATCCAAATTAGTATTGAAGAAAGTATTCGTGGTTGTGACGTGTTTGTTGTACAATCAACATCTGCTCCAGTTAACGAACACTTAATGGAACTTTTAATTATGATTGATGCATTGAAACGTGCTTCTGCTCGTACAATCAATGTTGTAATGCCATACTATGGTTATGCTCGCCAAGATCGTAAAGCGAAAGCTCGTGAGCCAATTACTGCCAAATTAGTTGCTAACCTTCTTGAAACAGCTGGAGCAACACGTGTTATTGTATTAGATTTACATGCGCCGCAAATCCAAGGTTTCTTCGATGTTTTAATTGACCATCTACAAGCTGTACCAATTCTTTCTGATTACTTCAAATCAAAAGATATTAATCCAGAAGATATTTGTGTTGTATCACCAGACCATGGTGGCGTAACACGTGCACGCAAAATGGCAGAACGTTTAAAAGCACCAATTGCTATCATTGATAAACGTCGACCAAAGCCGAATGTGGCAGAAGTTATGAATATCGTAGGGAATGTTGAAGGGAAAGTGTGTATCTTAATTGATGACATTATTGATACGGCTGGAACAATTACAATCGGTGCAAATGCTCTTGTAGAAGCAGGTGCAAAAGAAGTTTATGCTTGTTGTTCACATCCAGTATTATCTGGACCTGCAATTGAGCGTATTGAAAACTCTTCAATTAAAGAATTAGTGGTTACAAACACAATTCAATTATCAGAAGAAAAATTATCACCAAAAGTTAAACAACTTTCTGTGGCAAACTTAATGGCTGAAGCAATTTCTCGCGTATACGAAAACAAATCAGTTAGTACATTATTTGATTAATATACTTTAAAAACAAAGTCGATTTATTCGGCTTTGTTTTTTTATTGAATAAATTAAAAGATTGACGATAAATAGAAGGGAAGTTTGAGTAAATAATTGATAGTTGAAAGTAAGAATTTTTAAAATATCTATAGAATGGTGTAAGAAAATAAGTTATTATATATAATAATTTAGTGAATGTATTATACAATGGGACTTACTGTGGTCTCTTATAAAAATAAGAATTAGCCTTTATAAATTTAACCTCATCGATATCACATATTATTTTAATATATTTAATGAACGTTAATAGGTGGGTTGGAGATGAATAGTAAAATTACTATTGATAGAAGTTTAATGTATGTACAACAATATCAAATTGATAAGTTTTGTTCGATTGCAGAGAGAATGAGGAGATTTTGGTACATTATTGGAAATCGTAAAAACACTTCAGAAGCTGATGCATGGAGTATGGTGTTTAACGCCTGGTTAATTTTATTACCGGATGAGTCTCGAATCATTCAGTCAGTAGAGAAGTCTATCTATTATAGTCCGAATCTTTTGATTTTCGAAGCGGTAAAGCGGGACAAAGCTATACAAAGTTTAAAGAGACGTTCTAGTGGCAATGAAGAGTTAAATTTCCTTTTATCTTTAAAAATTGCAATAGTTATAGGAACTTGGGCAGTAAGTGTATTAGAGAAATATCATTTAATGGATATCATTGATCGAAATAAAACATGGGTAAACTACGAGTCACATAATAGTGCAATAATTGATATGGATAGTTATTTAAAAGACCAAGCAAGATTTACAAAAGCAGTAGTTGAAGAGCTAAACTCAACAAATACTTTTCAAGAATTAATAAAAAAGTGTTGCTCGGAATCATATGCTCTCTTTGTCGATAACTTCGGAAAATCACAATATGATAATGTACATATGTAATGGATAAGACCCTAAATATCTATTTAAACTTTTAATAAAATAATTTAAAATTCTCAATAACATAATATTCCATTATTCCTAATTTTATTATATAATAGGTGAAATTTCTGCTATATTAATTAGGGGGCAACGTAATGGAGGGACACTGTTTAACCGACATAGAGTTAGAAGATGAATTTTTTAAATTACAAGCACGTATGATAGATGTTGGTATTTTAAAGGGTTTAACCCATCCAGAAACTATTAAATATAGTCAAGAGTTAGATATGATCATTAATCATTTCCAGAAAGTAAGTTCTCAATATTAATTTTTGCAATTAAATAAAGTTTCCAAAAGTGCAAAAAGCATCTCCATAGGTGTTTTTATGCACTTTTTTATAATTATTAAAAGAGAATCAAGATCACGCATATTTAGATACAATGGAATCGGAACTAGATAAAGCGCTAGACACCCTTCAAAACTTGCTGCAAGTCTCTAAACCTGATTTATTAGACGAGCCTTAAGCACCTATTAACTTATGTATGGAACTAGAGTCTCTCTTATTTTTATTCCAAGATAAACTGTATAATGTGAAAGCTGAAATGAAATTTAGTGATGCAGATCGAAACGTAGTGGGTAAAAGGAATTTATTGCTTAAAACATTTTTTAACCTGTTCAAAAACGCCATTGAAGCTATTCCAGAAAAAGGGGTAACTCGAATTGAGAATTTTTACAAAAATGGATGGATTCATATAAAAATGAGTGATACTGGTGTGGGAATCTCAGAAGAAAAATTAAAGATGCTAGGAACACCATTTTTCACTACCAAAAATAACAGAACAGGGCTAGGTCTTACTCAAGTCTATACAACGATTTACGATCATGGTGACGATATTTCTGTACAGAGCCTTATTGGGGTAGGGACGATTTTTCATATCCAACTTCCAGCACAATAAATATGCTTATTCTCAGAACAAAAATAATCCATACTAAATTATGATTTTTATACCCCTTCTGTTTAGTAACACACAAATATAGACATACTAGAAAATGTTACTATTTGCAGAAAAGGGGTAAAACTATGGATATTGTATTACAAGCGAAGAGACGAACGAAAGGTGCTCGTTCAACTTTAACAAAACTTCGAAAAGAGGGTCAGCTGCCTGCAGTCATTTATGGTTATAACGTGGAGGCAGTGCCTGTATACCTAGACTATAAAGAAACGGCTAAAGCTGTACAAAAGTTTGGTCGTACAAGTGTGTTTAAAATTGATATTGAAGGTAAACAAGTGAATGCCGTTTTAAACGAAGTACAAAGATGTGCTATGAAAGGTTTAGTGAAACATGTAGACTTCTTATCGATCAACATGGCCGAGGAATTGGAAGTGGCAGTACCAGTTTCGATTATTGGGGAAGCAGTAGGTGTACGTGAGGGTGGCGTTTTAACTCAACCTATCCGTGAGATTACGATTAAAGTAAAACCATCAGATATACCTGAATCGATAGAAGTAGATGTTTCAAATTTAGCGATGAATGAGTCACTGTCTATTTTAGATATTCGAGGGTCAATTGCATATACGGTTGTTAATGCTGATGAGGATGTTTTAGCAACGGTTACGCCTCCTGTTGTTATTAATGATGATACGGCAGGACAAGGTGATACAGAGAACCAGGATATAAAAGCATCGGGAGCACCTGAATCTGAAAACTAATGATTTAATAAAATGTATGGGTTATTTGCTCATACATTTTTATTTTATGAAAAAGAAGGATAATGGGAATGAGAAGGTAATATTAATACATACGAGCGAAAAATTATAAAGGATTAGTTTTAGTTTTTTAAACAGTCATATGGTAAAATAGGCTACGATTAGTGAATAAAGGATGAGAAATCATGAAATTGATTATTGGATTAGGGAATCCAGGAAAACAATATGAATATACACGTCATAATATAGGATTTGAATGTATTGATGCCCTTTCAAAAAAATGGGATGCACCGTTGAATCAAATGAAATTTAATGGAATGTTTGCAACCGTACATCGTCCAGAAGGAAAGGTTATATTATTAAAACCTTTAACATATATGAACTTATCTGGAGAATCTGTTCGTCCATTAATGGATTATTTTGATATAGATATAGAAGATATTATCGTTATTTATGATGATTTAGATTTAGAAACAGGAAAGCTTCGATTACGTCAAAAAGGTAGTGCAGGTGGTCATAACGGCATTAAATCATTGATACAGCATCTAGGGACACAGGAATTTAATCGAATCCGTGTGGGCATTAGTCGACCACCAGCAGGGATGAAAGTTCCAGATTACGTTTTATCAAAGTTTTCAAAAGAGGACGACCCAATTATAAAAGATGCTATCGAAAAAACTGTAGCAGCGGTTGAAACTTCTTTAACGAAAAAGTTTTTAGATGTCATGAGCGAATTTAACGCAATTGGATAGTGGATTCATCAAGCTAGTTAAGCGAATATTCGTCGTTCTAAGGACGAGATGATGTGTGCATAATTTAGAAAAAATAGGTCCATACTTTGAGTAGGTCAGCGTTTGTTAAGCTACATACTTAAAGGAGGACGATTCTAATGCCTGTTCGTTATCGTTGCCGCCATTGCGAAACTGAAATTGGAACTTTACCATTTGATGCAGATGAAACGATTAAAAAAATGCATTTATTCGAAATTGGAGAAATTGACGATTATATTGAAAAAGATGAGCACGGTGATACTACAGTGCATTGTATTTGTGAACACTGTGAGGACTCTTTAAGACAATTCCCTGATTATTATGCATTGAAAAATTGGCTTCAATAAGTGGAGATCGAATAAAATAACGGGTTATAGGAAGATGCTTTGGTTCAAAAGTGAAACCAAGGCTTCTTCCACTTTTTAAAGAAAAGCTAGCCGCTATTCAATTTATGTAAATTTATACATCATTTGAATTTCTTAATAATCATCATATGTATATACATAATATTACTCTTTTTAATAGAAGGGGGTTTAGGAATGGACGTTTTACATCAATTATTCTCTCAAGATAGACATATAAATTCGTTTATTCAGCAAATTGGCGAACAAGCTTATGATTCGCAACTTATTACAGGGTTAACGGGAAGTGCTAGACCTGTATTAATTCATAGCATTTTTAAACAATTAAAAAGGTCGATTTATATTTTATCGCCTAACCTTTTACAGGCGCAAAAACTAGTGGATGATTTATCCTCTTTAGTTGGGGAAGACTATGTATACTATTATCCAGCAGATGAGTTTATTGCTGCGGATTTAACAATTGCTTCACCCGAATTAAGAGCCAACCGTATCGCAACACTCGACCATTTAGTGAAGAATGACTTAGGGATCTATGTAATTCCAATTGCAGGAATGCGGAAAATGATGACACCTGTAGCACAATGGAAAAGCGCATTTTTAGAAGCATCCATTGGCAAGGAAATTGACATTGAGGAATGGTTACTGCAGTTAGTCAAAATGGGGTATACAAGAGGACAAATGGTAACAACGCCAGGTGAGTTTGCATTACGTGGGGGAATATTAGATGTTTACCCACCTTATGCAGAGTCACCTATTCGTATTGAGCTTTTTGATGTGGAAATTGATTCCATTCGCACATTTTCAGCAGATGACCAACGCTCAATTGACAGGTTAGAATCCATTCAAATTTTGCCTGCAACTGAATTGCTTTTAACAACCGAACAAAGATTTGAATTAGCAGAAAGACTCGAAATTGCGCTTGGTCGAAGCTTGAAAAAAGTGAAGAAACAGGAAGTACAAGAAGCGCTTTATCAAAATATTGAATACGATATCGAAATGTTAAAGCAAGGAAACATTCCGAATCATGTAACAAAATACGGTTCGCTGTTATATGATGAAATTTCCTTTTTAGGTGATTACTTTGCAAAAGATGGAATAGTTCTTTTTGACGAATTAGGCCGTATACAAGAAGTAATGGACGCTTGGGAGAAAGAAGAAGAAGATTGGTTTATGTCATTAATTGAAGAAGGAAAAATCGTTCATGATGTGAATCCATCCTTTGCATTTAAAGAAGTCGTTTCGATGATTGAGCAGCAAAAGCTTTACTTTGCCCTTTTTGCAAGGACCTTTGCTGGGGTGACATTTAAAAAGACAACGAACTTTTCTTGTAAGCCAATGCAACAGTTCCACGGACAAATAGAACTGCTAAAAAATGAGGTTGAACGTTGGAGTCAAGAGAGTTTTACGGTTCTCTTTGTTGCAGAAGGTAAAGAGCGCATAAAGAAAATGCAAAGTTTACTTGAAGAATATGATATCCATAGTTTACTAGGTACGCCAAAAGAAGCTGGTATTTATTTAGTTGATGGTTCTTTGCAAACTGGGTTTGAGCTTCCTTTACAGCGAATTGCTATTGTGACAGATGATGAATTATTTAAGCAGCAAGCCAAAAGAAAACCACGTCGTCAGCAAAAAATGTCAAATGCTGAACGGATAAAAAGTTATACCGAGATTAAACCGGGTGACTATGTTGTACATGTTCACCATGGGATTGGGAAATATATTGGTATTGAAACGTTAGAAGTAAATGGGACACATAAAGACTATCTTCATATTCGCTATCGTGCCGATGATAAATTGTACGTTCCCGTCGATCAAATTGACTTAATCCAAAAATACGTTGCCTCTGAAGGGAAAGAGCCAAAGCTTCATAAACTTGGTGGCGCTGAGTGGAAAAAGACAAAAGCAAAAGTTTCATCAGCTGTTAATGATATTGCGGACGATTTAATCAAGCTTTATGCAAAACGAGAGGCTGAAAAAGGATATGCTTTTGCACCGGACACAGATGAACAACGGAATTTTGAAGCTTCTTTCCCATATGAAGAAACAGAGGACCAATTACGTTCGATTATTGAAGTGAAGAGAGATATGGAACGAGAACGCCCAATGGATCGACTAGTATGTGGAGACGTGGGTTACGGAAAAACAGAGGTAGCGATTCGTGCTGCGTTTAAAGCGATTATGGATGGTAAACAAGTAGCATTTCTTGTACCAACAACGATTTTAGCCCAACAACATTATGAATCCATTCAAGAGCGATTCCAGGAGTACGCTATTAATGTAGGGCTACTTAGTCGTTTTAGAACGAAAAAACAACAAACGGAGACAATTAAGGGCCTAAAAGAAGGAACCGTTGATATGGTCATTGGAACCCATCGTATTTTATCGAAGGATCTTGTCTTCCATGATTTAGGTTTATTAATTGTTGATGAAGAGCAGCGATTTGGTGTTACTCATAAAGAAAAAATTAAACAATTAAAAACGAATGTCGACGTGTTAACTTTAACAGCAACTCCAATTCCAAGAACATTACATATGTCAATGGTTGGGGTAAGAGATTTGTCTGTTATTGAAACACCGCCACAAAATCGTTTCCCTGTTCAAACGTATGTGATGGAGTATAACGGAGCACTGATTCGTGAAGCGATTGAAAGGGAAATGGCAAGGGGCGGACAAACGTTTTACTTATATAATCGAGTAGAAGATATGACAAGAAAAGTAGAAGAAATCCAAATGCTTGTGCCTGAAGCGCGAGTTGGTTATGCGCATGGGAAAATGACCGAAACACAATTAGAATCGGTTATTTTAAATTTCCTTGATGGAGAATATGATGTACTTGTTACAACGACTATTATCGAAACGGGCGTAGATATTCCGAATGTGAATACACTGATTGTTCATGATGCAGATCGGATGGGCTTATCCCAGTTGTATCAATTGCGCGGACGAGTAGGGCGATCTAACCGTATTGCGTATGCATATTTTATGTATCAACGTGATAAGGTGCTAACAGATGTAGCCGAGCAAAGACTTCAAGCCATAAAAGAATTCACAGAACTAGGATCAGGATTTAAAATAGCGATGCGAGATTTATCCATTCGAGGTGCCGGGAACTTATTAGGGGCACAACAACATGGATTTATTGATTCTGTGGGGTATGATTTATACTCGCAAATGTTAGAGGAAGCTATAGTTGAACGACAAACGGGTGTGAAAAAGGAAGATATTCCAGATGTTGAAATTATCCTACACACGGACGCCTATATACCGGACAAATATATTCCAGATGGATATCAAAAAATCCAAATGTATAAACGAATTAAATCGATGGACCGTATTGATGACTATAACGAGATTATCGATGAACTTCATGACCGTTTTGGTGATTTACCAGATGAAACAGAAAAGTTATTACGCATTGCTCGTATAAAAGTATGGGCGTTGGAAGCGGGAATAACGGCGATTAAAGAAAAGCAAAAAATTATTTCAATTTATTTATCAGAAGAAGGAACGGCAAAAGTCGATGGAAGTGTCATTGTCGCAGATTCGATGAAGTTTGACCGAGCAGTAGGATTTGAAATGGATGGTGCAAAGTTAACGCTTACTATTGATGAGAAGAAATGTGGAAAATATGATTCCTTCGATGTGTTAGAACAAATGGTAGAAATCGTGGCAAAGGCTAAAAAAGAGCAATAATCATGGTCTCGGCATAGCATTTATACCTGACAGAAAGTAAATTATTCAATCAATAACGGTTTTTATGTAGTAAAATACTTAGAATTTCATCCTCTTCATACACTTTTTGCATACATTGGCCAAATATTATCCATACTATCAATGTGAATCAAAAATTGATTTCGAAAGAGAGGCAACTAGATGAAAGCAACAGGAATTGTCCGTCGTATTGATGATTTAGGCCGAGTAGTTATTCCTAAAGAAATTCGCAGAACAATGCGAATTCGTGAAGGTGATCCATTAGAAATTTACACTGATAGAGAAGGAGAAGTTATCTTAAAAAAATATTCTCCTATAAATGACTTAAGCGAGTTTGCTAAAGAATATGTGGATTCCCTTTACGAAACAGTTGGTACACCAGCACTAATTAGCGATCGAGATGAAATGATTGCGGTAGCTGGGTTATCAAAAAAGGAATATACAAATCGTCGTCTTTCAGTATTTGCTGAGGACTTTATGAAGCAACGTTCTGTAATCAGTGAAAAAACAGAAACAACAATTGAGCTGATTCCAGGACAGTTTGAGCAAGTAAAATCTTACTGTGTAGCGCCGATTATTACAAATGGTGATGCAATTGGGGCAGTATACCTCATTTCAAAAGTGCATGCCATTACGGAAGTTGAGCAAAAAGCAGCTGAAACGGCCGCAAATTTCTTAGCAAAACAAATGGAAAACTAAATAACATAAAATACGTCTCTGTAACAGGAGGCGTTTTTATATGGGGAGTTTTTTATATCCTTTTTAAATTGTGCTTAGTGTAAGGTCCGCTCATATTTTAAGTTTGCTTCTAACATTTTCTGGACTTAGTACGCAGCTTACAGTGGTAGGCTGCGCTTCCTAAGAAATTGACTTTACCTCCAGTACCATCAAGAGCTGGGCGAGCGCCTTACGCTTTTCTCTGATATACTATTTTTAGTTTTAGGAAGAAAGAGGAATTATAATGGCAAATAAGTTCGGGATGAAGGGGTATATGAAGGGGGCTTTGTTATTAACAATTGCCGCATTGCTCGTGAAGATATTGAGTGCCATTTACCGTGTCCCTTTTCAAAACTTAGTTGGTGATCAAGGTTTTTACATATATCAACAAGTGTATCCGTTTATTTCAATATTTGTTGTTTGGACATCGGGTGGTTTTGCCGTGGCTATTTCTAAAATGTTAGCTGATGCCGAATCAAATGCCATGTCTATTGAACAAAAAAGCATGATTACTCGTACAATCTTTCTGTACTTAACAACCTTATCCATCGTATTTTTTAGTCTTTTATTTTTTGGAGCTACTCAACTAGCTCACATGATGGGTGATATTCAATTAGCCCCGTTATTAAAAACAGGGGCATTTGTAACGTTATTTATGCCAATGCTCGCATTATTAAAAGGTGCGTTTCAATCGAAAGGTGATATGGCCCCAGTTGCTTATGCGCAAGTTTTTGAGCAATTTGTTCGTGTTTGTATTATTTTAGTGGGTGCATTTATGATCATGCAAACATCCAAATCCCTATATGCTGCAGGAAATATGGCTGTCTTCGGAACAATTATAGGGGAAGTAGCGGGAGTAGTATTATTACTATACTTTTCAAAGAAATCAAGTCTGCTAGTAAAACCTCAAAAAATTATACAACAACCGAAATGGCCGATTCTTAAAGAAGTAACTGTTTTAAGCTTAAGTGTAAGTATGAGTAGTTTACTTTTGCTTTGCTTTCAACTAATTGACTCCTTTACGGTATTTTCTCTATTAGTAGAAAATGGGATGGAAAAAATGAATGCAATGGAGACAAAAGGAATCTATGATCGTGGACAACCACTTGTTCAGTTAGGAGTGACAATTGCTTCATCCTTATCACTAGCCATTGTCCCATTAATTGCTTATCATTCTAAGCAAAAGAGTGGCAGAGGTCCTGTTCCTTTTATTCAATTGACATTCCGTGCTTCGGTTTTACTTGCGGTGGCAGCATCGCTAGGGTTAGTGATTGTCATGCCTTATGTGAACGAAATGTTATTTGAAACAAGCGTATTATCCAATGTGTTAATCGTGTATGTTTTGCAAATTGTTCCCCTTTCCATCATTTTAACTTTCACAGCGATGCTACAAGGGATGGATAAGTTGAAAATTCCTGCTGTGATTTTAATAGTGGCAATCCTAGTAAAATATATTGGCAATCATTTATTCATTCCGCAATTTGGCGTCTTAGGAGCAGCGGTTACAAGTGATATCGGACTATTTTTAAGTGCAAGTTTACTAATCATTTATTTGAAAAGATTAATGGGTATTCAATTAGCAAAACAGGCATTTTACATAAAGTTAATCTTTGCAAGTATAGGTATGACTGTATCGGTATTCATTATGGATAAACTATTACAAACATTAAATCACTTTATTACAGGTAGACTAGAGGCAGTTGTTGTTGGTGGAAGTTTGATTTTCATAGGGGCTTTTATCTTTTTAACGATTGTCGCAAAAACAAAAATTTTAGCAGAAAAAGAATGGTTTATGTTGCCCTTTGGACGAAAAATGGCCATTTATCAGCTGTTTTTAAATAAAAAGAAGTAGGTGAAGGAAATGCATCAATTAACGGTTATCGGTCTAGGTGCTGGTGATTTAGACCAATTGCAAATGGGTGTTTATAAAAAGTTAAAATCGGCAAGTAAAATATATGTTCGTACTATGGATCATCCTGTTGTGAAAGAATTACAACAAGAGGGTGTTGTGTTCGAAAGTTTTGATGCAGTATACGAAAAGCATGAAACCTTTCAACCGGTATATGAGGAAATTAGTCAAAAGCTAATAGAAATGGCACAAATGGAGCCTATTATGTATGCGGTACCGGGCCATCCTTTAGTGGCAGAGCAAACTGTTCAATTACTGATTGCGGCTATGTTGGAAGGGAAAATAGATGTAAAAATTGAAGGTGGTCAAAGCTTTTTAGACCCAATTTTTGGTGCGCTAAAAATTGATCCAATTGATGGTTTTCAATTGTTAGACGGGACGAATTTTTCAATTCATGATGTAAATATGCGCGGTCATGTTTTAATTGCTCAAGTGTATGATTCCTTTAGTGCATCAGAAGTGAAGTTAACCTTAATGGAAAAATACCGTGATGATTATCCTGTAACAATTGTAACGGCTGCAGGTTCCTCAACTGAAAAGCTTACAACGGTTCCTTTATATGAATTGGATCAAGCTGTTGAAATTAATAATTTAACAACAATCTATGTGCCACCTGTTGAAAATGATTTGGATGCGCTTCGTGATTGGACTACATTTAGGAAGATTATTGCGACATTACGAGGTCCAAACGGTTGCCCTTGGGATCAAAAACAAACCCATGAAAGCTTAAAGAAATATTTAATTGAAGAGGCGCACGAATTTTTAGCAGCAATTGATGAAGAAGATGACTTTGCAATGGTAGATGAATTAGGCGATGTTTTATTGCAAGTGTTCTTACATGCTCAAATTGGTGAAGATGCAGGCTATTTTAATTTAGAAGAAGTACTCGCTTCGATTAGTGAAAAAATGATACGCCGTCATCCTCATGTGTTTGGGGATGTAAATGTAGAAGATGCCGAAGAAGTCGTGGCCAATTGGGAAGAAATTAAACGAGCAGAAAAAGGGGAACAATCGGGTTCGATGTTAAAAGGTGAGTATCGCGCAAGTTCTTCTCTACAAACTTCTTATAACTATCAAAAAAAGGCGGCCTCTGTAGGGTTTGATTGGCCAAATGCTGATGGAGCATGGGATAAGTTTGCCGAAGAATGGCAGGAGTTTAGAGACGAAGTGACGAAGGGTACAGCTAAGGCACGTTTAGATGAGTTTGGCGATGTATTATTTACACTGGTAAATATCGCGCGCTTTTATAAAATATCACCTGAGGAAGCAATGATTCATGCGAATGAGAAATTTGCTCGTAGATTTAAGTTTGTAGAAGAACAGGTGAAAATGAGTGGGAAATCCTTTAATGAATTTACGTTAGAACAGCTAGATTCATTTTGGAATGAAGCAAAAGCTTTAGAGAAAAAGGAGAATTAGTCTATGCGATTAGATAAATTTTTAAAAGTATCAAGATTAATTAAAAGACGAACATTAGCAAAAGAAGTTGCCGTTCAAGGGAGAATTACCATTAACGGCAAAGTAGCAAAAGCAGGAAGTGTCGTAAAAGTAGGCGATGAATTGGCCATCCGTTTTGGACAAAAAGTAGTAACAGCGCGTGTGGAAGAGTTAAAAGAAACTGTTCGTAAAGAGGATGCGTTGAAGATGTTTACAATTCTTAAAGAAGAAAAACTTGATAAAATCGAACCTCAATTTATTGATGATGAAGAATAGATAGTTCTCTTACATGTAAAGTTCAATGTGAGAAGGAAAAATAGTAAATACTTACGGCATGACAAAATTTATTGTCATGCTTCTTTTATTT
This sequence comes from Lysinibacillus antri, assembly GCF_003977595.1. GTDB lineage: Bacteria > Bacillota > Bacilli > Bacillales_A > Planococcaceae > Ureibacillus > Ureibacillus antri. The sequence goes on along the minus strand of NZ_RYYR01000027.1, from coordinate 20,054 downwards.
CGAGCATAAAGTGAACAGAACAAACACAATAACAATTTAAGGAGGAACGATATGACACTACATCAGGAAAGTAATCGTTACACAATTACATCTGGGGATCATCTTGTGACAGTGCGAAATCGAAAAAGAATGGACATGACTTCTGTTAAGGAAATCGAGCGTTTTGACCAAGAAGAATTTTATGTAAGAACTGCTCAAGGTCATCTGCTTATTCGCGGAGAGGAGTTACGTATCGTCCATTTAGATGTCGATAAAGGGTTACTAACTTTAGAAGGAAATGTTAAGGCTCTTCAGTACGACGATGAAGACAATGGGTTACAAAAAGGCTTCCTCCATAAATTATTTGGATGACCATTAATGAACAGGTTGTTAGCATACTAATTATGACGGTTAGCGGCTTACTTATAGGTGCAACGGTAGATGGTACGCGCTATCTACTAAGCACCTTAAGCCCAGGATCGTTTTTAAGAAAAATGGGCTATGGAATAGAGCTCGTTGTGTGGGTACTACTTGGTGCCCTAACTTTTTATATTTTATTTTTAGTAAAGGGTGGAGAATGGCGTTTAGTTGACCCGTTAGCGCAAATACTTGGTATTTTTTTGTATGAATCTATCTTTCAACCAGTTTTCCGTTTCGTTGGACGAGTATTTATTATTTTAATTATTAGGCCTATTGTTGCTATTATTAAATTCATTATTTTCCTAATAACGAGTGTAATTAGGTTGATTCTTCGTATTATTACGATAATACTTATCCCTTTTTACAAGATTTATATTATAATTAAAAAGAAGTATCTAATTAAAATATATTCCAAACTTAGAAGGACTATCTTTAAAAAACGTTGAATTGTAAGTATAATAGAAGATGCAGTTTAATCGGAGGTGACGGATATGGCAAAGCGTCGAAAACAAAATGACCAACAATCAAATAATGTTCGAACGCTAGAAAATGACTATGTCCGATCATCAGATAAAAAGGCGAAGTATTTGAAGCAGCAGAAAATTCGTTTTCGTCGAAGAATGGTTGCATTTACTATAGTAGCTGTAGTTGTGCTAGCCTTTTTAATAAGTGCAAACATGGCTCAGAATAAACGACTAGCAGAAAAAGAACGTCAAAAAGAACAAATACTTGGTGAACTAGAAGCTGTAAAAGAACAACAAGAGCTGCTCAATTTACAAATTTCAAAACTTGAAGATGATGAATATATTGCAAAATTGGCACGTAAAGAATATTTTTTATCTGATGATGGAGAAATCATTTTTACAATTCCTAAAGATGAAGAAGACAACAACTAAAGAAACATGAATATACTGAATTATTCATAATAAAATTACGCTGTAAGTAATCAGGTATCCGATAGAAAAAGAGTTGTCTTGTTGACACTCTTTTTTTGTTGGCTATAATAAAAGAATAACGTGCATTGTGCGTTCACTAATATTTTTATAAATATAATTGGCTAATAGCCGCTTAAAATTTAAGGAGGAGCATTTTTTTTATGTCAATTGAAGTAGGCAGCAAAGTACAAGGTAAAGTAACAGGAATCACAAATTTTGGAGCATTCGTTGAGCTGCCAGATGGCAAAACGGGTCTAGTTCACATTAGTGAAGTCGCTGATAACTATGTGAAAGATATCAACGAACATCTAAAAGTTGGAGATGTTGTTGAGGTAAAAGTGATGAATGTTGAAGCGGATGGTAAAATTGGTTTATCAATCCGAAAAGCAAAGCCTCAAGTAGAAAGACCTGAAAGACCTGAACGTCCTCATCGTCCACGTCGCGATAATAACCGTTCTAATGATCGCAATGGTCCAGCAAAAGAAAACTTTGAGCAAAAGATGGCACGATTCTTAAAAGATAGTGACGAACGTCTTGCAACTTTAAAACGTGCAACTGAATCAAAACGCGGTGGCCGTGGAGCTAGAAGAGGGTAGTTTGCTGTCTGTTTTAATCGTAGAAAAAGTGTGATATAGATAAAAGGCTGTTTGTGTATTGAAAAACACAAACAGCCTTTTTTTCTTTAACAAATTATTAGATTTTGAACAGTGGCTAGCATAAGTAAATATATTTGTGACCTTACAATTAGGCTTAAAAATATGTAGAATTTTTACTTTTTAAATCAATTGAAACATCAAAATTCTACTACATTTTATGTTTATTTACTTTTTTCACCCAATAGCATTTTGGCTAAGCTGAAAATGCCGATAATACAAAGTGCTAATCCGATAATTAATAAAATTATTTGAAATATCGGTGGAATTTTTAATATGATCCCTAAAACGACTAAAATCGAGCCAGTTGAACACAGTAATGCAAGTCCTGATAAATTGTTTACCATAAAAATCCTCCGAGTCCTAAACAAGTTTCAATACTTATATAGTTTATCTATTAATAAGAACTAAAGGAAGTATTGTTCTGGGTGCTTTTTGAGATAACCCGACAGCAATTGTCCTAATGTAACCTTATCAATTATTACGTCGAACGATTTTTTGTCTATCATGGCACTACTAGACAAATTTTACAGAAAACCTTTTATATAATTAGCGCTAAACGCAATTAGTAAAGGGGATGATGTAAATGGCAAATATCGAAATGATAGATGAAAAAACGCCTCTGCAAGGGGTTACAGCGCGGTTATCTATCAAAAAAATGAGCTTCTTTATCCATTTGTTCTTTCTACTGCTAGCTTTGTTTCTATCGAGGGCTGTAATGTTCGAAGCGGCTGTTCCGTTTTTACTCCCTCTTTGGGCGATTGTGAAAAAGCGATACGAAAATAAAAAATGGTCTGTTTTGGTCGGTGGATTGGTCGGCGCGCTAACCTTAAGTATAGGACAAGCTTTAATACTAGTATTGCAAATTGTTTTATATGAACTGATCACCAGGTTCCGCTTTTGGAAATTTCCCACTGCAATTGCTGTAGGAATGGCTATCTTTTTAGGTCAATTTATGTGGCAGGGAATTGCTCATTTGGGGATTCCACCCTTAATTGTCCAACTTTATATTTACTATGAAGTATTGTTAGCTTTCTTTATGACAATCTTTGTCCAGCTATTCTTTGTTCAACCACACCGATTTTGGGCATCGGGGTGGAGTTATGAGAGGGTGGGGGCTGGACTTGTTATTTTAGCAATGATGTTAACAGGAGTTCAGTCTGTTGCTGTATCATATTTTGCATTATTCCCATTTATGCTTCATTTAGCAATTTGTATAGCAGCAATTACAGGTGGCGTTCCGATAGCGGCAATGGTGGCCACAATCGTTGGAGCGCTTGTGGGTATTGCTAAACTGTCCTTCACTGGTATGATTTCTGTTTATGCAATGACGGGTGTAGTTGCAGGGCTATTTAGTAGATTAGGAAGGACGGGTGTTGTTCTAGGCAGCTTTGTCCCTAGTATTTTCTTTTTCTTTTATGATGCTACCTTACCAATTGATACAGTTTACTTTGTATCTGTTCTAGTTGCTGGTATTGTATTTTTCGCTTTACCTCAAAACATGATTCAATTTTTGCATGATGTTATCCATCCAAAGAGAGATGAAGTATTATTGCAAAGGCAACAATGGTTAACCAATCATACAAATGAAAAACTTGAAACCTTCCAAAACTTTGTGTTGTTTATGAAAGAGTTAGTATTCGATCGTTTTACTTCAACGGAATCGGTTAATGAGGTTAAGCAAATTGAACCTACTGCGACATGTATGAGTTGTTTCCGTTATGACCATTGTTGGGGAGAAAGAAACAATGGGATGGAAGATCATATTGAAGATTGGTATATTGCAAAATCATCTATGAGAGAGTCGGATCAGGTACGAGTTGAGAAAAATATAAAATTAAAATGTATAAAATCAACAAAGTTGTTAGAAGAATTAGATTATCAACTGTATAACGATAAAATGAACGGTCAATTCTATCATGGAAAGAAAATGATTGCGCTTCAATTAAGAGATTTAAGTAACCATCTAAATCGATTGATGGAAGATATGAAGAATGAAACATTATCATTTAAAACAATTGAGGAGGAACTAGAACAGGAATTTAAACGAGCTTCTGTGCAATGTTTTCAAATTGATGTGATTAATAACACAATGGGTGAACGAGTGATAATTTGTTCGTTAGCAAATAAAAATAAGACGTATGATGATCAATACTTGTTATGTGAAAGAATTATTTTACCCATTTTATATGATGTTTTTGCTGAACCGTTTCAAGTGGAGAAAATTTCAGAGCAAAAAACACCTTTCTCCCATGTACAAGTGCGTTTCCGTTCAGCCGTTCGATATGAGGTAGAGTATGATATTTATAGTAGGGCGAAAAATACGGGGTGGGTTTCCGGAGATTCGCATGCAGTCTTTCATATTCATCCTGGTCTTGTAGCGGTTATGTTATCAGATGGTATGGGACAAAGCCGAGAAGCTCAAAGGGAAAGTAGACGATTAATACGTTTAATGAGAGAATGTTTAACATACAATATGAATCCAGAAACAGCAATGCATACGTTGCATTATGTGATGTCGCTGAATAGAGAAGTGGATATGTATGCTACAATAGATTTTGCCTTAGTGGATTTACAAAAAGGTGCACTATGGTCATGGAAAGCGGGAAGTATGTCTACGTATATTCTGCGCGGTGAACGGATGATCAAAGTTGATGGTACTGCTGCTCCAGTCGGTTTTATGCCAGTATTTTCAATTGAGACAGAAAAAGTTAATCTATTAGCTGATGACTACGTAGTAATGGTATCAGATGGAGTATTTTCTGGGGAATATGACTGGGAAGAGCAAGAGCGATACTTTGTTAGTTTGTTAAAATCAAGAATACAAGATGAAATGCCAATTGAAGTCATTTTATATGATGTCATGGAGCAATTTAGTAGTATTTATGCGGTTGAAGACGATTGCACAGTGATTTTACTTAACGTAGCTCATGTTGTACCAAAATGGGCAGTTTTTAGTCCATTAAAACAAGAAGTATCTTAAATGTTCGTATTGATTAGAGGTGAGAAGATGGTTTCATTTGAAGCAAACGTACAACAATTTATTTTAGATGAAAAACTAGTGGAACCAGGAGACCGTCTTCTTATAGCTTGTTCTGGTGGTATGGACTCGATGGCATTATTACACTTTTTTATAAAATTTCAATATAATTTTAAAATTCAATTATTTGTGACCCATGTCGACCATATGCTTAGAGGGAGAATATCTGAAGAGGACCGTCATTTCGTAGAGAGCTTCTGTGAGAAAAATAATGTCCCCGTTTTTAGCACGTCCATTCCTATACCTAATTTGATCCAAAAAGAAGGCGGAAACTCCCAAGCAATTTGTAGAAGAGAACGCTATGCTTTTTTTAGTGAAATCATGGAGAAAAATCAGATTAACAAATTAGTAACCGCTCACCATGCCGATGATCAATTAGAATCGATAATCATGGCGTTAACGAAGTCGGGTTCGATAAATGGAATGAAGGGGATGTATGCGAAGCGGAATTTTGCAAATGGTACATTAATTCGCCCATTTTTGATGGTAACAAAAGAAGAGATTAAGGAATACTTAGTTGAAATGGGTGGTTCTTATCGAGAAGATGCCAGTAATCAAAAAGACGATTATACACGTAATCGTTTTAGACACCATATTGTTCCCCATTTAAAAAAAGAAAATAATAATGTTTCAGCTCATGCAGTAGTATTTGCCAAAAATCTGCAACAGGATGATGACGTATTAAATACTATTGCAGAAGAACGTTTTCCTCATATAGTATCGAAAAATAATAATAACTCTTTCGTACTAAAAATTCCTTTGTTCCAAAATGAAGCAGCCGCTTTACAAAGAAGAATCATTTTAATACTATTAAACTATATTTACAATAATTCTAATAATGTCCATAGTTGGACTCTAACTTCCTCTCTCCTCAATTTGTGTAAAAATGATGAAGGAAGTGCGGTAATTCATTTACCAAATGGTTTTATTGCAAAGCAACAGTATCATGAAGTGGTGTTCGAAAAGTACGAAACCAATTCAGAAGCATTGTTAGAAGCTGAAGTTCCTATAAATAAATGGACCAAGCTGCAAGGCGCTCGATTATACATAGGAGAAGCCTCAAATAATTTAGCTCTTGAAAATCAATCCTCTTCAAATCTGTTTTATTTTAATTCACAAAATTTTACGCCACCACTTCGTATTAGAGCCCGTAAAGATGGTGATCGAATTTCATTAAAAGGGATGGATGCCCAAAAAAGATTATCACGGATTTTCATCGATGAAAAAATTCCAATTCATGAACGTGACACGTGGCCTGTATTAGTTGATGCAAAAGAAGAAATCCTAGCTCTAATTGGTATAAGAGTTAATAAAGATTTTTCTAAAATTAAAAGGCTAACTGACGACTTGGTCATGATTATTGATAAGGAATGCTAGTAAGGTTAAAATTTTTTCTTAAAAATGAACTAAAAAACGATTAAACATTTGAAGAGATGAACAAATTTTATTAAGGTAAAAAGAAATATATAAAGAAAGAATTGTGTTGGTAACAACCAAGGAGGAACAACTTATGATTCAAAATGATATTGAAAAAATTATGATCTCAGAAGAACAAATCCAGGAAAGAATTGCAGAGCTAGGTGCAAAATTAACAGAAGAATATAAAAATCAATTTCCGCTTGCAGTAGGGGTCTTAAAAGGTGCGATGCCATTTATGACTGATTTAATGAAACGTTTTGAATCATATATTGAAATTGACTTTATGGACGTTTCTAGCTATGGGAACGCGACTGTTTCTTCAGGTGAAGTCAAGATTTTAAAAGATTTAAATACTAGTGTTGAAGGTCGCGATGTTATCATCATTGAAGATATTATCGACAGCGGCTTAACATTGAGCTATTTAGTAGATTTATTTAAATATCGTAAGGCAAAATCGATTAAAATCGTAACGCTTTTAGATAAACCATCTGGTCGAAAAGTAGACTTAAAAGCGGATATCGTTGGGTTTGAAGTGCCAGATGGCTTTGTAGTCGGTTACGGATTAGATTACGCAGAAAAATATCGTAACTTACCGTACATCGGCATCCTAAAAAGAGAAGTTTATTCCTTCTAATTTTGAATATTTGTAGGCATTTTAACAAAATGGGGAATCTACAAATTTTACCGGTGCTTTTCGTTGTATCTTAAAATCAGGATATGTTAAGATTTTACTTATAGTTTTTCTGTTACGTTGTGAGGAGGCTGGGGATGAATCGAATATTTCGATACACCATATTTTATTTATTAATTTTTCTCGTGATTATCGGTATTTTCGGTACTTTTAATGGGGGTAATACACCTTCAGAAGAGTTAACCTATAATCAGTTTTTAAATGCATTAGATACAGGTGAAATTGAATATGCAACTATTCAACCTGATGCAAATGTACTAGTAGTAGAAGGTGCATTGAAGGGCTATGAAGAAGGTAAAACTTTTACTGTAAACCTTCTAGACAACAATCAAGCATTAATGGCTAAATTGACAGATGCCGCTAAAACTAACCCTGAAATTAGAATTTTAAGGGCACCTGAAACGAGTGGTTGGGTTCAATTCTTCACGGGGATCATTCCATTTATCATTATTATCATTTTATTCTTCTTCCTATTGAGTCAATCTCAAGGTGGAGGTAATAAAGTGATGAACTTCGGTAAAAGTAAAGCGAAGTTATACGATCAAGAAAAGAAAAAAGTTCGCTTTAATGATGTTGCTGGTGCAGACGAAGAGAAACAAGAGCTCGTTGAAGTAGTAGATTTCCTAAAAGATCATCGTAAATTTTCAGATATGGGTGCTCGTATTCCAAAGGGGATCTTACTTGTAGGTCCTCCGGGGACAGGTAAAACTTTACTTGCACGTGCAGTAGCCGGTGAGGCAGGCGTACCATTCTTCTCGATTTCGGGATCTGACTTCGTAGAAATGTTCGTCGGTGTCGGTGCGAGTCGTGTGCGTGACTTATTCGAAAATGCGAAGAAAAATGCTCCATGTATTATCTTTATTGATGAAATTGATGCAGTTGGTCGTCAACGTGGTGCTGGTCTTGGTGGCGGTCACGATGAGCGTGAACAAACATTAAACCAATTACTAGTTGAAATGGACGGTTTTGGTGTGAATGAAGGTATTATCATTATCGCTGCAACAAACCGACCAGATATTCTTGACCCAGCATTACTTCGTCCAGGACGTTTTGACCGTCAAATCACAGTTGGTCGTCCAGATGTTAAAGGACGTGAAGCGATCTTAAAGGTACACGCTCGTAACAAACCATTACGTGATGATGTAGACTTAAAAGCAATCGCATCCCGTACACCAGGTTTTTCTGGTGCTGATTTAGAAAACTTATTAAACGAAGCTGCACTTGTTGCAACACGTCGTAATAAACGAAAAATTGATATGACGGATATTGATGAAGCAACAGACCGTGTAATTGCGGGTCCTGCTAAAACAAGTCGTGTGATATCAGAAAAAGAGCGGAAAATTGTAGCGTTCCATGAGGCGGGTCACGTAGTTGTTGGTTTAACTTTAGACCAAGCTGAAAAGGTACACAAAGTAACAATCGTGCCACGCGGTCAAGCAGGTGGTTATGCGGTAATGCTTCCAAAAGAAGATCGTTACTTTATGACAAAACCTGAATTACTTGATAAGATTGCTGGGTTACTTGGTGGTCGAGTTGCAGAGGATATTATATTTGGAGAAGTATCCACAGGAGCTCACAATGACTTCCAACGTGCTACAGGAATTGCACGTTCGATGGTTACAGAATATGGTATGAGTGATAAGTTAGGACCAATGCAATTTGGTTCAAGCCAAGGCGGTAACGTATTCTTAGGCCGTGACTTTAACTCAGAGCAAAACTACTCAGATTCAATTGCTTATGAAATTGATAAAGAGATGCAATCCATTATTGTAGATCAATATGAACGTACTAAGAAAATTTTAACGGAAAAACGCAATTTATTAACTTTAATTGCTGAAACGTTACTACAAGTCGAAACTTTAGATGCTCAGCAAATTGAGCACTTAAGAGATCATGGTAAACTTCCAGAACGTGTGGATTATTCAAAAGTTGAAGATAACGAACAAGTGATTATCGAAACAAAACCAGCTCAAGATTCAAAGGAATCACAAAGTGTAGCGGTTGAAACTTCGGGCTCAACAACGTTAGAACAACAAATCGTTGGAAATGCACAAGATCCGACGACTCGTGACTTACCAAAAGAAAGCGATTCTTCACAACCTCGTAACGGGATTCAAGAAGATCGCGATAAATAATGATTGAAAATGCGCTGAATGAGTATGCTAACTACAACTCATTCAGTGTTTTTTATTTTTAGATCAAAAGCAGCTTAGGGAAAAACGATTTTAAATGAACTATTTCTGAAATGTTTGTTAAAAAGTGTGTCTAGCTAGATTGGAATAAGCGACAAGTATAATGAACATTCCAACCATTTAGACCACGCTATTGTAAGAGCTGCTACTGTATTCTAAATCCATTAGTATGGTATTATTTTTTAAGATATAGTATAGGTTTTTACTGTTCGATCAGGTTCTGCTTTACTAAGAAATGGATGTGTAGGAATGATTCTTGTACTTAATGTTGCAAACTCAAAAATTGCTATAGGGATATATAATAATGACAAATTAGCATATCACTTTCGAATAGAGACAAATCCAAATAAAACAGAAGATGAATATGCAATGCAATTAAAAGGATTCTTTTCACACGTAGACATTGCCTTTGACCAAGTGAAGGGAATAATTATCTCCTCCGTTGTACCACCAATTATGTATGCATTAGATGAAATGTGCCGAAAATACTTTCAAGTAAAACCGATGATTGTTGGGCCAGGTGTAAAAACTGGATTAAACATCAAGTATGAAAATCCTAGAGAAGTTGGGGCAGATCGTATTGTGAATGCAGTCGCGGCCCTTGCTGAATATAAAGGAAAGCCACTCGTTATTGTAGATTTCGGTACTGCGACTACCTATTGTTATATAAATGAAAAAGGCGATTACATGGGTGGGGCAATTGCGCCTGGGATTGCAATTTCCACAGAAGCACTTTTTGCCAAAGCATCAAAATTACCTCGCATCGAAATCAATCGACCAACAAATATTATAGGGAAAAACACCATTTCTGCTATGCAATCGGGTGTAGTATATGGATTTGTTGGGCAAGTTGAAGGGATTGTCAGCAGAATGAAAGAATTAATGAAGGAAGATCCTTTCGTTATTGCAACAGGAGATTTAGCAAATTTAATTTCCAGTGAAACAACGATGATTGATATAGTGGATCCACTTCTTACATTAAAAGGACTATATGTCATCTATAAATTGAATAAGAAAGAATGAATAGTGGGCTAGCTTCAGGTGTCGGTTGAATGAACGTCTTACGCTTTTTACAGCTGGCGAACGCCTTCCGCTTTTCTAATAAAAATCAATATGAAATGAGGAAATATACAACATGAGTGATTATTTAGTAAGAGGTTTAGGATTTAATGGGAATGTACGTGCTTTTGCAGCGCGAACTACTGAAACGGTTGGAGAGGCACAACGCCGTCATAATACGTGGCCAACAACAACTGCCGCTTTAGGGCGTTCTATTACAGCGGGCGTTATTATGGGTTCAATGCTAAAAGGTGAAGATAAACTAACTATAAAAATTGAAGGAAACGGTCCAATTGGTCCCATTATTGTCGACTCTAATGCAAAAGGGGAAGTGCGTGGCTTTGTAACGAATCCTCAAGTGCATTTTGAATTAAATAATGCTGGGAAACTAGATGTTCGACGTGCAGTTGGAACAGAAGGCGCTATTACGATCGTTAAGGATTTGGGATTACGTGATATGTTCTCTGGTCAAACGCCAATCGTTTCCGGGGAAATTGCTGAAGACTTTACATATTACTTTGCTGTTTCCGAGCAAGTACCTTCTTCGGTTGGTTTAGGTGTATTAGTAAATCCAGATAATACGGTGTTAGCTTCAGGTGGATTTATTCTGCAACTTATGCCTGGCTGTGATGAAGAAACAATTTCTGAAATTGAGCAACATTTAAAAACAATCGAACCTGTATCAAAAATGATTGAAAAAGGTTTAACGCCAGAAGAAATTTTGGAAGCAGTACTTGGGGCAGGGAATGTCCAAATCTTAAACTCAATGCCAATTGAATTTAAGTGTCAATGTTCTAAAGAGCGTTTTGGTGCAGCAATTGTAAGTCTAGGAGCGCAAGAAATTCAAGAAATGATCGATGAAGACGGCGGTGCAGAAGCGGAGTGTCATTTCTGCTTAGAAAAATACAATTTCGATAAACAAGAGTTAAAAGGTTTCATCGATGAAATCCAAGCACAGTAATTATCAAAATCAATCAACGAACAAAACGCCACTGTCTCAAAGAAGATTAAAAACAAAACCTGTATTAACTTTAATAGCAATTCTTTTTACCGGTAATATTCTCTGGTTTATTCTTTGGCTTTGGCCAGATGGGGATAAAGACAATGGTGGCGGCGAAATTGTCGCTACCGTTGATACAGAGGAAATCACAAAGCAACAATGGATGGCAGCGATGGAAAGCCGTTACGGAAAAGAAACATTGCAAACATTAGTGAATGAAGCGGTTATGAAAAAGGCTGCAAAGAAAAATAATATTGAAGTATCGGATAAAGAAGTTGATCTTGAAATTGCCTTAATCCGATCGGCGCAAGATACAACCGATACGACAATTCAACAGTTAACAGACGAACAACTTCGCGAAAAAGTGACTGCCCAATTGATTTTAGAAAAAGTTTTAACAAAAGATATATTAATAGATATTGAAGAAGTTGCTCAGTATTACGAGGATAATCAATCACTCTTTAATATTCCGACTACATATCGTACAAGCATAATTATTACGGAATCGAAAGAAGCAGCAGAAAGTGTTCAAAAGGAGTTAAACGATGGTTCGGATTTCTCCGTACTGGCAAGGGAACGATCCCTTGATGCCTCATCGGCAAGCCTTGGAGGATCGATAGGGTATATTACAACAGATCAAGCGAATATTGACCAAAGTATTCAAAAAGCGGTGAAAGGCTTAAAAGCAAATGAGATTAGTAATCCCTTTGTAATGAGTGATGGGCGTTATGGCATACTTAAAGTAGAGGAAGTAAATGAAGGCAAATCCTTTACATATGAAGACGTAAAGGATCATATTGAAAGGGTATTAGCGATGGAACAATTACCTGCTTCTATTTCACCAGAAGCCTTTTGGAAAGAATTTGATGCCACTTGGTTTTACGGTGAATCCCAAAACAGCCATTAATATTAAAAATTCTTAATATTTAGATCTACGCATTGACGCAACGGGCAATTGTTGGTAATATACTAAATAGGTAAAACCTATCAATATAGTAGGGAATTAAGGGAGAGGGATGAAATTATGAGTAAATTAGCAAATTCAATTACAGAATTAGTAGGCCGTACACCGATCGTAAAATTAAATCATGCAACTTCAGAAAACGAAGGCACAGTATGGGTGAAGTTAGAATTCTTCAACCCAGGTAGTTCTGTAAAAGACCGTATCGCCCTTGCAATGATCGAAGCTGCAGAAAAAGAAGGTAAACTACAAGCAGGTGGCACAATCATCGAACCAACTTCTGGTAACACAGGTATTGGCTTAGCGATGATCGCTGCTGCGAAAGGCTACCGTGCAATCTTAGTAATGCCAGAAACAATGAGTATCGAACGTCGTAAATTACTTCGTGCATATGGTGCAGAATTAGTATTAACACCTGGTCCAGAGGGTATGAAAGGTGCTATTGCCAAAGCGAAAAGTTTAGCTGAAGAAAATGGCTACTTCTTACCACAACAATTTGAAAACCAAGCAAACGCAGAGGTACACCGTCTAACAACAGGTCCGGAAATCGTTGAAGCATTTGAAGGTGTTAAATTAGATGCATTTGTAGCGGGTATTGGTACTGGTGGTACAATTACAGGTGCTGGTGAAGTATTACGTCAAAAATATCCTGAAATCGAAATTATCGCAGTAGAACCAAAAGATTCTCCAGTACTTTCTGGTGGTAACCCTGGTTCACACAAAATCCAAGGTATTGGTGCAGGTTTCGTACCAGGTGTATTAAACACTGAAATCTACAACTCAGTATTCCAAGTTGAAAACGAAACGGCATTTGAAGTTGCGCGTAAAACTGGTCAAGAAGAAGGGATTTTAGTAGGTATTTCTTCTGGTGCAGCAATTCACGCAGCAATCGAAACAGCAAAACGTCTTGGTAAAGGATCAAACGTTTTAGCAGTTGTTCCATCAAACGGTGAACGTTATTTATCAACAGCGCTATACAACTTTGAAGACTAATCTTTAAGCATCATCGGCATTACCTTTTAGAAGGTAGTGTCGATTTTTTATGTGAAATTTTTTAATATCATTTGTTTGGGCCCGAATAATTATGCTATCTTCATGTAAAATCCATTTTCTTTTAGAGAGGGGTTTCGTTGATGTATTGTTGGGTTAATGGAAAAGTTATTGATGAAAGAGATGTCCACATTTCACCTTTTGATCATGGGTTTTTATATGGTTTAGGGTTTTTTGAAGTATTTCGAACGTATCAAGGTCGAGCGATTTTATTGGAAGAACATTTTAACCGACTCTGTAGTTCATTAAACCATTATCGAATTTCGATGCCGTATACAATAAAAAGTATTGAAAATGCCATTTTTGAATTATTAAAGCGAGGATCTAATAAGGATAGTGTGTTCCGTTTAAATGTTTCAGCTGGAACGGCTATGGATTCATTTCCATTACAATACAAAAATCCAAATGTAATTCTTTTTCAAGAGGCACTACCTTTAAGAAAACGGGGAACGGAAAAGAAAGCAATTTGGCTAAAAACGAGACGAAATACCCCAGAGCAACATACACGCTTTAAATCCCACCACTTCGGTAACAATATACTTGCTCGCTTTGAAATAGACAACCTCGATACAACAGAAGGATTTTTCCTTACATCGAAAGGACTCGTTGCTGAAGGAGTGAAATCAAATATATTTTGGGTTCGAGATGGTATACTTTATACACCGTCCCTTGTAGCAGGAATTGTACCAGGTATTACAAGGCAATGGGTTATTCATGCAGCACAACAATTTGGCATTCCGGTAGTGGAAGATATATTTATTAAAAGTGATGTAGAAAACGCGTATGAATGTTTTGTTACCAACTCCATTGAAGAACTTGTTCCAATTTCTAAGATAGGAAGAACAAAATTTCTAGGGGAAAGTGGGCCGGTGTATCAACGTCTTCATCACGCATACATAGAGGAGATTATTCAAACAATGAAAAGAGGCTAAGCTATGCTAACGAAATATCCGACACCTTTAGTCATGAATAATATAGAACTAGACTATACAAAAGAGACATTTATTATGGGGATTTTAAATGTAACGCCCGATTCCTTTTCGGATGGTGGAAAGTATGATTCCCTTGAAGGTGCTGTTCGTCATGCAAAGGAAATGGTGGCAAATGGTGCGAAAATCATTGATATTGGTGGAGAATCTACACGACCAGGTTATACACGTATTTCCGACGAGGAAGAAATTAGTCGGGTTGTGCCTGTGATTAAAGCGATTTTAGAGGAAGTACAAGTGATTATCTCCATTGATACGTATAAATCTGCTGTGGCAAAAGCTGCAATTGAAGCAGGGGCCCATATGATTAATGATATATGGGGGGCAAAAGCAGATCCTGAAATAGCGAGAGTAGCAGCTGATTTTAACGTGCCAATTATTTTGATGCATAATCGGGTGGAGAAGCCTTACACAAACTACTTCGAGGATTATATGGCGGATTTACAAGAAAGTATCGCCATTGTAAAAAATGCGGGCGTACCCGATGAACATATCATCTTAGATCCAGGAATAGGGTTTGTAAAAAATCTTCAACAAAGTATCGAAACAATGCAACGCTTAGATGAGCTTGTGGATATAGGCTACCCCGTACTACTTGCTACATCTCGTAAACGGATGATTGGTACGATTTTAAATGTCCCTTTAGACGAACGAGTGGAAGGAACAGCAGCCACATGTGCTTTTGGGGCTATGAAAGGCTGTCATATTATGCGTGTACATGATGTAAAAGAAGTAGCGCGTACGGTGAAAATGATGGACGCCTTAATGGGGAAATTTATCGTAAATGAAGAACTACCATCACGACATTAGGTAAGGAGTAAACAATGGATTATATACATTTAAGAGACATGCAGTTTTTTGGATATCATGGGGTTTTAAAAGAAGAAACAGTGCTTGGGCAACGATTTCGAGCATCGGTTTCTTTAGCTGTAGATATTCAAAAAGCAGGTAATACAGATGACCTAAATGATACAGTTAGTTATGTAGGGGTCTATGATATTTGCAAAGAGATTATAGAAGGTAAGCCTTTTAAACTAATCGAGGCCGTTGCAGAAACAATCGCAACTCGAATTTCAACTCTATATGAAGGACAAGTCTTCGGGTGCCGCGTAGAAGTAATTAAACCCGATCCGCCAATTCCAGGGCACTATAAAGAAGTTGCAGTTGAAATAGTAAGAGGGCGTTTTTATGAATAATGTTTATTTATCATTAGGTACAAATATTGGGGAACGAGAACAAAATTTAAAACAAGCTGTAACAATGCTACAGACAAAAGAAGATGTTGTTGTGGAGGCAGTATCCTCAATCTATGAAACTGCTCCTGTTGGATTTGTTAATCAACCTTCATTTTTAAATATTGCTTTATATATCAAAACATCAAAGTCGCCTTTAAAAACCCTTGAACTATGTCAATCGATTGAAAATGAATTAGGGCGTGTTCGTGAATTTCGCTGGGGTCCACGAATTATAGACCTTGACATTTTGCTCTATAATCACGAGAATATTGAAACGGAGAACTTAATTGTTCCTCACCCTCGAATGTTTGACAGAGCATTCGTTTTAGTGCCACTTTTAGAAATTGCTAACTCACCTTTACAAGACCATTTATTAAAAGCGCAACAAAAGCTTATAGAAATGGATCTTGAACGGGAAGGTATTAAAAAGTGGAAAGATATAAAAAGTGTTGAAGGGTTTTTAGAATTTTAATTTTGCCCACGGGTTTAGATAGAATAGAGCAAGTGTGAAGGAGGAAATGAAGTGACTTTTGAACAACCGTTTCAAATAGGTGATATCGTCTTGGACAATCGCGTTGTATTAGCACCAATGGCAGGTGTATGTAACTCGGCTTTCCGATTAACTGTAAAGGAATTCGGAGCAGGTTTAGTCTATGCGGAAATGATTAGTGATAAAGGATTAATCCAACGTAATCAAAAAACATTAGATTTGTTATATATCGACGAGCGCGAAAATCCACTTTCACTACAAATCTTTGGTGGAGATAAAGAAACATTAGTCGAAGCAGCAAAATATGTAGACAAAAATACAAATGCAGATATTATCGACATTAATATGGGTTGCCCTGTAAACAAAATTATTAAATGTGAAGCAGGCGCAAAATGGTTACTCGACCCAAACAAAATTTACGAGATGGTTTCGGCAGTAGTGGATGCCGTTGATAAACCGGTGAGTGTAAAAATGCGTATTGGTTGGGATGAGGAACACATTTTTGCAGTGGAGAATGCGCAGGCGGCTGAACGTGCAGGAGCAGCTGCTATTGCTATGCACGGACGTACACGCGTTCAAATGTACGAAGGAAAAGCAAATTGGGGTGTTTTAAAAGAAGTAAAGAAAAACATTAGCATCCCATTCATTGGGAACGGGGATGTTGAAACGCCACAAGACGCAAAACGGATGATCGAAGAAACAGGTGTAGATGCGGTCATGATTGGACGTGCAGCTTTAGGCAACCCGTGGATGATTTATCGTACAGTGCAGTATTTAGAAACAGGCGAATTAAAACGAGAACCTTCAGTGCGTGAAAAAATGGACGTTTGCTTACTCCACTTTGAACGTTTAATGCAATTAAAAGGGGAAAGCGTGGCCGTTCGTGAAATGCGTAAACATGCTTCTTGGTACTTAAAAGGCATCCGCGGAAATGGCATAGTTCGTAACGCGATTAATCAAGCTGAAACGGCGAGTGAATTACGTGCACTTCTAAATAATGTAACAGAACAATTAGAGGATCGTGAACATTCACAAGTTGAAGCGATATAAAAATTAGAGGCATCTTTCTATCTTCTTTGATAGAGGATGCCTTTTAAATTCATGTAATGTTTCTATCTGCTCGCTTCTTTCGTTGACCCCATGACACCAGGAATAGCTAATCCTGCTTGGCGAAGTAATACTTGCATTTGCGCGTGGTGATGCGTTTGATGATCCACCATTAACCGTAATACGGCTCCTACTGCAGTTGATTGACCATGCATATCAATGTTGTTTGATAGAGTATCATCTGTAAATTGTTCTTTTACAGTCGTCGTTACGGTTTCTTTCATCATTCGATAGTTATCAATGATCTCTTTAATAGATGGAGGGGTACTTGCTTTATCGAGTTCAAGGTTAAGTGATAGCCCGATTAATTCACAGAAATAAGCTGGAGCAGTTGTTAAATGCCAACTTAGCCACTCTAAAGTACTGTGTCCCACTACAATGGCTTGATACTTTTTCTCCTCTGTAATAGCTTCAAAGATTGATAGTGTTCCAGCACAGTTGTGATTCCAATCGTTAATAAAATCCTCTACTTTACGATACATATATCTTCCCCTTCCTACCCTTCAATATGGGATAGAAAGCATATTTTTAGTACAAACATGGCAATAATTGTGGAGTGAAAACTAATTTCTGAATTATAAAACTTTTTCAAAACCATTGAATTTCAATTGAAAGAGATGAAGAGAAGGCAGAAATTGTGTACAATAGGTACATTATGGACAAATGAACTGCACAAATAGCGGAACATATAAATTAAGGAGTGAAACACGTGTCAAACATTGAAGAATTAAACGACCAACTTTTGGTGAGACGCCAAAAGATGACAGATATTCGTGAAAGTGGTCTTGATCCATTCGGTAGCCGCTTCGAACGCACGCACTTATCTACAGAAGTTCGTGAACAATATGGCGAATTCACAAAAGAACAATTAGAAGAATCTCCAAAAGAAGTTGTAATTGCTGGCCGTATCATGACAAAGCGCGGAAAGGGGAAAGCTGGATTTGCGCACATTCAAGATTTAGGTGGCCAAATTCAAGTTTACGTTCGTAAAGATCATGTAGGTGATGAAGCATACGAATTATTTAATCGTGCAGATCTAGGAGACATCGTAGGGATTCGTGGGAATGTATTTTTAACGAACGTTGGGGAATTGTCTGTTAAAGCAGAAGAATTCACGTTCCTAACAAAATCTCTTCGCCCGATGCCTGAAAAGTTCCATGGTTTACAAGATGTTGAACAACGTTACCGTCAACGCTACTTAGACCTAATGACAAACGCAGAAAGTAAAGCGACATTCATTACACGTTCTAAAATCATTCGTGCCATTCGTAACTATCTAGATAATAATGGCTATTTAGAAGTGGAAACACCAATGCTACACACAATCGCTGGAGGTGCAGCGGCGCGTCCGTTTATTACACATCACAACGCATTAGATATGCAATTATATATGCGTATCGCGATTGAATTACATTTAAAACGATTAATCGTCGGTGGTCTTGAAAAAGTATATGAAATTGGTCGTGTATTCCGTAATGAAGGAATTTCAACACGCCACAATCCAGAGTTTACGATGATCGAATTATATGAAGCATATGCAGATTACCGTGACATTATGGAGCTAACAGAAAACTTAATTTCTCATGTTGCACAAGAAGTACTTGGCACAACAACAGTTCAATATGGTGAAGATCAAATTAATCTAGCACCAGGCTGGAAACGAGTACACATGGTAGATGCCGTTAAAGAAGCAACAGGTGTAGACTTCTGGCAACCAATGACAAAAGAGCAAGCAAGAGAATTAGCAAAAGAGCATGGCGTTGAAATTAAAGATGCTCATGAAGTAGGACATATCATTAATGAATTCTTCGAGCAAAAGGTAGAAGAAACACTAGTTCAACCAACATTTGTGTTTGGTCACCCAGTGGAAATCTCACCACTTGCGAAGAAAAATCCAGAAGATGAGCGTTTCACAGATCGCTTTGAATTATTTATCGTTCGTCGCGAACACGCAAACGCATTTACAGAATTAAATGATCCAATCGATCAAAGAGAACGTTTCGAAGCGCAACTTGCTGAAAAAGAGGCAGGCAATGACGAAGCGCACGACATGGATAACGACTTCATTGAAGCATTAGAATACGGTATGCCTCCAACGGGTGGTCTAGGAATCGGTATTGACCGCTTAGTAATGCTATTAACTAATGCACAATCAATCCGTGACATCTTACTGTTCCCAACAATGCGCCATCGTGATTAAGCTTGAATGAATAATAAAAGGAGTCGACGTGCCATTTTGCATAGTCGATTCTTTTTATATTTAGCTATTTATTGAGAAGGTATAGCTTGTGTTTAATATGTTTTGTATGAAAAAAGTAACCTCTTACTAAAAAGTACTTGCTTTAATAAAGTAAAAGTGGTAAATTAATAGACGTCGCTAAAACGCGATTGAAATTATCAACTAAAACATTGTTGACAGAATGTTGTCGGGGTGTTATGATTTAAAAGTTGTCGCTCGAAACAGTGAAATATTTTAAAAAGTTGTTGACGAAGTGATAAACAAATGATATTATATAAAAGTTGCTTCTGAGAGGGCGACGAAATGAACTTTGAAAACTGAACAACAAAACGTTAATGAAATAAAGTTTCTCATTAAGTTGAGAAACAAAATTTGGACATCATAATTGATGCCAGCAAAGAATTTGAGCTTTATCAAGTTCTCTTTTATGGAGAGTTTGATCCTGGCTCAGGACGAACGCTGGCGGCGTGCCTAATACATGCAAGTCGAGCGGACCTTAAGGAGCTTGCTCCTAAAGGTTAGCGGCGGACGGGTGAGTAACACGTGGGCAACCTGCCCTATAGTTGGGGATAACTCCGGGAAACCGGAGCTAATA
>NZ_RYYR01000026.1 GCF_003977595.1 Lysinibacillus antri | reverse complement strand
AGTGTTACGGGGACAATAGCTAATTTTTGTTGTGGCATAAGAAAGCACCTCCTTTAATTGATACATTTATAGTACCGGGAGGTGCTGCGTGTTACCATGCGTTGTTTGATTGGGGGCTTACTTTATAAGAAGCTTTGGTCGAAAGTATCTCAGTTTTAACTTATCAAATACATGCTTGGCTATAAAAAATCCGAGAATCTCTTGGACTCTCGGCGGATGTTTATTATAGTTACTTTAAGTTTATTGATTAACTTTGAAAATTAAAGCCCTTCATTGTCTTTCATCCCATCAACATTCTTTCCAAAGTTATCAAGCACTGTGCGAACTTCATCTGTTGATTTTGTGTTCATTAATTGATTTCGTAATTCTCCCGCGCCTCGGAAGCCTTTTACATAGATTTTGAAGAAGCGGTGAAGCCCAGAAATTGAACGTGGTAGTATTTCCGCATATTGATCTTGTAAGTCTAGTTGCAATCTTAAAAGATCTAAGTACTCTTCACTGCTATGCTCTTTCGGTTCTTTTTCAAAAGCAAACGGATTTTTGAAAATACCGCGCCCAATCATCACGCCATCAACACCATATTTTTCAACAAGTTCTAGACCCATTTGGCGATCTAAAATATCACCATTAATAGTTAATAACGTATCGGGTGCGATTTCGTCACGTAACGCCTTAATTTCCGGGATTAGCTCCCAGTGTGCATCCACCTGGCTCATCTCTTTACGCGTACGTAAATGAATTGAAAGGTTGGCGATATCTTGTTTTAAAATATGCGTTAGCCATTCTTTCCACTCATCGACCTCTTTATAGCCAAGGCGAGTTTTCACGCTGACTGGTAACCCACCAGCTTTTGCGGCTTGGATCAATTCTGCTGCAACGTCTGGACGCAGAATAAGGCCACTCCCTTTTCCTCGTTGTGCAACATTCGGCACAGGGCAACCCATGTTGATATCAATCCCTTTAAAGCCTAGCTCGGCCATACCAATACTCATTTTGCGGAAATTTTCCGGACTATCTCCCCAAATATGCGCGACCATTGGCTGTTCATCTTCTGTAAAGAGTAAACGTCCACGCACACTTTTCATGCCCTCTGGATGACAGTAGCTCTCCGAATTGGTGAACTCTGTGAAAAATACATCCGGTCGACCTGCTTTAGCGACAACATGGCGAAATACAACATCCGTCACATCTTCCATCGGTGCAAGTACAAAAAATGGTCGTGGTAACTCACGCCAAAAATTATCTATCATGTCAAACTCATATCCTCTCATTATGCATACAACTTCAAAATCTTATCTAAAAATATGTTTTGTTTCTTTTACACTTATATCATGCTTAATCACTTATTATCAAATACAAGTATATCGAGACATTTATAGTTTGCAGGAATTTTTTTTGAAATCAGCAATATTTATTTTAACGAAAATCAGTCCTGAATAGTATTTATATATTACATTAGATAAATAAAAAGTTAATAAATAGTAGACTTTATAATGTTTACAAAAAAACACTATTAGCCTTCTTTTGACTAATAGTGTCCCACTAATATTTACTGAATTTGTTCTTTTTCTCTACTAGCAATTCCTTTTAATACAACCATGGCAATTTCTTCTGCTAGTTGTTGAGGGCCTTTCAATCCGCTGAATAGTTGGGTTTGCGTCAGACGTTCGATCATTCCTAGTAAACTTTCCGCAACAAAATCCATATCTACATTTGAACGAAAATATCCATCCTTTGCACCGGCATTTAAATAATTACTTATTTGTTCTAATAGTTGTTTCTTTATTTCAATCGACTCTTCTGAAAGGTAAAATCCGATTTGGGTTAAATGGGAATTTTCCGCAAAAAATTGCAACATCTTAAACAATTTATTTACGATATCACTTTTATCCATAGTTGCTTCCAAACGACTCTCACTAACAATAGTTGATAACTTTTCTCTAAATTTTGTTATTAATTCCTGGAAAATCGCTTCTTTACTATTGAAATAAAGATAAAAGGTCTTCTGTGTAACCCCTGCCCTCTCCACAATGGTACTAATTTTTGTTTCGTGATACCCGTTTAAAGCAAATTCCTCAACTGCCATATTTAATAATAAAGCTCTACTTACCTCTCCGGATGATCCTTTTTTTCTACCACGTTTACTCATGTTTATCACCTAAATAAAGATTTTCATCATTAACATAGTACTTAATTATCTAGTATACCTTCCAACAATAAGTCGACAATGTTGTTTGCGATTTGTGCGGGTTCTTTTTGTTGGGAAAGGAGTTGGGAAAATGTTAATCGCTCAATTATTCCAATTAAGCTCTCGGCTACCATTTGTGTATCTACATCTTTTCGAAAGTAACCTACATTTACTTCAAAATCGAGATTTTCTTTAATTTGTTCCACCAATTGTTTTTTTACTTCATTTGCTCGTGTTGAAATATAAAAGCCAATTTGAGTTAAGTCCGGGTTTTTCGCTAAGTATTCCAATAGATTTTGTAAGCCGTATACAATTCTTTCTTTAAGCGTTGATAACTGAAGATCTGGTTCTAAACGGCTTTTTTTCGCAAACTCGATCATCCGCAAACGAAATAAATCTTCCAATTCTTCAAAAATCGCTTCTTTATTTTTAAAATATAAATAAAAAGAAGGTTGACTCAATGATGCCCTTTTTACAATCGAACTTACTTTTGTCTTGTGATATCCATTTTGTGCAAACTCATTCGCTGCCACCTCTAGCAATAACGCACGACTTTCTTCTCCATTGGCTCCTTTTGGTCTACCTCTTTCTGCCATAAAAACATCTCCAAACCAAATAACATGTGAATATTATATCATGTAGATGATTGTAGTGAAGAGGTTCATAAACACTGGAGCTTTCTAACAGATTTTGAAAAATTTAACACAACAACTCCAACCATGCCACCGTTTCACAATGTGTGGACTCCCATTTATAAACGAAAAACTCTCCTAATATTAAAATTAGAGAGAGTTCTTAATGAATTTAACTATTTAATTCGTTGTTAATTCTTCTTGCTTAATTTAAATATAACCTCACCACACACAAGCTCAACATGTAGTAAGACGTTAAAAGGGGTATATTAAATATATTCTATTCCCGCAATCCCAAAGCCTCCAGGTCCAGCATGGGTAGAAATCATTGCACCCGCTTGCATCCATGTTACATTTTCGAAACCTGTTTCCTTTGCGATTTCATCCATTCGGCTCTTAATACTTTCATCAAGTCCGATAGAATAGATCAAATACAGCTGTTTTCGATCAATGTCGTATTGGTTTAAGTAGTCTCGCATGAGTTTTTCCGCAACTATGCTCATATGCCCACGATATTTTCTAGTTGAAACAAGCTTTCCTTCTTTTAATTCGATGCACGGCTTTATTTTTAATAATGATCCTCCAATATAAGCAACGTTACTTACTCGGCCACCCGCTCTTAGAAAGTCTAAACTGCCAGGAATGAAAGCCAACCTTGTTTTAGGAACCACCGATTCAATTTTTTCTATTAAGCGAACATGGTCAATGGAAGGTTCTTTCTCAAGCACAGTAACTGCATACATCACGATTGCAGCTAATCCACCTGTCACGTTTAGCGCATCAATTAGGAAAAGATCTTCAAAATCTTCCGCTGCAATTAGCGCACTTTGAAAGGAAGCAGATGCTTTAGACGTATAGCCAATATGAATAACGATGCTATCAGGAAAAGCCATTCTAATGTTTGTAAATAAATCATGATACTCATGTACATTCGTTGCGGTTGTAGATGGTATTTTTTTCGTGCGACTATGATAATCAAAAACTTCCTCTACAGGTAGCTCACCATCTAAATAATCCTTCCCATCCATGATGACGTGCATCGGTACTACTTGAATTTGATGTTTTTCAACTAGATCTTCCGGTAAATCCGCGCCACTCTCTGTCGATAAAATAATCCTTCTCATAGCACATTCCTTTCAACTAACACAGCCATTCTGTGCGTACTTAGTTATTATGATTTATTTTAAATATACACTAAATGGGGGAATTAACCATTATAATATTCAGAAAACTTATTCGTGAGATGGGATGTGAACATTAAACTGGATAAACATAAAAGCAGACTGTTTAGTAATGCATCATCGCACTTCTAAATTGTCTGCTTATTACTTTGGTTAAACTAACTTCAACCGCTTTTATTTGTTCGCTAAAACTGCTACATTACGCTCATTAAATTTATCATTATGTGAAGAAACCATGGCATAACTTGTCGCATCTGGTTCAATGAATTTCTTCGCACTATTTACAGCTAAAACTGCATCATTAAATGTCCCTACTAATAGGTAAACTTTATCTGTATAGGCTACGATATCTCCTACTGCGTAAATGCCAGGAATCGATGTTTTACATTGCCCTTCGCTTTTAAATTGCTTATATTCATTTCTTACGGGTGCAATAGAATCACAGAAGTCTAGAGAAACTTCGCGATTATAACCGTGACATACTAATACGTCGTCCATTGTCATTTCATACTCTGTCTCATTTTCTTTTAATAGGACACGTTCAATAGCTGTTTTATTTTCATTTGAAATGAGCTTTACCATTTCTGTATTTAATTTAATTTCTACACCGTGCTCTATTAATTTTTTAATTTGTGATTCATGTGCTTTTAATTCATCACTACGGTAAATAATTGTTAGCTTTTTCGCGACATGCAATAGTTCAACAGCCCAATCAATAGCGGCATTTCCTCCACCCGATATTAAAACATCTTTGTTTTCAAAGCGCTCAATACCGTTAATTGTGTAGTGAAGGTTCAACATTTCAAACTTTTCTGCTCCTTCAAGCTCCAACTTAATTGGCTCATAGATACCTCCACCAATTGCGATAATAATCGATTTTGAATAATGCTTCTCCCCTGTATTTGTCGAAATAACAAAATATTGTCCCTCTTTATCAATACGGTCAACTTTTTGACTCAAAACTATGGTCGGTTCAAATGTCATAGCTTGTGCGATTAAATTTTCTATAAAATGATTAGCCTGAATTGGTGGTTGACCACCTACATCCCAAAGTACTTTTTCTAAAAAGATATTCACTTTCCCGCCTAAATAGGGATGATATTCGATAATTTTTGTTTTCATGTCACGCATACCACTATAAAAAGCACTATATAACCCGGCAGGTCCCCCACCTATAATCGTCACATCATATATTTCCATTTAGAACACTCCATTTTGTTTTATTCAAATCAACTGATAATCTTTATCAATTAGATTAACGAATTGTGTTTCGAAAGTCAATTGTAATTGAAAATCATTCTCAAAAAATGTTGACAGATGAAAAATTTTAAGAGTATTATAAATTCAGATTAATGATAATGAAAATCTTTATCATTTACATAAAATAAAAAAAATCAATCAACAAAGTGAGGCTATTTATAATGAAAAAATCATTATTATTTATCATTACTTCAATTTTTGTTCTGGTTCTAGCGGCTTGTGCCGATGACAGTTCAATAAATGAAGAATCCACAACTGAAAAAGAAAACGATAGTCAGTATCCAATCGTTATTAAACATGCATTTGGTGAAACAACAATTGATGAAAAGCCTGAGCGAGTTGCAACAGTAGCCTGGGCAAACCATGATGTAGTATTAGCACTTGGTGTAGTACCAGTAGGTTTCTCTGCTGCAAACTACGGAATCCAAGATGATTCTGGTTTATTACCTTGGACTGCTGATAAATTAAAAGAGCTAGGTGAAGAAAATCCAACAGTATATCAAGACACTGACGGTTTAGATTTTGAAGCAATTGCTGATAGTAATCCAGATGTAATTCTTGCTGCATATTCAGGTATTACTCAAGAAGAATATGATACTTTAAGCCAAATTGCCCCAGTAGTTCCTTACGAAGAAACTCCATGGGTAACACCTTGGCGCGACCAAGTGTTATTAAACGCTAAAGGTATGGGTATGGAAGAAGAAGGTAAGAAATTAGTTGCTGCTACAGAAAAGTTAATTGCTGAAAAAGCAAATGAGCACTCTAGTATTAAAGGTAAAAAGGCTGCATTCGGTATGTTTAACACAGCTGATTTATCAAGCTTCTATATTTATACACCTGCAGATCCACGTGGCGAATTTTTATCTGATTTAGGTATGGAATATCCTGAAGGTATTAAAAAGTTGATTACTGAGGACAGCTTCTACATTCAAGTAAGCGCTGAAAATGCAGATGCATTAAACGACACTGATCTATTTATTACTTATGGTAACAAAGATACATTAGCTGCTTTACAGGCAGATCCAATTTTAGGGAAAGTTCCTGCAATTGCTGCCGGAAACATCGTAGTTATAGAAGACAACACACCATTAGCAGCTGCTGGTAACCCTAACCCACTTTCAATTCAATACACAATTGATGAATACTTAACTTTAATCTCAGACGTAGCGAAGAACATTAAGTAATCATGAAACAGTTGAACATTGCTAAGGAGAAGCAATCTTTCCTACCAAAGAATTTAGGGAAGTTAACAGTTATTCTTTTAATTCTTTTAATCCTATCAATCATTGCTTCTATAGCTTTTGGCTCTCGTTCAATTGGGTGGTCTACAATTCTGGATGGACTATTCCATCCAGAATTAAACGATCATGAATCTAGTGTCGTTCGTCAACGTGTTGTACGAACTATTTTTAGTTTTATGTGTGGTGCGGCATTAGGTGTATCTGGGGCACTAATGCAATCGGTCACGCGAAACCCAATTGCCGATCCAAGTATTTTAGGAGTTAATACAGGGGCTGCATTATTCGTTGTTAGTGGTATTGCCTTTTTTAATATTAGCTCTGCAAGTGAATATGTATGGTTAGCTATAGCAGGTGCGATTCTTACTGCTATTTTTGTGTTTACAATTGGTTCTCTTGGAGGAAGCGGCGCTACACCTTTAAAGCTCGTCCTAGCTGGAGCTGCAACAAGTGCTATCTTATCTTCACTCGTAACAGCGATTATGATTCCTCGTCAAAATGTGATGGATCAATTTCGCTTTTGGCAGGTTGGAAGTGTTGGAGCTGGTACGTGGGATAGTATTCAACTACTTCTCCCCTTCTTAGTTGTAGGTATA
The DNA here is from genome assembly GCF_003977595.1 of Lysinibacillus antri. Classification (GTDB taxonomy): domain Bacteria; phylum Bacillota; class Bacilli; order Bacillales_A; family Planococcaceae; genus Ureibacillus; species Ureibacillus antri. The sequence goes on along the minus strand of NZ_RYYR01000026.1, from coordinate 49,193 downwards.
ATCATTGCTATTTTAGCTACACCTGCACTAAATGCAATGGCATTAGGAGATGAGGTAGCGACAGGATTAGGTGTTAAAACAGGGACGATTCGTTTAGTCTCTGCTTTTGCAGGTGTACTACTTTGCGGTGCTGCGACAGCCTTTGCAGGACCAATTGGATTTATCGGTCTATTAGCGACTCATGTAATTCGATTAATGATTGGACCAGATTTACGTTTTATCATCCCCCTTTCCGCTTTATCTGGCGGGATTATTTTAACGATATCTGATGTAGTAGGACGGTTAATCGCTCGTCCTGGAGAGGTAGAGGTTGGGATTTTAACAGCCTTTATTGGCGCACCGATTTTAATTTATATTACGATGAAAGCGAAAATGCGTAGCCTATGATGAACAACGATACTTTACAAACCATTATTCAATCAAGATCCAAACGTAAACGTCGTTATATTGCGACGATGGTCATATTAATTGTAATTGCCCTTGCATTATGTTGCGCTATGCTTATGCTTGGAAATACGATATATCCTGTGAAAGATGTCATTGCTGTTTTATTAGGTGAGGAAGTTAAAGGCGCAAGCTTTGCCGTTGGAACATTACGTTTTCCACGTATGTTAGCTGGACTCCTTACTGGATTTGCATTTGGAGTTGGGGGTTATGTATTCCAAACAATGCTACGAAACCCATTAGCGAACCCAAATGTAATTGGGATTACAGCGGGATCAAGTGCAGCAGCCGTATTTTGTATTGTCGTCCTTCAGACAAGCAATACAATGATTTCAATTGCTTCAGTTGTAGGTGGATTATTGACAGTTGCCATTATATATGGTTTTTCGAGAGCTACTTCTTTTTCAATTGGACGATTAATTTTAATAGGAATTGGGATTCAAGCAATATTAAATGCCTTTATTTCTTATTTAATGTTAATCGCAAAAACACATGATTTACCGACTGCTCTTCGATGGCTGAGTGGAAGCTTAAACGGAGCAAAAGTTGAAACCGTAATGCCTTTATTAATTCTTATCGTCATTTGTACACCGATACTTATCTACTTTTCAAATCATTTAGAAATGTTAGAGCTTGGTGAACAAGCAGCTACATCTTTAGGTGTTTCAACAAATCGAGTTCGTATCATTTTATTAATAACTGCTGTACTAGTTATTGCATTAGCAACTGCAACAACGGGACCGATCGCATTTATTTCATTTTTAGCTGGCCCAATTGCTAGACGTATTGTTGGGGCTGGATTCTCTGCACTTATACCTTCTGGGTTAATCGGTGTAATCTTGGTACTTGCAGCAGATTTAATCGGGCAATTTGCTTTTGAGGCGCACTATCCTGTAGGTGTTATTACAGGGATTATTGGCGCACCATATTTAATTTACTTACTAATCAAAATGAATCGAAAGGGGGATATTTAATGTCTCATACATTACAAACAAAAAACTTACATTCTGGCTATGACCAAAATCTCATTTTAAAGGATGTAAGCCTATCGATTCCTGAAAATAAAATTAGCATTATTATTGGTTCAAATGGCTGTGGAAAATCAACCTTATTAAAAACAATGGCTCGATTACTAAAACCAACGAATGGTGATGTGTATTTAGATAACAAATCAATTTATGAAATTCCTTCTAAAAAGCTTGCTCGTACGGTTGGACTTTTACCTCAGTCCCCTATTGTCCCAGAAGGTATTACCGTTGCTGATTTAGTTGGTCGTGGGCGATTTCCACATCAATCCATGTTTTCAAGTTGGTCAAAAAAGGATTACGAGGCAGTTGCAACAGCTCTTGATATGATGAATATTGCGGAATTTAGTGATCGCCATATTGATGAATTATCAGGTGGACAACGCCAACGTGTATGGATTGCGATGGCATTAGCTCAGCAAACCAATATTTTATTTTTAGATGAGCCAACAACCTATTTAGATATCACTTATCAAGTAGAAATATTAGATTTATTGAAAGATTTAAATGTAAAGTACGGGACAACAATTGTCATGGTGCTTCATGATATTAACCTTTCAGCACGTTATGCGGATTATTTATTTGCCGTAAAGGATGGACAACTGATTGCTGAAGGCTCGCCAAATGACATCGTTACGAGCGAACTGATTAAGGAAACCTTTAACTTAGATTGCCATGTCATAAATGATCCCATTTCAAACACACCACTTGTCCTTCCAATAAGTCGATATCATAAGTAATAAAAAAAGACTGCATTTTTAAATTATAAGAAAGTAGAATTTGAGGTCGTCTCAAATCCTACTTTTTTATTTTGTTTAGTTTTAGAATGAATTCCCTAGCTATTTGGATGAATTCCCCTCATCTCTAGATGCCCTTAACCCTAATTAATTTTCGTTAGCAAATATCCTTGTTTATTACTCTCACTTTTCTTTTAGTTCACTAAAATCAATTTCAAATTGGGCATGATCCCCAGCCACATGAGCTACTGGCATACTAATACCAAGCGCATTTTCAGTTACATAGACATAAATACCACTATCATGATCTTTACTATTAGTAAGGGCTGCTATTAACTCTTCATCACTATTATACTGACCAAATACTAGTTCCTTAATTTGCTGCTTATATTCCTCTCCTAAATTTCCAACATACTTGGCATTTTTTAATTTTGTAATAAACTCGTTATCAATCTTCTTAACAAAATCAGATAAAAATAATTGGTTACCTGTGTTTAAGTCAATATTTGTTGTAAAAAACAAATAGTATGGATGGGCAGATGGGCTAATATTGTTATAACTCTTATAGGCTATACTTAACATGTAATTATTCTTTAACTTAATTTCATACTTTCCTTCAGCCTCATATTTTTGGTCTGGCTCTAATAATTGTATTGTCTGTAGAAAAGGTGCGAGTGCTTCTTTTTTAATAACCTCATTTATTTCATGTTGTTTTCCTTCATCTTTGAAATGAATGATTTGCGGATATTCTATTGTTACATTATCTTTCGAATAAGTTTCCGTGATGAGTTCATAGTCCCTATCCTCCAATTTTTGTTCAGCAACGATTTGATTATTTCCATCTTCCATTTTAGTTACTTCTAAAGTAGATGTACTTTTTTCACTGCCACAAGCTGATAGAGTCAACACAAATATTACTAATAATGTTTTACCTATTAATTTTCTATACACTTTACTCCTCCTGTTGAACCTTATTAGCCCTAATTATTTTATTTATATGCTAATAAAATGTAACAACTCTCTACCATTCATAAATTTAAAAAAGCCGTGCCTCAAAATGCAATTACAATTAAGATTTTTGACACAGCTATTTTTTATTTATTCTAAGTTCAACCTTGCTACAACTATATGTGGCAACAAAAGGGTGTTGGTGGGTTTATTTATAGAGGCTAGGTTCTATTTTGAATCTAGCCTATTTTTCTATTTCTCTTCAACTGTCGCTTATTCAAATCAAGCCCTCGTTTTAGTTTAAGTACATTTGTTCACAATATTTAAGTTTAAATCCTTTCACTTCCCATTCTACTAACTACAAGATGAAGACTGTTATTAAATATCGGCATTTCTTACTTTAAAGATAATTTTCTTTTTATTGTTTAATTTGGGGAAAAAATCACAATACTCCATCTAAGGTAATTATTAACATAAGAGGAGGATTATGTTTGGAAAGTAAAAAGCAAGGTGTTTCTCGTCGGGACTTTATGAAAACCACAGGGATTGCAACAGGTACATTAATTGGCGGAGGAATTATTGGTGGTCTAGTTGGCTACAACGTAAACAAAACTCCGGGCAAAAAAGAAACAACTGTAGATAAACATCAAGGACAAAATCATGAACTCAATGTGGGTCTTCAGTTCTTTAAAACAACGGCAAGTTTTAACGTATTATCTCAAGCAACTGAGCGAATATTGCCAGAAGATGAATTAGGACCAGGTGCTATTGGTTTAGGTGTGCCTTACTTTATAGACAACCAATTAGCTGGTGCCTATGGGATGAACGCAAAGGAATATATGCAAGGTCCGTTTGAAGATGGTGCGGTTACACAAGGATATCAAAGTAGGCTTACTCGAGCTGAAATCTTTGAACAAGGAATTGCTAAGCTGGAAGAGGAAGCCCAATCAAGATATCAGAAGGGGTTCGTAGAATTGGAGCCAGCTCAAATGGATGAAATATTAACGGCCTTCCAAAAAGGCGAAGTACCAATGATGGCAGTAAGTTCTCTCTTTTTCTTTAAACTACTGCGTCAAGCAACACTTGAGGGAGCGTATTGCGATCCAATCTACAATGGCAACAAAAATATGGAAGGCTGGAAAATGAAAGGGTTCCCAGGTCATCAATATAGCTATACGAAAGAAATTGAAAATAAAAAGTTTGTAAAATATGATCCACAATCAATTAGCAGTATGACTCATTCATAGATAGGAGTAATTGTAATGGCTACTACATTAGATAAAGTTGATGTTGTCACGGTTGGTGTTGGCTGGACAGGCGGCATTGTGGCATCAGAATGTGCAAAATCAGGTTTGAAAGTACGAGGGTTGGAGCGAGGTGCATCACGTGGTACCGAAGATTTTTCGATGGCACACGATGAATTTCGCTATGCAATCCGATATGAACTGTTCCAAAACTTATCGAGGGAAACGGTTACTTTCCGAAATCACCGAAAAATGAATGCACTACCAATGCGAATGATGGGTTCTTTCCTTTTGGGAGAAGGCTTGGGAGGTGCAGGTACACACTGGAATGGGCAGAACTGGCGATTCCTACCGTACGATTTTGAAATTAAATCGATAACGGATAAAAAATACGGTGCCAATAAGCTTGGGAAAGACTACCTGCTACAGGACTGGGGAATCACTTACGATGAATTGGAACCTTATTTCACTAAATTTGAATATATAGCGGGTATTTCAGGTGAAGATACCAACCCGTTTTGGGGAAAGAGATCTGAACCTTTTCCAACACCACCAATGAAAAAAACCCCAATTCTTGAAAAGTTTGAATCTGCAACATCTAATCTTGGCTATCATCCATTTATGCTTCCGTCAGCAAATTTATCGGAAGCCTATACAAATCCCGATGGATCGACGATTGCTGCTTGTCAATATTGTGGATTTTGTGAACGCTTTGGATGTGAATATGGAGCGAAATCTTCTGCTGAACTAACAGTTGTACCAACCGCCCTGAAAACAGGGAATTATGATATTCGTTTCCATTCCAATGTTGTCGAGGTATTAAAACAAGGAAACAAAGTAACCGGTGTGCGATTCTTTGATACGATAACCGGCGAAGAATTTATCCAACCTGCAGAAGTGGTTGTAATGACTTCCTATGTGATGAACAATGCAAAATTATTGATGGTATCCAATATTGGCGAGCAATATGACCCAGATACGGGACGCGGAACGCTTGGGAAAAATTATTGCTATCAAATACTACCTGGCGCGACAGGGTTCTTTGAAGAACAATACAATACCTTTATGGGGGCAGGAGCATTGGGAATGACAATCGATGACTTTAATGGAGATTCGTTTGATCATTCAAACCTTGATTTCATCCATGGCGCAAGCCTTTCGCTAACTCAGACGGGTGTACGTCCAATCGCATTTAATCCTGTTCCTCCGGAGACGCCTGCCTGGGGTGAGGAGTTTAAAAAGGCATCCATTCATTACTTTACAAGAACCTTAAGCATTGGTGGACAAGGGGCATCCATGCCGCATAAGGAAAACTTTATGTCTCTTGACTCAACTTATAAGGATGCTTATGGCGTCCCATTATTACAATTAACCTATAACTTTACTGATCAAGATCGTGCACTTCATAAATATCTTTCCGAGAGATCAGCAGAGATTGTGAAGGAAATGGGTGCAGAAATCATCGCTCCGGCAAATCCATTAACGGATTATGATATTGTTCCTTATCAAACAACACATAATACAGGTGGCACAGTGATGGGCAATGACCCTGCAATTAGCGTAGTTAATAATTGGCTACAGCACTGGGATGCTGAAAACTTGTTTGTAGTAGGTGCCGGGAATTTCGCACATAATGGAGGCTACAACCCAACCGGAACTGTTGGGGCACTTGCATACCGCTGTGCGGAAGGAATTATTAACTACAGTAAAACAGGCGGCAGTCTTGTCTAATGAATAGGAGGAATTGATATGGGTGGTTTAAGTTCTATCGGTGTTCCTGGATTAATTATCATTTTAGTGATTGTGCTAATTGTTTTTGGACCTAAGAAACTTCCGGAAATCGGAGGTGCTGTAGGGAAAACATTATCCGAATTCAAAAAGTCAGCTCGTGAAATTATGGACGACGATGAGGATGAAAAAAAGCCGGCCTTAAGAGAAATCAAGAAATCCGATGAGGCATCGTAGGTGATTTAAATGGATCCTTATGGCTACAACAACTTGAGTCCTTTGGATAAAAAAAAGAAGCAGGAATCGAGCAAAGAGATTAAAGAGATACAGGAATCGAACAAATCTGCTGAATTGATTGAGCAAATAGAAGTCGAAGAAAAACAGGAAACCAAGTCAAATGGAAACACCGAGTCTTGGTATGAGCATATCTTCGCTTTAAGAAAGCAACTAATCAAAAGCGCAATCACATTTATCATTCTATTTATCATCGTCTTTTCTACCATTAATTTGTGGTTTCCATTGATTACGAAGGGTCATAAACTAGTAATATTGGGACCGTTAGAAGTAATTAAGGCATATACTTCGATTTCTGCCACACTATCGCTGGGGTTGTCACTGCCGTTTATTTGTAATTTTTTATGGCAATTCGCAAAGCCTGGCCTTTATGAAAAAGAGCAGAAATTTATCGGTCTTTACTCACCTATTATGCTACTTCTTTTCCTTTTTGGTCTTGCATTTGGATATTTTGTCATAAATCCAATGAGTTATCAATTTCTAATAGGTTTAGGTGAAATGAATTTTAATGTGTTGATTACAGCAACTGATTATATTCATTTTCTCATTATGACAACTGTACCAATTGGGTTACTTTTTGAATTACCTGTCGTTGCTTTGTTTCTATCATCAATTAATCTTTTAACGTCAAATACGATGAAGAACGTAAGGAAATGGTCTTATATTATCATGTCCGTTGTATCAGCCCTTATTACACCGCCTGATTTTATTAGTCAATTATTGATTTTAATTCCGATGATTGGCTTATATGAAATGAGTATCTATATCGTGAGAAAAGCAGAAGCAAGAAGAATAACGAATTCACCAATCATCGAGGAAGCACACTAGTCCATAGTGTGCTTTTATTAATTTAAACTTTATCAATTCTTTCAATTCCCCTAAACCTTTACAAAAAAGAGCAGAAAGATTACAGGGGCGGTTCTTTTAGTTCACTAAAATCAATTTCAAACTCCACATGGCCCCCTGTTACATGAGCTACCGGCATACTAATACCAAGAACATTTTCTGTTACATAAACATAACTACCGTTTTTACATTCTTTATTATTAGAAAGCACTAAACTTAACTCTTCATTGCTTTTATAATGACCAAATGCTTGTTCTCTAATCTGCTGTTCAAATTCATTCTCTAAATCTCCAACATACTTTGAATTTTTTAATATAGTTATAAAATCCTTATCAATTTTCGAAACAAAATCTGTTAAAAATAATTGGTTACCAATATTTAAGTCTATATTTATTGTAAAAAACAAATGGTGTGGATGAGCTAATATTGTTATAACTTTTATAAGCAATTCTTAATACCTAAAACTTGATTACTCTTTAATTTAATTTCCTACTTTCCTCTATCTTTAAAATTCGTGATTTGAGGATACTCTAATACTACATTCTCTTCAGTAAAGTTTTTTGCAATGATTTCATATTCATACTCCTCCGCTACTTGCTTAGTAACCGTTTGATACTCTTCATCTTCTATTTTAGTTACTTCTAGAGTCAACACAAATATTACTAATAATGTTCTACCTATTAATTTTCTATACACTTTACTCCTCCTGTTGAACCTTATTAGCCCTAATTATTTTATTTATATGCTAATAAGATGTAACAACTCTCTACAATTCACAAATATAAAAAAGCCGTGCCTCAAAATCCAATTACAATTAAGATTTTTGACACAGCTATTTTTTTATTTATTATAAAGGCTAGGTTCCTATTTCGTGAAACCTAGCCAAGTTGTTCCTCTTCGACATAAACCTCCGTCCGTTAAAGAAAAACAATACATAGTTTTTTTACACATATTGAAACTAGCAACATACATTAATGAAGAATATATAAAGAGGAGTGAATGCTATCCGTGAGAAATTTATATTTCAGACAAACAGATCCTAATTTTATGACACAACAACAACATAACTTTTACCTTCCTTATACTTCCCAGCCTAATCAGCTTATTCTTCCATACTCACCGGTATTACAGAGCCCAACTTACTCATATCCTTATGTTCCTGCTCAGTTTATACCTAATATCGTTCAGAGCCCACCCATATCGAGAAATCAACCCTCCCCAGTCGATCCTTCTGTTCCAACTTATCGTTACCAGAATACTGTTACCAGTCCACCGTCATTGCCAAGTATGCAAAATTGGATTCATCAACTCAGTAATAACTTGGGGATGTTAGGAGATTATAATGCTAGTTATAATACTTTTCCGTATGCAGTGGATCCTAATGTAGAGATTGTGATAAAAGGACAATACCCATATGCAAGATATTTGTCCTTTAGTGTAATAGGTTTAGCTGACCTTACTATAGCTACAATACCTGACTACAAGTTGATTCCTGATCCAGAAAGTACCAATCCATTTTTGCATGGTGCTGACTGGAATGCCAAAAATCGAAATTATACTTTAAAAATCCGTTTTACTGCACCACCAGAAGGTTCTGATCATTTTGTTCCAGGGGCAGGTAATAATATCGTTTATGTAGGAACGATGCCAAATGGTGTACCTAATACACACGGGACAATAGAGCTCCGTATTTATGTTCCAAGTATCGGGTATGATCACACGGGTGGTGTAGGGTTTCCTAAAATTATGTACGTTCCAGTACCACAGGATAAAAGATATTCAAAGAACGTTGAACAAACAAATCAAACCACTATTGATAATCCTTCAAAACCAAAAAATAATTCCATACAAAATGAATGGTATTTTTCTTCTCCTAAAAAGAATCGTGGAGAAAAATGCGATATATCCTGGCGTACCCTAAGTCGCGCATCCGCATTAATTCAATATGATTATAATGATGGCTATATTCTATCTGATGAACTTCAAAGAGACCCAAGTAAGTTATTGTTTCTTCGCTGGAAAGCTCCTACATTTCCCGATACGTATCACAATATTGGAATCCTAGGAAATGAAGACATGCGTTACTGGAGTATGTCGTTTGTATCCCCAGTAGGCTTATTAGGACTTTATACACTTTCAGATTTTGAAACAGTTATTGATAAAAATGGTTATGTTAATCTAGTCATCAGCTTTGGTGCACCACGTCCATCTTGTGTGACTACAGAAAGTGGGTTTAATTGGATTGATGCAAGCAATCTGCCTTTAATTCCACTACAACTTTTTTACAGAAATAAGATAGTTTCTGACGACTTCCCATATTCTGCAAAGGATGTTCCTGAGGGTGACATCGTTTCACCTGAAGTTATGGGAGAATATTATCCATGTGGTAAATATGTCGATCCTATCTATTTTAAAAAGAATTATTGCGATTAGTGAGGATTCTCTCACTAGCGAAAAGATTATTTAATTATTAACAGTCGATTCTAGAATTCGATAGGAAGTATTTTCCTCAAATTCTTTTTTTATAGCTCCACTATTGGACTGTTAAAAAAAACAACATACCAATTCACACCCCACCAACCCGCATTCGACCGTTGGGAGTTAAAATAAAGTCGTTCCCTTTTCCCCGCTTTTTGCCCACTTTTTCGCAAAAACACATCGGTTTTTCACGCTTTTTCCACGCTTTTTTTCACACGTTTTGGCGAGTTAAAATAAAGATTTTCCACTCACGCTTTTTATGCAAACGTTGATTGCGCGGGCTTTGTCGGGCTTTTTCTCATGCGTTTTGGTACGGACTTTATTCTTACAAGTCGTTGCAGGTGGTCGCGAGTTTATTATGATTGGTCGTGTTTATTTTGCGGTGTCACACTATGATGTGTAGTGTTTATATTAGGGTGTCACATGTGTTCGTACTACTAAAACTTAAATATCTTTCAGCTTTTTAGAACAACAAGAAAAAAGAACGCATTCCATCATCGGGAATCCGTTCTTCTCTTTTTATACTAACTCCAACCAAGCAACCGCTTCACAATGCGTCGTCTGCGGAAACATATCCACTGGCTGAATCTCCATCGTCTTATACCCGCCGTCTTCTAATACGCGTAAATCCCGCGCTAATGTTGCAGGGTTACAGGATACATAAACTACTCGTTTTGGTTTTTGTTCAATAATTGTGTTTAACAGTGCTTCGTCGCAACCTTTGCGGGGTGGATCGACAACTAATACGTCTGCTTCTTTTCCATCTGCATACCAACGAGGAATGACTTCTTCTGCTGGACCAGCTTCAAAGTACGTATTTGTTAAACCATTCAATTCAGCGTTACGTTTTGCGTCTTCAATAGCTTGCTCCACGATTTCTACACCCATAACATACTTTGCTTTTTGGGCTAGGAATAACGAAATCGTCCCAATGCCACAATACGCATCAATGACCGTTTCTTCCCCTGTAAGTTGTGCGTAATCCAAAGCTTGTTTATACAATACTTCCGTCTGTACAGGATTCACTTGGTAGAAGGAACGTGCTGAAATTTCAAAGCGCACGCCACCAATCATATCTTCAATAAAGTCTTTACCCCATAATGTGATGGTTTCGTTTCCTAAAATAACGTTTGTTTTCTCGATGTTCACGTTTTGCACGATTGATGTCACATTTGGCACGAGTTTACGAATTAGCTCAATTGCCGCGTCTTTTTGCGGGAACTTGTGTTTATTCGTCACTAGCACGACCATTACTTCCCCTGTTGCTCGTCCTTTTCGAACGACGACGTGACGTAGCATTCCTTGGTGAGATGCTTCGTTATATGGTTGTAGGCCGATTTCCATCAATTCTTTTTTCAGGTTGGCCATCATTTCATCGGCTTCCCCTACTTGAATTAGACAACGCTCCATGTCAACAATTTCATGGGTTTTTGATTTATAAAACCCTGCAATTGGTCCTGTCTCTGTCATAGAAAAAGGAATTTGAGATTTATTGCGGTAATTCCATGGGTCTTGCATTCCTTTGACCGGAAGAACAGGGGCATCAATTTTCCCAATCCGTTTCATCACGTTTTGAACCATATTTTCTTTCCACTTCAATTGTCCTTCGTAGGATAAATGTTGAAGTTGACACCCACCGCACTTGCCGAAATAAATACAAGGTGCCTTTACTCGATCTGGTGAGGGTTTGATAATATCAACAATTTTAGCGAATCCATAATTCTTTAATGTTTTCAGTACGTGAATTTCCGCTGTTTCATCCGGTAGTGCGCCCTGGATAAATAATGGGTAGCCATCGATTTTCGCTACCCCATTTCCGTCGTGGGTTAAATCTTCTATATATACTATTTTGCGATCATTTTTCTTTACTGGTGCTGCCATGCTCGGTCCTCCATTCAGTCTTTCTATTGTAGCATGGTCAAAGAAATTTTTGTTATTAGGATGTAAAGTTCATGTCGATTTCTAGTCATAAACTTTTACGAAATCCACTCTAATGCTTTTACAATATGCTCTTTTAAAAATGGTGCGAGCGTTTTAGCATATTCTACAGTTATATGATGTGCATCCCGGTACACGATGATATTGCCAATGACGGAATAGCACATCGTTTCGTCACAGAAGTAATCGGATAAATCTGCAAAATACACGTTATCTGGAATACCTTTTGTATTTTCCCATGGCTGAACTTTTGATAGCGCATTTTTTCGTTCAACTGAGCATTGTAGATAATCTTGTTTCCGCTCCAAACATAATGGAATGTTTTCCTCCATTTGAGGGTTGTCCCGAATGGCAAATACATTTGTGCTACCTTTCAGATTTCGCCAATGGTCAATGTACTCCTGTGGTACAAAGTCGTCATTGCTGATGGATGCCGTTGTAAATACTAAGTCAGGTGGATGATTTATCAGTTCTTCCATCATTCGTTTATTCCATTCGATACAGCTTTCCGTAAGAATTCCATTAAAGTCTCCACTGGCAAATTTGCAACCATCGTGATTATATACATCCACTTTTAACTTTAACTCCTCCGCAAATTCCATAATGGCCGGAAACCAATGCCCAGAATGCGATCCCCCTACAAGAGCTACTGTATATTGTGGATTATCAATTACTCCAAAGGAACATTTGGATAAAGTTCCACCAGATCGTGTAACACAATTGGGATCATTATAAAATTCAGGTAGATTATATTTTATCTCTAACATGGATGGAATTGGTTCAACATCTGTATTGATTGTTCCTTCGACGGCAAGTGCTTGTGCGCCAGGATAATCACTCGCAGGGAAGATTTGTTGGCTACCCTCTCTTAGTTGTACACTCCAAAAAATGAGAATGACAATGACCGGAACAACAAATGCCGAGGCAGCAGCGACAAATTTCCCTTTTCCCTCCCGTATATTCAGTTTTCGGACAGGTGCTTCTAATACTTTCGTCGTCATAAAAGATAAAATAAATGTGACAACTAAAATAGCAATGCCAGCAGCGAGCGATACGGTTTCTACCTTAAAATACGTTAAATAAAAAATAAACAATGGCCAATGCCATAAGTATATTCCATAAGAAAAACTGCCCAAGTAAACAAATGGCTTAGCGCCTAACAGTTTTTCTACTCCAAAGCGCGGTCCATTCTGTGCAGCAAGTAAGACCAAAATAACTCCGGTAGTTGGCAATAGCGCTGCGAATCCTGGAAATACCGTAGAAACAGGCAATAAAATCCCCGTTAAACAAATGATTGCTAAACCAACCCATCCTATTATTCCACTTACGGTTTTATTAAACGCTATTGCTGAAATAAGTAAGGCAACCATCCCACCTAAGCTAAACTCCCACACTCGAGCAAAGGTATCAAAATATGCCCATGGTTGATTGACAGCTGTTTTATAAATGGAATAAATGATTGAAAAAATAAAGAGTTGTGCAAAAACTGTTAATAACATAAATCTTGGCGGAAGTTTGAAGATTTTCCGTGCAAGAAAAAACGAAAACGTAATAATGAGTGGCCATAAAAGATAAAATTGCCCTTGTAATGAAAGTGCCCAAAAATGCTGCAAGGGACTCGCTTCATTGCTTTGCTCTAAATAATCGACCGCGTTAAATGCGAGCTCCCAGTTTTCAAAATACAAACCAGAGGCAATTACTTCTGAGATAATTTGCTCCCATTGTACTTTCGGCATAATCACTATGGATAAAAGCGAGGTAACGAAAAGGACGGTAAAGGCTAAAGGAATCAGTCTTTTTAAAAGTCCTAGTAAATAGTCGAAAATTTTTATGTGCCCATCTTTTTCGATTTTCGATAATAAGGAAGTTGTAATTAGAAACCCTGAAACGATGAAGAAAACATCAACCCCACCTGACACTTTTCCGAGCCAAATATGATAGACTGCCACAAGGATTGCTGCTATTACACGTACGCCTTCAATCTCTGGACGAAATTTCTTCACTGGTGCTTTTAAATCGCGCATTGTATCCCTCCGTCACTTGTGTACAAGCCTTGATACATGCTTTTAGCTTTTCCAAGATTAAGGGATATTAATAAAATGCATAAGAAAAAGCCCCTTTAGTTTTTTTCCTAAAAGGGCTTACATAATTAAACTCGATCCTGCTCACGAATATCGTTAATTGGAACGAATACTTCAATATGGCGTTTTAAGTTGGTGAATTGTACTGGTGCATCTCCACCGTATTCACCATCTAAGTTAATATGAATCTCGGCATTTTCTTCAGCAGGTGACACTTTGACAACGCTAGATTTTCTGTAAATAACATTTGGATCATTTAAATGTTCCCCGCGCAAAGCAAGAGACGCAATTCGAATAAAGTCTGCAATATTACACTTTTTCAAAATCATCATTGTAAATAATCCATCATTAATACTGGCATCCGGTGCAATTTTTTCAAAGCCCCCCACGGAATTGGTTAACCCACATAAAAACATCATGGCTTCTCCTTCGAATACTTCATCATCATATTCGATTCGCATGTTAGTTGCTTTGATAGATGGAATCATTTCGATCCCTTTTAAATAGTACGCGAGTTGTCCAAGTACTGTTTTCATTTTGCTTGGTACTTCGTATGTTAGCTCTGTAATACGACCACCAGCTGCGATATTAATAAAGTAGCGGTCATCATTTATAAGCCCTACATCTACCGGGATTGTATCACCTTGAATAATAATATCAATTGCCTCATCAATTTTTCTTGGAATGTGTACTGCACGAGCAAAGTCATTCGTCGTCCCCATTGGTACCAGACCAAGCTTTGGACGGTTTTCAAATGGGCTTATTCCCGCTACAACTTCATTTAATGTACCATCTCCACCTGCTGCAATGATAATATCAAATCCACGTTCAACCGCATTTGCTGCAGCATTTTTCGCATCCCCTTCACCGGTTGTGGCATGGCAAGATGTTTCATACCCAGCGATTTCAAGCTTCTCTAACACTTCAGGTAAATATCGTTTAAATGCTTCTCTACCTGACGTTGGATTGTAAATGATTCGTGCTCTTTTCATGTTATCGTCCATCCTATTTTTCAATATGTACTAAAAACGCTTTCAATAAATGGAAAGTTCCCTTCAAGCAAAAGGTAGCGATGAAGAGAACTGATATCCTTAAATTATTTTATGATAATACGTTCTATTTTGATAATAAATTTGTAATCACTGTTTTCATATCTTCGTATACCCATTTTGCACATTGTGGATCTTGAACATATTTCTCCTGCAATGAAGTATACAATTGTTTTTGTTTTTCTTCAAATGTTGGGTCATCTTTTTCAGGTAAGGTCGTACGCATTTCTGTGACCATTTGTTGAAGTTCAGGCGCACGAGGACCCCATTTGCCAATCACTTCTCCTTGTTCACTAAGGAAAAGGTAGATTGGAATCGCTCTACCTCCATTTGTCAGATGGCGATCAATTAAGTCCGTATCCTGATCACGAAATGCACATCGTATATCCAAATCTGCCGCTTCTGCAATTTTACGAATAACTGGGTTGTTCAGCATCGCATCTCCACACCAGTCTTCGGTAATCGCTAAAATATGTGGTTTTTGCTCTTTTAATAATTGGAATACTTCATCTTTTGGATTGACCTGGAAGTTTTCATACACCTTAAAGCTTGGATCTTTTAAATGCGTCGTCATTTGATTCATGTAGTCTGCCATTGACATGGATTGTTCAAAATATTGTTGTTCGGTTTTCATTGTTCATTCCTCCCTTTCTATTGTCTATTTTGCCTTTTGAAAATGGGAAATACAATTTTTCTGTTTTGGAAGGATGTATAAGCTCTTACTACATAAAGACCACCCTAAAGTTTTCTCAACTTATAGGGTGGCCATAATGATTAGCGTTTATTAATTTCTTCAAGCAAGATTTTATTTAACATTGGTGGGTTTGCTTGCCCTTTTGAAGCTTTCATAATTTGACCTACTAGGAAGCCAATTGCACGGTCTTTCCCGTTTTTGAAGTCTTCAATTGATTGTGGATTTGCATCTAATGCTTCTGTTACGAAACCTAGTAAAACAGCAGGATCAGAAATTTGAACTAATCCTTTGTCTTTTACGATCTTCGCAGCGTCTCCACCGTTTTGTACAAGCTCAGTGAATACTTTTTTCGCAATTTTAGATGAAATCGTTCCATCTGCAATTAATTTCACCATTCCAGCTAAATTCTCTGCTGTTAATGCTGTATCCCTTAGTTCTTTTTGCTCTGCGTTTAAGTAGGCTGAAACATCACCCATTAACCAGTTAGCAGAAAGTTTTGCGTCAGCGCCTGCTGTAACCATTTCATCAAAGAAATCCGAAATTTCTTTGTTTACTACTAGGACACTTGCATCGTAATCGTTTAAGCCAAGTTCTTCAACATAGCGTTTTTTACGAGCATCTGGAAGTTCAGGAATTGAAGCACGAACGCGTTCTAACCATTCGTCGTCAATTTGAAGATCTACTAAGTCTGGCTCTGGGAAGTAACGGTAATCATCTGTACCTTCTTTTACACGCATAAGGACAGTCTTACCTGTTTTTTCATCAAAGCGACGAGTTTCTTGTTGAATTTCGCCACCAGCCATTAATACTTCTGCTTGGCGTACTTCTTCATGCTCAAGACCTTTACGTACAAAGTTGAAAGAGTTTAAGTTTTTCAGCTCTGTTTTCGTACCAAATTCTTCTTGACCATATGGACGGATTGAAATGTTCGCGTCACAACGAAGTGAACCTTCCTCCATACGCACGTCAGAAACACCTGTATATTGAATAATAGATTTTATTTTTTCAAGGTATGCATACGCTTCAGCAGGCGTGCGAATGTCTGGTTCAGAAACGATTTCCACAAGAGGTGTACCTTGACGGTTAAAGTCAACTAATGAATAGCCGTCACCATGTGTTAATTTACCAGCATCTTCTTCCATATGAAGACGTGTAATACCGATTTTCTTTTTGTAGCCTTCCCCGCCATCAGTACCTGGAACTTCGATTTCAATCCAGCCATCATATCCAATTGGTTTATCGAACTGAGAGATTTGATACGCTTTCGGATTGTCTGGATAGAAATAGTTTTTACGGTCAAATTTTGTGTGTTGGTTGATTTTCATGTTAAGAGCTAATGAAGCTTTCATCGCAAAATCAACTACATTTTTATTTAATACAGGTAATACCCCTGGATAACCAAGGTCGATTACTGTTGTATTTGTATTTGGCTCTGCACCAAAATGGTTCGGTGCTGGAGAGAAAATTTTCGAATCTGTTTTTAATTCAACGTGTACTTCTAAACCAATAACTGTTTCAAAGTTCATAATTATTTACCCTCCCAAATTTGAGGAGTTTGTTTATTAAAGTCTGTTGCATTTTCATAAGCGTATGCAGCACGGTAAATTGTTTCCTCATCGAAATGTTTACCGATAATTTGTAAACCTAGTGGAAGACCATTTTCAAAACCACATGGAATTGAGATCGCTGGTACACCTGCTAAGTTAATTGGAATTGTTAAAATGTCGTTTGCATACATCGTCATTGGGTCATCTACATTTTCGCCAATTTTGAATGCTGGTGTTGGTGAAGTTGGTCCAACAATGACATCATAGTTTTCGAATACTTTATCGTAATCTTCTTTAATTAATGTACGAACTTGTTGTGCTTTTTTGTAGTAAGCATCGTACGTACCAGCACTTAATGAATAAGTTCCCAGCATGATACGACGTTTTACTTCATCACCGAAACCTTGTGCACGTGTTTCTTTATAAAGCTCCATTAAGTTTTTCACGCCTTCAGCACGGAAACCATAACGGATTCCATCGAAACGAGAAAGGTTAGAGGAAGCTTCAGATGATGAAAGAATATAGTATGCAGCTAAAGCGTATTTTGAGTGAGGAAGAGATACTTCTTCAACCGTAGCGCCTAAACCTTTTAATACTTCAAGAGCCTCGCGAACTGAGTTACGAGCAGCCTCGCCTACCCCTTCACCAAGGTATTCTTTTGGTACCGCAATACGTAAACCTTTAATGTCGCCATTCAGTTTTGATACGTAGTTTGGCACTGGGATATTCGCTGAAGTTGAATCGTTCGGGTCTACCCCTGCGATTGCTTCAAGAAGAAGTGCATTGTCGTATACATTACGTGTAATTGGTCCGATTTGGTCTAATGATGATGCGAAGGCAACTAAACCAAAACGAGAAACACGACCATACGTAGGTTTCATCCCAACTACGCCACAATAAGCTGCAGGTTGACGGATTGAACCACCTGTATCTGAACCTAGTGAGAATGGTACTTCACCTGCTGCAACACTTGCTGCTGATGCACCTGAAGATCCCCCTGGTACATGGTCAAGATTCCATGGGTTTTTCGTTGTTTTGTATGCAGAGTTTTCATTAGATGAACCCATTGCGAATTCATCCATGTTTAATTTACCAACAGTAATCATCCCTGCATCGCGAAGTTTTTTCACAACTGTTGCATCATAGATTGGCATAAAACCTTCTAAAATTTTAGAAGCACAAGTCGTTTCTAATCCTTCTGTTACGATGTTGTCTTTTACTCCGATTGGTAAACCGAATAATGGACCGCGCTCTTCAAATGGCACTTGATCCATTTCTTCCGCCTGTGCAGTTGCTTTTTCTTTATTTAAAGCTAAGAATGCTTGTACATCGCCATCAAGTTTTTCGATGCGAGCAAAAGCTTCGTTTGTTAAATCAGCAATTTTATATTCGCCGTTATGTAAGCCTTCTTGTAATTCCTTTGATGAACGTTCAAATAACGTCATGGGTTACCCTCCTTCTTTACGCACAATTAGTCTTCTAAAATTGGTGGTACTTTTACTTGACCAGCCTCTTGTTCTTTTACGTTTAGCATCATCACATCACGATCTAAACCTTTTTGCGCAACGTCTTCACGCATAACATTTACGATTGGAAGTACGTGGGATGTTGGAACGACATTCGTTGTATCTAATTCGTTTAATGTTTGAGCAAAGTCAGTAATTTTTCCTAGTTGTTCTGCAAATTTTTCTGCTTCTTCATCAGTGATCGCTAAACGTGCTAAATGCGCAACGTGTTTAACTTCCTCTTTTGATAATTTCGCCATTAATCTACACCTCCGAATTTAAAACGTGGCAATAATCAATAATAATACCATTTTTTCAATGAGAAAAACACGATTTTCGCCATTACTAGCGAATTCATGCTTTTCTTACACAGTTAACCAAAACTTACAATCAAGTATTCGTAACATAAATCCAAACAAATTCTATTATCGCCAAAATTGACGCAAATTCAAACCTATTTATCAAAATGTCATGAAATAAGCAAAACTGTCCAATGAACTAATTTACCACATACAAAAACAGTGCAGTCAAAATTAGACTACACTGTAAAAGCTATTCGTAAATATGAACAAATGGCTCGTCTTCATTTCGTTCTTTTAAAATAAGCACTTCTGGTCCATTAACGGATGTTAGACTTACTTCAATGTCTATGTCTCCTGGCAGTTGTTTTAAAATAACGCCCGATAGATACTGAGTAAACCCAATAATTTCCGTAGTCCCGTAAAATTGAATCGGAATTTCAATGGAAAGTTTTGAAATCGTGTTATTTTGGTAGAAGCCACGGCCAATTACGCTCGTATAATTCGCAAAATATTCATCCACATCTTGTTTGAAGTTTTGGAATCGCGTATTCATTTCTCGATAGATTTCTGCCGGTTGAGCAATTGGGAATGTTACATATTGTTCATTAATATTTTGCCATTCGCCTAAACCATTTTGACCACTATCAGCGAAGTTATAGGCAAAATACGTTCCTGGAATAATGGCATTTCGCGCTTTTTGTTTAAATAAGCCGATCATAATTGGAATATCACTTAACTCTGGGCGAGCTCTTAACCGCGCAATTACTTCATCAGCGATTTCTTTGCCCTTCTTTTCTATCTCGGCATCCGGTATTGTTTCTTCATAATATTCACCGTATTGCTCTTTTTGATAGTAGTAGATTGAGTTTAAGGCTAATCCAATTGAAATCCCTGCCAATTTTACTTTATTGTCATTTGTTTTCACAAGGTAATTTTGTTCTACTATATGTGCTAAGTAGATTGGTGCCTGTTTTGCTCGCACTTCTGGGGTCATCGTATTTCCATTTTGATCGACATCTGGAGGGTTTAACCCTTGTAGTTCAGCCGGATCAGTCGTTTTATCATTACTTCGATCTAACCACTCGCTAACCGTATCTGTATCTAAATATTGTCCCTCTTGAAAGAAATAAGTATCTGTATCATAGACATTTTGAGATAAACGCATTAGACCGTTTTCGACTTCATTAATATCGTATTTGGTTGATAAATTAGACACCACTAACCCACGACTTGCGCTTTCTTTATATGGCACGAGCGTTCTATAATAACTATCACTTAATTTCATACTTGGGATGATTGTCGTTTCAACTTCTGCTTCAGTTTCATCATTTTTCAATACTTCTGTATCTTCTTTTATAGAAGGCACACAACCTGCCAGCATCGCAACAACGACCATCGCCGGAATCCAGCGAAATCGGTTCATCGTTCGAACTCCTTTACTATTGTAATTGTTCTACAAGGCGGTTTTCGTCCCATACTTCAATACCAAGTTCTGTTGCTTTCGTTAGCTTCGAACCAGCATCTTCACCAGCAATGACAAGATCTGTTTTTTTACTGACACTTCCTGTCACAATACCGCCCAGCTCTTCTATTTTCGCTTTTGCTTCATTGCGTGTCAATTGCGATAATTTTCCTGTTAACACAATTGTCTTGCCTGCAAATGGATTATCCCCAATTTCCACTTGCACTTTCTTTCCTTTATATGTCATATTCACGCCAACTTCTTTTAAACGAGAGATCAATGATTTCGCTTCATCTTGTTGGAAGTATGTTACTACAGAATCTGCCATTTTATCCCCAATTTCAAAAATAGCCGTTAGTTGTTCTTCTTTGGCTTCCATTAGCTGATCAATCGACTCAAATTGCTCGGATAAAATTCTTGCAGCTTTTTCTCCGACGTGACGAATGCCAAGTCCAAATAATAACCGTTCCAACGAGTTTTCCTTGGATTGCTCAATCGCATTTACTAGATTATTGGCTGACTTTTCACCCATACGTTCTAGTTTCACGAGTTGTTCTACTTCTAAATGATACAAATCGGCAACGTCTTGGATTAACTGTTCACGTAATAATTGCTCTACTACTTTTTCGCCTAAACCATCGATATTCATAGCGTTACGCGAAACGAAATGTTTAATTCCTTCTGCGATTTGAGCAGGGCAGCTTGGATTGACACAACGCAATGCCACTTCTCCTTCAATTCGTATAAGTTCACTATCGCAGGCAACACAATTGGTTGGCATTTCAAATGGGACAGAATCCTCAGGTCGTTGCTCGAGTATTACACCCACTACTTCTGGTATTATGTCCCCCGCTTTATGCACAATAACTGTATCACCTATGCGGATATCCTTTTCACGAATTAAATCTTCGTTATGAAGGGATGCCCGTCCTACTGTAGATCCTGCTACTAGCACGGGTTCTAAAATGGCTGTTGGCGTATGGACACCTGTTCGCCCTACTGTTAATTCGATGTCGATTATTTTTGTTACCACTTCTTCAGCAGGGAACTTATAAGCAATTGCCCAGCGTGGACTTTTTGCCGTAAAACCTAATTCGTCTTGATGGGCATAACGATTTACTTTCACTACAATCCCATCAATTTCATAAGGGAGATTTAGTCGGTCTTCTGTCCACTTATCTATGAACGCTAGAACGTCTTCAATTGTTGCACATTGTTGTCTTTCTCTATTTGAAGGGAAACCAAGCGTCTGTAAATAATCGAGCATTTCTGCGTGTGAATCAATTCCATATGCTTCACCATCGCCACCAATTGCATAAATAAACGTAGAAAGATTACGACTTGCAGCAATCTTCGGATCCAATTGGCGAAGGGACCCTGCTGCTGCATTACGCGGGTTTGCAAATAGCTCTTCGCCTTTCTCCGCACGAGCGTTATTTAACGATTCAAAGGATTTTTTTGGCATATACGCCTCTCCGCGCACTTCAATCGTTACCGGTTCTTTTAAACGTAATGGGATTGCCCGTATCGTTTTTAAATTGGCTGTAATGTCTTCTCCAACTTGCCCGTCTCCACGAGTAGCACCTTGAACAAAAACCCCATTTTCGTAGCGTAACGCTATTGCTAACCCGTCAATTTTCAACTCACACACATAGGAAAAATTATCTCCAATAGCTTGTCGGATTTTTCGGTCAAAATCACGCAAATCATCTTCATTAAAGGCGTTGGATAAACTTAACATCGGATACGTATGGGTCACTTTTCGGAAACCATCAACCGCAATTCCGCCAACACGTCCTGTCGGTGAATCGGGGTAAACTAATGAAGGATGTTCTTGTTCTAAGGCAATTAATTCATGTAAGAGCTGATCGTACACAGCGTCACTAACTACGGGTTTGTCCAAAACGTAGTAGGCATGACCATATTCATGAAGAAGTTGGTTTAACTCCGCAACTCGTTTTTCAATTTCGTTCATTGTTTTCCTCCAAATCAATTACGCCTCGGCGTAATTGCGTCCAGATTTCGGACTCGTGTTTACACGAGTCAACTCCTTTACGAAATCTGTGACATCCGCCTGGGGCTTTATCTTCATTCAGTCGGGGTTTGAACCCCCACTGAAATCGTTACTTTTATTCATTCATCCCCCACTTATAGAAGTGGGAGTCTTCTGCTGAATGAAGATAATACTTGGTCTTCATTTACGCTTTTGTAATCGGTGCAAATTTTGCAAGTAGGCGCTTGATTCCCACTCCCGGGAATGCAATGTCTAGTTCTAGTCCATCCCCATTGCCTTTTACACTTACTACTGTACCTGTTCCCCATTTTCCATGGACCGCTTTATCTCCAGCTCTCCACTCAAGTTCGTTCCCACCTGTTGATTGTAAACTAGCCATTTGAGGTTTTGTTTGGACAGTTCCGATTGTACGTCTACTGCCCGCGCGTTTTGTTCGGTTTGAGCCAAATGGAAGGTCGTCTGCATCAAAGCGATTACTTGCTCTTGAGATTTGTTCCATCACTTCATCAGAAATTTCATTTAAGAATCTAGATGGCATATTAAAACTTGAACGCCCATAAAGAGTCCGTGATCCCGCACAAGTTAGGTAAAGTCGCTCCTCAGCTCGCGTTACGCCGACATAGGCAAGCCTCCGTTCTTCCTCCATTTCTGCTGCATCATCTAAGGACCTTGAATGAGGGAAGATATTTTCCTCCATACCAATGATAAATACGACCGGAAACTCTAATCCTTTTGCTGAGTGCATCGTCATTAAAATGATGCTACCTTTTGATGTGTCTTCCTTATCTAAGGCGTCAATATCCGCGACAAGGGCTAAATCTGTTAAGAATGCAACAAGAGATTTATCTTCACTACGCTCTTCAAAAGCCTTTGTTACCGATAAAAACTCCTCAATATTTTCTAGACGACTCTCTGCTTCGATTGTTTTTTCATTTTGCAGCATTTCACGGTAGCCAGTTTTATCAATGACTTGCTCTACTAGTTCTGTAACAGATAAATATTCTTGAATTTTTGTTAAGTTCGCAATTAAGTCATAAAATTTTTCAACTGAACTCGCTGCTCTTCCTGTCAGCCCCATAAATAAAACATCTTTCATGGCATCAAAAATCGAGCGATCCTGTTCAATGGCATAGGTTGCGATTTTTTCAAAGGATGTTGCCCCGATACTTCTTTTTGGCTCATTTATGATACGCGCAAGGGACAAGTCATCATCATTGTTTGAAATGAGACGTAAGTATGCAAGCAAATCTTTAATTTCTTTTCGATCGTAGAATTTTGTACCACCCACAATTTGATACGTCATATTGGATTTAACTAGTACTTCCTCCATGACACGGGATTGTGCATTGGTACGGTAAAGAATAGCAAAATCGTCTAATGACCGGTTTTCCTGGTCCATTAATTTTTGGATTGTTTGCACAACAAATTGCGCTTCATCTTGTTCGTTAGAAGCTTTGTACACCACAATTTTTTCACCTTCAAAATTTTCGGTGCGTAATTTTTTCGGGTACCTGCTTTCATTATGTTCAATGACATCATTTGCAGCTTGTAAAATGCGCTTTGTTGAACGGTAATTTTGCTCGAGTAAAATCACTTTTGCATTGGGGTAATCTTTTTCAAAGGATAAAATATTCCCAATATCAGCTCCACGCCAGCGATAAATACTTTGATCCGAGTCCCCAACGACGCAAATATTTTTAAACTTACTTGCAAGCATTTGGACAAGTTTATATTGGGAGTGATTCGATATGGATAGGTAAGCCTTTGAAGTCATCTCCAGCTTTTCCCCCCATTCACACCGTACGTGAGAGTTTCCCCTCATACGGCGTTCCATCAGTTCCTAGCTCTTTATTATTTCTATTTTCAGTCTCAACTAATTTACTTAGCTGTTTCAGTCAATGATTTACTATGTAATCATTTCTCTTAGTCATACTCGAACCTGAAATGCCAAAACGAATAATAAGTGTTCTATTCACTGACTAATGGCTATCCCTCCACCGCTTGTTATCACGGCTTCGTTGGTACTGTGCCATCACTTTCACTAGTTTAAAATGAAGTTATACTTACGCTTTCCTTCATACCGCTTCACTGAGTGCAATCTCTCCACGTAACCAGCTTCCCACGTTCCAAGAATCCTATCTGTACATACAAAATCGTTAGGTCATTCCTCTAGCCCTGTTAGCTGGATGATGCCTGTAACATCATAAGGTATTTCATAAAGACAAATCTTACTCTACCTCACTAACCCAAACATGTTGGACTGCCCTTTTCGAACAGCTATATCTCTAGAGCCGTACATTCGGAATTTCGTCAGTAAGCAGTTGTATTGCCTACATTCTAACCATAGATTTTCTTATAGAACCCCAGCCTATCTATCATACAAGATACCTCTATCCCGCTTTCCTTCTTTCGATTAGGATGATATTCAGCTGACTTCACCGAGCTTATAACCTCATTTTGATTGCACAAAACGACGCTATTCGGAGGATTAGGCTGAGCCTTTCAGAGCGTTACCTCGTCATTCGACTCATCAGATTCTTAGTTCTCCTAGCTATTTGCTAGTGGCTAATCTTTTCAATTAGCAACGTGTCGCACTATCCTGGTACTCATCAACGTGAATGTATTGGAATTTGTTTTGGTAAAACTCCAGCACATCTGGTACTCGTTCAAATAACGTAATCGTTGTCATGATTAAATCATCGAAGTCGAGTGATTGGTTTTTTCGGAGTCTTTTTTCATACTCTTCATAAACTTGAGCAATCACTTTCTCGTAAGGATTGTTTGGATTGCTATTGGCTTTATACATATCCGCTGTAATACATTCGTTTTTAGCAGAACTAATTGCATTTAGAATAGTACGCGGCTCATATCTTTTAGAATCGATATTAAGTTGCTTTAATACGTTTTTTACTACGGATAATTGATCGGCTGAATCTAAAATCGAGAAACTTTTTGAGTAGCCAATACGGTCAATGTTCCGCCTAAGAATCCTTACACACATTGAGTGGAAAGTAGAAACCCACATACTCTCTGTTGTGCCATTCCCTAGTAATCCATCGATTCGCTCACGCATTTCGCGCGCGGCCTTATTTGTAAACGTGATGGCTAAAATTTTTGAGGGGTATACTTCCTTTTCCACAACAAGATAAGCAATGCGATGAGTTAATACACGTGTTTTTCCCGATCCTGCTCCTGCCATGATTAAGAGCGGTCCCTCTGTTGTTCTCACCGCTTCAGCTTGCTGTGGGTTCATTCCGTTTAATAAATTTTTGGTTATTTGTTCCATGGTGCACCGCCTTTATACAAACATTCGTTCTCATTATACTATATGTGTCTAGCTAAATCGATACGCTTTTAACGACCTCCACTGTTTTTAAAGCCAATTTTAAATCATCATAAATAACATTCCCTACAATGACCGTATCCGCTAACCTCGCCATTTCTTCTGCTTGGGCTACTGTTGTAATCCCTCCGCCGTAGAAAAGTTTTGTTTCATTTAATACTTCTTTTACTGAAGCAACAACTTCTACATCACCATATGTTCCGCTATATTCTACATAAAAAATGGGTAGCTTAAAGTAATTTTCTGCTAAGCGCGCATAGGCAATGACGTCCTCTTTTGTTAAATCTGTGTTGGCACTTGTTTCTTTCGCTACCTTACAATCAGGGTTTAAAACACAATACCCTTCAGCAAGTAACTCGTCCCACACCATAACATCCCCATACTCCTTTAATGCCGCATGATGTAGGTCTTTTACCCACTTCGTATCGGTACTGTTCAATACGGAAGGAATTAAATAATAATCAAACCCACCAATAATCGATTCGATATTTGAAATTTCAAGGGCAACCGGTACAGAATAACGTCTTACACGAAGTAAAATATCAATGACATTATCGACCGTCACATCATCCGTTCCACCTACTAAAATCACATCTGTACCTGATTCACACACTTTTTCTAGTGCTTCATCTGTTATTTCCTTTGCTGGATCGATTTTGAACACATGCCGCCAAGTTTTAAAATCCATTCTCATCCCACCTACTATCTAATCTTTATATCGTAACAAGTATATCGCAAACTGTCCTAAAGCGAAAAAGTTATCTTACAACGTGAATCACACCTATAGAAATAAAAAAACTGCCTATAGTCAGCACTTTGACTTACTAGGCAGCCCTTTACATTACTTTGAAGCTTGGAACGGTTTTTCGTCAGGATAAAGTCGTCCTAACATTTCATCATACGTATCATTTCCATAGTCGAAACAACGGCGTACACGCGAAATAGTAGCTGTAGAAGCTCCTGTTTCCTTTTTGATTGTTTCGTACGTTTTCTTTAATCGAAGTAAATGAGCTACCTCGAAACGTTGCGCTAATGATTGAATTTCACTTATTGTACATAAATCATCGAAAAATTTATAGCATTCTTCTAAATCTTTTAGTTCTAATACTGCTTTAAATAATTGATCTGTTTGATGCCCTCGAATTTTATCGATTTGCATGTAAATTCTTCCTTTCACTTATGCTAAGAGAACTTAACGGATGACACAATGCCTGGATTCTTTGGAACAAAGTGGATCCATGTTTGTCCAGGTACGAGCTTCACATCACTACCGTCAACTTCTACTGCTTTTAAAATACCTTCTACATTTTCCCAGCTGACTTCACGCATCATACCATTTTGAAATAAATAGGCAGTTCCACCTGAAGTTATATCTATTTCTCGACGTCCTTCGCTATCAATAATAGAATGGTCCATTTCGAAAAATAGAACATTGGATAACGCAATCGGTTCATTTGTTAAATCGTCAATCGTTTCAACACTACCGGACTCTCTCGAATAGCTTTGCGTTTCAGGATTAAACGTATAAGTACTATTAAAGGAATCAGAGCCACCATAATTAATCGTGACTGTATTTGCTTCTAATCCCATTTTAACATTTTCTTCTGGTTCATAAAAAGTATAAGACACTTTTTTCTGATAAAGAAGTGAAGCGTTCACCTTCTCTGCTCCTAATTCGATATTTTCACCAGGAATATATGAATTGTGTGGTGCCACTCGGTTTGAAGATCGTTTAAAAATGGTTCCGTCATATGCCATCCCATTTATATGATCAACAACACCATTCATCAGCATCGTCTGTGCTTCTGGGCTATAGCCATGTGCAATATAAAATGCGTCTAACCCTTCTGCGATTTCAATAAAATAGTCGCGCGCACTACGGATAGGTCCGATTTGGTCAGGTATTTCGGTTTGGAACAATCCTAGTAATCTCGTAACATCACCCTCTGCTAGCATTTCATAAATAACATCCGCAGAGCCAATACCAGATTGGGGGCGTGCTTTTGGATGGTTATTGATCGTTGCGATAATTGGTCGCATACTTATTTCGTTTGCAACGTTTTCACCAGTAAATGGTGTGACATACGGTAATTCTACTTCCTCTGTGACCGTTACAGGGACTGTTTCTTCTGTTTCTGCGACTTCTTCTTGTGCTTCTTCTTTATCTCCACATCCTACTAATAAGAGTGCAGAACAGGCTAATAAATAACTGTATTTCTTTAATCCCATTATTCTATATCTCCCCTTTAGCGCATGACAGCTGGTAACAATACATTCTTCTTCATGACGTCGTATAATCCACTAGGTGTAATTCGAATATATGGTAAATGTGTTGATTGTAAAAATAATAATGTATAAATGGCATCTGTATGGTGATAGCCGCGCTCTTTTAATGCGGACTTCAACTGAATTTCATACTCGATTAACTGTTCAACGTCCCCATCGTAAAGTGTTCCATTAATCGTTAACGGAATCGAAGCAACTACTTCATTGTTTTCCGTTAAGGCGATTCCACCATTCATCTTTTTTAGCTCATCAAAGGCAAGTTTCATATCTTCCACATTCTTTCCGATCACAATGATTTCACCTGTGTTCGAATAGGATGAGGCAAATCCTTTTACATGAGTAGCAAAACCTTTAAGCATCGTATTGACTCGCCATTTCCCTTTGCGATCAATTAAAAGTAAATAGCTTTGGTCATTGCCAAGCGGAATTTCTTTTTTATTAAAATGAAGATTAATAGAATAAGGTTTTGTAATGACATCATTCACCATTTCAATTCCAATTGGCATCGAGAATTGGAAATCTTCATCCGATAAATCAAAATCAATCGCAAATGGTTCAAAGCTACTCCAATCAATCTTTGGTAGAGCATGAACTTTCTTACTGCTTCGCTTTAACCAAACTCCTTTTGATAAAACAGCTTCTGGATTTGGTGTGTATTCGTCCTTTAAAATATTTAACGTTGCAAAACGCCCTGTGCCGATAAATCCATGTAAATGAGAAATATTATAATAACGTGCCACATTATACGAGGCCATGTTATAGGCATCAATTGGGGATACCCCTGCATCTAAAGTAATTTGAATACATTTGTCCATTACACCGTCTTGATGGAAGCTCGGCGTAGATCCATCTGTCGTCATCATTAAATGATCAAAGATGTTTAATTGCTTTTCGATGATGCCTTTTAATAATTGTGGCAAATCCGGACGAATTGAGGAATGCCTTAAAGTGACTGCATAACCGTGTAGTATACGATTTTCTACTTCGTCAACCGTCATCGATTCATGATCGCCATCTACACCAAACAATTTCATACGAGCAAGTGTTTTATCGGATGCACCCGGTAAATGCCCTTCCACCTTTTTCCCTTTTAGCTTTGACGATTGTAGCCAATAGAGGAGTAAATCATCTCCACGTAATAAACGTGGCCATCCTGTTAGCTCGCCACCAAGTAACACATCATTACGTTCTAACCATTCAAATATGGACTTATTTGTAAATAGTTCATCTTCGTTATCAAGTTCGGTTTGCGAATCAAAACGAACCCACCAATAAAAAGAAAACGGCAATTTTTTCAACTGTTCTAAAATTGAAAACGCTTTCTGATTTGGGAGTGATAGAACAAATGTCATATTATCCGCTATGAACGTTGTTGTCCCAGTTTGTGCTGCAAAATCTGCAAAGGATTGCGGGTTATACAGCTGGAACGGGTGAACGTGTGGTTCGATATATCCAGGTACGACCACTTTACCTTGTAGATCAACAATTTCTGTATTTTCCAGATTTGTAGGCATGTCTTTTCCAACATATACAATACGGTCATTCAGTATCCAAATATTACCGTAAACCCAAGTTTTAAGCATACTATGTAGATAACGTGTATTTTTTAAAACCAGCGTTGGCGCATGATGCCCATCAATCACTTGAACTTGCTTTCGTACTTCTTGAATTTTCCAGGTAGATTCTGGCACTTGTTACACTCCCTTCTATTACTTTTAAAATTTATTTCGGTTAAGAACTTTTTATACGCACATACTAACTTTGCTCAAAAAGTTTACAATTTATTTACACACTTTTGAAGCGCTTACTTCATTTTATCGTATCATAGCACTTTAATAAATTAAAGTTTTTGCGATGGAACATATTAACTTTAAAAGGAGTGTTTTACATGCAGGAAAATATTTCAGAAAAAAGTGGTTTTGTTCGCCTCGCTCTTGGTACAGGTTTAACGGCTTTTGGTGTCGCTCACTTAACAAAGGATTCGGGAAGTAAATCACTAGGTTCTGCTTTAGTCATTGCAGGTGCGATGAAAGTAGCAGAAGGGATTTTCTTATATTGCCCAATGAAAGCCCTCCTTAATTCAAATGTAAAAGAGGCAGTTTATACATCCTTTGATGAATATATGGATGGGGATAGCCTGTTACGTGCCTATAATGATGCTTATGAAAACCGCTGGGGAAGCGAACAAAACAACAACAAGTCACAAAAAAAATCCACTTCTTGGACAGATACAGGATTAGCAAAAGCGGCTTCACAAGCGATGGATGCTGTTTCTAAAGGTGAAGATTTTTCAGATGTCGTTCAATCTTTTAACGGTGGAAATACTTCTGGATCAAGTTCTTCACAATCAAACCAATCGAAATCATCCAATAGCGGGCAATCTGCAACGAACCCAAGCTAACATGAAAAGGG
Source organism: Lysinibacillus antri (assembly GCF_003977595.1). GTDB lineage: Bacteria > Bacillota > Bacilli > Bacillales_A > Planococcaceae > Ureibacillus > Ureibacillus antri. The sequence goes on along the minus strand of NZ_RYYR01000026.1, from coordinate 18,816 downwards.
AATGTCTACTAGCTGACATTCCCTTTGTTCTTATTTAAATGTTCGCCAGCCAATATCTTTGCGGAAGAAGAATTGATCCCATTGTTGTGAGTTGATGCCTTCATACACTTTTTGTTGCGCTTCTTTTAATGTATCTGCTTTTGCTCCAACTAAAAGAACACGCCCACCATTTCCAACAAAGTTTCCATCCACTTGTTTCGTTCCTGCATGGTATACATAATAATTTTCCGTTAGTTCTGCTAAATCAGGTAGAGGATTTCCCTTTTCTACATCTCCTGGGTAACCTTCTGCTGCAATGACAACACCTAACATTGCTTCGTTCGACCATTGTAAATCAAAATATTTTTCTTCCATTAACGATTTCATAAATAAACCAAAATCAGAACTCATACGTGGGAGAACGACTTGTGTTTCAGGATCTCCAAATCGAGCATTAAATTCAATAACTTTTGCACCTTGTTTCGTTAAAATAAGTCCCGCATAAAGAATACCAGTGAAAGAAACACCTTCTTCTTCCATTGCTTTTACTGTTGGCTCCACAATTTCAATGTATGCATTTGAAACGACTTCTTGTGGAATTTGAGGTACTGGTGAATAGGCACCCATCCCACCTGTGTTTGGTCCTTTGTCACCATCGTAAGCACGTTTATGATCTTGTGCAATAACCATTGGATAAATTTGACCTTTATGAACAAATGACATGAATGAAAACTCTTCACCATCTAAAAATTCTTCAATGACAACTCGAGAAGACGACTCACCAAAACGTTGATTCCCAATCATATCGTCAATTGCTTCGATTGCTTCTTGTTCTGTCATTGCTACAATAACACCTTTACCAGCTGCTAATCCGTCAGCTTTGACAACGATTGGTGCGCCTTGTTGTTTTACATATTCAATTGCTTTCTCGGCATCTGTAAATGTTTCGTAAGCAGCAGTTGGGATATTATATTTTTTCATAATTTCTTTTGCATACGATTTACTGCCTTCAATCTGTGCTGCAGCTTTTGTTGGACCAAAAATTGTTAATCCACGCTCTTGGAAAAAGTCTACGATACCTGCCGCTAATGGTTGTTCGGGTCCGACAAATGTTAATTCAACGGCATTTTCTTTTGCAAATTGTGCTAATCCAGCAAAATCCATTGCATCAAGTGCAACTACTTCTGCACAGTCGCGCATGCCATCGTTCCCTGGCGCTACAAAAACTTTTTCTACAGATGGTGCTTCATTAAATTTTTTTGCAATTGCATGTTCACGTCCACCACTACCAATGACAAGAATATTCATGTGAGTTGCCTCCCTTATTAAATAAATGTTTATGTTTATGTGCGAATCAATCGTTCTATATAACAAATTCTCAAAAAAACGCTCGCCTCCTAAAAGACGAGCGTTATCAAATTAATGTTTAAAGTGACGTACGCCTGTAAATACCATCGCAATGCCATATTCATTTGCTTTGTCGATTGAATCTTGGTCTTTAATAGAACCACCTGGTTGGATGATGGCAGTAATTCCTGCAGCTGCAGCAGTTTCAACTGTATCGCTCATTGGGAAGAATGCATCAGATGCTAATGCTGCACCTTTTGCTTTTTCTCCAGCTTGTTCTAAAGCGATTTTCGCAGCGCCAACGCGGTTCATTTGACCAGCACCTACACCAAGAGTCATTTGGTCATCCGTTACAACGATTGCATTGGATTTCACATGTTTTACAACAGACCAACCAAGTTTTAACGCTTCCCACTCTTGTTCAGTAGGTTCGCGATCTGTTACTACTTTAATTTCAGCTTCACCAAAACCAAATTTGTCGTCTTCTTGTACTAAAAGACCACCTTCTACAGATACTACTTTAAATTGATCTTGTTGTTCTTGTGCGAAGTTAATTGTCATTAAACGGATATTTTTCTTTTTCGATAAAATTTCTAATGCTTCTTCCGTAAATGAAGGTGCAATAATAATTTCTAAGAAAATACCACTTAATTTTTCAGCAGTCGGTACGTCCACTTCACGGTTTAATGCGATAATTCCACCGAAAATAGAAGTTGGGTCTGCTTCGTAAGCTTTATCGAATGCTTCTTCAATTGTAACTCCTGTACCAACACCACAAGGATTCATATGTTTTACAGCAACAGCAGCTGGTTTGTCGAATTCTTTTACGATTTGAAGCGCGGCGTTACCATCTTGAATATTGTTATAAGATAATTCTTTTCCGTGTAATTGCGTTGCATAAGCTAATGAGAAATCAGAGCTTAAACGTTTTTGGTAAAATGCCGCCTTTTGGTGTGGATTTTCACCGTAACGTAATGTTTGTTTTAATTCATACGTCATTGTTAAACTTTCCGGGAAGTCTTCTTCTGTTAAATAATTTGAAATATACGAATCATAAGCAGCCGTGTGACGGAATACTTTTGCAGCTAGTTTTTTGCGTGTTTCAAGTGTTGTTGCGCCACCTGCTTTTAATTCTTCAACCACTTGAGCATAGTCGTTAGAATCCACAATAACCGTTACATACTGATGGTTTTTTGCAGCTGAGCGTAACATTGTTGGACCACCGATATCAATATTCTCAATCGCATCGTCCCACGTTACATCTGATTTTGAAATTGTTTCTACAAACGGATACAGATTTACACAAACAATTTCAATTGGCTCAATTCCATGTTCGTTCATTTGAGCTTGGTGAGATGGGTCATCAAATTTACCTAAAAGACCTCCGTGGATCATTGGGTTTAACGTTTTAACACGACCATCAAGAATTTCTGGGAATTTTGTTACTTCATCTACTGCTGTTACAGGAACATTGTTGTCTTGTAACATTTTTTTCGTTCCGCCAGTTGATAAAATCTCATAGTCTAATGCTACTAATTCTTTTGCAAATTCTAAAATACCTTCTTTGTTTGAAACACTAATAAGTGCACGTTTCGTCACGGAAAAGACCTCCAAGTTTTTAAATTATGTAAGAATGAGAAACTTATCTTTTCTCAAAAAGTTTTGTAACAGATTGACTCATATCTCCACGAGTCAATCTGTTAGTATCTATTTAATGAATAATATTTACTTTATTTTCAAACAATTGTTTTAATGTTTTTGTATAAAGCTGGTGTTCGATTGCATGGATGCGTTCCTCCGTTGCTTCACGATCACCCACAACAACATCAACAGCCGCTTGCGCTAGTATAGGACCTGTATCCATTCCTTCATCGACAAAATGAACAGTCACCCCTGTTACTTTCACTCCATGATCCATCGCCTGTCCAATGGCATCTTTACCTGGAAATGATGGTAGTAAGGATGGATGAATATTCACAATTCGATTTGGGAAAGCAGAAAGTAATGTTTCTCCAATTAGACGCATGTATCCAGCAAGAACAATCCATTTAACATCATTTTCACGAAGCACTCTTACAATCTCTTGCTCGTAATCTGCTTTTGAAGCGTAATCTTTTGCTGAAAATGCGAACACTGGAATATCAAAGTTTTTTGCACGAGTTACAACAAATGCATTTGGCTTATCCGTCACAACGAGTTCAACGGATGCATCTAATTCACCGCGCACAATTGCTTCTTGGATGGCTTGAAAGTTGGACCCGCTACCTGAAGCAAATACCGCAATCTTTGTAGCCATTACACTAAACTCCCATCATGCTCACCGTTGAAAATAACACCTTCACCTTTAACTACTCGACCGATTCGGTATGCTTTTTCACCGTTCGCTTCAGCAATCGCAATTACTTTTTCTGCTTCAGATGCTGGCACTGAAAGAACAAACCCAATCCCCATGTTAAATACGTTATATAAGTCTTTATCTCCTAAAGCACCTTTATCTTTTAAAAATTCAAATATAGGTAAAACTGGCCAAGTACCTAAGTCGATTTCAGTCGCTAATCCTTCTGGCATCATGCGTGGTAAATTTTCATAGAAGCCTCCACCTGTAACGTGGGCCATCCCGTGAATATCTGCTTGCTTTAACATTTCAAGGACAGGTTTTGCATAAATTTTTGTTGGTACAAGTAGTGCCTCACCAATTGGACCAAGATCTTCATAGCCTTCCACTACTTCATCTACTGCAAAGCCTTGATCAGCAAATACGATTTTACGAACTAACGAATAACCGTTTGAGTGAACACCACTTGAAGCAAGACCGATTAACACGTCGCCTTCAGCAATTTTTTCACCTGTTACAACGTTTGCTTTCTCAGCTGCACCTACTGCAAAGCCCGCTAAATCATATTCATCTTCCTCATAAAGACCAGGCATTTCAGCAGTTTCGCCACCGATTAAAGCAGCACCTGCTTGCACACAGCCATCTGCCACACCTTTTACGATTTGTTCGATTTTTACAGGCTCTGCTTTCCCAACAGCGACATAATCTAAGAAATAAAGTGGCTCTGCACCTTGCGCAACGATATCATTTACACACATTGCCACACAGTCAACGCCGATTGTATCGTGTTTATCGACCATAAAGGCTAATTTTAATTTTGTCCCAACACCGTCTGTACCTGAAATCAGAACAGGTTCTTTTAAGTTTAAAGAGGACAAGTCAAACATGCCTCCGAAACCTCCGAATGTCCCCATAACACCTAAACGATTTGTACGTTCAACATGGGATTTCATTCGTTTAACAGCTTCATAACCAGCTTCAATATTTACGCCTGCTTGTTCATATGCTTTTGACATTTGAAATTGTCCTCCTACCTTACTAGTTCTTTTTCATGTGGTAACACAGTATCTGGGAAAATTTCCGTTGGGTAATCCCCTGTAAAGCAAGCCATACAAAGTCCGCGTGTTTCATCATCGAATGGACGTGCAATTGATTCAATTAACCCCTCATCTGAAAGGAAAGTTAATGAATCTGCTCCAATTGCATCACGAATTTCTTCAATACTATTATTAGAAGCAATTAACTCTTCGTCTGAAGAAATATCAATTCCATAGAAACAAGGATTTTTCATTGCTGGCGATGAGATCACAACATGAACTTCCGTAGCACCTGCTTCTTTTAACATCTTCACAATACGTCGAGAAGTTGTACCACGTACGATGGAATCATCCACCATTACGACACGTTTTCCTTTTACAACTTGCACTACAGGAGAAAGCTTCATTTTCACACCACGTTCACGTAATTCCTGTGTTGGTTGAATGAATGTTCTTCCCGTATATTTATGTTTAATTAGACCAAGCTCGTAAGGAATACCGATTTCTTCAGCAAAACCAATCGCTGCAGAAATTGATGAATCAGGAACACCTGTTACAACATCCGCTTCAATTCCTACACATTCTTGTGCTAATCGTTTTCCCATACGTTTACGGGCCATATGAATGTTTATTTCATCAACATTTGAATCTGGACGAGCGAAGTATACATACTCCATTGCACACATTGCGCGTTTTTCTGTTTGTGCAAAGCGGTCTTCCTCAATACCCTTATCTGTAATGATTAACAGCTCACCTGGTTCAACATCACGTACAAACTCTGCTCCAATTAAATCAAAAGCACATGTTTCAGAAGCAACAACCCATGCATCGCCTAATTTACCAATTGATAATGGACGTAATCCGTTACGATCACGAGCAACCATCATGCAATCTTTTGTAATAATTAAAATAGAGAAAGCTCCTTTTAATAAAGAAAGCGATTCTTTTACTTGTGCACGTAAACCTGGTTTTTTACTTTTCTTAATTAAATGCACAACAACTTCTGTATCCGATGTAGATTGGAAAATATTCCCCGAACGTTCTAGATGTTGCTTCAAATGATTGGCATTGACTAAGTTTCCGTTATGAGCAATTGCCATACTACCTGTTGAAGAGCGGAATAATAACGGTTGTACATTTTCAATACCACCACCACCAGCAGTTGTATAGCGAACATGGGCAATGGCAGCATCACCTTTTGCAGATTTTAACTTTTCTTCATTAAATACATCATTAACAAGTCCTTCACCTTTAACCGCGCGGAGTTGCTGGCCGTCAGTTACGACGATACCAGCCCCTTCCTGACCACGATGTTGCAAAGCATGAAGTCCATAATAACTTAAGTGGGCAGAATCTGGATGTCCCCAGATTCCGAATACGCCACATTCTTCGTTTAAGCCTCTGATTTCACCAAGCATGGGATTGCTCCTTTCCAAGCAGAACGGAATTCCTCCACTGTACCTTCTAAAAGAATGCCAGTATCACCGTTGATTGTAATTTTTGCATCATCTGTTACGATACCGATTTTCTTCGCGTCTGGAACAATATTTTCAAATGCAGCTGCATTTTCTTCTTTAACTGTCATAACAAAGCGTGATTGAGATTCACTAAATAATGCTGTTACAGCAGAACCTTCTAAAGTGACATATAAACCTAAACCATCTGTACTAAATGTTTTTTCTGCTAAAGCAACTGCTACCCCGCCTTCAGAAACGTCGTGAGCAGATTGCACAAGACCTTCACGAATGGCTTTTAAAATTGCTGCTTGGCGATTTGCTTCCACATCTAGGTCGATGCTTGGTGCTTTACCAAAGATTTTACCGTACACTAATTTTTGCAGTTCAGATCCACCGAATTCTGTCGCTGTTTCGCCTACTACATAGACAACATCGCCAGCTTGTTTCACTTGTTGTGTTGTAACATGAGCTAAATCATCAATTAAACCAACCATACCAATTGTTGGCGTTGGGTAAACTGCTTCACCTGAACGTTCATTGTATAAAGAAACGTTCCCACCGATAACTGGTGAATTTAATGCTGTACAAGCCGCTGCAATACCATCAGCAGATTTTTCAATTTGCCAGAAGATTTCTGGTTTTTCAGGGTTACCGAAGTTTAAGCAGTCTGTAATTGCAAGTGGCTGACCACCTGAAGCAACGATATTACGAGCCGCTTCTGCAACGGCAATTTTACCGCCTGTTTCTGGATCTAAGTAAATATAGCGAGAGTTACAATCTGTTGTCATTGCAAGACCTTTGTTTGTCCCACGTACGCGAAGTACTGCAGCATCAGAACCTGGAGCTACCACTGTATTTGTACGAACTTGATAATCATATTGGTCGTAAACCCATTCTTTAGAAGCGATTGTTGGCGCTTGTAGTAACGATTTTAACGCTTCTTTGTAATCCGCAACTTCAGGCTCGTTGTTTTCGATTGCTTGGAACTCTGCGAAATAGGCAGGTTCAGCAGATGGTTTATGGTATACAGGCGCATCTTCTGCTAGTGCATCAGCTGGAACTTCTGCCACCACTTCACCGTTATGAAGTAAACGAAGCATTTTATCATCTGTTACACGACCGATTGCCACTGCATCTAAACCATATTTATCGAAAATCGCTTTAATTTCATCTTCGCGACCTTTTTTCACAACGAGTAACATACGCTCTTGTGACTCAGATAACATCATTTCGTAAGCTGTCATCTCTGTTTCACGTTGAGGAACTAAGTCTAAGTTCATTTCTACACCAGATCCAGCCTTTGAAGCCATTTCTGCTGAAGAGGAAGTAAGACCCGCTGCACCCATATCTTGAATCCCAACAAGAGCATCCGATTTCACAACTTCTAAGCAAGCTTCAAGTAGAAGTTTTTCCATGAATGGGTCTCCTACTTGTACTGCAGGACGCTTTTCTTCAGAAGCTTCTGACAGTTCTTCCGATGCAAATGTTGCACCGTGAATACCGTCACGACCTGTTTTAGCACCAACGTACATTACTGTATTCCCTACACCTGCTGCAATACCACGTTGAATGTCTTTATGATCAATTAAACCAACACACATGGCGTTCACAAGTGGGTTTCCTTCATAACATGGGTCGAACTGAATTTCTCCCCCTACTGTTGGAATCCCAATACAGTTACCGTAACCAGCAATACCTGCTACTACTTCTTCAAATAAATACTTACCGCGCTCTGATTGCAATTCACCAAAACGTAAAGAGTTTAACATCGCAATTGGACGAGCACCCATTGAGAATACGTCACGGATAATACCACCTACACCCGTTGCTGCACCTTGATACGGTTCAATTGCAGATGGATGGTTATGTGATTCCATTTTAAATACAACCGCTTGCTCATCGCCGATATCTACAATTCCTGCCCCTTCACCAGGACCTTGTAAAACTTGAGGACCTTTTGTTGGGAATTTGCGTAATACCGGTTTTGAGTTTTTATATGAACAGTGTTCTGACCACATTACAGAGAATAATCCTGTTTCAGTCCAATTCGGAAGACGACCTAAGATATTTTCTACCATCGCAAATTCTTCATCAGACATACCCATCCCAGCATATAGCTTTTGATCTTTAATTTGCTGTGCTGTTGGTTCCATCTTAGACATGTAATTCCCTCCACTGTTTAACAATTGATTTAAATAAAGCTAGACCATCGCTACTTCCTAGTAAATCACTAACCGCACGTTCTGGGTGAGGCATCATCCCAAGAACATTTCCGCGCTCATTGATGATTCCTGCGATATCTTCTAAACTACCATTTGGATTTTCACCCGAATATGTAAAGACAATTTGATTATTCGCTTTTAAGTTTGCTAGAGTTTCCTCGTCACAGAAGTAGTTTCCTTCACCGTGAGCGATTGGAATATTAATTAGTTGACCTTGTTCATATTGATTTGTAAAAAGTGTATTGTTATTTTCTACTTTTAATTGAACTTGACGGCACATGAATTTCAGGTTTTTGTTTCGAAGTAATGCACCTGGAAGTAAGCCTGCTTCCGTTAAAATTTGGAATCCGTTACATACGCCTAAAACCGGTTTTCCCGCTTCAGCGCACTTTTTTACTTCAGCCATTACATTTGATTGGTTCGCCATAGCGCCACAGCGTAAGTAGTCTCCATATGAGAACCCACCAGGAACTAAGATGCCATCGAATTCGCTTAAATCAGTCGCATCATGCCAAACATATTCCACTTCTTCACCAAGCTCATCTTTAATAGCATGGTACATGTCGATGTCACAGTTTGACCCAGGGAAAACGAGTACCGCGAATTTCATAATTAGTTAGCCTCCTCGATTTCGTAACGATAGTCTTCAATTACTGTGTTTGTAAGTAATTTTTCGCACATTTCTTTTACTAACGCATCAATATCACGATCTGTATCAGCAATTTGTACTTCTAAATATTTTCCGATACGTACGTCACTTACTTCGTTATAGCCCATTTTCGCTAAAGAACCTTGTACGGCAGAACCTTGAGGATCTAACACACTTTCGCGTAATGTCACATAAATTTTAACTTTAGTCATCTCTATTTTCCTCCAAGTCTAGCAAGAATTATTTTATAAACATCAATTAAACTACCTAAATCACGACGGAACACGTCTTTATCAAGCTTTTGTTTTGTTTCTGCATCCCACAAGCGGCAAGTGTCTGGTGAAATTTCATCAGCAAGTAATACATTGCCATCTTTATCTCGACCAAATTCAAGCTTAAAGTCAACTAGAGTAACGCCAACTTCTTCAAAGATTGGTTGAAGTACAGTATTCACTTTTAAACCTAGTTTATATAAAGCTTCTACTTCCTCTTTTGTTGCTATCCCTAAAATGTCGATATGGTCATTATTAATGAAGGGGTCTCCTAAACTATCATCTTTATAGTAGAATTCAACGATCGTGCGTTTAAGTGGCGTTCCTTCTTCTACACCTAGACGTTTTGCAAGACTACCCGCAGCAATATTTCGAACAACTACTTCAATTGGAATGATGTCTACTTTGCGAACGAGTTGTTCATGTTCTGAAATTCGCTCCACAAAATGTGAGTCAATTCCATTTGTTTTGAGTTTTTCGAAAATTAATGTTGTAATCTGGTTGTTAAGTACACCTTTTCCATCAATCTCTGCTTTTTTTTCACCGTTAAATGCCGTCGCGCTATTTTTATATTCAACGAACAATATGTCATCTTGTTCTGTTTGATATAATCGTTTTGCTTTACCTTCATATAAAAGCTGACCTTTATTCATGACGTGTTCCTCCACTTATTTTTAAGCCTCCCCCTCAAAAATGAGGGAGATGCTAAATTTCAATTAATTAGTCATTTAATCCAAGACGGTCGAAAATCATGTCTACATTTTTAATGTGATAGTTGTAATCGAAGCAATCATCAATTTCTTCTTTTGATAATAATGAAGTGATTTTTTCGTTTGCTTCTACTAATGGGCGGAATTGCTTTTGCTCATCCCATGCAATCGCCGTTAATGGTTGAACTGTGTCATACGCTTCTTCACGCACTAAGCCTTTATCGATTAATGCAAGTAAGATGCGTTGTGAGTAGATTAAACCGAAAGTACGGTCCATATTGCGTTTCATGTTTTCAGGGAACACTGTTAAGTTTTTCACGATGTTTCCGAAACGATTTAACATGTAATTTAAAGCAATTGTTGCATCTGGAAGGATGACACGCTCGGCAGATGAATGTGAAATATCGCGTTCATGCCAAAGTGCTACATTTTCGTAAGCTGTCATCATGTAACCACGAATTAAACGAGCCATACCCGTCATGTTTTCTGAACCGATTGGGTTACGTTTGTGTGGCATTGCAGATGAACCTTTTTGACCTTTTGCAAATGCTTCTTCTACTTCACGTGTTTCTGATTTTTGTAAGCCGCGAACTTCAGTAGCAAATTTCTCAATTGAAGTTGCAATCAACGCTAATGTTGAGAAGTATTGTGCATGACGATCACGTTGTAACGTTTGAGTTGAAATAGGCGCTGCTGCTAACCCTAATTTTTCACATACATATTGCTCTACGAATGGATCGATATTGGCATACGTACCAACCGCACCTGAGATTTTACCTGTTTCAATAACTTTTGCAGCGTAGTCGAAACGCTCTAAGTTACGCTTCATTTCCTCAAGCCATAAAGCTAATTTCAGACCAAATGTCGTTGGTTCAGCGTGTACACCATGCGTACGTCCCATCATAACTGTATATTTATGTTCTTTTGCCTTTTCCGTAATAATGTCGATGAAGTTTACGATATCTTTACGTAAAATTGTATTTGCTTGTTTAATTAAGTACGATAGAGCTGTATCGACCACGTCTGTTGATGTTAAACCGTAGTGCACCCATTTACGCTCTTCGCCACAAGTCTCAGATACTGCACGCGTAAATGCAACTACATCATGGCGCGTTTCTTGTTCGATTTCGTAAATACGGTTAATATCAAATGACGCGTTTTGGCGAAGTAATGCTACGTCTTCTTTTGGAATTTCACCTAGTTCAGCCCAAGCCTCACAAGCTAAAATTTCAACCTCTAACCAAGCTTTAAATTTATTTTCTTCTGTCCAAATTGCGCCCATCTCGGGACGTGTATAACGTTCGATCATTGTTTCTTCTCCTTTTATTCTGACCAGATGCCAGAACGTTCGATTTGTTTTAAAGTTTCTTCCATATTCTCCGTCATTATTGTAACATGTCCCATCTTACGGTTCACTTTTGCTTCATTTTTGCCATAAAGATGCACGGACCAATCAGGATATTTTGAAATCGAATTTGATAGTGGCACAACATGTTGTCCTAATAAATTTACCATGATCGATGGTGCCCAAAGTTTAGGCTTGCGAAGTGGCCAACCACAAACGGCACGAATATGTTGCACAAATTGTGAAACGTTGCAAGCTTCAATAGAATAATGACCTGAATTATGTGGCCTTGGTGCTAATTCATTAATAACGATTTGACCATCCTCTAATACAAACATTTCAACTGCTAATGTTCCAATTAACTGCAAGTAATCAGCAATTTTTTCAGCAGCTTCGATTGCTTTGTCATATGTGGCTGGTGAAATACGTGCCGGCACAATCGTTTCATGTAAAATGTGATGTACATGAATATTTTCTCCAACTGGAAGACAATACGTTTCACCATATCCGTTACGTTGTACAATGACGGAAATTTCTTTTACAAAAGGGACAAACCCTTCTGCAACACACTGTGAATGTTCCAACAGTTTTTTGGCCAATGGTAAGTCTTCTGTTGAACTTAATAATTGTTGACCTTTTCCATCATATCCACCACGTGCCGTTTTCACAATACAAGGATAACCAATTTGTTCAATTTGGTTTACTAATTCTTCATAATTGTTTGCTACTATGTACGGAGCGACAGGGCATCCTGCTTCTACAATAGCGTGTTTTTCAGTTACACGATTTTGCGTAATCCGAACTAATTCAGCACCTTGTGGAACATGCGCAATTTCTGTTAATCGTTTTAAACCTTCATAATCTATATTTTCAAATTCATACGTAATGACATCACTTACTTCAGCTAACTCTTCTAACGCGGATTCATCATTGTATGGCGCGACAATACGAATGTCAGCCACTTGACCGCATGGCGAATCCATTGTTGGTTCAAGCACTGCAATTTTATAACCAGCTTCTTTTGCAGCAAGTGCCATCATACGTCCTAGTTGGCCACCTCCGATAATTCCAATCGTTTGGCCAGGATAAATCATTCTAGTCACACAAGGTCACCTGTACTTTCTAGCGCCATTTGCTTCATGTACTCTCTACGTTCTTCCAGTCTTTCTGCTAAATCTTGATCTGTAGTAGCAAGAATTTGTGCTGCTAATAAACCTGCATTTGTTGCCCCTGCTTTTCCAATGGCTACTGTCGCAACAGGTACACCACCAGGCATTTGCACGATTGATAATAATGAATCCAATCCGTTTAATGCTCTTGATTGCACCGGTACACCGATTACAGGTAAAGTTGTTTTAGCTGCCACCATTCCTGGTAAATGGGCCGCTCCCCCTGCTCCTGCAATAATCACTTGTATTCCTCTTGAACGTGCCGTTTCTGCATACTCAAACATTAAGTCCGGTGTACGGTGTGCTGATACTACTTGTCTTTCATATGAAACTTGTAATTCATCAAGAATATCACACGCATGTTTCATCGTTTCCCAGTCACTAGAACTTCCCATAATGACTCCGATTTTTGGATACATTATTTTCTCTCCTTTTATGCGATTACGCTTCATTTTTCTACGTAAAAAAGCCCTCAAGTCATCCACCTTCTCTACATGCGAAGAAAGCAGATTACTCAAGGACAAAATAATGTCGAAAGTATTGTGCACACGAAGTACCCAACAATTCAACGCCTTTAGTAAGCTTTCCCGCATAGTCCGACATTTACGGTGTCGGGTAGAGACACTAGAGCCATATTCTCTAGCATATATGTGGGATGTATATGTTATCTCGTTATTAAACCTAAAAGTTATTTATCTTATAGTTTAGTTCCTGTTCACATTTTAACAAGGCTACGTAAGAAAATCAATGGAAAAATGCGAACGATAAATTTTCAGAAAACGGGAATGTTCGGTTTTTAAGCGAAAACGTTTTCATTCTTCCATTAATACCCCTTTAAATTTTATTTTTTGGCGTAAATAGGTTGGTTCTCCGTTTACGATATGAAAGACTGGCTCTTCCTTCCGTCCCATTGGCATATACCCTTCTTGTCTCATTCGACCTAAACATTGCTCGATTGTTTCATTCTCTTCTACTTCAAACCACAATTGTTTTTTACTCATAACTAATTTCCTTTCGACATTTGTTGTTACTATATTACGAAAGTACCTAGAAGGAAAGATAGAAAGCAAAAAATTTGGAAAGATTACATATATAAGAAAAATAGATTAGCGAAATTTAGTGAATTTAAAGATTTATTCTCATCAATTTTTAATATAACTTCTGTATTATTTTACTTAAACAAATAAAAAGCGAGTTGATATGAATGGAACATCGAATTTTAATTATTGAAGACGAAGAAAATATTGCTCGTGTATTACAGCTCGAACTAGAGTTTGAAGGTTATATCATAAGCATTGCCCATACTGGAACAGAAGGATTAATTCAATACCGTGAAAGTACCTTTGATTTAATACTTCTTGATTTAATGTTACCCGAAATGAATGGACTTGATGTGTTAAAACGAATCCGTGCTACAGAATCCAATACCCCCGTCATATTATTAACGGCTAAAAGTGACATTGAGGATAAAGTAAAAGGGTTAGATCTTGGGGCAAATGATTATGTTACGAAGCCCTTTGAAATCGATGAATTGTTAGCACGAATTCGGAATGCGATTCGCTTTTCGAAACCTCGTAGCCAGGACCCTGACTCAAGCTCTCAAAATGAACATCTTTTAGCCTATCGTAATTTATCAATCAATAAACAAACACGGGAGGTTTCCTATTTTGAAAGCGCCATTGACTTAACACCACGTGAATATGATTTGCTTATCTTTTTATTACAACACCCGAAGCAAGTCCTTACACGTGACCAAATTTTAGAAGCAGTTTGGGGCTTTGATTACTATGGGGATACCAATGTAGTCGACGTATATATACGCTATGTACGTCAAAAGCTCGAAAAGGCAAATCCAACGTCCATTATTCAAACAGTCCGAGGTGTTGGCTATGTTTTAAAGGAGTCCTCCCATGAAACTTAGGACAAAAATCCACCTCTTTACGACTCTTTTAATGGTCGTTTTATTAATCGTAATGAATTATGGAATCTTTCTATTATATGAACAACTTTCAATTGATACAGAAGCAAAACAACTCCATTCACGTGGGGAGGAATTGCTAACTGCTCTATCCAAATTAGACCAAACAGCCAATGTAGATACGGTCTTAAGGGCTTATATACCGACAAATGGGGCCATCCGTGTATTGAATACTAACGGTAAAGAAATCACATCCATATCAACTTCCTTTTCAACGGAACATGTATCTTCAACATTTGAGGAAAAAGAGCAATATGGTATTAGCGAAGTAGATAGCTCTCCTCTAATCATCACCCAGACAAAAGCCATTTGGATTAACGGAAAAGTTGTGGATTTGCAGCTATTACAACGGTTAGATGATCTTGCTAAAAATCAACAATTGTTAAAACTAATTTTAGTTGCAATGACCGTATTAATAGCCATTCCTATTCTTCTTTCAAATATGGCTTTAAGTCGAATTATATTAAGACCGCTAGAGCAATTAATTTTAGCCATGAAAAAAAGCGAAACTTCTGGTACTTACGAAAAACTAGAAAAGTCCGATGTGGGAAAAGATGAACTTGCTGAAATGGGTCGGACATTTAATCGCATGATGGAAGCCCTTGAAACAAACTACATGAAGCAACAACAATTCGTATCAAATGCTTCCCATGAATTTAAAACACCATTAACCGTGATCGAAAGTTATGCAAAGCTTTTATTACGTCGCGGCTTTACGAATGAAAAGGTTGCAACAGAAGCGTTAGAAGCCATTGTGAACGAATCGACGCGGATGAATAATATGATTGTTCAAATGCTTGAATTAGCAAAAAATAAAGAGCGTATCCCCCTTTCCATTCAACAACTCGATGTAACCCATTTACTCGAAAATACGCTGACTCAGATGCGCCAAGCTTATAATAGGAACTTCCAATATCAATTCGCTGAAAGTCTATACATTATTACCGATGAACCAAAATTAAAACAGTTACTTTTTATCTTATTAGATAACGCTCGAAAATATAGTGATGGGCGAATTGAAGTGAGTGCTACAAAACAAACGAATTCTATAACAATTAGCATTCGTGACTATGGAGTAGGTATACCACAAGACCAACTCCCTCATTTATTTGATCGCTTCTTTAGAGTAAGTGAAGATCGTAACCGAAAAACAGGTGGTACGGGATTAGGCTTAGCCATTGCAAATGAAATAGCTCATAGTTTACAAATAAAGATTGAAGTGGAAAGTGAAGTTGACGTAGGAACATGTTTTATTTTGCATATACCACTCTCCATTAAAAATGAGGTGGAGAGCAAATGACAAACTATACAAAATGGATGATTGGATTAGTTGTCTTAATGTTACTGATCACAGCTGCTGTCATTTATACGATCCAAAGTCAATTTTTCAAGCCTGAACAATTAACGATTCATGAAGTAGCGACAAAAATAGAAACACTCTATGGAGGTACGGTTGAATCATTCGAACAAAAAGAAGATTTTTTTCACATGATCCTTGAGCGAGGAAATGCAAGCTACGATCTACAAATCGATGCCACTACAGGAAGTGTTATGAAAATGAACGAAGTTGCTGCTGAGACGATTGAGGATACCCCTTCTATCAAAACAAAGGAAGAAATTCGCACCTTGCTAAATTCACAAAATAAAGGAACGATTCATTCTATAGCATTCCAGCAAGGAGAGGCCCCTCAATATATTGTGGAAATTACGGAAAATGAACTATTAAAATCTGTTACCGTTAATGCAAAAACGGGGGAAATACTTTCTGAAAAAGTAAAACAGCAAGCTCCAGAATCTAACAACACGCCAACGATTACAAAGGATAAAGCAAAACAAATTGCTCTTTCCCAATTAAATGGTGCCATTCAATACGTTGCCTATGAGACTTCATCTGATGGCGGCTATTATCTAGTAGAAATTCGCACTTTGAATAAAGCTGTCACATTCCAAATTCATGCAATATCAGGGAATATCCTTTCCGTTAAGAACCGTTCCCTGGATGATGATGAAGATGATGACGATGAGGAAGATTAAGATAGTTAGCGATTCTTAATGTATTTCTCATCAAATTCTAATCTTACTCTCCAACTCTTATAATGTTCGCCTTGTAAGATAAAAGTATCAAATCAATAAGGAGAGAAAAAACATGAAAAAAATCATTTTAGTACCAGCGCTATTAGGTGTAATGGGGCTTGGCGGAGTTATTGCAGTTGCAGGGGGTAATATCGTCGGTTCTGCGAATCAAGCAAATGTATTAACGAAAGTGGAAATTGAAAAGAAAGCATTAGACGTTGTACAGGGGAAAATAACGGAACTTGAATTCGAAAATGAAGGTACAAAAAGCTACTATGAGGTAGAGATTGTTACGAGTGATGCGGAATATGATCTGAAATTAGATGCCTTCACGGGTGACCTTTTAAGAAAGAAAAAAGAGCCAATCATTCCTACTCAAACAAATACTACTAACGTAAAAAGTGATAACGTGAATGATGAAAATACAAATCATACCAACAGTAATCAATCCAAACAAACTATCACTACGACTGCACCAAATGTTTCATCTCAACCTAGAGTGAATGATGATGGTGATGACCGATATGACGACGACCGTTATGAAGATGATGATGACGACCAATACGACGATGATCGTTATGAAGATGATGATGATCACAATGATGACTAACTTATAAAAATGGGGTAGTAAAAACAAGGTCATGTTTTTACTACCCTTTATCTATGCGTTAATCTTTCTTTAAGCCAGATAATTTAAAAGCATTAGGATCAACAAGCTTCATATTTGCTTCATCTATTATTTGCTTTACTACAAAAATAATATCCTGGTGCACAGTATATTTCTGATGTAGATTATTAGTTGGTACAAAAAAGCTAACTAACATACGATAATAATCCGCATGAATTTCATCGATATAGACAAGTATGAGATCCTCTTTTGAAATATTGGGATGCAATAATATTTGCTTATTCACTTCTTCACAAATATTACGAATCATTTCTTCTGAATTTTCTATAGATAAATAAAGATGGAATTCAATTTTACGCTTCTCACGCTTGGATAAATTATAAATAGGTTTATTCAATAAATAAGCATTGGGCACATAGACAATCCCCTTATCTGCCGTTGAAATAAGCGTAGAACGCAAATTAATATCTTGAATCGTCCCTTCAATTTTATGATCCTCGGTTGCAATAAAATCGCCTACTTGAAATGGCTTATCTAATCCCATTGATAAACTACCAAAGATATGGGAAGATGTGTCACGAATTCCAAATGCTAAAGCTACACCTGTTAGACCAATCCCTGTTAAAAAGCCATTTAAATTAAAATGCCAAAGCGAGGCAATAATCGCAACGGCAATTAACGCCAAAAACGATTTAATGATCCGCAACGAAAATGGCGTTAAAAAAGGCAATTTCTTTTCATTTAGATAAAAAGTTTCTGGATGATTTGCATAATAAGTTAATACATCATATATTCCTTTAAATACATAAAACACCATCAATGAATAGAAGAAACTTTTCACGGACACATTTGAAAATAGAGTAACTTCAAATAAAAATGCTAATGCAAAGAATACAATGCCTGTAAAAATTCCATGTCTTACCTCTCGACTAATATGCTCAATAATACGAGCTGTAACGAGTTTCGATTTTTTCTCAAAAAACTGCGCAATTCGTTTAATGAGATATTTTAATAGATAATGTTGCAGTATCCAGCCTAATATAATAATGCCTATAAAAATGAATAAATCTATCCACGTCGGAACCACCATATTCGGATAGAGCCAATGAAAATATTCCATCATAATAAAATTGCTCCTATACACACTTATTCAGTTTCTATTATGTAACCATGATTAGCGAGAAAAGTAAATTATTTTTCTCACTTCTAGCAAAAAGGCGCATGATACAAACAAGGTCAACAAAGTATCATCCTAATTTATGAAGTAATCACATTAATCAACACTCCGAAATTTTTAAAATCGGGTTTTTTGCATTAAAAAACACCACTGCAGCACAGTGGTGTTTGATTGCCTAGCAACGTCCTACTCTCACAGGGGGAAGCCCCCAACTACCATCGGCGCTAAAGAGCTTAACTTCCGTGTTCGGTATGGGAACGGGTGTGACCTCTTTGCCATCATCACTAGACTATTTAATTGAGAGTTCGTTCTCTCAAAACTGGATAAAGACATTGATTGCGTATTCAAGATTTGGTTAAGTCCTCGATCGATTAGTATTCGTCAGCTCCATGTGTCACCACACTTCCACCTCGAACCTATCTACCTCATCGTCTTTGA
>NZ_RYYR01000025.1 GCF_003977595.1 Lysinibacillus antri | reverse complement strand
TATTAGCTCCGGTTTCCCGGAGTTATCCCCAACTATAGGGCAGGTTGCCCACGTGTTACTCACCCGTCCGCCGCTAACCTTTAGGAGCAAGCTCCTAAAGGTCCGCTCGACTTGCATGTATTAGGCACGCCGCCAGCGTTCGTCCTGAGCCAGGATCAAACTCTCCATAAAAGAGAAAATTTGATTAGCTCAAATTTCTTGCTGGCATCAATTATGATGTCCAAATTTTGTTTCCTAACTTAATAAGAAACTATATTTCATTAACGTTTTGTTGTTCAGTTTTCAAAGTTCATAACTTCATATGTCTTAACGACTTACTTATAATAACAAGGATTTCGACTTAAGTCAACACTTCTCAACAAAAAAATACCTATTTTTTATAACCGTACTAGAATTCTTTCTTTATAAACCTCCAACTTCATGAGAAAAACAGGGGAGAACATCGCTTTCTCCCCTTATTCATTTGTAATAACACGCGAAATATAAAAACTACGATTCTTTGATAAATCTACTATTTCACCAGTAGTCGACAATTTAATTAATGGACGCGTTGGAGCAAATTTGTTAATAAACATTACCTCACCACGTTCTAAATTTGTTAACTCAATTTTTGTACCAATAGGTAGGGCAGCAACAAGATCAATAAGTGCTTGTACCACTTTAATATCAAATTTACCAAACTCAGATTCCTTTATCATTTCAATTACTTTAAATGGCGACTCTTTTGATCGATAAAGGCGCTCACTTGTCATAGCATGAAACGTATCGGCAACTGCAATAATTTGCGCATAGTTTGAAACTTGACCGATTCTAAATTTATCAGGGTAACCGCTTCCATCTAAACGTTCATGATGTTGATGAATTGCTTCTTTCATTTCTTCTTTAATAGCAGGTAGACTTTTAATCATTTGAAAGCTATAGGTAGGATGTTTACGAACTTCTTCAAACTCCATTGCGTTTAGAGGTTCCTTTTTTTCCCTAATACGAAGAGGAACCTTTGACATACCGGAATCAGCTAATGTTCCAGCAATAGCCATTTGAAGGATATAACCACGTTCATATCCTAATTTTTGTGTAATAGCAGCGCTAATTAAACCTGTTGCGATACAATGATGATATAAATAATCCTTTGCATTAGAATAGCTATTTAAATTAAAGATAATTGTTCGGTCTTCAAGCACTTTTTCTACTAAAGGTAAAATAACGCCACGAACTTTCGTTATATCTACTTTCGTACCTCCACCCCATCCATTAAATAATTTCTTAAACTCCTCTACTGCATCACGATAGTTTTTTTCAAATCGATCAACAACTGGTGGTAATTGAATTTGTATAACCTCAGACGTTTCTTCAACAGTTTGTCCACCTTTATTCGTCTTAGGATCATTTTCTATAAGAATAGGAATTTTAAAAATATGAAATGCTTTGAGTACGTGTAAATGCTCGGATGTTACTTTCGTATTTTTTAAAACAATTGGGTATGGTGAATTTGCATAAATATCTTCCGCAATCACTTTACCAATTCGAAGTTCATTTAAGGTTACATTGATAGCTTCCAATTCAAAAACCCCCTTATATCAATTCTAACTAGTTTGTTTTAAGAGATTGTTTTTTGTATCATTTATTCTATATGTAAAATTATACTATATTTTTTGTATCTAAATTTGCTTGTCTACGAAAAAAATCAGAAACTTTGTCTAAACTAAGTTTCTGATTTTAATGATTAGTTATTTTCTGAATCTGTATTTGGGATGTTATTACGGTTTTCAGTCGCTTCTTCAGTCGCTTCTAATTCTTCTTGGTTATCTGTTAATTCTACTTCTTCATCTATTTCATCTTCATGTTCTTCTTTCTTAACACGAGCTACAGTTGCCACTGTTTCATCTTCGCCTAAACGAATTAGACGTACACCTTGTGTGCTACGGCCGACAATTGAAATATCATTTACATCCATACGAATTAACATACCATTAACAGTAATTAACATTAAGTCTTCTGTTCCATCCACTGTTTTCACTGAACACATTGGTCCATTTTTATCAGTGATATGAATTGTTTTAATTCCTACTCCACCACGACTTTGGAGACGGTATTCTGTTTCAGGCGTTCTTTTACCATAACCTTTTTCAGTAACTACAAGTATTTCTTGACCTGGTTCAATAATTTCCATTCCAACAACATAGTCGCCATCACGTAATTTGATACCACGCACGCCAGCCGCAGTTCGACCCATCGAACGTATATCATCTTCTTTGAAACGAATTAACATTCCATTATGCGTACCAATAATGACATCTTTTGTTCCGTCTGTTAAACGTACGGAAATTAAATCATCTTCTTCATGTAAGCTAATTGCAATTAAACCATTGTTTCGGATGTTAGCGAATTGAGAAAGTTGCGTTCTCTTTGTAATACCCGTTTTTGTTGTGAAGATGAAATAAGCGTCTTCTTTAAATTCATCAACACGTATCATGGCTGTTACTTTTTCAGATTTATCTAGGTTTAAAAGATTAACAATCGGTAACCCTTTTGCCGTCCTTCCAAATTCAGGAATTTCGTATCCCTTAGAACGATATACTTTTCCTTTTGTTGTGAAGAATAATATTGTATCGTGGGTAGAAGTAAATAATAAATGTTCAACAAAGTCATCTTCATGAGTACCCATTCCTTGAACACCACGGCCACCACGTTTTTGACTACGATAAGTATTTGCAGCAAGTCTCTTAATATATCCGTTATGTGTTAGTGTAAGAACTGAATCTTCACGTGGGATTAAATCTTCGTCTTCAATCATTTCAAGACCACCAGCTGAAAATTGTGTTCGACGATTATTATTGTATCGATCCTTAATTTCAAGCAACTCAGTCCGAATTATATCTATTATTCTTCCTTCATCAGCTAAAATTGCTTTTAAATCAGCAATTAGCACTTGTAACTCTTGATATTCATTTTCAATTTTTTCTCGCTCTAGACCACTCAAACGAACAAGTCTCATATCTAAAATTGCTTGTGCTTGACGATCAGTTAGGCTAAAGCGCTCCATTAAGGTCGGTTTTGCCTCTTCACCTGTACGTGACGAACGAATTATCGAGATAATTTCATCGATGTGGTCAAGTGCAATACGTAAACCTTCTAAAATATGTGCACGATCTTCAGCTTTTCGTAATTCAAACTGTGTACGACGAGTAATGACTACTTTTTGGTGCTCTAAGTAGTAATGTAAAACTTCTTTTAAACTTAAAACTCTAGGTTGACCATCTACTAGAGCAAGCATATTTACTCCAAAGTTAGATTGCATTGCTGTTTGTTTATATAAATTATTTAAAATAACATTGGCATTTGCATCTTTACGTACTTCCATAACGATTCGCATACCGCGGCGATCTGATTCGTCACGTAAATGTGTAATCCCCTCAACTCGTTTATCACGAACTAATTCTGCAATTTTTTCAATTAATTTTGCTTTATTTACTTGGTAAGGTAGTTCATTTACAATGATTGTTTCTTTACCATTTGATTGAACTTCTATTTCAACCTTAGCACGAACAGTGATTGATCCACGACCGGTTTCATAGGCACGACGAATACCACTGCGCCCTAGAATAATTCCACCTGTAGGAAAGTCTGGACCAGGAATGATCTCCATTAATTCGTCAGTCGTAATCGCAGCGTTTTCTGATAATGCAATAATGGCGTCAATTGTTTCTCCTAATTGATGCGGCGGGATATTAGTTGCCATCCCAACTGCAATACCAGAAGCACCATTTACAAGTAAATTTGGGAAACGGCTAGGTAACACGATCGGTTCTTTTTCCGATCCGTCATAGTTATCTTGATAATCAATTGTATCTTTGTTAATATCACGTAGCATTTCCATTGCAATTTTAGACATACGTGATTCCGTATAACGCATAGCGGCAGCACCGTCACCGTCTACAGAGCCAAAGTTACCATGACCGTCAACTAACATATAACGATAACTAAAATCTTGCGCCATACGTACCATTGCATCATAGATAGAGGAGTCGCCATGTGGATGGTATTTCCCCATTACATCCCCAACAATACGGGCGCTCTTTTTATATGGTTTATCAGAGTAGTTCCCTAATTCATGCATTCCATATAGAATACGACGATGTACTGGTTTTAAACCATCCCGTACATCTGGTAATGCACGGGAAACAATAACACTCATTGCATAGTTTAAAAATGATGTTTGGACTTCTTCGCTAATTTTTATTCCTTTTACACCAGAATGTTGATTTTCAGACATTTAATTACCTCCCTTCAAAGAAGAACTTATATATCTAGATTTTGAACATATACTGCATTTTCTTCGATAAATTGACGGCGAGGTTCAACCTCATCCCCCATTAACTCTTGGAAAATTTTATCGGCTTTCATTGCATCATCTAACTCCACTTGTAAAAGTGTGCGATGCTCTGGATCCATTGTTGTATCCCATAATTGCTCAGCATTCATCTCACCCAACCCTTTATAGCGTTGGATGGCTGGTTTTGGGTTTTGTGATAAGCGACCTAAAATTTCTTGTAGTTCTTCATCCGAGTAACAATACTCCACATGTTTCCCTTGTTTCACTTGATAAAGCGGTGGCTGTGCAGCATATACATAACCCGCTTCAATTAGTGGACGCATAAAACGGAAGAAGAATGTAAGTAATAAAATACGAATGTGCGCACCATCAACATCGGCATCTGTCATAATAACAATTTTGTGATATCGTGCTTTTTCTAAATCAAATTCTTCTCCAATTCCAGTACCAAAGGCCGTAATCATAGCACGAATTTCAGTATTAGATAAAATACGATTTAAATTTGCCTTTTCGACGTTTAAAATTTTACCGCGCAATGGCAAAATCGCTTGGAAATAACGGTCACGACCAGATTTGGCAGACCCACCAGCAGAGTCACCCTCAACGATGTAAATTTCTGACTCAGAAGGGTTTGTAGAAGTACAGTCTGCTAATTTCCCTGGTAAGCTTGAAACTTCTAAAGCAGATTTACGGCGAGTAAACTCACGCGCTTTTTTTGCTGCAACGCGTGCACGTGCTGCCATTAACCCCTTATCTATAATTTTCCGCGCAATGGCAGGATTTTCTAACAAGAAGCGTTCAAATCCATCAGAGAAAAGGGAGTTTGTAATTTGACTTACTTCTGAGTTCCCTAATTTTGTTTTTGTTTGCCCTTCAAATTGAGGATCTGGATGTTTTACTGAAACAATAGCAGTTAATCCTTCACGAACATCTTCACCTGTTAAATTTGTATCTGAGTCTTTTAATATTCCACTTTTACGTGCATAGTCATTTATTACACGAGTTAGTGCTGTTTTAAAGCCCGACTCATGTGTTCCACCTTCATAAGTATTAATATTATTGGCAAATGAATAGATATTTGAAGAGTATCCGTCATTGTATTGCATAGCAATTTCAACAGATATGCCATCTTTTTCACCCATAATATCAATTGGATCATGTAAAGGCTCTTTTGAATTATTTAAATGCTCAACATATTCACGAATCCCACCTTCAAAGTGGAATGTATTTGAAATGATTTCTTCTCCTCGTTCATCTGCAATCGTAATTTGGATGCCACGATTTAAGTATGCAAGCTCACGAACACGAGTAGCTAAAATTTCATATTCATACTCTGTTGTTTCTTTAAAGATTTCTGGATCCGCTTTAAAACGAGTAGTTGTACCTGTTTCATCCGTATCACCAATAATCTTTAATGGCTGTACTGTTTGACCACGTTCAAAAATAATGGAGTGAATATGACCATCACGTTTTACATAAACTTCCGTAGTAATAGACAACGCATTAACTACGGATGCCCCTACACCATGAAGTCCACCTGATACTTTATATCCTCCACCGCCAAATTTACCTCCAGCATGAAGAACAGTCATGATAACCTCAACAGCAGGTATACCCATTTTTTCCTGAATACTAACTGGAATGCCTCGACCATTATCTTCTACACGAATCCAATTATCTTTTTCAATGGCAACAATAATGTCCGAACAATGCCCCGCAAGAGCCTCGTCAATACTGTTATCCACGATTTCCCAAACTAAATGGTGAAGCCCTTTAGAGCTTGTTGAACCAATATACATCCCGGGACGCTTACGAACGGCTTCTAACCCTTCTAAAACTTGTATCTGTTCAGCATCATAAGCTTGTTGAACTTGTTTCTCTTCTAAAGCCACCACGTTCACCTACTCTTTCCAACTTCAGTATGTGTCAAAATTAAAAAGTCTTATCAAAAAATGTAAAAATTTCAACGAATCATTTAATCTTTGTGTCATTGCATACACAATTGACACACAAATTCTTATGACTCGTTTGGAATTATTTCATTCAGCCCTTATTATTTATGAGAATTATACGTAGGAGTAAGGTTCAACCCCTTCACAAATATAGTAGCCTTTATATTTTTCCCTAAAAAAAGTGGGAATTATTGTAGTAAATAAATATTAACTACTTTCAATTTCACCCTGTTTCACGTGAAACATTTTTGCATGTTGAATTGTCTCATGATGAATCCCATCCACACTTGTTGTTGTGACAAACGTTTGCACTTCACCTTGTATGGTGTTAAGTAAGTGTGATTGGCGATAATCATCTAATTCTGACAACACATCATCTAAAAGCAAAATAGGCGCTTCTTTTGTTTCTTTTTTTATTAACTCTATCTCAGCAAGTTTTAAAGAAAGCGCAGTTGTTCTTTGTTGACCTTGGGAGCCATAAGTTTGTACATCGTAGCCATTGACGATAAATTGCAAATCATCTCGATGTGGTCCAACTAATGTAACCCCTCTTTCAAGCTCTCTTTTTTTTACTTCTGCTAGTTTTTGTTCCAAATATGTAGCCATTTGTTCTTCAGTCCAGTCTGAATCTAGACCAGAAGGAGGACGATATTTAATAACTAGTTTCTCCAACCCACGACTTATACCGCTATGGATTGTTTCCGCCCATTCTTGTATCAGTTCAACAAAATGAAATCTTTTACGAATAATTTGGACAGCAGAATGAATATATTGTTCAGTATATATAGCAAATAACACATCATCTATTTGATGCTTGCCTTGATTGATCTTTAACAGATGATTACGTTGTTTTAATAACTTTTGAAATGTAAGTAATTCATGTAAATAGGTTGCAGATATTTGTCCAATTTCCATATCAATAAAACGGCGCCTTATTTGAGGGCTTCCTTTAACGACATTTAAATCCTCTGGCGCAAACATAACTACATTCATTTGTCCGATATAATTACTTAATTTCGTTTGCTCTAGGTGGTTCACCTTGCCCTTTTTACCTTTTTTTGTAATGGATAATTCCATTGGAAAGCTACTATAACGGTTTTGTACAACACCTTCTATTTTACCATAGTCTGCTTCCCAACGTATCAATTCTTTATCATTACTTGTGCGATGAGATTTTGCCATGGCTAAAACATAAATAGATTCCATTACATTTGTTTTGCCTTGTGCATTTTCTCCGATAAATACATTGATTTTTGGAGAAAAGTCTAAAGCTAGTGATTCGTAATTACGGTAATTTTTTAGTTGTAAATGCTCAATGAACATTTAATTTTCTCCGTTCTGATTGGCAATTACAAATCGTCCCACTCCTGGGATGTTAATTACATCACCATGACGTAATTTACGTCCCCGACGATTATCAATTTCGCCATTTACATATACATCATGTTCTTGTAAAAACCATTTAGCCATACCGCCAGAACTTATTGCATCTGTGACTTTTAATACTTGGCCAAGCGTTATAAATTCTGTTTCAATTACAATTTCATCCAAAGTAAATTCATCCTCCGATTCACATACATCTATCTCTCTATCATACCTAAAATGCGTGGAAAATGCCAAAAGAAAGTGGGTATGGCATATCAATTCAAGAAAAGCTTAAACCTAAAAGAAAAAAGATAGCCACAGCGGACTATCTTTCAAATATATGTTTTATGTTATTAAAATTTAGTACGTTCGAACAGGTAAAATTAGTTGTAAAATTGCATCATCGTGTACAGAACGTAAAATAAACGGTCTCATAGCACCTGTAAATTGAATGATGACATCTTGACCATCAATCGCTTTTAAAGCTTCCATCATGTATTTCGCACTAAATGAAATTTTTAAGTTTTCCCCTTCTAACGATTCAACCTGAATTTGTTCTTCTACTTTCCCTATTTCAGGTGAATTTGATGAGATTTCTACAATGTTACCATCAAATGTTTCAAAGCGAACAACATTATTGCGATCTTCACGTGCTAAAAGAGATGCACGATCGATTGCTTGTAATAATGATTTCCCGTTAATTTGTAAGTTTGTTTTAAATTCTTCAGGAATTAAACGTGTTGTTTCTGGGTAATTTCCTTCTAGCAAGCGTGAGAAGAATAAAACATTGTCTGCTTTAAATAAAACTTGTTGATTTGTAATGACAATTTCTACTGGGTTACTTGAGTCGCCCAGAATTTTATTTAACTCATTTAAACTTTTACCTGGAATAACAACTGAGCTTACATCTGTTGGTAATTGTTCAAGAGTTGTTTTTCTTCTTGCTAGACGATGACTGTCCGTTGCAACACAAACTAATTCATCCCCTTGAATCTGCCAATTTACCCCTGTTAAAACAGGTCGACTTTCTGAAGTAGCTACAGCAAATACAGTTTCACGAATAATAGACTTTAATAAGTCAGCAGCAATTGTAAACTGTTGATTTGTCGATACTTCAGGTAATAATGGGTATTCAGAAGCATCAGATCCAATTAAGTGGAATTCTGATTTACCAGAACGAATATGCGTTTGTAAACCGTTTGATACTTCAATTTCTACATCATTTGTTGGTAATTTACGTACAATTTCATTAAACATACGAGCTTGTAACACAATTGAGCCTGTATTAGAAATATTGATTAATTGATTCCCATCTTCTTCAATCGGAATAAACGTTTGAATTGTAATATCCGCATCACTACCAGTTAATGTTAGTCCCTCGTTTGTTACATCAATTTTTATCCCTGTCAAAATTGGAATGGTTGTTTTTGAACTTACTGCTTTCATTACATCATTCAATCCATCTAGTAAACGGTCTCTCATAATATCAAATTTCATCTATGATACCTCACTTATTAATATATTATTTTTAATAGATTTTAATAGATATAGTAATAGGTCCTGTGGATTTGTGGATAACTATAGTTTTCGCTATAAAAATCAAACTATCCACATGTTGATAAAGTGTGGATTAGTTTGTGTGAAAAGAAAAGAGTTATCCACACTGATTATTTACCTAAAACACTACGAATTTGTTTAATATCTTGTTGTAGTTGTTGATCTTCTTTAAGCATGTTAGAGATTTTTTCATGCGCATGAATGACGGTAGTATGATCCCGTCCCCCAAATTCTTCCCCTATTTTAGGTAAAGAGAAATCCGTTAATTCTCTTGATAAATACATCGCCACTTGACGAGGGTATGCAATAGATTTTGTCCGTCGTTTTGCAGAGAAATCCTCTAACTTAATATGATAATGCTCACCCACAACCGTCTGAATATCCAAAATTGAGATAGCACGAGGCTTAGAATTTGGAATAATATCTTTTAAAGCTTCTGCAGCAAGTTCTGCATTAATATCTCGATTAGCTAAAGAGGAGAACGCAACAACACGAATTAGTGCGCCTTCTAACTCTCGAATGTTCGTATCAATCTGATTCGCAATATAGTGCATTACTTCATTAGGTATATCTAGTCCGTCAGCTTTTGCTTTTTTACGCAGGATCGCAATACGCGTCTCTAGGTCGGGCGGTGTAATATCAGTAATTAAGCCCCATTCAAAACGTGAGCGAAGGCGGTCTTCAAGGGTAGGAATTTCCTTTGGCGGCCGGTCACTTGATATAACAATTTGTTTTGATTCGGTATGCAATGTATTAAACGTATGGAAAAATTCCTCTTGCGTAGATTCTTTCCCAGCTAAAAATTGAATATCATCGATTAGTAGCACATCGACATTTCGATATTTGTTACGAAAATCTACTGCTTTGTTATCTCGAATTGAGTTAATAAATTCATTTGTAAACTTTTCTGATGATAAATAAACGACTTTAGCATTAGGATTATGTTCGAGCACATAATGGCCAATCGCGTGCATTAAGTGAGTTTTTCCTAATCCTACTCCCCCATAAATGAAAAAGGGATTATAGGCTTTTGCAGGAGCTTCAGCTACAGCTAGTGAGGCTGCATGTGCAAATCGATTCCCAGATCCAATGACAAACGTGTCAAATGTATACTTTGGGTTGAGCATTCCTGGTGATATTTCAGAATGCTCATTATTATTTACCTGCATCACCTGTGGGACAGGCAAATCTTCGCTATCATCATCCTGATCCTTTTGAACAACAAATTTTATAAACAAGTCTTCTCCTGTTAATTCAGATAAAATGCCCGCGATTAGATGAACGTAATGATTTTCAAGCCAATCACGAGCAAAAGAGTTTGGGGCTGCAATAGTAACATTGGAACCTTTATATGAAAGTAGCCTTGTTGATTTCAGCCATGTTTCAAAGCTTGGTTTTGAAATTTTTTGTTCTACTTGAGCCAGGACATTGTTCCATAATTCTTCTAAATGTGCCAAGCTTTTTTCTCCTTTTCATGTATATTTTCAATTCAAATTAAATAAAATGCATCTATATAGAATAACAGAATTATTTTAAAACACATAATCACAGTATGTGGATAACTTTTATTCAAGGATTGTGATTAAAATTGTCCACAGGTTATTAACATCTGTGGATAAAATATTTCCCGAGATACATTTCCACAAAGGAAAACACAATAATAGTAACAGAAAAAGATAGGCATTTCAATAGCTCGCAAAACTTATCCACATAGCTATATTTTACTCACAAATGAGTTGTCCACAGGCTTAGTATTTGTTAAAAAGCTGTCAGTAACTACTGTGGATAAAAAAATATTAAAAAAAATTATCCACAATGATTTTTTCATTTAGTGAAAAATTATGTGGATATTTTTAATGTAATAGATAGATAAGGAAGCTATGGAACAGGTGTGTTGATCAAGTTAGTGAAAAGGAATTAAAATGTGCGCTGTAAAATGGAATGTGAAAAAATGTGCTTTAAATTATTAATTGACAAGCTATTTCTTTTGACTATATAATGTTATGGTCTGTATGTTAGATAGATAATCAACTTTCATCTGGAGGTGTATATATAATGAAACGCACATATCAACCAAAAAAACGTAAACATAGTAAAGTACATGGATTCCGCGCACGTATGAGCACAAAAAACGGTCGTAAAGTTTTAGCAGCTCGTCGTCGTAAAGGAAGAAAAGTATTATCAGCATAAGTCCACTGAGCTTCTTCAGTGGTCTTTTTTTTCTTTATTTTAGGTTAGAATAAAAGAAGTACCGATGGAATATGGAGCGGGTGAAGTATGAAAAAGCGCCAAAGAGTAAAAAAGAATGAAGACTTTCAAAAAGTATTTAAAAAAGGAAAGTCCTTTGCTAATCGGCAATTTGTAGTGTATTGCTTACCAAAAGAGGATCAATCTGAGTTTCGAGTAGGGTTATCAGTGGGGAAGAAGATTGGAAAAGCAGTAACGAGAGTTCAAATTAAGCGATATATAAGACAAGTATTTTTAGAATTGAAAGATGAAATACGATTAGATATGGATTATGTTATTATCGCCAGACATCCGGCGGCCACTTTAGACTTTCATGAAACAAAAAAGAGCTTAGAACACGTACTAAAAATAGCGAAAGTACTGAGGAAGAAATAAAAATTTGACGTTGTTATGAGCACTTTTTACTTCCTATATCTGAATTTTCTGAATAAGTGGATTATTGCCAATTAAAATATATGAAATCAAAACAATTAGTAGAGTGAAAGCGTTACCCATGTTAAAATAGCATCAATGAAATTGAATAGTGCTCTAGGAGGAAGAAGGTTGAAGAAAAGATTTTGGATTGTTCTGTCTCTAGTTTCAGTAGCTTTACTGCTTTCTGGATGTACAGAATTCGATCAGCCAATCTCATCTAAAAGTGAAGGCTTTTGGAATGAATTTATCGTTTGGCCATTAGTATCGTTTATCAAGTACTTTGCTGAAATACTAGGCTCATACGCTTTAGGGATTATTATTGTAACGATTATTATTCGTTTAGTAATCCTTCCATTTACTATTAAACAAGTAAAAAGTTCGAAAAAGATGCAAGAAATCCAGCCTAAAATGAAAGAATTACAACAGAAATATGCTTCTAAAGATGCTGTCACACAACAAAAGTATCAACAAGAAATGATGGCGTTAATGCAATCTTCTGGTGTAAATCCAATGGCAGGTTGTTTACCAATTTTTATCCAAATGCCAATTTTAATAGGCTTCTATCACGCAATTAGCCGTATGAATGCAACCCCAGCATTTGATCTAGGAACGTTTTTAATTTTCCCATTAGCTGAACCTAGTATTGTACTAGCTGTATTGGCTGGTTTAATCCAATTTGGAGTGTTAATGACTGGACCTGCAGTTGATAATCCGCAGATGAAAGTCATGATGTATATCATGCCAGTAATGATTATTGGATTTGGTATAGTGTTACCAGCTGCATTATCATTATATTGGGTAGTCGGAAATATTATCTCAGTTATTCAAAACCTTGTGATTTATAAACCTTTTAATAAAAAGAAAACAGAACCTGCGACAACTGGAGGAGCGAAAAAGTGAAACAGATTACGCAATTAGGCGCGAGCAAAGAAGAAGCGATCTCATTAGCGTTACAAAATCTCGGGGTAACTCGTGATCAAGTTGAAGTTGAAGTTTTACAAGAGGCGAAAAAAGGATTTTTAGGTTTTGGTGCACGTGCTGCTGAAGTTCGTGTAACTGTAAAAGAAACACAACAAGAAGAACAACTAGTACCGGAAATTGCAGTAGAAGAAGACCTTGTTAAAGTACAACTAGAAGTAGAAGAGGTAAAAGAGGAACTTATTGAACTTGATGCAGAACAACAAGAAGAAATTCACGAAGATGAGTTACCAAAAGTAAGCCCTGTAGAGGTTGCAAAGGATTATGTTATAAGCATTGCGAAGGATATGGGCATTGAAGACTTAACAATTTACTCTAAAGTAGAGGGAAAAAACGTATTACTAAAGTTAGAGAGTGAGAAAGCAGCTCTATTAATTGGTAAACGTGGTTCAACATTGAACGCACTACAACAATTAACACAGTTAATCGTTAATAAAAGTGCAAAGTCTTTCCTACTAGTTAAGTTAGATGTGGAAGATTATCGTGAACGTCGTCAAGTGGCATTAGAACAATTAGCTGAACGCATGGCAGATCGAGCGATTCGTACCGGAAGAAAAGTTCCATTAGAACCGATGCCTTCATATGAGCGAAAAATTATTCATAATGCACTAGCAAATCGCATTGATATTGAAACTTACTCTGAAGGAACAGAACCAAATCGTTATATCGTAATTGAATCAGTAAAATAAAAACAGAATACAGACAAATGATGAAGGGGATGTCCAGAAAGCACTGCACTTTCTGGACATCTACGTTTCTAATAATAAAATATCGCTAAAAAGCTGTGCTCCTGCGGTAGTAACAATAAATTGTCACTATCCTCGTCGCAAAGGAGCCGTCCAAAATCACTTTTGGACGGCTCCTTTTTTGCGTTTTTTTAAGAGCTATAAGAGTAAAAAAATGAAAATTTTCCACAAAATAAAACCGAGTACACATAAAGACGGAGCTGGGCGAGCACCTATAACTTTTCTTTTATCCACATGTGGGAAATTGCTTTACTTTCGTATTTTAATAAAATATGTTACCCTAAGTTGTTAGTAAACAATGTTCGTTGTAGTTATTCACATGTGGATAAGTTTAATATTGACTGCAGGTTTTGCAGTTGTTGATAAAGTATGCAAAAAGGTAGTTTCACTTAGTAGGAGGATTCATTCATGGAGTACGATACGATTGCAGCCATTTCCACTCCAATGGGCGAAGGAGCTATTGCCATCGTTCGTTTAAGTGGGGATGAAGCAGTAAAAATAGCAGATCAAATTTTCAAATCACCAAATGGGAAACGCTTGAGCGATGAAAAATCACATACCATACATTACGGACACTTAGTTGACCCGAAAACTGAGGAAGTAGTTGAAGAGGTTATGCTAGCCTTAATGCGAGCACCCAAAACCTTTACACGAGAAGATGTTGTCGAAATCAATTGTCATGGTGGAATTGTTTCAGTAAATCGCGTGTTACAGTTGGTACTGAAAAACGGTGCAAGACTAGCTGAACCTGGGGAATTTACGAAACGTGCCTTTTTAAATGGACGAATTGATTTATCCCAAGCGGAGGCAGTAATGGATTTAATTCGTGCAAAAACAGACCGTGCAATGAATGTCGCACTTGGTCAAATGGAAGGGAAACTTTCAAGACTTATTGAACAATTGCGTGGAGCTCTTATTGAGACGTTAGCGCACGTGGAAGTTAATATAGATTATCCTGAGTATGATGATGTAGAAGAAATGACAATTCCAGTATTATTAGAAAAATGTTCTTGGGTACGAGATGAAGTAGCGAAACTTTTACAAACGTCATCACAAGGGAAAATATTACGTGAAGGTCTTTCAACTGTTATATTAGGTCGACCAAATGTAGGAAAGTCGTCTTTATTAAATAGTTTAGTTCACGAGAATAAGGCAATCGTTACTGATATTGCAGGGACAACTCGTGATATTATAGAAGAGTATGTTAATGTGCGCGGTGTACCATTACGTTTAGTAGATACGGCAGGAATCCGTGAAACAGAAGATATCGTTGAACGTATAGGGGTAGAAAGATCTCGTCAAGTTTTAAAAGAAGCCGATTTAATTTTACTTGTGCTGAACTCCGCAGAAAATCTTTCTGAAGAAGATGAACGTTTATTTGAAACCATTCAAAATATGGACTTTATTGTTGTTGTAAATAAGACTGATTTACCGCGTAAAATTGATTTAGATAAAGTAAGTCATTTAGCGAATGGCCGCGCAGTAGTAACAACTTCACTACTACAAGAAGAAGGCGTTATTGAGCTTGAGGAAGCCATTGCGAAAACATTCTTTGAAGGACAAATTGAAGCGAGTGATTTAACCTATGTTTCAAACGCTCGTCATATTGCGTTACTTCACCAAGCAAAAGAGACAATTGAAGATGCAATCAATGCAGCCAATTCAGGAGTGCCGGTCGATATGATTCAAATCGATGTAACCAAAACGTGGGAACTATTAGGTGAAATTGTTGGGGATACTGTACAGGAAAGTTTAATTAATCAGTTATTCTCGCAATTCTGTTTAGGAAAATAAAATCCTAAAAATATCAATTACCGTGATAAACATACGACTTATCTAATTTTAAGTGTAAAAGAAGGCGATTTTCACTTATTATTAGTTAAGCCCTATATAAAATAGGGGGATTAGAATATTTCGATGTGCTAACCCTGAGAGTATTTTTATTTTTTAATATAGAGAGGAAGATAAAGCATGACAACAACATATGAAGCTGGCCATTATGATGTCATTGTCATTGGCGCAGGTCATGCAGGTGTAGAAGCAGCATACGCAGCTGCTAAAATGGGTGCAAAAACACTCATGTTAACAATTAGTTTAGATATGATTGCCTTTATGCCATGTAATCCGTCAATTGGCGGACCTGCAAAAGGAATTGTCGTACGTGAAATTGACGCTTTGGGTGGTGTGATGGGAAGAGTAATCGATAAAACACATATTCAAATGCGTATGTTAAATACAGGGAAGGGTCCTGCAGTACGTGCTTTACGTGCGCAAGCAGATAAAGTCCTTTACCAACGTGAAGCGAAACGCCTTTTAGAAGAGGAAGAAAACTTAACAATTAATCAGGCAATGGTTGAAGAGTTAATTATAGAAAACGATACAGTGCGCGGCGTAATTACGCAAACAGGTGGAATTTATCGTGGTGAAACGGTCATTATCACAACGGGTACGTATTTACGCGGTGAAATTATTATTGGGGATGTAAAATATTCAAGCGGACCGAATAACACACGCCCATCCATTAAATTAGCTGATAATATTCGTGAATTAGGCTTTGATATTATCCGTTTTAAAACAGGAACACCACCACGCGTGAATGGTAAAACGATCGATTATAGTAAAACTGAAATTCAACCGGGTGATGATGTCCCTCGTGCGTTTAGTTTTGAAACAACCGAATTTATCATGGATCAAATCCCTTGTTGGTTAACGTATACAAGTAGCCAGACACATGAAATTATTAATAGTAATTTAGATAAAGCACCAATGTTTACGGGATTAATTACTGCAGAAGGGCCACGTTATTGTCCATCAATTGAAACAAAAATTGTACGCTTTAATGATAAACCACGCCATCAGTTATTCCTTGAACCTGAAGGCCGTGATACAGAGGAAGTATATGTACAAGGTTTATCAACAAGCTTACCGGAAAACATCCAACGTGATATGCTCAAATCCATTCCTGGACTAGAGAATGCTGAGATGATGCGCGCGGGCTATGCGATTGAATATGATTCGGTCGTTCCAACTCAGTTATGGCCAACACTTGAGACAAAACGCATTAAAAATCTTTACACGGCTGGACAAATTAATGGTACAAGTGGATATGAAGAAGCTGCAGGTCAAGGGTTAATGGCAGGTATTAATGCAGCTGCAAAAGTTTTAGGCAAAGAAGAAGTAATTCTGAAACGTTCGGAAGCTTACATCGGTGTATTAATTGATGATTTAGTGACAAAAGGAACAAATGAACCTTATCGTTTACTAACTTCAAGAGCGGAATATCGCTTATTACTTCGCCATGACAACGCGGATTTACGTTTAACGGAAATAGGTTATAAACTTGGAATGATTTCTGATGAGCGATTTGCAAAATTCAATGAGAAAAAAGAACAAATTGAAAATGAAATTGCACGCCTTCGTGAAGTAATCATTAAACCAAATGAAACAACACAAGCCGTTATTCGTTCAGTTGGTGGAACAGAATTAAAAGACGGTATCCGTGGTGCCGATTTATTAAAACGTCCTGAGATGAATTATGAATTAGTTGCTTCTTTATCGCCATCTGAGATCGAATTAAGTGATGAAGTAAAAGAACAAATCGAAATTCAATTGAAATACGAAGGTTACATTCAAAAGGCATTACTACAAGTAGAAAAACTTCATAAGTTAGAAGATAAAAAAATACCGGATAATATCGATTATGATGATATTTCAAGTATTGCTACAGAAGCACGTGAAAAGTTAAAAGAAGTGCGTCCATTGTCGATTGCACAAGCATCCCGAATTTCAGGTGTAAATCCAGCTGATATTTCCATTTTACTTGTGTATATCGAACAAGGGAAAATTGCCCGAGTTGGTAATGAATAATAAATAGTGTTCGAGCGTCAACTTTAGGCGCTCGTTCCTTTTTAGTTAAATCAGAAAGTAAAAAAATTTTGAACAGTGTCTAGCTACATGCGCTAGCACCCTTCACTTTTCTAATTAAAAGGAGATCCGAGATGAACGAACAACAATTTATTGAAGCATTGAAACTTAAGGGTATTGAACTAAATGAGAACCAAATTGCACAGTTTAAAAGGTATTTTGAACTTTTAGTTGAGTGGAATGAAAAAATGAATTTAACAGCCATTACAGATTTAGAAGGCGTCTACTTAAAACATTTCTATGATTCCATTTCTGCAAGTTTTTATTTTGATTTTACAAAGATAACATCCGTTTGCGATGTAGGTGCCGGTGCTGGTTTCCCAAGTTTACCGATTAAAATATGCTTCCCTCATTTGCATGTGACAATTGTTGATTCATTAAATAAGCGGATTACATTTTTAAATCATTTAAGTGAAGAGTTGAAATTAGAAAATGTTAAGTTTGTCCATTCGCGCGCTGAGGAATTTGGTCAAAATCCAAAATACCGTGAGCAATATGATGTTGTAACTGCCCGTGCAGTTGCCCGACTATCCGTTTTATCAGAGTTATGCGTTCCATTGGCTAAACAAAATGGATACTTTGTTGCATTAAAAGCAGCTGCAGGTCCTGAAGAGTTAAAGGATGCGAAAAAAGCCATTGGTACGTTAGGAGCTTCTTTAAAAGAGGAATTTTCATACCTATTGCCAGTGGAAGAAAGTGAACGTACAATTTATGTGTTTGATAAAATAAAACAAACACCAAAAAAATATCCTCGTAAACCAGGAGTTCCTAATAAAACACCTATACAATAAAGAAAAAGCCTGCTAACAGTTTAATCGTATGGCAGGTGTTCTTTCTTTTATTTTCATTTGCGAGATTATCTAGTAAGATAAAAAATAATTAATAAAATTCTAAACCTTGTTTCACATGGAACAATATTTGAAAATTTATCGAAGTTTCACTTTTTATAGATATAATTTGAAGTCTCGCAGCATAAATATTTATATTTACGTTTTCATTTAATAGATTTTATTTCTATCAAACTTTTATATAATTTATAGTTTATAATAAATAATATTTGAAGTTGCAGTGAAAGTTAGAGTAAGAGCAAGATAGTTTCTAAAAGGTGGTGCCTATCGAATGAAAAGTCCTTTTTCACGTTTCTTTGGAGGCGGTGACAAAACTGTTTCTGAAGTGAAAAGTGAAGTAGAAGAAGTAGTGCATGTAGTAAAAAACAAACCAGCTGAAGAAGTAGTGAAAATTCCAATTGATAAAATTATTCCAAATCGGTTCCAACCACGTACAGTGTTTGATGAAGACAAAATTGAAGAGTTATCAAGAACGATTCATACGCATGGTGTGATTCAACCAATCGTTGTTCGGAAGTTTGAAGATGATCACTATGAGATTATTGCAGGTGAGCGTCGTTACCGAGCGATGAAAAAATTAGATTGGACTGAAGTACCTGCAATCGTTCGTAACTTAAATGATAAGGAAACGGCTTCTATTGCATTAATTGAAAATCTTCAACGGGAAGAGTTAACAGCAATTGAAGAAGCCTTAGCTTATCAACAATTGTTAGAACTTCATTCACTTACTCAAGAAGCGCTTGCTCAACGATTAGGAAAAGGTCAATCTACGGTAGCAAATAAGCTACGTTTATTAAAGTTACCTCAAACTGTGCAAGAGGCAATATTAAGAAGAGAAATAACTGAACGTCATGCACGTGCTCTAATTTCGATTAAAGATGAAGCAACTCAAAATAATTTAGTAGCATTGATTAAAGAAAATGATTGGAATGTCCGTCAATTAGAAGAATTTATTCAACAATTGACAAAGCCAAAAGAAGAAAAGAAAGAAAAACCTAAACGTAAGGCAATTAGTAAAGATATTCGTATTGCCTTAAATACAATTAAGCAATCGCTTTCGATGGTTACAAAAAGCGGAATAAACGTAAAAACAGAAGAAGAAGATACAGATGATTACTATCAAATTACGGTGAGAATCCCAAAGAAAAAAGCATAAGCATTTTATGGTTCCTTAAGTTTCTAACAGGAGCCTTTTTTTCTATTAATTTACAAAATAGATTACAATACAACTAGGCTTTAATTTTGTTAAAATGGAAAATGTATATAAAGTGCAAGAAAGATTAAGATTACTCATATGAAGAAACTGTAGATGAAAGCAGGTGCACGCAGTTGGGGAGAATTATTGCAATCACAAATCAAAAAGGTGGTGTGGGAAAAACTACAACGTCTGTAAATTTGAGCGCTTGCCTAGCTAATTTTGGTAAAAAGGTACTTCTAATTGATATTGATCCACAGGGGAATGCAACAAGTGGGGTTGGGATAAATAAAGGTGAAATCTCTACCTGCATTTACGATGTGCTGATTGATGACGAAGATGTAAAAAATACTATTCAACAAACCAAAGTGGAGAATTTATTTGTAGTACCGGCAACGATCTCATTAGCAGGTGCTGAAATTGAACTGGTCTCTACCATTTCTCGAGAAGTACGCTTAAAGCATGCTCTACAAGATGTAAAGGAATTATATGACTATATAATTATTGATTGCCCACCTTCTTTAGGATTATTAACAATTAATGCTTTGACAGCTTCTGATGCAGTGCTTATTCCAGTGCAGTGTGAGTATTACGCCCTTGAAGGATTAAGCCAACTCTTATCTACTGTCCGTCTTGTTCAAAAGCATTTAAATCAACATCTTTACATTGACGGTGTATTATTAACAATGCTTGATGCGCGGACAAATCTTGGAATTCAAGTAATAGAAGAAGTTAAAAAGTACTTCCAAGATAAAGTTTATAAAACGATTATCCCGCGAAACGTACGATTAAGTGAGGCACCTAGCCACGGGGAACCAATTATTATGTATGATTCAAAATCTAGAGGGGCAGAAGTGTATCTAGAGTTAGCAAGGGAAGTGATAAAAAATGGCTAGAGGGTTAGGTAAAGGAATCGGTGCGTTATTTCCAACTGAAACATTAGATCACTTAGAAACAGTGCATACTGAGGATGCAATTGAAAAGATTTCATTGCAAAAATTAGTTGTTAATCCATTTCAACCACGTAAAACCTTTGATGATGAAACCATTGCAGAATTAGCACAATCCATTAATGAACATGGTATTATTCAACCAATAGTTGTTCGAAAAAAAGGTAAGAAGTATGAAATTGTTGTGGGTGAGAGAAGATTTAGAGCAGCAAAATTAGCTAACTTAGAAGAGATTCCAGCTATTGTTCGAGAGATGACGGAAGAACAAATGATGGAGCTAGCGATTTTAGAAAACCTACAACGTGAAGATTTAACACCAATTGAGGAAGCTGAGGCATATCATAGTCTAATTGAAAAATTAAACTTCACACAAGAAGAATTAGCGAAAAGATTAGGGAAAAGTCGACCGCACATAACAAATCATATGCGGTTATTACAATTACCCCAAGAGATTCGTGAATTAGTAAACAATGGTACACTCTCTATGGGACATGGTAGAACACTTCTTGGTTTGAAAAATAAGAGAAGAATTCCAGAAGTAGCGAATAAAGTAATTAATCAAGGGTTAAATGTTCGTCAATTAGAAGCATTAATTAAACAATTAAACGAAGAAGTTTCACGTGAAACAGAAAAAATAGTGAAAAAAGACGTATTTGTACAAGCTACGGAAACACAGCTTAGAGAATATTTTGGTACAAATGTTCAAATTAGAAAGTCAAAAAACAAAGGTAAAATTGAAATTGAATTCTACTCAGAAGATGATTTAGAGCGTATATTAGAAATTCTTCAGCTTGAACAAGAGCTATAAGTAATGAGCGCCAAAGTTACTGGCGCTCTATTTTTCTTTTTAATAGATTAGAAAGTAAACGTGTTAGCAAAATCCAACTATGTGCTTTCACGGCGCCTTGGAGTCTTAAGCATTTACTGTAATTTAAGAGCGCTAATACTTTTCAAATGAAAGAAGGTTTACAATTGGTTTTATTAGGGTCGTTTGTGAATGCATTATTAATTATTATTGGTGCAATTGTCGGTCGTTTTTTTAAGAATATACCCGAATCAATGAAACATACTGTCTTATCAATTATTGGATTAGCAGTTGCATTATTAGGAATTCAAATGGGATTTCAATCTACAAACTTTATTATCATCATAATTAGTCTTGTAGTAGGTACAGTTATTGGGGAGTGGTTGGATCTAGACAAGTTGCTAAATCAACTAGGCAAGTGGGTTGAAATAAAACTCGGGAAAAATTCATCTGAAAGTGGTATTGCAGAGGGTTTTGTTAATGCTACCCTATTATTTGTAATAGGTTCTATGGGGATTCTTGGTGCGTTAGATAGTGGGTTAAGAAATGATCATTCTGTATTAATAACAAAAGGGATAATCGATGGTTTTACATCAATTATTTTGTCTTCAACTCTAGGCATTGGTGTTTTATTATCAGCAATCCCGGTCTTTTTATATCAAGGAGTTATTGCTGTTCTATCCGGTTTTATAAGTGCATACATACCAGAAGCGGCATTAGATTTATTTATTAAGGAAATGACCGCTACTGGAGGCGTCATGATCATGGCTATTGGCTTAAATATAGCAGGTTTAACTAAAATTCGAGTAGCCAATTTGTTGCCCGGTATTGTTATAGTTGGTGTTATTGTTAGCATCATGTTTTTTGTTCAATAAATGACGTTGCCAAGCAAGTAGTAAGCCACGTGCTATTTTATTTCCCATAGCATAAGTTACATTTAAACGTGTGTTTTGTAACACAAGCATTTCCATAAAACCTCCAACATTGACAATTCCTTTTACTGAAATGTCACCGATTGGGGGTAATTCTTTTTTTACGGCTTTTCCTGGGAATAGAGGTCCCTCATGCACAATGATTTGCCCAATATTCTTCTCGTTGCCTAAACAAGCATCAATTGCGACAACAAATGGAGTAATAGGCTTTTGTTGTATTTCCTCGATTGTAGATGCTAAATTGATTGCATGGAGTGGTTGTTCTAAAGTTCCAATAACTTCAAATGGGAACGAGTGAAAGCTTGATAAAAAACTACCTGTTAATGGACCAAGAGCATCTCCGGTTGAACGGTCAGTTCCAATGCAACAAAAAATTAGGTTATCATGGTCGAAGGGAATTTGCTCTAAAAAAATATCACTAAGACGCCATAATGCACCTGTTTGTTCATGGTGAACAAAGGACCTTAACGAGTCATTTAAAATTTTTCGCATGTAACAATCCTCTCTTTCGTTTTAGAATGATAAATTTCTGCCTTTTATGGTAAAAATTAAACTATATTGTTTGCAGTATATTCAAATTTTTAGGAAGTTATACAAGGAGTGGTAAAATGGCGGTAGAAACTTTAGAAACCGGTACAAAAGAACTAGTTACAATAACAGAAAGGTTTTGGAATTACTTAACGAGTGATGACCTATGGAATTTTATACTCGTAGCTTCAGTAAAAATTATTTCAATTTTGATTGTTTCATATTTAGTTGTTTTTATTGGGAAAAGAGTTATTAAGAGGATTTTTACCCTAAGGATGAAAACACCACTAAAACATTCAGAAAGACGTCAAACAACAATATTAAAATTGTTGCAAAGTGTCCTTTCCTATTTGGTATATTTCTCCGCAATTATCGGAGTCTTATCTGCGTTAAATATTAACGTTGCTGGGTTACTAGCTGGAGCAGGGATTGCGGGATTGGCAATTGGATTTGGTGCACAAAGTTTGGTAAAGGATATTATTACAGGGTTCTTTATTATTTTTGAAGATCAGTTTGGTGTTGGAGATTACATAAAACTAAATACCGCAGAAGGAACTGTTGTTGAAATTGGTTTAAGAACGACGAAAATTTTAGGTACAACGGGTGAGCAGTTTATTATTCCAAATGGTCAAATAACAGATGTAATCAACTACTCTGTTAATAATTCAAAGGCAGTCATCGATATGCAAGTTGCTATTGACGCGGACATTGAAAAAGTGGAAAAATTAGTTACAACCTATTTAAAAACATTACCACCTAAACATGAGGAATTAGTTGATATTCCAATCTTTTTAGGCGTTCAAGCCGTTGTAGGAACTGAAGTAACGATTCGAATTGTTGCTGAAACTCATCCGCTACAACACTATGGAATCGCTCGTATCATCCGTCGAGATGTTAAAGCTATTTTAGATAGAAATGGAATTCCAATGGCATATCCAAAAATGATGCTTTATGATCGTGGTAGTAAAGAATCGGAGGGAGAATCATAATGGAGGCAAAATCCTTTGAATTAAATGATGTAGTTGAAATGAAAAAACAACATCCATGTGGAACGAATGCGTGGAAAGTGATTCGCATGGGCGCAGATATTCGGATTAAATGTGAAGGGTGTGGACATAGTGTCATGATCCCTCGTCGAGATTTTGAAAAGAAAATAAAAAAAGTATTAGTGCGAGCAAATGAAGAGTAAATGATTTGTCAAATAGACATTTTCTATCGTTATCCCTATAATTAACTATGGTTTAAAAAACGTACAAACAGATTTGATTGAAAATAGAAAGGTCGTGTCCAACCAATGGCATTAACAGCTGGGATCGTAGGTTTACCGAACGTTGGGAAATCAACACTATTTAACGCAATTACTAAAGCAGGGGCATTAGCAGCTAACTACCCATTTGCTACAATTGATCCAAACGTCGGTGTAGTAGAAGTACCTGATGCACGTCTAGATAAATTAACTGAACTTGTTGAACCGAAAAAAACAGTTCCTACTGCATTCGAGTTTACAGATATCGCTGGGATCGTAAAAGGCGCATCGAAGGGTGAAGGGTTAGGAAATAAATTTTTATCCCACATTCGTGAAGTTGATGCAATTTGCCAAGTAGTACGTTGTTTTGTAGATGAAAATATTACGCATGTATCAGGTTCTGTAAATCCAATAGATGATATTGAAGTAATTAATCTAGAGTTAATTTTGGCAGATATGGAATCAGTAGAAAAACGAATTCAACGTGTTAGTAAAATGGCAAAACAAAAGGATAAAGAAGCTTTAATTGAAGAACCAGTTTTATTAAAAATTAAAGAAGCTTTAGAAAATGAAAAACCTGCTCGTTCTGTAGAGTTATCAGAAGATGAATTGAAAGTGATTAAAGGTCTACACCTTTTAACAATTAAACCAATGCTTTATGTTGCAAATGTATCAGAAGATGAAGTAGCAGATGCAGATAATAATCAATATGTAAAACAAGTGCGTGAATATGCTAATGCTGAAGGCGCTCAAGTTATTACGATTTGTGCAAAAATTGAAGAAGAAATCTCTGAGTTAGACGATGAAGAAAAAGCAATGTTCTTAGAAGAATTAGGCATTGAAGAATCAGGATTAGATCAATTAATCCGCGCATCTTATGATTTATTAGGGTTAGCAACTTATTTCACTGCTGGTGTACAAGAAGTACGTGCGTGGACGTTCCGTAAAGGGATGAAAGCTCCTCAATGCGCAGGAGTTATCCACTCCGACTTCGAACGCGGATTTATTCGTGCGGAAACAGTTGCCTACAAGGATTTAGTAGAAGCAGGTTCTATGACAGCTGCTAAAGAAGCTGGAAAAGTTCGCCTAGAAGGTAAAGAATATATCGTTCAAGATGGCGATGTTATGTTATTCCGCTTTAACGTTTAATAATGGAGTATGTAAAAAAAGGAGCCCGAATTAGGACTCCTTTTTTTCATCTAAGTAAACATGAACTGTAAATTGCTCTGGTAGATCTTTTATTAATGCATTATCAGGGA
The DNA here is from genome assembly GCF_003977595.1 of Lysinibacillus antri. Classification (GTDB taxonomy): domain Bacteria; phylum Bacillota; class Bacilli; order Bacillales_A; family Planococcaceae; genus Ureibacillus; species Ureibacillus antri. The sequence goes on along the minus strand of NZ_RYYR01000025.1, from coordinate 32,106 downwards.
ACTTGCGAAGTTTAAGCAGTCCTTTGAAATTTGCTAATCCACCAGCAATAAAAGACGCACTTGCTAGCAATAAAGGGTAACTACCAAAAGCAAAGGCGAAAGCAAGTGGAATAATACCAGCAATCATAAAAGACGTTAAAAATACAGATTGGTAATGCCCATTTCTTATCTTTTCAGTCGTTGTTGTATAAATTAAACCTTTTTCAAGATGTATAGCTAAAGACAATGTTTCACGTGGAACTTTACATCGATATTTATATCCGAGTAGGTTTAAAATTTCATTTATTACTACAAGTAAAAAGGAAACACCAATAAAGATGAGGATACCTAATAAAAAGCGTATTACATTAAAGGTAAACTCGGGATGTAAAATATAATTAATACTAACGAAGAGGATACTAAGAATAATTGTTAATATAACGGTTTGCTTCATTATTTTTCGTTCATTGAAAGATATAGTATGTATGTTGTTTGACATTTCTTCACCTCTAATCATAAATATATAGTCGTGGAAGTTCGGGATCATCCTTTATTAATGCACTGTTTGGATATTTACGTAATTCCTTGTACATATAAAAGTCCCCAATTGCTCCTGCTATCAGCATTGCTCCTAGTAGAACAATGAGATGGGAATCATAAATAAACCCAAGCAAGGTGGGGATTACCCCAGTTGTCCAAAATGGTAATAATAGAGCTTTTTTCATAGCAGCATTGTTTAAAGCTGTTGTTGTTGTTGCATAAGCTACACCGAGCTTTAAATTAACACCGTATTCTAAATCTTTAAACTTTACCCTGCCAAATAACATAAATCCTATAAGGTGAAATATCTCATGTAAGGCAATTAATAAAATATACCCTAGTATAAAGAGTAATACGTCCCAAAATGAAAAGGATACGCTATATCGCTGGTGAAGTAAGCTATTAAAAAAAACAAAGACAATACATAAAATTAACGTTAACCACAAATTACTTTTTGCAATTCTTCTCATATCCAGTTCTACAATTATAGGTTTTCGCCCATCAGTCATATGTTCACCTCTTTAAAACTTATTATAATGAAGTTAATTGCTTTTTTAAATGCTGCAATAATTGTTGCAAATAGGAAATAACTATGATACAATTCTACGATGTGAGTATATGTTACTTACTCCTTGCTCCCGTAATTGCGGAGAGCCAAAGTCCATAAGGAGGTGCAAATAATAATGAGAAAGTATGAATTAATGTACATCGTACGTCCAAACATCGAAGACGAAGCTAAAAAAGCTTTAGTTGAACGTTTCAATGACGTATTAACTTCAAACGGTGCTGAAATCGTAGAAGCTAAAGAGTGGGGTAAACGCCGCCTAGCTTACGAAATCAATGACTTCCGCGAAGGTTACTACCAAATCGTGAAAGCAAACTCTGGTAATGAAGCAATTAACGAGTTCACTCGTTTAGCTAACATCAGTGAAGATATCATTCGTCACATCGTTGTTCGTGAAGAAGCATAATTAAATTTAACTAAAATGCTGCAAAGGAGGTTGCAATTGTGATAAACCGTGTCGTATTAGTTGGAAGACTTACGAAAGATCCAGAACTTCGATATACGCCAAGTGGAGTTCCAATGACTCGTTTTACAATCGCTGTAAATAGAACATTTTCGGGCCAATCTGGTGAACGCGAAGCTGACTTTATTGGCTGTATTGCTTGGAGAAAACAGGCTGAAAACTTAGCAAACTTCATGAGAAAAGGAAGTTTGATTGGTGTTGAAGGTCGTATCCAAACAGGTAGTTTTGAAGGTCAAGATGGAAAGCGTGTTTACACAACGGATGTTGTTGCGGATTCTGTTCAATTTTTAGAGCCGCGTAACACTGGTGGTGGAGGCGCAAATATGCCAAATCAACAGTATGGAGGGCAATCTTATGGAGGCAACCAACCTGCATATAGTACAAGCCAACCAAACCAACAATTTGGAAACATGGGGCAAGACCCATTTGCGCAGTCCTATCCACAAAGCCAACCTTCTGGAAATCAGCAAAACTATACACGTGTAGATGAAGATCCTTTTGCGTCTAGCAAAGGACCAATCGAAGTTTCAGAAGACGATTTACCGTTCTAATAAGAAATGCGTAAGAGAGACTGAAACAAAAAAATAATAAAGGAGGAATATCGAAATGGCACAACGTCGCGGAGGCCGCAAACGCCGTAAAGTTTGTTACTTCACTTCAAATAACATCACTACAATCGATTACAAAGATGTAGATTTACTTAAAAAGTTCATTTCTGAGCGTGGAAAAATTCTTCCACGTCGCGTAACTGGAACAAGTGCAAAATACCAACGTAAATTAACTTCAGCTATTAAACGTTCTCGTATTATGGCACTTCTACCATTCGTAGCAGAAGATAAATAAGAATAGCTAAGCGGCTCGTCGCTATTGCTATCAATAAAAAATGCGAAAGTACATTCTTTCGCATATAATAAAGTCGACAAAATTTTATTTGAATTTTGTCGACTTTTTATTTGCCTTTTTTGATTTTCTCAATCAAATCTTCCTTGCGCATTTTTGTCCAATACTTAAAAAAATGGTACAATATACGAATGAAAAAGATTTATATCAGCTTGACAGAAAAAGAAGTAAAGAACTTTTTCTGCGTAAGTATAACGAGTGCTGAACATTTAAAAGTATGATGAACAGCTAAGTTTTCGAATTAAAGGAAGGTTATCGATGCCGAATAATCAAACCAAAAGACTAGCTAATGGAGCAATGATGGTTGCGTTATTTTCAATTTTAATTACCATTGCTTTTTATGTTCCAATTATTAGCGTAGTTGCTACCATTTTTGCTCCTTTACCCCTTGCTTGGTATAGTGCAAAATTTGATCGTAGCGCTTCAATTTTAGTAGCAATACTAGGTTGCATTATCCCTTTCTTTTTAGGAGGGTTATTAATAGTACCCTTTGCCCTTATTTTTGCGTCTATCGGGGTTGTTATGGGTGAAGCTCTTCGATTAAAGAAAAGTAAAGTGTATTTATTATTGTCTTCCACAATCACAGTACTAATTACCTTTGCTTTGCAATATGTTATTTCAATAAAATTATTTGAAACAGATTTTATAAAAGAGGCTATGCAAATAATGCGCGAGAGCTATGAGAAATCAATCGAACTTTCGCAAAATTTAACTGGGCAAACGCCAATTGATTCAAAAACATTGAATCTGATGTTTGATACAATGCAAATGGCTTTACCAGCTTCCATAACAATGGGTGCTTTCTTCTTTACTTTTATTATTATTTCAACTAATTTGCCAGTATTAAAACGTTTAGGCGTAAATATACCAAAGTTTAACGCATTCAAAAATTTACGGCTACCTCGTTCTGTTTTATGGTACTACCTAATTGTACTATCCATTAATTTATTTATTAGCCCTGAAACTGGTACAACACTTTATGTGATCTGTTTAAATTTATCTTTAGTATTGTGGTTATTATTAACAATACAAGGGGCTTCTTTAATTCATTTTTGCCTTGATGCATTCGGATCACCAAGTTTCCTAAAAGTACTTGCAACAGTTATGGCAGTTCCGTTATATTCCTTTTATGTATTATTAGGGATTTTGGATTTAGGTTTTGATATCCGTTCATTTGTCAAAGGTAAGATTCAGAAGTAGGGAGCTGATAAAATGGATACTTATAGGAAGCGACTCATTCGACATCCTCTTATGTATCTAACGGTGATTGGTCTGATAGGCGCCACCCTGTTATCCATTTGGAATATTTGGTTTGGCTTATCCTATGGGCTAATTATTGTCATAGCGTTACTATATGCGTGGAATATTGAAAAAATTACCTTTCAAAACACTGAAAAACATATAGAATCGCTTTCGTTTCGAATGAAAAAGGTAGGTTCTGAAGCTCTTTTAGAAATGCCAATTGGAATATTGCTCATTAATGATAAATTTATTATTGAGTGGGCAAATCCATATATGACTCAAATTATTGATGAGGAATCATTAATCGGTCAGGAAATGTTTGTTCTTTCTGATGAATTATATAGTCTTACAAAATCTGAGGAAAAACGTGAACAAACAATAACTGTTAATGACCATAAATATAAAGTTGTGTACAAACAAGAAGAAAAGTTATTATATTTTTTCGATGTAACAGAGCAACTGAAAATTGAATCCCAATATTACGCTGATCGCACAGTTTTGGCCATTCTCTTCATTGATAATTATGATGAGATTACACAAGGGATGGATGACCAAACAAGAAGTTTAACAAATACTGTTGTTACATCGATTGTGAATGATTGGGCTTTTACACATGGGATTTATGCAAAGCGAATTAACTCTGATCGTTTTCTAGCCGTTTTAAATGAGAAGATATTAAATGAATTGGAAAAGAAGAAGTTCTCCATTTTAGACGATATACGCGAAAAGACTGCGCAAAAGAACTTATCTCTTACCCTGTCGATTGGGGTTGGCGCTGGTTCTGGATCCCTCATCAAATTAGGTGAATTAGCTCAATCTAGTCTAGATTTAGTATTAGGCCGAGGTGGTGACCAAGTTGCCATTAAGCAACCTAATGGGAAGCTGAAGTTTTATGGCGGAAAAACAAATCCAGTAGAGAAACGAACTAGAGTGAGAGCGCGTGTTATATCTCATGCATTGCAAGATTTAATTATTGAAAGTGACCAAGTATTTGTCATGGGGCACAAAAACCCTGATATGGATTCAATCGGTGCTGCAATTGGTGTACGTAAAATGGCACAAAAGAATAAGGTAAATGGCTATGTAGTCCTTAACTTTGACGAACTAAATGGTAGTGTTAGCCGATTAATGCAACAAATTGATAAAAACCCTGAATTAGCTTCGTACTTTATTACTGTTGAAGATGCCTTAGCACTAATGACGGAAAAATCACTAGTTGCGATTGTAGATACACATAAACCAAGTCTGGTTATAGATGATCGAGTATTGAAAAGCTCAGAAAAGGTCGTGGTGATTGATCATCATCGACGCGGAGAAGAGTTTATTCAAAATCCAACACTTGTTTATATGGAACCATATGCATCTTCTACAGCAGAATTGGTTACAGAATTAATCGAATACCAACCAGAAGAAGAAAAGCTCACAAAATTAGAGGCAACTGCGCTACTAGCAGGTATCATTGTAGATACAAAAAGCTTTACTCTACGTACAGGGGCACGGACATTTGAAGCAGCGTCTTATTTAAGAACAAATGGAGCAGATACTGTATTGGTGCAGCAATTATTAAAAGAAGACATTGATACGTATATTGAACGATCAAAAATTATTCAAACAGTTGAATTTGTCTACCCAGGAATTGCAGTAGCATATGGGCAAGAAAACAAACTATATGATTCAGTGTTAATTGCACAAACTGCCGATATTTTACTTACGGTTAAAGATGTTTCGGCATCTTTTGTTATTGCACACCGCCAAGATGGATTAATCGGAATCAGTGCTAGATCTCTAGGTGAATTCAATGTTCAGCTAGTAATGGAGAAGCTTGGCGGAGGAGGTCATTTAACAAATGCAGCATGTCAACTTAACATTGACACACTAGATGAAGCAATTTCTTTATTAAGAACTGCAATAATCGATACACTTGAAGGGAGAAATGAAGAATGAAAGTAGTATTTTTGAAAGATGTTAAAGGTAAAGGAAAAAAAGGGGAAATAAAAAACGTTGCAGATGGTTATGCACAAAATTTCCTTATTAAAAATGGCTATGCAGTAGAAGCATCAAATCAAGCACTTAGCCAATTAGAAGGTCAAAAGAAATTAGAAGCAAAAAATGCAGCTGCTGAATTACAAGCAGCAAAAGATTTAAAAGAAGAGATTGAAAAACTAACTGTTGAAATTAAAGCGAAATCTGGTGAAGGTGGTCGTCTATTCGGTTCAGTTTCAACAAAACAAATTGCATCTGCACTTGAGAAGAATTTTGGTATCAAAATTGATAAACGTAAAATGGACTGCAATGAAGGGATCCGTTCATTAGGTTTTACAAATGTACCTGTGAAACTTCACCAAGAAGTAAAAGCGACTTTAAAAGTACATGTTATTGAAGAAGCATAAGGAGAGGACTCTATGAGCGAAGGCGTTATAGATCGCGTTCCACCGCATAATCATGAAGCAGAGCAATCGGTTATCGGTGCCATTTTCCTAGAACCTCAAAGCTTAATCACAGCATCTGAAATTTTACTCGCTGAGGACTTTTACAGAATAAGTCATCAGAAAATATTTCAGACGATGTTGGACTTAAGTGATCAAGGAAAAGCGATAGATGTTGTCACTGTTACAGAGGAACTTTCAGTAAAAAAGGAACTTGAAGATGTTGGTGGTCTTTCATATTTAACAGAACTTGCGAATGCCGTACCAACTGCTGCCAACATTGCGTATTACGCTAAGATCGTAGAAGAAAAAGCATTATTACGACGATTGATTCGCGTTGCTACAAAGATTGTGGAAGACGGTTATACGCGTGAAGATGAAGTTGAAGCATTATTATCCGATGCTGAAAAGCGAGTAATGGAAGTTGCCAATCGTAAAAATGCTGGTGATTTTAAACATGTTAAGGATGTCCTCGTTCAAACATATGATAATATTGAACAACTTCAATTTCGTGAAGGTGATGTAACGGGTATTCCAACAGGCTTCAATGATTTAGACCGTATGACTGCAGGATTCCAACGAAACGATTTAATTATCGTTGCAGCTCGACCATCCGTTGGGAAAACGGCCTTTGCTTTAAATATTGCACAAAATGTAGCAATTAAAGCGCGGGAAAATGTGGCTATCTTCTCTTTAGAGATGGGGGCTGAACAGTTAGTGATGCGTCTATTATGTGCTGAGGGGAATATTGATGCGCAAGTATTACGTACAGGTGCATTAACTTCCGACGACTGGAGTAAGTTAACAATGGCGATGGGCAGTCTTTCTAACTCTGGGATCTATATTGATGATACACCGGGCTTACGAATTAATGAAATTCGTGCAAAATGTCGTCGCCTTCATCAAGAACATGGTTTAGGGATGATCTTAATTGACTACTTACAACTAATTCAAGGTAGTGGGCGAAGCGGTGAAAACCGTCAGCAAGAGGTTTCTGAAATTTCCCGTTCCTTAAAAGCACTTGCGCGTGAATTGAAAGTACCGGTTATCGCTTTATCTCAGTTATCTCGTGGTGTAGAACAACGCCAAGATAAACGCCCTATGATGAGTGATATTCGTGAATCAGGAAGTATCGAGCAAGATGCCGATATCGTCGCCTTTTTATATCGAGACGATTATTATGATAAAGAATCTGAAAGTAAAAATATGATTGAAATCATAATTGCAAAACAGCGTAATGGTCCAACAGGTACGGTTACGTTAGCGTTTAAAAAAGAGTTTAACAAGTTTATTAATATTGACTGGTCACAGCATCCACAACCAGTAAATGCGTAAATATAGTGATCACGGTGAAGCTTCACTGCATTCTCACTGGGACACAGATAGAATGTCTATCAAAATATAAAGCTATGAAGAACACGAACGATTGTTGAGAAATTTCAATGATATGTTCGTGTTCTTTCCTATTCTTCATTGACTTTAAGTAGGAATCACTGTTACAATAGTTCTGTTTGATATAATAATAAATTAGTGTAAACAAGACTCCACTTATGGAAGTCTTATTCATGATGATTTCGGAAAAAGGACGTAATGTCTAGCGGAGGTGCTGATATGACATCAGTTGTAGTTGTAGGGACACAATGGGGAGACGAAGGTAAAGGTAAAATTACGGACTTCCTATCTAAAAAAGCAGATGTAATCGCTCGTTTTTCGGGTGGGGATAACGCAGGTCATACAATTAAATTTGACGGTGAAACGTATAAATTGCATTTAATTCCATCAGGTATTTTTTATAAAGAAAAAACTTCAGTTATGGGGAACGGTATGGTAATTAACCCAAAATCGTTAGTAACTGAATTAAAAGGCTTACAAGAGCGTGATATTGATACTTCAAATTTACGTATTTCAAATCGTGCACAAGTAATTCTTCCATACCACATTTATCAAGATAAAGTAGATGAAGCTTCTCGTGGTGATAATAAAATTGGGACAACTTGTAAAGGGATTGGACCATGTTATCAAGATAAAGTCGCACGTATTGGTATTCGTGTCGCAGACTTATTAGACCGAGAAACGTTTGAAGAAAAACTACGTGAAAACTTAGAAAAGAAAAACCGTTTATTTGAGAAATTTTATGAAGTAGAAGGTTTAAAATTCGAAGACATCTTTGAAGAATTTTACGGATATGGTCAAGAAATTGCGAAATACGTGACAGATACTTCTAAAGTATTAAATGACGTATTAGATGAAGGCGGTCGAGTACTATTTGAAGGTGCGCAAGGTGTAATGTTAGACGTGGATCACGGTACGTATCCATTTGTTACATCATCAAACCCTGTTGCAGGTGGCGTAACGACTGGTACTGGTATCGGACCTTCTCATGTTTCACGTGTTGTTGGTGTATCGAAAGCTTATACATCACGTGTTGGTGACGGCCCATTCCCAACAGAATTATTTGATGAAATTGGACATCATATTCGTGAAGTAGGTCGCGAGTATGGTACAACTACGGGTCGCCCTCGTCGTGTAGGATGGTTTGATGCAGTAGTAGTTCGCCACTCTCGTCGTGTAAGCGGAATTACAGACCTAGCATTAAACTCAATTGATGTATTATCAGGCTTAGAAACAGTAAAAATCTGTACAGCATATAAGTACAACGGTGAAATCATTACAGAATATCCAGCAAGTTTAAAAGTAATCGAAGCTTGTGAACCTGTATATGAAGAGCTTCCAGGTTGGTCAGAAGACATTACAAACGTACGTACATTAGACGAACTACCAGAAAACGCACGCAAATATGTAGAACGTATTGTAGAGTTAACTGGTATTAACTTAATGACATTCTCAGTTGGCCCAGCTCGCGAACAGACAAATGTTGTTAACCCTATTTGGGATTAATAACACTCGTTCTGCGGTCAATAATCGCAACCTTCAACTACTAATGACTAAATGTCATTAGTAGTTTTTACTTTGTCAACGTTAGTCTGTAACGAGTAAGCGCAGCCGCAAACATAGATGCAGTGGTAAATAAAGAACTACTAATGGCAAAGTATCATTAGTAGTTTTTTAATTTCAAGATTTGAGTATACATAACTAAGAAAGTGATTTGCCGTTTACTATTTTTAATCACACTAGTTATGAAGCTAGCTCCACATTTCTTAGTGGATCCCTTTCTTCTTAAAGCGCCCACCTTTTACTTCACTAATACTTCCAATAGCTAAAAATGCTTGATTATCAATGCTTCGTACAATTTCTTTCATTTTAGATTCTTCAAGTCGGGTAATTACACAGAAAATCACCTTTTTATTATTTCCTGTATAGGCACCTTCCCCATGTAAATATGTAACGCCACGCCCTAATCGATTCAATATGGCTTGTCCAATTTCTTCTATGTCGTCACTAATGATATAAACTGATTTGGATTCTTCCATACCTAAAACAACAATATCAATTACCTTTGAGGCAATATAATAGGCTACTACAGAATACATTGCTTGCTCCCATGTAAATACAAATCCTGCAATGGTGAAAATAATTAAGTTAATAAATAAAATGATTTCCCCTACTGAAAATGGTAGTTTGATATTTGAAAGAATGGCCAAAACCTCTGTTCCATCTAAGCATCCCCCATAGCGGATAACTAGACCCACACCAATCCCTAAAAAAATCCCGCCAAAGACGGTTGCTAACAATAAATCTTTTGTAAAAGGATCAATATGATGCATAACAACCGTAGCAACTGAAAGAATGGTAATACCTAAAGCTGTTGTTAACGCAAAGGTTTTCCCAATTTGCTTATAACCAATGAAGATAAAAGGAAGGTTTAAAATGAAGATAAAAACACCAACAGGCAAACCAAATAAGTGGGATGAAATAATGGAGATACCAACAATTCCTCCATCCATTACATTGTTTGGAACCAGAAATAACTCTAAACCTACTGCAAAGATTAATGCACCAATAATAACCATTACTATTCTAAAAATGTGATGGCCTATGGTTGTTTTATTCTTTACAGCAGAATGTACAACACTTTTGCTCATAAATTCCCCCCAATCATTTCTATAGTGTAAATTTTATATGAAAAAAACATTTCAAAAAAGCAAATTCTCAAATTTATCCTAAAGTAAATTTATTCGCCATTCGAGCAAGGCATGAAAAGATAATAGGAAATTTAATATGACATATAGGTCTACAAATATACAAAAATCGCGAAAATTTGACAAAGTACCACCAAAAAGTTTCGAACTTTGATAATTAAATAAAATAATTTCTTATAAATTGTTAAAATAAGTAATTTAATTAATCTAAAAAACCTATTTTGTAACAAAAAACGTGCAAATAATACAATTTCATTACAAAAGACTCAATTGGTTCAAAGCAAAGGAGGATTATGGTACATTAGGAAAGTGTGATTTTTCACATGAAAAAATCCGTAAATGGATAGTCTTTGGAAGGGGCTTCAAAATGAGTTCGAAATGGAACGTCAAAAAGGACTTTACAAAGGAACAGCATTTAAGTCTGGATCAAAAGAAGAAAAGTATAATTAAAAAAGCAATACTTACCGCAGCATTACTTTCTACTGTAACGTTTAACTTAGCTTTTGCAAATGAAGACAGTAGCAAAGAATCATTCGAGAAAATCTACCATGTCTACTTAGAAGATACATATATTGGTCCTGTTTCAGAGGAAGAGGCAGTTTTAGAAGTAATTGAAACAAAAGAAAAAGAAGCGAGTGTTCAATTTGATGGGATGGAAGTTGATGCAGGATCCAATATTTCTTTGGTTCCAGAGCAAGTTTTCTCTTATCAAACAAATGATTCTGAAACGATCGAAAAACTTAATAGTGAATTAGTGGTTCAAACGCCCGCTTATGCACTTAAAGTAGGCGATGAATCGATTGCCTATTTTAAAGATGAAAAAGATTACGAAGAAGCACTGCACCAACTAAAGCTTCAATATGTAACAGAAGAACGATTAAAACAATTAGAAGAAGCAGCTACTAAGACACAAGAAGAGTTACCTAAACTAAAAAACGATGAAATTCGGATGATAGAAGTTTCGCTACTTGAGGATGTCTCTGGTGAAATGACAAAGGCTAATCCTTCTGAAATTTTAACTCCGGAAGCAGCTGTAAATTATTTGAAATCAGGCTCTATTGAAAAGGAATTGTATACAGTACAATCAGGGGATGTACTTGGTAAAATCGCTGCGAAACACAATTTATCTACTGCAGAATTACTAGAGTTAAATCCAGATTTACATGTAGATTCTCTTTTACAAATTGGACAGCAGATTAATGTAACTGTTGAAAAGCCATTAATAAATGTTCAAGTGGTTTATGAAAAAGGGAAAGAGGAACAAATTGCTTTTCAAACGATTGTAGAAGAAGACCCATCAATGTTTAAAGGTGAAAAGAAAGTTACACAAGAGGGCGCTAATGGGAAAAAAGAGGTAGAATATATTATTACAGGTTTGAACGGTACTCGTACAAGCACCCAAGTAAAATCTGAAACAATTATTTCTGAACCAGTTAACCGTGTTGAGGTAATCGGAACAAAAGTAATTTCAAGTCGTGGAACAGGTGAATTTGCATGGCCAACTTCGGGGGGCTATATCTCTAGTAATATGGGAAATCGATGGGGTGAATTCCACCGAGGAATCGATATTGCTCGACCATCAAATTATAACATTACTGCATCCGATAATGGTGTTGTTACTTTTGCTGGTTGGGATGGAACATATGGTCAGAAAATCGTGATTAATCATAATAATGGTTATGAAACTTTATATGCTCACCTATCTGAAATCAAAGTGAATGTCGGACAAGTTGTCCCTCAAGGCGCATTAATCGGCATAATGGGGTCAACAGGGCGATCAACGGGTACGCATCTACACTTTGAAGCGCATAAAAATGGCTCTTATGTAAATCCTTTAAATTTATTAAACTAATATTAATGACAGTCCGTTAGTAGAAGGGCTGTCTTTCTTTTTTATTTCCATTCATCTCTCGCGGATTGAGGTGAAAATTTTGTCGAAATATTTCCCAGAAAATATAACAAGCTGATTGCTACTCTACATTACCCACCCTGGAGTCCTTTTAAACAGAAGAAGGAGATATTACCACGACCTCTCTTTAGTCTTCAAACGTAGTTCTTTGCTATAATGGACTGTATAATGCATGGATAGATAAAGCATGATAGAGTAAAGAATAGAAATTGTACTTAATTTACTTGAACAATAGATAGATTAATGAAAAGGAGATTGAGAAAATGACGAAAACGATACTAGTAGTAGATGACGAAAAACCAATTGCAGATATATTACAATTTAATTTAGTAAAGGAAGGCTATCAAGTAATCTGTGCTTATGACGGTGATGAAGCGCTAGAAATCATTGAGGAGCAACAACCAGACTTAATGCTTTTAGATATTATGCTTCCTAAAAGAGATGGAATGGAAGTATGTCGTGAAATTCGCAAAAAATATGATTTTCCAATTATCATGTTAACAGCAAAGGGTTCGGAAATCGATAAGGTTCTTGGTCTTGAAATGGGCGCAGATGATTATGTGACAAAGCCATTTAGTACACGTGAATTGATTGCCCGAGTAAAGGCAAATATGCGCCGTTTAAAAGTTTCGACGCAAGTAGAAGAAACTAAAGATGAACCAAATGATATTACAGTAGGAGCATTAATTATCCAACCAGATGCTTATCTCGTATTAAAACGTGGTGAATCCATTGAATTAACTCACCGTGAATTTGAGTTATTACATTACCTTGCAAAACATATTGGCCAAGTAATGACACGAGAACATCTTTTACAAACAGTATGGGGGTACGATTATTTTGGTGATGTGCGTACTGTGGATGTAACAATTCGACGTCTTCGTGAAAAAATTGAAGATAATCCAAGTCACCCAAATTGGATCGTAACCCGTCGTGGTGTAGGCTACTATTTGCGGAATCCTGAACAGGAGTAGTCTCAATGCACAAAGTGAGCTTTTTTAAGTCGATTCATGTAAAACTAGTTTTAATCTACGTTTTACTTATTATTATTGCATTACAAATTATCGGACTTTATTTCTCTTCTAATATTGAAGAGAATTTAAAAGCAAATTTTCAAGAATCAATTTCTCAGCGAATTGATTTAGTTCAATATAGTATAAGAGAAGAAATGCTGAAAGAACGCGATGATACGGCGCCAACTTTAGAGCAAAGCTTAAGTGTCATTTTAAGAGAGTTTACGACAAGTGATATTAATGAGATTAGAATCGTTGATAATCGAAACAAAGTAATTGCTACGTCCGATACAGATAACCAAGCAATTGTAGGACAACGATTTAATGATGATATTGTAACAAAGTCGATCTCCGCTGGTACATTTTGGGAAGAAATCGCATTGGACCCCGATACAAAAAATCGGGTTTGGGTATTATCTAAACCTATTTTAAATACAGTTGGTCCAAATGGAGAAGTCATTGGGGCCATTTATATTGAATCAAATATCGAAAAAGTATTTGAGCAAATGAATGATATTAACGGTATCTTTGCAGTTGGGACAGCAATGTCTTTAGTGATTACAGTAGTTCTTGGAATATTAATTGCAAAAACTATTACGAAACCAATCATTGATATGCGAAGACAAGCACAAGCTATGTCTCGAGGGAACTTCTCACGAAAAGTGCGTGTTTATGGTGATGATGAAATCGGGCAGCTTGCGATTGCCTTTAACCATTTGACCAATCGCTTACAAGAGGCAACATCAACAACCGAAGCTGAAAGAAGAAAATTATCATCTGTTTTAAGTAATATGACAGATGGGGTAATTGCAACTGATCGAAAAGGGAAAGTAATTCTCATAAATGACCCAGCCTTAAATTTTTTAGATGTTACACGTGAAACATCTTTAAATCGTCCAATTACATCTGTCTTAGGCCTTGATCAAGAATATAGCTTTGAAGATTTAATCTATATGAAAGAATCGGTTAACCTTAATTTTAGTACAGAGGAAAAGCCTTTAATACTGCGTGCCAACTTCTCTGTGATTCAAAAGGAAACAGGCTTCGTAAATGGATTTATTACAGTTTTGCATGATATTACAGAGCAAGAAAAGATTGAAATGGAACGTCGCGAATTTGTAGCAAATGTTTCACATGAATTGCGGACACCGTTAACAACAATGCGTAGTTATTTAGAAGCGTTGGCAGATGGTGCATGGCGTGATGAAAACATTGCACCAACTTTTTTAAATGTGACCCAAACCGAAACAGAACGAATGATTCGCTTAGTCAATGACCTTTTAAATCTATCAAAAATGGATAGTCGAGATTATAAGTTAAATAGAGAATTTGTCGAGTTTAATAAATTCTTTAATCGTATAATCGACCGATTTGAAATGTCAAAATCTCAAAATGTAAAATTTATTCGGTATATTCCAGAAGCTACTTATTTTGTTGATATTGATACAGATAAATTGACCCAAGTTATTGATAATATTATTTCAAATGCATTGAAGTATTCACCAGATGGAGGCAATATCCGTTTTGGTTTTACCGTACAGGACCAAATGTTAAAAGTAATGGTTTCAGATGATGGAATGGGTATACCGAAAGAAAATGTGAATCGCATTTTTGATCGTTTCTATCGTGTTGACCGTGCTCGCTCTCGTGCAATGGGAGGGACAGGTTTAGGTCTTGCAATTGCAAAGGAAATGATTGAAGCACATGGAGGGAGAATTTGGGCAGAGAGTGAGGAAGGTATAGGAACAACCATTTTCTTCACATTACCTTATGAAATAGATGAGGCGGGTGATTGGGATTGAAATATGTAGAGCAAATTAAATCCGTTGTCCTGGCACTCTTAGTCATTCTAAGCATCCTATTAACATTTTCAATCTGGAGTTATACACCAAATTACCAACCAATAGAAGAATCACAAGTAGAACAAATTCTAGTAGATGAGCAAAAAGAACTTCACCAAGTAATCAAACCATTCCGCGTATTAGTGACGAAGGATAATTCTTTATCCGGTACGATATCATCTCGCATGATAAGCGATATTATGAGTACAATTTCTAACTTAAGAGCAACAGAACTAAAATTTATTCAAAATAACTTAACGGAAGAAAAGATCAACTCAATTATTCAAACGAATGAACGAATCTCGCTTTTTTTCCCAGCTGAAGTACCTATTAATACATTACGTTCCATATTAGAATTTAGCCAAAATGAATTGCCAGAAGTCTCATTTAAATATCTCGTGATGGACTGGAGTAACTTCCAACAAACAAGAATGTTAAAATTATTTTTTATTAGTGGCGAGAACAGAACGCTTTATAGCACAGATGTAGCCATTAGTGATGAAGATTTCAACTCAACGTTTAATGAAATCTTTAAACAATCCGTTCCTTATAAAGAAATAAAACGAGATGAAAAGTTATCTTTATATGTTCCTGTTAACCCTGTGGAAGTAGTTCAATACACGTATGTAATTGATCAAGTTTCCCCTGAAAAATTTAAGGAAGTGTTATTTAAAGATCCGAACATTGTTAAGAGAAATATTGAAAGTGCTACTTCATCTAAATATACAGATGGCATGGCGTTCATGACTTCTGAAACCAATACAAAGACGATTAATTATGTTTATCCTGCTTCGGAAAGTATTATTGATATTAAAGGGTCCAAACTGCTGCAAAATAGTTTTGACTTTATTAATGAGCATGGTGGTTTAACCGGCGACTACCGTTATGTATATCGAAATATCCCCAAACAAATAACAGAATATCAATTATTCTTAAAGGGAGTGCCTGTCTATAGTAGTATCACATCTACACGGATTAGTACGACTTGGGGTGATAATCAAATTTTCCGATATAAAAGACCGTATTACTCTTTAGATATGGATATCGCATCAGAAACGCAACAATTACCACCTGGTGAAAGAATTGTAGAAACTCTAGAAAATCTAAATGATATTGATGACATATTCGTTGGGTATTTTTTAGTGCAAAACGATGAACTTTTATATACATTAGAGCCAAGTTGGTTTGTCATTCATAATGGAGGTTGGACACGTATAATGTCAGAATCAGTAGGGGGGCTTGGATATGGATTGGAGTAAATCAAAATCTATATTCATCGTCGTATTTCTAATACTGAACATTTTTTTGTACTCTCTCTATGTTAACCGTTATACAGAAGCACAGTTAGTTCCTGTGTTAGGAGATAAAGATATTGAAGCAAGATTACAAGATGATCATATTACGTATGGTACGTTACCAACGAATGTAGAAAAGGCAGCTTACCTCTCAGGAGAAGTGAAAAACTTTGATGAGGAAAAGATCGATATTCAAAATGCCCATTCGATTATAGTAGAAAATAAAAATAAGCTTGTCGTAACGTTAAAAAATCCAGTGAAAATTAGCAATATCAATAATGAGATCAATTATAAATTATTTTTACAAAATCACGTATATGAAGGAGAGTCATACTCTTTATGGCAAGTAGATAAAGAAAATAAAAAAGTGACATTTTTCCAACGTGTAAAAGATCGAAAAGTCTATTATAATATTAACGGCGTTCTGACTCTGCATCTTAATGAAAAAGATGAAGTCATTAGATACGAACAAACCTTATTAGAGAAAATAGAGGAATATGAGGAACAGGAAAACTTATTAACACCTGTGCAAGTTTTCCAAGCACTTTATTCAAAGGGTCTTTTAAAACCAAACTCTAATATTACCGAACTAAAATTAGGCTACTCTACTCTCGTTCAACTGACTCGAACACAAGTATTTGTACCAACATGGGAAGTACGCGTCACGACCTCAGATAATAAGCATGAGGAATATTTCGTGAATGCAGTTGAAGGGAAAATTATTGATGTTCAGTTGGATGCGACAAAAGTGGAAGCAGTAGAAAATGAAGTAGAAGACGCTCTTAAGGCAGAAGAAATACAAAAACAGATTAAAGAAAACAATGAAGATGTAGTTGAAGAATAGGGAGTAATGATATGCGATTTAGTGTTTTAGCAAGTGGCAGTTCTGGAAATGCCATCTATGTGGAAAATGATGACCATGCATTTTTAGTTGATGTCGGTTTAAGTGGCAAAAAAATGGAGCAATTGTTTGCTAAAATCGGTCGCGACATGAAAAACTTATCAGGCATTTTAGTTTCACATGAACATAGTGATCATATAAAAGGGCTCGGAGTAGTAGCCAGAAAATATAAAGTACCTATTTTTGCAAATGAAAAAACATGGCAAGCAATGGATGGACTTATTGGAAATGTACCGACAGATTTACGCTTCAATTTTAATATGGAAACGGTCCAATCTTTTGGCTCATTAAACATTGAATCATTTGCAGTTTCACATGATGCGGCTGACCCAATGTTTTATGCTTTCCATGAAAATGACCGAAAGCTCGTGGTGATTACTGATACAGGATATGTTAGTGACCGGATGAAAGGGATTATCCGAGGAGCAGATTCTTTTGTATTTGAAAGTAATCACGACATTGGAATGCTTCAAATGGGTCGTTATCCATGGTCTGTTAAACGTCGTATATTAAGTGATGTAGGACATGTTTCCAATGAAGATGCAGCCGTTGCAATGAGTGAAGTTGTTTTTGAAAAGCCAACTCAAATTTATTTATCCCATTTAAGTAAAGATAACAATATGAAAGACTTGGCGCGAATGAGTGTGACCCAAACATTGCAATCTTGTGGTATTATCGCAGGTGAATATGTTCATTTACACGATACCGATGCTGAAGAACCGACAATGTTAGTAACGGTTTAAAAATTTCCATATAGGTAAATTATAAAAGGTATGACGGTTTTGTCATGCCTTTTTTATTTTTGTTTTAACCCATTTTCATGTAATTTTAATGTTTGCTTTGTATCATAAGGATAACAAAGTAAAGAAAGGACCTGAGGCAATGAGTTATTTTAATGATAATGAACATAAACAACCAAATGAAAACGAATCCTTAAACTCTTATTCTCCATTGCAAGAACGGCTGCAACGTGAACAAGAAGAAGAGAGTAAAAGACGTGCAAATAAAAATAGTGGAGGAAAGAAAGGAGGTTACTTTATAAGTGGTCTTGCGGGTGTCATTGTTGGCGCTTTAGTCATGTGGCTACTCCTACCATCTATGGTTGGACAACTACCAGGGAAGACAACGAGCCATACGAAAAATGGTGACTCACAAACAACTATTACGCAAACGGCGACAGAGGTTACGACAGATATTACATCAGCAGTAGAGAAAGTGTCAGATGCCGTCGTGGGGATTACAAATATTCAAGAAGTAACAGACTTTTGGAATCAACGTTCTGCAGAACAAGAAGCAGGTAGTGGGTCAGGTGTAATCTATAAAATTGAAGATAATAAAGCCTTCGTTATTACAAATTACCACGTTGTTGAAGGCGCAAAACAATTAGAAGTTACATTAGCAGACGGTACAAAAGAAGAAGCAACACTAGTAGGTAGCGATATTTGGACAGACTTAGCCGTCATATCAATTAAAAGCGAAAATGTTAAAGTAGTTGCAGAATTTGGGGATTCTGAAGTATTAAAACAAGGTGAAACTGTTATTGCAATCGGTAATCCACTTGGGTTAGATTTCTATGGTTCTGTCACAACAGGCGTTATTTCTGGGAAAGATCGTGCTGTTCCAGTTGATTTAAATGCGGATGGTTATGAGGATTGGGAAACAGAAGTATTACAAACAGATGCAGCTATCAACCCAGGAAATAGTGGTGGTGCGTTAATTAACATTGCGGGTGATTTAATAGGGATTAATTCGATGAAAATTGCAGAATCAGCTATTGAAGGTTTAGGCTTCTCGATTCCAATTAATACGGTCATCCCAATTGTTGAAGAGTTAGAGCAAAATGGTGAAGTAAAACGCCCAACAATGGGAATTGGTTTATTAGATTTAACAGAAGTTCCTGCGTTCTATCAACAGCAAACATTACGCTTACCTGAGGAAGTGACAACAGGTGTTGTGGTATCAGAAGTAGTACGTGGATCTTCAGCAGATAAAGCAGGTGTACAACAATATGATGTAATTGTTGAAATGGATGGACAAAAAATTGAAAACTCCATAGACCTTCGTCAGCATTTATATAATGAAACGGACATTGGTGATACATTACCGATTAAAGTGTACCGACAAGGGAAATTAGTGGAATTACAATTAACCTTAACAGAAGGTACAACATTATAGTGAATTTAGAGTTTGTGGATAACTGAAATTAAATAGTCACAACGAGTAGAGAAAGGAAGCCTATTCTTTCCTACTCGTTTTTTGTTTGTTACAATGGATTGTGGATAACATATAAACAAATGTGAATAAGTTTGTGGAAAATTCTAAAAATAGGGGGATGTAAAAAATGAAAACATATAGCTGTGAAACCCATATAAATCATGCCTTAGATCTACTTGTAGCAGAGACAAAAGAGTTCCCAATAATGGATATGCTAAATGATGAAGAAAAGTTATCCACAAAGTGTGCCTACTGTGAGGAACAAGCAACATATATTGTATCAAGTAAATAACTTTACACAATATATAGAAATGGATTGTGGATATGTGAATAACTTTTGTGGATAAGTTGTTTGTAAATGGTTTATTAAGGTGGATAAACTGTATATATTGAAATTTTCTAATAAAATAGAATGCTTATACAATCAAGGTTTTGAAGGCGAATTGCGTGTTTAGAAAGCAATTGTATATAAATTTTATGAATGAAATGTAAAGGTGGATAAGTTGTGAATATCACAATTATTTCGGTTGGAAAGTTAAAAGAGAAGTATTTAAAGATGGGCATTGAGGAATATGTGAAACGTTTAGGTGCCTATGCAAAAATTGATTTGGTTGAAGTGCCTGACGAAAAGGCGCCTGAAGCATTAAGTGATTCAGAAATGGATATTGTAAAGCGTAAAGAGGGCGAACGAATTTTAAGTAAAGTAAACGATGGCATGCACGTAATCGCTCTAGCCATTGACGGCAAAATGAAATCATCGGAAGAAATGGCGAGTGGACTAGAATCCCTTATGACCTATGGAACAAGCAAAGTTGCCTTTGTCATTGGCGGATCATTAGGTTTACATGACGATGTATTACGACGCGCGGATGAAAAATTGAGCTTTGGCAAAATGACATTACCCCACCAATTAATGAAGTTGGTACTAGTAGAGCAAATTTATCGGAGTTTTAGGATTATGAAGGGTGAACCGTATCATAAGTAAGTGAGGTTTTTGAGGGAATATAATAATCTAAAAATTGTAAACATTTAATCTATTTAATCAAGTTTTTAAATTGACTAGCACTGTGAAAGGATGTTGACAGGCTAATAAAGCAAAAAGGCTGACTAAAAAACAGAAATTTTTTTAGCCAGCCTTTTGGATTATGCATTTTTGGAAATGATTTGGTTATTTTCTAATAAGACCATTGATTCATCATAAGCGGGCTGGTAACCTTTTCAATTAGT
Organism: Lysinibacillus antri; assembly: GCF_003977595.1. GTDB lineage: Bacteria > Bacillota > Bacilli > Bacillales_A > Planococcaceae > Ureibacillus > Ureibacillus antri. Next base: position 11,491 of record NZ_RYYR01000025.1, on the reverse strand, counting down.
TTTTTTATGTATAATTTATTTTAATAAAAGAAAACACAATCCCCGTTACAGTTGAACCAATCCACAGCGTAAATGATCCAAATACTCCGCAATTAAGCAAAAGAAGCACCTTCCTTACAGTTAAGTGAAGGTGCTTCTTTTCTAATAGGTTTTGTAAAGCAACATTGTAAATTTAAGCTTATGCTTAATTGTTTAATTCCGTGATATCCATTTCTTTTATGATTTCTGCTATCCGATTTTTTCCCCATTCATACATCATTTCAACGATAGGAAGTAAAGTCATCCCCAATTCAGTCATGGAATATTCTACTTTCGGTGGAACTTCTGGATAAACCTCGCGATGAACTATTCCATCTTCCATCAGTTCTCTTAATTGATTCGTTAATATTTTATGAGATATTTTTGGAAAAAGCCTTTGGAGATCACTGAATCGATGTGGTCCTTCTACCCCCAAGTGCCATAAAATAACAATTTTCCATTTACCACTTATAATTGATAAGGTAAGTTCTTTTTCACAATTATAATCACCATTTATGATCTTTTCTTTAACTTCATCTCTAAATGTATCTGGCATAAATTCTTACCTCCTTATTTGTATCAATTGTAACCTGTAGGTAACCTCCTTACAAAAAAGTGCATTCTTCACAGTGAAGAAAACAAGCAGTAGAATGAAATAGTCGTCTTACCGGCGAATCTTTTTTATTAATGAGGAGGAACTACAAATGAGTAAAAAAGCACTTTTAATTATACCACCAGAACGTTTCAATGAAGACGAATTATTTCAACCAAAAGCGGAATTGGAAAGCAACGGAATTGATGTGACAATTGCAAGTACAAAAACAGGTGAAATCATAGGGGATTATGAAGGTAAAGCAACTGCTGAGGTCATTTTCTCAGACGTTTCTGCTTCTGACTACGATGTTGTATCTGTTATTGGTGGATCTGGTACGAACGATCATCTATGGGAAAATCAAGAATTACAAGACTACTTGAAACAAGCGTATATTAATAAAGTTCTTGTAACAGGAATTTGTGCAGGTGCGGTTACTGTAGCTAAAACGGGTTTACTTACTGGAAGAGAAGCAACTTGCTATCCAGTAGATATACAAAAAGACCAATTAAAGGCGAATAAAGTAACATATGTTGAAAAACATGTTGTTTTTCATGATGATATTATCACTGGTGATGGTCCAGATGGCGCTAAAGAATTTGGAGAAGCTTTAGTAAAAGCATTAAGCTAATTCTTTGTGTTATTGTATAATTATGACAGAAATTACACAAAGCGATAGATTGTAAACAAAATGCCCTAGAATCGTTAGATTCTAGGGCATTTTGTTTACGTTATGAGTTATTCAAAAGGAAAAATTAAAGGTTTGGCCTTTTTGAATTTGCATCCGTCAAAGGATCGATATTAATATTGTATTTTATTTTAATGTCCATCTTCTCAAACATTTCAATCCATTTTTTTTCTTCCATTGGTTTTGAGAATGGTCTTTTTGTTTGTATGCCAAGCTGTAATGGATCCACTTTCAATTCTTGCATCTTTTTAACTAGTTCATGCGTTTGTTTTTCAAGATGGGTTTCGATATCTTTTTTCATATTTTCTAACTCCTTTGGGTCAAATAATTGCTTCTCTCCCCGGTATTCCTCAATCCTAGTGTCTATATTCACGGTATAGGTCATTGTAGAATAGCTGCTATCGATATCTACTATTATTTTAGATCTAACATGACCCAGTACAATTTCAAATTCTAGAATCGGTAAAACTTTTAAGTAGTGATCGTTGTTTATCAGCTGGAAGATACGATCATCTAAAGATGAAATAGTTTCAACTAGCTTGTCATCTTGAAACAAGGCTGTACCTTCATAGTTGACCCCATCCTCTTGTATTTTGAATACAGGCAAGAAAGGATCTGAATAAGGAGTATAGAGCAAATTTTTAAATTCATGAAGATTAACGACAGATAATTCTCCTTGGTTTTTTTCCTCATAATGCTTCAGCATTCGGTAAAACGAGTAATCAAAGTTTTCATCTTTGTCCAATTGACTTTCCAAGTATTCATCAAAATTTCCTTTTACGATAACTAAATAGATTCTCGGAGAAATATCCGGATCAGTCAATAATACATTTATAATAGACATAATCCCATCTTTTCCAAGTTCATCACTAATTACCAGCATACGCATTTGTCCGGATTTAATTTCCTGGTAGAAGTTTAAGTTGTACTTCTGTACTCCCTCCTTTAATAAGCTGACTTCTTGCGACATAACAAACTTATTTTCTTTACTTAGAGGAGGCATAATTGTACTGACTTTTAATTTCCCTTTATCCCCCTTACTAATTGACAAAAAGGTAACGGGGGAAATTTCTTCAATAAGGTTGTTTTCGGTAAAAGGGGCACAGCCAGATAACCAAAAAGTCATAAAAAGGAGTATCAATCTTTTACATATCTTTTTATGTAGACGCATGTTTTTTAACCCCCTCTTTTTTCATTGCTAAAACAATAACAAGTGGAACAAGAAAATAGCTTATGCTTCCAGCTATAATTTGAAGATTAAGTAAAAAGTTCTGCTTCTCCCAAGACTTCCAAAATAATTCATTCAGAAGAACCATTCCGATAAAAATAAGGAATACACTGAATAACAAACCTTTTCCACTGGACGGCTTGCTCATTTTACCAAAAGCTATTTTAGATGCTCCATAAAACAATAGTAGAAATAGAGAAATTGCAAAAACTAGGTTAAATAATAGAAAGGAAAGCATCATTATATCGATTCGTTCAAACACTGGGTTTTGATAATAACGGCCCATATTAATAATTGGATATTGAGTTTTACTTAAAAAATTGGAACCGAAATAAAATAGGGATGCTATAAATAGGAATACATACTCTACAACGGTGAGAGCGTTGCCGTAAGACAAATAGCGAAAGGTTTTATTGTTTGTTTTAAGCCATGGTCCCAAAAACACCAGAAATTCTGGACCAGAATAGGAAGACAAAATTAAAAAAAAGGCTTTCCAATTTTCTACTTTCCACTCCATTGGAATAAGTGGATACAAATCACTGAGTTGAGCTATTGGAGGAAAGAAGAAAAAAACGAAAAATGTGATTATCCAAATTGTACAGAAAAAAGAAATCAACACAAAACGAATGGTATGTTCAACGCCCTTACCTGCGACATAAAAACAGAACAACAAAATAAAAAAAACAAGAAAATTTGTATCTGTTGATGGAAGCATAAATGTTTGAACAATTTCGCTGAATCCTAACGTTATGACGGAAAGTTTAAGTAGAATAAAGAACAACCCGATGAAAGAGAGAAATCGTACCATTTTTTTTCCAAACAATTGGACAAATCCATTATATCCATTGCTAGATAAACGGGTTAAAAGCCACTTCGATAAAAGAAGAAGGTTTAGTTGGGATAATATCCCGACAGCTATAAGCACCCAAATCATATATGGATTGATCAAGATACTTGGCATAATCAGATAAAAGTATAACATTTGGAGGCGATTTACCAACAACATGGCATAGAGCCCATTATAGGTTTCATTCTTTTTAAATAATTGGTGGGTTTCCATCAAGTCACCTCCTAGTTTTATATCTCTTCGGTTTTAGAGGTTTAAGATGCTCTGGACGCTCCGACATTTTGACTAATGGCCCTCGAATGAATAAGTCAATCCAATCCTTCCTAAAGAAAGGGGAAACTGGTGAAAAATAGGGTTGTTTGATTGAAGACAAGCTATTAAGATGGGCTAAAATAGCAATGCTTCCTAGTGCAATCCCAATTATCCCAAGTAAAGAAGAAAAAACAAGAAGCATCAATTGAATTAATGAATTTGCTTTTGTCATAAGGTAGTTGGGAACAAGAAAGGAAGCTATCGTCGAGATCCCAACCATGACAATTAATACTTTGCTAGCGAATCCAGCCTCAACAGCCGCTTGACCAATCACAATACCACCAATAACCCCAAGTGTTTGACCTGTTTTTGTAGGCATTCTTAAACTTGCTTCTTTTATGATTTCAATAAAAGTTAACATGATAAATGCTTCCCAAAAAGGAGTGAAAGGAAGCTTGCTCCTTGAGTCGACCAAGACCAGAAGTGTTTGTATAGGAATCATTTCATAGTGATGAGTTGTCAATGCCACATAGACAGGAATCAATGCGACTGACAGAATAAAACATACATATCGGATGATGCGCAAAAAACTGGCAACTACCCATCGATTAATATAGTCCTCGGGTGATTGGAACAAATGGAAAAAAGTTATGGGTGCAACAAGAGCAAATGGTGTATTGTCTACCAGAAGGGTGATCTTTCCTAATCCCAGAGAATAAGCAACTACATCAGGCCGGTCAGTTTGCTGAAACTGAGGAAAAATACTGTTTTGATGTTCCTCCAAGAATGCCGCAACTTGAGAAGAGTCAAAGAAGAGATCAAAATTAATTTCAGAAATCTTCTCTTTGACTGTTGAAACAAAATCTGGATTAGTTAGCCCCTCTATGTACATTAAAACCACACTTGTCTCACTCATAGAACCGACAGTAAACTTCTCTGCTTTCAGTTCATGTATGGGGAGTCGTCTTCGAATAAGCGTAATATTTTGTTCTACTTGTTCACTAAAGCTATCTTTTGCTCCGAACAGGATAGTTTCTGTTTCAGAAGTTTCAATGGCACGTCCAATAGGATTTTTTAATGGCACAGCTAACCAAAGGTTTTGCGAAGAATCAAATAACAAAATGGACCCTGAAAACAATTGTTTTTTTGCCTCTATAAAAATAGGAATGGGAATAATTGAGGAATTCACAATGCAATCTTGAATAGACGGTTTGGAACAATTAGTTAAAGGTTTTATAATGCTTTCATTTAATTTTTCTTGGTCAATGAGAGTTCGTATGTAAACAAGATGAATTTTTCGAATATCGGAAATGTCAATTTCCACAAATTCTGCATCATCCATTTGAACGAGGCTTTTTTTCAGAGATTCTATTGATAATTCTGATTCAGCTATTGATTGAGTAACAAGCTTACTTTCAATTTGTTTTTTTTTCCAAAACATACATCCCACCTCCCGTATTGAGAAAAAATTTCTAGTGGTACTTAAAAGTGCCATATTCATACACATTATTAGCAATTTAATTTTTAAATATACAAAACACGTAGAGGTGCATAACGACCCAAGAGGAACAAAGGCAATCCATAATCTTCATCTTAAAGATTGTTATAATAAAGAAGTGTCAAAAGCTAACTGTAGCTTTGGATGCTCTTTTTTTGTCCAAAACACGAATCTTACTAGCCAAGGAGTTAAAATTATAGATGAATAACAAAGATATAGCAGAGATTCGAAAACAATTTAAGTTGGATAACGATTTACTGAAAATAGTGGTGGAAGAAGAGAGTACTCCTACTTTAGATACTAAAGAGAATGAACGTGTGCTGAAGTCGAGCGGCGTAAAAGATGTGAATAAGGAAAAAGTGGAAAGGGCATTTCAGCAGGTGGTTGAAGACAAAACGTATGAAATGAAAGCAAGCCATATCGTTCCGAGTTACGCGTCCAAGTCCATTAAGATCAGCACAAAAGTAGCGAATATTGCGATCAGCCCTCAAGACTTGAGATATGTCAAACAGGTCAATTACAATGGCAAACGCTGTCTATTGATCGAGGTGGAAGAAGACACGATGATTGAAGGATTTAAGCTGCTTCCGGAAGAACTGTTGGAGTAAGAGAGATTGGGTGATCCTTCAGCCAGCTATCTAAAATGGACAAGGAAAAAACCCTCATTTAGCCCTGCTACGGTGAACCATATCACAAGTAAGTGCGGTTATTAGAAAGACCATTTAGAACCTTGAAATGACAGTGTTCTAAATGGTGTAATTTTATTTTTGATTTGCGTATCCCTCTTTTTCAGCGTTTCCAAGTAAGTATAAAAATGCGAAGGCAGGAATTCGTATAACCGGGGTTGTAGTAGTATGTTTTGTAATACCATAATCGTCGTCATTTTTAGTAACGATAATAGCACCTTTAGTTTTAGGATCATTAGCCCATTGAACAATAGCTTCATTTTCAGAAATTGTAGAGTTTTGTCTGTATTTTACTTCAATTAAAATTCTTCCTATTGGGAATGATACTATAACATCAATTTCTTTTTGAGTTTTCGCATCTCTAAAATAACAAATTTCTAATTGCTGTTTATAAAAGAATGTATGAATATGTTTATAAACCGCAGTTTCAATTATAATACCCATCTCTAAAGGATCTGTTAATACCTCTTCTCCCAGCATTAGAACAGCATTCCTTATTGCAGGGTCAGCTAGGTAAATCTTAGGTTTTGATTTTAGAATTTTTTTCCCACTTAAATCTAATGGACGACTTGAATAAATTAAATTAGCCTGTTCAAGTAACTCAATATAGTTACTTATAGTTTGTCGAGTTACGCCTACTTCTTTAGCAATTGTATCTTGTACTAAGATATTACTACTTGTCATACACAAGTATAAAAAGATTTTTTCAAATTCAGCAACATTACGGACATTGAATAGAGAAACGATATCCCTTTTAATGACTTTATCTACAACATCTTCTCTGATTATTTTTTGTGCGAAACTAATGTCATCGGTTAGAGCAATTTCAGGGAATCCTCCAATTAATAAATAATTATGAAAATGTCTTTGTAAAGGCTTCAAGGAAATCATTAAATCAGCTAATTCTTTTGTAGTTAATTGAGCGAGAGATGTAGGTTTAATACCTAAAGGCAGTTTTGGTCGCTCAATATCTAGAAGTTCAATGTACTCATAAAAGGAAAGTGTTGGTACTTTTATTTGAGTCCATCTACCAACACCACTTTCAGCCATTTTAGTTGAAATGATAGGACTAGCAGATCCTGTAGCTAAGATTTTATATTGTGGATGTTGATCATAAAGTGTTTTTAACCAGGTATCCCAATCGGGTGCATATTGAATTTCATCGAAGAATAGATATAATTCGTCAGTATTGGATGAAATATTATTTTCAAAAACATCAATTATTTCACCAATATTAGAAAGCTTTAACATAGGGTGGTCAAATGATACATAAAGAATCTGTTTTGATGAGACAGTTTCAATTAATTCCTCCATCATTTGATACATAATTGTAGTTTTGCCAACTCGTCTTGGACCAGAAAGTATAATTTCACGACGTATTTGAGGATGATAAAAAATCTTTTTAGCTTCATAAAACGCTAGTCTTTTAACAGGACGAGTTAAATTATCCGGAATTTTTTCTGTATTCCACCAAGGATTGAAGCCAACTAAAACTTTTAATATTTGTTCTTGCGTAATAAAAGACATAAAATACACTCCTCTCCTATTTGTGTTAATTATATAATACATTTTATACTTATAAATGTAAAATAAAAAGAATGTTTACAAAGAAAAAATTGCACTTATATTAGTTACGGTGAACCGTATCATAAGTAAATGAGGTTTTAAAGAATAGAAGAGAGAGTTAATATAGACTAGACTTACTTATAATTTACTAGGAGAAACCCTACACAACTTGTTGTTTTGGTTTCTCTTTTTTATGCCTGCTTAAAGGAAGAATGTAACACATGTTTTCTATTTTATGTGTTAATATTTAGAAAAAAAGAGGTCTTTAAGGGACAGTAATGAATGGATGATGATATGAAAAGAAAGCAATTTCATCCGAATTGGATTGATTATGTATTTATGGGAATACGCTTATTATGGCTTTTATTATGGATTCTCATTTTTATTAATAATGAGGAATTTAATCAAACTTCAGTTCCATTTCTTGTATTGTTATTATGGCTTCTGATGTCTTATCTCCTTCCACAACTTTTTCTACTGCATGTTAATCATTCATACCCAATGTACTATTTACTAGAGTTTCTCTTAACTGGAAGTCTTTATATTTATTTATTATTATTTGTCGGCTCTGATTCATCTTTATTATTGATTCCTTTAATAAGTCTAGGATTCTACTACTCGCATCGTTTTTTATGGTGGAGTATAGGTTTTCTATTAATGATGATACCGGTTATGGGACTTGTATTACACAGTGAACCTTTAATTATTCTTTTTACACATTTATTAAACAATATGATTGCATTAGGGATTGGATTTACCTTTAATCGGATGGATTATTTATTCAAGAAAAATCAGAAACAGTACTCATTAATAAATGAGCAGAAGATTGTCTTGGAACAGTATGCTAAACAAGTTGAAAGTTTAACATTGCTGGAAGAACGGAACAGGATGGCAAGTGAACTGCATGATACAGTTGGACATACTTTTACATCTGTCATTGTTGGAATTGATGGCATCATTTCGAATCTTAAGCGCTCCGACACAGAGAGAGCACTTAATAAATTGCATGTGTTAAGAAATTCAACCCGAAAAGGCCTTGAAGAAATTAGACAAAACATACACATGAATAACGACTTTGTAAATGATGAATCCATAGTATATAAATTGTCGGTCTTGGCTGATGATTTTGCAAAGAATACAGGAACAAAAATCGACTTTAAACATATTGGCAGTATACAAGAAGTGGGTTACCATGCTCAGTATACTTTGATGCGTTGTCTTCAAGAAGCACTGACTAATGCCAAAAGACATGGTAATGCTCAAAATATTACGATTACTTTTGCATTTGAGAGTGAAGGTGTGATACTAACGATTAAAGATGATGGGGACGGTATAGAAGAATTTCAATTTGGTTTTGGCCTGAATAGTATGAGACAAAGACTATTAACCTTAAATGGCAATTTACATATTACAGCTTCATCTGGGTTCGGTATGGAGCTTACCTGCAGCATTCCTTACCAAGGAGGATATACACATGAACAGAATAAAGTTACTCATAGTAGATGATCAGGAAATCATTCGTGAAGGATTGCAGGATACCTTTCTGCTGGATGATGATATTGATGTTATTGGACTTGCAGAAAATGGAGAAAAGGCGATCCAGTATTGTGAAAAATTGAAACCGGATATTGTATTGATGGATGTTCGTATGCCTGTTTTGGATGGAGTTGAAGCTACAAAAATTATTAAATTAAAATGGCCGCAAATCAAGATTGTTATTTTAACAACATTTCAAGAAATTAAATATGTAAAGGAAGCGTTAAAAGTAGGAGCGGAGGGTTATCTTCTTAAGGCAATCGATCCAATCGATTTAATAGCTGGAATGAAGCTGATTTCCCGTGGTGGAACCTTTATTTCAAAAGAAATAGCCTATTTATTGATTGAACAGATGAGCAGTGAAATCCCTAAAAAAATAGTGGGGGAAAATCAAAATAATTATGGCTTAACAGAAAGAGAGATGGAAATTTTAAGTTGCCTTGCTGAAGGTTTGAATAACACAGAGATATCAGCTCGGTTATTTTTATCATTAGGGACTGTAAAGAACTACATCTCCAATATCTATGCAAAGCTCGATTTACATGATCGATTAAAAGTTGCAAGAAAAGCTATAGACGAAGGTATGGTATGACTCTAGTCATAACTTAGGGGAGTACTTATACAATATGACCGTAGTCACTATTATGAGTTCCTTTTTATGTCAGATAATATGTTTGAAGATATAAGAAGGGACTGCTCGAATTGATTAAAAGAATAGTGATATTGTTATGTATGACTTTACTTCTCTTAAGTGGAACATTAGAAATGTATGTAGAGGCTGAGGGTAAAGAGGGAAAGTATCAACACATTGATTCATATTTGCAAAATCAAATGGAGGTACAAGCAATAAGTGGTTTAGCCTATGCAATCCTCCAGGAGGATAAAATTGTCCACATAAAGGCTTTTGGAAAGGCTGATACGGATATAAGTTTGACGGTACAGACTCCAATGAAGCTGGCATCGGTAAGTAAATCTTTCACGTCTTTAGCCATTATGCAGCTGGTTGATCAAGGAAAAATTGATTTAGATGCATCGATTAAACAGTATATTCCATGGTATAGATTGGAAAATGAAGAGGCAGCAACGAGCATTACGATTCGACATCTATTAAATCAAACAAGCGGACTCCCATCTGAAGTGGTCATTGGGAAAGATTTGATGAAAAGATCGTTAGAGGAAACGGTAAGGCTCATGAAAAAAGTCGACTTAATTCACCCAACAGGAACGAAATTTGAATACTCCAATTTAAACTATGTCAGTTTGGGTCTAGTGGTTGAGTACGTAACAGGGATGCAGTTAGCTGATTATATTGAAACACAAATTTTAACTCCATTAAACATGAACACCTCTTACACTTCGATTGAGGAGGCAAAGAAAAATGGTCTTTCGAAAGATTTCACTTCATGGTTTGGAAAGCTTTTACCAACGAAGACGATTATGAGTGACATGCCAAACTTCTTAGCAAGCGGTTATATGGTATCAAGTGTAGAGGATATGGGAAAGTATTTGCTAATGTATATGAATAAAGGGACACTAGCAGGGCAGAAGTTAGTTTCTGAAAAAGGTATACAAACACTTCATACTCCTTCAGAAACAGCAAAAATGTATTTAGATGACGAGTTTTTTGGTAATTATGCAATGGGCTGGTGGCAAAGAAAAGTTCAAGGAACAACTGTCATTGGGCATTCAGGAGATTTATTTTCTGCAGCAAGAACAGATATGTATATCATTCCGGAGAAAAAAATAGGAGTGGTTATTTTAACGAATACCAACACAGGAACCTTTGCTCCAGGGGACTCTCATATCAGTACGGATGGTGTTATTTCGATGTTATTAGGTAAAGAGCCACAAGTCGATAAAACACTTAGTTTTAAAAGTTATTATATGATTTTTGATATGATAGTAGTTACAATTTTTGCAGGATTGCTATGGTATAGCTTTCGTTTAAAAAGAAAGTTAGTGAGGCTAAATACAATCACTAAACGGTCAATGGTCAAAACAGCTTTGCAAATTATTTTATCAATTGGAATGATTGTGGCAGGACCGAAACTATTGGGCGTTCCCTCATGGGGGTTTTTATTTAGTGTTCAGTCTGATATGACCTGTGTACTACTTTTTACTTTACTTACGGTTTTAGCTCTAGGTTTAACTAAAATGGTGTGGATGCTTTTGTTATTCAATCGAACCCAATTTAAGATAATAAATAATTAGTAAGTCGATTGCAAGGTTTGAAAAAGTATCTTATTGAAAGACATAAAAAGGGAGAGATTGAAATTAAATAAATTCTCTCTTACTTTTTTATTAAATAAGACGAAAAACTTCCTTTAGTTTAAACGAAAACACTAGTTAATTAGGTGAGATGAGCCGTACCATAAGTAAAAGAGGTTTTATATTAACTAAATTATTAAAGTTATGACAATAGATATAACTATAAAATAGGAATTACTCATAGTATTACCCATTAATAAGACCGCTAAGATTTTTTTGAACTGCACCCCAATTGTTAGACAAAATCTAATAATTGGAGGTGCAGTTTTTCTATGTCTAAATTTACTTTAGAAGAAAAGTTAGATGCCATTA
>NZ_RYYR01000024.1 GCF_003977595.1 Lysinibacillus antri | reverse complement strand
AAGGTCCGCTCGACTTGCATGTATTAGGCACGCCGCCAGCGTTCGTCCTGAGCCAGGATCAAACTCTCCATAAAAGAGAAAATTTGATTAGCTCAAATTTCTTGCTGGCATCAATTATGATGTCCAAATTTTGTTTCTCAACTTAATGAGAAACTTTATTTCATTAACGTTTTGTTGTTCAGTTTTCAAAGTTCATTTCCGCTTGTTTTAAGCGACTTTTATATCTTAACAACTCTTTATCGTTTTGTCAAGACTTTTTATTTTTTCTTACTTCACGAGAAAATCTCTCTCTGAAGTCAGCTTTATTATATTAACTAACTAGCACTTGTTTTGTCAATAACTTTTTAATTATTTCTCAAGTAGCTAGTTTCCATTGTCGCTAAGACTAGCAGCGACTCGTATAATATTACATACTTTCTTTTTATATGTCAACAGAATTTCACAATTTTTTTTACCATCATTCATATGCAATTTCTTAATATAAATGAAAACCAAAATGAGTTGGTCTGGTTTGCTCTTTTTAGAAGAATGTTTTTTATTCACTCTAACGAATTTTACCTTTAGTTTGAATTAAATATAAAGCAAAAAAGGATTGTCTTCACTCTATGTTAGAGAAAAAACAGTCCTTCATTTGTTATTCAAATAGATGTTCGTACCATTGTTTTGCAGCTTGCACTTCACTCATTGTTAGTTGGTGTCCACGATTTTCCCACCGAACCTCCACTTGTGCTCCCACAGTTTCTAACAATTCTTTTAGATCAATGGATTCTTGTTGGGGACATATTGGATCATTTACACCTGCCGCAATGAAAACTGGAGTACCTTCTAAATTCGGTAATTCGATTCCACGTCTTGGTACCATCGGATGATGTAAAATGGCTCCTTTTAATGCGTCTTTAAAATGGAACAATAAACTTGCAGCGATATTTGCACCATTAGAATAGCCAATAGCTATAACGTTATTTCGATCAAAATGATATTCTTTAGCTGATGTATTTATAAATTCATTTAATTCATTTGTACGGAAAATTAGATCTTCCTCATCAAAGACGCCTTCTGCTAAACGTCTAAAAAAACGAGGCATTCCGTTTTCTAACGTATTCCCTCTGACACTTAGTACCGAAGCTTCTGGATCAATCATTTCTGCTAATGGTAGTAAATCATTTTCATCCCCACCTGTCCCATGAAGAAGTAACAATAGTGGTCTGTTAGGATTTTGACCTTCTTTAAATATATGTTTCATACGTTTAGTCTCCTTCAAATTAATCTAGCGAACGAACTTCGATTGGAATTAGAGACATTTCTAATTGATTTCTAAGGTGTTCGTATTGTGATGGTAACATTAATTGATTTCCCATTGTTTCGTAGGACTCATCGTGGGCAAATCCTGGTGGGTCTGTTGCAATTTCAAATAAGATCTCACCAGATTCACGGAAATAGATCGCGTTGAAATAGTTCCGGTCTTTTACATCTGTTACGTATTGCCCGTGATGCATTGCGTGTTCTTGCCATTCTAAGTGATCTGTATTATCTTTTGCACGCCACGCGATATGATGGACTGTTCCTACTCCCATCGTTCCCTTTATACCCGTTGTCATTTTAACATCTATAATGTTACCTATATCCCCGGTCGCTTTAAACCTTGTATAGTCGCCTTCTGTTCCAACTACTTCTAGCCCCATTACATCCACTAATGTTGCAGCAGTTTCATCAGGGCGAACAGAATAGAGAACTGCACCACCAAATCCTTTAATGGCAACTTCTTTTGTAACTTCACCAAATGTCCATGAATTGATATCGCCTTGTTCACGTTCAATAATTTCTAAATGAAGCCCATGCGGATCATCAAATTGTAAGTAGGTTTCATCAAAACGTTTTGCCATTTGATAGCTTATTTCAAATTGAGTTAAGCGATTTTGCCAAAATTTTAATGCGCCCGGTGGTACTACATATGTTGTAACACCTACTTGTCCGTCACCAATTCTTCCACGGTATGCATTCGGCCATGGAAAGAAGGTAATAATTGACCCAGGTCTTCCTCCTTCATTTCCAAAATACAAATGATAGGTCCCTGGATCGTCAAAGTTGATTGTTTGTTTTACAAGGCGTAATCCTAGTACACCTGCATAGAAATCTACATTTTCTTGTGGGTGACCAACAATTGCGGTAATGTGATGGATCCCTGTTGTCTGTTTTTCCATTTTAGCTTCCTCCATATATATCCGATGAACGCTGAGTAAATTGTTTAAAACATTAATATCAATTTGCTCAAAACTCATCTATTTTAATTAATACAACATGCACATTAGACCTTGTGCATGTTGTATTGTGAACTTATCGAATCGTTTTTAATGCTGTTGCCCAAGGAGTTACTTGATCTAACATTTGATTTACTGAATCTGCTTGCACTTCTTTCGGCTTAAAGTCTGTGCCATTTTCAAAGTCTGTGAATAATGATAATGCAGGATGAACACGAACATCTGCCACTAATAATTCTCCTAAGATTCCGCGTAAGTGTTCTGCTGCACGCGCACCACCTACTGAACCGTAAGATACGATACCAGCTGCTTTGTTATTCCATTCTTCACGCAAGAAGTCTAATGCGTTTTTTAGTGCTCCAGTGATGGAGTGGTTGTATTCTTGTACGATGAAGACAAATCCGTCTTGTTTTGCAATAGCTTCAGACCATGCTGCGACACCTGAGTTATCTGCTCCAGCTTCACCTAAAAACGGTAGCTTGTAATCTGCAATATCGATAATTGTATAATTTGCGTCACCACGTTTGTCTGCTAATTCTTTTACCCAAGCCCCTACTTGAGGACTTACTCTGCCCTCACGAGTTGATCCTAAAATAATTCCTATATTTAAATTTGTCATTGTTTGTTCCTCCTTTTGAGTTGTTCCAAATAAATTATTTAAAAATCCCATTGAGTACGTTCCTCTCTTATTCGAATTATTTAATTTTCGACGCCCAAATATCTCGAATTCGAGGTATTTAGTAAAAAAATTTGGGGTGATTGTACATATTAAAAATCACCCTCTCCACAACTTTAAGCTTGTGGATTAACTTCTAATTCAACTTTAATTTTGATATCTTTCCCAACTAATACGCCACCTGTTTCAAGTGCTGCGTTCCAAGTTAAGCCAAATTCTTCACGGTTGATTTTTGCTTCTGCTTCAAATCCGTAAACCTCTACACCCCATGGATTTGTTCCTTTACCACCATATTCAACGTCAAACGTTACTGGTTTAGTTACTTCTTTAATTGTTAAGTCGCCCGTTACTTTATAATCGTCGCCTGATTTTGTAATGCTTGTTGATTTGAAAGTAATTACTGGGAATTTCTCTGCATCGAAGAAGTCACCAGATTTTAAGTGATTATCACGATCTGCTGATTTTGTATTAATACTTGCCACATCAAATGAGAAAGCGATTTGTGCTGTTGTTAAATCTGTTAAATCAGCCGCTTCTACCTCTGCAGTATAACTATCAAAATGACCTTTTACCTTTGAAACCATCATGTGTTTTACTTCAAATCCAACGTTTGAATGTGATTGATCTACTGTCCATTTAGCCATATTAAAATTCCTCCTAAGTGTTATTATCTCGAATTTGAGACATTATTTTAAAAAAATTTAGTAGCTTTAACTACCAATTTATTAATTCTTAATTTTGTTTCGAATTAATTTATCTTTAATTCGAGATAAATGTATCATGAATTCAATTCATCGTCAACTCCTTTTTACAAAAAACCCTATCCTCGCGAAAAAAGTTGCTCCTGCTTTGAGGAACAACTTAATCGTTACTTTTTCAATTGTCTTGTGTACTTCTCCCATTGCACTAAAGAAGGATACGGATCAAACGCCCATTCTGTACGACCGTTGAATTTATACATTCCATAATGGAGATGGGGTGGAAATTTACCGGATGTGCCTTCTTTTCCGTAACCTGTACTTCCAACACCACCAAGAAGTGTACCTGGTTCAACGACATCGCCTACTTTTAAGTCTTTATTAAAATAGGCTAAATGCGCGAAGTAATGATAGGTGTTATGGTTATCACGAATGCCAACGCGCCAACCACCGAATTCGTTCCACCCCATTATCTCTACAACACCGTAAGAAGTAGAGACTACTGGTGTACTATAGCCAGCAAAAACATCTGTTCCTTCATGAATACGTCTTCCGCCCCAGCCACGATTGGCACCCCAAGTTCCTCTATAGCTATAGTTATAGCCTCGTACAGGAACTGGGAAAACATGTGTATCTAGATCATTTGTATTAAAATGTTTAAATAGTTTTGATATCGTTAAGATTTGATTAACTACCTTTTCACTTTGGTAGTAGTCCCATAAAGCGATTTTAAAGTCTTCTTCGCTTGGGCCATACTGACTAAGATAACTTGTCATCGTGAAAATAATATCTTCATCATCGTCAGGACTCGCCACGCCATCACCATTGCCATCAAGCCCTACCCCTCCAAAATACTTTATAGAAAAGGGTGATGTATCATCGAGAATTGGATTTGTTGCTCCTGCCCAATATTCTCTAGAGAACTGAATGGCAACGGTGCTGTCACGTTTTGGAATATCTTTACGTACATCCTGTATATTTCGTTCATATTGATCGATTGCCGCTAAATAATGCCAAGGAACCAAATAATCCTGATATTTCATATAGAGAGTCATTCGCTGTTGCATAATTTCTTCTCTAGATGGCTGCTGCTCCTGGTTAGCTCGAACAAAATCAGGTGAGATAGAACTACAAATCATCATTAGAATGAACAGCGGAATCAATTGTCGGACCAAAAATAAACCTCCTTTCAAACAATAGAATGTCCGAAAAATTTTAATCCATGACTTGAAATAATTTGATTCGTTAAAGGGAAATTTATGATTTGTAGAACAATTTCCAAGTTAACTTATTAGGGATTATGGTACTATAAGGGAAATATAATTTTGGAGGTATTTTATAATGGAAAACTTACAATCCATCGAACAATTCGAACAATTAAAAGCTCAAGGTCAAACAATCTTTATGTTTTCAGCAGACTGGTGTGGAGATTGTCGTTTCATTGATCCTGTTATGCCATCAATTGAAGAAAAATATACAAATTATCGTTTTGTAAAAGTAGATCGTGATGAATTCATTGATTTATGTGTGCAACTAGATGTTTTTGGTATTCCAAGTTTTCTTGTATTTAGAGACGGCGAGGAAATCGGTCGTTTTGTAAGCAAAGATCGTAAAACGAAAGAAGAAATTGAAACATTTATTGATGGATTAAAATAACAGACATGAAATAAGGTTTTGCGGGTAATATAAATTTACAATATCTTTTACGATATTAACATTAGCCCAACACCCTCATCTCACACATTCAATAAAAAACAACATCCCCAACGCATTAGGCGAAGGGGATTTTTTGCGTGTTCAAACTAAAATTTACTTATAGTTGAATTAATCAACCATTGTTAACTTACATTCGTTCGTTTTTCTTATGTACTTCCCATATACTGGACATAGAAAGGGATGAGTTACATGACAAGTTTTCAGTTTGCAAGTCGGATTAGTTCACTACGAAAAGAAGCAGGTATTACACAAGAACAGGTCGCTCAATATGTTGGTGTATCAAAAGCAGCTGTTTCAAAATGGGAAACTGGACTTAGTTACCCTGATATAACGCTATTACCGAAGCTTGCGACGTTTTTTAATTTATCAATTGATTCACTTCTGGGTTATGAACCTCAGATGACCGAGGAAAATATACGAAAATTGTATAACCAACTAGCACAAAAATTCAGCACAAGTCCATTCTCTGAAGTACAAGAAGAGATAGAAGATTATGTAAAGGAGTATTATTCCTGTTTTCCATTACTATTAGAAATCGCAGTGCTTTACTTGAACTACCATACTCAATCCGAACAACCGGGAGAACTATTAAATCGCGTCCTTGAATTATGCGAACGAGTAAGAAGCCATGCACAGGATTATAAATATGTCTATAAAGCTGAAGTGGTAGAATCAACCGCGCTCTTAATGATGGGGGAAGCTGAAAAGGTATTAGAGCTACTTGGGGATGATGTGGAAGTACAATTTGGCACAGATAATATCATTGCAACGGCTCATACAATGCTAGCCCGACCTGAAAAAGCACGTGAAACTCTTCAGATTAGTATTTATCAGCATGTCATGGGATTACTCGCCAGCGCTACAGATTCCCTAATGCTAGAAGTAGATAACAGCGAGCATTATGACGAAACGGTAAAACGGATGGAAATTCTGATTAATCACTTTAACATTGAAAAAATAAATGTAAATTGTGCTCTCGTTTTTTATATCAAAGCAGCTTACGGCTATATGATGCAGCAACGACCTGACGATGCGATGCAAATGCTGAAACACTATGGCCGTTTATGTAGTAGCCTGACTTTCCCTATTTATTTAAAGGGTGATTCTTATTTTGATTTACTAGAAAACTGGATGAAGAAAGAGTTGGCAATTGCTGAATTTACTCCTCGAGATGAAGCCTCGATTAAAAAGGATATTTTAGCAGGAGTAATGGATCAACCTTTACTAGCCCCACTTCATGATCGTCCAGATTTTAAAGCATTGATTTTAAATCTTAAACATCAATTGAATTTATCATAAGGAGTTTTTTTGTATGAAAAGATGGTTAGTCATTTGTTTGACGGCAATCGCCTTATTAGCTGGTTGCTCAAGTACACAAGAAAATAATTCTAAAAAACAGGAGGAACAAACAGTGAACACACAATTTTTAGGTGAATGGACTGGTACAATTGAAGTTCCACAATCACCACTAGTAATTAATATTTCCCTTGAAGAAGCAAAAGGAACATTTTCAGTACCAATCCAAGGGCTTAAGAACTTCCCAATCGAAACACTCCGCTATAACGGCGATACTGTTGATATTACGGTGAATGTACAAGGACAAAAAATGGTTATTAAAGGCACATTAGCTGATGGAAAAATCGAGGGGACATTTACACAAAGTGGCGCAACCTTCCCTGTTACATTTATTCCTAACGATGGAAGTGATGCAGAAGAAGTAACATATAAAGAAGTTTCTATTCCAGTTAAGGACGGAGAGTTAAAAGTTGCTCTACAACCTGCTGCAAATGGGGAACCTTCGCCAGTTGCCATTATTATTGCTGGAAGTGGTCCGACTGATAAAAATGGAAATTCAACTTTAGGGTTAAGCAATAATAGTTTAAAAATGTTAGCCGAACAATTAGCAGAAAACAACATTGCCACAATCCGATATGATAAACGCGGTCTAGGTGATAATACGGCATTAGTAAAAAATCCTACTGATGTGACAATCGATACTTTTGCGAATGATGTAGCGAGCATTATTGCATACGTAAAGGCGCAACCATCTTTTACGTCTGTACATGTGATTGGTCATAGTGAAGGTGCATTACTGGGAACATTAGCTGCCCAAGATGAAGCAGTAGATACACTAACATTAATTGCAGGTACTGGCCGCGCAATAGATGAAGTACTAATTGAACAACTAAGTGCTCAAGTATCCCCTGCACTGTTGGAAGAGAGTAAAGAAATTATTAGCAAAATTAAAAATGGTGAAATTGTTGAGGAAATATCGAATGATCTACAAATGATGTTTGCCGTGCCAAATCAGCCTTACCTAGCTTCTTGGATTAAATACAATCCAACTGAAGAACTGAAACAATTAAACAACCCTACGCTTATTATTCAAGGAACAACAGATTTACAAACAAATGAAAAGGATGCAGAAACTCTTGGTACTGCTGCAACAGAACTTGTGTATATCGAAGGCATGAATCACGTACTAAAAGAGGCTCCACAAGACCGTGCAGCGAACTTTGCTACTTATAGTGACCCATCATTACCATTACACGAAGAGCTTTTACCACTAATTGAAAAATTTATTAAAAATAAATAATCAACGACAATAAAATTATATACAAGCAAAAACTCCCCATTGCAATTTGCTGTAGGGAGTTTTATTTTCCAAGAATAATCCATCAAATTTTGAGAATATCCGCAACCGTCCATTATTCTTGCTAGATTTGCGAATATGTTAAAATTACATAGAGAAAATATTTGCAAGGTACTCCCTTCTTTCTTAAACCAAAACACATCCCACAACACCTCATAATTGAAGTGCCACCAATGACCCATCACTTATATCTCAAATTTTGGAGATTTCAACCTGTGGAATCTCCTTTTTTCTATTATTAAAGCTCCACGCTTCTCACTAGCCATGTTGCCATACGAGCGATTATATCCGTTCGCAATTGTACCAGTTCATCATACTGATAAAAAAATTGAAGCTTTTCTTCTACTACCGTGTCACTTGTTGGAGTTTGAGTTAATACAAAATGGGCAAAAGACTCCGAGAAATCTTCTTCAGGAGAAACCTTTGCATAATCCGATACGAAATATTCGTCTAGCTCACCATTGCCCGGTGTATGCCAAAACTGTATATAAAAATCTGTAATATAGGCGTCTTTATAGAAACACCCTGAATCTTGTAAATAGATCCCTTCACACCCTTCTTCATCCGCCCAATAATCTAGTTGCGATTGGTTTAAAGATAAAAAATGGGCGTATTCATGTAAATACGTGACCAATGTTTCCGATGCCAACTCAATATTTTTATTGTTCATTGCAAGCGTCCAACTTTCATCGTGTGCATCATGAAGTGACACGTATGCTAATGTATCGCCACTTTCAAAAACTTCAAATCGATTAATTTCTTTTCGATTTTCTTCTGGTATAAGCCAGCTAAAGCTAAACCACAAATCCGCGTGGTATTCCATTTCTTCTTCTGATATATCATCATTTGTATAGATTACTTCTTCATCCAGATCAACATCATATGTATTCAGTACGGTGATTCCTTCTTCACCTGTTGCAACAGATTCTTCGATTACCAGTGACCCATACTCTCGCTCCAATTCCACTAGAACTTCATTTCCCCATTCAATACAAGAATCGATATCAATACAATCAATCAGCAAAGTACATGTTTCCTCTTCCGCAATAAAAACCTCATTACTATAGCATCCATTATCTAGAAGTTTAATTTCTTCATTTGCAGCTACAATTTCAGGCTCGACATTTACAAGAACAACTTCTTCTGGTGCCACTGTTTCTTCCACTTCAACGGCTATTTCTTCCTCCCATTCCTCACAACCAACCAGTAAAACACATAGAGCAACGAACAGCAAGCGGAGTATTGTCAAAAGGTCGTACACTCCTTCCTACATCTAATGTCTCTATATATTACTAGCCGATTGAATGCATCATGATTGAGATAAAAAATAATTTGTCATTTACTTACGCCCATTTTCCCAAAAGTTTTTTAAAAAAATTGGGAGGGGCTTAGGTCAATTGATATAAGGACAAACACAAAAACGCCTTTGATAAATCAAGGCGCTACGCAAATCAGTTATATCCTCGCTCTCCAAAAGGTTGGAGTTGATCAAGCCATTTTTGTTCTAGGTTTTTTAAGGACTCCTTTTCATTAAAATAAGGATCGCTTTCATCCTTTTTTAACGCCTCTAACACTTCGATCGTAAATGCATCTTTACCAAATTCATTCCACTCAGCCTGCAATTGTTTATTAAAATGCGTATTATTATTGAGAGTAAATTTAACCCCATTAATCGTTTTTAAATTACGTGTACTTTCAACCAATACCTTTCCATTGGTATTGTTTTTAATTTGATAGATTCCTGCAATGACTTCTATTTCTTGATACTGTTGTTTCAACTCTTTTTTTCTATCCATCTTGCAACACTCTCTTTCTATTTTTTTACCCAATAGGCACTTCCATCAGCTTTCCGGTCGAGCAGTCCATATTCAATTAAGTAACGTCTAATTAACACATAGTCTTCATAAATTCCCTTTAATACTTCATTTAGTTCTTTCTCTGTATAATTAACATTTCCCTTGAGTCGTGCTGCAATCGCACGCAACACGACAACGCGTTGTTTTTCTTTTGGTGGGAATTTATTTAATGATCCTGTTAATCCGTCAGTAAAATACTTTTCCAATATTTTTTCCTGCTCTTCCGTTGTCACGGCATAGCGATCATCCACCATTGTCGCATGTTTATGTGGTGCAACAAAAGCTGGCGCATATTGATCTTTTTCCTTTAGTAACTCCATAATGGCAAGCGTTGTTTTCGCCTGTCTCTCCTTCTCTTTTAAAACAAAACGATGATGACGAATCGTTGAGCTACTACCAATTCCCATATCTTCTTGTACTTCTTTATCACTTTTCCCTTCATAAAAATGGCGAAGTAACATTGTTTGATGTTCGGTTAAGCCTGTTAATTTTTTATCTAGACCAAGCAAATAGTCGAATACGGAGCCGTGTGTTTGTTCAATATGTAAACGGATATAACGTTTTGCCTCATAATAAACATCGTCTTTTGGATAAATAACTCCCTTTTCAACATGCTCTCCACATAACAGGCATGTATATTGATTTTTATCCTCTACATAGCCGCGCTTCATTTCATCTAATGATGCATTCCAAAATGATTCTAATTGGTTCATGTGTTGACAACTCCTTATTACAAACAACTTATTTAATCGTTTTAAAATATACAAACATATAATTATTTAGTTTGTTCATTTAACTAACAATTTATCAAAACGTTTATTTTTTGTCAATAAAGCTTAACGCAAATCTCCTTACGACAAAAAAGTTTAAATATATAAAAATACCGAACGACTATTTTCCCTTTGTAAAGAATATTATGAAGAACACTACATTTTACATGGGGGTAAAGCTATTTGGTAAATGTGAAAGCGATTGCAACATTTCAACAAATTGGTAACGAAATTTATCGTACAAATACGTACATTCAGTTTGGAACTTCTAGTCAATCCCTCGGTGCCGCAGTTATGTTGAATCCTGGTTCTGCCGAGTTAAAGGGAGAAGCAAGACGGAAGCTTTTTCAAACTGGAGCACATACAGATGAAGTAAATCTTGATCGCACTATGAAACAGCTTGTGAAATTTATGCAAAGAACACACACTAAACTAAACGGCAGATTTTACATCTACAACTTGTTGTATGTACGGAACACGATTGGAAAAGAAGCGATTGCCTTATTTGAATCATTAAAATCTACAGGTAACTACCCAACGATCACGCGACCTTCTTTAAGTGAAATTCAACGTCATCCTTGGATTTTAATTGGATGGGGCGTAGAACGAGGTAAAAATTCTGGGTATTATGAGTTAGAAAAAAAGAAGTGGTTAGAGTTAATTGAGGAAAGTGGCATACCCTACTTTGGTGTATTATCTAAAGATAATGAATATTATCATCCTAGCCCAAAAGGTCCTACAAACTCAGAACGGATTGAACAGCTAGTACATGCATATCAAACAGAAATTAAATCCAGTATTCAACCATAATTTAATATGGCCATTGCTGTTTTTGAATATATTCGCGGCTTACAGTAGTAGGCCGCGTTTTCTATTTAACTTTCTACGCGAACAATCCGGATGAAACACCATGATCTAGTAGTTCGTGGTCCTCTACACACAAATCATGATGGAACCATACAAATGAACACTTTATAAAACATCCTATCCTTGGCGATATACCAAGTATGTACAAACGTTATACATTATCTGTACAATAAGCGTTTGTTTTTTTTGAAACTACCTTACAAAACGCATTTTTCTTTGGATAAGTAATCAGCAGTATATATACCTGATAAAGCAGCATTTTCAATCTTTGAAGCAACGTCTCCTTTTATACTTGAAAATGCATCGCCACAAATAACAAACGGATGATGCGGATTAACATCTAAGTACGGTGCTTTAATTAAGTTATATGCTTGTGCATAACGCCAACGCTTAACTTGATAAGGAATATCCCACTCTGTTCTATCCGCAAATACTACTTGTAAGTGAGGCATAATTTCTTTCAAAATCTCTGTATCGCTCTTTTCAAAATGTGTTATGGACCATTGGGGATCCAGATGGACAGTAACTGAACTTTCTTGACTAATCCCTTTTTGTCGATTATCTGCAATCCAAGCAATTACACCAGGAACCGGTTCATAAAGATACTCATTTTGTAATGCAAAATCATCTTTCATTGACAATAGCAGTGTGAGGCAATTCGTATAAGAAACGTCTGCTAGCTGTTGGAAGTCCTCCTGATCAATCTCATATTGACTACGCTGAAGAATTTGAAGAACTTGCGGTGTGGGGCAAGTCATTATGATAGATTTCGCTCGGATCGACCGACTTGTATTATTCATTAAATCTCTCATTGTCACAACATAGTCTCCATTTTCTTGAACAGCTACCGTTTCTGCCAAAAGATTGTACTCTACTTTATGAGAGTGAGCTAAATGTTTAGCTAATTGATTCATTCCGTTTACAGAGGCATAACGTGGATGCTCTTTTGAAAACCAAGGAAAGACCCAGCCTTGCTCCACCCATTTTTGAACTTTTTCCTTAAAAATATTACTACGCACCGTAAAAAACTGCGCTCCATGATCAAACTTCCCTTGCTCAATCCTCCTCGTAGCCAATCGACCTCCAGGGCTACGACTTTTATCAATGAGCAATACTGTTTTGTCACTATTTTCTTTTAGTTTTTCCGCTGCCATTAACCCACTTATTCCTGCTCCAACAATTAAAATATCTACCTCTTGCAACATCATCCACTCCCCTTATTTCTTATTATTTATTATGATTCTTGCGGCATGATACCCACTTAATCCTGCAGATAATGTACCTGGACCAGGGAATGATTGTTCTCCTACCAAGTACAGATTTGGGTGTGAGGACCTTACACTTTTAGGCTTTAAAATTGCATTTGTTATAGTTAGAGGAAAACCACCGACCCCTGCTTTTCCAACATAACGTTGATAGGTCAACGGAGTGCCCGCTATTGCATATTGAAGGTATTCCCTCACAGCTACCACTTCTTCAATTTCAGTTAAAATTGCGTTTGTTAATTGCCTCTTTTTTTCTTCATACACATCTTTCGAATAGGAAAGCCATACTTGATTGTGTATATGTACGGAACAAGTCATTGTTATTTCATCTTCAATGATTTCGCCTTTTTGGTTGTTTGTCTGTTGAAACGTAATATAGATTGGGCCATCAATAGCTTGCTTAATCTCTTCCCCGGCAGAATCCGTTGCAATTTGAAATGCAAAAGGGAGGACCATTTCGTTTAATTCCTTTTGCCAAACACTTTTATGTAAAACGGCATCAATTCGAAATGCCCCCCACAAAGATTGGTTGTGATCGGCATGACTTGTACCAGGTCCAAAAGAGACGCCTGTATTATTAATAACGAAATCATAGAAGGAGGAATGCTTTTTACTCGTTATATGCCAGTCCTTGCTATTATTATCGTAACGAAGACTGCTCACAGGTGAGGATAGATAGATTTCACCACCACACTCGCGAATTTTATCAGCTAACACCTGGCTTAGCTGCCCTATACCATTTTTCACATGAAAGCTTCCTCTTCTATAAATTGTTAAGGCAAGACTAGAAGGTAATAATGCCGCCTCCGTTATATCCGTTTGAGCTGCATCTAGCAGTTGTGCATTTAAAAAACTTCTTAATGGAACATAGGAAGCCAACTCATGCTTACGTAGCAAATCTTCTACCGTCCAACTAGCATAGCGCCCTAAACGCAGTAGTGAGAGTGGATGGGTAATTAAGTATTGCGGCATTTTACCAAGATCAGTAAAGTGACGAATTGGCAAGGAGACACCCGACGCAGTTACGCTATGTACGCTTTCACCTAGGAAGGTCAGCTCGTCCCAAAATTGTTGAACTTCTTTACTCTTTTCTGGAAAAGCTAACTGTAATTCCTCATTCCAGCGCTTTGTATCTTGATAAATAGAAATTTTTCGATCCTTTAAAATTACATCCATTGGGTGATCGAGGTTTTCGATTTCTAATTCAATTTGCAATTGTGCTAAAAGGTTTTGTAGCAAACCATGTTCCTCTAATCCAAATGCCAGTGTTGCACCGGTTGGAAAGCGACGTCCTTTTCGATGATACCAGCCAGCAGAACCCCCTACAGTCGTTGCTTTTTCAAATACACTTACTTGATAGCCATTAACAGCTAAAAAAGCTCCTGCCATTAAACCACCAATCCCAGCTCCCAAAATACCCACTGTTTTGCCCACGCTTTTTCCACCCTTCTTTCACATACTTCGTTTTAATAATTTTTAGTTACTTTTCTAGGATGCTAGCAAATTTTAGGTCTCTCTAAACGGAATGATATATTTTCAATCGACTTGGCATTTAACTTTAAATGTGACGATTTGATTGCGCCCATTATTTTTCGCTTCATATAACGCTTGATCCGCATTGGCAATAAGCTCCATCATGTCGGTATTCTTATTTGGTATCATCGTGGCCACACCGCAACTAACAGACACGATATCTTCCACTAGTGAATAAGCATGCGGAATGCCCTTCTGCTTAATGGTAGAGCACATTCTTTTAGCTAGTTCTAGAGCAGCTTGGGCATCGTATTGCGGTAAAATCACAGCAAATTCTTCCCCACCGTAGCGGGCAGTAAGACAAACCTTTTCATTAAAACTTTCTTCAATTATGTGCGCAATTTGTATTAAGCATTGATCTCCTTGCTGATGACCGTAGTAGTCATTATAAGTTTTAAAGTGATCAATATCGATTAGAATTAAGGAAATGGGCTCTTGTATATCTGTCAACATAAACCATTTTTCTTCTAGATACTTATCAAATTTTCGTCGGTTCGCAATCCCTGTCAAAGGATCCTCCATTGACAGCTGAGCTAACTGTTTCTCTCTATTTTTACTTTCTGTAATATCCGTAAAGATCGCTACATAGTTTGTAATTTCTCCATCATCACCATGTACTTCACTAATATTTAAAAACTCAGGGTAGATTTCGCCATTTTTTCGTTTATTCCAAATTTCCCCTTCCCACTGCCCCCACTCCTTTATGTCACGCCAAAGTTTTTGGTAAAATTGGGTGCCCTGTTTGCCGGAACTAAGAATGTTTGGTTTTTTCCCTATTGCTTCCTCAATGGAGTAACCAGTAATTTTGGTAAATGCTGCATTGGCAAGTAGGATATTTGAATTTTGATCGGTGATAATGACTCCCTGAAGTGTATTATTAAATACTTTTTCATATAAAATTCTTGCATCTTGCTCTTTCTTTCGAGCAGTGACATCCTTTTGAATACCGATAAAATACTCTAGCTGATTATTCTCATCAAAAATGGGTGTAATTTGTAGTTCATTCCAAAATAACTCTCCGTTTTTACGATAATTTAATAGTTCAATTTCACATGGTTGTTGCTCACGAATCGCTCTACTAATTAATTCAACATCTTCCGGCTTGGTTCTTTGGCCCTGCAGAAATCGACAATTGTGACCAATAACTTCCTCAGCACAATAACCTGTAATATCTTCAAAGCCTTTATTTACATATATTAGCGGGTTCCCTGGTAAACGTGGATTACTAATCACAACGCCAACTCCGGTCTGATTAATTGCTTTAATTAATAACGATACATCCCTATCTAATTTATTTATCATTTATTATTTCACCCACTAGCATTTTAGTTATAGAGAAATAAATAATTACTTAAAAAAATTACATTTAAATAATGATGGTTTGTTTATTGACGGTGATTCTAAATATTCCACTATACGTTTATATTATCTTTTTTAAAAAGTTTATACAAAGATTATACAAAATTCTAATTAAAAACAATCAAAAGTAGCTATTTGAGCGAACATCGTACAAATTTATACGAAAATAAAAGCTAGGAAGGTTTTTTGTTCCCTCCTAGCTTTAAATTATTTCAACTTATCTCTAGCATGTTTACGCATTCGATCCACCAAAAATCCACCTTTAAAAGACTTTGGTTCATAGGAAATCATAAATGCTTTTGGCTCAATTGATTCTACTAATGCAAATAACTCTTTTTCACGATTACGCTTTGCTAAAATCTCATATTTATAGCGTTCACTATCTCGACCTTCGCCAACATAGGTTGTCACGGCAAAACTGTTTGAACGCAAACTATCAATCAACTCTTGATTTTTGTTCTGTGTATTAATCGTTACGTAAACATAGCCAATCGCCAATTTATTTTCAATTTTTGTTCCAAGAAACATCCCTAGTCCAAATCCCACAGCATATACAATCATAGCAAGCAAACTTTGATCTCCATTAAATACTAAGGATAGCCCAAATACATAAATGAGCATTTCCAATATCCCGAATATCGCAGCAAATAGCGTTAAGTTCTTAACTAAAAAGATTGTTCGTAATGTTAATAATGGAACGTACACTAGCTGAAGTATTAAAATCAATAAAATATTTGTCATACTCTCGCCTCTCATCTTATTGTTGTTATACTATTTTTTACCCTGAAATAGGAAATGTACTCATCATAACTTACATAGAACATGAAAAACAAGTATTTAGAAAAGGGAAGCACGCCCGCTTAGCTCTGAAAACATATAAAAAAGGACATGCACAATACGCACTGTCCCTCTATGCACTCGTAACCCATCGATCCTTTACCGTCATAATCGCTTCATCAATATAACCTTTAATTTCTATAAAATAATGGCTTTCCTTTATTTCAAATAAATCACCCTTGACGATACTCAAAAAGGTTAGCAACTTATGTTCATCCATCTTGGCATGATTGTAGTTATCCATTAAATCCTCTAATAATTCTGTGGAAAGTTTATCTAAAAAGCTTTGTGCCCATAAACGTTTATGTGATAGTATTTTTAAAGCTTCATCCTTCCCAAGAATCGTTGTTAAAACGAAAGCTATACCATAAAGTTTTTGTTTTTTGCCAATTCGCTCTAACAGAAGCTTATCCGTATGTTTGTTCTTCTGAAGATGATCTTTTGCATATTGCAAGTAAATATAAAACACTTCATAGGTTGGTAAACTTTTTGCTTCTCCTTTTCCTACAAAGTACGAAAATGTATTTTTATAACGATACAACGCATGGACTAGCTTCAAATTTCCATAACTAGCCTTTTTCTGAATCTGTTTAATAATCTTATCCGAATTCACTTCAACCATTGCCTTATCACCTACAACATCTTGTGTTTCCGACTCTATAAATAGCAAAACATCATTTACATAAGGTAAAATAAAGTGTTCATGAATTTTTTTATATTGGGTTACTTTTTCTTTACTTATCAAAAAGAAATGCGTCAAAATATATGTAATTAACGTAATGATTAATAGGCTAATAAAAGTCATATTCATATGCATCCATTCCCCACTTTTTTAAAATTTAGTAGACTCATAAATAGTATTTAATTTATATATTCATTTTCTACTTAATTTATAACTAACTTTTCTACAGTACCAAATCTACTATAAAGTTAAGGACGGTTTTTCATTTGAGACTTTGGCATATCGATACCATTCCATTCCTCCCTAGAGGTCAACTACTAGCACAATGGCGAGAATTAAATAGCATTTTTAAAAAAGAGGATCAACATATTTTAATTAATTATATTTATGAATATGAAAAAGTAGATTTACTACTTTATACAAATGAAGTTTTAAACGAGATGAAAAAGCGTGGATTCAAAATTAAAACATTCGACAAGTTACAAGCTTATTTTGAGGGAATTGAATTGCCAGAAAAACCATATAAACCTTTTACTAAGCATCATAATGACGAGTATTTAGAAATTTGTTATTTTAATTTAAAAGAAAAATATATCCGTGGTCAAAAGGATTATGATGACAACCTTTTTCATCAATTGAATCTATTTTATCAAGTGAAAATTCAAAGCAAATCTTAATAGAGCCATTAGTTTTATTTCCTAATGACTCTATTTGCTATTTCAACAACTCTTTGATCTCTTCAATTTGACTAAGGTGTCTTTGTTCATGAAAGCCCACAAATGAAATCCATTGCACTAAAGACAATTCACCAAACACTGGATGATGCATCGCTTTTTTAGCTAATACTTCTTCATTCACTGAATCTAAAAGAGTAAGTAAGGATTTCCTTGATTGAGATAGCTTATTTTTTAATTGTTCAATGGTTTGAAAATTATTTGTTGGAACAAGAGATTGTGGAGCTTGTACTTTAATTGAGCGATCGACTGTACGGTGGATAGGTCTTAATTTTACGATTTTGTCTTCCCCCTCTTTTAACTTCTTTTGGATGCCATCCACAACTAATTGTTCCATTAAATATAGATGTTCTAGAACTTGTACAATCGACCAGACGCCTTCTTCTAGCACCTGATTTAACTGATCATCTGTTAACCCATTCACACTTTCCCAAATGGCTTCACGAATCTTACTATTATTCTCCATCTAGACACCCCTACTGATCATCTATTGTTCTTTTTTTATCCCCATTCTGAATACTATGAAAAAGATTATGAAATTAGAACATAAAAACAAAATCAAATTAAAAAAGAGAGAACTATGACAGCTCCCTCTTGTTCCATCTTCAATTAATAACAGTTGAAGAACAGAATATGGTTACGATTAATGGAATCGTAAACCCAACCTCTTCTTCCTCTCCATCGGAATCCAATAATTTGATTTCCTGTTACAAACATGGGGTAGAACCAAAAGCTATTCCCATTTGTCATCCATATAAATGTATTACGGAACATACAACGTCTAATTCCTCTTACGCCACCTTGACGAGAAAATTCTTGTTGCTGGAATGTAGACATTTGTGGTGTAAAATTCGGTGGGGGAGAAGTTGGTGGTTGCATTTGTCCTCCAAATCCCCCTCCGCCACCTGGAAAACCAGGTACTCCTGATGGTCCACCGCCTGGAAAACCAGGGAATTGCCCCTGCCCTCCTCCAGGGTAACCAGGTCTTTGTCTTCTTCGGCGTGGGGATTCATCGAAAAAATTATCATTATTAAACGGGTTCACTTCATCATCCTCCTTTCAAACTAAACTACCTTCAATTTATGTCAAAAAGGAGTGCCCACGCAGGTTGTTTATCCCTATTAAACTATATATTTATAAAGAGATTAAAATTAAGAATAAAAGTATGGTTAGTATGTCTAGTTCAAAAATGACCTCTATACTTATTAAAGTAGATACTATTCTAAAAACAATCGTTATATAAATTACCACCCATAGACTTTCCAGGTGAATCCCTTCTCATATAGAAAATCCACCTGTAAGACGAATATTATTTTAAATTATGAATATCTTTTAACGACCGTTCATTTTCCCTTGCCAAATTTCATCCCTCCTTGATTGACCTAACAACTTAGAAGGAGCTGAATTCTTGCTTCAATTTGTTATACCGAAAGAAAAATATAGTCTCTGTCTCGTTAATCCTGGTAAAAAAGATGTTCAAGAGGTGTATCTTAAATATGGTGGCCACGCGGTAGATGGTACTATTTTTTACGACTTTGAGCCTATTCAAATGCAACTTGAACTTCTTTATGGTGAAAGTTATGCAATTTTAGAAGATTACCATGCGTGGGATTTAGATACAACTTTCTTTTATGAAGTTCTTTATGTATCCGAAGATGGAATTATTCTAAAAAAATTCTTTCGAAAAAATTTAGATAATGTAAGCGTTGCAGAGTCACACCCTCTATTTACAACCTCTATTTGGGAAGTTGAAGAAACTGCAAGCGAATATATTAATGCAGAAGATATTGTTCAAATTGTGACGAATGATATTTATGCATCAAAAGTACCTACTAAAAATAGTACTTACCGTTACTTACTAAATCGTAGTGATCTTTTTAAACAATTTTTTACTGACTTATATGAAGAAATAGATAGCTTTTATCATGGAGATCATCGCTATTCGAAACTAAAATTAGATTTTCGCTCTTTTTTATACACACAATATGGCCTACAATTAGAGTCTTCAGAGGAATCCGAAATTATCCTTTCTAATTGTGTAGCGATTATGCGAAAACTCCATCTGTCCCAAACTCAAATGGCGGAATATTTTATGGAGTATATTTTATAGGCGAGATTTACACACCTTTTCACATAAGTGGAAAGGCTTTTTATTTTCTCTATACCTTTTCTGTTCCCTATTCCTCATAGGTCTATATAAAAAAAGTCCCATTGCAAAAGAATATGATACGTTTTTTCCTGCAATAGAACGTAAAATACCTATTAATTTTTTCCTGTTCTCTAGAAACTTTTATCGAAAAATCGATAATATTGTGAAGATTTTACTCATAAGTTTTTAAAAAAATAAATAAAATGTCTACAGGTAAAGGAGGTAATGGACATACTCTATATCTTTTTTTTAATCACTGTTAGTTGCTTAATCATTGCATTATGGAAAAAACGTTTTGCTTTATTAATAGTACCCATCATTGTCATCGCCCTTTATATGGTAGTAGAAGTTATTCTCGTTCCAGCTCCACTATTAGATACCGTAAAGTTTATCTTCAGTCTACAATAACCACACCTTCCTACTTTTGATTTACCACTTCTGTAATAGACCTTTGATTTGTGAAATTTTCCAAACGGTTGATGCCATATTTAAAAAGTTACCACGTTTGATATAAATGTTTTCTTTGTCTTGTAATCGAGGCAAAGCAACATATAAAACTTTTTTAAAGGGGGAAATGTACAAGGAACGTTCTTAAACATCCTGTAGATTGGTAGACTGGGGAAATTTTTAAACAGGGGTGATATGGTGAGAAAAATCGAAAAAAGTGTAGCAGATGGTTACTTCCGTGAGAAAACCACTTATATGGTTATTTATTTTATCATCTGGGCGATTGTTTCGTATGGTGTGGTGCTATTTGCCGAGCCACTTAGCGATGTTTATTTTAACGGGTTCCCATTACACTACTTCATGGGCGCACAAGGAGCATTAGCAACCTTTATCATTTTACTTTTTGTCAATGCAATTGTTGGGGACAAAATTGATAAAAAGTATGGAATCGATGAAAAGAGAAACGAAGAAATTGGCAGCAAATCGACTACCGATCATTAAGGGGATCTATTCTGACTTAGAAGAGGGGGATGATTATTGGATTCACAATTTATAGTGTCAATGGCAATCATTTTAGCGACATTTGCCTTGTATATCTTTATCGCTGTTTATAATAAAGCGAAAGAAACTTCAGATTTCTATGTTGCAGGCCGTGGTGTACCAGCGATCTATAACGGGATGGCCATTGGTGCCGACTGGATGAGTGCTGCTTCCTTCATCGGTATGGCCGGAACAATTATGATGCTTGGCTACGATGGGCTAGCATATATCATGGGCTGGACGGGTGGTTATCTACTATTAACCTTCTTACTTGCACCACAATTAAGGAAATCTGGAAGTTATACCGTTCCTGAGTTTATTGGAGATCGCTTCAAAAGTAATACAGCACTTATCATTGCGGCCCTTTGTACAATGATTATAAGTTTCACATACTCAATTGGTCAGTTATCTGGTTCAGGGGTAGTAATTGGTCGTCTATTCGAAATTGATGCAAAACTTGGCACAATGATTGGTGTAGTTTTAATTGCTATCTATGCCGCATTCGGTGGAATGAAAGGGATTACATGGACTCAAGTTGCGCAATATATTGTGTTAATCATTGCTTACCTAGTACCTGTTATCTTCATGTCACTCCAAATTACAGGTAACCCACTTCCTTGGTTATCTTATGGAGACATTGTAGGAAAATTAGGTGAGCTAGATCGAGAGCTTGGTTTAACAGAATACTTTGCACCTTTTGAAAAAGGAACTAAATGGCAATTCTTAGCGTTAATGTTTACCTTAATGGCTGGTACAGCGGGGCTACCACACGTTATTGCCCGCTTCTATACGGTTAAAACTATGAAAGCAGCTCGTTGGTCAGGTGCTTGGGCGCTATTATTCATCGGGTTATTATACTTCTCTGCACCTGCTTATGCTGCATTCTCACGTTTTATCCTAATGACTCAAGTAGCTGGAAGTAAAATTGCTGCGCTTCCTGCATGGACAAAATCTTGGGTTGATACAGGGAAACTACAAATAGCAGATACAAGCGGTGACGGCATTTTACAATGGAATGAATTAATTATTGCCAACGATATCGTTGTAATGGCAACACCAGAAATTGCAAACTTAGGTGTCTTCGTAATTGGTTTAGTAGCAGCTGGAGCTATGGCGGCTGCATTATCAACTGCTGGTGGTTTATTAATTGCCATTTCATCTGCCTTTGCTCATGATATTTATTACCGTGTATTAAAACCAACAGCTTCTGATAGACAACGCTTAGCAGTTGGACGTATTACAATTATTGTTGCTACACTATTAGCAGGAATCGTAGCACTTAACCCACCTGGTGCGATTACACAAATTGTTGCTTGGGCATTTGCTTTAGCAACTGGTACCTTCTTCCCTGCATTAGTTCTTGGGGTTTGGTGGAAACGTTCAAACGCTCAAGGGGTAATTGCCGGCTTACTTGTTGGTTTAGCCGTTACATTAGCCTATATCTTTGCAGCTAAATATGGTGGCTTTACAATACTAGGTATAATCGATACTGGTGCAGGTGTGTTTGGTGCGATTGCAGCATTTGCTACGAACATCATCGTTTCCCTTTCAACAAAAGCACCATCACAAGAAATTCAGGATGCTGTAACGAACCTTCGCTACCCTGAACAAATGACTTACAAAAACGGCGAAGTTTATATGGAGGATTAATTAGAAAAGCGAAAGGCGCTCGCCCAGCTCCGAAAGAAACTGGAGACTTCCGAGGAGCTAGCGCCTGTAGCTAGACACTGGTCAAACTCCAAAAATTTAAACTTCCTTATCTTAAAAATAAGGCCTTGTAGAATGATTGAAATCTACAAGGCCTTAATCTGTATTATTTACTTTCTGTATTTAATGCTTGTTGTTCCATTTCCATTAACTTTTCAAACGGAATCACATTATCACCAGATGGAATACCTATAGGGAATTTAATTTGCTCATTTACTTTTGATTTTGATTGATCAAAGAATAACTTAAGACCAAGCGTTTCGCCTTCCATTGTCATTGTAATATCAACGTTCACTACATCGTACCCAATATAGTTATCTTGTGTAATGACAATATGCTCATCAAATTGATTAATCGTTAAAAATTTATTAATCTCAGAGACTACTTCATCTAAATTAAATTCTTCACTTGAGAATAAATCTTTCGTTAACGCAATATCCTCTGGCGTAAATCCTAATGCTTTCACGTATTCTGGGTTTTGTGCAATTAATTCGAACATTTGAGGTAGTAGTTCATTAAATACTACATTTACGAATGGTTTTAATGTTTCGTTCGTTACCTCAAATTTAATTACTTTATCCCCTTCTACACCTGTTGGTACCACAACAGAATCTAAAGCTACTTCTTTATAAAAATCATTACCAAGTAAATCTACAAATAGATTAATAATATCCATACCAAGTTTTGTTTGTAAATTCATATCTAGCGCACTGCTAGGTTGTCCTGCCATTTGTGTAAGCTGTTGAAGATTTAGTTCAATAAACTTACCTTGAAATTCTTGTGGTAAAGGTAACAGTGGAGAATTCGGTAATTTCACCCATATTTTATCTTCTGTCATAACCATTGGAATCGTAAAGGTTGTTTGAACATCACCTTTAATTGTTACGTCAATATTTGCTTCAAAATGCATAGGGTCTTTTTGATATGCACCTGAAATTTCAACATTGATATCTTTTAACATATCAAATAATGCTTTATCTTCTGGTGTTGTTACAGCAGACTCTGGGAAAAGAATACCTAAATTCATTTTTCCATTGAATTCATATGAAGATAAATTTTGCTCATTTGCATACACTTCTTTTAAAAGATCTGCAACTGATTCTGATTCATTTTCTGTCTCTGTTTCAGGTTCAGTTGTATTTTGTTCTTTCAAATTTAATGCTCGATCTAAGAATGCAATAAATTCCGCACGAGTTGTTGGTTTTTCTGGCTTAAATGCTCCATTTGTATAACCTAAAGCGATTTTATTCGCGTATAGTGCATCAATTGTATTGTAAGCACTATGGTTTTTTGGAACATCTTTAAATAATGATGTACCATTTCCTTTTAAATCAAATGATTTTGTTAAAATTGTTGCTAATTGAACGCGTGTAATTGGTTGTTTTGGTTCGAACTTGCCATCAACACCAATCATAATGCCGGCATTTGTAACTGTAGCGATCGCTTTATACGCGTTATCGCTTTCTTTAATATCACTATAATTTACAGGCTTCACATTCGTTGTATCTAATTTTAAAGCACGCGAAATAATAATGGCTGCCTGTTCACGTGTCACAGTGTTGCCTGGACGGAATGTTTCATCCTCGTACCCGCTTATAATGCCTGCTTCAACGAATTCATTGATGATATCTGATGCCCAATATGTATCACGAACATCTTTAAACGCAGCATCTACTTTTGGAACTGATAGAGCAAAGATTAGTAGAAATGCAACTAATGATGGAAATAATTTTGCTAATTTCATATGTGAACCTCCTATTAAAATATTAAACCTCATTAATTGTAACATATATTTTTCCTAAATATCTAAATACTTCCTACTAAATTAGAATATAATTCCATTTACTTATAGGGAGAATAATAACTTAGATGAAATTTTGTAAGGGGATGAAACTTCTATTCTTTCAAATCGTATAATAATTATCTTTAACTTTTAACTTTTTATTACTTATTTAGAAAGGGCGGATTGTTATGTTTGATAAGTTATTTAAAGCGTTATTCGGAGGAGGCCGTCGTTACTCAAGTAGCCGAAGAAAGTATTCCCATAAGCAAAATTATTATGGACACAAGCATTATAAAAGAGGATATAAACGCAGTTCCGGCATGTTCAGTTCTAAAAGCTTTTTTAGCTCAGGTAGTTTCTTTGGAAGTTAAGCATGCTTAGTTTACTGGCAGAAACAAAATATCATAAACACGTTAAGGCATTTTTAGAAAATAACACGGACTATCGCTATATTGAAGAACTGGGTGTCGGTTCTTATGGTGTAGCCTATTTAATAGAACATTCAGGGTCACACAAAAAATATGTCTTGAAACGTATGAAAGCGAAACACCGTTCAAAAGAAAAGCTTCGTCAAAAATTCAATTTAGAAATTCAACTTTTAAAAGAGATTGGGTTGCTGAATACGCCTTCTGTCATCTCGCAAGGTGAAATAGAAAATATTCCTTTTTACATTATGGATTTTATCGAGGGTCAAACTTTCGAACAGGCGATTTTTCGAGACGGCAATACATTTTCACTAGACCAATCATTATCCATCACAAAACAACTCCTTGAATATGTGGTGATTCTTCATAATAAAGGGATTGTACATCGTGATTTGCGTATACCGAATATACTCTTTAAAGATGATCAACTTTACATTATTGATTTTGGCTTAGCTTCCTATATAGATAAGAACATTCAATCAGAAGTTATTGATAACCCGAAAAGAGCGCAAAATCATATCAGTGATTTATATTTCATAGGGCACTTTCTACTTTTTCTACTTTATTCCACTTATACACCTACCATAAAGAAAGAACGAAGCTGGCAACAAGAATTACAATTACCAGAACCAGTTGTACACTATATAGAGCGATTATTACTTTTAGGTGAGCCATTTTCTAGTGCAGAAGAAGCCCTCTCCTTAATGCCTCTCGAATACGCAAGCAGCACCCGCTAATTTTGTTGTGGTGCTTTTTTCTTTATTTACGTATTACTAACAACTCTTTTTGTCTAAACTAAAAATAAAAACATTGGAGAGAGCGAGTAACATGTTAAAATTAGAAACAAATATTGAAGGTAAACATGCACAATTTGGCGTAATACGTGATCAAATTAAAGAGTCCGGCTTTACTTTAGGCAGTTATTGGGATTATGATAAAGGCTTTTTTGACAATATCCTGTCAAAAGATGATGCGGAGAGTATTTATTTACGAATGCCTTTTAAAGTCATTGATGGTCAGCTTGATTCGTACAATGCACATATTAGCTTCGAAACACCGTATGTAATTAAACATATTGTACACCTCGGTTTAGAACACGATGGAAGTTCCCTAGCAGATGCTACTGGTTTTAGTCAATTCCAAACCCCTATTGATAAAGATGGACCAATCGAGGATCAAGTTCGATGGATTAGAGCTGGTGAAGAAGTTATTGCGAATAACGTGCTGCCCTATTTAAACTAACTTGTTAAAAGCCCTGAAACGTATGAGTTTATCACTTACACGTTTTAGGGCTTTTTTAATTTTCGCTATTAAAATATTGATTCACTTGTTCGTAGACAAATTCTGTATTGGGGATTACTTCATTTTTAATTTTTAATGTGGTCATTCGATTAATTAATTTGGCTAATTTATCTTCTAAATTTCGATTCAAATTAAAGCTAACACCATACGAATAGACATTTGGATGAACGTCTTCAATCCATCTTAAGGCGCCATAAGCTTCAATGACTTCATTTAAAATTTTAAATTGAAATTTAAATTTCATGTTGGAATTCACAGGTAACTTCAAATTCGATAAGACCTTAACCCCTCCGAGACCAATGTTCGCCACTAGTATTGGTGTCGATCCTACGTTTACTACTTGATTATTTACTTCTGCAATCGTCATTCTTCCTCGAACGTGGAACGGTAATTCAAATCGATAAAATTTCCGATTTTCCCTTAGACCCGTTTTTCTTTTTGCTCTATACTGGGGTTTTAAATAGCCTACTTGAATGATTTTTTCATACTGACTTTGAGGAACAGGCTGTGAAAATAAGAAACCTTGAATAATATCACATTCATTTTGCCTTAAGAACTCTAATTGTTCTACTTCCTCTACCCCTTCAGCGACAATTTGCATTCCGAGTCGTTTCCCTAAAAACAGAATGGATGCAATCACAGCTTTATCTGATTCACTTTGAGCAGCAATATTTTGAATAAATGTCTTATCAATCTTAATGGTGTCTGGTTTAATTTTTCTAAGTAAATCTAGTGATGAATAGCCCGTTCCAAAATCATCGACTGATACTTTCACACCAATATTTTTTAATTCTTTTAAAATTGATAAAACATTTTGATCTGTTTTTAATAAGGAGCTTTCTGTAATCTCTAGTTCTACGTATTTGGGCTCGACCTCATATTTTTTTAGTTGTTCCTCAACATATTGAACTAACCCTTTTTTCATAAAACGGATCGGCGAAATATTGATCGAAACAGGATAAAGTCGATATCCGCTCATTTTCCATTCATTTAATAATGCGCATACCTTTTCAATTTCCCAATCGATTATTGTATTCACCATATGATTTTCTTCAGCAAGTGGGATAAATTCTGCAGGTGAAATATCACCCCATTGTGGATGGTGCCAACGTATTAAAACTTCTGCTCCTACTAAAAATCCCTTTTGAGGCTCAATTTGTGGTTGGAAATATAACTCAAACTCTTCGTTTAAAATCGCATTGCGCATATCTCGGTCGAGTACATACTTTTTATATGAAGGAATATCTTTAGAGTGTGAATAAGGCTGATACGTATTTTTCCCTTGGCGCTTTGCCTGATATAATGCAGTATGAGCGTTTTCAAGTAAAGTTTGGCGATCTTGTCCCTCTTCTGGATAAAAGGTAATACCTATACTTGTGGACAAATGTAAAAGATAATCTTGTATTGTAAATGGTTGTTCAATCGTTTTGTTTACTTCTTCTGCGAAATGATAAATTGCATTTTCACTTTGGAAATTTTTGATGACCATAATAAAATCATTGCCATTTAATCGGGCTAGGTATCCATCTTCCGGGGTTAACATCGAAAATCGTTGAGCTATTAGTTTTAATGCCTCGTCTCCGATTGCATAGCCTAGTGAATTGTTAATAACATTAAAACGGTCAATGTCTAAATAAAATACCGCAAATGGTTCTTCTTGTCGGCAAAGGAAGTCTAACTTTTCAAACAAACTTTTTTGGTTCGGTAAGTTCGTAAGCGCATCGTACTCTTCTAAATAATTTAGTTTTTCCTCTATTTTCATTTCATGCGTGATGTCCGTGACGATTCCAAAAATTTGATTGACTTCTTTTTCCGAATTAATACGTGGCACAATTTGTTCTAGTAACCATTTTGTTTTGCCATCACCACTCTGAATACGGTAAATCATTTGTACGGTTTTACCCTTCGATACTAACTCAAGACTTTCTTTCACTTCTTTTTGATGGAGTGGATGGATCATTCGTTGCCAAACGGTTGCATCTTCATAAAACTTCCCTAAAGGAATTTGGAAAAGTTCTTCCAAACCTTTTGAAGCATAGACAAATTTTCCGTTAACGGAATCTCTCATCCAAATGCCTGAAGACAAATTATCAAATATATATTGCAAGTTATTGATATTATCTTCTAAGGAAAGTTCCCTATCATTTATTTGTGTTTCTTTCACTAGCGCTTTATTTGTTGATGTACTAGCTTCACTTTTCTTTAATAAGAGTGGGTTTATTTGAGGATTTTCTTGAATTGTAGATTCCTCTATCCCTTTATTAAATAGCCGTTTAAAAATGCTGGATTTTCCTTTTCCTGGTTCCATTTTCTCCACTTCTTCCTTCATTTTTTCCTGATTCGAAATAAGTAGTTATTTGAATAATAGTATAAATGTCTTTAGATTAGAATAGGAGAATGGGACCAAAGCGGAAATTCCTTACATACCTCCCATGTCTTAGGAATAGAAAAAGCTAAAGAATCGTTGAACGACGCCTTTAGCTTTGTCTTCTAATTTAAATGTACTTATATAAACTTCCATACACTTAGCTTTCGTTTTTATGTTAATTGTTGTTCTGCATATTTGCGGTAAAGTGCATGATTTTGAATTAATGCTTCATGCGTTCCAATCCCTGTGATTTTGCCCTTTTCAATAAAAATAATCTTATTTGCGTCCACAATTGTTGATAATCGATGGGCAATCACAAAGGTTGTACGTCCTTCCATTAATCGAGATAATGCTTGTTGAACGATACTTTCGGAATAAAGTGAAACTTCAATCCGTGGGGGTTTTCTTCATCCCCCACGGATTGTTAGTTGAACCAATCGGGCTTTTACGGGCAGTTGATCTCCCACCTATCCTTTTTGTTTTACTTAAGTCTTGAGGTGGGGGTCTTTACTGCCCGTTAATGCGGGATAAAGGGGACGCCACTTTCTGGACATCCCCTCTACCTTAACTATATTGGTGCTGATGTAACCTTGCAAATATGCCGTTTTCTTCAATTAATTTGTTATATGAGCCGTCTTCTTCTATTCCGTTTGGTGTTACGACAATCACGCGATCAGCATCTTTAATTGTTGCCAGTCGGTGTGCAATGACAAGCGTTGTCCGGTTTTCAGCAAGTTCGGCTAAAGATTCTTGAATAATCTTTTCTGTTTCTGTATCAAGAGCAGATGTCGCCTCATCCAAAATTAATATTGGAGGGTTTTTTAAGAACATCCGCGCAATGGCTAGTCGTTGTTTTTGTCCTCCAGAAAGCTTCAGACCACGTTCACCAATTTGCGTATTTAGTCCGTCCGTTAAACTATTAACAAACTCCTCTAAATGTGCTTTTTTCAATGCATAGATTATTTCATCTTCTGTAGCATCTCGTTTTCCATAGGCAATATTTTCGCGGATTGTGCCTGTAAATAAGAAGACATCTTGCTGAACGATTCCAATTTGCTCACGTAAAGAACGCTTTGTCATATCTCGTACATCGATACCGTCTATTTTAATGGAGCCACTATTTACATCATAAAAGCGCGGAATCAATGAACAAATGGTTGTTTTCCCTGCTCCAGAAGGCCCTACAAAAGCGGTCATCTCCCCTGCATTTAACTCAAAGGAGATATTCTGTAAGATCGCTTTATCTTTTTCATAATTAAAGCTCACATTTTCAAAGGCGATATCTCCGTGTAAATGTGGAACATCCACTGCCCCTTCTTTATCTTGTACTTCTGGTTGCTCATCTAACATCTCTTGGAAACGTTTAAAGCCGGCCATTCCTTTTGGATATAACTCCAGTAAGGCGCTAATTTTATCAATTGGCTTAATTAACACATTGGTATACAGGACAAAACTAACAAGCTCTCCATATGAAAGTTTTCCATTAAAACTTAACCAAGCGCCCATCACAAGAACTACTAATGTTAATAGACGTGTCATTATATAAATACCCGAATGCGTCCCAGCCATTACTTTATATGCGTACAGTTTTGCGGTTTTAAATAAGCCATTTTGTACACGAAAACGTTCGATTTCAAAGGTTTCATTGGTAAAGGACTGCACGACTCGAATTCCTGCAACGCTATCTTCAACCCGTCCGTTTACATCAGCAATTTTACCGTACATTTCTTTCCATGCTGCATTCATTCTTTTATTGCTATACGTAACAATCCAAATTAAAAATGGTACAACGATTAATGCCACAAGTGCTAATGTAGAGTTCACATTAAACATAATGGCAAAGGCACCGATAAAAGTCATCACAGCAATAAAGAAATCTTCCGGTCCATGGTGCGCAAATTCGCCAATATCAAACAAATCATTGGTAATGCGACTCATTAAATGCCCCGTTTTATTGTTATCAAAAAAGCGAAATGACTGCTTTTGAAGATGATTGAACAAATCTTGACGCATATCGGTTTCAATATTAATTCCTAGCTTATGCCCTAAATAGTTTACGATGAAGTCTAAAATAGTACTCAATACATAAACAAGTAACAAAAGAATACTAACTTTTACAATCGTATCCCACTCGTTTGTTGGGAGTAATTTGTCAATAAACCATTGGACCGCGATTGGAAAGGCTAATTCAAGAATGGCCACAATAATCGCACTGGTAAAATCGATAATAAACAATCGTTTATGCGGTTTATAGTAAGAGAAAAACTTAGAAAGCATACATATCCCCTTTTCCTTTCGACTTTCGAAGTATTTTACTATTTTACCTTAAAGGGGATTCAATTGTTAGTGTTTTGTATTTTCAGGTTTACTAGTTTTACAAGATACTAAGTGTCTCAGTATTGTGGGCACTTGTCTCAATTTGTGATTACTTACAAGCCCTAAAATTACTTTGCTCGCTTTGATAAGAAAACTTCACGAATCATGTCCTCATCAACAGGTGCAATATTGTTTTTCATATTCGCAGCTCCAAAAGAATGTTCAACGATGATCTCTAATTCTTCAAGCGGAATACTAAGTTCGTCTAATGTTGTACGTAAAGCTAAGACTTTTTTCAATTTATTTAATGCCACTACTAACTCATCCACATTTTCAAACCCTATTTTCTGAACTTGTAACTCTAACAACGGTTTATGTTGCACATTTATTTTAAACCAAGCATCTAACGTAAACGCACAAGCTTCTGCATGAGGTACACCATAGCGAGCTGTTAATATATATGAACAAGCATGTGACGCAGTTGTACCCGTTTGAGAGAAGGCTAGTCCTGCTAAAACTGCTGCTAATGCGAGTCTATCCTTCGCTTCTGTATTACCCTCAACTGCACTTTCTAGATTTTCAAAAGCGAGTTTTGCCGCTTCGATTGCAAAATGCTCCGTTAATGGGCTAGACTTCACACTTCCTAAAGAATCTAGAGAGTGGGCAATGATATCAATCCCTGAAATCGCCGTAACATGTTTCGGACAACTATAGGTAAGCGATGGGTCCACTATTGCTAGTTTTGGATATAAAAGAGGTGAAGTAAATGCCCTTTTAATATCTTTTTCCTTCCAACTGATTACAGTAGTACCAGTCACTTCACTACTCGCCCCGCTTACAGTAGGAATGGCAATCAGTGGTAAAGCTTCAGTAATTTCTTTTCCCTCAATTAATTCCATAGCGGTACATTCTCCTGCAACAACTGCACATACTGCCTTAGCACAATCGATCACACTGCCCCCACCAATTGCAATAATGTAATCGACTTCGAATTCTCTCGCTTTTTGTGCACACATCTCTACATTTTGAATCGTTGGATTTGGTTCAATATTGCTTACAATACCCGCAATTTTCCCCTTGCATTTTAATACGAGTTCTTCTGCTACACCACTTTTAACAATTGAGTTTGTTGCAATCAAAAGTGCTCGTTGCACCCCTTGTTGTTCTAAATAGACATCAATATTATCTAGCTCACCTTGTCCAAAGATGATTTCTGTTGGATGTTGATAACGCCACATACATAGCCCCCCTATCAAGTACATAAATCTATAACTAGATTAACATTCCTCTTGTAGGTAATTCTACTTATTCTTACAATTTCACTTCTTACTTCCATATAATTCATGTATACTGATTAAAAAAATAATAGAAATAACTAGGGGTGCCCAATAGCTTGGGCTGAGAAAGAAACGCGCTTTAAGTTTCTTGACTCTTTGGACCTGATCTGGATCATACCAGCGTGGGGAAGTTAAATATACATAAGCTTTTTAAACTTCTGCATTTAAAGCCGGGTCCTTCCTTTTTTAGGGTCCGGCTTTTTTATGTACTTGTTTTCTTGCCTACTTGTCTTGCTCTAGATTTCGTCCTTATTTCTAAAGGAGAGAATCAAAGTGTCAAAACCTTCATTAAATGAAAAAAGCATTTCCATTATGTCTAGTTTTTCAGGGAGTAAAAAAGTCTATGTAAGTGGTTCAAGACCCGATATACAAGTTCCAATGCGAGAAATTTCACTAAGCCCTACTTCTGGGACTTTTGGTGATGAAGAAAATCCACCTGTACGTGTATACGATACGAGTGGACCCTATACAGATTGTCATTTTACAGCTGATATTTCAAAGGGTTTGCCTGCTATTCGAAGTAACTGGATTGTTGAACGTGGCGATGTTGAAACGTATGAAGGGCGAGCAATTAAACCGGAAGATAACGGCTATAAAGATATGAATGACCCTCGTGCCAATCAAAAAATTTTCCCTGGATTAAAACGCAAACCATTACGTGCAAAACAAGGGAAAAATGTAACTCAACTGCACTATGCAAAACAAGGTATTATTACGCCAGAGATGGAGTTTATCGCGATTAGAGAAAATATGGACCCTGAATTTGTACGCAATGAAGTAGCAAATGGTCGAGCAATCATTCCATCAAATATTAATCATCCTGAAACGGAACCAATGATTATCGGACGCCATTTCCATGTCAAAATTAATGCGAATATTGGAAATTCAGCAGTTTCTTCGTCAATTGAGGAAGAAGTTGAAAAAATGACTTGGGCTACACGTTGGGGCGCTGATACCATTATGGACCTTTCAACAGGGAAAAATATTCACACAACTCGGGAGTGGATTATTCGTAATTCCGCGGTTCCAGTTGGTACAGTTCCAAT
Source organism: Lysinibacillus antri (assembly GCF_003977595.1). GTDB lineage: Bacteria > Bacillota > Bacilli > Bacillales_A > Planococcaceae > Ureibacillus > Ureibacillus antri. The sequence continues at coordinate 27,149 of NZ_RYYR01000024.1, read as the reverse complement.
TTATCAAGCGCTTGAAAAAGTAAATGGTATTGCAGAAAACTTAACATGGGAAGTGTTCCGGGACACTTTAATCGAACAAGCTGAGCAAGGTGTCGACTACTTCACAATCCATGCCGGTGTGCTATTACGCTATATTCCTTTAACAGCGAAGCGTCTAACAGGTATTGTATCTCGCGGTGGATCCATTATGGCGCAGTGGTGCTTACATCATCATAAAGAAAATTTCCTTTACACACATTTTGAGGAAATCTGTGAAATTATGAAAGCTTATGATGTTGCCTTTTCTTTAGGAGATGGCTTACGTCCTGGATCGATTCGCGATGCAAACGATGAAGCCCAATTTGCAGAGCTAGAGACTTTGGGCGAATTAACACAAATCGCATGGAAACATGATGTCCAAGTGATGGTTGAAGGACCGGGACATGTACCAATGCATTTAATTAAAGAAAATATGGATAAACAACTTGAATTGTGTAAAGAGGCACCGTTCTATACGCTAGGACCTCTTACTACGGATATCGCTCCTGGATATGATCATATTACTTCTGCAATTGGCGCAGCAATGATTGGTTGGTATGGTACGGCGATGCTTTGCTATGTAACACCAAAAGAACATTTAGGTTTACCAAATAAAAATGACGTTCGCGAAGGTGTTATTACGTATAAAATAGCAGCACACGCCGCCGATTTAGCAAAAGGACATCCTGGAGCACAAATACGCGACGATGCTTTATCAAAAGCTCGTTTTGAGTTCCGCTGGCGAGATCAGTTTAATTTATCTTTAGATCCCGAACGTGCGATAGAATATCATGATGAAACATTGCCAGCTGAAGGAGCAAAAACTGCCCACTTCTGTTCAATGTGCGGGCCAAAGTTTTGTAGTATGAGAATCTCCCAAGATATTCGTAACTACGCAAAGGAGAATAAATTGGAAACGGCTGAAGCTATTGAACAAGGAATGCAACAAAAAGCAGAGGAGTTCAAAAAATCTGGTAGTAGTATCTATCAATAAATTAATGCATTTTAAAAGACTTGGCGATTGCCAAGTCTTTTAAAACAACCCATTTACTAAAAAGTCTACTGCTAACGGACCTAAGATTACGATAAATAATGACGGGAAAATGAAAAACACCATTGGGAAGAGCATCTTTACAGGTGCCTTCATTCCTTTTTCGCGAATTTTTTCACGTTGGTGCTCCCGAATACGTTGAGTTAAAGATCGCATTAAATTACCCATACCGATACCTAGCTCACTAGCTTGAATAATTGACGTAATAATACTTTGGAAGTGATCTGATGGAACACGGTTTCGGAGGGCAAAAAATGCTTCTCTTCTTGATTTCCCCAATTTCATATCTTCTAATGTGACTAAAAATTCCTCGGATATTGGACCTTTAGTTTGCCTACATACATTTGAAATAGCCTGTTCTAACCCCATTCCTGCCTCAATTGATAATGTTACCATATCAAAAAAATCTGACATATTTTTCTCTATTAAGCGAATGCGTTTCTTCTTTTTATAATCAAGATAAAAACTTGGAACGATGAAGGCAATTCCTCCAAGAGCTGTCGCTACTATTAGAGATGAAAAGATATTAAATGTAAATAGGAAAATAAAAAAGATAGAACTTAGAAATACATAGATTCCGAGACTAATTTGTGCAACTCGAAAGTCAACTGCTGTTAATTGAAATGGACGACCCGCATCCCGCACTCTTTTTTCGAGCTCTTTCATCGTACCTTTCGACATCGTTTTGATTACTTTTTTTCGAATATAAATCCAAGAAGGTCCGAGCACTCGACTAAAAAAATTATCGATTTGTTTACCTTTTATATTTTGCCTATTCGTTTTTTTAGTATCGAAAGAACCAAATTGACCTGTGATGCGACGCTCAATTAAAATCTCTTTACGAAATACAGTTAGTAAAATACCTGCTGTTATTAAGATTAAAAATACTAAGCAGTTTAATAAAAAGAGGAACATTACCATACCTACACCTCTATTCGGACAATAATACGAACTACTAACCACCCAACTAGTAGAAATAGACTTCCAAAACCTAATAGTAGCCAGCCAAGTAGTTCTTCTAAAAGAATCGTAAAGTAATCAGGATTTACAAAATAAAAATAGATTCCTAGAGCAATTGGAAGTAATGTAATGATAACTCCTGAAATTCGTCCCTCTGCAGTTAGTGTTTTAATTTCTTCTTTTATTCTCACTCGGCCACGAACCGTTTCCTGCATGGTTTCAAGTAATTCCGCTAAATTCCCACCTGATTTACGTTGAATTAATAACGCACTAACAACCATTTCAAGTGTTTTATCTGGTAATCGATCAACTAAATTTTCAAAAGCTTTTTCTAATGGGACCCCGTAGGAAACATCTTGAACAGTACGCTCAAATTCAGGACCTATTGGATCAGGCATTTCCTTCCCAATCAGTTGCATGGCCTGCATAAAGCTAAAACCTGCTCTTAGTGAATTTGCCATGATACCAAGTGCTTCTGCTAATTGATTTACACAACGAATAAGACGTTTTTTTCTACGATAGTTCAAGTAAAAAATAGGTATCCAAAAGCCAATAAGTATTGCAATAATACTAATGATAAAGTGATACCCTAAGAGCAAGGTAATTAAAAAGAGAAATAGAGACGAAGCGATTCGAATAACATAAAAATCTTCTGGTTTTAATAGTAGCCCTGCCTCTTGAATATGTTTCTTCAGTTTTTTATTTATAGGAAGGTTTTTAAAATTTTCACCAACTAACGTGATAATTGATGGTGTTCTATACTTCTTTAGTCGCTCTTCTTTACTTGAACTCTCATTTATTGAATCAGGTATAAATGTATTGAGCCTTAATGCTATGAGATTTAGCCTTTTTTGATTTAACATGAACAAACCTACTAATGCAAAAATGACTGTAAAGACTAAAAATATTGAGAATAAGATTGTAAACTTCTCCATATTTATCACTCCCCTTTAAACCATGACGTTGAAAATTTAAAACCATGGCGTTCAAGGGTTTCTGTGCAAACTGGACGAATACCTGTAGAAACGAATTCCCCATGTACTTTTCCATCCACGGATATTCCAGTCTCACGAAATACAAATAAATCTTGGAGAATAATGGTATCCCCTTCCATGCCGATCACTTCGGTAATATGAGTAATTTTTCTACTACCATCTTTCATTCTTGATTGTTGAATAATTAAATCAAGTGCACCTGCTATTTGTTCCCTTATAGCACGTACAGGTAGATCCATCCCAGCCATTAAGACCATTGTTTCTAAGCGAGCCAACATATCCCTAGGTGAATTTGCATGCCCCGTTCCCAAACTACCATCATGACCCGTATTCATTGCTTGTAGCATATCAAGCGCCTCTGCACTACGAACCTCACCGACAATAATTCGATCCGGTCTCATCCGTAATGAGTTCCGTACTAAATCTCGTATTTTTATTTCACCCTGCCCTTCAATATTTGAAGGTCGGGCTTCTAAGCTAACAACATGTTCTTGGTGTAACTTAAGTTCGGCTGCATCTTCTATCGTAATAATTCGCTCATCATTTGGAATAAAAGATGAAAGTACATTGAGTGATGTTGTTTTCCCTGAACCTGTTCCACCACTAATAAAGATGTTGAGCTTTGCTTTCACGCAGATTTCCATAAACTTTGCCATTTCCTCGCTCAATGTGTCAAAACTAATTAAATCCGTAATCGTATATGGATTTTGGGAGAATTTCCGAATTGTTATTGTGGGTCCATTTAACACGAGCGGTGGAATAATGGCGTTTACCCTTGATCCATCCGGTAAACGTGCATCCACCAACGGATTACTTTCGTCAATTCTTCTTCCTAACGGTGAAACAATTCGCTCAATCACTTTCAAAACATGATTATCATCATGAAAAGTAACGTCACTTTTATAAATCTTCCCTTTTCTCTCAAAATAAACATCTTCCGGTCCATTCACCATAACTTCTGTAATTTGAGGATCCGCTAGTAATCTAGTAATTGGCCCATACCCATATAGCTCATTTTTGACTGCCTGGATGAGTTCATTTTTTTCTTCAAATGTTAAGTATTCTTTTTCAATTTCAAAAAAGTTTTCTGCTAATTCTTTTAGTCGATCTTCATTTTTATCTTGATCAGGATTATTTTTAATTTCTTCTACAATGTAATTATGCAATTGTATTTCTAACTTTTTATTTCGATTTGTTTTTCGATAATCACTTTCTCTCACTATCGAAGGAATGGATGGACTTTCTTTCCCTTTCAATCGTTTAGATAACGGCAAACGATTTTCCTCCATTCATATTTATTACCTAGGTTGTAATTGTTTTTTACTAGCTTTTTGTACTTGGTTACCACTTAAATTACTAGCAAGCTTTAAAATAGATTTGGAGAATGAGCTTTTAGGATTTGTAATGGTAAGTGGTTTCCCTTCGTTAATAGAAGTGGTAATGTGTTTTTCTTTATTTGGGATGCGAGCAAAAACGGGGAGTTCTAAAATTTTTTCTACCGTTCCAGGTTGTATGCCTCTTACTTTATACTCACGGTTAAGGATTACCTTTACTTTCTCCTTTAAAGAAAGAGCCTCAAGCGTTTCAATATAAATCTTATTATTTTTTAACGTTGCGATATCCATAAACGTCATGAGTAAAATATCATTGGACTTTTCGAGGGAGGTTAATGTATGTTCCGTTAAATAAGGAGGGGTATCTATTAAGATATAATCGTAAGTTTCCTTACATTGTTTTATTAATTCGTGGATATGTTCATCTAAAATTGCCTCTGAGAATTCTGGTCGAATCGGTGCAGGTAGTATATCTACTCCAGAGCTATGCTTGCTCATAAATTTACTAAGGTCTTTCATGGGGGCATCATACTCTTCTTTTACCCATTCATAAATCGTCTTTTTTGGCTTTATGTCATAATATAATGACACATCACCGAATTGTAAGTTTAAATCTAATACGGCAACTTGATAATTCTGCTTTGCAAGGACCGTAGCAAGGTTCACAATAAGTGTTGTTTTCCCTACACCACCTTTTGTACTACAAGCTGTAATAATTCGACCATTTTTTCGATTTTGACTCCCCTTTATTTGGAAGGCCTTTTCTACTCTATTTATCACTTCCACTATTTTTCCTTCATTAGAAGAAGTAGAGAGAATATCCTTTGCACCACAACGGAGTGCTTTCATTACATTAAGATCTACTTCTTCCCCAGCCAAGATAATAAAGGCTTGCGGATGTAAAATTGAAAGACTTTCACAATATTGATAGTTTTCTTCGCCTTCATTGATGTCAATTATAATTGCAGCATTCGGATTCAGAGTGAGAAGTCTATGAATCTCTTCTTTATCCTCTTGAAAAATGAGAGAATATCCTCCATTCGTCATACACTTTTTAATGTTTATGAAGTTATCTGTGTTCCTTGTATGGCATAACCATTGAATTATCATGGCTTAAACACCCCTTTGTGAAGCTCATCTTCGTGAATATGAGTCGTTTCTGTTTCAATCGATGAATCCCCTTCACTTCGTAACGTTAAATAAATTTGATTTTCATCTCTAATAGCAAACCCCAAAAGTAAACCTTCTCTTGGCGTTACTTCGAGAGTAACAGTTTCATATCTCTTTGCTTCCTCAGGCAAATCTGCAGAGTGACCAATGGCTAACACTTTAATATTTTGTAATAACAGAGCAGCGGAATCATGTTGACCTGCAGTGTATTTAAATTCTTCTTCTGAAGGATTTAATACCGCCACTACATCTACTAAAGAACCAGGTTTAATGAATCCTGATACCCCCTGTACCACCGAAACTTGAAGTGACATCGCTCGTTTCCCCTCAGTGATTGGAATCAATGTATTTTCAGTAACTACTCGTTCTTCCTCTACTATAGGTTCTTCCTCAACAATTTCTTCTACAGGGGGTGGATCCTGTTTATTCTTTGAGAGAATCGAAAAGTATAAAATACCCGTCGCAATTAATCCAAAAATAAGAGCTGAAATCCAAATCTTTTTTGTATTCACGCTCATCCTCCACTTTCTAGGCTTTTACTCTACTAATTTATAGCCGTACGCACCGTAATTGGGTTGGGTTGGGGAACTGTCGCCGGAAGCTGTAAATTCCATAAACCTGCCAATAATTTCTTTCCCACCATCACCCGTACCTAAGAGGAAAAATTTTGCGAAACCTTCAATTTTAACCTTAAAAACCTTATTATTTTTTTCTTCGTAAATTGAGTAAATTGGAACTGTCACTATTTGTGCACATTCAACTGGTGGCGGGTTCGTTAAAAAGGTTGTAGCATTATATGTGTATATCTCCTTACAAGAATTCACACGTTCTTCTACTGCCCTTTTATTTGGTTGTTTCATAGTACCTTCTTTTATTTCTAGAATATCACCTTTCGAAACAGTTACTGTTGCTCCCTTTTCTAAATCATTTTCATAATCAGTTGCACCGTTACCTGAAATGATTAAAGCCCCCGTATTTCCTGAACCTAAATTACTCCCGTTACATTCTTCCCCCAAATTTTTACCAGATGGAGTTTCTTGTTTTAAGGTAATTTCAGTACAGTTTTTCCATACTTTATAATCAGCAATATCTACCCCTATAGGTACAACTCCTGTTCCAGACGTTAGTGGATTCAATTTTACTTTTGCAGTAGCAGTTATTGGTATTTCCGTAATACCAAATATTTTTCCAAATGTGTGCTCTACAATTGATGATGTTGTTACTCGAATCCACATTTTATCACTGGCAAATTCAACTACTGAATTTGTCTGTGGCACACCATTTTGTTCTGCTACCTCTTTTGCAAACCTTTCTGCTTCAGTTGAATCAAGTGGAAGCTCTTGTGCCCCCGCTAGTGCTCCAGCATCTGCTGCTTTTTGTAACATACTTTTCTCTGAATATAATCGACCGCCATCAATAGCGAGGGCGGTAAATCCAATTAATGCAACCATTGCGGCTGCCACTAAAATTAAAACATTTCCTTGTTCTCCTTCTAAATACCGAGTTAACCACTTATTCATTCACTCAATCCTCATTTTTGTAGTATCAGATAACGTTAAGCCGGTCGGAAAGAATGGTTGGATTATTGGAGTTAAAAAGGTAATTTGGTAATCAATTTTTACTGTAGCCAAGGATCCGCTTACTTTGTTAGGGTCACTATATGATACCGTCACATCACTTGCTGAAATTAAACTTCCACTTTTATCAACTGCTATTGTTACAACATCACTAAATTTCCCTAAACTTGCTGTTCTAGCTGCTTCTCGACCTGCATGATCAATTGTCAAGTAAACATGAAATACTCTTCCAAAGTCAATGATTCCACATAAAAGTAAAATCAATATTGGTAATACTAAAGCCAATTCAACCATTGCATTCCCTTTTTGGGATTTCACATCAGAATCCTCCCCATATGTAAGCTAGTAATGTTCCACTTACAATGGCTATACCATATGGAAAAGAGAATTTACTTTTCCCTTCAGTGGTTGCATGCATTTCTTTTGCATTTCCCCGGAAAACTGCAAACGTTATAAACATATGGGTCGCCATTTGTTTTATTCCCATTCTTCGTAAAAGAATAATTCCAGAAATGCAACCTCCTATAACGGCTGTAAAAAAAAAAGCGTACAAAACAAAAGTAGATCCCATTAATGCACCAATCGCAGCCATTAGCTTTACATCTCCTGCTCCCATTCCCCCTAACATAAAAGGAATAAGCAACAAGATTAAACCAAGTATGAAACCGCTAAAGCTGAACCATAGACCTTCTAATCCAGACTGAGCAGTAAAATAAATGAGCCCGAACAAAATAGCTGGTATCGTAACGACATTTAATATTCTTCTACTATAAATATCAGTAATTAAGCAAATTAATAAAACGGATAACAATACAATCTCTACCAAGGAAATTTCCTCCTTATAGGAAATTTTGAGAAAGCCTCGCTCATTAGCGAGGCTTTCAATTACTTTTTAATGTCTTTTGCAAGACCATCGAATAGCGTATGAACAGCTGTACCTAATGTTTTTGCACCAACCATTGCAACCACTGCTATTAAAGCTACTATTAAACCATACTCAACCATTGTTGCGCCTTCTTCTTCAATTACCAATCTTTTTAATGTCTCCATACCATTTCCCCCTATTAATAAACTTTTATATCCATTCACAACATTTAAATGTAAGTTCTCTAATCCAAAAAACACCTTTCTAATATCAAGTACTACTTTTTAATATCCCCTGCAAGACCATTGAATAGCGTATGAACAGCTGTACCTAGTGTTTTTGCACCAACCATTGCAACTACCGCTATTAAAGCTACTATTAAGCCATACTCAACCATCGTTGCTCCTTCTTCTTCCATCACCAATCTTTTTAATTGTTCCATACTAAATTCCTCCCAATAATAAATTTTTGTGTTCCAGTGCTATGTAGAATCAAAGATAATTTCAAAAAGTATCCAAGCACTGGTAACACTCACACCTTAACTTATGGGTATTTAGGTCAAATTATTACTAAAAGTAGTTACTTTTTTATTATTTAAATTTCAATATTTTGTAAATTAAATAAATCCTTAGTAATTAAAAACACTATATATAACATGAAAACCCGTAATTTCAAAGGTTCATCAAAAATTTTCCCGAAACTTTTTACCCATGCAAAAAAGACCGAAGAGAAACTCGAATTCCCTCGAGTTTGTCCTCAGTCCTTTTATCAAATATTTATCATTATTTTTCGTCTTCTAAAGCTTCTAAATATCTATACAGTGTTGATTTACTTATACCCGTCTCATTCTTAATATCATGTAGTGTATATTTTCCAGAGTGATACATGGCAATAGCCTTTTTTATATTGTCATCAGATTTTTTCGGTCGACCAATTGTTTTTCCTTGTTCCTTTGCTTGTGCGATGCCTAAAGTAGTGGACTGCTTCACGATGTCGGACTGGAAACTTAAGAAGGCGCTGACCATCTCTGTTAATGAAAACGGTAAAGCTCCGTTCGTCTCTACCTGCTCTTGTTGGAACTGTATGGTCACTTCATCTTTTTCACATAATTTTAGTAATTCATGTAGGTGACTGGTCGTATCTGCTAAAGCGAACATGCGTTGGACCACAATGACATCGCCTTTTTGCAATTGCATTAACAGCGATTCCAACTCGATTCGCTTTTTTGGCGCGCCATGCGTTTCTTTAAAAATTTGATCACAATAAGGCTTTAATTTACTTAACTGTTTTTCGCAATGTTCATCATTATATAAAGGTCTTACATATCCATAAATCATTTTAATCGCTCCTTAGAGTATTCCCAAAAATGTTCCTTTTTAGGAATTAAGGTGTTATGATAGTCAAAGAAATTTTTTCGATCTTTGTTATTGGCAAAATCGATATGTAAAGGAGAGTACCATGCAAAGTTTAAAACAACAATGGTTTGGCAACGTGCGTGGCGATATATTATCCGGTATTGTCGTGGCACTCGCTCTCATTCCAGAAGCAATTGCCTTTTCCATTATCGCCGGTGTTGATCCCATGGTCGGTTTATATGCATCATTTACGATGGCTGTCATCATTGCGTTTGCTGGCGGACGTCCTGGGATGATCTCCGCTGCAACTGGCGCAATGGCACTCGTCATGGTTCCGCTTGTAAGAGAGTATGGCTTGCAATATTTATTTGCAGCGACCCTTCTCACTGGGGTGATTCAAATCATTTTTGGCTATTTAAAAATCGCTAAGCTGATGAAGTTTATTCCAAATGCCGTGATGATTGGCTTTGTTAATTCACTTGCGATATTAATTTTTATGGCACAAGTACCGCATTTTATCGGTATTTCTACGATGACATATGTATTTGTTGGGGTTACGTTAATCCTTGTCTATACATTACCACGATTTATTAAAGTGATACCAGCACCACTTATTGCAATCATTTTATTAACAATCGTAGCCATTTTTAGTGGGGTAGACTTAAGAACAATTGGCGATTTAGGAACGATTACACAAACGTTACCATCCTTTATCATTCCAGACGTTCCATTTAACTTAGAAACATTACAAATTATTTTCCCATTCTCCTTATCATTAGCCATTGTTGGTTTAGTTGAATCTTTATTAACTGCACAAATTGTGGATGACATGACGGGAACCGAAAGTAATAAAAATCAAGAAGCACGTGGTCAAGGGATCGCTAATATTGTTACTGGTTTCTTCGGTGGTATGGCAGGTTGTGCAATGATTGGACAATCTGTGATTAATGTAAAATCAGGTGGACGTGGACGACTATCAACTCTGATTGCGGGCCTCTTTTTAATGTTTTTAATTCTTGTCCTTGGAGAATTGGTCGTTAAAATTCCAATGCCTGTATTAGTTGGCATAATGATTATGGTCTGTATCGGCACTTTTGATTGGACTTCATTTAAATATTTGGCGAAAGCACCTCGTACGGATGCAATCGTCATGCTTACAACTGTCATTATCGTTGTTTGGACACACGATTTATCTAAAGGTGTGATCGCAGGTGTTGTATTAAGTGCCATCTTCTTTGTTGTTAAAATTTCAATCTTGAAAATTCAACAAGATGGAAGTCGCTATATTGTAAATGGGCAACTATTCTTTGCCTCAACAGATTCTTTTGTCGATTATTTCAAATACAATGATATTACGAGTAAAAGTATTCAAATCGACTTTTCTAACAGTCGTATATGGGATGATTCCGGTGTAGGTGCCTTGGTAAAAGTAGAGGATTTATTGAGAGAAAAAGGAATACAAGTGGATGTCATCGAATTAGATGCTCCAAGTAAGAAAATCATTTCGAAATTACAAGGAATGTCGTCATCTCACTAAAGGGGGAATACCATGTATAAACGGATTTTATTAGCTGCAGATGGCTCTGAAAATGCTGTGCGAGCAGCCAAAGAAGCGATCAAAATTGCTTCATGTGATAGTGAAACAGTTATTGAAGTCGTGTTTGTTGCCGACTTTGAAAAGTCAAAATCTGACGTATTGCATTCAACTTCAAGTGAAGCATTGAATCTTGAACGTCGGAAAAAAATCTCGAAAATTGAACAATTATTAAAGGATTCAAAAGTTAATTATAAAGTGAACATTTTACACGGTGCACCCGGACCAGAAATTGTGAAATATGCCAATGAGCAACAAGTAAATTTAGTCGTGATCGGTAGTCGTGGATTAAACGGTTTACAAGAGATGGTTTTAGGTAGTGTCAGTCATAAAGTCATGAAACGTGTAAATTGCCCTGCTTTAATTGTAAAATAAACTATAATACCCGCGGATGCAAAAGAGACATTCGCGGGTTTCTCATTTATATGAACTTTTGTAAAACCATACTTCCATTATTGTTAGACACCCTTACTTCTGCATAAGCACCATTAACAAAAGTTAACTGAGGTGGCATATGTCCGCAGTCAATATCATAGGCAATAGGAAGGTTTAGTTCTTCTGCCAGTTCCATATAAACATCTAATATGTGATAATCCCCCACTGGCTCATTGGCTGCACTTCTTCCAAACAGAATGCCACTACAATGATCAAACCATCCAGCCAGTTTCATTTGAACCAGTGATCTTTGCAAGTCTGTTACATTCATTTGGCAGTTTTCAAAATACCAAATAATCGGCTCACTTTGAATGTATTGCTTTTGAAATTGCCGTACATCCCCATAAGGCGTACCAACCAAATGGCGAATCACATCCACACATCCACCTAATAGCCGTCCCCTTATATACATAGGTGTATTCGATATGGTTTTCCACTTAGTCTGTTCTGTCAGATGAAATACGCAATCTGTTTCATATTGATGTTGCCACTCCGCTTGGTACTTTTCAGATGGGTATTGGACAATTTCCTCCCCTGCTTTTGTGTGCAATACTTTTTCCCACACGGCCGTAGTAGGATCCGAAAATTCACCACGCAAGTCTACAAGGTTTGTCCCATGGGCAGTCGCAATCCCCGTTTTTAACGTAAGTGCTAACAATAGTACACTGGTATCAGAGTACCCAATCATCCATTTTGGCTTTAACTTTTCGAAATCTACATACTCTAAAATTTCAATCAATAATTCCCCTCCCCAAGGTGGAAAAATTAATTGAATGGTTTCATCTGCTAGCATTGCATTTAACTCACTAGCTCGAATTTTTGCTGGTGCTGATTTCGCCTTATACTGTGTCCAACAAGTATTACCCACTTCCACAAGATAGCCATTTGACTTCAATCGATATATTGCACGTTCTAGGAGTGAATGCTCATCAAAATGTAATCCAGCTGAGGGAGCCGTTACACCAACTTTTACTGGCTTATGTAAACTCGGATATATAATCATTCATTTCCCCATTTCCATTAAATCTATTATTACTAACATATTAGATCACACAGCCATTTAGGATTGTAGAGAAAAAAATACTTATTAGTTTTTGATGAATATAAAAAATAAACCGACTTCACTTTAATGAAATCGGTTTATTAAGGGAAAATAAATTAATTATTGGTTTTTATCAGTACCATTGTCTTGTGCTGAATTAATATTATGATCTGTCATAGCACCATCGCCAGTGTTGTTTGTACCACCTGTTCCTGTTGTTCCTGTTCCAGCACTACCAGTACCGCTACCATTCATTGTGCCACTATTCATTGTACCGCCTGTTCCTGTACCATTATTCGTGCCATTTGTAGTGCCATTATTATTAGTACCCATACCATTGTTTACATCATCCGTTGCATTATTACGATCATTCATATTTGTATCGTCTAAACCTTCATCAATTACATCTCGGTCAATTACATCATTTTCAACTGCACGTTCGTCATTTACACCACAACCCGCTAAAGCGCCTGCTAGTAAAAATGCAGCTGGAATCGCATATAATTTTTTCATTCAATAACCTCCTTCATTAGTGTGATATTAGCTTGCGTCGTTTTTTGGAGGTTATACCGAGTTTTTATTACATATCCTCACCATAAATAGCAACTGTTTGACGGACAATGGTGAATTGGTTGTTATTCCAATTGAGTAAGTTTTCTACATACCCTAAACCATCTGCATGAAAACGACCTGCAATTTGTTGTAACACCTGTAAGTCATACTTTCCATTCCGCGCAATATCGATTGGATATAAAGCACTTGGCGGATCAACCCATCCTTCAATCGGTTGTTTTAAATTGCCGTTTGAATCGTAAATTTCATTTAAATATTCCTGCCCTTTGTATTGAAGATCTAACGTATATTTTTTATGAGGATTTTCACTTATAACATGTGCTTTATAACCATTTGTATACACTACTTGATACGGATGTTGCTCACTAAACTGTATAGAATCAAAAATTTTTACCATTCTACCTTGTATACTGGAGTAAATATAGCCAATTAATATCCCACCACTTCCTCCAGTATCAAATACGACAAACACATCATTTATACCGTTTCCAGTAAAGTCTCCTAACCAAATTGTTGGATTGTATCCCTGATTTTCAGGAAAGGCAAATGTTTCGATACGATTTGTTCGTCCATATTTAATATGGAGGGAAATATTTACCCAATACGGGCTAGTTGGATCTTGCTTATTGGCAGTTAGGTATATCCAATCTGGAAATCCATCCCCTGTCACATCTCCCACTTTACTCGTTACAATAAGTGGCATAATTGGTCTCCAATGATAATTGTTCATAGCCCTCTCCTTATTTAACCCATTATTTTTTTGTTTATCTTTAATTAATGTCTTCTTTTAGGAAATGTGTCTAAAAACTTAAAAAACCCCACAAATTTGAGGGGTTCCGTTACCGCTTATTGAGCCAAGATAAAATAATAACAAAAATAAGTGCAAAGCCTAAATAGCCCATTAAGGAATACACTTTGCCAACTAAAGTTGTAAATCCTACAAAACTGGCCATAAAACCAATGGCACCAACTAAAATAACGGCCGGTTTATAAATCTCCTCTTTGGGTGAAACAAAACGAATAATAAATGAATACAAAAGTCCAACTGCCGTACTATAAATCATAGCTAGTAATGTGATGGCCATTAATATTCCTACAATCGGGTGTAAATTAATCGCAATTTCAAGAATTGGCATGTCCGTACCCGAAACGATATCCATTTTGGCAAACATCGCAATATTGATGAGTAAAATTAATACACCCAGGATGACACCGCCGATGATGCCGCCCATACCCGCTGATTTCCGACTACTCGCCGTACTACCAATAACCGTTAACATGGCTACACTTGTGGCGAGATTATACGAAACATAAAGAAATGCACCTATCAGCCAATTCGGAGCAGCCGTTCTTTGGTGTTGGGCTAACATACTTTGTTCAGTTAAAGATAAATCCATCGTGTATATAGAATAAATGGCGATAATGAGTATAATACCGAGTAAATAAGGTGTAGCAACAGCAATGACATTAATAATACTTTTTACATTTAACATCAATGTGGCAACGGTTAAAATGGCCATAACTAAACTGCCGATAAATGGGTCAATCCCAAATACCTGTTTAAAAGTTGATGCTGAGCCAGCAAACATCGCAACCGTTACTGCAAATAAGAAGAACGTAATTAAAATATCTAAGATTGTCCCAAATTTACGTCCTGCAATATGATAAACCACTTCTTTATGGGAGGTCGTCTGCAATTCATAGCCGAGCTGTGCAACATTCATCCCTAAGAACGCAAAGCCAATTGCCGCTACAAACGCTCCCAAAATACCATACAAACCGAAACCTGTGAAAAATTGCATAATTTCTTGGCCGGAAGCAAATCCTCCTCCAACAACTAAGCCAACAAATGCACCGCCAATTTGAAAACTCTTTTTCACCCATTCCCTCATTTCGCAAAAGTTAGAAAAAATAATACAAGCTCTTTCTATATGCATATGATTCTTTTTTCTATTCATACACCAAAAAACCGAATGAATATTTGCCAAAGTTCGCTAAGAAAAGTAGAAGTGGCTCGCCTAATTTACGAAAAAAAAGCGTTATTCCAAATGAACAACGCTCCCTAAATATAAAGTAAATAACCTTCTTTTATTTTTTCTCTCTTTTAAAAATAAGTTGCAATGCTATAGCTTGCCCGCTAAAAGGACCTACCTCAATTTTAACGAATTTGTAATCGTACATTGGACTCTCTCCCAAGTTATTTTAATGATCCTTGCTACCGCATGTTGACCATCGTTATATCCGGTAAAACAGACATTTGCATCGTTTGGATTTGTGGACGTGGAGGCATTTTCGGCTCAATAAATAGCGTAGAGTAATATGCTTCCGCAATCGTAATAATGTAGACTAAAAAGAAAACTTTTTTCAGTCAATGATACAAAGTAAAATTCTTTCTCCTTCTTGCAAAATAGTTACGTAAAACTTTCCTTCATTGCAATTCTAATAATTTATATACGAAGTACCTTTTAATTAGTTTCAAATTTCCATAAAAAATCCGGAGTGCTAATACCCCGGAAATTCTACTATCTATACACTCTACTTGAAACCGTATAACGATTAATGGCTTCAAGATTTGGTTTATATCCGATTCCTACTTGTTGTGGGACCGTGATATAACCATTTTCCACCACAACTTCTGGTTCAATAATATCTTGCTCCCAATAATGACTTGAGCCCGCCGTATCACCTGGCATCACAAAGTTGGATAGTGTAGTTAAAGCAATATTGTGTGCTCGTCCAATACCCGATTCAAGCATGCCACCACACCAAACTGGGATACCGTGTTCTTCGCAATAATCGTGAATTCTCTTCGCCTCGGATATGCCTCCCACACGACCAATCTTAATGTTAATGACTCCACAAGCACCTAACTCAATGGCTTTGCGTGTATCTTCTAAAGAGTGAATACTTTCATCCAAGCAAACCGGTGTCTTCAATTGTTTTTGTAATGCAGCATGGTCAATAATATCGTCATAGGCTAATGGTTGCTCAATCATCGTTAAGTTAAATTCATCTAATTGCTTAAGTAATTCGATGTCTTCTAGCGTATAAGCAGAATTTGCATCAGCCATCATCGGTACATCTGGGAAATGTTCACGTAGCGTACGCATCACATTGATATCCCAGCCTGGTTTAATTTTTACTTTTATTCGCTTATACCCGTCCTTAATGGCCTTTTCAACAACTGCCACCTGTTGCTCCATAGTAGGTTGAATTCCTATGCTGATTCCTACTTCAATTTTTTCTTTTGTCCCACCTAGCACTTCCATAAGTGATTGATTTTGAGTTTGCGCATAGATATCCCAAATCGCGCCTTCTATAGTGGATTTGGCCATACAATTTTTTCGAATCCCTTGAAAACTTTCGGACACTTCATCCGGATGCAAAATTTCTTTATTTAAGATGATCGGAATTAAAAAATCCTCTAATATATACCATGTAGATTTCATTGTTTCCTCGTTATACCAAGGCGCCTCAAACGCTACCGACTCTCCCCATCCTATACGACCACTTTCATCTTTTGCTTCTAATAGCAAAAATTCTTTGTCTTGGATTGTACCGAAGCTTGTAGTGAATGGGTGTTTTAAACGCATTTTTAAATGGCGAATGGTTACTTCTGTAATTTTCATTGTGCTCCTCCTAATAAAATCTCCTTTTTAACGAATACATAATGATGAACTTCTTTTCCTTTTTCCAGTTCTGGGATTGTTCGAATTTCTCTAATTTTCAAGTAGATCACTATTTTCAATAATTATAACAAGATTTACTCACTAGCAAAAAAAGAAAAAACCCATCGTTAGCACGCATCTAGCTAATAATGGGTTATTGAATATACTAATATTTATATGCTTGTCCACCATCAATTGGAATGACCGCTGCATTAATAAAGTCGGCATGGTTTGACAGTAAAAATGCAACTAGGTAACCAACTTCTTCAGGTTTACCAAAACGTTTCATTGGATTTGGTTCGACAAATTGTTTTCCTACCGCTTCCTAGTTTACAGGGTCAATTTGTTTTAATGAACCTTCTACCATTATGTTTAGAAATCATGGACACACCATTATTCATGAACTCCGTGTACTTCATCCTATAGATAGATGTTCCAATCTTTATCTAACACTCTTGATTCCAAATTTTAGAATGTTACAATAATAGTACAGTTTTAAAAAATTCGGAAATTTTTCGGAAACTTAAAATAAAGGGGTTGTAATATGTCACGTCAACACATAGGGGTACTTTTTGGTGGAGTGTTGCTTTTAGTCGTTGCGATGGGGATTAGCCGATTTGCATTTACGCCTATTTTACCGTTTATGCGAATCGATGAAGGACTGTCCTTTGAAGCAGGCGGTTATTTAGCATCAAGTAATTATATTGGCTATTTCGTTGGGGCGCTGGGTGCAGGATTTATTTATAGAAATAAGAAAAATGTTTTACTATTAAATGTTTTGTTAAACGTGGCCTCTATTATTTTAATGGGCCTTACAAACACGTTTTGGCTATGGATCATTTTACGTTTTATCGCAGGAGCTACAGGTGGCTATATTTTCGTATTAACATCTAGTATTGTTATGGACTATTTAGCTTCCCACTATCTTACTAGATTTTCAGGCTTTCTGTTTACAGGGATCGGTTTAGGTATTGCGATTTCTGGATTACTAGTGCCTTTTATAGAAGTATCTTATCAGTGGGAAGGGACGTGGCTCGGGTTAGGTTTGTTATCTGCCCTCTTTTTCGTTACAACGGTACTGCTGTGGAGAAAAGTTACAATTAAAGATGCAGAAAAAGTACCAAAATCGAAAGACACAAAATTTCTTCAAGGTTTGATGCCATGGCTCATTTTAGCTTATGGGCTTGAGGGGCTAGGTTATATTATTACAGGTACGTTTTTAGTGGACATTATTTACAATATTGAAAGTTTAAGAGAATATGCAGGTTATAGCTGGGTCGTTACAGGGTTGGCAGCGGCTATTGCTTCACCATTATGGAGCAAAATGATATCGAAGTTCGCTACGGTAAAAGTACTCATTATTGCTTACATATTACAGGTAATCGGGATTATACTACCTGTTCTTTTCCAAACTGCATGGAGTGTACTATTATCTGCCTTTTTATTCGGCTTTACATTTGTTGGAATTGTTTCGCTATCAACAGGTTATGCACGAGAGCTATTTCCAAAACAAAGTGGCGCCGTTGTATCTGCATTAACAACGGTTTATGCAATCGGTCAAATTATTGGTCCAATTTTAGCAAGTGGTTTCGAGTCCTATTTTAATAGTTTCAAAGCACCATTAACATTGGCATGCGTCGTCGTTACATTAGCGCTCTCGGTTCTTTTATTTGGAAAATGGTTTAGTGAACGAAAACAAGGTGCCCCTGTGCCAGATGTCTCAAACAATCCATCTTCCCTTTCCTAAACAGTTGCTCTTATGGAGTGACTGTTTTTCTTATCTTCATCACCCTTCATATACATATTCTTTTTATTTTTTGTGTTATGTTTAAGAGAGTAGTTTCACACACTATTATCTGTTTAGGAAATTGAAGGAGATTTACCGTGAAACCCCAAAATTTAAAAGTTACCTTTGCTCTTTTATTAAGTAATTTATTTATCTCTTTCGTAGGGATTGGCCTTGTTATTCCCGTGATGCCAACCATTATGAATGAAATGAATTTAAGTGGCTCTGTCATGGGATACATGGTCGCTGCCTTTGCTATTGCCCAACTAATTGTTTCTCCTATTGCAGGCAAATGGGCAGATAAATATGGTCGTAAAATTATGATTATATTGGGTCTGATTATCTTTAGCATTTCCGAGATTTTGTTTGGCTTAGGTACGATTGTTGAGGTTTTATTTATATCACGTATTCTTGGTGGAGTAAGTGGGGCCTTTATTATGCCTGCTGTTACAGCCTTTATAGCAGATATTACGACTGAAAAACAACGATCAAAAGCACTCGGATATATGTCTGCCGCGATTAATACAGGCTTTATCATTGGACCAGGAATTGGTGGTTTGTTAGCAGGATTTGGACCGCGCATTCCCTTCTTTGCAGCCGCAGTTTTAGCCGCAATTGCCGTGATTATTTCTTTTATCTTTTTAAAAGAGCCCCAGAGACAATCGATTGAGACAACTAGTGAAAAAGCCACACCGCAACTAAAACCCGGATTAGGTCGTATCTTTGCTCCCATCTATATTTTTGCCTTTTTGTTGCTATTTTTTAGTTCCTTTAGTTTGGCTTCATTTGAATCGTTATTTAGTTTATTTGTCGACCATAAGTTTCAATTTACCCCAACGGATATTGCCATATTAGTAACAGGTGGCGGATTAATCGGCGCGATAGCACAAGTTTTATTATTCGACCATCTAACAAGATACTTTGGTGAAATAAAAGTGACGTTGTTCAGTTTTATTATTTCTGCTCTTCTCGTTTTCACAATGACGATCGTTAATTCTTATTGGACTGTGATGATAACTTCTTGTATTGTCTTTGTGGGCTTTGACCTTATTCGCCCAGCTATTACATCCTACTTATCCAAGGTAGCGGAAAACGAACAAGGATTTATTGGTGGAATGAACTCCATGTTTACAAGCCTTGGGAATATATTTGGACCTGTGATTGGTGGAATATTATTTGATATTAACTTCAACTTCCCTTATTATTTCGCGACACTTATTTTATTAGTTGGAATAATCATTGGCCTGTTTTGGAAAAAACCAAACACAGCATTATAGCATGAAAAAATGACCCAAAGGATAACACAATTGGGTCATTCTTTTTATTAGAACGTAACATTTACTGGATGATCCTCTTCATAGTCCATATTATCCCATGAAAAGAAATGTAGTTGCATTTCTAAATTATTTTCAAAGGCAGGCAGTTCATACCCTTCCATTTCTGTAAATGTTAACGTAGCAGTTGCCGCTTTACCAGGAGCTACTTCTTGACTCATCGTTAAAATCGTTTCATCTACCATACGATCATCGACAGATACGCTACGTGCTTGTACTTCAATGGTATCTGATCGTTTATTTTCAACATCAAATATCACTTCTACTGTATTTCCCCATACCTCATCGTTTTTCTTAACAATCTTCACAAGTGTAGCTTTCACATTTTCATTATCTACAATCGCTTGATTAAGCTCCTGCTCATCATTCGTAGCTTCTTCTGTACTTTCTTCTGTATTTTCTTCAGTAGTCTCTACATTTCCTTTGTCTTCTGTATTATTAACTTCCCCGCCAAGGTTTTCCTCTGTTGTATCTCCACAAGCTGCTAAGGCGAAGGAAAAGAACAATAATGCTATACTAAATATAATTTTATCCATGAGTAAATTCCTTTCTGTGTTTTTAAATTATCCGGTATTATTAATATTTGTTTGATTCTAAATAATATTCCTTCTACACTCAAAGTTTTATTACATGGATAAAATTAATTAATTAACGTAAAATACAAAATATTTAGATTACTTTGTCCGACAATAACCTGTATAATAAAAACTATCTTGTAAATTTATTGGGCTTTATGGATTTAAGAACTTCTTATTTCACACGTTTTATGATGGAATTTTAATAAAATATCTATACAACATAAAATCGTTTAAAGCCATACTAACATTTTCGTACTGGAGGAATTAGACCATGAAGAATAATCATAAAATTATTGACTGTACAATCCGTGATGGAGGGTTAGTGAACAATTGGGATTTTAGCGTTGAATTTGTTCAAGACCTGTATAATGGCCTAAGTGCTGCTGGCGTCGAATATATGGAAATTGGATACAAAAACTCTCCTAAACTATTAAATGCAACGGAGCCAAATCCTTGGAGATTTCTTGATGATGACTTCCTAAAAGAAATCATTCCTGAGAAAAAATTCACGAAATTATCTGCCCTTGTTGATATTGGCCGTGTAGACCCAAATGATATTTTACCGCGTGCAGAAAGTGTTTTAGATATGATTCGCGTAGCTTGCTATATCCGCGAAGTCGATAAAGGCTTAGAACTTGTAAATATGTTCCATAACTTAGGGTATGAAACATCACTAAATATCATGGCGTTATCTAGTGTGCCAGAGCATCAGCTAATTGAAGCATTTGCCATGATTGAAAATAGTCCTGTTGATGTTGTGTATATTGTTGATTCATTTGGAAGCTTAGATCCTGACAATATCGAATACCAAATTAAAAAGTTCCAAGCGATGTTACCAAATAAGCAACTTGGGATACATACGCATAATAATTTACAATTAGCATTCGCTAATACACTAACGGCAATGAAAAATGGCGTAACTTTCCTAGACTCTTCTGTATACGGTATGGGACGAGCTGCTGGGAACTGTCATACAGAGCTATTAGTTGGATATATTCAAAAAACGACGTATGAATTAAAACCAATACTTGGGGTTATTGAAAAGCATATGTTAGCAATGCGTGAAAAGTGGGAGTGGGGCTATATTATTCCTTTCATGATTTCCGGTGTGCTAAATGAACACCCACGAGTTGCAATGGCTTACAGAAATAGCGATAAGCGTGATAACTTTGTCGATTTTTATGACATGGTTACAACACCTGAAGCTACCCTTGCAGCTACAACGAAAGCATAAAAAATGAAAGCTACTCAATAAGAAAGGCATCCGAAGAAATTTTTCGGATGCCTTTCATTTATTCTTCTTGTTTTGGAATCATAATTTGTCCTTGTTTGCCATTTTCTAAAAGTGTTTGCATAATTACTTTTGATAATTTACTTGGGCTATAAGGTTTTACTAAAAAATCTTGTGCACCTAAAGAATACCCTCGTTCTTGTTCGTCAAATGCAGAGGAAATAAAGATTGGAATTTGCTTTAATTGCTCATCCTGTTTCAATTCATTCATGATTGTCCAACCATCGATTTCGTTTTCCTCTAGTTTAATATCCAGTACTAGGGCATCAGGAGGAGATGCTTTTATATGATTTAAAGCAGCTTGTCCATTGTTAAAGCAAGAGACTTGAAAGCCACTGCTCGTTAACTCCTGAAATAATAAATCTGCTAAGCTTAAATCATCTTCAATTATGACCACATCATGGTGAATACTTAAGCTATTATCCTTATCAGGTGCAAATTGTTTGTCTTCCTTTTTAATATTAATTTTTGGAAAAGTTAGTGTAAATGTACTTCCCTCTCCGATTTGAGAGTCAACAGTAATTGTCCCATCGTGTATTTTGACAATTTCCGCTACAATGGATAACCCTAGACCCGTACCACCAATTTGACGATGATCTGTATTATCTATTCGGTAAAACTTCTCAAAAAGATGGGGAATAGATTCTTTTGGTATGCCTAACCCTTCATCCTTTACATCAATAATTAAGGAATGTTCATTTTCATAAAGATGAATATAAATATTTCCACCCTTTGGAGAGTATTTCATTGCATTACTAAGTACATTCGTAAAGATTTGTTGGATCTTTTCTTTATCACCGAGTATTCTAGTTTGCTCTGTATCTACAGATAAATGGATTTGGTGAATTAAAGTCTGTACTTGTTGGTTCTCAATTACTGTCTCCCATATTGGACGTATATCAATATACTTTTTCTCGTAGGATTGTTTACCTGATTCCATTCTTTGTATATCTAAAAAGTCGTTAATTAATGCTGATAATCGTTTCGCTTCACTATAAATAGTATTTAAATACTTAGTTTTTCTTTCAGGCTTTAATTCTTTATGGAGCAATAATTCCGTAAATCCAAGCACACTCGCTAACGGTGTACGTAGCTCATGACTAACCGTACTAACAAACTCAGACTTCATTTGATCAACTTCGAATTCCTTTGTTATATCACGATGTACAATAATTGTGCCTGCAGCTTTTCCCTCATTCACGATTTTCTTACAATACACTTGAATGACATGTGAATTTTCCTTCAATTGATAAATAAACGTACTTTTTTCATCATTACCTCTCAAAGCAGCTGAAATGGCTTCATCAAGGTTAAATATAAATTGTTTATCTTTTATTTTTTCACCTAGCTTAGAACTCCATTGAGACCACGAAAAACTAAGAACATCCTCTTCTCCTAAGCTATCAAACATTTCGTATAATTGATGGTTAACTTGTATAATGTTTCGATTTTGATCAATTAGTTGAATACCTTCTTGCACTGTATTTAAAATATCCTGGTTAATGCTTCTTGCTTCCTCTGAGCGTTCATACAATTTGATTTTATCGAGTGAAATGGCAATTTGTTTCGTGAGTGTTTCATATTCTTCAATTTCCTTATCGGTATATGGATAACCGAATCGGCTATAGACCATAATTGCTTCTACTTTTTGAGAAGTAGTAGTTAGTATAGGTAAATACAAATCATAACTATAATTGATCGCTTCGTGGTATCCCTTTTCAGATATATCCTGTTCACGCTTAATGACAAAAGCTTTCTTCGTTTCGATCAGTCTTTGGTTAAGTCCTGAATGTAGGTTACTTATAAATTGTCGAGCACCTGTTTCTGAAACACCAGAAGAAGCATATGAATTTTCATAAAGCAGTGCAATCATCCCACTATCAGAGAATGTAATTTTGCACATATTCGAGACAATACTATTTAATACTTCTTTTTTATCCAAAGAAGTAGATATTCCATTAATTAATGCACTATGATTAGTTAGCTTTTTCTCGTTTTCTAGTAAAGTTCCAAGGGTTTCTTGTAGTTGGTCTTGTCCAGCTTGTAATTCGTCTTGTTGGGCCAATAACTCTTCATTATGCGCAATTAAATCTTGTTCCTTTACTTGAAGGGTTGAAACCATTTTTTGAAACGCAATGGACAATAAACCTAACTCATCTTTCCGTTCAGGATATGTTTGAATCACCGCATCCCTACCTGCCGCAATTTCATTTGCAGCAAATGCAAATTTCGCCAATGGTTCCCCAATGTTCTTGAAAATTCTCTTAATAATCCGCTGTAGTACAAACAGGAAAATCAGAATAAATACGATAAATGCTATTTGGATGTATGTTGTGTAAACGGAGAGCTTCTTAACATTATTTTCAAGCTGTTTCCCTACTAACATGATTGAATTGAGCATGGACTCCCGAAATTTTTCTATTTGCTCATTTGAAAATTCATCTAGTTGTTGATTATCTCCATTTTCATTTCTTGCTAAATAAGAAGGTAATAAAACTGTAAAAAAATCAGCGGAGAATTCACGAATCATGTCTGTGTTTACACCATCAACCTTATAAGTTTCTAAAGGTATTTCAAGCGCAGTAGTTAATTTTTCAATCTCCTCTTCCTGACTTAATAACTTGCTTTCCATTTGAGGCGTGATTAGTTCTGAATAGGACAACATATCAATAAACGTTGTATCATATAGGTCGTTTATTTTAATAAGTAAATTACGTTCATAGACTATTTGTTCCCGTTCTTCAATATATTTATCATTTAATTCATTTTGTATATAAAATAATAGAATTGTCCCTAAAATAAAAAATGAAATACTGATTCCGAATAAATAAACAATCTGATTCGAGAAACTCTTTTTTATTTGATCGTTAAGCTTCATCTATAATTTCCTCGACCCGTTCAATTAGTTTGATCGGGCTAAATGGTTTACTCATAAAATAATCTGCACCCGCCTCTAAAATTCGGTCTTGTTCATTTTGTTGGCTTTTTGCAGATAACATCAGTATTTTTACTCGACTTCCATTTTCTGTTGAACGAATTTTCTTAATAACATCCAATCCACTAAAAATAGGCATCATATAATCTAAGATTAAGAGATCAAACTCACCAGGATTAAACAGATCTAAGGCTTCTTGTCCATCTGCTGCTTCAACCACTTCATAGCCTTCATCTTCTAATGTATCAACAACTAACATTCTTAGTACGGCTTCATCTTCGGCTAATAAGATTTTCTTCATTGTGTTTCCTCTTTCCCTTCATTTGTTGTTTTACGATAGGCAACTCTTTTTAAAATAATAGGAATGAGCGTATCCATTTTTAAAGCTTCAATGGAGTAGAGGGTATTCATTGTCGTACTCCATTTCATACTTAATAAATTTAAAGCAGTTAAGCTCCTTATCTGATCGGCCAACATTTATTTCACTCTTTTTAAAAGTCGCTTAATTCTTGCATCTAGTTCTGTCGTACTAAAGGGTTTTGTTACGTAATCATCCGCACCTAATTTTAAAGCACTTGCAATATCTTCATCTCGTTTTCTTCCTGTTAGCATAAGGACAGTAAATCGATCGGCATATTTCCCACCTTTTATCGCTTGAAGTACTTCCAAACCATCCATACCTGGCATCATACCATCCAATATGAGGAAGTGATTCTCCCCATTTTGTGCATATTCTGATTGTAGGAAAGTCGCCCCATCTTCATAAATTCCAATTTTAATATCGAGTCTTTCATCTTGGATACCTCGCAGAAGCTTTTCTAAAATCGAACGAATAATAATATCATCATCGACCACCGATATATGAAGAACTTTTTTATTATACAAATCCACACTGTTGTGAGATAGTTCAACCCTTGCCCGTCCTAAACGCTTTGCTTCATATAAAGCAACATCCGCTTCTCTCAAGGCATCTTTTAGCGATGTATCCGAGTTACTCACTGTATAAACTCCGGCAGAAAACGTTATAGAAAATTTCTTCTCATCGTGTGTAAAGACTTTTTCTGAAAACCTCGTAATCATATTGGTTACACATTTTTGTACTTCTAGATCATTTGCTCTTGGGAAGATTATAGAGAATTCCTCTCCACCCACTCGATAAACCATATCACCTTTACGTACTTCATTTTTTAGGAATTGTGCAAATTCACTTAAAACCTGATCGCCTGTTAAATGGCCATATGTATCATTTATCTTTTTAAAATAGTCCAAATCTAAAATACAAATTGTGAAGACTTGTCCCGTTCTATTTAAATCATGTAATTGTTTTGTATAGCTATCTTCCAAAAATCGTCTATTGTACACTTGTGTTAGTTCATCAATTAAAACAGATTGATCAAAAATTTTCTTGCGCTGTAAATGTCGCTCGATGCGAACTAAAAATTCATCAATTTCAATTGGCTTGGAAATGAAATCATCCGCACCATTCTGAAAAGCTTTTATTCTAGTCTCTTTATCATGATCAATACTAATCATAATATTAGGAATAAAATATTTTTCGTTATGTTGCTGAATTTCATTTAAAATTTCAAAACCATTTTTTGTTGGTAAATGGATATCGATAATTAAACAATCCGGTTGTAACTCATAATACTGCTCAACCGCTTTTTCGGGATCCACATTGGTAATGACCATTAATCCCTTTTCCTCTAATACATCCTTTAATAAAATAAGCATTGAAATATCATCATCTACAATTTGTACGAGCTGTGTATCATGGTGCCATTCTCGGTTATTTACAGTTTGCTCTTCTTCAAAATGTTCATATTCATAGGTTAATTCAATTAATTGAAATAGATAGTCTTTTAGATCCTTTTTGAGCCAATTATATTCGCTATTTTCATCTAATTCGGCAAGCAAATTACGCGCCAGTTGAGCTAATCCTTCAAGATTTAATGTTCCAGCTGTTCCTTTTAAGGAATGAAGAAATCGATAAACTTCTGTTGAAGAGATTGTTTCAACTTCCTCTGATTCAAACCAATTCGTTAATTCCTTTTTTATATTTTGAAAAAGTAGATTTTTGTACTTTTGTAAATCCACTAATAGTTCCACCTTCCCAATGCTCTTATATTATTAAAAATTATCATACAAGAGTCCATTACTTTTATCACGATACATTCTATTAAATTAATAAAGTGAAACTTCAATCCGTGGGGGTTTTCTTCATCCCCCACGGATTGTTAGTTGAATCAATCGGGCTTTTACGGGCAGTTGATCTCCCACCTATCCTTTTTGTTCTACTTAAGTCTTGAGGTGGGAGTCTTTACTGCCCGTTAATGCGGGATAAAATTATACCGTTTCACTTTACAATATCACAGAACTAAAAACTTTCCCTCTGATACACTTTTTGGTTTTTAAAACGTGCTATGTCCATCTTATTCTACATAGCTTGTGTTGACTATACTTCTTCGTTTAGTAAGTTACTTTATTTAATAAGTAAGCCCGAAATAAAAAATAACGCACCTTCCGGCACGCACGGCGAATAGCCTTCAATCCACTGCTTTTTTTGGATTGAAGGCTATTATTTTATA
>NZ_RYYR01000023.1 GCF_003977595.1 Lysinibacillus antri | reverse complement strand
CTTTTGTTGCTGTGTAGTTTGTAACTACTGGTGCGTCAACAGTACCTGTCGTTACTGTGAATGTGAACGTTGTTAATGTAGATCCTGCCGCAATTGTAAATGTTCCATTTTCAAATGTTACATCATCTTGCGTTTCTCCTACTGTTCCACCCTGTGCATCAAATGCAAACGTTGCTGCTACTGGCGTTGGAGCTGCTGACCAAGTACCGTTTTGTGCTTTTGTTGCTGTGTAGTTTGTAACTACTGGTGCGTCAACAGTACCTGTCGTTACTGTGAATGTGAACGTTGTTAATGTAGATCCTGCCGCAATTGTAAATGTTCCATTTTCAAATGTTACATCATCTTGCGTTTCTCCTACTGTTCCACCCTGTGCATCAAATGCAAACGTTGCCGCAGGTTGGTCCACTAATGTCACAAAATCAGAAATATATTCATATCCATACAGTATATAATCTGTATCATTTTTAAATGCTACAACTTTAAATACATATTTATCATTTTGTAATCCTGATATTGTAAAATTATTCACAGAAGGTCTTTCTCCATTACCCCAAGCAAGTTCCCAATCATACGGATTAGAAGGTGCACTGTCTCCTTGATAATAATAAACTTCATAACCGTTTGCACCTTCAACAGCATTCCATTGTAACTCTACAGTATTGTTTATCTCCTCTACTGTTAATTCGGTAATTTTTAGTCCTAACATTTGACGAACATGATTAACTTTTGTTTTTAGAGATTCTTTTTCTGGTCCTTCACTAAGTTGTTCTATCATATTTTCTACTAAAGCAACTTTATTTTCATCAACACCCACTACCAATTCAGCGTATTTATATCCATTAATTTCAGTTACTTCAAGTAACTCATTTATTGCTTTTTGCGTTGCATCTAAATAAGTTAGTAATTTGATTTCACTTGGATTTTCTTTATCAGCAAATTTTTTAGTATTACCTGCAGCATCTTTTGCCTCGATGTAGTATTGAATACTATTTGCCGATACTTCTGGAATATCATAGTTATAATTAGAACCAACACCTTTATTCATAGATACTTCCGTATAAGTTGTTTCACTAGGCGTTTTATAGAATAGTTTTACACTAGTTACCCCTACGTTATCAGTTACATCAACAGAGATATTAATTGGTTCATTTATTACACCATAATCAGATGGAGTATGAGTAACTGTTGGCGCAACTTGGTCACTCACTGTTACTTGTACATTCCCAGAGTAGTCTACGCTCACACGGTATTGTTTGTCATCAGTTAATGTAACTGTGAATTCCCCTACTGCTACACTAGTCGCTGTTAATGTTGTGCCTTCAATTTTAATTGTAGCTATTTGATCATTTGATCCAGATTTCACTGTTGCACCATCAGTGACTGTTGTAGTGGATGTTTTACCTGGTACAAACATTGAGTTAGTTACAGTCACATACTGTGTTGCTATACCTGTTACACTTCCTACAGTTACTTTTACTTGATATGTGCCTTTTGGTAATTCAGAAGACTCAAAATTAACTTTACCGTTTACAATATTTGGTTCACGAGTATACGTAGATAATGGAGCGCTGGCTACTACACCATTTTCCACTTTATAAAATTCAATCGTTGCTTTTGTTGCTGTTGTATTTGTTACATTAGCTGTTATTGTAATCTTCTTACCATCATCACCGACAGTTGCCTGTACACTTGTTACCGTAACTTGATCACCACCACCAGTTGACCCCGATCCACCGCCACTGCCACCAGATGATCCTGATCCGCCTGGGTTAGCGCTTCCATTATTAGTACCTGGTGTTGTTACATTATCTCCTGCAACTACTTTTGCAATATTTGATTGGATAGATTCATAGTTTTTGATGATGTCTTTGGCATTAGAATCTGCAGGTAAAGTTACCTCGCCGATTTTAATTTTTGTATCTACTTCTACTTTAGCTTCAGGATTATTTACTGCTAATTTTGCAATTGTGCCTGAAATGTTTAATGCTACTTCTACTGCTTTTTCAAGTGCAACTTGGTCAAATGAACCTGAACCCGTAATATTGATGCCGATCGTTACATCAACCGTTACCGTTGTTACATCTGCATCTACTTGAATCGATGAAACATTCGCCGAAATCGTTAACTCAGGTAATTTTGCATCCGATCCTACTGTTACATTGTCACGTTTAACATGTACTTTGTTCAAATTACTATTTTTAAAATCAATTACTGGACCATTTGTTGCAGCCGCAAAGAATGGTGTTAATGAAGCCACTGGATTAGTTGCCTCTTCAACGATAAACTCACCATTGTTTACTAAGCCATCTGCTGTGAATCCATTTACAACATTACTTGAAAGTGATACATTGCCTTGAACAGTCAAATTTTTCACTTCAATGTAGTCCGCATTTACAAGTAAATCCCCTTTAATTGTTGTATTTCCACCATCTAAAATAAGAACTGCGCCTTCTTTTCCTGCCGTATTTAATTGAAGGGAATTAATTGCTACAATTTTTCCGTCTTTAATTTCTGCTTTTACAAAGGCTCCTGCTAATGCCGCACTATTCTTTTCGTTTAATAATCCTCTTAATGCTTCTGGGATATCAAAGCCTTCTACTTTAGTACCAGCAATTTCTGAGATTGTGAAAGTGGTATTATTTTCTTCAATTGCATCCATCGCAGATTCTGCACGTGTTACAAATGTTGCTAGTTCTCCACGGGTCACATTTGCTGTACCACTATATTTCATCGCTGATATTCCAGCCGTTACATTATTTGTATAAAGTGCATTAATATATTGTTCAAACTGAGGATTTACGTCATTAAATGGAAGTTCTACATCATTTGAACTTTTTAATTGATAAGCTTTCGCTATCATTATAGCCATTTCATTTCGTGTAATGTAACGATCAGATTGGTATGTACGATCTGGGTAGCCACTAACAATTTTCGCTTCTGTTAGAGCAGCAATTGCTCCATAAGCCCAATTAGTTGTCGATACATCGGTAAATTTAGGATTATTTACATTTTTTGTGTCTAATCCAAGTGAACCCGCAATAATTTGTGCTGCTTGTCCACGTGTGATTAATTTCGTTGGACCAAATGTTCCATCAGGAAACCCTTTAATAATACCACGCTCAGTCAAATTGATTACTGAATCATAATAATACTCAGAGCCTTTTAAATCTGGGAATTTTGTACTTGCATCTACTGCGTTTGGCGCTACTACGACTACTGCTGATGCTACAACTGCTGATGCTATGGTTGCGTTTAAGAGCTTTTTTGATTTTTTCTTCATAATCAATCTCCTCTATAAATAGTATTTTTTTACAAACCCAATTATATGGTAACGCATACCACAAGTCTATTAAAAATGTAAAATATATGTAAAATTACGGTATTTTTAGCTAATCCTTTTTGTAGATAGATAGGCTTATAAAATGTTATTTTTAAGTATCATTAATAATTCTATTTATCTATATGATATTTTATCAAAACGACAAAACGGCTTTAATCCTTTAAAATAGGACTAAAGCCGTTTCTAAAACTATATATAATTCCAAGTTATTCTTTCACATAATTAATAACGTCTCCGCTAATCGCGTACATTTCTTTCATTGTAAGCTCATGATTTGTTGCATCAATATTTTCCGCAACATTTGCACGAATGATTCCTTTATCAATTAACGTTTGCCAGCTAGCCTGTGAATCGTCCACAAATAACTCTCCTAAAACTTCTGTCACGTCCGTTAACTGGAGAGGAGTCTTTTCCTCACTAAAGGCCTCGGCATAGAGTGGATGTATTTTGTCTTCGAGCTTTTTACTAACTTCTGGGTTCGCGCGTTCAATTGAAGCATTTATCATGTTGAGTAAGCCTTGTTTTGTTGCTGGTTCCTCCACTCTTAAGTCATTTGTATAGCCAGCAACGACTAATCCGTAATTCATGATCGTTTGAATGGATTCGTCATACCATTCCCCTTCATATGGATAGTCCGTATCAATGTGTTTCACGAATGCGCCTTGTTCACTCAATATCGAACGCATTTTCTCGATTAGCTCTTCATTTTGGCTTAGCTCTCTAAATGTAATATTTTCTTCGATGGCAATGGCAGAAGCAACACCTGCTGCTTCACCTGTGATCATCCCTGTTGGAACGACGCGGGCACTCCCTGCTGCTAATGAAGAGTAACCTGTAGAACGTCCTGCAACGAGAAGTCCATCTATTTCTTTCGGTACGATCGTTCTAAATGGTATTGCGTATTGTTTTGGACTTGATAACACATAGCCATAATCACTCGGCGTTTGTGCTTGTACGTCTACTGGATACGCACCATAGCCAATGCTATCCCAATGATCACGGTTTGTCCAAACATCCGCCATGGATAATTGGTACTCCGCCTCAATATGACGCGTTTCTCGTACATACAATTCCGTTGGGTAGCTTGCAATTTTCGCATTTTCAAACCCTGGGAACTCTTGTTGTAAATAGTTTAAAATATGATCTGTTTCACGTTTCCCAATTTCGATTGCTTCTTTTTTCGACTCCGCATCTAATCCGTCAATTCCGAAAATTTGCAGGGCATTGATGTAATAATCGTTATCAATCTTTACAAGGTTTAGCCCACGTAAACGGGTATTTTCCTCAATTGGTTCGTAGTCATAATGTAAATCCGAGAAGCCCCATGCAACCGAATCGGTAACATCTGCAACGCCGAATTTTTCAGATTTTGCTGTTTCTTTCACGCCATCCCAATCCACATCTTTCAAATGAATCATTAACGTAACGGCCATTTTTTTATCAGCAATGCCAATGTCTTGTCCACCTACAAAATAAGGCGCGTTCGACATCACAGCAAAATCAGCGTCTTGAGTAGCATCAATAAACGCCTTCCCTTTAATATCAAATTCACCGTGTTCATTTTTAATTTTCACGCCTACTACTCGATTGCCATCTAATACGGATTCCGTTACTTCTGTATTTGTCGTTAATGTAATTAAGGATTCGTCATCCACAAGTTTTTGAAAGGCTGCTTTTGCTTGTTCAATCCCAAACGCATTGCCTTTCCCTACTAGCTTATGCCACTCTTCGAAAATCCCTTTACTAACCGAATCTTCTTTTTCACCTTGAGGGATATCTAAGAAATTTAACATCCCATACGTAAATAAACCACCAAGTTCTTCTCTATTTTCAACTAGTAGTGTTTTCGAACCATTTCGAGCGGCTGATACGGCTGCTGCCACCCCCTCAGGCTCCCCACCAATGACAATGACATCATATTCTTCGTCAAACTTTTCAACCGCTGTAGGCTTTTCATATGGAATGTTCTCTGCCTTCGCTGGTGAACCATTACGATCTTGGTAATATTTATAACCAAAAAATGCCGCAATAAGAATAATTAAAATTCCTACAACTGTTAACACTAACTTTTTCGACATATTATCCTCCAATTTCCTATTTATAGACATAATTTCTATTTTAACATGCAATTAAACAAGTTTAAACTCGTGAAGCCCCGATTAAAACAAAAGGAGCATCTCGCTATTTGAGACACTCCTTTCCAACTATTTATTCACTCTGTCAATAAATGCAGCAAATTGTGCACGGGATACTTTTTCATTTGGTCTGAATGTATTATCCACATAGCCTGCTACTAAATTATTGGCAACAAGGGTTTGGACGTAGCTATATGCCCAATGATTAGCGTTAATATCTGTATATTGCACATTCCCTGTTCCCTGTAAGTTGTAGGCTCTTGTTAAAATCGAAGCCATTTCCGCACGTGTCAGCTTCCCATCTGGATCAAACTTTCCTGGTTCACGACCTGTAATAATGCCAGCCTCAGAAACTGCAGCGATTCCACTATATGCATAGCTGCTACTTTTCACATCAGAAAAATTCGGTGTTGTTGTTGCTTGTAAATTTAATGCTCTTGCAATGATTACTGCTACTTCTGCACGTGAAATCGTCGCTTCTGGTCTAAACGTTCCATCCGTAAACCCTTTAATTAGACCACTTTTATTTAAATTTTCGATGGATTCATATGCCCAGTGACTGCTATTCACATCTTTGTAGCTTCCACTTTTCGCTGCAACAGTAATCGAAATTTCAGCTTTTACGCCTTCATATTCCCCAATAATTTTGCCTGTGCCGCTCTTTTCAGCTACAAACGTCGCACCGTTCATTGTCCCGATATTCCCTTGTACCGTCCAGTTCATGTCAGCAGGATTAATTGCGACTGGATTAAGGTATTCATCATAGGCTGACGAAATTTTCATATCAAGAGACGAACCAATTTCTACTTCGCTTCCATTGTTACTTAGTTTAATCGCTTTAATGTTGCCTAATGGCGCCGAGTTTACGACTTGTAAAATTGCAGACACTCGACGCTCACTACCGTCAGAAGGTTTGTTCACCAATGTTGGGTAATAGCCTCCAGGAGCACGTGTCACCATGGTAGTCGAACCGCCACCATCTAGATTGATTGCCGCGCTTGCACCTAAAGAAATTAAATACGAAGCTAAATCCATAAGACTTGTCCCAGTACTATAGCCACTTTGTCGACCATCCACCGTCACAAGAAACACTCTCGATCCTGTAGCATCCACGGCAACCGCAGTACGAGGCGCACGAGTTTTAGCAAAGGATGTAGATGTTGACATAGAAATATTCACTTTATTATCTTTTACTAATAAAGGACCTGCTGCTAAAATAAATTCTGCATCCATCCATTTTTGATCGATTGCTAGATTAACTTCGATTTCCGAACCCTCTTCAATCGCATTTTGGATTTCTGTTGCCACTGTTTGATTTTGAACGGAAATAACAAAGCCATCTGATGGTACGCTTGCGTTTCCTTTTGTACCATATTTTGCTACACTTGAAACAATCCCTGTGAAGGAATCACCAAAATGCAATGTTTTTGTATCTTGTGAGGCATTCGTTACAACAATTTCAAGGCCCCATTCATTTGTGCCTGTTGATGCCATATCAGGTGTGTATAGAACGTTCATATCTTTTGATCGTACATTGTCAATGGAATCAAGCGCATACTTTTTCCCATCTACCGTGAAAGATAAATCGGTTGTGTAATAGTCTGCGATCGCTTTTCCAGTTTTCGAAATACCAAAGGCAACCGGTTTTTGCGTTGGACTTTCTGTAGAAACACCTAAAATACCGTAATTGATGATCTCATTATTTTGAGCTAATAAATTGGCAGGCGCACCAGTTCCTAAAAAATACGCCGCATTCACTGCGCCTACTACTCGATGCCCTTCATAACTGTATTCTTTTGCTAAACTACTCGTTGTTTTAAGAGATTTTAATGGCTTAGGGAACCCAATCTCTAAACTTGTGTATGTATCTTGCAGGTTCACGTCTAGCACATGCACCGCTTCTTTAATCGAACCAGATTGATAGTTTCTTTTAATGTGCGTTACGTTTGGTGATACGACTGTTTTTACTTCACTAATTTTCGTGTCAAATACAGATGCTTGTGCAAATGACGTATTAAACACAAATTGCACCATGATGACGACCATGATCATCATCCCAAGTTTTCTTACCAATATACTCACTCCAATATGTAGAAAAATGTTAAGATATTTAGAATATATCATACATTTATCCTAGATTGGGGGATTGCTAGAAAAATAGGATTGATTTCCTAATAGTGCATGTACAAAAAGTTGGAATTCGACTTTTTTTCAAACTTGTTTGAAGGATTAATTTTTCAAATCTTAAATAATTTTTTTATTTCAACATATATTATTGTTGAATCTTATGAAATGGCCACTTTATAAAAAGGAGGTGTTGAGAGATGTATTACGAAACGTATCCAAATGAAATGGATCTGTTCTTTGGCGGTTTATTCGTTGTCGTTATTATTGTTGGCTTAATCCTTGCTTTAGTAGGGTACATTCTTACAGCAATTATCTATTACAATTCAGCAAAAGTGAATGGACTAGGAGACATTGCATTTTGGTCATGGATCCCTGTGTTAAATGTCTATGCCTTATTTGCCTTGGGATCAAGCAAAACATCCATTGAGGGAATTAAAAAGGACGCTTTAATGTTCACACTCATTTATTTTGGCTTACTGGTCGTTTCCTTTATTCCATTTATCGGTATATTAACATCCATCGCTATGGCAATCATCGCCATTTACTTTATGTATCGCCTATTTTATCGTTGGACGGGTGATTCAGGGAAAGCGATTTTATTTATTGTTTTAACACTCATCACAGGTAGTATCTTCTTCTATATTTATGGTTTAATTATGATGAAAAAACCGTTTGTAGCATAGTAATAGGAGACCTGGTACAGGATTGTTTGTACCAGGTTTTTGTAATTATTTTCTACTTTTGAAGTCGGTTTCGATTTCTTTTTTCCACGAGCGATTTAGTTTGCCCTCTTTTCGGTAGTTTAACACCGTTTCGCTCACTGCTTGGAAATTGACTTGTGTACCAATTTCATCTGCATGGTATTCAACTGCATTCTCTTGATCAATCCCCATTTTCGAAGCCATTCCAATTGCGTCAATGTTGGCTCCGAGGAAAATGAATTCCCATCCTACTTCTTTTTGTTGCTCAATGAGGGCTTTGATTTTTTTGTAGTTATATTCTTGGCTCGAATTTTCCATGCCATCCGTCGTAATGACAAACAGCACCTTATCCGCACACGCTTCTTTCATTGTGGCTTTCTGCGCTTTTTTGATTTTTTGAATCGTTAATCCAATTGCATCTAAAAGCGCTGTCGTACCTCCTACTTCATAGTCTTTTGTCGTTAGTGGCGCCACACCGTTTACGTGAATACAATCATGCAACAATTCGTATTCGTCGTTAAATAACACCGTCGTAATGATCGCTTCTCCCTGTGCTTCTTTTTGTTTCGAGAGCATCGCATTAAAGCCTCCAATTGTATCTGATTCTAATCCTGCCATCGAACCACTGCGATCTAAAATAAAGACTAACTCCGTACAATTTGTTTTCATAAAAAAATCCTCCATTCGATTTGTCTAAATGAAGGATACCAATTATGGGGTTTGACGTGGTCGCATGGGAGGCGACAAATTGGGGATTGGGGTTTACGAGCGGGTTTGGCTAATATTAAGTTTGTTTTGGCTAATATTAAGTTTGTTTTGGCTAATATTTCTTCAGATTTGTCTAATAATGGCCGCGATTTGGCTAATATCTCCCCAAATTTGGCTAATAATTCAGATCAAGCTCCTAGTAAAACTTGATCAAATGTAAATAATGTCTCATTAATTTTATAAATATCGAAGTTTCGCTCTTCAATAAAATACTGAATGATGAGGTCGAATTTGCTGCTATTGGATAATGTGTAGCCTGCAGTGCCAAGTAAATCAATCGTTTCATCTAAATTAAGCTCGAGTGCGATGGCAAAAGCGATAACAGTTACTTTCTTTGGAGTGTAACCTAAGTTGGTACGGATTTTAGAAAAAAGCCTCCGATCGATATTGGCCTTTTTATAAACTTCTACATCCGTCTTTCCTTTTTCATCAATTAAACGAAGAAGTCTCTCTGAAAAGGTTTCGTCTAATTGATTTAATACATCTTCTAAGGAACGTTTTTTCGGAATAATTTCCGGTGCGCTTTCGAAAATTGGCATTTCCGAATAGACTTGTTCGAATTCAAAATCCCTATTTCGGTTCTGAAAAATAAATTCTTCCTCATATCGATCATCAATATAATGTTGAATAGACTCAAAAAGTTTTTCACTTATCTGAACTGCTTTTTTATCGAAAACAACAATTGTGACATCCATTTCGTTGTTCACAAGAAATTCATTGATGGTAGAAACAGCAATATCTAATGCTTCACGTTTTGGGTAGCCATAAATCCCCGATGAAATGAGTGGGAATGCAATTGATTTGCACCCATTAGCTTTTGATAATTTTAATGCATTGGCATAACAGCGTGCTAGTAACTCAGCCTCATTCTCCCCACCACCACGCCAAATCGGACCGACTGTATGGATGATATATTTTGCATGTAACTGAAATCCTTCTGTAATCACCGCTTGACCGACCGCGCATTGCCCAATTTTATTACAAGCCACTTGCAACTGCTCAGCCCCAGCAGCACGAAAGATCACACCACATACTCCCCCACCCATTTTGAGCGCAGAATTTGCCGCATTGACAATGGCATCGGTTTTCATTTTCGTAATATCATTTCGGATAATATGTAAAGGCATGTGGACAACTCCTTTTCATCATATAAAATTATTTATAATTGATGTGACTTTGCAATTATAGAAAAATACTCCATTAGCGAGACCTTAATTACGTCAGGCTTATGGAGTACTTCTAAATCCGAGGAAATTTAATCAATCCATTCCTCTTTCAATTTCTCTAAGTTGAAGTTGTACATATTCGCGAAGACTGTTGTACTATTGTATAAGAAGACAATCGCATCAAACTCATTGTTATTAAGGTATTCGTATAATGTTCGATCCTGATTATGACGGATATCAAAAAATGTTGTTTGATAGAAATGCTGCGCTAACCAAAAGGACATCGGGTTTGCATAGGAATCTTTAATAAACAATACTTTTGCACCATCTTCTTTTGCAGGATTGATAATGTTTAATTCTCTAAAATCCTTTGTAAAGATTCCTGCATAATCAATGAAGTCCGCTTCTTTATTTAACCCACTGCCATATACACTATCCCATGGCAACTTCTCACCATCAACATAGACTTCTAAAGTGTTAAAATCAAAGTTCGTTGGCATCATTGTGCAAACTTCATCGTCCGTTTCTATTAGTTCGTATAGTTGGCGATTATAGCTTCCGATAAAGTTTTGATCATAACATTGTCTATCAAAATTCGCTTCATTAAAAGAAGGCTCTTGGAACAAATCATACTTTTCATTTAGAGAATTATAAATGATTTTATACGCTTCAAAAGCACCATCTACCGTCCAGTGATGATCTGTCTGGTAATACATATTTTTTAATTTTTCATATGAAAATTGATCTTCAAAACTTTGAGAAACATCAATTACATTAAGTGCATCTATTTTAGATAATTCGTTAAAATAATACTCTTTATGTTTAAACTCATAATTATTCGAAAGATAGGCTGGATATGGTGGTTCTAAAATTAAATAGCGATTTGGTAAGGAGAAAAGGAAAAACTCCATATTATGCTTTTGGGTATATTCAGATAGTTGCTTTACATTTTTTATTGAGAAATCAATTTGATCGTATTCTAACTCATCGGCTGGCTTCGGATAGATCCAATCATCAGCAGCAATATAATAATCTTGTATCAAGGTTTGGTTTGTTAACATTTGCCACTGAATATAGCCTTTCACCCAGCGATCCTTCCCCGCGAAATGATCCGTAAAGTACGTTTCGTATTCCTTAGTAAATGAAGCGTCTAGCATTTTTTCAACGGAGATTTCAGGCATTTTGGCAAGTGTCCGATTTTCATAAAAAGAAATATCTGCTTTTTCACTAAGCCATACATAGGCGCCGATTCCAATAATAAAACATATAAATAATAGGGTGAGTAAATAATTACTGAAGCTTTTCATGAATAGACCTCACATTTTGAACTAAAATCTGAAATAAATAAATGGATTGTACGTTGAATTAACAAGAAACATTGTAACTAATAGGATTAAGGCGAAATAAAGAATCGGTCCACCAATATAACGAATGATACCTAATGTTGTATTGCGTTTTCCATTTTCCATTTGTTGATCCATTTTTTTTGTAATCCAAGGATAGATAGGCATACTGATTAACAAACCTATAACGATTAAATATGTACTATCATATAAATAACCAATCGCCATTGAATCTGTTAGTGGCACACCTTTTAGTCCGAACATTGTTTGAATATAGTCTAAAGAGTACGTAAAGTTATCCGCTCTAAAGAATACCCACCCAATCATGACAAGAATAAGTACATATAAATGTTGGACTGGTCTCCACATTTTTTCTAACACTTTTCCGAAACCTAGTCTTTCAATACAGATAATGATTCCGTAGTAAAAGCCCCATGCCATAAAGGTCCAACTTGCACCATGCCAAAAACCAGTAGCAGTCCAAACAATCAAGAGATTTCGATAAGTTTTCCATTCCCCTTTTCGGTTCCCTCCAAGCGGAATATAAATGTAATCTCGGAACCAAGACGACAGTGAAATATGCCATCTACGCCAAAATTCCGAAACACTTCGAGCGATATATGGGTAGTTGAAGTTTTCTAAAAATTTAAATCCAAACATCTTCCCTAAACCAATGGCCATATCACTATATCCAGAAAAATCAAAGTAAATTTGAAGAGAATAGGCAATAATTCCAATCCAAACTGTCGTTACACTTAAATCACTTGTATTCGTTGCAAAAATCGTATCTGCTATTTCTCCTAAAGGATTCGCTATAATTACTTTTTTCCCCAACCCTAAAATAAATCGACGAACACCATCTGCAAAAAGCTCCACACTATGAACTCGCTTTTTTAACTCTTCAGCAACGGTTGTATATCGAACAATCGGCCCTGCAACGAGCTGTGGAAATAGTGCAATATACAAAGCTAAATCGAGTATATTCTTTTGTACCTTCGCATCATTTCGATACACATCGATTACATAACTCATCGCTTGGAAAGTAAAGAACGATATCCCAATCGGTAATGGTAGTGGCTCGTATGCAATATCTAATCCAAATAGCAAATTAATATTTTCAATCAGGAATGTACTATATTTATAGTAACCTAATATTCCTAGGTTCATTAGAACAGCAAGAGTTAAATAGAATTTTTTCAAAGAAGGATTTTGTTTTTTGCTCCCAACAAGTAAACCAAACAGATAGTTGATTATACTAGATAAAATCATTAAATAAATGTAGACAGGCTCTCCCCATGCATAGAAGAACAGACTAACAATTAATAAAAAGAGGTTTTTAAATTTTGATGGCATAGCAAAATATACAATCAAAACAATAGGTAAAAATGCAAATAAAAACACTAGATTACTAAAAACCATGGTCCACCTCGAGGTTAATATGTTGTTCAAATGAATAGAAAATTGTATAGAAGATTTAAATACATTCAATGATAACTCATATTTGCTACTTTGGAAAGAAGCGCATAAATTTCAATAAAAAAGTTAAGCTACCCTAAAGTCAGTATTCACTAACTTAAGGATAGCTCTTGTTTTACAGTCTATTTTTATATTATGCCTTACTTTTAACAAATTTAGACATCACGAGTTCTAGTGATTATTGAATATCAACTATTTCAAACCCATCTGTCTCATAGAACTCTTTTAATTTACTAAATTCAGATGGATCCATGTTCTTTTTATCTAGATATCGAATCAAAATTGATGCTACTTCTACTCTTGAAATTGCTGCATTTGGATTAAATTTATTAGAAGAACCAATCATTAATTCAGTTCCCATCATAAGTCCAATATAAGGAATATCGCTAGTTTTGATTTGATTTAAATCTGCAATTGAAAGGAATGGTGTTGTAGCACTCGCCATTTTCTCTAAAATAACACCGTAATTAGCATTACTTGAAACGAGTCCTTTTGAAAGCCATTTTGCAACTTCTGCTCTCGTCATTACTTTTGTTGGTTCAAATTTATTGTTTTTATAATCAGCTACATCGATAAAGCCCAACGCAATTCCTTCATTAATAGCATCTGTTGCCCAATTAGATTTTGCTACATCAGTGAACGAATTTTGAACACGCTCTGTACCATCAAATGCGCTCGATAACATTTGCGCTAATTCTGCTCTTGTAACATTCCCTTTAGGATTAAATTTACCATTGTATCCTACGATTAATTTCTTTTCCGCTGCCTTATTCACGTCATTATATCCCCAATGACTAGTTGGAACATCGCTAAATTTCACCTTGTTTGTAACGGCTTCAACCGCTTCCGATTGAAAAGGTAAAGTAACAGCACTAGTTGTAAAACCTAATGCTAGTGTTGCAACAAGTATATATTTACTTATACTTTTTTTGTTTTTTTTCATCAATTTTCCCTCCAACATATTAGATTCTTATTAAGTTGATTATATCAAATAATAGAGTTGATGTTTTAGACTTTATAAAAAATTATCACAAGCTGAGAAAATTTTAATCTAAAACTATAATTTTTAGAACATCATTACAACTCTTATAAGAAAACCTAGCTCAACATTAATGCTGCGCTAGGCATCTTGTAATTTTAAGAAATGGTTAACTTATTCGCCGATTGTATATGTCATTTTTTCTAAAAGCTTGTTTTTTTCATCATATGCGTAAATAGTGACTTTGTCGCCTATTTTATCGCCTATAAGAACGTATTCATATGTGTTATTTCCCACATACTTCAATGACTCGCTACTAATTTTAACATCAAGTACATCACTATCAGTAACTATTGTAAGAATGGTGATGTTTTGACTTGTAATACTTTGAACCGCTTTAAAAATCGTATCTGTTTCAACTATTTTAAATTGCATTTTCACAGAGTCCTTTAAAACTTTTCCATCTACATTTTTTACATTGGTCGTAACGATCAGTTCATAAAGTTTCCCTACTGTGTAAGGTGTATTAGGTTTTACTTTAATTGTTCTTCCACTATTAATAACATTAGTAGTCGTAGGATGAATTGATTGCCCATCCTTAACATAGATATTGGTAGAATTAACAGTCTTTGCATCTAATTTTCCGTTAAAATTGATTTCCCATACTTTATTGACATCTTCAGTAGCTTGAAATCTCCATGTTTTTGCATTTGGTGCATCAATAGGAAGGAGTAGAAACAATAGCACACTACACAATACAATCAATGCTTTTTTCATGTTTCATAACCTCCTTAATTTGTTGTTCCAACTTCTAATTCACTTGGTGAGTAGTATTTGAAAATCTCTTTTAAAAGTTTATCGTCTGTTAAAATGTCCGAAAGTGAATATAGACCATCAATTTCTTTTTTAGGTAATAAGCTATATGTCTTTTTGCCATTACCAGCTTTTCCGAATACTTCTTCTACTTTGTTATTCGATGTTAAACTTACTTTCACATCACTTTTTGCATCTACATTGGTAAATACAAATGTGTAAGAATTGTTACCTACCGCTATTAGTTTTGATTGATTCGCTTCACCAATTGAAACTGATAAAGTTCCACTATTCACAGTACCATTTGTTTTAATTTTAACGGTTGTAATATTTCCAGAGTTAGGTACAGATACATTTGTTACTTGAAGCTCTTCAAGTTTTTTCTCTGGTACTTTTACACGGATTTTTTCTAAATTATTTGTAGCGATAAAGTTGGATAAGTCTTGAAGTACATCCTGAAATGACTTGTTATTACTTATAGTTGGTACTGCAATTTTTAATTTTTGATTAAGCTCAATATCATATTTATAATTTGTTAAGACTGACTTCGAGATTTTTACTGAAATTTCTTGATCACGAACAATTGTAAACTCCTTGATTGATGGAATCGTAATAGTTAAAGAGCGATTTGAATTTGAAAGTCTAAAATTATTATTCTCTACTATTTTATCCGTAATTGTTTTCCACTCATTTTCTTGATCATTAACCGCAAAACCTTTTAATAAGGCATTTTGTATCGACTTATTAGACGTAATAGTTGGATTCCATTCTGCCCCAGAATATAAAGTTAGAGTAAATGAAGTACCATTTTTTATTTGCGATTCAGTCAATGTATATACATCACTAGCTACTGAAGAGATTGCACCTACATTAACGCTTGAAACAGGAATGTTCCTTTTTCCATTATTTATAATCCCAGATGGAACTTCTAAATTAATTGAACCACTTCCAACATAACTAACTGATGGAAGTTTAATCGTTAATTTATTCCCTTTAGCAGAAAGTATTTTACTGTCTGATGAACTATTAATTGCACTATATACTGCTGTACTTAGGGCACTGCTTCCGTTTTGTATAACTGACAAAAGTTGAGATTTTGTCAAGTTATCTTTAAAAGTAGCATTTTCTAAAGAAACAACAATTGTTTTTCCACCTTTTGAAAGTTCTGCTGCATCTAGACCATCTTTTGAATTTCCAATGTTTTTTGCTGAAACATCTAAAATGTCAAAACTAACAGATTTATTACCTGAAGATACTACAAATAGGGTATCTGGAATTGAAAGTGTAAAAGTCTGATTACCTGATAATAATTGATATGAGCTATTTCCATTTAGTTGAATCGTTACTACAGTATCACTATTTCTTGTTACTGTTACACTACTTGTAATAGAGGCTAAATTTGTTGCTAGTGTACTCTGAAGTAGTGCAGTATTATTTATCCAAGTATCATTTTTCAATGTTAATATAATCGTTTTTCCACCAGCAACAATATCAAACTCAGTAGCTTCAAGGATTGTTCCTGAAAGTGAAACTGTTTGATTGGTAACTTGTGCAATTTTGAATACTGGTTCAGAAGAGGTTGTCACAGCTATATCTGTTAATTGAGCAGGTGTATTACCTATACTAAATGTAACATTTACATCTGCATTTACCTTTACTCCATCAATTGGCGGTAGTTTAACAGTTACGACATTATCATTACTTCTTATAACTTCTGCTTTTGCATTAATCACGCTTTGAATAGTTGCATCAAGCGTTCCAAAGTTTAAACCATTTAATAATTGTTCGCGCTTTGCAGTGTTTGAAGCTATCTCGTTCTCCCATTTAGCGTTGACCAATGTCACAACAATTGTTTTTCCACCCTTAGCTAAATCAGTTTGCGACACCTCAGGCGCTACACTTCCAGAAACAATTGCTTTTGAAGTCGCTGTGATTTTAAAAGATTGTGTTACATCAGCACTTGTACTTAATAATTGATTAGGTACGTTTAACGTAATAACTTGGTCTTCAGTTAGCGTATAACCTGAAACTGTTGGAATCGGAATTGTAATTATATTAGCTGTAACACTTATTGCATTTAGATTTGCACTAGTCTTCAATGCATCCTGAACTTTTTTCCATTGTTCCTTTTGTTTTGTTGCAACAAGAGCATCAATTAATACTTTCTTTTTTTCCGGATCAAGCGGGGTAGCCCAACTTCCATCCGTTAATGTTAATGTAATGTTAGATGTTCCCCCTACAATTGCACTTTCGGACGTGTTACTAATAGTTAATCCTGTAGAAGCTCCTATAGTAAATGATTTACTAGCATTTTCATCTGCACTTTCGTATAGTAGTGGACTTCCAATTACAGTATCTATTATATAAGTAGAGGAAATATTACTCGTTGGTGGAGTAGTACCACCATCTACTGAGTCAAACGTAATAGCACCAGTATCTACTTTATTAGCAGGAATTGGGGGTAAAGTCATTCTTAATGTCCTGTTTTCATTTGCAAATGACACAAAAGTATTTGGATCGATTGATTTTAAATATTGAGTAGCCGCCCATTGAGTAGTAGGGTTAATTTTAAATTGATCTAAAATTTTATTTAACCCAGTTATTGTAATCATACCGCCTGTGTTGGTAATGTTCCATTTCGCATTCAATAAATTTAGATCAA
Source organism: Lysinibacillus antri (assembly GCF_003977595.1). Classification (GTDB taxonomy): domain Bacteria; phylum Bacillota; class Bacilli; order Bacillales_A; family Planococcaceae; genus Ureibacillus; species Ureibacillus antri. Next base: position 47,745 of record NZ_RYYR01000023.1, on the reverse strand, counting down.
TAGTTTTTCCACCTTTTATCAGATCATCTTTTGTAGCGTTTAAAATGCTACCTCCAACTGTAACTTCTGGTTTTGCATAAATTGTGAAAGATACTGGGGTTACTTGCCCTTCCCAATTTTCAATAAGTGTAGCAGGTAGATTCATAGTGATTGTTTGATTTTTTTTAATGTTATAACTAGTATCTTTTGTCAAGGTAAGCTCAAGTGTATCAGGTGATGTAAGATTAACACCAGTTGAATTAAATATTTTTTGCAACTCGCTTTTTTCTTCTGTTACCATGCTATCTATTACTAATTGTTTTTTAGTAGCAATATCACTTGCCCATTGGTTCCCGTTTAGCTTTAGGATAACTTTTAAAGTATCTGTCGAAGCAATGTCATTAATCTTTTCTTCAGTAATTATATCTCCAATTTTCACTCCTAAATTATTATTAACCTGTTGCTCTAAGTTTACTTCTATCGTTGCTGCAGAGTTCACACTAGGCAACACAGTAAATGTTAATAATACAAGAACTAGAAATGATGAGAGTACCTTGAATAAATAATTTTGTTTGTTTTTCATTTTTTTCTCCCTTCTTGTTCAAAATAACACAATTTAAAATATAGTCATGAAGTATATGTACAAGTAAAGTAGTAACTTCTGGTTAACTTTTCACTCCTTTCTACATTAAAGTTTAATATACAATATCCTCCTATAATATCGGAAAATTATCATTAAACTTTAGTCATAATTAGTAATAACAAGAAATTTAGCTTAGTTACTTATACTTAGTTTGCTATAAATCAAAAAAAAGGAACTCATCATTATGTGAGTTCCCTTCTCAGAAAATTACTAATTCAACTTAAATTTCAAATACACACTTGTATTTAGCTTTGCACCATCTCCACTTAAAAGACCTGGTTTTACGAGCAAAGTATATGGAACTTTTGCAACATAACTGTTTACGGGAGTGATTACAATTTGTTTTCCATTAATGCTTATGTTAACTTCTACCGGGTCGCCAAACATATCGATAATTTGTATATTGGATTTATTAGAAGATGTATTGGCAATTTCTTGGTTTAAATTAATTTTCCACGCTTTATAGGCATCTGTAATAATTCGAGGTTGATCCCATTGTACCATACCAATAAATGTAAGACTTTTCATTGCCGAATATTTTGACAAAATATCACGTATCGTTGCACTATCAGAACTAGACAATAGATTTTTAGATTCATTCGTTAGGGAGTCATATAGGTTTTTCAACTGGTTTGCCTGTGATTCAAAGTTTGGACTTAACAATGTGATCGTTTTTAATAGTGCTCTCACTTGATCGAGTTCTTTTTGTTGTCCTGCAGAATCCGCGAGCACCACTTCACGATAAAGCTCTACTCCTTTATATGAAGCTACTAATTCATTATCCTCTAACTTTACGGAATCAACCGTTTTCCTTAGTATTGTCGATAGGCCAGTACCGTCTAACTTCATTTTGGAAAGAAATGCACCATCTGAATAATTACTAAAATAAAGCCACCCATTTGCATGAACAAGCTCCTGCACTCGTGTAGATGAAACTTTTTGAGATTTAAAAGGTTCTTTTGATAAATCTAATTTATATAATTGAATGTGGTTTGAATCACTTGGGAAATACAAAGTTGTCCCAACTTGTACTGGTGCTTCTATGTCGCGAAACGCCATAAAACGTTCACTTGTTGCAGCTGGGTAGCCGTTATCATCAATAATATGATCTTGAAAGATTACTTGATCCGGAATTAAGAAATATCTATAACTTATATAGTCACTACGATCTATCGAGCCATCTGCAAATGTTGGATCATTCCACGTTGTATCGAGGTGATACCAATGTCCATCAACTTTTACTAGATTCCAAGCATGTCCGATTCCTCTAGACTCGCCCGTTACGTATCTCGCTTCAATCCCTGCTTTCTGTAATAACCGATATGCTAACAATGCATAGGCCTGACAAACACCTTTTCCTTCATTTAAAATCGCATAGGCTGCGTGGGGCGTTGTGGATGAATGCATGGAATAGGTTGTATTTAGAACGATATAGTCATTAATTGCCTTTACCTTTTCAGTCACCGTCATTGATGGCGTAATAATCTCGTCTACAATTCTCTCAACCTCAGATTGTATAAAGACTTCTTGTTGTGGAGTAGTTAAATAGACAAGGTTAATCGTGATTGTGACATTATTCCCGTAGCCTCTATAACCATATTTCCAAGATGAAAGTGTACCATTTAAATAGTCATCTTTCATTCTATATTGATCTATGATTTCCCCTACTTTTTCTAAAACATTTGTTGTATTCCCTGTATATTGAATAGAAATTAATGTACTTTGTTTACTAAGTTCTTTTTCTATTACTGAAGTTAATTCTGTTAGATTGGTTGCAGATAAATTTGCAACTGTTGTAACATTTATCGGACTTATTACTGCCATAGCAGATGGATTTACGTTAATCCCTGAATTTTCACTGATCCATTGATTTTCTATCGTATTAGCCGATGTTTCAGATATTGCGACAGTCGATATGGAAACTGCCATAAACGTTGCCAATACAATCTTGCGCTTATCCATCAGAGTGCCTCCTATTTAATACTATTCTTTTAATTAGTATAGCAATTTCATAAATAGGAATCTATTAAATATTAAAAGGAGATAGTTGGGTTTGAGGCCAAATATCTCTATAAGGAATTGTCAGAAAGATTTAGTTGTTCTTATATTAAACTGTTATTATTTATATATAAGATACCAGTAAAAAACGTTGAGAATGAGGAATGAAAGGAGTGAGAAATATTGGGTGATTAAAAAAAGCCCTGCAGAGATTTTTCTCTACAGAGCTTTTTAAAATTAGAGGAAACTACGTGAACGTGGGAATCATTTCTATGTTTCAGTAAAGGAAATTTCCTATCAAACTAAGAATTATTTTACTAGTTTAAGAGTTTCAAATCCTGCACCCACACCGTCAAATCCAGAACCATCAGCTACAACATTTAGACCAGTAGATTCATTACCATTAGCATCTACAAGTACTAAGTTAACATTAATTGTACCAGTAACTAATGAGCTTAGGTTTGCAGAGGCAAATGAATAAGTGTATGCGTCTTGGCTAGCATTGATTTCAACTGTTCCAGTAACAACTACATCAGCAGTTTTTGTATCTGCATCAGAGTATACTAATTTTACACTTGCAGGAACTTCGCTGAATGCAGATTTAGCAATTGCGACTGTACCAATAGCTGGAGCAGTTATACCAATTACATTAGAAGTATAAGTGTCATCAGCAAAGATACCATTAGCAGCAGTTAAAATTGGTGCAACACCATCAACTAATACTACATTTGTAAATGGAGTAACTTCATTTCCAGTTGCATCATTATCTGTACCTGCTTGGTCTACTAAACCAACTCCTGCTTCCACAGATATAGTATATGTTTTATTTAAATCAAGAGTAGCATTTGATAATGTAATCGTAGCTTTTTTACCATCAACACCCACTGAAGCACCAGTTGTGATTGAGTTATTATCACTATTCTTAACAATATTACCATTAGCATCTTTAATAATTACACTAGCTGGAGCAAAGTTAGTAACATTCGTGCTAATTGCTTCGTCAAACTCTAATACAAATGAAGCGTCAGAAGCTAATTTTGCACTTACTAAAGTTGGTGCTTTAGTATCAACTACAACTTGGTTAAGTTTAGTGTATTTATTTAATACATTTCCAGCAAGGTCTGATACATTTGTAATTTCAACAATTGCATCTGATTTATCAGCAGTAAAGTAACCTTTTGGTAATTCAATTTTTACTACTCTTTTGCTATTTTCAAAATAAATTACTGATTCTGATGGAATTGTAACACCATCTAGTTTGTAATTTCTGTAATCAGCAGCAGATGCAGTTACATCTTCATTATAAGTTACAGTTACTACATCACCATTTACAACAACTGAAGAAACTTCAGGCTTTACTGTATCTGTTTGAGCAGATGGAGTAGTTGTAGTGAATGATTTTTTAACTTGAGCATTTTTATTATTAGCAAGGGAATTATCTGTTACTGTATCAGCAGCTAATGTTACTTCATAAGTTCCTTCAACTAATGCAGCATTAGTTGTCACAAGTACTTGAGTTAACTTGCCGTCTTTATCTGCTTGAAGAACTGCACTAGCAACAGAAAGTTTAACATTGTCTTTAAATAAAGTTGGTAAGTATTTAGCATTGTCACCAGCTGTACCTTCTAATTCTTCAGAGAAATTAATAACAAAAGTACTAGCTCCAACAATTCCTTCAATACCAGAAACAGTTGGTGCAACAACATCCTTAGAGATTGTAACTGAATGTGTAGATTTAGTTGATGCATTTTCATATAAATCTTTAACACCAGCAACTTCGACTGTTAAGTTAGCAGAAGTTTCGTTTTCACCATAAACTAATGGGTTAACAGTAAATTCAATTGATTTTTTATCCGCACTTAAAGTTCCAGCAGCACCTGTTACATTAATATTGCCTTTTAAAATTTTAACATTTGTAACATCTACGGCACTAACAGCTTCATTAAACTCAACTTTGATTGTGTTCTCACCTGATGCAGATACACTTGCAACTGGTGCAGTTGTATCAGAAGTAATTGTGAACTGTTGAGTTGCATTTGTTTTGTTACCTGATAGATCTGCTAATTCAACTACACGTAATTCGTGAGTGTTGCCAGACTCAATTTCAGCAGGTAATTCAAGTGTTACAACATTTTTTTCAATTGTAACATTACTTGGAGAAACATTATTAACACGGAAGTTCGCTGCAGCTCCTGTTACATCTTCAGAAAAAGTTACTTCTACAAATTTTGTTTTACCAGTAGAACCAGCTTTTGCAGTTACCTTTTCAATTGTAGCTTCTTGAGAATCAGCGAAAAGTACTTTTTCTACAAAAGTAGGAATTTCTTCACCGTCAACAGTTTTAATACCATCAACTTTAATTGCATATGCTTTATCTACATCTAGTTTTGAAACACGAACATTTAATGTTTTACCATCTTCAGATAGTGTGTATAATTCTGCTCCGTCTACTGCTACATTATTAATTGAAACAGATTTATTTAAAGTTTCTTTATCAATTGCTTTATTGAATTTTACTTCAACATTTGTAGGGTTAGTTGCACTTACAGAAGTTACTTCAGGTCCTACTTCTTCAGCAGTTGCATCAACAGCGCCTTTTGCCATTACAGCAAACTCAGCGTTTGTAATTGTGTCAGTTGGTGCTAATAAATTACCTTTACCGTTAATTACACCGTTTGCAACAGCAGTTTTTACAAATGGAGCTGCCCATGCTGGAACTTTTGAAGCATCAGCAAAGTTGTTAAGATCTGTTGTTCCAGTTAATCCAAATGCACTTACAAGAACTTTTGCAGCTTCTTGTCTAGTTAATTTAGCGTTAGGATTGAAGTTGCCTTTGTCATCACCTGCAAAGATTTCTGGTGAAGTTGCAACAACTGCATCGTAGAACCATTGACCTTCTTTAACATCATTGAAGTTTTCAGTTCCTGTAGCTTCCAATTTTAATAATTTTGAAAGAATTGTTGCAGCTTGTGCACGAGTTAAGCTACCAGTTGGATTAAAGTTGCCGTTATTGTCACCTTGAACAGCGCCATTATCTACTAAATAGTTAACTGCTTCTTTTGCCCAAGTTGGGATCTTTTCTGCATCGTTTAATTGAGCTGCAGATGCTACTGGTACAATTGCTGCAGCCACAAGTGCTACAGATGCTGTTGAAGCAAATAGTTTTTTCGTTTTTGACATGTAATTTACCCCCGAAGATTTTATTGAATACTATTCTATGAAAACTAATTTACTGGTTGTGAGAAATATAATATGTATTATAGTTCTCATGAATAGAAAAGTTAGAAATGTAATAAAGCTATTAAATGATACCACTTGTAACAAAGTTACTATCCCTTTGCTACGTATTTATCATATTACTAAATTTATGATAAATAAACGTAAAAAAAATGGATTATTATCAAAAATTATAGATATATAGGGAAATTTTTCATTTGTATAATTATGTAATTGAAGAAATTTTGAAGACTTACATATAGAGATTCAAATTGTAAGTTAGTCTTTTAATACTTTATAGCGTTTTTTTCTACTCTATGTAAAACAGAAGAATATACTATAATAGGAAAAATTACCTCTAAATTTAAGAAGGCTCAACATTGAGTTCTTTCTCATGCTGAGCCTTTCTTGTCTATCCGATATAATAATTTCAATTCTCCTTTACGTACCCTCTATATTTTGAGTACACCTCTTCTGCCTTTTTATTATTTTCTATTTCTATGAAGTAATTGATCAACTCTTGATAGTAAAAATCGGTATAAGCATTATGTTTAATTAACGCTTCTAAAACTTGCCCGAAGATCTCTGTTTTGTTTACTTGATTGCTATGTTCTTTAATAAATTTTTCTAGGTAAGCTCGAAATTTTTCATTTATATTTTCAGCAGTGCTCATCGACCACGGATAATCTTCATACCCGAGATATCCCTTATCTAGTAATTCTAAAATACGTGATAGATTCTTTTCGTTAAAATCATTGTTATTGATCAATTCAATTATTTTTCTATCATCTTCTACAAAATTTATATTAATCGCATAGCGTTCATTCACTAATGAAAGGGGATTGTCTATACTAAACTCCTTCAGTTGTTTGCGCAATTGATAAACTGTTGTATGTAATAACGATTTTGCTTTATCCAATGGAAGATCTGGCCAGAAATCCTCGATAATTTTTAATCGATGAATTGGTCCTCGATGGTGTAAAAGATAACTGCACAATTCTTTTACTTTTTTTGTTCTCCACTTAAGAGAAATATTTTGTTCGTTCAATAAACTAAAATTCCCAAAGAACTGAACTTTTAATCCCGTTAAGATCGGTGACGCAATCCTACTTCTTTTTTTTATTTTTTCAACCGATCGCTTTAGTCTCATTGGGTCAATTGGCTTTAACAAATAATCTACTGCATGAACTCGAAAAGCCTCAATTGCGTATTGATCATAAGCAGTTACAAATACAATATTAATTTCCTCATTTATTTCTAATATTTGTTCTGCAATTTGAATACCATTTTTTCCTGGCATTTCAATATCTAAAAAGATTACATCCAATTGCTGTCCTAAAATCGTGTTAAGTGCGGCATCAAAATTTGTAAATTTCCCTACAATCTCTACATCACCAATATCTCTTAATAAAATTTCTAGTAAATTTAATGCAAGAATTTCATCATCTATTAATAGAGCTTTTAACATTGTTTTACTCCTCTATCCCCTGAATGTTATAAGGCAATATCATCTCTACTTCAGTACCTTTCTCAGTGCTTTCAATAGAAATAGATGCACCAAGGAACTGTCTAATCCGCTTTACAATATTTAATAAACCGACTCCATTTCGTCCATCTTTTAATTTCCCTGACATAATTTTATCAATCTTTTCCTGACTCATCCCTATCCCATTATCACGAACTGTAATAATCAGCTTTTCCCCTTTTTGTTGTATGCTTAAAATTATTTTCCCTCCAGCATCCTCCGCACTCAAACCATGGCGAATAGCATTTTCCACAAGTGGCTGAATGATTAGCGGTGGGATCATACAACTCACTTCATCCTTAACATCAAGTTCAAATGTAAATCGTTCAGGGAATCTTGCTTTTTCTATTTCAATATAGGAATGTACCAGTGATAGTTCATTTTGAATCGGTATCAACTTATTTGTATTGGTAAAATCAAAACTTCCCCTTAAAAATTTGGCAAACTGTAAAATTAACGCCCTTGATTTTTCTATATCAATATAACTTAAAGAGATAATGGAAGTTAATACGTTATAGATAAAGTGTGGTTTAATTTGTGCTTGTAAAAAGGCAATTTCCATATTGGTAGCTGCCCGAGCCGATTCTTTAATTAACAATAAATTGTTGACCCTTATGTGTAATTCTTGTAGATCCACAGGCTTGTGTAAAAAATCGTTCGCGCCTGCTTGGAAGGCTGTTACCATATCTTCTGGTAAAATGGCTGCCGTCAGCATTAAAATTGGCAACTCAGTAAGCGAATATGTTTCCCTCACAATTTGACAAACCTCATATCCACTCATTTTGGGCATCATAATATCCAGGATGAGTAAATCCACGTCTCGCTCTTTCCCTAATAAAGATAAAACATCTGCTCCGTTATCCACAGCTATAATAAAGTATTTTGTTGTATCTAATGCTTCAATTAAGACCCGCAAATTCGCATGATTATCGTCGGCAATAATAATCTTTTTACCCATTGGATTACCATTTGCATATGGAAGCGATAAACTCTCAACTACTTGTGTTCGCTCATCATCGCAATCGACATGATTCGATTCTACTTCTTTTACAATTGGCAAACTAAAGCTAAAAGTTGTCCCTTCTCCAAGCTTCGAGTCGACCCAAATTTGTCCACCTTGGAGGTCTACTAAATCTTTCGTTATACTTAAACCAAGACCCATACCTTCTTGCTCATCATCCAAATGATTTCCTCTTTCGTAATTATTGAATATCGTTGGAAGTTGTTCAGACGGTATCCCGATTCCCGAATCTTTTACAGATATAATTAATTTATCATCATCCTGAATCGCTGAAATAACAATCTCGCCCTGTGTTGTATATTTAATGGCGTTATCAATTAAGTTATACAATATTTGCCTTAATCGATTTTCATCGGCAACCACATACGGCGTATCTTTTTTTATTTTATTTATTATTTTAATCTCTTTATTTAAAATGTAAGAAAACGCCTCTACCACAACAAAAACGGTTGAATATAGATCAATTTGCTTTAAATCAATTTTGAGCTCTTTTCGCTTCAACCGCGCAAGGTCCAATACGTCATTCACCAAGCTCGACAACCGTTTTGCCTGACTGATAACAAAATGAATCTTTTCCTGTTGCTTCCCATTTAAATCCTTTGCCACCGTTTGTAATATTGCAATCATGCCATGAAGCGGTGTTTTGAATTCATGGGAGGTTTTCGTTAAAAATTCATCTTTGAATTGATCAACTTCAATTAGTTTCGCTGTTAATTCCTCGTTTTTACGATATGTATCAGTAAAACGATGAGCCATAAATAAAGACAACATCATCAGGTAAATAAATGGGAAAATCGGTGGCAAACTATCAATTTTTGTATTCCCAATCACATTTAACGTCCCAACGATACAGTAGATAATGAGTGTGAGTGATCCTAATAATAAATACATCCCACCGACTGTTTTATTACGAATGGCTTTGATTTGAATATAGAAAATATACAAAATCGCAACAAATAAATAAATTGAATACACATTTTGAAGATGCGAGCTGATTTTTAAAGGTAGTAGCACAGAGCAAGATAAAAGTACGCCGATCACTATAAGAATTTTCACGATGCTTTTATTCGAGTACTCCTTTAACGTGCTATGAAAATAGGCAACTAAAAAAAGCGCAATTAAATTGGAAGTTCCTTGAATTTTGGAAAACAATTCGTAGGGTATCCCTGGAAGTATTATATCTAACACTTTTTCACCATGCGTTGACGTGTAAAGAGCCATTGAAAAACAAAAAAGAGCTAAGAATAATAAACTGCGCTCTCTTGGAAAATGCAGATAAAAACCAAAAAAGTATATTCCCACAGCAAACAAGGCTGCAATCATCACCCAGTCATAGGCTAAGGCAGCAGTTCGAATATTAAGAATACTTTCGTCATCTCCAAGGTAAAGCGAACTAACAATCCCACCACCTGAGGCATAATCAAAATTTGCCACATGTACGATGATTTCTAGCTCATCGTCTTCTGGTTGAAATAATGCAGTATATGGGGTATTGCGTTGAGAATAGGTTGTGGTTTCGGCTGGTGCACCACTTCCTCCAACTTTCTCCCCATTAACATAGAGACTATTAGACATTCTAATATTTCCAGTCTTCAGTCCTAAAATCGATTCACCTTTTGGTAGTTTGACCACCATTCGATATGTGGCCTTATTATATTTTGGAACGCTTTCTCCATTTACAGCATACTTTGTCCATAGCGAAGGGACACCCACTAAAGTAGAGCTTCCCTGGTTATTAAAATAATCCGAATTCACCAATTGTCCCGAAACAAACTCCCATTCCCCATCGAGTGCAATGGGTCCTACTTGCTCTAAGTCAATCCCAGTTAAATCTAAAATCCCATTTTGTACAGCTGGTAGTTTCGCAGGATCATGAGCAGAAAGAATCATAATTAGGAGTAGTGCAATTAAAACAGGAACAGAAATATATGCGATTAGTTTCCTTTTCATAAATACCTCATAGTTTATTATCATTTAATAGTATGAAAGTATTATAGCAATGAAATAGGATTTGTCCTATATATATTTAATGGTTTATTTTAGAAGTTGATTTACGGGCTTACGTGCGACTTCTGTTGGAAAAGCTTCGATTAAAATAATAAACCCCCACAAAAGTAGAAATTTCCACTTTTATGAGGGTTGATGGTAATAAATCAATTATTTTAAAACTTCATGACCATTTTGATTCATTGTGAATGTGTGTTCTCTTGCTGCTTCTTCAATTTCTTCAAAAGCCCAATATGATGGTGAAACATCTTTGAAGCTTGGTGTCTCCACTCCAGTTAATGGACCACGTTTAAATAAGCGATTCAATACCTTCACTGCTTCTGCTCTTGTTAATTTTTGATTTGGTTTAAACGTTTGATCGTTGTACCCAATCATAATATCCGTCGTTTTTAAGAAATCAATTGCTTCTTTTGCCCAATGATTGTTTGATATATCTTTATAGTTTGCTGAACCAAAATCCTCTAATGTAGAACAATCTTTATATACGCTACTGTCTTTTGCGCATTCTTGTTGCATCCAACGATAAGCAATGGAAGCCATTTGTGCTCTCGTGACAAACCCTTTTGGATCAAATTGTTCAGAACCTACTCCAGACATAATTCCTGCATTTGTTGTTTCAAGTATGTCATTGTATGCCCAATTCTTTTGGTTTACATCTTTGAATAATAATGAGTTATTCGTTTCGTTCCCCACTAAGTTACGAGCTAACATAGCGGCCATTTGTGAACGTGTGATGAATGCGTCCGTTCGGAAAGTCCCATCTTCAAAACCGTAAATATATGGTTTATGCGTATTCGAACCATCCTTATCCAAACCATTAAAATACTCGTCTAAGTTATCCATCTTCACAATTGTAAACGTACTAAATTTCTCAATTGTGAATTTCAACCCTTGTACGCCTTCTTTATATTCAACTGGGACAGGTCTTACTAAAACTCGATCCCCATCACTATGTTCAATAAAGATACCTAGGTTATTTAAATACTCTTCACGTTCTTTCGGATCTTCTGGTAATGCGACACCTTGTAATGGAAGGATTAAGTCTACCTTTCTACTTGTCAGGTTCGTTTCAATTGTCATTGGACGGCCCACTACTTCGATTGAACCATCGCCAAGTGCTTCTTTCACAACTTCCTCTTTCTTTGCCCGCTCTTCCACTTGTTGGCGCTCTTCTTCCTTTTTAATTGGAACAAGACGGAAATATAAATCATCCGTATAATCACTTAATGACGCTTTTGGTATAGAAATTGTCACATTATCCGTGTAAATTTCAAGATTTAAATTTCCACTTTTTAACTCTGACAGTGCTGACTTTGGCACCTCAACCTTTGTCTCGGATACGATGTCTTTTGCATCTGGAATCATAATACGTGCAGTATCATTTTTTGATTCCTTCGCTTTTAGTACTGTCTCTTTTGCAATAGTATCAGGCATTGTCACAAAATCTTTTACACTACCGTTAGTTTCTGTTGTACGTTGGATAGGTGTTTTATTTAATAGTTCACCATTTTCACCATCTACGTCTACTGTGATAATTTCTGTGCTACTGCCATTTCCAGTTGTCGGTGATGGATTAGAATCTGGTGTTGATTCTGGGACCGGTGTTGGTGCGGGTGCCGGAACTGGTGTCGGCCCAGAATCTGGTGTTGGTGCCGGAACCGGCGTTGGCGTATCCTCTCCATCATTATTTCCCCCTGGTGTTGGAGGGGGTGGCGTCGTTCCATTGCCTGAACATGACTGTTCTGCAGGTATTTCTGACATAGTCCATCTTAAAACTGGATAAACTCCATTTTGATCACATTGTAAATACCAAACGTTATCAAAATCCCAATTTTCAAACGTACTTTTACTGATATCAGTTGTTGGAGTAATGGGTGTTCCATAATACCTTTCTCCAGCCTCTATTTTAGAGTTAGTAACATCCCAATAAGAAGAAATAATAAAACGGGAAGACAAGACCTCTTCAAACGCTCCTCCTAACAAGCCACCTGCAACTTCTATATTTCCATTTGCAGGTATTTTGACTTCAGCAATAGAATAACTGTTTATAATTTTAGTTCCACTACCTATTTTGCCAGCAAATCCACCAATAGAACCATTTCCAAATAATGTCTCCACTTTTCCTGTAGCATAAGAGTTCATAATAGGTCGATTTATACTACTTCCAGCAAACCCACCAACTCGGGATATTCCTTTTACGTTTGCATCACTAAATGATTCCGTGATACGCCCATCATTTATCCCAGTAAGCCCACCTGTATTACCACACTGGTCAAAAAAGTGATCATCTGAAATCGTACACTCTTTACCAATTACATCGGCACTACTCCACGAGCGAGTCAGTAAACTATATCCATTTCTACCTAGCAAACCACCAGTATTATAGATACCTTTTATCACACCGGTTACTGAAGCATAATGAGTACTTCCTAAAGAGATAAAACCAGCTAACCCTCCGACCTCTCTATTACCATTTATATCTACATTTCTTAATTTAATATTTTTTAGCATAACTTTTTGGGTTTTGTAATCAAAATCACGTGATTCATCAAATTGATATTGCCAATTATAGTCATATACAAACCCAAATAAACCAATATAATCTTCATCTGGGCGATTGATTTTTAAATTTTTGATTTCATAGTTGTTCCCATCAAAAGTTCCTGTAAAGTATGTTGAACTACTTTCAGGATTACCAATAGGGATCCAACCTTTACCATTGTTATACCCCGGACCACCTTCACTTAAGAAACTTTCTAGGTCGATATCTTGGCCAAGTTTATAATTCTTATTTAGGCCTTCTCTTATTTTATCTAAATCCTCAGGTGTACAAATAATAATAGGATTGTCGATTGTTAACCCATCCCCGCCCCCTGAAACACATGAGCCTTCACTTGGAGGATTATTAGTAACTGAGTCATTCGCAATTTCCGTGCTATTTGGTTGATTTTCTACCTCATTAAGCTGTGTTGTTATTGGGATTTGATAAGGGTTTTCTTGAGTTCCATCTCCTTCGGCAAAAGCTTCATGACTTGAACCAATTACTGTATAAAACGGCTGAACAATCAGCAAAAAAACTATTGATATAATAATCCACTTTTTTCTATTCATTTTGACCTCCATATATGTTTATTTCAAATTTACTGTAGTTTCAATGATTAATTTTAAATACTTTATATTTCTACTACCTTTAGTAATTTGTATATTCTGTGTTGTAAAATAACTTAACAAATTGAAATAGTTAATACATTTGAACACCTAATCTATTATAGATAATGCCACTGAACAATTTCTGAACATTTCTATCTATACATCAGACATCAATACATGGATAGAAATGTATAAATTGAAGACGTATCTAACGCATCTTCACCAAAAACAAAACCTAGCTTTTATTCGCTAGGTTTTGTTTTTCTTACATCAAATTTCTACAAATCTTTTGTAGGGGTTGCCTGGCACGTTATTTTAAAACTTCATGACCATTCTGATTCATTGTGAATGTGTGTTCTCTTGCTGCTTCTTCAATTTCTTTAAAAGCCCAATACGATGATGAAACATCTTTGAAAGTTGGTGTCTCCACTCCTGTTAATGGACCACGTTTAAATAAGCGATTTAGCACCTTCACCGCTTCTGCTCTTGTTAATTTTTGATTTGGTTTAAACGTTTGATCATTGTATCCAATCATAATATCCGTAGTTTTTAAGAAATCAATTGCTTCTTTTGCCCAATGATTGTTTGATACATCTTTATAATTTGCCGGACCAAAACCATTTAATGTAGAACAGTTTTCATATGCGTTCGTGTCTTTTGCACATTCTTGCTGCATCCAACGATAAGCAATGGAAGCCATTTGCGCTCTTGTGACAAACCCTTTTGGATCAAATTGTTCAGAACCTACTCCGAACATAATTCCAGCATTCGTTGTTTCAAGTATGTCATTGTATGCCCAATTCTTTTGGCTTACATCTTTGAAGAATTGTAAGTTGTTTGCTTCAATATCTTCAAGATTACGAGCTAACATAGCCGCCATTTGAGAACGTGTGATAAATGCGTCCGTTCGGAAAGTTCCATCTTCAAAACCGTAAATATAGGGTGTATGCTTTTTCGAACCATCCTTATCCAAACCATTAAAGTACTCGTCTAAATTATCCATCTTCACAATCGTAAACGTACTAAATTTCTCAATTGTAAATTTCAACCCTTGTACGCCTTCTTTATATTCAACTGGGACAGGTCTTACTAAAACTCGATCCCCATCACTATGTTCAATAAAGATACCTAGGTTATTTAAATAATCTTCACGTTCTTTCGGATCTTCTGGTAATGTGACACCCTGTAACGGAAGGATTAGGTCCACTTTTCTACTTGCCAGGTTCGTTTCAATTGTCATTGGACGGCCCACTACTTCAATTGAACCATCACCAAGTGCTGCTTTCACAACTTCCTCTTTCTTTGCACGTTCTTCTACTTGCTGGCGCTCTTCTTCCTTTTTAATTGGAACAAGTCGGAAATATAGGTCATCTGTATAATCTACTAAGGATAATTTAGGAATCGAAATTGTCACATTATCCGTGTAAATTTCAAGATTTAAATTTCCACTTTTTAACTCTGACAGTGCTGACTTTGGCACCTCAACCTTTGTCTCGGATACGATGTCTTTTGCATCTGGAATCATAATACGTGCAGTATCATTTTTTGATTCTTTCGCTTTTAGTACTGTCTCTTTTGCAATAGCATCAGGCATTGTCACAAAATCTTTTACACTACCGTTAGTTTCTGTTGTACGTTGGATAGGTGTTTTATTTAATAGTTCACCATTTTCACCATCTACGTCTACTGTGATAATTTCTGTGCTACTGCCATTTCCAGTTGTCGGTGATGGACTTGGCGATGGCGCAGGGTCCGGAGTTGAATCTGGTGTTGGCGTTGGTATCGGATTCGGTGTCGTTCCTGGTAACGGATTCGGCGTTGGCACTGGATTTGGAGTAAAAGTTAATGTCGTTGATGGACTTGCATAACTTACACCAGCCACTTCTTTATAACGCACAAATACCACTTTATCTCCTGGGAATTTCGGTACGATTATGTCGGAATAGGATGTCCATGTTGATTTGTTATCAACTGAATACTCCATTGTTGTATCTGCATCTAAAATAACATTATTCATATCATCTGCCGTTACTGGTGGTGCAGGTGGTGTGGTCATTGCAAAAGTGGATCTCATATCTGTAATATACACTTTTCCATTTTCATCAATTGCAGGACCACCAGCGAGATACGAATTCGAACCTTCATAGCTTTTTGGTAAATCTTTAATATTTACTACATTGCCTGCTTTTCCGTCAGCTAGTATTGGTACTTGATAAAAATAAACTCCCCCATCATAATTCCAACTTACACCATAAATACTGCCTTTATAATAAGAGATTCCTCTTAAATATCTCTTAGGGGAATTAGGATTAATATCAAACCATGGATTTTCTAAAATGCTTGAATCAATTTCATCTAATTGATCTAATGGAACTCGATATATCTTTCCTCTATGTTGATCAGTAAAATAAAACATTTCATTTTGACTATCAATCGTTATATCTAGAATTTCTGAATCATTAAAAGTCTTTACTACCTCTAATGAACTGCTATCTCCGTTTTCTAATTCTGAAAGTTTTCCTTTATAAATAGTTCTAAAAGTTGATAGATATACGTCATCACCTTTAATCGCAATACCTGTTAAACGAATTAAAGTTGGATCAATACCCGTTTGTATAGTTTTTCTAGAATTGTCAGAAAGCGAAACTTTAATTATATTACTTGTTGCCATTTCTATAAAATATAAATTTGAACCATCTATTGTTATTCCTAGTGGTTCGTTTGCTTTTATTACCTCATAGGGTCCTAACTCCATTGGTGGTTGATTGTTGCTGCCACCATTATTATTCGAAGTAAACGTCAATGGTGTTGCTAGACTAGCATGACTTACTTCATATACTGCTTGTACACGTACTAATACAGTTTGATTTCCTTCAAACGTTGGTATAGGTGTTTCGTTATAAGGAATCCAATTAGTACCATTGTCTACAGAATACTCCATTGTATCATCTGCGCCGATTATGACATTCGCATCATCATCTGCTGTTACTGGTGGTGCAGGTGGTGTTGTTAACTCCAGTGACAACATATTAGATATATAAACTTTGCCTTCTTCAGTAATGGCAGGGGCTCCAGCAAGGAAAATTTGAGTAGAAGGTGACGGAATATTTCCAAGGTCGACCGTACTACCTGCAGTTCCATCATCATTAATTGTAAGTTTATAGAAATAATGGTTTGCACCATGGTATCTCATACCAACCCCGTATACATTACCCTTGTAATACGTAAGCCCTTTGTAATAATCTGGTGAAACCGAATTAACAAACCATGGTTCCCCTACAATCTCTGAAGCATCTGATTCTAATTCATTTAATGGGATTTGATAGATTTTTCCGTTAGTATTTAGGGTAGTGAAATATAGAACTTTTTGCTGGTTATTTATTGTCATCCCATCAATTTCAATAAAGTCATTTCCAGGAGTTTTCAGTTTTTTAATTGCTACTAACAAACTTGTATCTCCGTTTTCTAATTCTGAAAGTTGTCCTTTATATAAAGTTGTATCAGTAGAAATATATACATCGTCATTATCTATGGCAATACCTGTTAAAAAACGGTCACTAGAAATGCCTGTTTTGATTATCTTTTTAGTATTATCCACCAGAGAAACTTTGACTAAATTTCTCGTTCTCATTTCAACAAAATACAAATCCGTACCAACTATTGTAGTACCCCATGGCTTGTTTGCATTAATAATTTCAAAGGGTTCTAAACTAATAGTAGGTCCTGGGTCTGTGGATGGTTGATTGTTTCCACTAGTCGTTTGAGGTGTTACAGTTAGATTTGCACTACTTGTTACTTGACCAGCTTTATTTGAAATGACAACCTTATACTCTCCGGTATCTAATTCTTGCGCTGCTTCAATTGTATATGTAGATTCAATCGCATCTGGAATTGCTACATCACCTTTAAACCATTGATATGTAAAGTTATTACTACATGATTGTGCTTGAACAGAAAATTGAACTTGATCATTCACATTAAAAGTTTTGTTGTTTTCCAATCCAGTAATTAATACCGGTGCTTGATCTTGAGGAGGTTTTACACCAAGAACTGTAGTTTCAGTTGGTGTCACTTGAACTACAACAGGAAAATCACTAGTGTCTTCTGTATATTGAGCAACTATATAAAAATTATCGTCATTATCAATTGAAACAGAGCTTGTATCTTTAAGAAATTCTGAAAATAACTGTTCTCCTGCCCCGTTCTTTACCCTTTTTACGCCGTCAGAAGTATTATCACTATCTCCCGGGGTATAAAGAAAACTGGATGAATCAATCGCTAATCCATTGCTTGAATCATAACTTAATTGAGCAGTAACAGTAGATGTTTGTCCGTCTTTATAAATTTTCGTATATTTCCCATTTGACAGTAAATAAACATTACCTTGAACATCACTAACTACACCAGTCGTAGGTTGTGTATATCCTGATACGAGTGAATGATTACCATTCGCATCTATTTTATGGAGGTTTGGATTATCCATATAAAAAGATGAATAGTAAACATTCCCATTAGCATCAACACCTAATGTCCTTTGACTTATATTAATAGTTGCCAAAGTTGTAGATTGTCCAGTGTTATCAATCTTTACAATATCTGATTTCGCACCGCCATTATTATATAATTTCGTATAATAAATGTTACCTTGTGTATCTGCCACAAATGCACCCATATTATCTACTTGAAGTTCGTCAACTAACGTATCAATAACTCCTGATGCATCCATTTTTTTTATCGTTTTGTTACCTTTATTAAAAACATAGACATTATTACTAATATCTACCGCCACTTTTGTAGCACCTTCAAATGCATTCGTACTTTCACATGAATTTATTGGTACTACTGCATTTGCATAGATAGGCAAGTTAAAAGTACTAAATAAAATTGTTATTATTAGTAAAATACTAAAATATTTTCTCTTCCTCAATTTTGTTTTCTCCTTCCAGAATGTTAGATCTATGGTTGCTTTTTGATTTCCCCTTTTTTGACTCACTATCAATAGCATATCGCAATGTAGTAATTTAGCACTTTCTACATAAAATGCACAATTCTAAAGGGATATTTAGAACTGTAAATTCATCATACCAAAGCAGTCTGAACAATTTCTGAACACAAATACCAAAAACCACTAAATTTGTACTTATGTGGTTCATCATCATAACTAGGGGTTGATTTCCGCTCTGGCTGGATGCTTTCTGCGGGGGCGCAGTTGCAGCTTCAATCAACAAGTGAGCTAGACAATTTTTGTCATCCCCGACTTTTAGTGATTTATGCGATTACATTAAATCAAGCAGGTCATGTAAATATTAACCTATCCGACAAATCCGCTCCTGCTTATTTTGCAATCTACAATAGTAAAAAAGAGCGACTCGATTATCTTCTATCCTCTTATTCTAAGCAATTTCAACCTGGAACTTATTATATCCAAGTATATCCTAATAGCTGGGGGGATCAGTACTAGAGCGGGGACTATGTATTAACTGCAAGCTATCCAAGCGCAGATACAAAGAGTAACGAAATCGTACTTTATTTGAATAGCAAAACAGCTATAGTGAATAAAAAGAATAAGCAATTAGCCGTTGCTCCTTTTACAAAAAACGGAACAACTCTAGTTCCCCTTCGTTTTATTAGTGAGGAATTAGGAAAAGAAGTTCTATGGAATGCTAATAATAAAAGTATTACTATTAAGTAGTTTTAACAGATTAAAAGACTGCTCTTGGTAAATCTAGAGCAGTCTTTTTAGTAGGTAACGAGGGCGCAAATGTTGTTTGTGCACCCGTTACACAATTTAATAGAAGAAACCATGTAGGAAAACAAATGGCAACTTGAAAAGATCACAAATTTTTGTGACTTTTTCATTGACAGAATCTTTTTTCAACAAAGTTAATCCATTTTAGAATTAACACCCTCTTACTAAAAAATAACTAGATTTCTTAACTTCTTAGTTACTATTCAAATTCTTCAAACATAATATGTTCTTCTTCCAAAAATGTTCTTTTTAGTTCTACTTGAATATTGATTTGAAATTTCATCCATACATTTTCGTTCATCAGGATTCCTTCTGATGATTCTATATTTTGAATAAATAAATAATATTCTAATTGAGGATTATAAGGAGCTTGTGGTGTAATTCTTATTGAGTCATTTTCTATTAATTGCACACTAGCTTTATAGTTTTCCCCATGTTCATCAACAATAAAAACATTATTTTCATGAACAGTATCTTTATTTAAAGGTTTACTAAATTTTATTGTCCATGATTTTTGTAAATCTTTTGTTTCCTGATAATCTTGTTTATTTCCAACTAAAGAATAATTAGCAATTTCAAATGTGAAACGGATAGGTTTATTTAAAATCTTTCCTTCACTTGATTTTACATTCATTATATACATATTGTATTTTGTTAGCGGGCTGTAATAAGATTCAGGTGTCACTTTTACTTTCGTATTATCTTCAGCTACTACACTTAAATGAACTTTAACTTGCTTTCCATTTTCATCAATTACATAAATATTATCTGAAAGGCTTTCTTCATCTACTAATGCATTAAATGAAATCGTCCACGTCTTATCAGGCATTACTAATGTTTCTGCTTGTATGTTTTCTCCATCAAATTCAGGTTCTTCTATTTCTTTAGGAATTTTAATAATCGTAAAAATACTAAATTTATCTACTGTGAATTTGATTCCGATTGGTTTTCCATTTTTATCATATACAATTATCCCTTTTTCAGTTTTTTTCTCACCATCGCTATGTTGAATGAAAACTTTAAGGGAATCTAAAAATGCATCCAATTTTTCTGGATTAGATGGTAGATTGATATCCGATAATGGCAAAATAAGATCTGTTTCACCAAGATAATTTGTTTTTATTTCAAGTGGAGCGCTTACTGAACTACCACCTTTTGTTAATTGAGCTATCAAACCTTGTGTATTTTGTATCGCTTCGATATTTGTTACTTTCTCAATCTCGATAGCGATATCTTTATCTGCATTATTAGTTAATGTTCGGTTCGGAACTGAAATAATTGCTCTCTCAGTATTAATTTTCAAATCGATATTATTTTCACTTAAAATACTTAAAGTTGATTTTGAAATCTCCGCTTTAACTTTATCTACTGGATTATTAGGTAAATCTGTTATTAACATTTCTATAAAATTTTGTTTACTATTGATAGCCTGTAATATTGCTTCATTCGCTTTAAAGTCATTCAACTTAACCAAATCAGTCTTTTTTCCATTAATTAGTTTTCTTGTAATTTCAATTTCTACTTGTGATTGATTACCTGATTTTATTGGAATCATTCGAACTTCACCATTATCAGGTTTTGGCGTTGGTGATGGATAATTTCCACCTCCACTAGATGAATTTGCACGATTAACTTCTACTGTATAAGTTTTTGTTGTCATCCCATCTTCAGCCGTTACAATAATAGTTATAGTATTTTTACCCACGCTAAGGTTAATAGGTTCTGATGAAGTACCACTGACCACAATTTTCCCGTTAACTGAAATACTAGCACGAGAATCGCTTCCTATAGGTGTCAACAACAGGTTAGTAATATTATTACTAACATTTACATTATAATTTTCAATAGATTCGTTAAATACCGGGCTTAAAGTCCCGTTATTTAATTTAACATCAGATAAATTCGCGTTTTCAGATACTATCGGACCTATCCATTGACTTTTGAAGGCCTTTCCCTTCACCCCACCTATTTTCGCTGGTTGAACTTCAAACTGAATATATTTTCCTCTATCAGATTCCGTTACTTTGTAGGTGCTATTAATAGCATTATCAATAGTTTTATTATTTGTTCCATTTTCATCGTCAGCAACATACCATTTGTATATAGATCCCTCTTCATTTATTCCATCTTCAGAAATATATAAATAACTTCCTGTTAAAACTTCATCTATTTTGGGATCTCCTTTAATGATTACATTTTGAGCTATTGGAAGTTTGTTTACTAAAATTTTGAATGTTTTATTTACTAACCCCACTCCGTCATTTACTACTATTGTAATTGTTGATTCTCCCGATTGGTCCTTTTCTGGGGTTACTTCTAAAAGCCAATTCTCATTCTCCATTTTTGCAACAATACTATTTGATTTTATAAGTTGTTCATTTGAAGAAGTAGCTGATACAGTTAATTGTCCGATTGGTGTATCCTTATCTGTAATTACCATCGGTACCTTCACTGACTCCCTATTTTCCGAAACAACTAGATCATCAACATTCCCCAGTTCTGGTAAATCATTAACTGAATCCACGGTTACTTTAAAAGAACTATCAGTGACTAGTTCTCCATCTGCAGCAGATAAAGTGATAACTGTTTCTCCATTTTGATCTGGTAATGGCAAAATAGTTAAAGTTCTATCTTCTCTACTCCCGTTGATTATTATATTTTCATTAGGTACTAAAGACAGATTAGATGAATTAGTTGAAATACTGATATCTTCAAAATCATTATCTATATCATTAACTTTAAAAGTTAATGGGGGGATAATCTCGTCTTCAAGAACAGTTATATCTGAAATAGCGGTTATAGTTGGAGCATCATTTAATTCGGTAATCTTTATTTTAAATTGCACTTTAGTTTGTAAATCCCCATCACTAGCTGTTAATGTAATAACTACTTCTCCTACCTTGTTGGGTATAGGCGTTAAAGTTAATACTTTGTCTTTAAAATCTCCAGTAATTGATATATCCGTATTTAATAACAATTCCAGATTAGATGAAACTGCACTTACTTGAATATCTTCTATTTCATTATCAATATCTTCAATTGAAATTGGTATTTGATAATTCACACTATCTTCTGGAATAATTTTATCCTCTATTGGTGCAATAACTGGTGCATCATTTACAGCGTTTACTGTTAATAAAAAATTTTCTGTAATCGTATACACTCCATCATTGACTATTACTGAGATCACAGTTGCTCCATTTTGATTACTATTTGGTGTGATTTCAATTGTTTTATCATTACCATTTTTAACAAGTTTAATATTTGCTGTAGGAATTAATGTTTGATTATTCGAATCAAAAGTAATAATTAAATTTTCATCTTCTGTATCTGAATCATTTATATCTAATAATAATCCTTTAAGCGATTCATCTTCATTTATTACTTGATCATCAATTTCCTTTATGACAGGAGCATTTGGAACAACCTTTACTTGAAATACTTTTGTACTGGACAATGAACCGTCACTAACAGTTATAGAAATTTCAGCAGTTCCATATCGGTTAGTAGTAGGTGTAACTTTAATAGTTCGATTTTCTCCACTACCACCAATTTCAATATTTTCTTCAGAAATTAAATCTAAATTAGAAGAAACTTTACTTACGCTAATTCCATTAATATCGTTATCTATATCAGTAATTGTAAAAGGAATTGCTGAACTAGACGTATTTGTTTGTATTTCCTGATTAGCTATGTCGCTTAATATTGGAGCGTCATTTACGGGATCAACAATAATTGTTGCAGTCGAGGTAGTTGTTGAATACATTTGCTCATCACTACCTTTCCACTGAAAATTATCATTCCCTGACCAATCTTTGTTAGGTATATATATAACTTTATCAATTTCTGTTATTTCATTATTCACTTTTAAAGGCTCTATACTATCTTTTAATTTTAAGATTCCATTAGTCGGTAAAGTTGTAAGTTGAATTTTTTTAAGCGTATCACCATCGATATCAGAGAAATAATCTGTAAATGAAATACCAATTTCTGTATCTTCCTTTGTTGAGATTGATAGATTCGTTACAGTTGGAACATCATTTACATTATTTATTTTTAATATAGCTTCTACTTCATTAGCGGAGTAATCCATTCCATCAAATGCTATCCATTTAAAAGATGTTTCACCATGCCAATTGATAGGCGGAATATAAGTAAGAATATTCAAATTCTCCTTAGAAATTTCATCATTTATACTAACGGTTTCCTCGTTAAGCTTTAATTCTCCGATTAATGGTAATTGTGTAATTTTTATTTTCGTTAAGTTATCATTATCTAAATCTTTAAAGGCATTATTAAAAATTGTATCTGTCAGTGATAGGGAGGTATCTTCAAATCCTTCAAATGTTGTCACTAACAATGTAGGCAACTCATTTCGAACAGCTGTTAAAATATATTCTTTAGGCATTGAAATCCCTTGTTTATCTAAAAGTTTAATATTTATTTCATTTTTGCCTGGAATCAAAGATTGATTAATATTTTGTGTATTTGATACACCTGACCCATTTATCATTGCATTTGCAAAAGCCTTATCTTCGGGTTCAAAACTAAACGTTAAAGTAGTTTGTTGATTTGGTTGCTTGCCAAGGTTATATTGATATACAGTTGGATCAAAAGGAGCAGCTAAAATCCACGGTCCCTCAACTGTTAAATTTGATAGATTCATATTATTATTTACTCGACTAGGAAAAGGTGAATAATTATCGAGCAGATCTTTCCCTAATTCACCATTCATATTTCTACCCCATGACCATAAATATCCACTTTCATCTAATGCAAGTACATGACCATTACCAATACTAACATCTTGTATATTCATATTTTGTAAGGCCGGTACCAATCTTGGTTGACTATCTTTAATCTGATTACCGTTTCCTAGCTGATATTCATAATTATCTCCAAACATATATAACTTAGAATCAATGATTGCGGCAGAAGTTTCCCATATTCCTCCAGTTAATTTATTAATAAATCCTGTAGGAAAGGATGTAGATTGTTGATATATAGGGTAGTATCTTCCTGGGATAATAGGCAAACTTAATTGACCATTTCTATTATCTCCCCACGCCCATACAGTGTTATCTTCCTTTAATGCAAGCATATGACGATTACCTAGCGTAATTACTTTAACATTTGTTAATCCTGGAACCTTTATTGCTACTTTTGTGAAAAAAATGTTACCATTTCCGTCCAATCTACTAAGTGACGAGTCCCCTAATTGGTAGCCTTGATTGTATCCCCATGTACTTACCGTGCCATCTTCTAATAATGCTGCACCATTCCAAGAACGTGCGGAAATTTGCTTAACATTTTGAATGGGTCCTGACTCAGTCATTACTTGGACCGGTACTGTAGAAAATGGAGTACTTGTCTGATTTGAATCTGGTACATCTGGATTCCCTAATTCACCATACCAATTATTACCCCATGACCAAACTGTTTTATCTTCTTTCAAAACAAGTGCATACTCTGTACCTGCTGCTATTTCTTTTATATTCGTCATTCCTGGGACTTTAAATGGTAGATTTCGATGAGTTGTTGTCCCATCTCCAATTTGACCCTTATAATTCTCCCCCCATGTCCATACTTGTCCTTGTTCATCTAATGCCATAGAAAAAGTATTCCCTGTAGCAATTTGTTTAATTGGAGGTAGTCCCCTTACTTGTACGGGAACTCTTTTATCAATATTCGTTCCATCCCCTAAACGACCATTATGGTTAAACCCCCAAGCCCATACAGTTCCATCATTCCTTAATGCAATAGTAAACGAAGAACCTGATTCTACATCGACATACTCCACTCCTTCAGCATAAGCAGTTCTATTATTAGTATTAAAATTTATTAAAAAAATAATAAAAATAAAACATAAAATAAACCTAAAATTTGACAAAACTTCTCCTCCTTAATTTAGTAAATGTTACTTACAAATAATTACATCCAAAAAAATTATATTATATTTATTTTTAATTGTAATAAGGGAAATATACCATTTTTTATAAAAATTATAAAATATTAAGAATATTCCATAACTTGATTTATTCATAGAAAAACTTTTTTGTGTACCCAGTGCACAATATTACTTCAAGTAAATTTTTTGACACATAAAATACTAAAAAAAGCATCTCTAATTGTTAGAAATACACTAACAACCGAGATGCGTAATCATTTTTTATAGCCTGATGATTTTTTTACTAGTTATATCATCTAATTCAAGGATGCTTGTTCCTTTATTGATAGTATGAATATCATGGAGAGTTAGGATTAGTGGAATGTCATATCTAGTCTGGAGCGCGGTTGTGCCAAAATTATATGATAAGACATCTAGAGGTTCCATCGGTGGAGTGTTAGGTGTAGGTGAATCTTCAGTTGCTTCTTTATTTTCGGGGGCATTTTGTTGTTCATCCTGATTATCATGTTGATGGTCACCCTCTTCACTTGGTTGTTCCTCGTTTGCAGGCTGTTCAAGTTCCGAATTCTCCTCAGTTTCTGGTTGTTGTTCTTCATTTTCGTTTATCGGTTGTTCATTTCCCTCGGTATCCTGTTCTTTTTCCCCTTCAGGATCTATTACCTCAGTTCCATCCTGCTCTTGTACCTGTAACGGGTGGGCCATGCTTTCGATTCTAACTTCAAGTGAATCGGAATATTTTGTCATTCCGTTTTTGCTTGCCGCAAGTCTAAAGTAATAAGTTTGATTTTCAAGTAAATTTGCTATGGATGCGCTATTAGATGTATTATCAAGCGCTACTAATGTTGATGCGGGACCCCAAATTTCACCATCTTGTGAAATCTCAATCCAAACCTCCTGAGCACCTGTTACAGGACTGAAACTTAAGTCAACTTGGCCATGAATGGTAGCAGGTAGCTTTTCAAGGTTTGTTACATTAAATTCTACATCAAGTTGATTTGGTGCACTTAGTTCATCATTTAAATAATAGAATCGTTGAATATTTTCTTCAGATAGTTGCTTGTAATCGACCTTTGATATACCTGCATATTCATGTCCGATAACTTGAGAATCTGATTCGATATTTCCTATACTCTCTTCCCAAATAGTTGGTTTATCATTTGCTTCATCTTCGTTCCAGAGGTATGCATCTGAAACATCTAAAGTACCTGAACTAACGACGATACCACCGTACTTATTACCTGAAACTTCGATATCATCATGTAAATTTACAGTTGAATTATCCACTAATATTGCTGCATCTGCACCAGTAATCCAAATATCTTCAACAGAGCCTACCGTATCTATAAATTGTAACGCATAATAACCAGGACTAGATGCTGTTAAAATATAACCGTTACCATTAATATGTTTTTCTGATTCCACTACAAGTGGTTCTGTAATCTCAATATCATCGTAGATATTAATCGTACGTACATTCGGGTCTTCCATAGCAGCTTTTAATTCTTCGTAAGTGTCTACTGCTACAACAGCCGTATTTATACTTATTTCAGTAAACATGACATTAGTCAATTTTTCGACAGGATTATAAGAAGCCATCATATATGCGATTGAGCTGTTCCCTTGATAATAATTGTATTCGTAAATTCCTTCTTCATTTTGCTCTTCGTCTTCCTCATCTTCTTCATCCATTGTATATTCACTATCTATAGACGCAACACGCAGATCAGCATTTTCATTACTCTCCAAGCTAACCCTCGGATATCCAATGTCTTCTTCATCTACTATTTGCAAATCCGTCTTTTGTGAAATTAAATTTTTATAATTATTAATATAATGTCTTGCTACTGAACTATCTTCACTTGGTAAAGCAACTATAAATCCCTGAATAATTACTTTTCCATCGCTAAGTCCAAAGGCAATCATATTCATTGGTTCGTCAAAATCATTTGGATTTGAAGGAGCATTCGGATCATTTGTGAAATAGAAAATTGTATCTAAATCATCAAGATTTGGTTCCTCATATTCATGCTCTACCGGTTCATCCTCTTCTTCTACTAGTGTTGTGGCTTCCGTAGATGCTTCAAGTAAAATAGGAATATCAATTCTCGTTAGACCAAGTTGCTCAGCAGTTGTAAGGATTTGTTCTTGAGTCATATTCAGACTGAAATTGTTAAAGAATAGTTCTCCTAGATTATTAGTAACAACTAAACTCTTTATTGCAGATTTAAGATTATTAACTGCTGTTGTCACATCTGCTTGTGTTGCATTTGCGTTATTTAGTACTAACTGTGCTGCAGCAAGTGTGGATTGTAGATCGTTCCAACTTACTTCTGTATAGTTTTCTGCTATCAAACTTTTAACAGTAGCAATTGTATTTGTGAGTACTGATTTATCGACAGTTGGTGTTGAGACGTTAGATGATCCACTACTACTCGGACTTGGTACTTCTATTATTTTTTCATTTGAATCTATTATCTTTTTAATTTTATTTTTAATTGTATAGAAGTTCGTTAAGACGGACAGGGGGCGTGAATTTTCTGGGAGTATCACAGTATCGATATTAATTTGTGTACCCAATTCAATTTTTGTGGACGAGTCATGAACGAATAGCTCTTTTACTTCCCCAATAATTTTTAATGCTAATTCGGTTGCTTTTTGGAGAATGAGCTGGTCAATCAATGCATTTCCTGTGATTTCAACCTGGATATTTACATCAATCACTATTTTCGTAACATCTGCATTAATTTGAATAGACGAAACGCCAATACCAAATGTAATGAGTGGAATTTTTGTATCTGAATTGATTTCAACATAATTTCGTGCGATATGAATCCCTTCAAGAAGAGACTTGATAAGATTTATTTTCGGACCTTTTGTAGTATTTGCGACTAGATGATTTAATGAAGCAACAGAATTCGATGCAGACTCCAGTTTCATTTGGCCATTTACCTTAACTTCTTCAACTGTCACTTCAGTCGTCACTTTTTCTGTAATCAAAAGGTCACCATTCAATGTAAAATTTTCCAGTCGAACATGGTCTGCATTGACAGTAATATCCCCATCAATGACTATGTTTGCTCCATTAAAACTAAGTGGGGCGCCTTCTGTACCAGAGCTATTTAATGTTAAAGATGAAATGGCAACAATTTTGCCCTTCTCAACGATTGCATTTATTTCGGCACCTTCTAAGAGTTTTGCATTTTCCTGAGTGAAAAGTGCTGCCACAGAATTTGAAACAGTATATTTGCCCTCAGATGTTAGGACAGCTCCCTCCGACACGCTGTCAATTGTAATACTAACTTCTGCTGTTTCTTGTTTAGGTGGTACTTTTGTGGCACGTACAATAAAGGCAGCAAATTGACCACGCGTAACATACGATGAGCCGTCAAAAGTGGTCGGCGAAGTACCTGCAGTAACATGATTCTCATAAAGTGCAGTAATAGCTTCTCTGTATTCAGTTGTAACATCTGTAAAGGGTAAAAGCTCGGGGTTAGTTGCTTGTAAGTTAAATAAAGTGGCCATTAGTAGGGCCATTTCATTTCTTTGAATTGGTTGGTTTGGGTGGAATGTGCTAATATTGTCGACATTTACAAATCCTAAATTTGCTAAAGCAGCAATAGAACCATACAATGGATGGGTAGTCGGAACGTCGATAAATCCTGGATTCGACACATTCACGGTATCTAGATTTAATATATCCGAGAAGACTTTCGCCGCTTCACCACGCGTAACATAACTATTAGGACGATATGTACCATCTCCATATCCGTTAATTACGCCAAGTTCAGTCAAGGTTTTCACTGCATCATAGTAATAAGCCGATGATTTAACATCTGAATATCCCTTATAAGCTAAAGTGGTAATGGGCGTTACTATAGCTACTCCTGAAAAAGCTACAACACCCACTATGCTACCTCTTATGAGTTTTTGATAACGCTTATTCCCCAAAACAATCCCCCTTTATTATTAAATACCTTAAATCATATAATTTTTAATAAGACTTTAGAACCTTGGTTGAATAGTATCTTAATATAATTCCTAATAAGAAGTAACAAAAATATTAATTATAGTGTATTTATTTTCAGCAAAATGTACTATTAATATATAATTTTTCATTGTTACATAAATAACACAAGGTCCTAGCTCAACTTATTGCACGCTCATAGATTTCAACTTAACATCCCTATTGAGTAATACTCAACAGGGATTTTTTTCAAGTTATAGACTTGTATTAAAATTTTTCTAACATAAAGTATAGCATTGTTGCAGTTTGTTCACGAGTTGCATTTTCTGTTGGCTCAAAAATTACTTTATCATTAGTATTTATTCCACTAATAATTCCCAATCCAGCAGCAAGGCTTACACTTTCTTTTGCAAAGTTTGCTATCTTTGCTTCATCTGCAAAAATAACATTTGCCGTTACGTCTTCTAAAGCAGTTGGATTTACGTATTTTATTGCTCGAATAATCATTGAAGCCATTTCTTGTCGTGAGATGTTCTCATTAGGATTAAACTTGCCACCTAAACCAAATACAATACCTGCTCGATTGGCAGCTTCGATTTCATATACACTCCAAGTCATTTTTTCATTTACATCTAGGAAGATTTTTTCATACTCTTGCTTCGGTAAATTTAATGTTCTTGCTAAAAGTACTGCAAATTCTGCACGAGTAATTTGATCATTCGGTGCGAATAAATCTTCTGCCTTTCCTTTAATAAGCGTCTTAGAAGCAAGCGATTCGATATAGTTTTTCGCCCAAGAATTTGTAATATCTTTAAATGTATTATTATTTTCGATTACTACGAATTTCGAGAAGTGGTTTGTTTTAAATGTTAAAGTTCCATTTTTAAACTTACTGCTCACATATTCGAGTTGATTTGTTTGCTCATTTACATAATAAGCAGCAGTCTTATTCGGATCTTTTACCTGAGATTGATTTACCGGAAGTGATACTTCAATATAATCAGAGAAGTTAGTAATTTTAGTAACCTTCCCATTCTCCTCTTTTGTAATTGAAAACTCGTATACATTAGAGATTACATTTCCTGCTCCAGGAATTTTTCCATCTTGTACTAACTCTACTTTAAACTGAACTTTATCCGTTTTATTTTGCGCAATATCGCTCAGAATTTTTTTTGGTACTTTAAGACTAAGTTCACCTGAAGTCAATACAAACGGTTTACCTGAATCTGAAATTAATTTTAAAGTTGTTGGTGAAACTTCTACTTTTACGGATGTGTTTTCAGTTGTTAAAGCTGGTATATTAACTATTACCTCTTTTGAATTAGTATCATTCACTTGTTTAGTGACATCTTGATCTTTAACAACAGTTACACCTTCAGCATCTTCATTATTTGGTGTTGGTTCAGGAGTAGTTCCACCTGTGTTACCTCCAGAGCCTCCTCCGTTGTTTCCACCTGTGTTTCCACCTGTCCCTGGATCTGTTGTTGATGAAGGGGCAGTCTTAAATGTGAACTCTAGTTTGTTTTCTAGTTTACGCGATTCAGTGTCTTCCATATCTTCACTCACAACAAGCACATAATCTGTGTTAGGTTTTAGTACAGATGTAGGAATAAAAGTAAATGACTTTGAAACTAGTTTAGTATTATCTTCTTCAAAGAATCCATCTTGTCCTTTTGAATCTCCTGATACAAAACCTGTTTCCTTCGCTTCAGGTACATCAATCGATTTATAACCTTTTTTATCAATTGAAGACACTTCTCCAGCTACTTCTACTTTTCCTGAAGCGGCTACTTCAAATAATTTAATATTTTTAGCTTTATTAGTCGTATTCATGTAGCGATCAAATGTTACTGTTAAGTTATTTTCTGACACTTGTACTTGATTTGAGACATTCGGATTACCGATTTTAACCATAGGAATGTTTAATTCTGTTTCCGCAGGTGGAACTTTCATGACACGAGATATATACGGTTCATAACCTTCTTTTGTAAAGATTACTCGCCATTCCCCTTGAATAACATCCCATCCATAACGACCATTTTCATCTGTTACCTGTGGATTAATTTGACCGAATTTCTCAGCATTCCATTGAACCCATGGATCGTTTGACGTAGCTCGAGTTTCCACAACTGCTTGTACACCTTCAAGTCTGTTATCCATCGATCCTTCAAAAACAAATCCAGATGGGTCAATTAACACAATAATATTCATTAAAGGGATTGTAATTTCCACATCACCTTTTTTGAATGTAACTTCAAGTAATTGTTCACCATACGATGTCCATTTTCCTAATTTATTACCGTCGAAACTAAATGTATTATCTGTTCCTTTTTTCATATCATAGGTTTTTCCTAAGAATGTTAAAGTTGCAGTATCTACATCTTTATCAAATTTAATTGTAGTATCTAATGGTGTGTGTTCTGTAATTGCAAATGTTGCTACACCTGTATATGGGTTTAATTTTACATTCCCGTTCCAACCTGCTTTAACCGTTACATCTTTAATGACTGGAACATTTGGGGTATACGTTATTTCAGTCGGTTTGGAATTTACAGTATCGTTTCCTGAAGTTACTTTTGCTGTGATTGCAAATTTCTCTTCAACTGCTGAATCCGTTACTGGTAACTTAATATCTGCATACCACCATTTACTATCAACTTTTGCCTGGCCAACTAATTTATTATTCGCAAATACTTCAACCTTCGAACCAAGCTTCGCTGAGCCGTACACTTTTACAGATATTGAACCTGTTTGTGCTGGTGCTTCTAGTGTAATAAATACTACTGATGTTGTAGCAGATTGAAGATTTCCATCATCTGTTACTTTTACTGTAGCTGTTAGTGAAGGTGTTGATACAGCTTCATTAACTTGTGCCTTAAATGTTACTTTTCCTGATTCCCCAGCAGCAACTGAAGGAATTTGTACTACACCATTCGCAACTTCGACTGGTTTTCCATTTAATTGTACTGTTTCTTTAATTAATTTTAATTCTGTCGGTAATTGAATAGTTACCGGAACATTTGTAGCTGTCTGACTTCCGTTATTACGATAGGCCAATGTAAATTCAATTTGTTCACCTGGAACGACTGTCGTTTTTGAAACTGCAAAGTGATTCCCTTCACCGTTGAATTGGCCATCGCCATCTTTTTGTAAAATAAATTGGCCAATAGGTTCCGCTTTTACATTTTCTTTTGTTAACGTTGGATACCCGTATGAACTCATTTGAACTTCATAGTTTTCAGTATCCTTTAATCCATTAACAGAGAAAGTTCCGTCTGTCGCAGTACGTGCCCAGCCGTAAGAACCATTACCACTTACTGAAATTGAAACATTTGCCATTGGTTTAAGATCTTTATCAACGACTTTCCCTGTCATACTCGCAGCTTTTGATAGTTGTATGTCATAATCTTGAACTGGTTCTTCACCTTTAGGAACTATTTTATTTTCATCTAAGTGCGCTTGAGAATACACACTAATATGCACATCATCAGTTTTTGAAAGACCTTTTAAAGTGTATTCGCCTTCTCCATCTGTTTTTGTAGAGTAGTATGTGTTACCTGCATATCCATAGACATAAACAAATCCTAATGGAGATTCTTGTGCATCTGTTACTTTACCAGAAATTTCACGACCTTGTTCTAGATTCACTATGAAATTAGTACCTGTCGTTAAATTTACCATCTCGTTATAAGTCATATAACCATTAGCCATAATGTGTAGTTGATAATCATCACTTACAACAACATCTTTAAAAACAATTTGATTATTTTCAACAGTTACATCGTAATTGTAGTAATTACCTATTCTACTATAATAAAACTTTTCATTAATTGATGGACTATATAGTGAAATCGCTTCTAACTTAGTAACATTCGGTAACTCAATAACGATATCTTTTGTTTCTATATTTTCTTTGTCTACTGTTACGTTATAGTCGTTTTGACCTTTCTTAAACGAAATAGTCGCTTCGGTCGTTTTATATAACTCTGCACCAAACACAGTTACTTTATAATCACCCGTTGCAATATTTTTTAACGAATAGCCACCGTAAGTTTCAAACTTACTATCTTTAGTAATCCCATATGCTACGAAGTTATTTGGTCCGTCTATTCGGACGAATAAATTATCTTTCGGTAACGGCTTTTCATCACTAGTTACAAAACTAATAACAGGATCTATATATGCCGTTACTTGAATTTCATCAATTTCCTTTACTACTGATTCTCCAACAATAATCGAATCTACTAGATTAGTAGTTTGATTATTAACTGTAGCCGAAACAGAGTAAGTGCCCGGTGCGATACCTGCAATCGTGAATGTACCATCATTATTCGATTTAGTAGTATATGAAGCTTTAGCACCTCTCAATCGAATTGTTGCATCTTTTACTGGCTCTCCATCCGAGATTGAACCTGTTACAGTCGATCCAACAGCCCAATTTAACTCAACTGTTTTTTCTTCTGTTTGATTCGTACCATCAAGAATATAACCCTTGATTGATTCGATTACTTTGTTTCCAGCTTCTACTTTCAATGAACCTTCATATTTTTTCGTCGTTTCATTGTAAGTAAGTGATATTTCGTTTTCAGTTCCATCAATTGTAATAAACGCTTTTGCTTTGTAACCTTCTTTATAAGAACCTTCTAAAGCAATCGCTAGTGTGTCGTCAATGATCAGGAAACTATTTTTTCTTTTATCTTCAACTGTAATTGCAGTTGTTATAAACTCTGCTATTTTTTTCGTTGCAACTTCTGATACACTCTTATTTCCAGCTTCATCCACTGCAATGATACGAACTTTGTATGTTGTACCTGGTTGAATATTACTTAGCAGATACGATACTCCTGTTTGAGAAGATCGTTCTGTAAAGTCCCCATCATTTTCCGCTACTTCTACCTTGTAAATTTTCGCATCTTCCACAGCACCCCAAGAAACCGTTAAACCATCTGAGTTTTCTGTAAATTCAATATTCGCTGATTTTGCAGGAGCTGTGCGGTCCACTTTGAATTGTACAGATGCACTTTTCGTATCATTTGTCACAACAACTGTGTAATCCCCATCTTGTTGAATATCAAATGCAACAGAATAAGTACCGTCTGAAGTAACTATTTTTGAGTCAACCTTGTTTGTCCCTTGCATTAATGCTACTGTCAAGGTTGCATCTTTTGTTGCAGTCCCTTCCACAGTAACCGTGTTGTTGTTTGTTATAAAGTTAGAACTTGGAGATGAAATTTTAACAAATGGACCTTGCTCAGCACCAATCGTAAATTCTTTCTCAAGCTTTAACGATTTTCGTGGAGCTGTTGGAACATTTACTTCTAACGTATATGTGCCATCAGCGAGTTCTTCTGGTAAATTCACGTTAAGGTAGTTTACATTGTAATTATTGCTTATACCACTTAAAACTTTATTTCCATTGGCATCTTTAATTATATACGCTGGTCTTACTTCATTTAAATTATCGAACAAGCCATAATAATCTCTAATTGGATTTTCTTCAACTGTTAGAGCCTGCATTGTTCGATATGGATTCTTTACAGCATGGTAAATTCTTTCCACAGCGAAATCATCTGAACTTAAATTAAGGAATGCTTGAATTTGATAGTTTTTGTACACATTAACATCTGCAATTTCCCCAGTGATTTCTCCAGTAAATTCAAATTGTTCGTCTTGTGTAATTGTTTCAGTTGCTTTAGAAATCACATAACCCCAAGGTGTATCATACTGATCTGTAATGCCTACTGCCAACGAAAAAGGATTGTATGTTCTTTTTGAAATGTGATGACTAGTAACAAAGCTATTATATGGATATTGATGTAAATAAGAATCGCTAGGATTGAAACCGAATATCGGTAATGCCTTATTATTTCTTACTACTTCAATTTTTGCTAAATCAGTAGTTTGTAATGTAATAATTTTGTCTTCTTGTAGCTCAAATTTTGGTACATCAATAAATTCCCTTGTCGTTTCTTCCTCAAAAGTAATAGCACCATTATATGTTCCAGGTGAAAGGTAGGCTTCTATTTTTTCATATCCTGAAATATATCGAATTAAATATTGATTTCCTAAAAGATTAATATTTAAATTTACCTGACGTTTATCGAACAATCCATCTTTAGCATTTACTGTTAGCTTTTTAAGATTATCCTTTATTTCAAACGGATTTTCTTTTGATATTGCTAAAATTTCTTCACCTGTCATTTCTCTTAATTCAATAACTGGAATTGAATTAAGAGCAGTAGTAGTATCTAATCGCACTTCTACTAGTACAATATATTTCTTCGTCGGATCAAGAAGATTTGAGTACCCTTTAACGTAGGCTTCCTCTTCACTAGAATAATAGAAATGACCTACTTGATTATAATATTCAACATTTGGTGCAGGTTGTACCAACTCTAAAATATTAACAAAACCTCCATTGTATTTTGAAACTTGTCCATAAGGTGTTTCCTTCTCTACATAAAACTTATCTAAAGTAGTACTTGTTGGAGGATTTGTTCCGTCACCAATTGTGATTGGTTGTTCTTCCATTTTTAATGTCACAACGTCATTTGTTGAAGCACTAAACAACGATAGTGTGTAGGAACCATCTGCTAAAGCTGAATTTAATGGAAGATTTGTCAAACTATTTGTCGTTAATTCAGTAGTTTTGCCTGAAGAATCCTTTAGTTCATACGTAAGTTCAATTTCTCCACCATAAATACTAATTCCTTGATTAAATTGATCACGATAGTTTGTACCAATTGATGTTGAATCAATTTTTGTAATATGTCCCGAATACTCACCAAAAGCAACTTCTTCTTTTCCATGGACATTTACTTCACCACTATAAACGGTATTCCCATCTGTTACTTCCAGCAGTAGGAATGGGTTCGCATTTGTTTCACTGAACAAATTAAACTCTAAATACGTGGGTTTTCCAGTCATATCACCTAATTTTGCATTTTGGTATTTGCTTGAAGGTTTATACGTAGTCCATTTAACATCTGCTATATTCATGGCATCTTCAAGACTACCATAATAAATATAGCCAATTGAACCATCATTATTTTCACCGTACCAAGCTAAATTTGAAGAAATATTTGTACTCATTTTCCAATCTTCTGTTAAAAATTCGATTGGTATTAATGATTGCCCATTATTCGTATCACCAATGAATAACGCTTTTCCCAGAGTTTTTAAGCTCCCTGTATTTAACTGGTAATCTTTTAAGGAAGATGCCTCAAAATGGAATTGATTCGTCGATTGTCCCTCAAACTCGTGAATATAAGCAACCTTGTTTTGTTCACTTTTTACAACAAATACATATGGTTGATCTTTTAAAATGTAAGCATCGGGAATAAATACTTCCCCATTATTTCCTGTTGCTGTTGCCGTAGTCCTTTCTGTTGCCACTTTTTCGTAACCATATGGAGCTTTCTCGTACAGTTCTACGACAGTATCCTTCATAACATTTCCCTCAGCATTTTCAGCTATAACGATTGTACCTTTTAACTCCTGCCATGGAGAAGTGTATGCAATTGTTGTGCTTCCTTTTATGGTTTTTTCTCCAATTACCATAGAAACTAATAGAGTATATTCTCCAGTCGGTCGATCACCAAAATCAAGTGTTAAATAATTGGAATTGAAATTGGAATCAAATTCCTGAATTACTTCTTCACCTTCCATTAGCTGAACCTTTCCTGCTGCCCCTTGGAAATACTCTAATTTAAATGCTCCATTTGAAGCATTCACTTGATAATCGATATTAACTTTTGTAGGATCATTGTATTGTACATACTTATCATTTAATTTCACATTTAATTCTGTAGGATATTCTGGTAGTATTAATGTTTCATTCCCATTAATCGATACATTACCATTCCATCGATAATTACCATCTCCGTAATTAACATTATAATCTCCTTTAGAGATATAAATATCCTTCGCCATGCTTGCTCCATAACCTTGAGTTGCTTTAGAGAAATAAACATATTCAGTCGGTGCCTCAATTTTAACATGTGCCAAATTAGCTACATACCCACTTAATGAATTTGATGGTGTTGTAAAATCAATTGTTTCAGAAATTAAGTATTGATTTTCGACAGTAGCAGGATCTGAATTTTTTGTTCCACTTAAAAAGAAACTTATAGGGAACTTACTATCCTTCTTTACGACTAAGTTAACTGACGAATTGTTTAAATAATGATAAAAAGCAGCATTGCCCCCAATGATGAATTGTAAATTTGATGACTGTAGATCCTCTACATTATTAACTAAACTCGTTTGTTTTAATTCTTCTTTTTTTGGAACTGTAACAGATGCCAGGGATAATAACTCCCCCCCTGTTAACGTAACCTGATCAAAATAAAGATAGCTTTGATCATTTTCAGAATACTTTACGTTCCATGTAACAACATAATTAGTTTGCATATCGATACCTAAGGTGTTATTCAAAATAAATGATTTCTGCATGTGATCATATTGTACATAGAACTCCGGGTATCCCGTTCCATTATTTACTGATTGTATGCTTCCAACGGCACTTTCAATCATACGATTTTCATCAGAAAGATTTAATTCAATAGATCTCGTGACGCCATCATTCGCAAAGGTAATCGATGGTGCAAGTGTTGAAAAAACTAGTAAAATAGTACAGATAATACTAAAGATCTTATAATACTTACTCTTCATACTCCTCCTCCTTTTCTATTGCTTTTTTGTAATATTATTACAAATTGAATTTTCCTATAATTTTACAAAATTATCAATATTTTTTTAAATTTGTTCATAGAATAGTAAGTAATTGACTACTGTCTATATGCATCTTTTACCCAACAACTATTATAGTAACGTAAAAAAGCTAAACATCCTAAATCCTATTAAAACAGGATCTAGGTGTTTAGCTCTATGCTTGGTACATGTACCAAAATGAATCTCTGTATGTGTTAGTTGCCTAATGCACAGGTGTCTTTTCTTTATCCGGAATGGTTGTCGGTCTATTTAATTTCCATTTTGGCTTTTTAGATTTAACATCTGTTGTTTGTTCTGGTTTACCTGTATCATCAGTATCTGCATCTGCTAATTTTTTACGTTTAAATAAACCTTTAATCTTGTTATTAATATTTTCAATAGTTACATACATAACTGGTACAAATACAAGTGTAAAAATTGTAGACACTGTTAAACCGAAGACAACCACAACTGCCATTGGTTGTTGAGTTTCTGCACCTTCTCCAATAGCGAGTGCTAGTGGAATCATGGCTAAAACTGTTGTTGCGGTAGTCATGAATATTGGACGAAGACGACTTTTACCCGCTTCAACAATTGCTTGCATTCGTTCCATCCCTTTATCTCGTAAGATATTAATATATTCTACAAGAAGGATACCGTTATTTACGACAATACCCGCAAGCATAATTAACCCAATAAATCCAGGTAAACTTAGTGAGACATTCATCACAAATAATCCCAATATAACTCCAATGATCATGGTTGGCATTGAGAACATGATAACAAATGGTGTTACAAATGACTCAAACTGAACTGCCATTACCATATATACTAGGAAAATACCGAGGATTAATGCTAAAGCAAGTTGACCGAAAGATTCCAACATTTGCTCTGATTGTCCTCCAGTTGAAATCTCATATCCATCTGGGGTTGAAATCATCGCTATTTCTTCATTAATCTCTTGTGTAATGCTTCCAAGATCTCGACCAATCACATCACTTGTAACATTTACCCCTCTTACTTGTTCTTGACGACTAATTTGTGAAGGGCCTTGTACTTGAACTAACTTTGCAACAGCCGATAATGGAATGTTTACCCCTTCAGCATTTCGAATCATCATTGTTTCAAGGTCTCGAACGGTTGTCGTACTCTCTTCAGAAAAGGAAACCTTCACATCATACTCTGAACCATTTTCTTTATATTGTGTCGCTACTTGACCATAAAAGGCAAGGTTTATCTCAGACATTACTTGTTGATACGAAAGACCATATGCTGTCGCTAATTCGCGGTCAACAATAACCTGAATCTCTGGGCTTCCATCTGCAACAGAACTTTCGACATTTAATGTTCCTTCAATATCTTCCAATATCCAAACCACTTGTTGTGATAAATCTTTCAGCACATCGAGATTATCACCCTTAATTTGAACTTGTATCGGTGAACCTGTAGCCATACCTTGGTTACTATCAATGACAGTAATTTCAGCACCTGGTATGTCACTAACTAATTCTGATACTTCAGCTACAAATTCTTTTGTCGTTATATCACGTTCTGTTGATTTAACTAATTGGATCATAAATGAAGCAACATTCGTACTTCCCGGACTTATGCCATCTGTACTTCCACCAACACTCGTACTATTGACCTCAATAATATCTTCATATTTTGAAATTCTATTATTAATCTCAGTGACAACCGCATTCGTTTCTTCTAATTGAGAACCATTTTGTATTGTAGCAGTAATGCTCACTTGCCCACTATCTGAAGTCGGCATCAACTCCATACCAACAACTGGTAACAACGCGAAACTTCCTATAAAAGCAGCCAACACTATTAAAATTACTGTTTTTCTACGTTTTAAAGCTTTTTCTAAAACTTTCCCATAAAAGTTTTTAAACTTATTAAGGATTCGATTGAAAAAGTCTTTTGGTTCCTCGTCATCTATCGTAATTTTCACATTTCCTAACATCTTAGATGATAGCATCGGAATAAGTGTAATCGCGCAGATTAGTGAAGCAGTTAATGAAAACACTACACTTAATGAAAGAGGTCTGAATATTTGTGATGCTAGACCGTCAACAAATACGACAGGAAGGAATACAACCGCCGTTGTAAGTGTCGAAGCGATAACAGCTGATACTAGCTCTGAAGCACCCTCAACGGATGCATCTTTAACTGAGAGGCCTTCTTGACGCTTCTTAAATATATTTTCCAAAATAACAATTGAACTATCAACCATCATCCCAATACCGAGTGCTAAACCACCCATTGAAATAATATTTAATGTTTCACCTGTAAAATACATCAACGTAAATGTTGAAATAATCGCAATTGGCATTGAAAGTCCAATTACAAGGGTTGCTTTAAAACTTCTTAAAAATAGAAGGAGAATGATTGCTGCTAGTGCACCACCAACAATCATATTATTAACGACAGAATCAATAGAATCCGAAATATAAACGGAAGTATCCATTATTGTCGTCATTTTTAATCCGCGCTCTTTAAACTTCTCATTTAGTTCTACCATGACTTTTTGAACTTCTTCTGCCACTTCAACCGTATTGGCATCAGATTGTTTCATAATAGAAAACATGAGCGTTTCTTCGCCGTTTACTAATGATAAGGATGTTTGTTCTTTAAAGGTATCAACAACTTCTGCAACGTCACTAACTTTAATGGAATTCCCATCTGGAAGTGATATTTTCGTATTTTTAATGTCCTCTACGGTAGTATATTCTCCCACAATTCGCAGCTGGATGTCTTTATTGCCACGTTGTATCGTCCCAGCTGAAATAGATCTATTTTCAGCACCTAGTACCGAAATAATTTGGGAACCGTTAATTCCATAATTTGAAAGTAATGCTGGATTTAAATTTACTTGGATTTCTCGTTCAATTCCCCCTGAAATACCAGCAGATGCGACACC
This sequence comes from Lysinibacillus antri, assembly GCF_003977595.1. Lineage (GTDB taxonomy): Bacteria > Bacillota > Bacilli > Bacillales_A > Planococcaceae > Ureibacillus > Ureibacillus antri. Next base: position 6,947 of record NZ_RYYR01000023.1, on the reverse strand, counting down.
ACTAGCTCGTTCAAGGGCCGGTTGAACTTCATTTTCCGCAATATCTTGCAATTTACTAAGTTCTGCACCCGTTATACTTGCATACACAACAGGAATTGCATTTGGATCCAATCTCATAACCATTGGATCATTGGACACGTCTGGTAACATTCCATTAATTTGATCTATTTTTTCACGAACATCTATTAATGCATCATCAATATCCCTACCGAAATCAAATTGCATAATAACGAGAGAGGAACCTTGTTGAGAAATAGACTGGATTGTATCGATCCCTTGTATAGTACCAACAGATGATTCAATTGGTGCTGTAATTAATTCTTCAATTTCTTGTGGCGATGCACCCGTATAATTTGTGACTACGACTGCAATTGGTAACTCCATTTTAGGAAATAAATCTATTTTCAAACCCATTAAGGAGATAAATCCAAGAACAATCGCTACCACTACAAACATGATGACGCCGACTGGACGTGTGATTGAAGTTTTAATAAGTTTCAACGTCTAGTCCTCCTCCATAATTGTTACTTTATTGCCATCTTTGAGGAGGTTTTGACCACTTATAACAATTAAATCTTTCTCTTTTAACTCACCCGCTAAACTTGTGAATTCCACATTACTTAAACCAACTTCTACTTCTTTCATTACTGCTTTGCCATCTGAAATGATGAATACTACATCTTTTCCTTCTTTATGTACAACTGCGTCTGCTGGTACAATAATTGAATTATCTTCTTTTACTTCTTCAATAATTAAAGAAGCGATCATACCAGGACGAATTATCTTATCTTTATTATTTATTTTTATCTCAACGGTAAATAGTCCATAACCAGAACTTACTGTTGAAATATAATCGACTTTCCCTTTAAAAGTATCATCTGAACCAGTCACTTTTACATCTATTTCTTTTCCAACTGTAAATGAAGGTAATAAATTTGAAGAAATATTTACATCAAGTATCACTGTCTCTGTAGCTACAATAGAAGCAAATGGACTTGCATTTGAAGCCATTTCTCCTACTTTATTGATAATCTCTGTTACTTCCCCAGAAATAGTCGCTTTAATAATTTTGTCATCTAAACGATCCATTGCGGATTCTAAAGCAATCTGTGCTTGAGTAATGCCAATTTCTGCATCCGTTAAGGAAGCTTCTGCAATCGCTAAATTTATTTTTGCTTGCTCCACTGCAGATTCTTGTGGTTTCAAATTAATTTCACGGGAAGTCTGGGTTTTAGAAAGTTTCGTTTGGTCTAAAGCATTTTTCGCGCTACTTTCGTTATTTTTTGCATTTTCATATTCTTGTAGAGAAATTAACCCTTCATCGTAAAGGGCTTGCATTCGCTCTAAGTTTTTTTTCGCTGTTTTCCAATTGTTTTCCGCATTTTTTAATTGTATGTCGATGTTGTTAATATTATCTTCTTGAGATATACCTGCCTGCTCTAAAGCTATCTCTGCTGAATTCAGTGAGAGGACCGCTTGATCATAACTGCTTTGTGCTTTCGTTTTTGCATTTTGAGCACTTTCCAAGCTCGCCTGTTGTTGCTTCACTACATTTTGCTCAGCCGTATCATCTAGTTGCGCAAGGACATCTCCTTTTTTTACGAAATCACCTTTTTTTACGTGAATTTTTGTAATTTCCCCTGCTGCTTTTGGTAAAATGCTCACTTTACTTTCTGCTTCAATAGTACCAGTCAATAAATTGCTATCCTTTAACACACCATATGTAACTTCCGTAACCTCAACAGGAACTTCTCGCTCTTCTAATTTCTTCTTCGGTTCCTCTGAGCCACAGCCTGACAGAACAATCGTAGAAGCAATTATGAAGGAGATTGCACCAAAAGCCCCTTTTTTTTCTCTCATGTAGTATATAATCCTCCTTAAACCTTTCACCACAAATATATTGAACAGTATTGTTCTAGTTCGTAATAATTACTCCGCTATTCAGTACTTCTACTTTTTGTTGTAATACATAGTATTGATACTTTGCATTATCATAATTGATTTGCGCTTGCTCTATTTTAACTTTAGAAAATTCATAGTTCTGTTTCGAAACTAATCCTAACTCATAATAAAGTTGCGTGTCCTTTACATCAGCCTTTGCAAGATTCAGGTCATCTTCAGCATCTTGTAAGATTTGATATTGGTTTTTGACTTGGGTAAATAAATTGTTAATGGCAACTTCTAAGTTAGCTTTATCTTTTTCAATTTTCAGCTTACTTAATTCGATATCTATTTGAGCTAAGTCCTTATCTTCTCTTGCCCAACCCGTAATATCATCTACTTCTTCTAAAGCATCTTCCGCTAACTCCAATTCCGTTTTTGTATTCAAGATATTGTAGCTGTTATCTATTAACTCTTTCGTAGGTTTTTCTTGGGTGATAAGTGACAGTTCCTCTATTTTCGGTTCAACTAAAGTAAAATCAGCATTAGATACACCTAGCGTCAACGCAAAATTGGCTTTATTATTACTAAGTTCTGTTTCAAGTTTTGTCATTTCATCTTTAAGACCTTTTAATTCTCTCGTTGACTGATCCAAGTCTTTTTTCGAAATTAACCCTAGCTCATACCGTTTCTTCGCACTATTTAATTGCGTTTGTTGCACTTGAAGAGTACTTTTCATCAGCTCTAATTGTTGCTGTGATAATAAAAGACCGACAAAGCTAGACATAATTGAAAATTTTATTGTTTCACTTACTTGGGTATAATTGTTTTCTAGTATTTTTTTATTATAAACAAAATCGTCTAACTGGTTTTCTAGTTGGGGTACGGTATTTTCCAGTGATTTGATATTTGAATTAAGAAGTTGTATTTGTTCAATTAATTGCCTATTTATTGCTTGTTCTTCTGGAGTAGCTGGACTTTGTATATAATAATCCCATAAATCATCCCTTACTTCTCTCAAATCATCTAAAGATTCTTTAGCATCTTTGTAGTTCCTATTAATCTTTTCTTCTACTTTTTTTAGTCTATCAATTTGAATAGCTAGTTCTTTAAGCATGTAACTGCTATTTAAAGCATATTGATTTGCATTTTCTAATGATAAGGACTTTACTACTACTGCATTCTCTGTACTATCATTAATTGAACCTACATTCTCCACTTTCGCTAAAACAGAAGGTGAATAAGAACTAAAAGCAAGCATTGCTGCTATTCCAATAGATATTCCCTTTTTCATATAACATTCCCCTCTCTTTTATATGAGATTATGAAAGTAAAATTTTAAAGGCTTTTCTCCCTATAAATTCATAAAGTACTATTAAATGGATTTACCGAATTAATTTTATACTATAAGTCCAGTTAATACAAATATCCCTTTCAAAATGGTAATTTTGTGTACCAGGTACACTAACAATTCGAAATCCCCCGTACCGAAAATGCAATTAGAAAAGCCCTTGTACAAGGTTAATCTCATACTAGGACTCTGTATTACATTTTGATAAAAAAACTATACTTTTCACTTGTAAATTACCATATAAAACCATTATTATTTATGTACTCGGTATCAGAAATTATATTCTCTTGACACGCTTCAAGAGAATATAATTTCTAACAGCACTGGTCGAACATCCACTGTCCTTGATACATCTACTTCATAAAATTCTTAACAACCGTTAGGCCATTATCTTCGGCATATTCGTGTATTCGAGCTTATTGATATGCGACACTTTCTTCATTCGTTTTTCCTTTTGTCTGTGTTGACTTTCAATAATATGCAACTACAGTTTTTGTTTTCATTGTGCATGTCTCCCTAACTAAAAGTGTTGTTGATAAGTTATTTACTCCATTTACTTTTTCATTTCTTTTGATAATTCACTAGCCACGGTTGTAAAACTGCTATAAGTGCGGTAACTAATATTTTTTCCCACATGAATACCACCTCCTTTCATGTGACTACACACTGCAGTTATATAATAATGGCGTCAATTTTTAGGCACACAAAATAAGCACATGCCTTGTATCGCATGCACTTGCTATTTTCTATGCCATTGGCATTTACTTTTGTCGCTAGATTTACTTTAGTTTTGGCGTGAGCTAATCCACTTATTCTGTAAATTTTTTACAACTCAATCATTAACTAGCCATACCTCGTATGGTTCAGATAATCCAGTTTCAACGATGATAACTAAATAGTAATTACCTGCTACATCTGTGTAACTTGCACTATTCGCGACAATTAGTTCAACTAAGTGATCAATGATGTGCAGTGGTACTAGGGTTTCGTCTATTTCATCTTTGTAAAATGATAGACTTTCGAAGCCGATTTCACTAATTGGAACATAGTAACCTAACTTTTTCGTTAACACTTGTGAAAGACGCTGTTCAGCTGACACTACAATCCCTCCTTTAGATGTATCCCAATTCTTTTAGTGAACGAAAGTTATCATCACACAAGATCAAATGGTCGAGAATTTCAATTCCCAGAATTTGACCTGCTTCTACCAATCTTTTCGTAACTTCAATATCTTCTGAGCTTGGTGTACTGACGTTGCTGGATAGCAATAGGTAAGGCTTTGACGTGATCTCTGCCTTTTCCCCTGCTCCACACCGTGCATGCAACTTTCATCGCACACGGCGTTCCATCGTTCGTTTTTGTATTTTGTTTCGCTCAAACAACGATACTTTCAAATTGATTCCTTCTAAATTATTTCGTTGCCAACTATAATTCGTAATTGATTGATTTTATTACGTTGTTCCTCATTGGGTTTTAACAGGTCTATATACTTTTGAATCGTCTCTTCTGTTGTCGCATGAATGAGTTTGTGTACATCTCTTGATAGGAGCACCAAGTTCGAGTAACGGTCATCCTTCGTTTCATGCCATAATGTTTTATGATGACAATCCATTTCTGTTAAAATTAATTCATCACCCGTGACAGCACATTTCCCATTTTGTGCAACAAACAAGGAAATACGGTTGTCATTTAATTCAATGGTTGCACGGTCGCTTGTGATAGGGTGTTCCCGTAACCATTGAAGTTGCCATTCGGGGACACTGTGTTGATTTTGGTGTATCAACGCACGTCCTTCAGGGGTAAACTTACACACACCGTTTTTCGGCATTAGTGCGTTTCTTGTTTTAACAAAACCAATCGGAATAAGTGGGTAATCATTGATATATCTTGTCATTTCTGACTTTAAATACGGTCGAGTGCCTTTATCATTGGTTCGATAAGCCTTTGAACGTTTTCGTAAAGACAAGTGTTTGAGGCGATGTCTTTCGACTTGTGTCAATTGGTATTGAATCGGCATCAGGCTCGCATTGACTTGCGTTGCGATTTGATAATACTGATGAATCCCAATGACCATACTATTGTAGATTTGAAGTTGCTTTATCAAATCTTGCCCATCCTTCGCTCGCTGAATCACCTTGATTTGACTCTTTAACTGTTCCTTAATGCATTTTCGTGCTTTTTCTGTGATGTGCGATTGACAAACAAACTTCTTCTTTCCGACACGGTTATAGCCCTTTCGCTCCATTTTCAAATCAAATCCTAAAAATTCACTGCTTTTCTTTTTCAAGTTCGTAATCTGTGATTTTTCTTCTGATATCGGCAGTCCTAACCGTTCTTCTAACCACATTTTACTCGCAATGAAAATCTTCTTAGCGTTCGCACGTGACGTCGTAAATATTTTAAAATCGTCTGCGTAACGCACAATGTACATTTCTTTTAGCGTTGATGTTTTCCGAAGTTGTCGGTAACGATATTGATGGCTGTATAAACCGGTTTTCTTATTCAGATAATCGTTTATAGAATGACATTTCTTACTTTCCCACTGATTCGCAATCCACCAATCAAATTCATTGAGATTGATATTCGCAAGTAACGGGGAAAGAATGCCTCCTTGTGGCGTACCTTTTGTCGGATACGTAACATCGCCGTTTGGTAAGACAACGGGTGCCTTCAGCATTTTTCTCAAAATGACGAGTAGTTGCTTGTCTTGAATGCCCATTGTCCATATTTGACGCATCAACTTTGTATGTTTCACTTCATCGAAGAAACCTTTAATATCGATGTCTACAACGTACTGCATCTGATTATTATTGATGCGACTAGCGGCTATTGAAATCGCATTTTCAGCAGATTTCGTTGGTCGAAACCCGAAGCTATATTTATAAAATTTCGCTTCACATATTGGCTCTAATACTTGAAGAATACATTGTTGGGCAATACGATCCCACATGGACGGAATGCCGAGTGGGATCGTTTTTCCATTAGGTTTCGGAATTTCCACACGTTTTACACAGCGTGGATGATAATGACGAAAGCGTTTCTTAACTATTGCGATAAATTCAGCCGTATTTAATTTTTCAATACCATAGATTGTCATACCATCAACACCCGCTGTTGCACTCCCGTTATTGCGTTTAATATTACGGTAGGCGAGTAAAATATTGTCATCGGATGTAATAATGGGCATCAAGTTTTTAAATGGTTGGTGTGCTTTACTTTTGGCATATAATGCATCAAAAGTTTCCGTCATCCCGTAATACTCGGCATGACGTAGTCTTGTATTTTTCATTCTAGGAATCTTCTTGAAGTTTTCGCTCATGGTGTATCACGCTCCAATCTCGGCTCGCGACCTTTTTCGTCCTACGAGAATCCCTGAAAGTTTGAGTTAAAATACAGAAAAACAAACGACTTGAGGCTATCGCTCCATTTCTATTACAGAAACTTCAACGCTCCTGCCTCTACTCTCACTACCATAAAAGAAAGTTATAGAGAAAACTCCTTTCCTTTCTACCATTTCCTTGCGTGTGTCCGCTCCATGTTGGTAGCTTTCCACGTTCCCTTCACTCTATCATGTCCTAACTTAGGTGCTAGCTCTTACCTGTCGTCCTCTCCACCGCCTGTAACGGTGCATGGAGCTTTCGAAACCACCATACTTACTCGCCCACGGAACGCACTTGTCTCTTTCAACAAGCCCACTCATTTCTAAGTGCACGCC
>NZ_RYYR01000022.1 GCF_003977595.1 Lysinibacillus antri | reverse complement strand
AACGAGGAGTGTAACTTTATTGGATAATGTTGACAAGTGGTTTTTTCATGCACAAATTAATGTCCGAAAGGTACATTTTTAGTTTGCCATAACCATTCAACGGGCTCCTGTCCATAAAATAAATACTCAAAACTTTTACGATACTTTTCAATCGGAGCATTCATGTTTCCAAGAGCCCTCTTCTTCGTAAGCGCCATACGAAAGGCATTAATATGCGCACCAATCTCTTGAACATCTCCCCACTCCATTTGTTGCAAATGTTCTCGTTGTTTGAACCGTTCAAAAAAATGATACCCAACTTGGATATGCTTAGCATTGTCTTTAAACCATGCATCTGCTACTTCTTGAAAAGCATACAAATACTTTTCAATCGTGGTTAACTCCAACTGTTCTTTTATCATTTGCGGGGATTGCCAATATTGATACAGACGATTAAATTCCCCATCCGTTAAGCGATAATTGGTCATTTGACTCATTTTAAAGATTTGTAAGTTCATCGTATCTGAGATCTCTTTAAGTTCGTTGCGAAGAAGCATTCCGGATTCAGGTGTAAGACGAATTTCATTAATTTTCACTTCAATACTATCCTGCTCATTCTCTATAAAAGGCTCCGAAGCAATCTCTCCAATTGCTACTACGCCACCAGAATTTCGATTTCCCCCATCAGATCTCCAAATAAATACTTTATCTCCAAGTTGAAATTCATCTTTATATTGCTCTTGCCGAATCCCCCAAGTTACAATCGTATTTTCTTGTAAATATGTATCCACATCAAATTGCTTTGGATTCCCTTGAAATATCCAGTTTGCCATGATGAGTCCTCCTCGAGTGATTATTGTCATATAATTAGATATTTTAGAAAAATTATATCAGTTTTAAGGAAAAAGAAAAAAGAACCTCTCCATTATAGGAAAGGTTCAACTTGAGAATATAATATAGTAATGTTTACGGTCTTAAAAGGCTGTCCTATTCCGTGACTTTTAATAACATTTTTAGTAATTGGAGACGACGGGACATAGGAAGAAAACATCCAAAAAATCCCCACATCAAGGTTTCTCACGCTTTTATTTTACGAAAAATGCACGTGGCAACTTTTCATTATTTAAATTTTGTTGTGCTTGTGGAACAACCAATCAATATAACTTGTCTTACTCATTATTTTAAATAATTTTCTATTTGAATTTCCATTCTTTCATTTACACTGATAATTACTTGATTAATTGTTTCTTCATTCTCAGTATAAATACCTGATTCTTGACGGAATCCCCAATTTGGATTACCTCTAAAGGATAACCAGTTAAAGCTAGTGATTACTACGTACTCTCCATCAACTAATAAAACCTTCTCATGCGTATTCCCTAATTTCTTAAAAATCATTTTTTTACCATATGATTGCTTTTTCATGTGATTAAGCTTTTCGATAGCCCTAGGATCGCTATCATCTTTTTCATCTATTCCATAACCAATAATTACTCTTATCCCCCGTTTTAAAGAATTTATTATTTCATTTTGTAACTCATTATCAAAACCACTAAATCTAATCCACGGAGATAAAATAATAACCATTTTTTTTGCTTTTTTTAATGCATTTATAAGAATAGACCTGTGCTCATATGTCTCTATAAACCTAGTACTATTTTCTTTTCTAAGTTTAATATCATCCAATTGCTTTTTAAGTATTTTTATTTCTTGAGTTTTAGAATATACTTCTTCTTCAGGTAAATCATCTGGATTCTTTAAAAGATTTTCATGTTCCAAGATTAATCTATTTACAGCCGATTCTTTTAATTGTGTCGTTTTATTTTCCGTTATATTTGCCTCTGCTTGCTTAATTACCTCATCTGTTATTAGTTGAGTTAAATCATTGTGAGCGTCATCTTGGTCTATTATATCTTTTTTATCAAATGGTATTTGCGATATACCTGCTTCTTGCATTTTTAACAATATATTTTCATATTCAACTTCTCTATCTAAACCATCAAACACTTTAACATCTAAATTATTGTTTTTATCTAGAAACACAAGTAAACTTCTTTTTTTATACATAGTATAAGACTTTTCTATATTATTGATAGAAATTAAATCACCATTAAATGTATCTTCTAGGAACTCCGATTTATGTTTTTTTAATAATCTCGCTACATCGTTAAATGAAATTTCATTTAGATTAGGTATTTCTTTGTCTGGTAATAAGACATGAAAATCTTTTTTTCTTACCTCTTTTGCTGAAAAAGAAGCTTTATGGGGCAATGCCTTTCCTGTAAATCCATCTATTAAAAAATGAAAACTTACTTGTTCAGGTACAATTAATTTTGAATTACGTAGGACCTCTTTTCCTTTATCCGTTATTTTAGGTCTTTCATTTAAAAGTACCACTAAATCGTCTTTGAAAAGAAGTGCTATTGAATCAGTTATTAACCTTGTTTCTATGCCTAAAATATTTGACATTTTCTCTATTTCATCAATGTTAATATCCAAAAGTTTTAATACAAATTCTTCAACTATCCCTATTTCCTTCTTTTTTAATAACGTTATATTTAAGTGAACTTTATATACTGGAAAAGCTGCATATACATATTTAACTAATTTTCCGTCAGGAACCGAATCTTTATACTTTTCAGCTAATTTTTCAATCATTTATAGTACCTCCTCTAAAGTACAAATACTCTCATTGAAATTAATATATTCATATACTTTTAAAAAAGGGTTTTCTAAATTATCAAAAGTAGTAGATTCTTTAGTCACCGACATGTGATCACCAACAATAACCAATAATTCTTTCGCTCTCGATAAGGCTACATTCAAACGCCTTGCATCACTTAAAAATCCAATTTTACCTTTATCATTACTTCTGACAATACTATAGAAAATAATATCTGTTTCTCTTCCTTGGAAAGCATCAACAGTATTAATTTCTACATTTAAAAATGTAAATTTATCTTTATATTTAGTCTCGAATTCTTTTCTAAACAGTGATTTTTGAGCTTGGTAACCTGCAATAACTCCAACATCTTTCTTAAATTTTTTCGAAGCATATTCTACTTCCATCTCTAAAAGTTTATTGAAAATTATGTTAACTTCAAATTCATTTTGATAAGTCTGATGTGAATTACTCTTTATAATTTGTTCATGCCTTTTTGGGCTATTAGAAGTCGTAAGCCAAACTACTCCTTTCCCATCCCATTTTTGAATACCATGATCTCTTTGAGTTACAGTTGTTTTAGATTCCAACATTCCTTCATAGAAAACTTTGCTGACTAAATTACCTATAGCTGGATGCATTCTATACTGCTGCTCTAGTCGACCAACACAGTTACTATTAATATTGAGCATTAATTCTTCAAACAAACTTTTTTCTAAATCCTTTAATTTAATGTTAGCTTGTTGTAAATCTAAATTCTGTATATTTTTATCTAAAATAGGTGGTAATTGCTTATGATCACCAACTAAAACAATTTTTTTACCAAGTGTTATTGGCACTAATAACTCTGGAGCAGTAGCTCTCCCTGCCTCATCTATAATTACCCAATCAAAAACAACTTCGCTATTATAAGATAAACTTGAAATACCTAAGCAAGTAGCCCCTATAATATTTGTTTTCTTTATTAAAACATCTAATAATTTATCATCCGTCCCTATACGTGAAAACCATTCATTTTGAATACCTTCAATTTTAGAAATAAACTCAAGCTCTTCCTGATTTCCTTGCATAGTTATATTGACTTCTTTTTTCAGATGATAAAACTGCTCTACATCCTCAATTTCTAAATATGAATAAGTTTCGTTTAGTTGATGTTGAACTTCATCTGATTTATACATTGATTCAATTAGGGTATTTTCAAGTTCGACTTTATCTGCAGAAAGATTCTTAGCTTTATCCAACTTAATTAAAAATTGATTACCAAAACTAATAAATTTCTCTTTAAATACTTTACTAATATCATTTAATTCAAGATCATCAGTTTGTTCCGTTTCTTTATTTAATGAATGAGTTATTTTTTCCAATTCATAATTCAAATTTTTCAGTTCTTCATAACTTTCGATAATAATATCGAGCCTAGTCTGCGTATCTAAAATTTTTGTATCTATAATTTCTAAATTCCCTTTTAAACGATCTATTTCAAGAATTTTCTCGTACTTATTGATTAATGTTTCATCCATGTTAATCTGATTTTTTAAGTTTTCTATATACTCTAAGCTATTTTTTCTTATACTTTCTATTAATTCCGATAGCTGCTCCTCAATCATATATTTTTCAGCGCCTAAAGATAATTTATCTTTTCTACCTATGCGTAAAAGAGATAGCTTCGGAAGCATATCTTTAATTTTATTTAAAGCATGATCAACTGCTACATTAGATTGTGAAGAAATTAAAACTTTACTATCTGGATTTTCTTTATAAATCTGATTTACAAGTTCACTTATAAAAGTGGTTTTTCCAGTACCAGGAGGTCCCTGTAAAATAAACATATCTTTTGCTTGCATCGCTTTTTCAACCGCTTTTTGTTTAGATTCATCCATTTCACTAGCATACTCTAAATCAATAAACAAATCTGAATACATTGCTTGTTCAGGATTTAATAAGATATCTGCGATTCTAGGGTTACTTAACTCCCTATATTGAATAGATTTCAATGCTTTTTTCTGCCTACTAAGAGCAGTTTCTATCATTCTTCTATCAATAGAAATTTCTCCTGACTTAGCAAAGTCATCTGGGCTCGCATCCTTACTTAATTGAACAATAAGTTTGTTTCCATCTGAATCAATACAATAGCCTGCTAGCTTAGTTCTATTAATATTATATGCAGAAGTCATACACAGTAACTGTTCGTCATCAAATACTTTTTCTGAAATCTCATTTTTCAACTCTATAATGATTTTTTCACCTAAAGAATCTACTTCAAAATGACGGTACTGTAATGTAGATTTATTCACTTCGATATCTTCTTCTAAAATATGAAGAACTTTTTCCCATCTCTGAATACTATTCTTTTCACTAATTTCTTGATCGTTTTTTAATTTTTTAGCTCTATATTCAAGTTCAAAATTAGAAATTAAATCATGGATATTATCAAAATCATTATCTTTGGTTACACTAATACAAACTTCAAATTCTCCCTCATGGGTAATGGCCCACTCTTTATTACTATTATGCTGAGATTTATTAGGAAAATGTATACTTATAATTGTGAATGTAGTATCTGTTCTTTTATCAACAACACACTTATATTCATATTGCTTACCATATATCTTATAAGTATTTTGATCACTTCTTAAATTGTTATCATTGTCCATATAAATTAATGCTTTACTTAAATCATTAGCTATTAGTTTGCTAGCCTCACTACGACTTTCATTTTCTAAATATCCAAATTGACAAAGCCTTTTGAGTACAGAGTCTGCAAATCCTATGCCATATAGTTTATTTTCTTTTTTATTAAATTCTTGAAATCTACTTCTCAATTCACTTACTGTACTAATTCTATTTTTTACTTCTTTAGCAATCATGTTTAAGAGTAAATTTTTAAAGTGTTCCTCTAATTCACTGTTCTTTACAACTTCAATAATGTTTTCTTCAAATTCAAATTCTCTTTCTAACAGAATTTCAGCAATTACTATCCCCACTGAATATATATCACTTCTGAAATCTAAATTTTTTAAAAGCTTTTGTTCCGGTGATGCATATTTAGGTGTTAAATAATTTTTTACTGTAAAATCCTTATACATACTGTCCTTTAATTTACTAATTCCGAAATCAATTATTTTTATTTGATTTGATTCATCTATTAATATATTTGAAGGCTTCAGATCTCTGTGAATCACACCTTTAGAATGAGCGTAATCTAGCCCCTCTAGAATATCTAAAATAATTTTTATCTTTTGTTTTTCACTAAACACTCCTTTGTAAATAACTTCATTTAGTGACTCACCTTTAAAGTATTCTAAAACAATAAAGTTTAGTTTATTTTCTAAGTCCATGCCTTTTTCTAAAAGACTAACTATGCGTTTATTTTGAAGTTTTTCTAAGTTCTCTAACTCTCTATTAAATAAAGCTTTATATAGTTCACTAGATGTTTGGTCGTTCCATTCAAAAGTTTTTATAACTACTATTTCTTGATCTTTATCAAAATCTATACATAAATAAACATTAGACATACTGCCACCGTTTAACTTTTTTAATATTTTATATCTATCCTTTATAAACTTCATTTAAAACACCCCTAATTCATTTAATCTATGACAACAATCTTATATTATAAAAAATAAGTTATTGAGGGCTTATATGTATTTATTTGACGCCATATAATATTTCAATTTAGGCATCAAACCTTCCTAAACCCATTCTCCTGCGAGTAATGATAATAACTCCTCAACATATCTTCCGAGTAATGCGTGAAATAGCCTTTGTAAGACGTCTCGTGGACAAGCAATTCGTTTCGCTCAATTAATTTGTTCATATAATTTTCTGAAGCAAGTTTATTACTTTTCTTCGCATTACAAGACGGGCAGGCTAGTACAAAATTCCATAGATGATCGTTTTGGATGTAGCTCCATGGAATAAAGTGATCGACTTGGCTTCCTTTTTTCACGGATTTTTTGCAGTAGAAGCACGTGTCGAATCCGGCATTTTTCAGTAACAGTTCGAATTCTTTTAAGGATTGGCGTTGTGTGACAAACTCCACCTTCGATAATAGTTTGTTTAGTTTTTCTGCTTCATAAAATTTCTCTAAAAATAATGATAGTTGATAGTTATTTACATCAGTTAGAATTCGCTTATATTTTTGGAGAAACTCGTAATAGACTGAATTTAATTTAATGGATTCATTTTTCAAATCAAAGGTGTAGATTTCTTCATTAAAATCGCCATAGGTTGCTCCGATTACGTTCCGTTTTCCGTTTGTTTTCACGTGTTTGATTAACTGAGACTGTTGCGGTAGTGCGATTTTGTCGAAATTCCATTCAGTCGGGATACTGTATTTATTTTGAAAATCTTCAATGACTGATTGCACTTTTGATTTTTTCGTTTGGGTGTTGGCTTGCCATAATTGATGATGTACGACAAGATTCCAATAAATTTTTGTGAATGACTTAAACAGATCCTCAAAGGAAATTTCCATGTCTTCATTGGTTTCTGATAGATTTTCAAGCAATGCTTTAAAGAAACCAAATTTGTAGGTTGTTGAATTTTTCGAGTGATAAAAAAAGTAGTGAATGGATTTCCAAATATCTGCGTCTGTTAGATAATTGTCCTTCATTTCACCACTCGTTAACTTCCAATACTGTTTCTTTTCCATCTACTCATCTTCCACATCGATTAAGAATAGGCGTTTTTGAAATCCGCCGCGCTGTTCTAATTTCTTTCGTCTCACGGTTTCTAGGTCGTCAAAGCTTTTGTTATGTACAGATAGGGCTGCATGGATCAATTCCAATAGATCCGCAAGTTCTTCCAGGGCATCTGTTTCATTGGAGGTTTGTTCATATTCTTTTACTTCCTCATAGAGCTTTTTCTTGATTTCCTGTAAATGCTCCTGTTCATTGAGAATGCGGTAGTTGCAATGTAAACCGTCTTTTTCAATGATGTCGATGATTTGATCGCGGACGAGCTTATTGTAGGTTGGCATCTGATCCCCTCCCCTTCATGGTTTCCACTTTAATTTCAAACAATAGCCAAATTTCAATTTTCGTTATAATTGTACCCTAATATAGGAAAATTTTACATATCTTTCAGTCGTAAAGGTACTACTTGTATTTTTATCTTCATACGAAAAACACCCGCATCTAAAAACCTTTGCGGGTGTTTTCAATCGATTTAGTTTAAAGCAATACAAATGTTTTTCGCTTCTGTGAAAAATTCCATACTGTGATGGCCACCTTCACGTCCGACGCCACTCTTTTTAAAGCCCCCAAATGGCGCACGAAGGTCACGAACGAACCAGCAATTGACCCAAATGGTACCGGCTCTCACCGCGTGCGAAATTCGATGGGCCCGTTGCAGGTTTTCTGTCCATACGACACCGTTTAATCCATACTCTGTATCATTGGCAATGCGAAGGGCTTCTTCTTCGGTATCAAATGGAATGATAGTCACAAGTGGACCGAAAATCTCTTCTTGGCAAAGACGCGTTTTTGGATTTTCTTGAACATATACGGTTGGCTCTAGGTAATAGCCATTTTGCAAATACTCTGGTAGTTCAGGGCGTTTTCCACCGCATATTAATGTAGCATTTTCTTCTTTGGCAATTTCAAGATAACTTGTCACCTTTTTATAATGCTCCTCACTTACAAGAGGACCCATTTTTGTTTCTGCATCTTGTGGATCGCCCACTTTTAGCTCCATTGCGGCTTTCTTAAATCGTTCTAAAAATTCATCTAAAATGGTACGTTGCACTAAGATTCTTGATCCCGCCAGACATACTTGCCCGGAATTCATGAACGCTGCTTGAATCGAAACAGGAATCGCTTTATCCAGATTGGCATCTTCGAACACGATGTTGGCTGCTTTTCCACCTAATTCAAAGGAGAATTTCTTCAAAGAATCTGCCCCGTTTTTCATAATTCGTTTCCCCGTCGCTGTAGAACCGGTGAATGAAACAAGATCTACTTGTGGATGCGTTGTTAAAGCTGTTCCAACGACTGCTCCTTGACCATGAACGACATTGACTACACCATCTGGGATTCCTGCTTCTTTCGCAATCTCGCCAAGAAGTGAAACGGAAAGCGGCGTCATTTCAGCTGGTTTAATAATCGCTGTGTTCCCCGCAGCCAGACATGGACCAAGCTTCCAAGTCGTCAACATAAACGGAACATTCCACGGGGTAATTAGGGCAGCTACTCCAACAGGTTCGTATCGTGTATAGTTTAAATACGCTTCTTCCATTGGATACACTTCGCCGCCTTGATTCTCCATAAAATCGGCAAAAAATTTGATGTTATTTGCAGCACGAGGCACTTCATGTTGGACTGCTGAATGAAAAGGTTTCCCCACATCAATTGCATCTAACCCCGCGATTTCCTCTTTCCGTTCAAGTATGATTTCAGCCATGCGGCGAAGTTTTGCACATCGCTCTGCTACTGTCATCGTTCTCCACGGACCATTTTCAAAAGCCTCTCGTGCCACACGACACGCACGATCGACATCCTCAATTGTCGCTTCACTAACTTTCGCGATTACTTCCTGTGTAGCAGGATTTTTGACATCAAATGTTGCGCCATCCATTGCTTTTCTATATTCTCCGTTTATATATAGACCGACTTCTCTTACTTTCGTTTGTACATTTGTCATTTTGTAACCTCATTTCTCTTTTTAACTGATTCTCCTGCAATCCCCCAATGCTCTGGCTCTAATTCATTGATCATAATGCGCACATTTTGGACGGGAGCTTCTAAGACGTTCGAAACGACATCCGTAACTTCACGTATTAATCGTTCTTTCTTTTCTGGTGATCTTCCTTTAAGAATATTAATCTGAATGAATGGCATTTACCTCTCCTCCTCCCCCATTCAATTTATTCGGTAAATCTCGCCTCAACTGACCCAATACCGTCAAATTCAGCTGAGAAATGGTCACCTGGTTCTATTTTGATGGCTGCCGATAAAGAACCACTTAGCACGATTTCGCCCGGTTGAATACTTTGTCCTACCTTATATAATCGGTTGGCTAACCATGCGATCGCTCTCGCTGGATGACCCATCACCGCTGCACCCGCACCTGTCGCAACTACTTCGCCATTTTGTTTAAATACCATCCCCATTAATTTCAAATCAAAATCCTTTGGTGAATAAAACTTTTCACCAATAATAAAACGGGAGGAGGAAGAATTATCTGCCACTGCATCTTGTAATGTAAAACTGAAGCCATGGAACCTGCTATCAATCAGTTCAACGGCAGGTGCAATAAATTTCGTTGCATTAAGTACATCTGCTACTGTCACATGTGGTCCCTTTAATTCTTTGTCAAAAATAAAGGCGATTTCTGGCTCCAATTTTGGATGGATGAAAGGGGTAAGGGAAATTTTGTCCCCCTCAAACAGCTGCATACTTTCAAGCAAAACGCCGTATGATGGCTCATGAACACCCATCATCTCTTGTTTTGCTTTACTTGTTAGTCCCAGTTTTCGACCGATTCTTTTTGTGTTTTCTTCTTTACACTTCATGTCAATTAATCGTTCCTGCACTTCGTAAGCGAATGCTTCGTCTAGTTCAGGATACTGATCAACAAACTTACCAACTGCTTTTTTCTGTTTTTCAGCTTGAAACAGCTCAAACGCAATTTGATCAATTGTATTTGTTTGAATCATGTGATCACCTAGTTTCCTTTCATATCCTCCCATTACGTAAGAGGATTCACTCTATTTAAACGAAGCTGTAACTGAACCAATATGGGCAAACTCCGCCGTGAACGTATCGTTTTTCTTCACTTCTACTGCACGTGTTAATGCACCTGAAAGAATAATTTCTCCTGCATTTAGCGAGACGTCGTATTTACTTAATGAATTCGCTAACCATGCCACAGCTCGAAGTGGATTTCCAAGAACAGCTGCCCCTGCGCCTGTGTCAATCATTTCACCGTTTTGGTAAGCTACCATGCCAATCCGAGTAAGATCGATTCCCTCTAGTTTTGTTGGTTTTCCACCGATAATTGCACTAGCGGATGATCCGTTGTCTGCTACGGTATCTTCAAATTTAATTTTCCAATCTTCAATTCGACTATCAATCACTTCAATTGCCGGAACAATGTAATCCGTCGCATCAATGACATCTAGAATCGAAACATTCGGACCTTTTAAATCCTTTTTTAAAATAAAAGCAATCTCAAATTCTACTTTTGGTTGAATGTAGTTTTGGAGAGATATTTCTTCCCCTTCAACAAACATCATATCTGCTAGTAGATGACCGTAGTCAGGCTGGTTGACACCAAACATATTTTGGATTGCTTTGCTTGTTGCGCCAATTTTTTTCCCAACGATCACTCCGCCATTTTCAACTTTTTGACGGATGATCTCTAATTGTGTATGATAAGCTTCATCAACTGTAATCCCTGGATAGGAAACAGTTAACGGCTCAATCACCTGTTTTGTTTCCTCTGCTTCTAATAGGCGTATGGCAGCTTCTTGAATAACCGACATAACTGTTTCCTCCTTACCTTTGCACTAAACTTTAATCCCTTTTTTGCTCGCTAGTTCTACGGCCACATCGATAATCCAATCCTCTTGACCGGCGATGGTTTGCCTTTTCCCTAGTTCCTCCATGATTTCTGCTACACCAACACCAAACTTTTCTGCAGCGTGTTTCACATGTAAAAGGAAGCTATTATAAACTCCCGCATAGCCACTTGATAGGTTGTCACGATCGATAACAATCGGAGACTGCATAAGTGGTGCTACCTTTTCTTCTGCTGCATCCATTAAAATAGCTAGATTGATGCCCGTTTCAATCTTCATTTTGTTCAAGACCGCAACAAGCACTTCTGTTTGTGCATTTCCTGCGCCTGCTCCAAGTCCTCTCAATGTTCCATCAATTTGATCAGCCCCACATTCAAGCGCCGTCAATGTATTTCCGATTGCTAGGCCAAGGTTATTGTGCGCATGGAATCCTACTTCAATGGACAATGCTTCTTTTAAAGCAGACACTCTTTCTCGAACACCACTTTGAACGAGGGCACCTGCAGAGTCAACAACATAAACACAATCGGCACCATAGGATTCCATTAACTTTGCTTGCTCTACAAGTACACTTGCAGGCTGAGTGTGTGACATCATAAGGAAGCCAACCGTTTCAAGCCCCAACTCTTTTGCTAAGCGGAAATACTGCTCCGTCACGTCGGCTTCTGTACAATGAACTGCAATACGTATAATAGAAATGCCTATTTCTGCTGCTTGTTTTAACTCTTCACTCGTCCCTATACCTGGAACGAATAAAGAAGCGATTTTCGCATTTTTGGCGGTTTGCACCGCCACTTTTATTAATTCTAATTCTGAATGCTTGGAAAACCCTTGCTGAATGGTTGAACCATTTAAACCCGATCCATGACTTACTTCAATAACAGGTACACCGGCTTCATCTAAATCCTTTACGATAGCTTGTACTTGTTGTGGTGTATAGCTATGGCTAATGGCATGGTCACCGTCTCTTAATGTTGTATCAGTCAATCTCGGTATGTTCATCGTGCCCCCTCCTTCACACTAAGTAAATGTGCTGCATAGACATCCCCCACTTGGTAAGCTGATGCCGTCATAATATCCAAGTTTCCAGCATACGTAGGGAAAAAGTCTCCCGCTCCAACGACTTCATTCATAATGACAACAGTTGGTAAGCGACCCCAAGGAGTTTCACGATAATCTACAATTGGCGTTCCTTTTAAACGGTAGCCAGGAACATACTTCGAGATTTCATTTGCAATGGATTCAACGGATTCAATGACCGCGCTTTCATCAAATTCCTCTTTAATCACAGCATAAACAGAATTTGTCATATTAATTGGTGGTTGTGCTGGATTGAAAACAGGAATTGCTCTTGCTATTTTCGCTCCACCAATTTGTTGCACTGCACTAGCTGTTGTGCGAACAAACTCATCCACATTTTGCCTTGTTCCTGGTCCAATCGATAAACTTGCGGCAGTCGCGATGACTTCTGCATAATAAACAGGCACTACGCGATTGACCGCATGAACAAGGGGCGTTGTTGCCTGACCACCACAAGAAATCAAATTGACATTCGTTTCTTCCAGATGTTCGTGTAGATTGACTGTTGGAACCACAAAGGGCCCAACAGCTGCGGGAGTCATATCTACGGCAAATTTCCCGTGTTCTTTTAATTTTGGCGCATTTAATTGATGGGCTTTCGCGCTTGTTGCATCAAATACAATCTTAATCTCCGAGTCTTCTAAAATCTCATCGATTCCACAATGACTTGTCGCAATGCCCTTTTCCCTTGCTCTGGCTAGCCCCTCCGATTTCGGATCAATCCCTGCGACTAAGGCTAACTCCATATTCCCATCATTCTTTAATATTTTATACATTAGGTCTGTCCCGATATTTCCAGACCCTAGTATGGCTACTTTTACTTTTGGCAAAACTTCACCCCACTATTCTAGTACTCAAGTAATTAGGTTTATAAAACTTCTTCTTTAACCGCCTCATTGGATGTTAGTGGCGTTCCTTGTGTCCACCAAGATTCTGGGAAATCCGTTCCAATCCATGTATCACCGTTTCCTGGAACATCCTTCATATCCCAAATTACTGGTTTCCATGCTGGGTCCGTAATGATATAACCTGTATCACCAAACAATTCGATACGGTTACCACCTGGCTCATGCACATACATACAAAATGCTTGGCTAATTCCGTGCTTATTTGGCGGCACTTCAATTTTCACATCATGGTCTTTCAGTAAATCTGCCACATCATAAAGGTTTTGTGGAACGCCATACCAGTAGCAAAGGTGATGTAGTTTCCCTTTTGCTGCATTTGGTTCTTGCATATAAGCAATTTCGTGTACAAGGTTCGAAACACTAATCCAGCTTCCTAACACATGGCCATTATCTTGAATTTGCTCTCTCAAACGGAAACCTAACGTATCAATCATAAAGTCTGTATCCGCTTTTGGATTGGATGTCATCAGGTTAATATGATCTAAGCGTCGAACTGGCACACCATTAGCTGGACGTTTAGATGGTCGATTTAATAATTTGGATCTTTGACTTTCTTCCACGTCATAGTAGTCAACTTCCCATAGAATCTCCATTAAATGGCCATCAGGGTTTGTAAATCGATACGCCTTCCCATGTCCGATATCCCCTTCAATCCAACCAATACCTAATCCTGTTTTTTCAATTTCATTTACTCGACGTTCAAGTGCTTGTGGAGAAGTAGCACGCCAAGCAACATGACCAACACCAGCTTGATCTGATTCTGTGATAATTAATGTATTATGATAGAAGTCTTCATACGCACGAAGGTAAACGGATTTTTCAGAGCGAGCTGTTACTTCCATCCCTAAAAATTTCGTGAAAAACTCAACAGATTGTTCAAGCTTTGGAGATAAAAGCTCCACGTGTGCTAATTGCGCTACATCAAAAATTTGTTCTTGGTTTAATGTCATATCAATTCCCCCATTTGATTTATTATTTGTTTATAAAACTCATTTCAGGTAATAAAGAGCGGTATTTCCCTTTAAAGAACAAAAGTGGGTCTCCCTCTTCAACCTTAAAATCGAGTACCTTCCCAATAAATAAAGTATGGTCCCCTTCGACATGTTCACTTACAACTTCGCAAGCTACTTGAGCGATGGCCCCTGTTAATACAGGAAGTCCTGCAAGAGAATCAAAGTTAACTGTTCGCGGTTCTTTTATTTGACCAGCAAATAACATCGAATATTCTTGTTGGACATCCGATAAAACGTTAATAGCAAACTTTTTACTCTCTTTAATTTTTCCAAGCATCTGAGCTTTTTCCCCTATGGAAATCACCACAAGCTTCGGTTCAAGGGAAACCGACATAAAGGCATTTGCTGTCATGC
Source organism: Lysinibacillus antri (assembly GCF_003977595.1). Lineage (GTDB taxonomy): Bacteria > Bacillota > Bacilli > Bacillales_A > Planococcaceae > Ureibacillus > Ureibacillus antri. The sequence continues at coordinate 51,357 of NZ_RYYR01000022.1, read as the reverse complement.
CGTGTTGTTCTCCCTCAATTTCCGTCGTGATAACCGTGACACCCGTAGCGAAGTTCCCCATAGCTTGGCGAAATTGTCGATCGTCCATGGTATCCCCTCCTATAATGATTTAAGATTTAATAACAGATTTTGATCCCGATACCTCTGCCCAAGTGCTATTTGTCCAACCATGAAGGTCATAATCGTTTAATGCAGAGTCAACAAATTTTATTTGTTGCTGGGCTGCACCCGTTGCTTCGAAGTGGAATAATGCTTCCATATTGATGTTTTCATGGTTTCCAGCATAGTTCACTTCATATAATTCATGGCGCCCACCAAATTCAGTACCGATTGTATCCCAAACCATTTTCAATAACTTCACACGTTCTTCCGCACCAATTCCAGTACCGCGGTAATACGTATCTAGGTAAGGTTTTAAATCTTCATTGAGGAAATCCTTTGAACTAGAAGGTAGTTGAATCAATCCACCTGCTACAACTTGTTCAAAGATATTCTTCACTTTCACCCATGCTCCAGGCGCCAAAGCACGGTAAGCAGCACTAGAATATGAGTTTGGAATCACCAAGCCATTTGGTCCTGGTTCAGGGTCTGTTGCCATTGCAGTCGAAAGCCCCCAGAACATATTTCGTAAAGCAACCACTTCGCCAATTTTTGATTGAACGCCACGGAAGTTTTTCGTTCCCGCGCCTTCTGTTGCTTTTAATAACAGTCCTGTCATGAAATCTAATTTCACTGCAAGACGTGTACATCCATGGAACGTGAAACGTGGTACGAAGCCGCTTCCTGCTACAAAATTATTTGACACTTCAACATTTCGGTAAGCCAACACATTTTCCCAAGGGATGAATACATTATCGAGCACAATCACCGCATCATTTTCATCAAAACGACTGGATAATGGATAATCAAATGGTGTTCCGTTTTGATGAGCATTTAACTCATAGGATTGGCGGCTAATCATACTAACCCCTTCAGCATTCATTGGTACGAAGAAGATTAGTGCATGACTATCATCGCCCCCACCCAAATCTTTCGGTCCATAGTTGGCAACAAAGTTATAATGAGTTAATGCTGAAGCTGTACCAACCATTTTGGCACCGCTTACAATAATGCCGTCATCACGCTCGGCAACTGCACGTACAAAAACATCCTTATTCTCATGTAAAGGTTTTGAACGATCCACTTGCGGATTAATAATGGTATGATTAATGAATGGTAATTCTTTTGTTGCTTTTTTGTACCAGGCTTTTGCGTTGTCTTCAAATCCTTCGTAAAAATGACTAAACGCATTTAAACTCCCAGTGAAAGACGCTTTGTAATCCGGTGTTCTTCCCATGAACCCATAACTTAACTTTGCCCACTGTGCAATCGCATCTCGTGCCCCTAGTAAATCTTGCGCACTGGTAGGCGTTTTGAAAAATTTATGTGTTCGATCACCAAATTCAGTAGTTGTCGTTAAAATATCACGTGTCGCTGGATCATGTAGAGCATCGTACATTCTTGCATATGAACGAGCAGCATTTCGGTACGCCGGATGAGTTGTCACATCCTTAATCCGTTCCCCGTTTAAATAAACTACCCTTCCGTCATTCAAGCTTTCCAAATATTCTTTACCTGTGTACATTCCCTCAACTCCATTCAAATGATAGTTACTACGTTAAGGTGATTATTACGTCAATCACTATATTTATAGTAATTTATCTGAAAATTCTAAACAATGACATAAGGTGCTAGATTTATTTCTAAAAACTGCCATCGTATGTCAGTTTCACATAAAAAAGACTACCTACTGGATGAACCCAATTAGGTAGTCTAATAAATGAAAAGCTTCTATATGGCAAGACTAGTTATTCTATTTGAAGCTGTTTAATTCGATCATGTTCTACAATCTTAAATGCTTTTAGTGCCATCATGAGCTGAAATTGCTTCTGTGGATTGCGTAAATCACAATCAAGAATAGTTGTAATTTTGTTTAGGCGATAACGAAGTCCGCTTTTTGATAGTGCTAAATGGTCCGCTGTTTGATCTAAATTTCCACCTTGTTCAAGAAAATGGTATAACGTTTCAAGTAAATCGAGCTTATTGTCATCGATATTTTCATACAATACGCCAAGTTGCTCTCGAATGATTTTTTTAATAGCTTGTTCATTTTCGTTATTGATTAAAATCCCGAGCACACCTAAATCACTAAAAAGGGTGATTGGTTGATCCCTTGAAGAAAGTCGTACTGCTGAACGTACTTCGTCCAATGCCCCCCTCGCTTCTACTATATTGCTATTTTTCGAGCTGATCCCTGCTAAAAATAATGCATTTTTAATGTGCTTTTTTAAATAGGCAATTAAGGTCTTAATTACTTTTTCGATGTGTTGTTGATGTACTTGTTTTTCAGTAATGAGGAGAATTAAACTTTCAGGTTGTTGGCCAATTAATATATTGAGGTTTTTTTCTTCACGAAAATACGTGGAGACCATTTCAAACGTTTTTTTATAGAGAGTGAATTCCTTTTCGGCATTTGCATTTAAAAATTTGTAGTTTAACGTCACCACATAAAAGGCATCCGAAAGATCTAATTGAATAAAATCTGCTTTCCTCGTAATCTCTTGTTTTGTATATTTCCCACTAATGATTTCTTCAAGGAAATGCCCCTTCACCTGTTCCATTGATTCTATCTCCGTTTTTTCTTTTAAAAATAGCAGTGAGCAAATGGATGCTAAGCGGTCGAGAATCATAGAGTCAATTTCATAATTAGGGATTCTTTCTTTGTCATAAATGAAATAACAATGTCCAACAATTTGACCTAGAAGATAAATAGGCGTTTTCAGACTAATTCCATTTTTAAAGGTAAATATCTTAACTTTTGTATGGCAACCCCTTCCGACTGAAAACTCTGATAATTCACTTCCTATGGATATGAATTCTTGGGGAGTGATTCCTTTATAAGCAATAACATGTTGCCGACTATCCTCGATCACGATCGGTAACTGATTTTGTTTATATAAAATGTGTAGAATTGAATCGATATTATTCCCCTTGATTAACTCATTGGTCAAGTCATTATACGTTTTCGATACAAATGCTAAATTATTTCTTTCCATGATGAGCTTTTCATTTGTTTGTTCTAGTTCCTTTAAAATCGGTAGCTCCTTACTATAAGAAAAGAATTCCGCGGCTTCTTGTTTCCATTCTGATAATAAACGTCCTTCCCAAACACAACAGGGGGCACCATCTCCTTGGCATTGCAATTCTTTAAAGAAGACGTCTTCCCCAAGGATAGCCTTTATATAACCTGTTGCATAGCCCGTTAACGTATAACAAACTGGTCCTTGCCGATTTCCAAAATTTTTAAGATGTTGTTCGGCTTCATAGGAATTTTCCCAAACACCTTTGAGATAAAAGGATGTCACTTTGTTTCCTTCTACTTTAAGTTCCTTTTCAGTTATACGGGATTTCGTATACCCTTTTAAGGCATGAATAATCGGACCAAGTTCAATCTGTTCCATTAAGCTCAACGACTGATTGTTTTCTACGACATCTTCGGCATCTTCCAAACCCAATTGAAAACCATACTTAAAGAAAAAAGCCTTTAATCGATTAATCCCCATATTTTCGATTAAATCCCGTTGCATCGCTCCGAAAGCTCTCGTTGATACAAAAACTGAACGTTCGTTGTTGGCAAACCATAATTCATTTTCTTGACGAATCGTTAATAAGTCATTTAGTTTAATACTTTTCATACATTGCTCCTTTATTTCTTATTTGATAATGAAGAAAATAAATGTAAATACGAATGCGATGAAAAAATGTATTAACTTATGCTTTTCTTAGAAGATTATTAGTTTCCATTATTATACTGAAGACTCTTTAAAATGAAAACGTTTTACTTTAATTGGACTGAATTAAGCTTTTGCCGATTCAGGTTTAATTCTCGAATAGCTCATCCCTAGTAGGACAACAACGACACCTGCCACAATGAATACAATAATTAATGTTGTGAAATGCTCTGGATTAAATTGGGCGCCAAATATTAACCCAAGTGCAACGGCAGAAAGAATAGAACCAAAGTGCCGACACGTTTGATACAATCCAGTTGATACGCCAACAATGTTAGCTGGACTTGCTTCAAGCATGGCAACTTGCAATGTCACATTTCCAAAACTACACCCAGCTGCAATAAGGGAAACGATTAACAACATGACGATCACCGGTACATGATCAAAGAATATCCAAAGTAATACAGCACCAAGAACAATTAACATATTCCCTGTCAAAATAGGTATATTCACACCTGATTTATCAATCCAACGACCGACTAACGGTGCTGTAATAATGCCCATTCCTGTTACTAAAAGCATTAACAAACCACTATACGCTACACTTAAATGCAGCCCATCTTGAAAATAACTCGGCAAGCCAAAAAATAAGCTATAGTAAATAAAATTCAGAACAATGTATTGTAAAAAGACTAAAGATAATTTCCGATTGGAACGAAATAATCGAATATCAATAAATGGGATGTTTGTTTTCAGTTCATGCCAAATAAATAATACTAAGGAGATTACGCCTATAATCCCTGCCACATAATTCACCGTTGCTTTAAGGGATAATAAAAATAAAAGGAGACCAACAACCCCAACGGAAAACAACAAGATACCTGATAAATCCATTTTTTGAATCAATTGTTGGAGAGTCAATTTCTCTCTGGCTTCATCCTTTGGCAATACAAACCACCCGAGTAAAAAGCATAACAACAGAACGGGTATATTGACTAAAAAAGTGGCTGGCCAATCTCCCCAATCGATCAGAAAACCTCCGATTGTAGGTCCCAGCGCGGCCATGGCGGACATCGTTAAAGAAATGAATCCAAGTGCAGCTCCCTGTCGTTCATGAATATGGTCACGAATCATGCCAATTCCCGCGGGATAAATAGCTCCGCTGCCGACTGCTTGGAATAGCCGCATGATAATTAAAAGTGCAAAAAATGGAGCAAAAGGAGCGCCCATAGCAGAGATCGCGACTAAAATGAGTCCCCCTAAAAACAGTTTCCTTCGACCAATCAAATCACCGAGTTTTCCAGCGATCGGTTGCGTCACAGCACTCGCTAAATAAAATGACGTAATTAACCAAGAAATCGTCAAATAAGAGAGACCAAAATCCCTTTGAATATTAGGAATGGCCAGTGCAATCATGGAGGAATTAAGAGGATTTAACATCGCTCCTGTTGCCACTGATGACAAAAATAATCCCCGGCTTTGACGCTCATTTTTCATTTAGACACCTTCTTTTTTATTATCATTCTGTACCCATGAAGTTGAATGCGTATAGATCCCTCTGTATAAGTCACATGATAACAATGTATATTATCTTGCCAGTCCCTATATGAGACGACCATCTTATTCATATTACCATTTACTATTATAGATTTCTAAAATTTCAGACTATTATTCTTACAAAAGATGAAAGACACTTTTCAGGACATTTTGGACGAGAATCTAATACAACCTTAAAAGGCATTCAGAATGACCTCATTCTGAATGCCTTTTGTTGATTTTCTCACGGATTCAATCCATATCTCCAAATTTTCAACATCACAACAACTATTAAATTTATCTATACACTTCTTAACGCATCAATTGGATGGAGCTTCGATGCCTTTCTTGCAGGGGCAATCCCAAAGATAATTCCGATGCCTGCTGAGAATCCGAGTGCTAAAAAAATCGTTGAAGCTGTAAGAATTAAACTCGTACCCATCATCAAACACACTACATAGGCAACTAAGACGCCACCAAAGAAACCGATTATCCCCCCTATTAGTGATAGGAATACTGCTTCTAGTAAAAACTGTTGTTGAATACGTTTTGGTTCTGCACCGAGCGCTTTTCTTAGACCAATTTCCGTTGTTCTTTCTGTCACTGATACTAGCATCATATTCATAATTCCAATACCACCGACTAATAGAGCAATGGAGCCAATCCCGCCAAGCATAAAGGACAACATGTTTGTAATTTTATTAATGGAAGAAAGCATATCCTGCATATTCATCACTGTAAACGCTTCTTTTTTGTCATTAAATGCTTCGGATAATGCCGCTTCTATATCTTCCGTTACCTTCACTGAATTCACAGCGTTTTTCATATAAACATCGACACTCGATACATATCCAGTTCCAAGTAAGCTCATAGACGTTGTATAGGGGATTATGACGGAATCATTTGTAGAAGATCCGGAGAAGCTGTTGGATTCTTTTAACGTTCCGATAATCCGGTATGAAACGCCCCCAATGATCATCTCTTGACCAATGGGGTCTTCTCCAAAAAACATCTCTTCGGCAATTGACGAACCAATTAGACTCACTTTATTTTCACTCTCGATATCCAACTGATTAATTCCTCTTCCTGTTTCTACGAGGTTTTTTGATTTGAGAAAATAGATATCATTTTTACCTTGTACTAACACGTTTGTTTTTTCTGCACCAGAAGCGACAATGGTTGTATTTCCAGAAAGCGTTGGCGACACGCCCTCTACATTTTCAATTTCTTGTAGCCGCTCAATATCACTTTCAACCAGTCCTTGTTTTAAAGGTGTACCTAACACTTGTATGGATATTTTATCTGCTCCAAATAGTTCGAATTCACTTGTCATTTCATTCATCGAGCTTTTACCAATCGTAATTAACGCAATGATTGAGCTAACACCAATGACAATGCCTAAAATTGTTAGAACAGAGCGCATTTTATTGTTCATAACATTCATCCAGGACATTTTGAGGTTTTCTTTAAACATACGCCCGCTCCTCCCTCAATTGACCGTCTAAAATATGGACAATTCGATTTGCGTGTTTGGCAATTTCTTTATCATGGGTAATCATGACAATGGTTTTCCCCTCATGATTAATTTCTTGGAAAAGTTCCATAATTTGTTGACCCGTTTTTTGATCCAATGCTCCAGTTGGTTCATCGGCTAGTAAAATCGTAGGCTCTGTGACCATTGCCCGCGCGATTGCCACTCTTTGTTGCTGACCACCAGAAAGCTGATTCGGGCGATTTTGTATTTTGTCTTCCAGTCCCACTCTACGTAGCATTTCTTTCGCTCTTTTCTTCCGTTCCTTTTCATTTATGCCAGCGTAAACTAGGGGAAGTTCGACATTTTGTAGGGCACTTAGTCTTGGTAGTAGTTGAAACTGTTGAAAGATAAATCCGATTTCTTTGTTTCTTATGGCAGCTAGTTCCTTATCATGTAATGCGTTAATTGGCTGATTCGATAGTACATAGTTGCCACTAGAAGGTGAATCAAGACAGCCGATAATATTCATTAAGGTTGATTTCCCTGAACCAGATGGACCTAGTACTGCAAGGAAATCGCCTTTCTTTACTTGTAAATCAATTTGTTTTAAAACGATTTGTTCTTCATTTCCCATACGATAGGCCTTCGTTATCCCAGTCATCGTCAAAATGTTATCGTTCACTATTGATTGCCTCCTCCATGCATCGCAGCAGCACTGTTCACTGGAGCAGCTTTTGGGATCATGACAATATCGTCCACTTCTAACCCACTTTTAACTTCGATTGTTGTACCATCGTTAATTCCCGTTTCAACATATTGTTTAATTGGCTTCCCGTCTTCAGAAGTAATCAATACGTAAGGTTTATTTTTACTATCAAATTGGATTGCCTTCATCGATACAGTGTTAATCCCTGTCGCATGATCTTTTAGCACTTTTGATTCAGCACTCATACCCACTCGAATACTTTCATCTTTTTCAAAATCGATCATCGCTGTAAAATACGATATTCCGTTTTCGTTAATCGCTTCTTTTGAAATGGCGTATATTTTCCCCTTGATGTCCTTTTCAAGAGCGTTGATTGTCACATCCACTTCTTGGTCAACCTCAACATATTTCAGGTCGTATTCATCTACTTTTACCTTCACATGTAAATTGCTATAATCCACAATATCAACTAATCTTGTTCCTTTCATGGCATGGCTATTATTTTTCGTGTAAACGCCTGCTACCTCTCCGTCAATTTCAGCTCGTATTTCCTCACCTTCTGAACTAAGGACTAACACATCACCCGTTTTTACTTGATCTCCTGCTTTTACAAGTACTTCTTCCACATGCATTTCCTTTTGACTAACGATGTTTTGTCTCGCTTTTGCATCAACTGTTCCAGAAAAACTATAATATGTTGTCATGTCTTCTATCTGAACCGTTTCCTCTTCGTATGATGCAGATCCCTTTTGTGTAAAAAAGGCACCTGAAACTAAGGATACAACCAACACTCCACCCACAACGAAACTCGTAATCTTTGTACTCCTTTTCATTTTCTTTCCTCCAATTTGATATGTGTTTTTATTGTGCTTGCTGTTCTTTACACCTTTATTTTACGAAACAATCCCCTCATAGAAACCGCACATCTTTTGGAGGACCACCGCACAGTTTTTTGAAGTACACCGCAGACGAATTGAAGAACACCGCAAAATTTTGTGGTGCTCCGCGACTTATTAGGAAAAATAAAAAAACTACCAGGAATCCCTGATAGTTTTTACTTCAATTCTTCTTCTGGAATTAATCCAAGGCTTTTCGCTTTCGCAATCGTATCCACTCTTGTTCGTACACCAAACTTTTGATAGAGCGCGGTCAAATTATATTCTAACGATCTTTGACTCATGGCTAACGTAGCAGCGATTTCGCGAGTGCTTTTGCCTTTCGAGAGCTCTAGTAAAATTTGTTCTTCGTTGGCTGTTAACACTACTTTCCCATTCGAACTCGAACTATCTGAGATGATTCCTGGTCTTCTTAGTTCTCTAACTAGAGAAAGTGGAAGAATGACCTGCTTTTTTAACGCACTCCGAATACCTGCCACTAACTCATCTCTTGAGGATGTTTTTGATAGAAATCCAGAAATACCCGCTTCCACAAGCAAATTAAAATGAGGCTTAATATCAAATCCTGTATAGATTAAGACCGTTAACTCAGGATTATAGGCAAGTGCTTGTTTTGCTAGTTCAAGTCCGTTTAAATGCGGCATGTACAAATCAAATAACAAGACATCATAATGTTTTAACTTAATTAGATTCATTGCATTCAATGAACTATTTTCAACCGTAATCTTAAAATCGGGTTCTTGCTCTAATAGCATTTTTGTCCCTTCAATGATTGATAAATGGTCATCTACAATTAAAATATTTACCATTATACTAAACTCCTTTCAAGATGGATGGGCAACTCCAAAGTAGCCATAAACGCACTTCCATGACTCGAGGTGAAATCCATTTTTCCTCCAAGACTTTGCGCTCTCTGGCTAGCACTCGTAATTCTCATATTTGGTGACAAAGGACCCATCGTTAGACCATCATCACGATAGACGAGCCTTAAATGTTCATTTTCAACTGAAAGATCGAAATTTACTACATTTGCCTTCGAATGTTCTTCCGCATAATGAAGAAATTCCTGTACAATTCTGTAGATTCCAATGGTTTGCTCCTCACTTATGGATAGCTGGGAGACATTTTTGGATGTAAAAAGGATTCTATAAGTAGACGTCAATTGAACATGCTCAAACAAATTTTCCAATGATTTTTCAAGTCCCAACTCTCTTAAAAGAGGTGGACGCAACTCATTACAAGTTGCTCTAATCGAATGAATGATATCTAACAACCCTTGTTCGATTTCAATTAGTTTCACTTTTGCTTCCTGATTGAGTTCAGATCGTTTTAATAACGTTTCGAGTCTTCGATATAAGTCGATTTGGTCTTGTAAAACGGTATCGTGTAAATCACTGGATAAGGTCAATCTTTGCTGTTCTTGAAGGTTAAACATCATGCGTAGTACCCATTGTGGTGTTTCCTTACTAAGAGTCGTCGTTTCTAGCTGATACATTAGATTTTCGATCATATTGAGATTTTCAAAAACCATGACAGAATAATTTACAAAGGTTTCTAACCAAATGAATTCCATTGGTTCGCTCATAGCAGTTGCATCAAGGGAAATAATATAGGGATGTTGCTTTCGCTCACCTAGTTTTATAAAAATATTGCTAGAAAGCTTTGCAATTTTACCGCTTTGTAAATCCTGTTCATTAGATAGTTCGTTAGGAATAGCAGTTAGAATTTGAGGATTTGAGTTTGGAAGGATTGTGACTAGCTCCTTCACGATCCTCTCCTTAAGATCGGAAAATTTCATTACGACCGTAAGATCATTTGAGAAACTTTTTAAACTATTTTGTAAAACTTCGTGTCGATTTTTATGATATTCCAGTTCTAATTCCATTCGTTTTCGTTCAGTCACATCTCTTGTCGAAACTACTTGGAGATAATTTTCAGTCCCTGGCAATGGGGTAGTTTTACATTCAAAATAACGAATTTCACCATTCTTTCGCACCATACGATATTCGGTAGAGTTGCTCTTACCAGAATCTAATAAGTGCTTATGTCGATGCATCATCAGTTCTCGATCTTCAGGATGTACTATAATAAATACGTCAACATCATTTAATTCTTCAGGTGTATAACCCGTAATTTCGTATACACTTGGGGTGGAATAGATAATGTGACGATTTTCATCAACAATAAGGAGCATATCGCTTGTATGAGTAAGGATGGTTTCAAACATTTCTTGGTTGAAGCTCATAAAAACACCACCTATTTTCAACTTGGTATTAGTAGTTTACCTTAATTCTGTCTTTCCTGAACCGAAAAAATCTTGCGTGATAGGCGCTTTTTTCTAGTGTAGCTTAGGTCTATATATAAGACTTTCGCTGCATGATTTTCGAACAAAAAAATAAACCACTTTTTACGTGGCTTATCTATCTTCTTATGAATGAACTTATCTAGTTATCGGTAATTCAAGTCTAACGCGAAGGCCTTCTCCAGGCTGTGTGTCAAATTCAATGGTACCTCCAAGGCTTTTAATTCTTTCTCTCATTCCAGATAGACCAATACTTTTGTAGGTAGGCGTCAACTTTTCGGAGTCAAATCCTATACCATCGTCTGAGTATTGAAGCATAATATTATTCTCTTTATTTTCTATATAAAAATAAAGATTACTAGCTCGAGAGTGTTTCCCAGCATTGTTTAGTAACTCCTGAACAATTCGGTATAGACCTATCGTTTCTTCTTCGTTTAAAACGAGGGACTCTCTAATCTCCGTTGTGTAGTTGATTTTAAAAGTAGACGATACTTGCATGTATTCAAATAAGTTTTCTAACGAGCTCAATAATCCCAGTTCCCGTAACAGTGGAGGACGCAGCTCATGGCAAGTCATTTGAATTTGGTGAATCGAATCTGATACCCCTTTTACAATCCCGTTAAGCTGATCTTGAATTTCGCCTTCAAAATTATATTCTTTTAAAATGGCATCAAGGTTTCGATAGAGTATCATTTGTTCGTGTAATACCGTGTCATGTAAATCACTAGATAATTCCAGCCTTTGCTTTTCGGATAAATTAAACAATAATCGCATCATCCATTGTGGACGTTTATTATTTTGAAGGGCACTTTCCAATTGATTTATTAAATTTTCAATAACATGTAAACTTTCAAAGACCATTACCGTATAAAAAATCAATGTTTCAAACCAAATTGAATCCATTGACTCCTTGATTGAACAAGCATTGATTGTAAGAATGTGCGCTTTCTCTTTTCGCTCCCCTAGTAAAATATGTATCTGCTCATTATCATATTGTATTTTACCTATCGCCAATGTTGGTAAATAAGATAGTAGTCCAATTGGGAAATCACCTTCAAAAGACTCCGTTTCACGATGAAAAATACTAATCAACGGTTGTGCTTCTGGGAGTACGGTTTCAAGTTCTTCTATTAACCTATTTTTTAAATCTGACAACTTCAACACCATTGATAGATCTTGAGAGTATTTTTTTAATTGATTTTGCAAGACTTGATATCGGTTCTTGCGGTTTGCAAGCTCAGCTTCCATCGATTTTCGTAACGTAATGTCTCTAATGTTAACCACCACTAGATTATTCGGGTCATTGGGAATCAACATTACCCGTGATTCAACATATTTGACTTCACCATTTTTATGATAAACGCGGTATTCATCCATCTTTGGTTCCTTTAGATTGATCACTTCCCGATGTGAGGCAATCAATCGATCCCGGTCTTCAGGAAAAACCGGATCAAAGACATTTCTTCCCAAAAGTTCTTCTATTCGATAACCTAATACTGTTTCAAAAGAAGGAGTTATAAACTGAACAATTTGATTTTGATCAACCACAATAAGAATATCCTGTGTATGCTTTGTAATCGTTTCAAACTCCCAATTCATATGATTCGTTTTCTCCACCCTCTCACCACCTAACTAATAAACTTCCCTTTAAATTCCATTTTACATAATGAGCGTGTAACTGAATAGAAAATTAATTCGACACAATGATAAGAGGAAACATGTCACGCTGAAAAAGTAACCATCATCCTGCCAGCATAAAAAAATGCCCGTTTCAGAGTTGCTTACGGACATTTTTAGACCAAAACTAATTATGAAACTAATTTTGCTTTTTTCATAGACGGCTTTTTCGGTTCAAGTTCATTTTGTTTTGAATGCAGTTCTTTGTAATAGCCATTTAAGTTCAATAAACTTTGGTGACTTCCACTTTCGATAATCTCGCCATTTTTAAGAACAAAAATCGTATCAGCATTAACAATTGTCGAAAGTCTATGGGCAATCATGATGACTGTTTTATCTCTTCCTACTTGGAAAACGGATTGTTGCACGAGCTTTTCACTTTCATTATCAAGAGCACTCGTCGCCTCATCTAATATTAAAATAGATGGGTCTTTTAAAAATACCCGCGCAAGGGAAATTCTTTGCTTTTGCCCCCCTGAAAGCTTAATTCCTCTTTCACCGATTTCTGTATCATATCCTTTAGGCAACTTTGTGATAAATTCGTCCGCAAAAGCTTTCTTTGCTGCTAATTCCACTTCCTCATCTGTTGCATCAGGTTTTCCTAACTTAATGTTTTCTTTAATTGATGAGCTATATAAAAAATTATCTTGTGTGACGATCCCCATCTGATCTCGCAAACTGGAAATTGAATAATCTCTAATATTTTCTCCATCGATCAGCACATCACCACAACTTGCATCGTACATTCGCATAAGGAGCTGTAAAATCGTGCTTTTCCCCCCGCCACTTTCACCAACAAATGCATAGGTTTTTCCTTTTTCGATTGTAAAATGAACCCGATTTAATATCTGACGAGACTGATCATAAGAAAATGAAACATGGTTAAATTTAATAGAATTTTGGAACGAATTTAAAACAGTTGGATGTTCTTTTTCCTTAATCGACTGTTCAATAGTTAAAAAGTCAAAAATTCGCTGTAGGGCAACACTACCTTCTGTAATGACTGGAAATGCTTGAACCAGTGCCGCAACAGGACTTCGCATTTTTTCTACATAAGCAAAGAAAGCAATGAGACTACCCACCGTTAAATTCCCTTCAATGACAAACCAACTTGCAATAAACGCTACAAGTAAAGGTGTAAAATCAATTAATACATTCACGGAAGATAACGAAAGGGCATTAATTTTAGCCTGTTTATCGGTTAACACTTCATATTGTCCCAGACGCTCATTCAATTCCTGTTTATCACGTTTTTCAGCAGAAAATAACTTAGAAATAAATGCGCCTTGAATTTTTTCAAAAATAAACCCATTTAAAATCGACCGCTCATTCATCATGTTCTTTGTAGAGATTTTAAATTTTTTCGAAAAAAAGTGTGCAAGCAAAAACTGAATCGTTATCAAAACAATGGAGATCATCGCAAGCTTCGGGTTAAGTACGAGCATAATTCCAACAACAGTGAGCAACACAATCATTTCAATGAAAATATTTCCGAATGTTGCTGTCAAGTATCCTTTTACCTTCTCGACATCATCAAAAAAACGTGTACCAATTTCCCCGCTTTTATTTTCTGTAAAATATTTCGCATCGAGGGAATGAATTTTATCAAAGATATCCTGACGAAGCTTTTTAAGAATATTATTATTAGCTGTATGGATACAGTATTGTCTAACGTATTCCATTGGATAGCGAATAAATAAAAAGGTGATGACCATACAAATCGCAATCAGAAATAACTTTTCAACTTTTTCAGCATTTGTGTAAGTACTACTTTGGAGTAAAACATCAAAAATGTATTTTAGAATAAGAGGAACAGATAGCGGAATTAAAAAACGAAACAAACTCCCTACGAATCCCCAAATATAAAACAATGCTTCTTTTCTTACATAAGGTGTAAATTGCTTGTTAAACATAATCGAACCCCTCTCGTAAAGTTAATTCTTCTACAATTATCTTTACATATTTATCAAACTTTCAGAGCGCAGACTTACTGCAAGGGGTCCGCAAATACTTTTCGTCCAATAGACAATTTTTTTCGGAAATTACAACTAATTTTTTGGAGAAATCCGTTACATCCTGCAAATCTACATATAGCGAAATCGACATACGACTTATTTAAAAATATGTGTAAATGACACTTAATTCTATATCAGTCGAATATCGTAACCGCAAAATAAAAACCCATCTCCCTAGATACACTAAAGAGATGGGCGATTGAAGTATACAACATCACAATGCAATTCATTAATTATCTTTTATGAAATTCGTCTATTCCTCTTCCTTGTTATCGTTCGTTTCAGCATCGGTTTCTTCTACACTTTCTGACAGTTCGCTATCTTTTGCTAGTAACGTGTTTGCTAGCTGATTGTTTTGTGGATTGTCAGTTGGTGGTGCCGCTTCGTTATGGCCTTCGTTTGCATGAGGAAGTTGAACCGGGTGTGCGTCATTGATGACAGTAATTGGTCGCATCATATCGTGATCTTCATGTTCTAAGAAATGACAGTGCCAAATGTAGTTGCCTGTGAAGTCTTTCCAATGCATGATGACCGATGTTACATAGCCGACATCTGCTTTAAATACATCTTTAAAGCCCGTTTCATAATCACGCGGCAATTCCAAGTCACCCATTTCAAGGATTCCTTCATTTAAATACTTTTGCACGTCAAAAGGTCTCCTTCCAATAATCTTACCCTGAATTAAATGGATATGAATTGGATGCGGAATTGGTGTCGTATTAATGAAATTCCAAATTTCAATGGAGTCTAAAGATGGTTTCTCTGTCGCAGGCTCATGATACATCTTGTCATTGAGCATCAGCATGAGTCTTCCATAGTCATCTACTGAAGCTGTTAATGGTAAATCTCTTTCAATATGCGCATGCTCCGTATGAAGATCCATTCCACGTGGTGCCATTTCTGTTGGAATCACGCTCGTATCTTTACCTTGTAGTGGGACACATACGCGGAATTGCATAATGACACTTGTATGCTCATTTGGTGGAGCGGATTCTGTATCATCATTCATGAGGGTAATTGTTTGACCTGCTAGATTGGTGAAGTCAATAATCAGATCCGTTCTTTCAGCTGGCAGTAATTCAATTGTGTTGATTGGATTCGGCGCTGTTAAAAATCCACCATCCGTTCCTAATTGAATCATCGGCTGATTGTTCGACAGTCTAAAAATATACCCTCTTCTGTTTGATGCATTTAACATACGGAATCGGTATTTTCTTGGCTCTACGTTAAGGTATGGCCAAACTTTACCATTGACAGTAATTGTGTTCCCCAGATGTCCTACTGTAATAGACGGTTTAACAGGGGCTGGAGGGAAAGGTGGTTGAGGTCCATCTGGATAAAAGAGCGATCCGTCTTCATTAAACGATTTATCTTGAATAATCATTGGAATTTCATATTTTCCGCTTGGCAGTTGTAATCGCTCTTCCATAAAGTCACGCAGCAAATAATACCCCGCAAGCCCTGCATACACATTTAATCTTGTTAAGGCCATTGCGTGGTCATGGTACCATAGTGTTGTTGCAGGTTGATGATTTGTATATTCGTGTACTTCTCTTCTAAATTTTGGTCCTACATATTCATAGTTTTGTGTATACCAAGATTCAGGGTGCCCATCGCTTTCCCAGAAAACATTAGCGCCATGTAAATGCGTTACTGTTCGCACTTCTGGTGAATCGTTGGCCGTATGCAGTGTTGTGTCAACCGGAAGAAAGTGTTTTTTCGGCAATTTATTAATATACTTCACATACGTTGTTTTATCTTTCATCGCTTCAATTGTCGGCCCCGGAACAAGCCCATCATATCCCCAAACTTTCGTCAGTGGAAAATATCGATGGAAACGGTGGTAGGCTTCTTTCATTTCTAGCTCATAGTACGAATTGAGTGGATATTTGAGGTTACGTTTTGGACGAGCAACTTTCGGCTTTTCCAATGGATCAATAAATTTTGGTATCGTCGTTGGATCTGCTGGATTCACTTTGTTGTGTTGTGACAAATCTCGATGCCTCCTAATTGTTTGATATAATCTATCTGCATTATGATGTTGTATTCTACATTGTATTAATTTGACAAAATATGATATAGGATAAATATGTAATTTATATAAGAAAAATTATTCGATCTTAAAGACCTGTTTTATGAGCACTTTTTGAAAATAATGTAATCTATTCTTCTTATTGAACTGCTTGGATTGTTTGGCTAATATTAGGTCAAGTTTGGCTAATAACCCCCGCATTTTGGCTAATAATTACATTCATTTGGCTAATATCCTCTGCATTTTGGCTATTAATTACACTCAATCATACCGTTTGTTTCTAAGAATATAATGGTGATAAATCTGTTTTGAGATGGGAGAATTGCCTTTGCACTATTTTCGAAATGTTCCAACCCCAGTCAATCAATATAGTTTTTTTGTTGGGGCGAATCCACCTACTTCGTTCAATCCGGATCCTCGTTATCCTACCATTCAAAGCACCTCATTTTTGAGCCCCTTTTCCTTTATTGTCGGGGATGTGACGATTGGCAATCAAACATTTATTGGACCATTTGTGAGTGTCCGCGCAGATGAGGGAACACCCTTTTATATTGGAAACGAAAGTAACTTACAAGATGGGGTCATTCTTCACGGATTAAGGGATCGACATTTTGAGGTGGGCGGCAAAAAATATTCTGTTTATATCGGGGATAAAGTTTCCTGTGCCCATGGATCACTCATTCATGGACCAGCCGTGCTTGAGGATAATACGTTTGTTGGATTTAATGCAATTGTATATAATGCTTGGGTGGGTGAAGGCGCATTTATTTCCACCGGTGCAACGGTTACGAATGGAGTTAAAATCAAGGCCAATAGTTTTGTTCCGCCAAATGCAACCATAGACACCCAGGCAAAAGCTGATTCATTAGCACCGGTCCCTACCACTGAGGCCGATTTTGCAAAAGCCGTACAGCGGGTAAATGCAGAATTCCCACCAGCCTATTCACTATACTTCGGGAAAAATCGATGTTCATGTGGATTGGCTTGCGGTTGAATGCTTTTAGTGGCAGGATTATTGGAATCTCGCCTGCAACATGTTTTGTTATGTTGAGTTTCCTAAGCTTAACGAGGTACTACTTGAATTAAATAACTCATAAGGAAGGGGCTGCCGAATATAGCAGCCCCTTCTTTAGCATGGATTCTGAGGATAAGCGGTCGCATTCCGGGCAAGTGCTCGCAATTCCGATCAACCGCTCTCAATTCCGATCAACCGCCCTCAATTCCAACCAACCGCCCTCAATTCCAACCAACAGTCCTCAATTCCAACCAACCGCCCTCAATTCCAACCAACCGCTCTCAATTCCGATCAACCGCCCTCAATTCCAACCAACCGCCCTCAATTCCAACCAACCGCCCTCAATTCCAACCAACCGCTCTCAATTCCAACCAACCGCTCTCAATTCCAACCAACCGCTCTCAATTCCAATCAACCGCTCTCAATTCCGATCAACCGCCCTCAATTCCAACCAACCGCCCATAATCAGCAGTTTCCTCCAACGTTTTGTCCTTCCTCCAGTTTAGAAACCCATTAAGTAACATGACTGAAATTCACAGCATCCTTAGTGTCACTGTATACGAGCTCTTCTAGTAATGGGGATGGGTTGTTTTGATAGAAGATTTTCAGTTCTTTTTGGGCACGTGTGATGGCGACGTACAATAGTTTAGTGTGAATATCGTCGTTTGGATAGCTGATGTCATTGGCATTCACTAACATTACTGCATCAAATTCCATTCCTGTTGCATTATATACAGCGATGACAGAGATATCGAGGTCCTGAATTCCCTCCGCATAGCTTGCTTGATCAAATCGTTTCTGTAATTCTTTTGCTAGGGCCTCTGCTCGCTTTTCATCTTTATGGATAATGGCAATTCGTTTGTATTTCCTTTCCCATTGCTTGAGCGTTTGTTCAATTTTCATCATCAGTGTTTTTCCGGAGTCGATTGTCTCAAACGTGACGGGACTGCCACTACTGCAAACGGATTTAATGGCATCCTCCTCATTAAACCGAACATTTAACACATGATTGGCTACTTTTACGATTTCTTTTGTTGAGCGATAATTGTTTTTCAAGTCGACAATCGTTGTTTCCTCGCCAAAGCATTCAATTACCTCTTCCCACGATTGTTCCCGATCTTCCATTAAGATTGCTTGATTTACATCGGTAATGATTGTCATAGTTGAACACATTCGTTTTAGCGTGGCGTAATGGATATAGCTTAAATCTTGCCCTTCATCAATGACGACATGTTTGTACACGGGATGGTTTTGATTTAATAGGACATGAAGATACCATAACGGCGCATAATCGTGAAAATCAATCTTCCCTGGTTCGTAATAATAGAGCAGTGCTTTGATTTCTTCATTGTCGTAGTCATTCTTCGCGAAGTACACAAATAATTGGTTATAAATTTCTAAAATCGTTCCAGGATTCATGGCATTTTTCCAATTGGTCATGATTTGATCGAACTCGTCGGTCATTTTATCTATTTTCTTTTCTTTTATGTCCGTAATTAACGACTCCACAAAAACTATTTCTCCCGCTTCCAATTCAACTTCCATCAGAAATTCTTTAAATTCAGTTGTTTTGTCTGTCAGTTCTTTCATTTGTTGGTCCAGTACATTTTTGAAGACGTTTTCGGCATGCATTAAAAACTTCTGTACCCTTGTGCAGAAAGGAAGATGCGCATATTGATCAAAAATTTTGACTAGATCCTCTTCTGTTATTGATACATGTCCATAAGCAA
Source organism: Lysinibacillus antri (assembly GCF_003977595.1). Lineage (GTDB taxonomy): Bacteria > Bacillota > Bacilli > Bacillales_A > Planococcaceae > Ureibacillus > Ureibacillus antri. The sequence goes on along the minus strand of NZ_RYYR01000022.1, from coordinate 32,204 downwards.
TTGGAATCATGCTATCGCGATAACTTTCCGTCACCCTTTCCACATGTGCTTCTAGTAATTGAGCAAATCGTTTTGACGCTTTAAATTTTATCGCTTCACTGATACTTTGATCATCTTCTTTAAACACCATTTCATCGTAATAGCGGGCATAGTTCGGTGATGTGTCAATTGTGACATAGGGCGATAAATTTTGTTCCATTAGCTGACATATTGTCTTCTGATGAATGCCTGCTAGATCCAGTTGTAGGATGAGCTTTTCAAAGGGTAGCATCGATCTTTTGGATGATGCAATTAATAAAAAGTTAGCGGGTCTTAAATGTTCGTTATTAAACAACAAATAAGATAGCCTATGTAATGCGATGGAAGATTTTCCTGAGCCTGCAACGCCTTGGATGATGATATTTTTATTAAGACTGTGTCGAATGGCGATATTTTGTTCTTGTTGAATGGTTTCGATAATTTCTTTTAAGTTACCCGTTGTTTCTCTTTCATCAAGATTTGAATGCAACATTTCTTTTGTATTTGTTCTTGATTGCCATTGCCTCGGCATTCGCTCTAAATCTGAACTTGGAAACTGTTCAATAATATTCGTCACTTTTTGATTGTGAATGAGGATTTGTTTTTTGGAAAGTACGTCCACTACTTCTTTTTGGGTCTCGCCATTTTTATCAATCTCATACACTTGTAAGCTTTGTTCGGGTGTAAAATTATAATAGGTAGAAGCAATTGGCATTCTCCAATCCAAAACAACGATCTCTTCCTCACTAGTGTGAAGTCCTTTTTTTCCGATATAGAATGTTTCAAGCCCATGTCGATTTGAATTGATCTCCATTTTCCCAAAGTAGGGCTGTTTTTTTAATTCTTCCATCGTTGTCTCATTCGATGTCGTGTATAATTCGCAATCAATTTTCTGGATCGTGTCTTCTAAAAACAATTGCTCGTTTTTCAGCTCATCATTGATCAAAGTTATCAACCTCAATCCCCATAGATTTTGTTATAGAAGAAAATTGTTTGTTTTAAAATTGTATGGTGAAATGGTTTCATTATGAGTGATTTTACAGTATTTACTAGGAGAATTTATTTAGGGAAAATTATTTTAATCTGTGATTTCCCAATACGAAAAAGTTAAATTAGTAAAATCAACCTACTATACATTAAATATTATGTGAAAAAGGTATTTATTTTCAGTTAAATCTTCTATCATTTTCGCCAAATAAAAGCGAACACCCTTATAGATGCTCGCTTTTGTCTATTTTTGTGGAAATTTATGGGATAGCACATTGATTCACTCACCAGTTCTCGGAGTCGCAACGCTTTATTTTAAAAACTTATTAGTAATTTCATTGTCTTTTACAGTTAACAACCCTAAGTGATTATCCGTTTCAATAATCGCCAAACGAGTTAGCTGGTCATAACTAAATTGTTCTTTCCATATGAACTGTTCATCTGGGGTATCATTTGTGTGGATTTGGTAGGATGGATCACAATAGCGGTAGTTGAGTTGATTTTCTTTTAAACGAGAATTGATTGCTGTGACGATTTTCATGAGTGGGCCTAATCGATGAAAACTCATATTTTTTTGTGGGCTTGATGTAATTTGCTTAATCGTTAACTCTTTTCCATCCGCAAATGTGACAGTAGAATTCACGGAGAATCCATAATGTACATCCCCTGATAAAATAATGCACTGGCTTGGATTCCAGTTGGCTAGCTGGGTTAAAATGCGCGTTAAGCCTTTCCCATTATATTTCCACGCTTCAACATCAAAAACCGTTTGTACCTCTACCCCTAGCATTTTTAAAGAAGGTGTAAATGTAGAAACGAGCTCCTCAATTATTTCAAAACCAATAACCGGAGTTGCAGAAATGACGATTAACGGGGTCCCCTTTTCCCATTCACTTTCTTCTAATTGTTTCGCTAGTGCTTCAAATTCTTCATCATTTACGAGTTGTGGTGGATACGTTTCTGGCGATAATTGTTCGATTTTAGTCGTATGCGGTTTATCTTCATACTCTCGCATCGTTCGTGTATCAAGGAAAACGGCCTTTGGATTTGTAGGCGCCACAAAATGCCACGGACGGTGCTCCCATAACAGGTCCATCCATGAACGATAGTCGATTTGTTCGTTTTGTAATGAATGAAAATAGTGTTGCAGCTGCGAAATGAACTCCTCCTCAAATGACTCTGGCGCATTTCCCCATCCTTGAAATGCCCAATAAGCCGTTAACCCGTTTGTAACGACATGTTTTCCTATAGGTGATTTTTGGACAGTCGCTTTCCACTCTGCGTTAATATTCCAATCATCCGTAATATCATGGTCATCAAATATCATATACGTCGGGATGTTTGCTAGTAATCTTCTAATCTTATAAGCTGTTTGATGACAGTTGGCAAGGGCTTTTTCATGCTCGGTATAGCGTTTTTCTAATTGTTTCGTTTCGAGCTTTTTCAACTTATCACTTTGGGATTCGATATAAATATGGTCGTTATCTAGCGCTTCTTGGAAGGATTCAAAAAGTGCATAATCTTTTACAACCTCCCAAAGCACTGGACTCCAATAAAATAAATATAAAGCTGCAAACTCCCCAAATTCCATCATGTGATTGGCAGCCTTTCGTGATGAAAACTCTGCAAATTGTTTCATGATGGCCGTTCTACCATTCGTTTTGTAGAGGGAGGTGTTATAAGGTTTTTTGGCAAGGCGTTTATCAATAGTGTGCAATTTTTCATTTACTCCGATTAGCGCGCTGCTGATTTCGTGGATTGGTCGAAAGAGTGGATCGGCTACATTATCTGCATAGATTTGATCTCCCATAGTAAAGAGTGCTTGTGGACGTTGTGTAAGGTCTCGGCTCTTTTCGGCTAGTTCCCGATCGCCATTCGCTAAGGTGTCCTCCCCCTCCCCATGGAGATTTCGGCAAGAGCCATATAGGAAGTTGTTAGAATTATGATTGTCGGCAATAAAGAAGGTTGGATAGTTGAGTGAATCATAGAGGATGTTATTTGGGTTATCTTCAGAAAGCAAATCCAAATCACCTAAATCAAAGGATTCATTATCGATCGTAAAATAGAGGTTGTAGCCAATTAATTGATTGGTAGGAAAAAGTCCATTTTTAGGCGTGATTTTGATTAAATGAATAAAAAGATTTTCTCCAAACTGAACGGTTGTTGTTTCGGTGGCTGCGCGTAATTTGGAATAGTAGTCCTTTGTATGTTTTGTTGTAATTTCATAAATCTGAGCCCCAATGCTATACGCTTTACTTGTCGCTACCCAAACATACGCCTTCGTTGGCTCGACTCGTCGAAGGATCGGACCAGCCAATAGAGCAGGAAACTTGAAACTTTTCATACTTCCACCCCACGATTAGACTTTCATTACAATATGCAGAAAGCCTAATGAATGTGAGAGGTGGGGGTGAGAACCTCAAAAAAAAATAGGCGAACTGGATTTCGTCACCTACTTATTCTAAGAGATTTAGTTTTTTACTTTTATTCTACTTGTTTTTTTCGTAGAATCTGCTTCTTGTTGGATATCTGTAAATAGATTGTTAATTAAAGAAAGTTTCACTACTTCTTCAAAACGTTTAAGTGTTTTATCGATTTCTTCCATGTGGTGCTCATACCCCTTAGTTGAAGCCGCACTCTTTTCTTCTATTGAATCAATTTTATTATGTAATTCTTTCAGAGATGATTTCATATCCGTATTGAGCTTTTTTACTACTTTTTCATTTTTTTCTTGCATCGCGATCAGTTGGTTCACTTTTTCTTCAAGTCGGTCAAAATCTGTTTTTGTAACGATGCCAATTTTATTCCAATCTAAGTTCATACTGTCACCTTTTCTCGAGGTTGTTGATGCAATTCTGAAAGCACCATATCACAAATGGACAAAGTAAAATATAGGTCACATTTCTTTTGTTCTAACACTTCTGCATCTTTTTCTTTTAATTGTTCAATTTCATCAAATTGCATAGAGATTTCTTGTAAAGAGTTTGTAATCTCTTCTAAACGATCTTCAATTTGATCTGTAATCAGGCTACACTGTTCATTTACAGTTTCACGAATTGTCTCCGAAAGTTCAACTAGCGAATTGCTAAAGACCCGATTTGAAAATTCTTTCATCGCGTTTTCTTTTGCCTGACCTTTTTTCATTTTCAATATGTTTAAACATTCCGAATCATCAATGGATACTTTTCTTGATAATTCATTTTTTATCTTCCCAATCACATTTTTCTCAACGGATTGTAATTTTCGTTCCAATCGGTTAATGTTAATATTTAACTTTTTTCCATTGTAGTCTTGCACGTTAATTTTTTTAATATCTTCTACTAAAAGATTAATATTTTCTCTACACGTATTTAAACAATCTCTTTCAAATTTATCCGCAACGGGTTCTAAACTTCTTGTATAATCTCTTAAAGATTCATTAATACGCTTAGTCTCTTCTATTCGCGCCGTTTCGGGATTGTATTCATCTTCTTGCCCTGTTTCTCTACTCACTTTGCTGCTACTTTTTCCCGCAGGACCTAATACGTTGTCAATTTTATCTGCTGCCCAGTCCCCTGCTTTACCGCCAACTGTTCGCAATACACTTCTTGTTATCCCTGTTCCCATTACTAAGACTCCTTTCTTAATAAATCTAGTAAGTATTCGCTTTGCTCAACCGCAAGCATACTTTCTATTTTCACTTGTTCATATTTTTGAACATCATGATTTTTACTTTCAATCAACTGTAAAAAACTAGATTCATTTTTAGTGGCAACTTTACTGATTTCTTCCATACGATCTTCAATGACTTGAACTAAATCTTCTTCAAAATCTACCATTTTCTCTTTGATTTTATTTGTTACTTCCATTACTGCTTCAAAAATAACAGACTGTTCAAATTCGTCCATTCGTTTACTTTTTGTTGCACCAGGAAGCATTTTTAAGATCCTTCTACACTCTTCATCATCCAACGATACGCGTCTTGAAATAAAATTAGCCATAGTCCCGGTTAAATCGGATTTTATTTTTTCAAGCTTTCTTGTATATCGATCCAGTTTAAATAAAATAAAATTTTTATTATCGTCATTCAACATGCTTAACGTATCCTGTAAATCGTCAAAGAAATAATTACACTCTTTTATTATTTCATACTCAATGGTGTTTGCCTTTTGTTGTAACAGCATCGAAAAACTATTTAATATTGAGTTCAACTCGTAAATATCACTAATTTCTGTAACATTTATATCTGTCGGTTTTTGCTTGCTGATTGTTTCTTTAACCGCTTCTTGTTCTTGATCTTTATTAAAGAACAAATCAAATATTTTTTTAGCGGTTTTAAAAATCGTACCTAAATCTGGAATTGGAAAAGGAATCGGCAATTTTGGTGGAAACATTAATGATTCTCCTTATCGCTTATTTTTCTTTTCATTTGCGCTTGAAATTTTAGATTTTCCGAATGTAACACCGCTGGATTTCCTGAGATGATTTGATTATTTTTAATGTTTTTCGTAACGATGGATTTCGCCATTACGACCACATGATCACCAATCTCAATATCACCAACAATTCCACACTGTCCATAGATTGTGGTAAAATTCCCTATCTTTGCCCAACCTGCGATTCCAACTTGTGCAGCAATGATGCAATTTTCACCAATTTTCACTTCATGGGCAATTTGAACTAAATTATCAATTTTCGTTCCATCACCTACCATGGTCGTTCCGATTGTTCCCTTATCGATTGTAGTATTTGCGCCAATTTCCACATGATTACCAATGATTACATTCCCTACATTAACGAGTTTTTCGTGTGTTTGGCCGATTTTAATAAATTCAAAACTATCCGAGCCAATTATTGCTCCGGGATGGATTATGACGCCAGAACCAATCGTTACACCTTCACCTATTACAACATTCGGATAGATGATACAGTGCGCACCAATTGTCACCCCGTCTGCTATCACTGCATTCGGATAAATTATTGTCTGCTCGCCAATCGAAACGTCTTGACCGATGACACTTTGAGGCGAAATATTCGAAGTGGTTTTGGCCTTTTGCTGAAACTTTCTTAATAACATTGGCAGCATTTCTTCCGGTAAACATGGTACCTTTATATACGTTTTGCCTCTTGGAAGTGAAAGAATTGGGGGAACTAAAATAACACCAGCCTTTGTCGATTCAATCTTTTGAAGATCACTTTGTTTTCGGATATAAGTTAAGTCTGTAGAAGTTGCGTCATCAATTAAAGCAATGCCATTCACTTCCGTAGATGGTTCGCCCTCAACGATCCCATCAAGCCATTTTGCTATATCAATCGCTTTATACATTTTATCGAGTGGCCAACTTTTTAATTTGGTCACAAAGCTCGTCTACACGTTTTTCCGTACTACGACGAACTAAATTAAGTGTGTTAACTAAACTTTCACGTTGCTGTTGAACTTCCTCAAGGTTTTGTTTACTTTTTTCGCGCTCTCGTTGAATTTGATCGATATCACTATTTGCAGCATCTAATAGTTGTATATTGTTTTTACGAACGTCTTCAAAGAACGTTTGAATATCTTGTTTAATATCTAGGTAAGATTGTTCTAAATCTTCAAATAGAATATCTTGATATTTTGAAATAATTTCTGTACTTAAAATATGTTTTAAGAAATCAATGTTTGATAATTCTTTTAACTTGTCTAGATTTGCCTCGATATCTCTTATTCTAAATTTAAGTGCCGTAGATTCAATTTCGAACATCGAGTCATCATCTAAATTTTCGTAATTTGTTACTAAATTATAAAGATAGGAAGCAACAGCAAATACATTCTTTTCTGCTAAAATTTCATTGCCGTAACAATCGTCTTGTTTTAAATATTTTGTCCACTCAGCTTTTTGTTGCTTCCAGTTTTCGTCTGGACGGTTTAATGTATCCCATTGCGTCCCAATCACATATACTTTTTCTGGGTTATAACGTGTATTGGAGAATACGCGATATAATGTTGCTAATTCTTGTCCCGTCATTGCATCGGATTTTACACATGCAAACACTGCATTTGCTCGGTCAATATATCTTCTCGTTACATCTGAACGGTACCGTACTGCATCATCAAGACCTGGCGTATCAACAAATACGACTTGTTCTGGTAATCCAAAATCTGTAAGTCCTACTTCTACTTCTTTTACAAAATAATGGGTTGCTTGTTTTGAAGACGTCCATTTTTCAATTTCTGCTTTCAATGACTCTTCACTATCAAATGCAATCGTCTTATCTGCTTGTCCAATCCATTTTCCTTTTTCAGAATCGGCTTGTAATTTATTATATTCTTCTAAAAATAACGTAGATTTTGAATCATGAACGCTTTTCCACAAAGTTTCCCACTCATGACTATTATAAAAACTTAATTTTACGTAATTATTATCTTTTGCTACACGGAATTTTGTTAGTACCGCTGTTTCAGGTGTAACTGAAGTAGATGCTAATTGTTTTCCTAATAAAGCATTAATTAAAGTGGATTTACCAGCTTTAATGGCACCTACAAATGCAATATGAAATTCTGGTGTACGACTTTTTTCTATGTAATTTGTAATATTCGTAATGAGAGACGTATTTGTTCGAATCGTATCCTTAACTTCGGGATGTGAGACGATTGATTGCATTTTTGTTAACGTTTGAACATAGCGATTAATCGTCTCATTCCAAAGTACCTTTGTTTCATTCCCATTTTCGTTTTGAACTTTGTTAATAAACGTTTTCATTTTATTTTGATATAATTTTTTAAGTTCATCATTTTCGATAGAGTTTTTATTCGTAAAGGTTCCACAATTTTTACAAAAATATGAATACTCTTCAATTTTCTCGAAACATTCTTGACATGACACCATACATATTACCCCCTAGTATTTCCCTATTAATAATCCTTTTGAACTAATAAATTTATCCCAATTGTAAAACAAATTTCCGAATTTTACAAATGTGAATTTTTCTAGAATTATATTTTAGAAAAATCTAGAAGGTAAAAAATGTATTTAAGCTATCTCAAACTTTTTAAAAATACCAACGAGCAATATGATAAGCCCGATGACAAAAAATAATGGTAATAGAATCATCATTAATCCGACAGCTGCCCATCCATCTTGTACAATGATTGCAACTGTAATGCTAATTAACCAAGATAACAACGGTGTGATCGCTAACATTGTCGTGATCCCCCAAGCAATTACTTTCCACTTTTTCGATTTATTTCTACTAAAATAATAAACTAAAGCCATTATAACGACCAACAAGATAAAAGCCACTGCTATAGCCATTCATTGTCCCTCCTCATCCGAAATTTTTTTAAAAAAACATGTTCATTTTTCCAATAATACCATGCAAACTTATTAAAAATCGCATTTTTTCCTTCATAGCCATCTAAGGTCGTTTCTTTCCTTTTATTCGAGCCATACTAATATTAAATTTTTGAAGTAGGGATTCTGAAGATGATGAAATGGTATTACGGTTTGGCAATTTTCACTTTTCTTGGCTTTTGTATTTTATGGATGACCTATGAAACCTCTTTCATTGAAGCCTTTGACAAACAATTAGCTGATGTATTATATGGAAATCAATTCATCGCGATGTTCCATCATATCGGTGAAACAAAATTTATTTTTTTCATAGGGATTGTTTTAATTATTTTCATTTGGCTTCGATTACGCGATTATAAATTAATGCTATTTGTGATAATGACGGTTGGATTTAGTTATGTTTTGTACCAGTTTTTGAAACGGGCAATTGGTCGGCCGCGTCCAGATATTGTCGACCAATTTTCTACATTTAGCTTCCCTTCAGGACATGCGTTACATGGGATGCTGTATTTATTAACGATTGCCTACGTGTTAAATCAATTGATTGCATCAAAAAAGGTGAGGCTTTTGGTTTGGCTTTGTGCGAGTATTTTATTTTTGTTAATCGGATTGTCACGAGTAACAGACGCAAGTCACTACGCATCAGACGTGTTAGCTGGGTGGATGCTCGGCTATAGCTGGTTTATGTTATCTGTTTTATGGTATGAAAGTGGTAATTCAAAACGTGGCTTTGTAAGGGATCCGCATTAGTTAGTGGATTCCTTTTTTTGTGTGGTGGGGTTTATTGCAGAGTTATCCGCAATATAGGGGTCTTGGTAGGCTTGATGAAGGACAGTTCTATTGGGAATTTTAATTAAAGTGGCTTTCATTCACTTGATGAAAGACAGTTCGGCTAGAAATTTTAATCAAATTGTCCTTCATAAGCTCGATGAAAGACTGTTCGGCTGCGAATTTTAATCAATTCGTCCTTCATAAGCCGGATGAAAGACAATTTTGCTGCAGATTTTAATTAAATTGTCCTTCATTCATCACACCCATTCACTAAAGATTCTATGAAAAACGCTCAATCCACTTAAAATAGGCTAGCACACTCTAGACTTTTATCCACTTAAGGAATATTTCCCTCACATACGATGACTAGAGGATGTATTTTATAAAGGAGGGGCTCAATTTTGTATTACTTCTTTCAACCAGTTTACCTTTACTCCCCTTATGCGAGAGGTTCGTATAGAGCTAATGAACATGTTCCATATGCTGACCCACGACTTTTGTATCAACACGCAAATTCTCTAGTGCGACCTGTTGAAACTCAACCAAATAAAGCACAAAAAATAGCACAAAGACAACCAACAAATACACCCGCACCAAAACCGAATCAGCAAAATCCATACCCGCCCGTGGATTCTGATCTTTTATATCAATCTGCCAATGAATCGAAAAAATTGATGGAAGATGCAAGTAAAGTGTTGGAAAGATTATCTACATCCAGAGATTTTGATACTAGAATCATGGATCATGCCCAACAGTCCGATATGGAAGAGGTAAAACGTTTAATTGATTCGATTGGTATAACCTCTAAAGTAGATATTCACTTTAATCCAGATGGGTTACGGTTAGAATTTTCTTCTGAGGTTGAAGGCTCGGATTGTTGCAAATTAACCATTTCCTTGCGCTGGCTTTAAATCTCACAAGAAAAAAGACTTGGCCGCGAAACCAAGTCTTCTCTAATTATAAACGGTAATTGGATACTTCTTGTTGGATGTCCTAAGCGCGATTGCTTAAGTCGTTTGCTACCGATGTGATCTGTGATAATTATCATTTTTTCGAAAAAAAGAAATGGCGAAAGCTTCTCACCATTTCAATTCCATTTTATTTTCCTTGTACGGAGGCAGAGTCAGTATATGTAACCTTTTTATGCCCTCGTAATAATAACCAATAGATAACAATCGTAAAGATAATGACGAAACCGCAAACAACATACAGTGACGAATATCCCCAGTGTGCTGATACAATTCCTAATGAAAACGCACCAAGAGCCATGCCTGAATCGAAAAATGTCCAGAAGGTTGAGGTTGCATGGGCACTACGGTGTTTTTCTGCGGATTGGATAGCTAACGCTTGAGCGCACGGAACAACCGATCCATAACCGACACCTATTAGTACAGCCGCGATAAATAACGTTACCGCTGAGTCCATTGTACTAAGTAAAAATAATCCCGCTGCAAAAAAGATGAACGACGGATATAATACCGCGCTTGGTCCCTTTGTATCATACAATGGACCGGTTATAGGACGCACCGACATCATCGCAACGGCAAACACAACGAAGAACAAACTAACATATTCAAAGACATCTTTTGTTTCTGCATAGACCGAGATAAAGGACATCACACTTGTGTACGCAAATGCCGTTAACCCTGCAATAATCGCAATTGGAAGCGCCTTTACCTCAAACAAATCATGCAACGTTAGACGAGCTCGTTTTTCAGTTGTGCGCGGCACTTGATACTCCCTTACTTTCAAGGTGAAAGCAAATAAGTACCCAATCACAACCGCAGTTGCTAGTGCAATCACTAGTATTTTGAATGTAGACCATTGAATCGTCGTTAAGGCAATAAATGGTCCGAATACAACTGCTAAATTTGATGACATTGAAAAATATCCAATGCCAGCCCCTTTCCGACTATCCGGAATAATATCATTCACAATCGAGATTAATACAGTCGTAACAAGACTAAACCAGATCCCGTGGAAAAGACGTAGCGCAAAAAGTAGAGGTAACGAATCAATAAATACATACAGAATCGTTGAAATACAGAAGAACAATTCTGATATTAATAAAATTTTCCGTTTTCCAAACTTTTCAATTATTTTCCCTGCAAAAGGTCTTACTGCAATGGCCGACAACATAAAAATGGTAATCGCTAATCCAGCTTGCCCTTCTGTCCCTTTTAAATCGTTTATTATGTATACAGGCAATATCGTTAGTAAGGCATAGTACACGATAAATAAAAAGAAGTTGTTAATGAGCGCAACGAAAAATTGCCCCGTCCATATTTTCCCCTCACTGTTTTCCACCTTTTAATTCCTCCGTTAACTATTATGTTAGAAAACTATATTAATAAATAATTAATCTATTTCCCTTTAATTCTACCATAAAAGTAGACATTATTTAGACACAATTAAGAGATTTTATAAAAATATTTCGTTTTCCTAAATTAATTAGAAATATGAAGGGAATATCTACTTGAGCACGATGTCAATAAAGTCGTACAATTATTCATGAAAGGTTGGGATTTGAATGTATTTTCCATCTAAAAAAGACTTGTGGTTGTATCCGATCTATTGGGGATGTATCATTGTTTGTTTTATTCCATTATTTATTGAAAGAGACTTTGTTACTCTTTTTTTCACGATTCCTTTTACCATCATGTTAATTTGGTGTTGGTTTACGACAGGTTATAAAGTTAGTGATGACGTATTGGTGATCCAAAGCGGTCCGATCAAACAGAAGATCCTAATAAAGGATATTAAAAAAATCAAAAGCACAAAAAATCCATTATCCTCTTTCGCACTTTCAATCGATCGGCTTGAAATAACTTATAGCACTGGCTTTGGCATGGCACTTGTCTCACCAAAGGATAAAGAAAAATTCGCCTCCCTGCTAAAAGAGAGTAACCCACAAATTGAGGTGGATTTAAAGAAATAACAAAAAAAGCGGATTGGAGGTTGACCCAATTACGCTTTTGTCGTTGCTATTATTGAATTAAACCAAAATTTTCAAATGGATAAAATCTCATACTGACAGTGCCCAGTACTTTATCCATTGAAACAAACCCAAGACTTGGTTCACGGCTATCTAAGCTATATCTGCGGTTATCGCCCATGACAAAAAGATATCCATCCGGTACCACCGTTTCGCCTAGTTTTTCTTCCAACGTAAAGTCTTCTGTTAAGCTACCACTATCTACTAAGGCCTTTTTATATTCTTCTAGATAAGGCTCGTCATATTTCTTTCCGTTAATGTAAAGCGCATCATCCTCATAGGCAATGTGATCTCCAGGAAGGCCGATGATTCGTTTGATGTAGTTTGTTTCCTCTTTTACATTGAATACAACGATATCAAATCGATCATAGTCGGTAAGCTTTGGACCAATTTTATTTACAACAATGCGATCCCCGTCTTCAAAGGATGGCATCATGGAAGCCCCCTGCACAAGAACTGGTGTAAATAAAAAATATTGCATGCCCCAAACGAGAATGACGCCAAATGCGATTGCTTTAAGCCATTCAAGAAACTCACTTTTTACTTTTTGTTTTTCCACGCAAACACCTCTTTCTATCATTAGACGGGCTTAATTGAAGGAAGGTTTCAATTTTTCATAATATTGTAATTTACGGAGGTACCGCCCTAGACACCTAATCGAATAATATTTACTAAAACTTTCCATAATTATACTAAATAATAGAAGAAATATATAATACGCGCTATCGAACAAAGCAAAACCTAGACGTCCTCCTAGAAAAATCGTATAGTTAAGTGTTGATAAGTGTTTTACAAAGGAGATCCATACATGAAAATTGTTTTAACTACGCTGAATGCGAAATATATCCATACCAACTTGGCGTTGCGTTGCTTAAAAGCAGCTGCTCAACCAGATTTTGATCCAACCATCGTTGAATATACAATAAAAGATCCTGCATTTAATATTGTCTCTGATATTTACCAGTATAAGCCAGATGTTGTCGGGTTTAGTTGTTACATATGGAATATTGAAGAAACGATTCGTGTTGTTCGTATGCTACGTGCGGTGTCGCCACAAACGAAAATTATTTTAGGTGGTCCCGAAGTTTCTTATGATGTGCATGATTGGTTACGTCGAATTGAAGAAGTTGACTTCATCGTCATGGGTGAAGGTGAAAAGTCATTTAAAGATTTATTAAAATACTTTTCTGGAGAAATAGCGTTAGAGGATGTACCAGGCATTTGCTACTTACAAGATGGTAAAGTCAAAATTCATCCACAACCTGCAAAAATTGACTTACGCGAGCTTCCAAGTCCATTCCGTTTTGCAGAGGATCTACCCCACCTTGGCAAACGAATTCAATATATCGAAACAAGTCGTGGCTGTCCATTTAGTTGTCAGTTCTGTCTTTCTTCTATTGAAGTAGGCGTTCGTTACTTTAACCGCGAAAAAATAAAAGAAGATATTCGTTACTTAATGGCAAATGGTGCAAAAACAATTAAATTCGTTGACCGTACCTTTAACATTAGCCGTAGCTATGCGATGGAGATGTTCCAGTTTTTAATTGATGAGCATGTGCCTGGGGTTGTATTCCAATTTGAAATTACGGCAGACATTATGCGCCCTGAAGTAATCCAGTTCTTAAACGATAATGCGCCAAAAGGATTGTTCCGTTTTGAAATTGGCGTGCAGTCAACAAATGACCTAACAAATGAACTTGTCAAACGTCGCCAAAACTTCGAAAAATTAACACGTACCGTAACTATGGTAAAAGAAGGTGGCAAAATCGATCAACATCTTGATTTAATTGCCGGGCTTCCGGAAGAAGATTACGATAGCTTCCGACAAACGTTTAATGATGTTTTTGCTATGCGTCCTGAGGAATTGCAGCTAGGGTTTTTAAAATTATTACGTGGGACAGGTCTTCGTGTGGAGGCAGAGAAATATGGCTACACGTATGTAGATGTTGCACCATACGAAATCTTTGCGAACAATGTGTTAACGTTTGACGAAATTATTCGAATCAAACATGCAGAAGACGTGCTAGAGAAATATTGGAACGATCATCGCATGGACAATACGATTGAATATTTAGTAACGCAAAGTTTTGAAACGCCTTTTGATTTCTTCCAAAACTTCGGTACGTATTGGGAAGAAAAAGGCTGGTCACGAATTGGTCATCAGTTAGAAGATTTATTTAAGCGACTGGAAGAATTTTTAGCGACTCAACCAAATGTGAACCTTCCAATCGTTCGTAGCTTGATGCAACTCGATTATTTAGCTCGCCAACAATTCCAACCGCGAAAATTGTGGTGGAATGATCGTGTTTCGCAAGATCAGCAAAAGGCGATTTACACAATGTTGAAAGAAACACCTACATTAGCTGGTGAAGAATTTGCCAACATGAATGTAACGGAAAAGGAATTCTTTAAACACTCCCTTCTCGTTCCTTTTGCTATTAATTATGAAGCTTTCACAACTGGAGATATTGTTGCAGAAGAATCAGTTTTACTCACATACTTCCGTAACGGCCAAACACCAATCTTTGCAACGTTCCCTGTGGAATCTATTAAATAAAGAGATGCGGCATAATTCATTTAGTTGAATTATGTCGTTTTTTCTATTGATTGGGTGACACTAATGGCCAAATCGCTACTTCTCTTTTGTGGGCGAAATGTAATATTGGTCGATCGCTTTCAGGTGTAATATTGTAACGCGATAATAATGTATTTTCTTGAAACTCTGCCTCTGCATCATACAAAACCCATGAAGGATGGAGAATGTTGCCTTGAAAGAGCTTTCCCTTTTGATTGGTTGTATAAAGACAGTAGCGTTCAACTAACCATTCGTCCAATGAACCTTTACTTGGATGATAAGGTTTTGAAGCGCCTTTGTATGCACAAACGAGTTTCCCGGGGGCCTGGAAATGTACCATCTCCTTTTCCTTGTCCATGCGAATATCTTCATAAAAATAAGGTAATTGAAAAAATGTTTTGGCCCCCTTTGTAGCGAACCAATTTGATGCACCTAAATGAAAGAAGTACACACCTGGTTTTTCATTCGCCCTTACATACGTGCGTAAATTAAATCCTGCAAACTCCTTCGTTCCGGGTATAGCAGGCATCCCATGTCCCCGCATATTTTGTATAAAATATGGAACAATGCTCACCCATGCCCTATTGTCATACGTATCAAGTTGGAGTGGCTTTGGAATGAGCTTTTGTAAATGCTCTTTTTTTACAGGGTAATGCACAAATAAGTTTTCGCTCCATGTCTGCTTCATGATCCATGGAAATGACGGTAAATTAAATTTTTGACTGTTGTAGTTTGACATGGCGTTTACTCCTTTTGTTTCTTTATATATAGAAGTTTTCTCGGAATCGATTCCCACTAGACATGGTATTGTATAATAGAAGAAATTTGAGACGGAATGAGGAACTATTTTAGTGAACGAACATTATTACGATGAATTATTCGCGATCAATACTATGGGACATAAATCCGAAGTGAACAATTCAGTTTATTATCACCCTTACGAACCTACTCCATATAGTGCGTTAGAGGAATTATGTAAGCATTATGAAGTGGTGGCTAGTGACCACATTGTTGATTTTGGCTGCGGAAAAGGCCGCCTAAATTTTTTCTTAAATTATAAATTTCACGCATCTTGTGTTGGGGTTGAAATGAATCCTGATTTTTTTGACGAGGCATTGCAAAATGAGGCTTTGTATAGGAAGAAAATCAAGAAGCTTAAGGGAGATATCACGTTTCACAATTGCTTAGCTGAAAAATATGCGATTCAACCTTGCGAAAATAAATTTTACTACTTTAACCCATTTTCTGTTCAAGTATTTATAAAAGTCGTCCATAATATTTTACGGTCATTTGAAGAGACAAAACGCAATATCGATTTAATTCTTTATTACCCATCTGATGATTATCGGTATTTTTTGGACATCCAAACCAGCTTTGAATTACTAAAAGAAGTTCCGCTCCCAGGATTAGTTGAAAAAAATATAAATGAACGATTTTTGATTTATCGGATCGGGTGAACTATTGACTTAACTTGAAAATCAACTCCTCCTGTTGTAAGGAAGAGTTGATTTTTTCGTGCTCATTAAAATTAGGGTAGTAACTTCTACTCGCTCGAATAATAGAAAAGTTCTTATGGCGGTATTATTCATCATGGGATAAATAAATACCACTTCTGCCAATTTTCCTCGCATTCGGGCTTTCATCCAGGCTATGAACTCCCTTTTCATCCATTTCACCTCGCGTTCGGGCTTTCATCAGGGCTATGAACTCCCTTTTCATCCATTTCACCTGGTGTTCGGGCTTTCATCGGGGCTATGAACTCCCTTTTCATCCATTTCACCTAGCGTTCGGGCTTTCATCGGGGCTATGAACTCCCTTTTCATCCATTTCACCTAGCGTTCGGGCTTTCATCGAGGCTATGAACTCCCTTTTCATCCATTTCACCTCGCGTTCGGGCTTTCATCCGGGCTATGAACTCCCTTTTCATCCATTTCACCTGGCGTTCGGGCTTTCATCCGGGCTATGAACTCCCTTTTCATCCATTTCACCTCGCATTCGGGCTTTCATCCGGGCTATGAACTCCCTTTTCATCCATTTCACCTGGTGTTCGGGCTTTCATCGGGGCTATGAATTCCCTTTTCATCCATTTCACCTGGCGTTCGGGCTTTCATCCGGGCTATAAATACCCATTCTTCCAATTTCCCCCGTATTTCGGGCGTTCATCGCAGTTAACGTTCCTCCTGATGCTTCCAAAATTTCGATTCATCCAATACACGAAGAGACATTTAATTTCCGTAATAATATTGCAACAGATCTCCCCTTCTTGTAATTATCCTTTCGTCTATACAAACAAGCTAGAACACTCATACAATAGAAAAAGCAACTCTCATCCATCGTGAAAGTTGCTTCATATTTTTACTTTATCCCGCATTAACGGGCAGTAATTTATCTGTACCGAAAGCTTTAGCGACAGGTACAAGACTCCCACTTCAAGATTTTAGTGAAGCGAAAAAGATAAGTGAGAGATCAACTGTCCGTAAAAGCCCGATTGGTTCAACTAACAATCCGTGGGGATGAAGAACCCCCCTACGGATTGAAGTTTTACTTTATATAACTTTGAATTTCTTGAATGATTTCCTCTAGATCACGATTCGTTGTTGGAATACGGATAAATTGACTTTCGAGAGCATTAAATTCTTCTAAGAACCCATTTAGAAGAGATTCGTCATCCAATTGGTTATCTAAGAATCCTCTTCCTCTCTCATCCAGTCTTTTTTGACGTTCCTGTTCTTCTACATCTAAATAGAAAATATAATCTGGCTTACGAATCGAGTATAGCTCTGTCTCATGTTCATATGCAGCATTTACACCTTTTGCACGATGAGAAACGACTGTATCAATAAAATAGCGAATGCAATACACATTGCCATCTTGCTCACTCATGGTTTTGTTAATGATTTCTGTTAAATAAACATTAGATGCTAAATAATATAAATAATGTGCTGATGGTGAAATGTCGTAAACTTTTTCATCAATTTGACTGCGATTGGTTGAAAAAGGAAACGGTGGCGATTTGAGCAACGTTGAACCTTGATCTTCTGCATATAATTGTTCCGCTACAGTACTTGTCCCACTACCATCTAAACCTGTTAATACGATTAACTTACCCAAAATACCCACCTCATTTAATACTTTATAACAAAATTATACGATAATAATTGTTCCAATGGGTAAAAAAACATAAAAAAGCCGTTTCCTTTATATTAAGTGTTACCAGCACTTAACGGAAAACGGCTTCTCTTTCGAATCACTTGTATTCTATAAATTATTATATAGTATCTTCATATAAGAAACAACAGGAATATTATGGCGTACTTCCTCACACATGTGGTAAAATTTAAAATGGTGCTTTTTGTAGACAGTTGCAAAATACGACTGTCTATTTTTTATTGCAAAAAAGGATATACTAGTTAGAAATAAGGAGGTTATATTTATGACAATAAATTTAACAGATGCATATATTGAACGCTGCGATAAAGAAACAGAAGATACGATTGCACAAGAGCAAAGTTCTTTTCTTGCTACACCCATTACGTATTTCAAACAACATTTAAATGAATTCCTTTACATTGAGTCCCCTACTTTTGAGGCGGTAAAAATAGATGCGATTTCCCTAGAAGTAGATGATGTTTTTAGAACGTATATGGTTTTACTAGGGTTAAAAGTGCAAAAGAAACACACTTCAACGATTAAAACGTTTCTAGAAGAACATTTACACACTACAGAAACTAAAAACTATAGTGCGATGTTTTCTGGTGAAGATGGTTTATGGGAGTTAAATATTCCGATTGACTTTATTGAAGGATTCAGTGAAAGTATGACGGTCCATGAAGCACTTACACTTGCACTTCAATTCATACAAAAATTAATTCAAACTACAGAACAAAACAACTAAAAAGGATGCAGATTAATTGATAACCCAACAAGAAAATCGTACATATCTATACACTTATGTACATCACAAAGATGAATTTGATCTTTGTCGAATGGAAATGCGTTCATTTTTTGGTTTTGATACACAAGCCAACTTTTTGATTAGCGATATTGCCATCGATCCGAGTCGTAGTCCTTTTATTGAAGAGCGACTTGAGGTTTTAATTCAAGCTGACAATCTAACGGAAATTCATGAATTTGCGAAAGGCTTAAAATTAGATAAGACCTATAAAGTCATCAATTTAAATAAAATGGATATTGGCCACAATAAGAAAATCTCTCATTCAGAACGTCGTCAAATTGAACGTGATATTGGTTTATTTATTGATGGTGAACCGGAGCTGGATCACCCAGAAGTATTATTTGGTGTCATTTTATTAGATGGATTTTGGTACTTTGGGAAGTACGTTAAAAGTGAATCCATTTGGAGAAAGCATGTACATAAACCAAATAGTTATTCAACTGCCCTTAATACACGAGTAGCACGTGCTATTGCCAATATCGCGGATCCTCATTTAAATGGCATTCGTCTAATTGATCCTTGCTGCGGTATTGGTACAGTGGTTGTGGAAGCTCTTTCGATGGGAATGGATATTGTTGGTCGAGATATTAGTCCATTTGTTTGTGTAGGGGCTAGAGAAAATATTGCCTTTTTTGGACTTGATGGCAATATTACAAAGGGACCCATTGCAGAAGTTACGGAGCATTATGATGTAGCCATTATTGACCTTCCCTACAATATTTATACGCATGCTTCGCCGGAAGAACAGTTCGATATTATTCGCCATGCGCGGAGAATAGCTGATCGTGCTGTCATCGTTACGGTAGAACCAATTGATGCAATGTTAGCAGATGTAGCATTTATCATTAGGGATCGATGCGTTGCAAAAAAACAACAATTTGAACGACATATATTATTATGTGAATAATGAAGCGGCTTCTAAAAAGTTTTTTAGAGGCCTTTTTTAAAGAAAAGCGAAAGGCGCTCGCCCAGCTCCGAAAGAAACTGGCCGCCAAAAACGCCACGTCAGTGCTCCTGCGATTACTCGTCGCAAAGTTCCTTTGTGGTATTGTCGGCACTCGTACATCCGTGTACTTCGGAGACTTCCGACAAGCATGCTTGCATGCGTAGGAGGAAGTTGAAGTTTCCGAGGAGCTAGCGCCTGGAGCTAGACACTGTTCAAAGTCCAAAAATTCATTCTTATACTATAAGAAAAAACCGAAAACAAATCTCTTTGCTTTCGGTTTATATTGGATCACTTATCATTATTGTTTTTCAGCAGTATTTAAACACCATACAAAATTATCCCAAGCAGAATACCAGCCATTGAAAATTTCAGAAGAATCATCCCAACGAACGTCAAATTTTTTCTGACCATCAATTTCCACTAAATATAAAGCTAATGTTGGATCTGCCTTAGATACAGCAAGCTTCATTCCATTTTCAAGTTCCTCTTCAGTAAATGTTACGTCTGCTACTGAACGCAGTTGTGCTTGTTCAAATACGGGTTTGTTAAAAATTTTATAATTCATAATAACCTCCAGTAAAACTTTTCTAAATGTGTTGTGTAAGATTTTATCGACAAATTATAGTTTAAAGTATATCCTATAATCTTTCAGCAATGAAAAAAACAATAAAATTTTATAATAAAATTAAAGCATAAAGTGATATAAAATCATTACTGACTTTTTTAACTATACCTATTAATCTTCAATTTATCTACAATGTTATCAAAAAAAATTTGAAAAAAGGTAAAATTAATGGATGGATGTAATGTTAGAGAGAGAGTCATTATACATATGATAAAGGTTATTAAAAGAGATGAAAAAAGTAAATGATCTGTGGATGCTATAACACTCCACTAATAATAAGAGAGCATTCTTTTTCAAAAGAATGCTCCCCCTTTCACAACTAAAATCGTATTCCTTGTAATTTTTCAGCAAGCTCTTCTAATTCACTACGATTTAACAGTATATCTTTATATCGCGTAGGTAGCTTTTCATAACCTACCTCTACCCCTTTTAAACCGCCTGCAATTGCAGCTACTGTATCACTATCATTCCCAACGTTTGTCGCACCTACGACCACTTCTTCAAACGTAGAACTATTGATTAACCAATATAAAACCCAACGCATCGTATGAACAACATAACCATCAGCTGGACAATTTGGTTCTTTCTTATAGTCCCCTTCATATTGGGTATTTTTAATTTCGATTTGAATAGCTTGCTGCAGATTTTCTCCATCTAACACTCGTTTTGCTATATGATTATAAATCACACATGCTTCAGAGGCTTCTTCATCATAATGGGTCATTTTAGAATGCTGCCTAGACAGTTCATCAATCATCTCTGTATTCGTATACGCCAATGCAATCGGCAAGCATCTCATTAAACTCCCATTCCCTGCACTTTTTCCATTTAACTCTTCGTGGGTTTGTTTTGCGGCTTGGAACCAATCGCCTTGATAGTTTTGAAAGACTTGATAAATGGTCGATCCAATATCTTTTGGATTGGTACTTTCCCATTTCTTAAATTCTCTTCCAATGTCCTCAATTGGATTTTTTGGATGTTTGATAATTCCTTCCGCTACCGCAATCGTCATGGCTGTATCAT
The DNA here is from genome assembly GCF_003977595.1 of Lysinibacillus antri. Taxonomy (GTDB): domain Bacteria; phylum Bacillota; class Bacilli; order Bacillales_A; family Planococcaceae; genus Ureibacillus; species Ureibacillus antri. Next base: position 10,999 of record NZ_RYYR01000022.1, on the reverse strand, counting down.
CAGTTGTTTCTCCTGCCTCTAGATTCCAAACGCCCCCTCCGATTATGTCCGTTACCTTTCCATATTGTGACTGAATTTCTTCTCTCGTCATAAATTCGGTTGTTCCACCAAGTGCATCACCAATAGCAAGTCCAAATAATCCACCTTTTATTTTATCTAGCATGCAATACGCTCCTTCCCATCTACATAACTTTGTCCCATTGTACTACTTATCTCGTAACAGCGTGCAGAAAAATCCATCTTCAATAAAAACGAAAAGGATACGTGGAAGAATAGTTGCACAGACAATTCTGTTTAGTTCAACTGTCCTGTCCACCAGGAAAACCCCACTGATTGGAGCTTCACTTTATATTAATCCATTTTGTAGTTCATTTCCGTTAATTAATCACTTCTCTCTCATATCGTATAAAATTCACATCCTTTAGGGTATGACTGCTACTAGATACTATATAGGAGGACAGAACATGGATCATCAAAAGGATACCCAATCAAATTTAGAAAATGTGAAAAATGAGCAACTAGAACAATTTCGTGCGGATCACAAAAATACGAAATTAACTACTAATCAAGGTGTCACTGTATCAGATACTGAAAATTCATTAAAAGCTGGTGAACGTGGACCGACTATTATGGAAGATTTTCATTTCCGTGAAAAAATGATGCATTTTGACCATGAACGAATTCCTGAGCGAGTGGTTCATGCGCGAGGATTTGGTGTGCACGGGCATTTCCAAGTATATGAGTCGATGAAAAAATATACGAAAGCGAAATTTTTACAGGATCCATCTGTTAAAACCCCTGTATTTGTTCGCTTTTCTACAGTTGTAGGATCTCGTGGCTCGGCTGATACAGTTCGGGATGTACGTGGATTTGCGACTAAGTTTTTCACAGAAGATGGAAATTATGATTTAGTTGGGAATAATATGCCCGTTTTCTTTATACAAGACGGCATTAAATTCCCCGATCTGGTCCACGCCATTAAGCCTGAACCCGATAATGAAATTCCACAAGCAAGTGCAGCCCATGATACATTTTGGGATTTTGTCGTGAATAATACAGAAACAGCCCATATGATTATGTGGTTACTCTCAGACCGGGGTATTCCTCGCAGTTTCCGTATGATGGAAGGGTTTGGTGTTCATACATTCCGCTTTGTGAACGAACAAGGAAAAGGTACCTTTGTCAAATTCCATTGGAAGCCAAAGCTTGGTGTTCATTCTCTCACATGGGATGAAGCACAAAAAATTGCTGGGAAAGATCCGGATTTCCATCGTCGTGATTTATGGGACGCAGTAAATCAAACCATGTTCCCTGAATTCGAACTTGGCGTACAACTCTTAGCAGAAGAAGATGAATTTAAATTTAATTTTGATATTTTAGATGCTACAAAGATTTGGCCTGAAGAACTCATTCCTGTAAAAATCATTGGAAAAATGACATTGGACCGAAACCAAGACAACTTCTTTGCCGAAACGGAACAAGTGGCATTCCATACAGGCAATGTCGTACCAGGGATTGATTTTACCAATGACCCATTACTTCAAGGTCGCTTATTTTCTTACCAGGATACACAGCTACTCCGTTTAGGCGGACCAAATTTCCATGAGATTCCAATTAACCGTCCAATTGCGCCGATTCATAATAATCAACGTGACGGGTTCCATCGAATGACGATTGATAAAGGAAAAGTAAGTTATCATCGCAATTCACTTCAACAGAATTCACCAACACCTGATCCAGTAAATGGTTATACGCATTACACGGAGAAAGTGGAGGGGTATAAAATTCGTAATCGAAGCGATAGTTTTAATGATCACTACACGCAAGCTACACTTTTCTGGAATAGTATGTCAGAGACTGAGAAAAAGCATATTATTAAAGCATTCCATTTTGAAGTGGGCAATGTAAAAAATAAAACTATTAAGCAAAAAGTGGTAGAGATGTTTAACAATGTTGATGGAGAATTAGCTACACAAATTGCACAAGGCATTGGCGTTCAGCCACCAGCTACACCAAAGCAGCCAACAGTGAAAGCATCCTCCCCTGCTCTTAGTCAAATGCAGACGATTAAAAGTGCACAATCAAGAAAAGTTGCCATTTTAGCAAATGATGGATTCAATTTAAATGAATTGATCCAATTACAATCCGCATTAAAATCTGCTGGTGTTCAATCAGACATTATAAGTAAATATTTAGGGACGATTAAGAGTACGGATGGCCAAGAAGTGGAAGTCAACAAAAATTACGCTACTGCACATTCAGTAATGTACGATGCTGTTTGTGTTGTTGGCGGTCAACAATCTGTGAACGAGTTAATGAATCTTTTTGAAGCAAAATCCTTTATTAATGATGCGTTTGTTCATTTGAAACCAATTGCCGCAATTAATGAAGGGGTAGATCTTTTGTCCAACACTGAGATTAAAAATATTCATCTTGCAACAGGACAAGAAGGACAAGATCAATCAATAGAAGATAAAGGGATAGTGACTGTTCGCAATACAACAGATTTAACAACCTTCAATGAAAAATTTATTCAGGCAGTTGCATCTCATCGTCATTGGATACGTGAAGAACAAGATGGAAAAATCTCTGGATAATAAACTACTTACTTAGAATTTTTCCATCACACCATTTCGCTCCCATATTTAAATAGCAGACTGTAGAATTAAATCTCATTTTATTTCTACGGTCTTTTTTATATTTAATTATGTTTCCCAACTCTCCCTCAACTTTATTATTTTTATATACTTTGCGTCGTTTATTTTAATTTTTTAATTATTTTGTTGCGTAAGTAAAAATTAATTTTGTATTTTTATGTGTCGGATAATATGCAATAGACGTTAAAAGCACTCATGGATTAAAAATCTACTTTTTTCTAAATTAGCGATTGTTATTTCTCCAAAGTCACTAAATTTTATCGATATAGTATTTTCACGCGAAAAATTTTGGAATTTTAATACAAATATTTAACAGATTTCCTATTCTAAAAGGTTCCACAGTTCATTAAAATTTCGTAAATACTTATGACAACTTTATATATAATTCGTGAACAAATTATGAATTAAATACTATTAACATAGTGTAAAAGTGTTTTTATTTCGTTTCTTTTTATAAAATAGGTTATAGATTTCGAGAAATGTTTTTAATATAGTTTTTCGGATAAAGAAAGGAGCATCTCTCTATGAAAAGAAAGTGGTCACTACTCGCTTCGCTTACGACACTTGTTGTCTTTCTAACTGGATGTGAACCGTTATTAGTTCTAGACCCAAAAGGACCACAAGCTGCAAGACAAGCAAGTGACATTATGTTATCGATTGGAATTATGTCCGTCATTGTCATCGTTGTTTTTGCGATTTTAATTTACATGCTATGGAAATACCGCGCATCAAAACAAAGCGATGATTACGAACCACCTCATATTGAAGGTAATATTTGGGTTGAAATCATTTGTGTCGGAGTTCCAGTGTTAATTGTCGCATACTTATCCTTTGTTTCAATTAAAAGTAACTACATCGTGGAATCAACACCAGTTGGGTATGAAGATCAAGAACCTTTAGTGATTTATGCTTCCTCTTCTGACTGGAAATGGCATTTTAGTTATCCAGAGCAAGGTATTGAAACCGTGAACTATGTTTACATCCCTGCTGATCGACCAGTAGAATTCAAGCTTTATTCATATGGTCCGATTACGAGTTTCTGGATTCCTCAGCTTGGTGGTCAAAAATATGCGATGTCGGATATGGTGACAACGCTTCATTTAGCAGCTGATTATCCAGGTGAATTTATGGGACGAAACGCAAACTTTAGTGGGAAAGGTACTGCTGAAAACACGTTTATCGCTACAGCAATGTCACAAGAAGACTTTGATGAGTGGGTAGAAGAAGTGCATGATACGGCTGAACCGATTACTGAGGATGAATTTGAAGAATTATTAGAACCAGGTCATCTTGGACGTATGACATTTACTGGTACACATTTAGAGTTTAGTCCTGCTCCTGAACATAATCATGGTTCAGAAACTGAACAAGATTCAACTAAATTACATGAAGAAACTGATCACAGTGGTCATTAATAGATAAGTAATTTTCTCTTGAAAGGAGATCAAATGGAATGGATTTCTTACAACGATTTGCCATACCTCATCCAAGTCCAGCAATCTATGCATCGATGGTAGCCATTGCGTTAGTATCCATTGCGATAGTGGCTGGTTTAACCTATTACAAAAAATGGGGCTATTTATGGACTGAATGGTTAACAACTGTAGACCATAAAAAAATTGGGATTATGTATTTAATCTCCGCGCTCCTTATGCTTTTCCGTGGTGGTGCAGATGCCATTATGATGCGTGCTCAGCTTGCCACACCGGAAGCTAAGTTACTTGATGCGCAACATTACAATGAGATCTTTACAACTCACGGGGTTGTTATGATTATCTTTATGGCAATGCCGTTTATCTTTGCTTTTATGAACTTAATCGTTCCATTACAAATTGGGGCACGTGACGTAGCGTTTCCTCGATTAAACGCACTAAGCTTCTGGTTATTCTTTGCTGGTGCAATGTTATTTAATATTTCATTCGTTGTTGGGGGTTCTCCTGATGCAGGATGGACGTCTTATTTCCCTCTTGCTGGGAACGATTTCAGTACGTCAGTTGGAACAAATTACTACATGTTAGCGATCCAAATTTCAGGGATTGGTTCCTTAATGACTGGTATTAACATGTGTACGACAATTTTAAAAATGAGAGCACCGGGTATGACATTAATGAAAATGCCGATGTTCACATGGTCTGCATTCATTGCCAATGTCATTATTATCTTTGCGTTCCCTGTTTTAACTGTCGCGTTAATAATGGGAACAACTGACCGTTTATTTGGCACAAACTTCTTTACAACTGGTAATGGCGGAATGGATATGCTTTGGGCGAACTTCTTCTGGGTTTGGGGACATCCTGAAGTTTATATTCTAATCTTGCCAGCATTCGGTCTGTACAGTGAAATTATTTCAACGTTCTCAGGCCGTAACTTATATGGCTATAAATCCATGGTTGCTTCCATGGTACTCATTTCCCTACTATCGTTCTTAGTATGGACACACCATTTCTTTACAATGGGTCAGGGCGCTTTAACAAACAGTATTTTCTCTGTTACAACAATGGCCATCGCGGTGCCTACAGGGGTAAAAATATTTAACTGGCTCTTTACATTGTGGAAAGGGAAAATTCGATTTACCGTACCAATGCTATATTCAATTGGGTTTATCCCATTATTTACAATTGGTGGGGTTACAGGGGTTATGCTTGCGATGTCAGCAGCAGACTATCAATATCACAACACAATGTTCTTAGTTGCTCACTTCCATAATGCGATTATTCCTGGTGTTGTATTTGCGATGTTAGCTGGATTAACGTATTATTGGCCGAAATTCTTTGGCTTTATGTTAAATGAAAAAATTGGTAAATCCACTTTCTGGTTACTATCGATTGGATTTATTCTTGCTTTCTTCCCTATGTATATTACTGGGTTAGATGGGCAAGCACGTCGTATGTACACTTACTCAGAAAGTACAGGGTTTGGTGCACTAAACATGGTGTCATTTGTCGGTGCCGCTTTAATGGCAATCGGATTTGTAACAATTGTGTGGAATGTTTACTATAGTTTCAAACATTCATCAAGAGATATTGGGAGTGACCCATGGGATGCTCGCTCATTAGAATGGGCTACACATACACCAGTACCTGTATATAATTTTGCGAAAGTTCCACAAATCCGTTCAAGTGAAGCATTCTGGGATGCAAAAAAACACGGTCATCAATTATTTACAGGGAAACAAGAAGAAATCCATATGCCAAACAATAGTGGAGTTCCGTTCATTATGGGTATGATTTTCTTCGTCTGCGGTTTCTCATTCGTCTTTGCACTATGGATTCCAGCAGTAGTTTCATTAATTGGTATTTTCGTATGTATGGGCTTACGTTCATTTGAAAAAGATCACGGATATCATATATCTGTAAAAGAAGTAGAGGAAACGGAAAAGTTATTGGGAGGTGCTAGTAAATGAAAATCGACCATTCACAACCGTTAGAATATAGCACTGATCAAAATCAGTTAAATATACTAGGCTTTTGGATTTTCCTTGGTGCTGAAATTATGCTGTTTGCTACACTTTTCACAGCCTACTTTACCCTTGAAGGTCGTACAGGAACAGGACCAACACCAGCAGAGATTTTTGAAATTACGCCAGTTCTTATTGAAACCCTTGTCCTCTTAACAAGTAGTTTTACAATTGGACTTGGTGTGCATGCGATGAGACTTGGTCGTAAAAATGCGATGATCACGTTCTTTACTACTACCCTTCTACTAGGTTTAGTGTTCTTGGGCGTAGAGATTTATGAGTTTATGCATTATTACCATGTTGGCGCAACGTATCAAACAAGTGCCTTTACAGCTGCACTATTAACAACATTAGGTACGCATGGTGCTCACGTGACGTTAGGGTTATTCTGGGGAACATTTATTATCCTACAAGTGAAGAAACGTGGTTTAACACCGGAAACGGCCAATAAATCCTTTATCTTTTCCCTTTACTGGCATTTCTTAGATGTTGTCTGGATTTTCATCTTCAGCTTCATCTATCTGAAAGGAATGATGTAATATGAAAGAATTATTTCCTGCAAAACAGGTAATGGGGTTTGTATTTTCTTTAATCTTAACGGCAGTGGCATTACTCGTTCATTTCACGGATATGAGTTTTAGCTTTGGAATGACGATTCTATTAATCACTGCCTTTGTTCAAGCATTTTTACAACTCGTTGTCTTTATGCACGCGGGTGAATCAAAAGATGGAAAATCGATTTATACAACAATCTTTTATGGTGCGATTATCGCCATCGTGACTGTATTTGGATCTCTATTGATTTTACTTTGGGATATGTAATACGAAAAGCGGAAGCGGCTCGCCCAGCTCTTGAGAAACTGGAGACTTTCGACAAGCATGCTTGCATGCGTAGGAGGAAGTTGAAGTTTCGAAAAGAGCTAGCCGCTGCAGCTAGACAATAAGAAAAGCGGAAGCGGCTCGCCCAGCTAATCGCTTCTGCTAAATAACATAGGAAAAGAGCCGGACTTTTATATAAAAGTCTCGGCTCTTTTTATACGAATAAGGCTTTAAAACAATCTAAACCTTCTTATAGCATCTTTTAGGCGGCTCATGTTCGAACAATTGCACAAATACAGCGAGCAAAAGTAGAAAAAAGCTGCTTTTGACTAATTCAATCCCAAACCAAAGTGAAAAGCCTACAAAGAAACTTAAAACAATTAGAAAAATTCCAGCAATGGCGACTACTGCAGCGGTATTCCGAAAGAAATTAAACATGCTAGTCACTTCGCTTTCTCTCTTTTCTATATTATATGAAAAGAGTTCATAGAAAAGTCACAACTTCATGCATACAATTTTATCTAACCGGTTTTAAGGATATTTTGCTTATAAAGTCTAGTCTTTATTACCTTCCACTATAAACTCAGCAATAGATTCTTTATCATCACCAATAGAGAATGTTGTAAAGGTTACTTCATTTCCAGGCTCTACTATTTTTTCTTTCACCTGTTCGATCGCTCCTTCAGATAATCGATAGACGATATTTTGGCTGTCTACCGTAATGATAACTTCATTCGATTCTTCAATAGTTTTTAAGATTCCCTTGATTTCGGGAGCTTCTTCCCCTGCTAGCATTGTTCCACCGGCAAGATTTTCATTTAAATTTGGAGCCTCTTCCCCTTGCTCTACCGTCGATCCACACCCAACAAGTGCAAACACTGATAAAAAACAAATTATTGTAAGAAACGATTTTATTTTCACTGATTCTACACCCTTTCTTTTTATTATTTATAAGATTAGTCGAGTTGACATTAGAAAGGTTTCAAAACTGGATTTTAAACTCGATTGAAAAATTATTAGACAAATGATCAGAGATATTAGCCAAATTGCGTGTAATATTAGCCAAATCAAACGCCATATTAGCCAAACTTGGCTTACTATTAGAATTTCGAGAAATAATCCATTTAAAATCAAAAAAACGCCATTCCATCATTAAAAATGGAACGACGCTCACAGTTTTACTCTTTATAATAACTTCTTACTTGATTTCGCCCTTCTTGTTTTGCTTGGTAGAGTGCTTTATCAGCCGACTCAATTAACGAACTCGCACTTGCATACTTTGTTGGAATGATGGTCGCGACACCTAAACTAATCGTTACGACATCAGAAATTTTTGAGCCCGCATGAGAGATTTGCAAGTTTTCCACAGTTTTTCTTGCTTTTTCTGCAACCGTTTGGGCACCTTTTAAATCTGTTTCAGGCAAAATGATCCCAAACTCTTCCCCACCATAACGGAATACACTATCCGATTCTCGTTTACAAGCTTGGCTGATGGCATTTGCCACTTCTCGTAAACAATCATCTCCTCCTAGATGGCCATACGTATCGTTGTAAGCTTTGAAGAAATCAATATCTAACATAATGAGGGATAGTGGTAAATTATTTCTTTCTGCTCGTTTCCATTCTTCCTCTAATCTTTCATCAAAACTGCGACGATTTAAAATGCCTGTAAGACCATCTTTTGAAGATAGCTCTTGTAGCAGTTTATTGGCTTCGGTTAATTGCTGTTCTACCATTTTTCTTTCTGTAATATTTCGAGAAACGGTGAAAATACGTGACGCGTCTTCATTGTTCCCCTTCATGTACTTAATCGAAGACTCAAACCAAATATAATCGTTATTTTTCTTACGTATGCGATAAGTTGAAACGACATAGCCATTTTGTAGTAATTTCTCAAAGTTTTTTTCGATTAGTGGAATATCTTCTGGATGAATGAAATAATAACTGTCATAGCCTAAAATTTCGTGATCTTCGTACTGTAAAATTTCTTTTCCTGCTGGAGATACATATAAGTACTTTCCGTTTGCATCATGGATCGTAATCATATCGCTCGAATATTGCATGATTGTTCGGAAGCGTTCTTCATTTTCCGCGATGGAATAGATATGCGATTCAATCGTTTCTGCCATTTGATTGAAATTATGGCTAAGCTCTTGTAATTCTTTTATTTCATCTTTGTACGTTGGAGAGGATAAACGATAACCCCAATTTCCTTTTCCAATTTTCTTTGTTCCATCGAGTACTCGTTGAATGGGTTCTTCAATTTGTTTCGATACGAATATCATGAATACATAACCTAATAGAGCCAATAACAAAATTACACTTACGAATATAAACGCCATACGATAAAAAGACTCATAAATGGTATTTTTACTAATTTCACCAATCACTAACCATTGATTGTTATGGGCCCATTTATAGTTACCTAAAACCTTTTCACCAGTTGTCGAATCGTAAAAATCGTCTAGCTTCTTACCTGCTAAAGCGTAATTAAACAGTTCTGAATCGATTGTTTCACCTAGCTTGCCTTGACGAGATTCTGTAATAATCATACCGTCTCGGTTTACTAAATAGGTTTCTCTATTTTTATCTTGAAATTGTTTTAAAATATCATTGATTGTGTTAATGGACACTGCTCCAAACACAAGTCCCTGAAATTGTTGTGCACGATCAAAAACTGGAACAGAAATAACAATGACTGGTTTTTTGGATTGTCTGCCAATAATGACATCTGTAATAAATGCATTGCCATTTTTCGCTTCTTTAAAATATTGCCGGTCTGATACATTTACCCCGACTTCACCTGATGTATCGAGCTCCGTGATCCCATTTTTATTCACATACACAATGCCTTCAAATTCTGAATGATATTCGTCAAAGGATTGAAATATGTTGGAACTATCCGAAAGATTGAGGGATTTCATCGTTGGTAGTTCTGCGAGTGAACGAATGTTTTGTACACGGTCAGAGAGCCAAATATCAATCGTTACTTGCTGAACATCAATCATTTTCTCTAAATCATTTCTCGCATCTTCTCGTCTTTGTTGTTTTTCTAAAAATACAAAAGGAATAGAAGCTGCTAAAACTAAGAGGGCAATAAAACATATAAACCAAAATCGTAATCTGCCCTTTAAGCTAGAAATTTCAAATAAATTAAATATACGTTTAATAATGATGGTTCACACCTTATCTAATATTGTCAGTGATGGCTGATTCCCCATCTACTCTCATTATACAATTCAATTAACTGCTTAAGGGTAATGCAAAATATAGCAAAAATCAACATTAATTAACGATAATTCATATACCTTTCAACTTAATAAAATGATGGTTTTCAGGGTAGGATTTATATTCTATTAACATCGTTATTTTTCTAATAAATTACCATTATTTCTAAGTTTCAATTATAAAAAAGTGAGTTTATTAGACTTTTATCAAAAAATTTAGTATATTCACACTGAACTAATATTTAGGAGGATTTAAAATGAGCGAACTAGTAAAACATCAAATTAATGTAACGAGACGCAATATTTTAAAAGAGGTTGAAGGCATTTCATCTGAAGTATTAAGTACAATTCCAGCAGGGTTCAATAACAATATCCACTGGCAAGTAGGACATGTGTTAGTAACAGGAGAACTTTTCTTCTTCCCTGGTCAAAAGAATCTTCCAGCAGAATTCATAGAAAACTTCCGCAATGGCTCAAAACCTGCAGATTGGTCTGGTGAAGTTCCATCCCTTGAAGCGATCATCGAAAAATTACAAGAGCAACAAGAACGCATTAATGCTCTACCTGAAGAAGCATTTGCGCAACAGTTAGAAAAGCCGTTTATCGGTAATAACACATCTGGTGAACTAGCTGCATTTGGTGCATTCCATGAATCATTACATTTTGGTCAAATTCATATTTTAAAACGTTTAATTGAAACTACATTAGCTACAGAAGCGAAATAAAGGACGAAAAACCGCCATTTGAAGTGACCCCTAAAAGTTAGACACGGTTATTTCATTAGGCAACTTTCTCAAAATGGGTTCGGTATTGTACCGGACTCATTTTTAATTTTGCCT
>NZ_RYYR01000021.1 GCF_003977595.1 Lysinibacillus antri | reverse complement strand
TAAAATAAATCGATATAATACCCAAAAATCCGGAAAAATGACAAAAGGCTTTCAGAATGAGACCATTCTGAAAGCCTTTTGTCGACAATCTGAAGGCAGAAGCATTAATTGCTTCTGCCTCCTTTTATTTCGTTTTTTCCGTACTTTCAATACTATACTTTTGCAATTTTCTTACCAAAGTCGATTGATCAATTTTTAAAGCGACCGCAGCTTTTCGAATACTTGGATAATTTTTAATTACATCTCGAATAAGCTCTTCTTCAAAGGATTCAACTTGTTCTTTTAAAGAGGTTTGAATATTAGATACGGCTTCGGCTTTGACATTACTATTAACTAATTGAATATTACTGGTATTAAGCTCTTTATGTAAGTCTTCAATCGTAATGACCGAACTTCGGCTCATTAAGACTACTCGCTCAACTATGTTTTGTAGTTCCCTTACATTTCCAGGCCAATTATAATTCACAAATCGATCTAATACTTCTCGAGAGAAGCTTTTATTTAATCCATACTTTAAATTTAAGCCATTGATAAAATGATAAATCAGCGGTATTACATCATCTTTTCTATGTTCTAAAGGAGGAATTTCAATAGGAACGATATTTAAGCGATAATATAAATCCTCTCTAAATGTACCTTTTTCAATCATTTCAAGTAAATTTTTATTCGTTGCCGCTACTACTCGAACATCTACCTGAATTGCCTTTTTACCACCGATTCGAACAACTTCCCTTTCTTGAAGAATTCGTAGTAATTTTACTTGTAATTGTAAAGGCATTTCTCCAATTTCATCTAAAAAAATCGTTCCTTTATTTGCTACTTCAAATAGGCCTGCTTTTCCACCTTTTACAGCACCCGTAAAGGATCCGGATTCATATCCAAATAATTCTGACTCTAATAACGATTCTGGTATCGCTCCACAGTTAATTTTAATCAGTGGGCCGTCTTTTCTAATGCTATATCGATGAATTAAATCTAAAATCTTTTCCTTACCTACCCCAGAAGGACCTTGGATCAGTACACCTGAATCGATTTGCGCAATTCTTAGCGCACGATCCAGTACCTCTTTCATTTGAGAGGAATGGGCAATGATCGAGTATTTTGGATCTTTATTTTGTTTTAATTGTTGTAACTCTTCACTAATTTTTTTGTTTTCAATTTCTAATTCATGAATTTCAACCTCAAGCTTACTTAATTGCGTTAAATCACGTACGTTATTAACGATTTTAATGATTTCCCCTTGTTTATTTGTGATAGGCACGGCTGTCACTAGAACGCTCCTGCCAGTTTCAATTTTCTGACTTATCGTGACAGAGCGTTTTTCTTTTATTGCTTTTAAAGAGGCGGATATGTCAATCACACCAATATCAACCAATTCCTGCAGGCTTTTACCTATACAAAATTCAGTTGAAAGCCCAGTAATTCGTTCATATGCAGGATTTTGATATAAAATTATACCCTCCGCATCCGCAATCACGATCCCGTCAAAAGATGAATTAATCACGTCTTCTAGTTCTTCTGCAAATTCCTCTTTCAAACTGTTATCAATCGGTAAGATGAAAATAGTATAATTGTTAGGGTTTTCTTGTGAAATTATTACATTTACTTCAATTGATGCATTTATGAAACAAAAATAATGATACCCCTGATTGATGTGATTCTTAATGTCATCAAATAAATAATCGTATTCCTCTGCAACTTTATTAAATTTTATAAGTTCTTTATCCTTATCCCACTCTACAACTCCAATTAACTTTATTTGTTCAACAAACATTTCGTACCCCCCCTTATCAAAAACGATGTAATTAAACATCATTAATTAGAATAATACATCATTTTTTTGTCTAAAACGTGGAAATATTGCAATTTTTTATTAAATAAAAGTTGGCATGTTTTTTGCTTTTAATATTATGAACATCTTTTAAGGAGGGACAGGGTATGTCAAACCAAATAATAAACGAATTAAATTTAAATAACCATGATCTTACAAATATGTTGTATGACATGATTCTTATTCGGAAATTTGAAGAAAACCTAAAGCAACTATATCAACAAGGGAAAATTCACGGAACTATGCATTTGTGCATCGGTCAAGAAGCAACAGCTGTTGGCGCTTGTTTTCCACTAACGAAGGAAGACAAAATTACAAGTACACACCGTGGCCACGGTCACAGTATTGCAAAAGGAACAGATGTAAATAAAATGGTCGCTGAACTTTTAGGTAAAGAAACAGGTTACTGTAAAGGGAAAGGCGGCTCCATGCATATTGCGGATATGGAAGTCGGAAATCTAGGAGCAAATGGGATTGTGGCAGCTGGTCTACCTTTAGGCACAGGTGCAGCGTTAACATCACAAATGAAAAATTTAGGGTATGTGGTTCTTTGCTTCTTTGGAGACGGTGCTACAAATGAAGGAGCTTTCCATGAATCTTTAAATCTAGCATCGGTTTGGAACTTACCAATTATTTTCTTCTGTGAAAATAATCTCTATGGTATGTCTGGATCAATTAAAGAAATGACCAATATTGAATCAATTGCCGTTCGAGGATCTAGCTATGGCATTCCAAGTGAAACGATTGATGGAAATGATATTTTAGAAGTCGTTAAGGCGACAAGTACAGCTGTTGAGCGTGCTAGAAACAACAACGGTCCAACTTTAATTGAAGCAAACACGTATCGTTGGGAAGGTCATTCTAGAAGTGATGCGCGTAAATATCGAACACGTGATGAAGAAAAAGAATGGAAAAAATCAAACGATCCAATTGAACGATTTAGAACGTTTTTAATTGAAAATGAAATTATTACAGAAGAGGACTTTGCGGAACTGAATGAAAAAGCGGTCAAACAAATTCAAGAAGCCGTGGAATTTGCGGAAAATAGCGAAAGTCCAAGTTTAGATACATTGATGACAGATATTTATGTCTAGAAAGGAAGAAACGCAATGAGAGAAATCAGTTATTCAGAAGCAGTAAGAGAATCTATGTTACAAATGATGCGTGAAGATGAAGATGTATACATTTTAGGAGAAGATATCGGCGTTTATGGCGGAGCATTTGGTGTTACTAGCGGTATGATTGATGAATTTGGCCCTGAACGAGTACGTATTACGCCAATTTCAGAAGCAGCGATCAGTGGCTGTGCTGTCGGTTCTGCTATGACAGGAATGCGCCCAATTTTAGAAATTCAATTCTCTGATTTTGTCGTAATCGCAATGGACAACATCGTAAACCAAGCTGCGAAAATGCGTTATATGTTTGGCGGGAAAGCGAAAGTGCCAATGGTCGTACGTTTACCTAGTGGATCTGGTGCTGGATTTGCTGCTCAACACTCGCAAAGTTTAGAAGCCTGGATGACACATATTCCTGGATTAAAGGTGGTTCAACCTTCGAACGCTTATGATGCAAAAGGATTATTAGCGGCGGCGATTAAAGACGATAATCCTGTCATGTTTTATGAACACAAAATGCTTTATAACGTAAAAAGCGACGTACCAGAAGAACTATACGAAATTCCATTAGGTGTAGCAGATATCAAACGTGATGGAAAAGATATCACAATTATTGCAACAGGGTTAATGGTGAACAGAGCCCTTGAAGCAGCAGAACAATTAGCAGCTGAAGGGATTGATGTAGAAGTAATTGACCCACGTACATTAGTGCCACTTGATGAAAAAACAATCTTAGAATCTGTTAAAAAGACGGGTAGAGTTTTAGTGGCATATGAAGCAGTAAAAAGAAATGGGTTTGGTACTGAAATTGTGAGCTTAATCGCAGAAAGTGATGCTTTTGATTATTTAGATGCACCCATTTTACGATTAGGTGGCGCAGAAGCACCTATTCCTTATAACCCAGAACTTGAGAAAGCAGCGATTCCTCAAGTACACGATATTTATCAAAAATGTTTGGAACTCTTAAATCGATGAGAGGTGCAGAATAATGGCGACAGAAATAGTTATGCCGAAGCTAGGCGCAACGATGGAAGAAGGAATGATCGTTAGTTGGATGGCAAATGAAGGTGATTTAATAGAGGAAGGCGATCCAATTGCGGAAATTCAAACAGACAAAATTGTCCTTGAAGTTGAGGCTGAGACAACAGGTTATTTACTAAAAACCTTATACGAACCCGGCACAACGGTTAATGTACATGAGGTAATCGCTTACATGGGGAATAAAAACGAACCTGTTGAAATCCCTAACACGGTGGTGAGCGAAACACAAGCACCACAACCAGGAACTGAAAATGGTGCGAAGCCAAGAAAAACACCAGCTGCGAATAAATTAGCAAAAGATCATAATATATCGCTTTCCTTCATTCAAGGAACTGGACCGAATAATCGAATCCAACGTAAGGATGTAGAGGAATATTTAAAACAAGAATCGTCTTCCATCACACCTTTAGCTAAGAAAATAGCAGAAGATTTACAGGTTTCACCTAATGAAATTACTGGAACAGGGCATAATGGCAAAATCACCAAACAAGATGTGCTCGCTACTACACAAGCACCAACGATTATAAAAGAAGAAGTAAAACCAAATGTTACAAAAACACCTTTAAAAGGGATGCGAAAGGTCATCGCAGAACGAATGGCGGAAAGTTATTATACTGCCCCACATGTGACGTTAAGTGTAGAAATCAATATGTCCGAGTGTGTGGCTCTACGGAAACAGTTAATTCCAATCATTGAGAAAGAAACAGGTCATCGCCTTTCTTATAACGACTTAATGATTAAAGCAGTTGCTCATACATTATCGAAAAATAAATCGTTAAATATTTCCTTACAGAAGGATGAAATTTACCAATACGAAGACATCAATGTTGGATTTGCGGTCGCATTGGACGAAGGGTTAGTTGTTCCAGTTATTAAGAATGCGGACAAAATTGGGCTATCTGGCATTGTGAATTCTAGTAAACAACTGGTCTCAAATATTAAGAGTGGCAAATTACATCCGGAGTATTTTGAACAAGGTACGTTTACGATTAGTAATTTAGGAATGTACGCCGTGGATACATTTAATCCAATTATTAATCAACCACAATCGGCAATCTTAGGCGTTGGTCGAATCGTTGAAAAACCGGTTGTGAGAAATGGCGAAGTTGTCATTAATCCAACGATGCAACTGTCTTTATCTTTTGACCATCGCATTATTGACGGGGCACCGGCAGCCCAATTTTTAACGGATTTAAAAGATTATCTGGAGAATCCAATGAAAATGCTAGTTTAAAGGGGTGAAAATATTGACTACTTATGATGTAACAATTATTGGTGGTGGACCAGGTGGCTATGTAGCTGCTTTACGAGCTGCTAGCGAAGGTCTGAAAGTGGCACTGATTGAAGCTGAACATTTAGGAGGTACATGCCTTAACAAAGGCTGTATCCCTTCTAAAACCTATTTAAAAAACGCAGAACTCCTTGAAGACATCAAACATAGTGAATCAAGAGGGATTTTCGTAAAAGATATTAATTTATCACTAGATGGATTAGTAGGTTTTAAAAACAATGTACTTAACAATTTAAGGAATGGAATCAGCTCCTTATTAAAGTCAAAAAAAGTGGACGTCTTTAATGGGTTCGGGACAATTAAAAACCCTACTGAGGTTGTCATCCAAACTGCTGATACAGTACATTCAATCTCAACTAAAAATATTATCGTAGCGACCGGCAGCAAACCCTCCATTCCTAAAATTGAAGGGTTAGAAAACGTTCAGTATCACACAACCGATACCATCTTTGATATAAAAGAAATCCCCTCTTCCCTTGTGATTGTTGGGGGTGGAGTTATAGGCGTAGAATTAGCCAATGCATTCAACAGTTTCGGTTCAAACGTAACGATTGTGGAATATAGTGATCGAATCATCCCTATGGAAGATTCAGAAGCTTCCAAGTTACTACAAAAACATTTGAAGAAAAGCGGTATCAAGATTTTAACAAACGCCTTATTGAAAAAAGTAGAAAACAATGGAGCTTCAACGACTTTGACTATCGAGGAAAGTGGCAATAATTCGCTAGCTCTTGAAACAGATCAGTTGCTAGTGGCAGTCGGAAGAACACCGAATCTATCGGCTACACAAAACTTAGATTTTCAACATAATGGTCCGTTTTTAAAAGTAAATGACTACTTACAAACGAATATCGCGAATATTTATGCGATTGGAGATGTGATTGGGGGCTATCAACTTGCCCATGTGGCGAGTGCAGAAGGCTTAAATTGTATTGAAAATATACTAAATAAGCAAAAAAAGATGGACTATAACATTATCCCACGTTGTATTTATACAAATTTACAGATTGCTAGTGTGGGCTACGCAGAACAAGACTTAAAAAACCAAAACATCGATTATAACGTGTTTAAATATTCTGTCCAAGGAATCGGGAAAGCCCAAACTTTAGGAAAAACAGATGGCTTTGTCAAACTATTTACGGATCCTAAATATGGAGAGATTTTGGGAATATGTATGATTGGTCCGAATGTAACGGAATTAATTAGCCAAGGTTCTGCTTATATGCACCTTGAAGGAACTGTATTTGAAATGGCGGAAATGGTTCAACCTCACCCTTCATTATCAGAGATCTTTATGGAAGTTGCGAACTTAAGTATTGGGAAAGGGGTGCATTAACATCAGCCAGAATTTATTCGATTTACAAAATCAAAAGATGATAATTACAGGTGGCGCTCAAGGGATTGGATTTGAGTTTGTAAAAGCTTTTAAAGAAGCAGGCGCACATATTGTAGTCCTAGATATTTCTGACAAGATTGAGAATCTACAAGAGTTAAATGTTGAGTACATTAAATGTGACTTAATGGAAATTGAAAAAATAGAAGCAACTTTCCATCAAGCTCTAGAAAAGTTAGATGGAAGAATTGATATTTTGATCAACTGTGCAGGAATTATTAAGCGTAGTCCGGCAGTCGATGTTCCGTTAGATATGTGGCAGAAAATCTTTAATTTAAATGTAACATCCCTATTTGAATTATGCCGAGTAGCTGCCAGAAAAATGAAGGAACAAGGTAGAGGGAAAATTATTAATTTAAGCTCGATTGTATCGGTCATTGGGGCCTATAATTCATCACCCTATTCTGCAAGTAAAGGTGCCGTACTGCAATTAACAAAGTCTTTATCCAATGAATGGGCATCTTACGGAATACAAGTAAACGCGATTGCTCCGGGGTACATTTTAACTGATATGAATACGGACATTTTAAATAATCCAACGAGAAAAGCTGAATTTGAAAAGCGTATCCCTGCTAATCGATGGGGAAGTCCTCAAGATATTGTGGGTACAGCACTATTTTTAGCAAGTCCTGCATCAGATTATGTAACAGGCGTTTTAATTCCAGTGGACGGAGGGGTATTATCACGATGAAAAAAAATCTATTTATTAATGGCAATTGGGAAGATGGAGAAAAATATAGCGAACTAAAATCTCCGTATTCTCGAGAAGTAATTGCAGAAATTGCTCAAGCAACGAAAGAACAAGTGAACAAAGCAGTGGATTCAGCACAAGAAACCTTTAATACAATGAAAGGTCTCTCTTCTTTCCAAAGATCCACGATATTAGATCAATTAGTGAATCTATTAACAACTAATAAAGACAAAGCTGCTGAAATTATTTCTTTAGAATCGGCGAAGCCTTTAAAATTTGCGATAAGTGAAGTTGATCGAACAATCGAGACTTATAAATTTGCGGCTGAGGAAGCGAAACGAATTTCCGGTGAAGTAATTCCGATTGATGCGGCTAAAAATGGGGCAAATAAAATTGGCTTTACTATTCATGAACCTATAGGCGTAATTGCGGCGATTACACCGTTTAATTTCCCAATGAACTTAGTCGCTCATAAAGTAGGTCCAGCCATTGCAGCTGGGAACACCATTGTATTAAAACCAGCATCTCAAACGCCATTGTCCGCAATCTTTTTAGCTGAATTACTAGCTCAAACAGACCTGCCAAAAGGTGCATTTAACTTAGTCACTGGTAGCGGAAAAGTTGTTGGTGATGCATTAGTTGAAAATGAAAAAGTAAAAATGGTGACTTTCACAGGAAGCCCAGAAGTGGGTAAAAACATTAAAACTCGAGCAGGACTAAAAAGAGTATCATTAGAGCTTGGGTCAAATGCTGGACTAATTATTGATAAAGATGTTGATGTGGATTCGATCATTGATAAATGTGTAAATGCGGCATTTTCGAACCAAGGACAAGTCTGTATTTCACTACAACGCATTTATGTTCACGAACAAATTATCGAAGAGTTTACTCGTAAGTTTAAAGAAAGAACGGACCAATTAGTGTTAGGTGATCCACTTGATATCAACACAGATATCTCCGCATTAATAAGTGAAGGCGATTTATCTCGTGCGAAGACTTGGATTGAGGAAGCAGTTACAGAAGGTGCCTCTTTAACAACAGGTGGTACCATTGAAAATCAGATTTTAAGACCAACTATCTTATCTAACGTTGGTAATACTTCAAAAGTATCTTGTCAGGAAGCTTTTGCGCCAGTTGTAACGGTAAACAAAATTTCAAGCGTTGATGAAGCAATCCAACAAATCAATGATTCTATTTTTGGATTACAAGCTGGCATCTTCACAAATAACATTTTAAATGCTTCTCAAGCAATTAAACATTTAGAAGTTGGTGGTGTCATCATTAACGATGTACCAACTTTCAGAGTGGATCACATGCCTTACGGAGGAGTAAAAGAAAGTGGAAACTGTCGTGAAGGGATCAAGTACGCGATTGAGGAAATGACAGAACTTAAGCTTGTTGTTTGGAATCATAATTAAAAGTAGGTGATTGACATTAACATCTATGGTATTTTGGGAAACCCTTTAGATCATTCATTATCGCCATTGTTGCAAAATGAAACGTATAAAAAGAATTCAATAGATGCACAGTTTCAAAAATTCCAAGTCCAAGAAGAACATTTCGAAAACGAAATGTTAAAGTTAAAAGCTCAAAATGTGAAAGGTTTAATCGTCACAATTCCATATAAAGAAAGAATTATTCCATACTTAGATGAATTAGATATAACAGCGAAAAATACGGGCGTTGTAAATATCGTTCATAACATCAATGGGAAATACGTTGGGTTTAACTTCGATGGGAAGGCTTGGTTATCAGGTTTACTTCAACACTTTCATTTACAAAACCTAGATAACAAGAATGTACTGATTATTGGATTTGGTGGAGCAGCGAAGTCCATCTATTTCGAGCTATTGCAGTTTAACAACATAAACATTAACATCGCGAACAGAAAAATTGAAAAAGTAAAAAATAGCATAGACACATATAATCGTATTTTCACCTTAGATGAAGCAGAAAAGCGAATGTCAGAATACGATCTTGTCATTCAAACAACGCCTATTGGGATGTGGCCGAAAATAGACGAATCCCCCGTCAAATTTTCTAATATCAAACAAGGTGCGATATTTTCGGATATCATATATAACCCACCTAGTACTGCTTTTTTAAAAAACGCATCCCAATTAGGTGGTCAAGTACAAAATGGATTAAGTATGCTGATCCAACAAAATCATAAAGCAATAAAGATGTGGTTTCAAAAAGAAGTAAATTATGAAGAAATGCAAAATCTAATCAAAAAGATAGATTAATAACCTTCACTCCTTCTATGTGAAATATATAATTAAATCGTTTAACTGCCATAAAAAATTCCCCTTTAATATAAATAAGCAATCCTCTTTAAATAAGAAATCGCAGAAGTAAATCCCCTACTTTTGCGATATCTTTTTTTGCTGAATAAGAAAGTATAAAACTTTTTGGAGTTTGAAGAGTGTCTAGCTTCAGCGCCCTAGCCCCTCGAGGTCGCTTCGGTACCTTCCCACGTGTGCGAGCACACTTGTCAGGTCCCTCCAGCGCTTGTCGGGGCTAAGCGAGGGCGCTTGTGCTTTTCTAATAACAGCTCTAAAAGTAAGGCGACAGAGGCTGTTTGGATAAAGAGAATCGGAAAATGACCTCCTATCCTTTTCTATTTCCAGTATCGTTTTATTAGTTGACTTTCTCATTTATTTATTAAGAATTCTTCATGATGAAAAGGAAGGGAATTTTATGGAGCAAAATATTAACGCAAAAATATGGACAGGACCGTTCTTGGTGGCACTTATTAACAACTTCTTTTTGTTTACTGTTTATTATGCATTGTTAACGATTTTACCTATCTATATCCTTAATGACTTAAACGGAACGGAAGGGCAGGCAGGGCTAGCGATGACCATTTTTATGTTGTCAGCCATTATCATAAGACCTTTTTCAGGTAAAATCATTGAAATGTTTGGGAAACGAAAAACGCTTCTTATTTCCGAGCTACTCTTTTGTCTATCGTCCATTCTATATGTTTTTATTGAATCTCTCTCTTTGCTCCTTGCCCTTCGATTCTTTCATGGTATTTGGTTTAGTATTGTCACAACCGTGTTAATTACAGTTGTGAATGATAATATTCCAGAAAGCCGTAAAGGTGCAGGACTTGGTTATTTTGCGTTATCCATGAATTTAGCGGTTGTATTTGGTCCATTTATTGCATTGACTATATTTCAGTTGTATTCGTATAAAGTATTAATCATCGGTTTAGTTACTGTTATTGTCATTGGCTATCTCTTTGCCTTTACCTTGAAAGTTTCGGAATATCACCCACAAACCTCAACTGCGAAGTGGTATCGTCTTTCATGGCATGATCTCTTTGAAAAAAGGGTCATTCCGGTTGCAATTGTCGGTTATTTAACAGCCTTTGCTTATGCGAGTGTTATGTCCTTCATTTCTGTGTACGCAGAGACAAGAGGTGTATTTGAATATGTAAGTTTATTTTTCATTGCCTTTGCGATTGCAATGATGGCAGTTCGACCTTTTACTGGTAAATTATATGATACGAAGGGTCCAAATGCTGTTGTTTATCCTTCCTTCATCTTTTATGCGTCCGGATTATTTTTGTTAAGTAACATGCACACGGTTGCAACATTATTAGTAGCAGGGGTTCTCATGGGCGTTGGCTATGGTTCCACTGTTCCTTGTTTACAAGCATTAGCAATTCAATCGGCACAAAAACATCGAAGTGGACATGCAACTTCAACGTTCTTTACAATATTTGATTCAGGTATTGCAATAGGTGCCTTTGTGTTAGGGATTGTTTCAGCGAAATGGGGCTTCCCCATGTTGTATATTTTATGTGGTGTCATCATCACCTTGACTATTCCAGTGTATTGGAGATTAATAGGTAGAAAGAAAGATATTCGATATAGTGAACCTGTTTGTAGTCAACAAGAGTAAAAATTTAAAAAGTAGCTATCACCAAAGTTTCTGGAGATAGCTACTTTTTTATGAAGTTGAGGAGCTACCCGGAAATTGCAACGCGTCCCCTCGGTAATGCTTTTTTTAATGTTCTATCAGTTATATTACTGGAATTAAATGGTTTGAATTAAGCAATCGTACAAATACAAGAGTTAATCATTTAAAATACTTTCTTCTAAAACCTCTGATTTATCACCGTAAACTTTGACAATATGGTTTTCTCCCCAAGTACATAAAGAATTTAATATTGCTTCTAAACTTTGTCCATATTCACTTAATTCATACTCCACTTTTGGGGGTACTTGATTATAAACGATACGATTAATAACCCCATCCTCCTCTAGTTCACGGAGCTGTTGAGTTAGCATTTTTTGTGTAATATTCGGCATGAGGCGTTTTAATTCGCTTGTCCGCTTTTTTCCATGAGTCAGATGGCAAAGGATCACGCATTTCCACTTGCCTCCAATTACCTCTAAAGTAGCTTCTACGGATATATTGTATTTCTTCTTTTGCATGGTATGACCTCCTATTTATAGGAACTAAAAAGTGCCTACGTTACTTTTTGGTATCTATATTACTTGAAAGTGCGTACTTCAATTTGTAGTTAGTATATCTCATAATAGCATTTGCCGGCTGATTCATACTACAAATTTCATTCATTTGATTATTTGTAAGAAATCATATGTTAGATAACTTCAAGAGGAGAGAATAATATGGATATGGGGAAAAGACAAAGTACCTTGGCATTACTTGCGTTAGCAATAAGTGCATTTGCGATAGGTACTACGGAATTTATCAGTGTAGGATTGCTGCCATTGATTGCTAAGGATTTAAATATTCCAGTTACGACTGCAGGGTTAACTGTTTCTTTATATGCATTAGGGGTAACTTTTGGGGCGCCGATACTGACATCTTTAACATCAAGAATGTCACGTAAAACGTTATTACTATGGATCATGATTCTATTTATTGCTGGAAATACACTTGCTGCAATTTCTAATTCTATTACTCTATTACTAGTTGCACGTGTCATATCAGCACTTTCACATGGTATATTCATGTCGATAGGGTCTACAATTGCTGCAGATTTAGTTCCCGAAAATCGGAGAGCTAGTGCTATATCGATTATGTTTACAGGTCTTACGGTAGCTACAGTTACTGGTGTACCATTTGGAACTTTTATTGGCCAGCAGCTAGGTTGGAGAGCAGCATTTATTGTCATTATTATCGTTGGTGTTATTGCTCTTATTGGAAATGGCATTCTCGTCCCATCCAATTTACGCAAAGGAGTAAAAACAACTTTACGCGATCAGGTTAAACTTGTGACAAATGGTCGATTATTATTGTTATTTATCATTACTGCATTAGGATACGGTGGAACCTTTGTTGTTTTTACCTTCTTATCACCATTACTCCAAGATATAACGGGGTTTAAAGAAAGTACGGTAGCAATTATTTTATTAGCTTATGGAATTGCAATTGCTATTGGAAATATGATCGGTGGGAAACTATCGAATAAAAATCCAATTCGTGCGTTGTTTTACATGTTTATTGTACAAGCAGCTGTCTTATTTATATTGATGTTTACAGCTCCATTTAAAATTGCTGGATTAATAACAATACTTTGCATGGGTTTATTGGCATTTATGAATGTGCCAGGTTTACAAGTATATGTAGTAATGCTTGCAGAGCGTTTTGTTCCAAGTGCAGTGGATGTGGCATCGGCTATCAATATTGCTGCTTTTAACGCAGGGATCGCAATGGGTTCTTATTTTGGAGGGCTTATTACAGATTCTATAGGTCTTATCCATACATCGTGGATTGGTGCATTAATGGTAGTAGGTGCGGCTATTCTAACGGGAGTAAGTAAAGCTTTAGAACAAAAGGATAATCTTATGAAATATAATTTGGAGGTTAATTAACAATGATTAAAAATTTACAAGATACAACAACTTTAAATAATGGAGTAAAAATGCCTTGGTTTGGACTTGGTGTTTTTAAAGTAAAAGAAGGTCCGGAGCTAGTGAATGCTGTAAAAACAGCCATCAAACATGGATACCGAAGTGTTGATACAGCAGCTATTTATGGGAATGAAGAAGGTGTTGGAAAAGGTATTAAAGAAGGCGTAGAAGAATCCGGTATTTCTAGAGAAGAGTTGTTTGTAACGTCGAAGGTTTGGAATACAGATTTAGGATACGAATCTACTATTGCTGCATATGAGAAAAGCATCGAAAAGCTTGGCTTAGAGTATTTAGATTTATATCTGATTCATTGGCCAGTTGAAGGGAAATACAAGGATGCGTGGAGAGCGCTAGAAACTCTATATAAAGAAGGTCGAGTAAAAGCAATTGGTGTTAGTAATTTTCAAATACATCATCTCAAGGATTTAATGAAAGAGGCTGAAATTAAGCCAATGATCAATCAAGTTGAATACCATCCAAAATTAACTCAAAAAGAGCTACAAGTATTTTGTAGAGAGAATGATATTCAGCTTGAGGCATGGTCTCCACTGATGCAAGGTCAATTACTAGATAACGAAGTGTTAAAAGAAATTGCTAATAAGCATAATAAAACCGTAGCACAAGTTATCTTACGTTGGGATTTGCAAAATGAAGTTGTAACGATTCCTAAATCAACGAAAGAACATCGAATTATTGAAAATGCTAATGTATTTGATTTCGAATTAACTAGTGAGGAAATGGAAATCATTCATGGATTGAATCAAAATCTTCGGGTAGGACCAGATCCGGACAATTTTGATTTCTAATTAATTTTCAAAAGAGAAAATAAAGAGCCCACACGATAACAAGTAAAAGTTTGAAGAGTATTTTTGAAAGTAGTAAAGGTAGTCATGATCAAGGAGTTTTTGATCGTGGCTACCTTTTTTAATGTAAAAACCATATTTCCTCGATGATTTACACGCCCAACCGTCTTCATCGCCATCATGTTTTGTGTCATATGGCGGGTGGTGGCTTTGATTTAAATGTTGAAACAGGTGTTTCTGGTGAAGTAGTATTAATTCTCTTCACACTGTATAAATAGTGTTTTTATACTATTGGCAATTATTATTTACTATCAAAATATTCCTGTGTTAATCTATTTATAGTAATAATACCTAAAATTTGTAACTACTTTTTCTTATTTAATAAGGGGGACAAGATGAAATTAAAAGGGATAGGGGCGAAATTAACTACTTCAATTGTTGCATTACTTTTGCTTACTTGTGGGACATTGGGGATATTTTCATATATTAATAGCTCAAACGCAGTCATTGACCAAGTAAAAACAAATTTACAATGGAAAGCTGGAGACATTTCTCATTATATAGAAGAGTATTTTAAACGAACATATGTTGAAATTGAAGCGATTGCCCAACAATCTGTTATTCAAAGTATGGAGATGGAAGACCAACTTACCTATTTAAATAAACAACTTGAGAAAAGTTCAGATTATTTAGGATTTGGAATTGTTGCAGAAGATGGCACTACCTACTACTCGGATGGCTCCACGTCAGAACTAGGAGACCGTGATTATATTCAGGAAGCATTCCAAGGTAAAACAGTTATGTCCGATACAATCATTAGTAGAGTTACAAATGAACCTGTTGTGATGATTGCTACACCTATTGACACAGTAACAGGGGAAAAGGCATTATTGTTAGCGCGTATGGATGGATATTATATTTCATCAGTCATCGAAGAAATTACGATTGGGAAAAGTGGTTATGCTTTTATTGTAAATGCTGAAGGAACAATCCAAGGACATCCAAATCTTCAATTAGTGAAAGACCAAGTTAATTTTATAACTGCTGCTGAAAATGAAGATAAAGCCAGTAAAATGACTGGTGAAAGCCTTGCGACAAAAGAAATGATTAATAATGAAGAGGGCATTTATCAATATAGTAATTCAGATGGGCAAAAACAAATCATTGGCTACTATACACTTGAGAATGGTTGGAAAATGGGCGTGATGGCTGTAGAGAATGAAGCACTCTCTGGGTTAAATGAATTAAAACAAAACTTCCTCATTACATCTATTATCATTATTGGGATCGGTATTTTATTTGCCTTATTTGTTACACGATCTGTAAGTAGACCAATCAATCACGTTGTTCGAATAAGTGAACACTTAGCAGAAGGAGATTTCACTCATGAAATTTCACCAAAGTATCTTAAACGGATTGATGAGTTAGGCGTATTATCACGTTCTTTAACAAAAATGGTTGTTAGTATGAGAGAAATGATTGTGCATGTTGAAAAAAGTGCAAGTGATGTGAATTCAGCTTCAAATGAAGTAATGAATGATGTGATGAATGTGACATCAATGACAAAAAATATTGCACGAGCGATTGTTGAAGTTGAACGGGGTGCAGAATCGAATGCAGTGACTGCTGAGGAAAGTGCAATGGCAATGGAGCAAATGGCTGCAGGTGTAGCACAAGTAGCCAATGTTGCAAATAATGTCTCCGTAAATACGGAATTTATCGCTTCTAAAGTCCATGATGGTCATGAAGCGGTTCGAAATTCAATGCAACATATGAACGAAATCCAAAAAGGAATGGATATTGAAATTGAAGTCATTCGAAAGTTAGATAAAGAATCAAAAGAAATTGGATTAATTTCTAGTATGATTTCTGACATATCTGATCAAACGAATTTACTTGCTTTAAATGCGTCCATTGAGGCAGCAAGGGCAGGAGAGGCTGGAAAAGGTTTTGCGGTTGTAGCAGAGGAAGTCCGTAAATTATCCGAACAAACAGCAGGATCAGCCATGCAAATCAATGCCTTAATTGAAAAGATTCAAGATTACACAGGAGAAGCCGTAAAAGCAGCAGAATCCGGTGAAGTGAAAATCGAGCAAGGTTTAAAATCTATCAATGCTTTAGGGGAGCGATTTGAGGAAATCGTAAACTCCGTAGAACAAATTGCTCATGAGATCGAGGAACTTAGTAGCTCAGCACAACAGATGAGTGCAAATACCGAAGAAGTAACGGCATCAATGGAAGAAATGTCTGCTACTGCCCAATCTTCAAAAGACTATGTGCATGAAGTAACGACATCAACAGATAGTCAGTTGTTATCAGTGGAAGAAATGAAACGACAAACGGAGCAATTATCCGATATGGCAAAAGCATTGCAGGTTGCAGTAAGCCAGTTTAAATTGTAAAAGCAAAAAGTAGTATTTCGGCTAAAATCGAAATACTGCTTTTTTATTAAAATCTAAAGTATAAATTGTTATTCAGCAAACTTCCATTTAATTAAAAAAGGAAAAGGTTTGTTTATCTCGCATTAACGCGCCGTAAGACTCCCGCCTCAAGACTTAAGTAAGGTGTAAAGGGTAGGCGGGAGATTAACGGCACGTAAAAGCCCGATTGGTTCAACTAACAATCAGTGGGGGATGAGGAAAACCCCCACTGATTGAAGTTTCACTTTATTTTTAAAGGAGTTTTCCTATTGTTATAGTAATATAAGTACTAAACAATAATTGGATGTGTTACTTTGACTGAACAGCTATTTAAACAATTAAAAAATATATATGGAGATTTTTCACCTATTCGTTTGGCTGGTGGCTACACAAATGCAACTTTCTTATTGGATGGAACACAACCTCTATTAGTTGCTAAAGTGTCTAATGTATATAGCCAGGATATTGATAATGAAGTAAACTGCTTAAAATTAATCCATGAAACAGGAATAGCCCCAAAATTTTATCAGTTATTTAAAATTAATGAAAATCAAATAAACGTGATGGAGTACCGTAATGGGGAAAATGGTCAATCTATTTTAGATAGTAATAATGCGGAAAATGCAAAAGAATTATATATAAGCTTAGGTGAAAATCTTGCTAAAAACATACATTCTAAAAAATATAATTCTAGTTCAAATGGAATAAAAGAATGTGACCTACACGACATAAAAATGAATTTAGATTTTGTACCTACAGAGCTTATAAATAAATCCAAGTTGATACTGCGAAAAGTTAATGATTCTAAACAGAACTGGGTTTTAACGCATGGCGATTTTGGAGTGCATAATGTGTTGTATACCGAAGATAATGTCCTTACTGTTTTAGATTGGGAATGGTCTGAATGGGCAAATCCTTTAAATGATGTAGGTTGGGTATGCTGGTTCACAAAACTTCACTATCCCGAACAAGCTAATTCATTAAATAGCCTTTTTATTGAACAATATAAAGCCAATAGCCCTATTTTATTATCGTCTGAATCATTAAAGGGTTATTGTGTTTATAAAGTGTGGAAAATATTACATAAGATTAAAAAGGCACCATTGGAAGTGAAGCAGGAATGGGTTAGACGTTTAGAATGGACAATAGAAACAGATATTTTTGATTTTATTAAATAATTTAAAAATTCGATACTATTGGTTAAATTGTATGTAATTAGCAGATGTGGATGTCCAGAAAGCACTACACTTTCTGGACATCTACGTTTCTAATAATAAAATATCGCTAAAAAGCTGTGCTCCTGCGGTAGTAACAATAAATTGTCACTATCCTCGTCGCAAAGGAGCCGTCCAAAATCTTTTTTGGACGGCTCCTTTCTTATGTTTTTAATAATTAGTCATGCTCACTTTTGTTCTGAAGTTTAATTTTTTCAAACGGTTAACTATTTTAAAACTTATTTTGGATATTTTTGGAATATTTTCTTTCTTGAAAAGTGACCAACAAGAGGGAACGGGTTGTGTTGTGTCCTCTCTGTTGGGAATAACTGTTCGTTGGTTGAAAAAAGGTTATAGCTTGTTCAACAATTATGCCATTCTTGAATAATAGCAATGCAACCTTGTAATTGAATAAAACGTATATAGAGTACCATTACATTCGGAGTTTTTGGACTGCTATACAATTCGAATAAAAAGTAGTTGGAGGAAAAGTTATGAAGGAAATCTTTCACCATATAGTAAGAGGGGTCTTAATAGAAGATAATAAAGTATTACTAGTACAATCAAAAGGGTATCTAAATACTTTTTTACCTGGTGGTCAGATCGAACTAGGTGAGAGTGCAAAAGATGCTTTAGGAAGGGAATTTGAAGAAGAGTTAGGAATAACTTGTACAGTTGGAGATTTTCTTGGAGTTGTAGAACACAAATGGGCGCACAATGGGGTGATTCATTTCGAGGTAAATCAAGTATTCGAAATAAAAGAAAGTGAATTGCAAAAAGACGTAAAACCAATATCTGCTGAATCCCATTTAGAGTTTTCCTGGTGCAACGTGAATGAATTGAGTGATAAAAATTTACAACCCTACCCATTTAGGGAATTAATAAAAAATCATTTAAACGGAAGTAAGGATATCTGGTGGGAGAGTACATTAAAAACAGACGAATCTAGTTTCGAGTAATCTATGATAAACACTGAGATATTTAAGTGAAGTAACAGACTGTCAAAGCCTTCTCGACAGTCTATGCTTTAGAAAATGAATTGCTTTACATACACACGCTTTATAAAAATACTAAAATAGCAAGTCAGCCACAACTTGAATAATTAGTAAGAAAAAGATAGATGGTAGCAAAATCTGAAGCCATTTTCCTTTTAAATAAGGGACAATTTTCAGCCCGATATGTGAGCCAACGATTGAGCCAACTGTAACAGGAATAGCAATGCCCCAATCGACAATTCCATAGAAAAAGTAAAATAAAAAAGCACTCATACAACTTGCAAACATCATAAATCGTGTCATTTCAGCGGCTTTCACATAATTAAATTGATTTTTTAGAAAGTATGTAATGTTTAAAAGTGCGGATCCTGGTCCAAACCCACCATCATAGATTCCAATAAAAAATGGGGCTAACAGGTTAGTTCGTTGTTCGCCGTCTCGTTGTTCATTGTCTTGATGATCCGTAACTAATCCAGCTTTATTATTTTTTAAAACAAATATAAACATGGCAATTAACACAATACAAGCAACGATATTCATTGTTAGTTCCGACAATCTTGTTGCGAAAAATGCACCACTTATTCCGCCAAGTCCAGCGAGTAACATGAGTGGAAGCATTTGTTTAAGTTGTACTTTCTTTTTTAATACAAGTACAAGAACTGTCGAAAATGAAGATACGCCCGTTGCAAACTTATTGACCGCAACTGTCGCATGAATCGGTATGCCGACTAATAACAAGGCCGGTAGTAATACGAAACCTGCAGCTCCAAACATGACGCCAATAATGGCTGCAAGTATACCAATGACAAATAATAAGAAACCATCGATTGATAGCCATTCCAATAGTAAGTTTTCCAAACAAATCACCCCTACACTTAAAATACTGCTATATTATTAATAAGAAAAATATATAATTTTTGTTTATTCATAAGATTAAGTTATGAATTGGGTGAGGAAATGAATTTACATACGCTACGGATTTTTACGAATGTTGCTAAACTAGGTAGTATAACCGAAGCTGCGAATTTACTACATATTAGTCAACCTGCTGTCACTGCTCAAATTCGAAAACTCGAGCGGGAGTTAGGAGTCAAATTGATCACTGGCAAGGGAAGAGGGATTCAGCTCACATCCGAGGGTGAATTTCTTTATGAGCAAGGATTACGCTTGTTTCAATTAGAAGAACAAATTGATGAAAAGTTTAAAATCTTTTTGGAAAAGCAGGAAAAAGTGCAAATTGCTTCGTCTTACATATCGACGAATTATATCTTACCGCCAATCATTGCAGGTTATAAACTAGAAAATCCAGGTGTCGATGTATATGTGTCGTTAGGGAATGTGCAGTCTGTTGAGCGCCGTGTCCTTAATTATGAAGTGGATTTTGGCTTTGTAGTCCAAAGCAACATTGGTCATGAAGATTTACACTTCGAGAAAATAATGGATATTCCATTTTGGTTCGTTGTCCATCCAACACATCCTTTAGCAGATAAACAGATATCGATTTTTGAATTAAGTGAGCATGATTTTATTTACAGGGAACGAGGCAGTTCAACACTTGATTTATTAGAAGCGATTTTTTATACCCATAATTGCCCGTTACCGAAGTTCGGCATACAAATGCAAGGCGTACTCGAATCGATCAAGGTTGTTGAGGCAGGTTATGGAATGGCACTTGCACCAGCCTGCAGCGTCGATGAGGCATTAGCACAAGGAAGACTTGCTCGAGTATTTGTGGAGCAGGTGGAAGTCAATCAAAGTTTGTACATTTGTACGAGGAAAATGGATGGGAGCGATCATCCATTCATTCGCTATTTGAGAAAGAATTTAATCGAGTGAGCAACTTAACGCTTAATCTCATTAGATGAGGCCAGAGTTATTCTATTTAATTGTAGAAGGATTAAATAAGAGGGGACGGGTTGCAACGCGTCCCCCCATTCAGATAGAACAACCTTGTTTAATTACTTTTGGAAATGGAAATTATTGGGTTGCTTGAGAATATCAAAAAAGTAATTTATAAAATTCGGTGGTTTGGTTTAGTATTTTTTCAATTCAGCAATTGTTTTTTCCATATCAATTAATCCATCTTCGGTTGTTTGAATATAGTCCATTCGTTGAGCAATTGTCATGGTTCTACCGTTTCCTAGTCTTGCAGGTCTTTGTAAGAAGAGATCTTGTTCCTTCGATTCAGATAAAACTTTCTCCATTGCTTCATTTCTTACTTTTGCTTTGTTTTCTGCATTTGTAGCATCGATTTTTATACAGAGCTTAGTTTGTTCAAGTTGTAGATAATAATAGTGTTCTTTTGAAGAATCCCACCAGAACCCCCAAAAACCACCTGAAGCATTAGAAACATAATCCCAATCTCCGGGAAGTTCTTTTTGTAGTTCTAGATAGAACCCTTGCCAAGCAAGAGCACGCCAACTTTCTATTGGAGTATTCCAAAAAGATGTAACTTCATTTTCGATTTTTTTCAAATGATTATAATAATCGATAAAAATTGTATCCTGAACACCGTTATGAATCCCATCTTCTAAAACTTTCAAGGCTTTTCTGCGATTAAATGGGATATAGCCAGCACTCTTAACCGAACTATAACTGCCTTGATCTGTAATTTTATAATAGATAGGTAATTGAATTAAATTTGGATATGCTGTTTCTATTTCTGCTCTATAGCGTATTAACTGATTTGAATGGTCCTGAGTGTAAGTTTTGTCTTCTATTAAAATAGCGTATTCATCATTGATTATTACGAGAATATCAAGCCCTTTAAATTGTTGTCTAATCTGAATGGATTCTATTGTCGGAGCGAATTTATTATGTAAAGTGAATATTTCCTTAATAAAATCCACCGCTACTACATGCAATTTTTTGTCTATAGCCTGATAATCTTGGTGGGCCCAACTCATTAACCAACATAAAAAAGCATCTTGTGATAATTCACTTGTAGCAAAATGGAATAAATTTGGACGTTCAATTTTGAGTTCGCTCTCTTTTATGGCAATTTCTAAAGCTTTCTTCCAAGTAGATAACCTATTTCGATCTCTCTCAGAAATTCGTTTTGTAACTTCTTTATAAAGATCTTTTGCAAAATGTGGGTTAATATTTTCTGGATGTAACCTTGTCCAAGGATATTGATCTAGCAGTTCAATCCCGGCTTGAAATCCTTTTACATAGCCTGAATTTGATAAATAAAGAGATACATCTTCATCAAGTGATTCTTTTAAAGTGAGTTCGTTTCGGTTTAGTGTAAAAAACCATTCGTTATTCACTTGCAATCCATGTAAAGTGATACTGCCTCCTTCACCTAAAAGTTCAATAATTGTTTCACTTTTATTCATAGTATTCTCCTTTAAGATTGATAAAAGTCTTCTTTGATTTTTACATAGTACCCACAAAATTTACGACAAACCCAGGCAGGATCGACAATTTGTATTTGCATATCTCCATTCGGAAAAAAGTCGATATAATCCCAAGCGTCCTCAATCATTTCTGACCCACAGTTCGGGCAAAACTCTGGGTATTTGTTTTTATTCATATAGGTGCTCCTAAAATATATAGTAAGTTTATATGGGGAAAATATCTAAATTTAATTATAATGTACAATTGATCTCAAATGAAAAAACATGTAAATTAACAATTATTAAAAATCAATTGGAAACAAAGGTTGTTTTTTAGTTCAAATATGAATTTAGTTTATTGGAGGAGAGTAATGTGGATTTTAAGATGGTACTACACTTAGTATTTTATAAGCTGCTGGTGTTTGTTGTTCAATAAATACAGTGCATGTTGAGAAGTAGTAAAATTACAAATTAACAAGTTGCAACGAGTAAAGTAGTATTGAAAGTTACGTAGGGATGTCTTGATATATTTAAATTTCAATATTGAAAAGGAAAACTCAGTAATTACCCATCACTGAGCTACCTCCTGTTAAATGCCTAGCATCCTACACTCTTATCTTCTTGTCAAATTGCTCAAGATACTCACATAATTGAGAAAACTCTACGGAGAAAATATCCTTTATTGCAAATTGATCTTCTATTTCGCCGATGACAGTTGCAAATTTGCGATATAAGCGTTGGGTATAATTGTGATGGCGATATGCATAAAAGCGAAACTCTTTTATATCATCCTTTTCCTCTTTCATCAGTTTTGTGAGTTGTTTAAAATAATATAAAAAGGCACGACTTCTTCGATAATTTGGTTTTAAAACAGCACAATTTACAAAAGCAATATGCTGATCTTCAAATTGATTTTCTCGCGTACCGTATGTATAGCAAGCGAATCCAATCATTTCTTCTTGTTCATCTAAAATCAACAAAACATTCTCCTGTCCAAGAATCAAGTACAGACTTCCTATTGCATCGAATAATGAATAACTTACTCCAAACGCTTCATCGAACATATTACGATTTTGCAAAAGAAAATAGACAAACCTTTCATATTCTTCTTCTTGTTGGCACTTAAGTAGTCTCACTTTCACAACTCCTTTTACTCATTATTAAACACGCCAATGAATTTTTTTACTGATAATCAGATACGAGATATAGGAGAAAATCAACAAGATGAACAATTCATTTCCCGTTGTGGTAGTCCAACCAACTGTGAGCATCCCATGTAATGCATTCGCCACATAGGTTGTCGGTAATAAATAAGAAATCCACTGTAAAATAGATGGAAGCTGATCTAAATTGACCATAACAGGTGTCATAAACGTGACAAACATTAATAAAAACTGAGACACTACATTTGTAAACTGTGGATTGGGTGATAAAAAACCGATTGAGACGCCAATTCCTACTACACTAAAAATAGAGATAAAAGTAACTGGGATTAATAACAACTCAAAATGAAGTTGAATCCCATACACTTGTTGACCTAATATAAATACAATGATAAAGGACGGTAATGAAGTTAAAATTCCATAAAAAAGCAAGGACAGAATAAAATTGATTTTACGGATGGGTAAAGATGAATAATAAGTAAAGTAACCACCAAATTTTTGATGGGAAATGTCTTGAGCTAAGACGTTCATTCCCATTAACAAAATACTAAAAACCATATTCCCAATAATGATACGTGCTAGCTTTTCAGCATTCATATCTCCCACGATAAATTCAAGGAATAAAAGAGTAACAACTGGAAACATGGTCGCCATGCCTAAAATCCATATTAATTGATAGCGAACGATTGAAATTTGGATACGAAATAAAATAAATAATTCCACAAAAAAATGAATGACGGAATGCATTTTCATAACCATTCTCCAACCTTTTGCTCATGAATTTTAGAATATACATCCTCTAAACTAGGTGGAAGCAAAGAAAATTGACGAATGTTAAAACGATCATCTTGAATAGACTCTATAGCGCTAGCCACCTGTTTCTTCTCAATTAATATACGAAATTTCGTATCTTCCATTCTTTCAATTTCTCCAAAAACTCCAAGTTGCTCTTGAATGTGAAGTGACGATTCATCTTGGGTAATGACTTCCAAGCGCATTCTTTGATCGACTCTTTCCTTAAGTTTTGTCACATGGTCGATCGCTAAAAGCTTCCCATGATTAATGACTGCCACTCGATGAACGACTTTTTCTGCTTCCAAAATATTATGGGTTACTAATATAATGGTTACACCCTTTTGATTTTGTTCTTGGATGATTTCCCACACTAATTTACGTTTTAAAGGATCTAACTCGTTCGTTGGTTCATCTAGAATCATTATGGATGCATGTCCGATTAATGCTGTACCTAGACCAATAAGCCTTCTTTGTCCTCCAGAAAGGCTCTTTAGCAATGTATGTCGGTATTCATTCATATCCAGTCGCTCTAATATCCCCTCTGTCTGACACTTCGCTTCATTTCGTGTCAGTCCTCTTAAACGTCCAGTAAAATACAGAGATTCCCATACTTTTAAAAAGGATAAGGCAAAGGTTTCTTGTGAATAGTATGCGACTTGTTTTAATAGATGTTTTGTGTCGTTTAAGATATCTTGCCCTTGAAACTTAATTGTCCCTGATGTAGGGGCTAATTGACCCATCATTTGTTTAATTAATGTCGTTTTCCCTGCGCCGTTTGGTCCTAAGATGCCAATGATCTCTCCTTTATAGATGGGGAAGGAAATATCATCATTTGCTTTCTGTACTGCTTTTTTATAACAATAACTAACATGTTCCAATTCATATATTCGTTCACCCATAGTAGAGGACCTTCCATTCATTTTTTAGAAAATTCAAGGTCTGACTTGATCATGTCAGACCTTTTTGATACTGTGGAATTTTACAAATATTATGGATTACAGTATAAGAAAAACAACCTTGATTATCTTTCTATTTTTCTATCTCCACGATCTGGTGCTGGTACTGAAATAATTCCTCTAACCATTTCCATATTTATGGACACCTCCCTTTTATGCATGTCTTTATTCACAGCAAAAATAGAAATGTTTTACACTTAGCTAGGAATCATTATTTAAAAACTGAATAAATCATCCTAACCTCAGACCATTCTATATCACAAAGGTTAAAATTAAGTTAAATTAGTCGTTATAATTTATTGAATTTCACATCGAAGTTTGTTGTCCCTAATTAAGAAAGCGCCTTAGAATTATATTCAATCTTGGCACACATATAAAAAAGCATGTTTTGTCGTCTGGCACAAAACATGCTTTCATTAATTTATTGGCTAATGATATATCTTGTTACTTCTGTGCTGATTCACAAGCCCAACCATCGCCATTCCATCATGCTTTTAAACGAAATGCTTTTTCATATGTTCAAGCAATTCTGTAGCAGCTAGTAGTTTCTCTCCTCCGCCTTGTGCAAAGGAATCACTTCCTCCACCTTTACCATTAATTAATGGAAGAACGGCATTTGATAGCTCCTTCATGCTTTTTTCTTGATTCTCTCCACGTGCAGCAATAAATTGAAGTTTATCCCCATTATCTGCTACAAGTAGAGCAATGACTTCACTATGGAGTGCTACAATTGCGCGGCCAAGCTTTTGCAATGTTTGGATGGTGCGATTTTCAAAAGTAACGGCAACAATTCCACTCACACTCTTTTCAAATAGCTCTTTTGCTTCAACCTGTAATAATACATTTTGTGCTTCATCAAGCGCTTTCTCTACTTTCTTTACGTCCGTTAAAACCTTGCGTAAAGCTTCCCCTGAATATTCTTCTGGAACACTTAACTGACGAGAAACATCGGATAAAACCTTTTTTCGCATATCTAGCTGGTCTAGTACACGTTGACCACATACAAAATGAACACGAATATTTTTCTTCATTTTTTCTGTTCCCATTATTTTTAGTGCACTAACCTGTCCTGTAGATGGTGGGTGCGTTCCTCCACAGCCGTTGTAATCAAAATCGGGGATAATTACTAAGCGAATGTCATCCTCCACTGCAACGTCTTTTCGCAATGGATACTGGGACAGTTCATCTTTTGTGATCCACTTTGTTTCAACAGGGCGATTTTCTAAAATGATTTCATTTGCGCGTTGTTCGGCAAGAGCAAGCTGTTCCTCTGTAATCGCATTTGTATTCAAATCAATGGTAACAAGCTCACTGCCAAGATGAAAACTAACTGTAGCAAAGTCAAACAACTCTACAAAGGCAGCGGTAAGTATGTGTTGACCGCAGTGCTGCTGCATATGATCAAATCTGCGTTCCCAGTTGAGTTTACCGTGAACCTCACCATTTACCGAATTGGTTGGACCATCAATATAATGGCGAATTTCATCATTTACTTTTTCAACATCCACAACAGGCACATTATTAATCCATCCAGTATCATGAGGTTGCCCGCCGCCAGTTGGGTAAAAGGCAGTATTGGAAAGAACAACATATGGTCGCTCTTTATCGATTCCAGTGCAAACCACTTGTGCTGTAAATTCCTTCATCGTTGAATTTACATAATAAAATAAATCTTTCATCCAATTTCTCCTTTAAGTATTGTATGATTATTTTGGCATATATAGGGATACATGTCATGAAACTTGAATAGAGGCTTTTGATTGACCGTGATATGTTTTTCATTATTATTATAGATAGAAATATGTTCCGATTGAAATATAAAGGAGAAAAAAGATGGAAATTACACAATTCTCATTGGAAGAAATAAAAGATCCAACAAACATTATTGAAGGCAAACGGTATGAATTTTTACTAGACGTTGAAGTAGATGAAGAAGACGAGCTTTATACAGAAGCAGGTATTGAAGTGCGTGTATTAGTTGGTCAAAAATCACCAGAAGAAACTACGATATTAAATTACTTCCTCATTGATAAAACCGATAACAAATATTTAGATTTTGGATTAGAAGATGAAGAAGAAGAAATGATATTAGCTTTTTGTAAAGAACAATTAGCAAGTGAAGCAACAGAATAAAAAAATGATAGGAGCATATTCGTGTGCTTCTATTTTTTTATTGATTTTTAAGTACTGAAAATTTAGAATATTTTATAAATATGTTATGATAAAGTAATCATTGTCGTTAAATAGTCGTAAAAAGGGGTGGGGATATGACTATTCATATTGCAGTAATTTGTTCTTCCGAGTTTGCACAACGAGTACAAACAATAGAATCAGAACTTTCTTCTATTAAATTAGATTATTATTTATATAACGAACCACAACAGGCTGCAAATCTTGTCCGTGAATTAAAGCCATGTGATGCAGTTTTCTTTTCCGGTTCAATACCGTATATCTATGCCAAGGAGATATGTGAAAGTTTACCTATTCCATCACATTATTTGCACCAAGATGAAACAGCCATTTCAACAACGCTTTTATCCATTATGAGAAGGGATGAGCTGTCTACTATTCAAGAAGTCTCAATGGATTTAGTTGAACCGCAAATCATACATAATGTTCTAGAGGATATTGGTTTTGTTTCAATTCCTAAATTATTAAAGATAGATCCAAAAATGGAAATGAAAGAGATTATCCATTTCCATCATGAATTATATGAACAAAAGAAAATTACAAGAGCCATAACGAGTGTACATGCGGTTTACGAAAGTCTAAAACAGTTAAATGTCCCTGTTGTGCGAATGATCGATCCAAAGAGCTCAATTATAAAAGGGATTATTGATACAAAAAATATGGCGTTATTAGCAAAAAGTCAGTCCGCCAAAATCGCGATAGGGTATATACAGCTCAATGGAGATACGATAGATCAAAGTAAAGAATTGCTCCTATTTAGCACCTTGTTTAAGACGAGATTAATACAGGTAAAAAACAACCAATTTATTATGTATATGACACAGGGGGATGTGGAACGGGTTGTTAATTCCTTAACGAATGAAGAGTGGAAACAGCTAAGTGCAGTGCCATTTAAATTGGCATTTGGCTATGGAAAAAGTATAGAAGATGCCACTCAAAATGCGAAAGATGCCTTGAAATTCACGAAGGAAAACTCGGTCAATATTATTACTGAGAAAAAACAATTGAAGGGACCATACCCGCATCAAAACAAATCAATCGAACTCAGAACAAAGGAACCGAAATTAGTAGAAATTGCAAAACGAACTGCTTTAAGTCCGGCGAATCTTTCGAAAGTCTTACTATTTAGTCGTACACATCCAGCCATTGAGTTTACGGCCTATGATTTAGAAAGATTTTTACAGGTAAGTAGACGAACGACCGAGAGAATCTTAAAAAAGTTAGTCGATCATCAATATGCGAAAATTGTTGGTGAGGAAATGACCTATCAGCAGGGAAGACCAAGGTCACTTTATAAGTTAAACATCCCTACGTTTATATAAAAAAAGAGATGTCCAGAAAGCACTACACTTTCTGGACATCTACGCTTCTAATAATAAAATATCGCTAAAAAGCTGTGCTCCTGCGGTAGTAACAATAAATTGTCACTATCCTCGTCGCAAAGGAGCCGTCCAAAATGACTTTTTGGACGGCTCCTTTAATCCATTTAGTTTGCAGTTTCAGCTAGTAACTCTGCATCTTTTTTGTTTAATTCAGCAATTTCAGCTTCCGTTAACTTTTGAATTGTAAAGCCTGTGAATGCGTAAATAATTGAAATAATTGGAACGACGAAGTTTAACACTGCATATGGTGCATATTCAAATGCGCCTACTCCTAATGTACCCAGTATGAATACGCCACAAGTGTTCCATGGGATGAATACAGACGTTAATGTACCGCCATCCTCTAATGCGCGTGAAAGGTTTTTCGAGTTAAGTCCTTTCTTGCGATAAGTGGATGCAAACATACGTGCTGGAACAACGATTGAAATATATTGTTCCGAACATGTAGCATTTGTTGTGAAACAAGCTAAAATTGTTGAAGCAACTAGAGAGCCTGTAGATTTCGCTGCTTTTAAAATTTGGTTCATAATCGATTGCAACATACCTGAGTATTCTAGTATTCCACCAAATGTCATCGCTACAAGAGTCATTGAAACCGTATACATCATAGAATCTAATCCACCACGATTAAATAGGTTATCCACCATTTCATTTCCTGTATCAATCACAAAGCCGCTTTGTAATGAAGCGATGGCAGTTGCTAACGTATCACCTTGAATAAATACTTGTGATAGTGTACCTAAGAGAGCTCCAATGACAAGTGCTGGAATGGCAGGTACTTTCATCACAACGAGTGCAATTACTACAACAGGGATTAATAATAACCATGGTGAAATTACAAAGCTTTCTTCAAGAGCATTGATTGTTTGTTGAATGCTCGCTGTATCAATCGAACCGTCTTTATAGTTCATGCCAATAATACCATATACCGCTAAAGCAATAAGAATCCCAGGTATCGTTGTGTACAACATATGTTTAATATGTACAAATAAATCGGTACCAGTTAAACCAGATGCTAGGTTTGTCGTATCTGAAAGCGGTGACATTTTATCGCCAAAATAAGCCCCAGAAATAACTGCACCTGCGATGATTGGAGCAGGAATTCCCATACTTAACCCAATTCCCATGCCCGCTACACCGATTGTCCCCATTGTCGACCATGAACTTCCGATAGCTAACGAAACAACAATACAAATAAGTGTGATTGTTACTAAAAACATTGAAGGTGTGATGATTTGTAACCCATAATAAATCATTGTACCGACAACACCGCCGCCGATCCAAGAACCAATGATAATCCCTACTAAAATAATGATAACAACAGCTGGTAATGCTAGTCTTATTCCCTTATACATCATTTCTTCAATTTCTGACCACTTAAATCCTTGTTTCCAAGCGACAAGGGCTGCAATCGAAGTACCGATAATTAAGGGGATATGTGGACCCTGTTCTAAATAAATGATAGTTACGATCATTGTCGCAACCATAATAAGTAAAGGTAATAATGCCCAAAATAAAGGTACTTCTTTTTTAGCTAACTCCTTTTTTTCCCCCATCTGAATTCCCCATTTCTGTTTAACCTAGTAAGTTGTGACGTTAAATAGTCGTTAATATTATTAGTGTAATAATATAAGTTTTGATATAATGTGTCAATATTTAAAAAATAGAATTTTAGGATGATAGTTAGAATATTTGAGTCTTAAGGAATGGAATTTTTGCGCGGTTAGATTTGGATGGAAAACAAAATGCCCAGCAGCCAAGTGCGGTTGCTGGGGCATTTTCACGTATATAGGGAGCTATGATAGCTCAACCTCATCTTACTCTATTTATTGTGGAAATAGGGTTATTTTACAAATTCTTAATAAAGATTAATAAACTTAAAATGAGTGCAATCAAATCTTTTCAATTAATTATATCTGTATCGTGTATATTCTTGTTAGATAGAAGCAAGTTATCTATACTTAGATTAATATATTCAGAAAAGAGTGAAAATTAAATGATACATAAACAAACTCAATCTGTACAAGTAAAAGAACTAACGGAAGAAGCACCAATCACAAGTGAATTGCAAAACAATGCTGAAGTGATACAGTCCGTTGAAACGATTTTTGTCAATGAATTTACAAATGGCGTGTTAGATCCTGCAAAGGTAATGCTAGGACCATTAAAAGATGGTGGTACAATTATTGCTAATACAGCACCTGGCTGTTGGGGGCCAATGATTACACCAAATATTCATGGAGGTCATGAAGTAACAAAACCCGTTTACATCGAAGGCGCAGAAGTAGGAGATGCAATTGTAATCGAGATTAAATCCATTCAGGTGACTTCTATGGCAACATCATCAGGAACAGATCAACCACTTCCAGAACGTTTTATTGGAGATCCATTTATTAAAGTAAAATGTCCTGGATGTGGAAAATTGGAGCCAGAGACTGTTGTAAGTGGAATCGGCAAGGGAGCGATAAAATGTGCCACATGTGATACAGAAGTCTCTCCTTTTGATTTAACAAATGGCTATACAATGGCCTTTCATCCACACGGGGAGGTCGGTGTGACTGTTGGAAAAGAGGGGGCACGTAAAATTGCTTCAAATCCTAAGCAATTTATGCGTATACCCGAACAGTCTATCCAAACACCTGTTGTGACACTTGCGCCCACAGATTTAATTGGTGTGATGGCCCGAATGAGACCATTTTTAGGGCAACTTGGGACAATGCCTTCCATAGCAATGCCAGATTCTCATAATGCAGGTGATTTTGGACAAGCCCTTTTAAATGCGCCCCATGAATATGCTTTAACAGAAGAACAACTAGAAATGCATCGAACAGATGGACATATGGATATTAACCGTGTCCGTGAAGGGGCAGTGGTAATTTGCCCAGTAAAAGTACCTGGTGGAGGAGTCTACATAGGGGATATGCACGCAATGCAGGGGGATGGAGAAATTGCAGGGCATACTACGGATGTTTCGGGCATCGTGCAATTAAAGGTAAGTGTCTTGAAAAAAGTTCCGTTAGATGGACCAATTTTATTACCGAACGTTGATGACTTACCGTATACTGCAAAACCATTCTCAAAAGAAGAAAAAAGAAAAGCAAGAGAATTAGCAGAAGAGTTTGGGCTAAAACAAATTGAAGAGGTATTCCCAATCTCGGTTGTGGGTACAGGTGAGAATTTAAACCGTGCAACAGACAATGCAATTACACGAGCTTCAAAGTTACTTGATTTAACGTCAGATGAAGTTAAAAATCGAGCAACGATTTCTGGTGGTGTAGAGATCGGGCGTTATCCAGGGGTAATAACCGTAACGTTACAAGTACCAAAGTCTATTTTGAAGAAGGCGCGTATTTATAAACTGGTAAAAAATAAATATAATTAAAAAATGTTTGTGGAGACGTCCAAAAATTCACTTTTCGGATGTCTCCTTTTCTATTATCATATATTTCTTATTTTCTCCATATAATTTTCTGATAATTTCTAATATAATGATATTTAATTCTACAATTTCATATGAACAACTGTTATAATACTGAATAACATATTATAAACTGTATTAATACAGAGTATTTAATAAATTTTTCATGTATGCAAATTTCTTTGTCAAAGGGGATGGGAAAATGATTTTAAAGGGGTTAAAAATTCTTGATTTTTCATCAATGCTACCAGGTTCATTAACAACTAAGATGTTTGCAGATTATGGAGCAGATATCATTCATATTGAGTCTGAACGTCGCGTAGATTTTATGCGAATTATGCCGCCATACGATCACGAACGGGAATCTTACATTCATCAACATATCAATCGGTCAAAAAAATCACTTAGCTTAAATATTAAAAAGCCAGAAGCCGTTGAAGTCATTAAGTCTTTAATTCAAGAGTACGACATCGTAATAGAAGGATTTCGACCCGGAGTGATGAAACGTTTAGGTCTAGATTACGAGGCATTAAAAGAGGTAAATCCACGACTAATCTATTGTTCTATTACAGGGTATGGTCAAACAGGGCCTTATCAAGATCGTCCTGGACATGATAACAATTATTTATCGGTAGCGGGTGTATTGGATTATTCTCGACTAAAAGGGAAAAAGCCGGTTGCAATGGGTTTCCAAGTGGCTGATATTGCAGGAGGTTCGTTACATGCAGCAGTAGGGGTACTCGCTGCAGCGTTACATCGTGAAAAAACAGGTGAAGGGAAATATATTGATGTTTCGATGGTAGATGCTGTTTTCACAATGAATGCTTTATATGGAACAACGTACTTAACGAGCGGCCATTTACCAGAAGCAGAAGAAGAAATATTAAATGGCGGTACTTTCTATGACTATTACAAAACAAAAGATGACCGATATTTTTCTGTAGGAAGTCTAGAACCACATTTTCGTAAACAACTTTGTGAAGCATTAGACATTCCGGAGCTTATTCAAAGTACATTTAATGATTCCGCTTACACACAAAAGCGTTTTAAGGAAGCGGTCAAAGATGCCTTTTTAGCAAAAACCTTCGAGGAATGGTTAGATATCTTTAATGAGGACTTCCATGGTTGTGTCGAACCTGTATTAACATTTAAGGAAGCATGCGATCATCCGCAAATTGCAGCAAGAAATATGATTGTGGATGTTCCAGACAGTAATGGAAATGTTCAAAAACAAATCGGTGCGGCTATCAAATTTGACCAAGTTGAGCCTACTTATAACTTTGTAGGAGCAAAACTAGGGGAGCATACAGAAGAAATATTAAAGCAAGCAGGCTATACAACAGAAGGAATTCAAGCATTAAAGGAAAAAGGAATATTAGAATAAATAGCGGTTCTTCATAGGGAAATGCGTCTCTTTTTATAAGGAGATGCATTTTTTTCGCGGATAAGTAGTATAAGTTTTATGGATATCCGCATAAGAAAAGACATCAATTTGTTGCATAGTGGCAACAAATTGTGTTTTTCTAATGAAACTTATTCATATCTTGAAACGTATTTCCATATATATCCG
The DNA here is from genome assembly GCF_003977595.1 of Lysinibacillus antri. Taxonomy (GTDB): domain Bacteria; phylum Bacillota; class Bacilli; order Bacillales_A; family Planococcaceae; genus Ureibacillus; species Ureibacillus antri. The sequence continues at coordinate 35,352 of NZ_RYYR01000021.1, read as the reverse complement.
TCAAATATTAAGATAATCTTTATATTTTTATAAGGGATATCTTCATAAATTATTGTTATGATGTGATTTAAATATGTAATTGGTTTTTGGGAGTGATGAAGATGAGTAAGGTCGTTTATATAGTACTAACGGAGACTGGCTCTCTGTTATCAAAAGCAATTCAATTATATACACAGGAAAATTTTAACCATGTGTCGATTTCATTTGATAAAGAGTTACGTAAAATGTATAGCTTCGGGAGGAAAAGGGAAAATAATCCCTTTATCGGTGGGTTTGTCCATGAGAATCCAGCCTCTAAATTATTAAAAGATGCAAATTGTGCAGTATATGCATGCCCTGTATCAGAAGAACAATTTAGTTTATTAAAAAACATAGTGGAACATTATGAAATTAATAAACATGAATATAAGTATAATTTTATTGGTTTGTTTGGGGTTGCGTGCCGCTTAAAGTTGAGACGAGATAACGCCTTTTTCTGCTCTCAATTTATTGCAACCTTATTTGAACGAGTAGGGCTCTCCCTATGTGGAAAATGCCCATACTTTATGAAACCTACTGACTTTGCAAAGCTACCCTATATGCAATTGCGCTATATAGGCGATGTCAAAAATTATACGCATATTTATCAAACAAAACCTTTGGAGAAAATGCCGGTCTCCACAATTCAATATATCGCTTAATTTTTAACAAATAGAGAAACAAAATATCTCAACTCTTCAAAATGGTCGTCTAAATTGAGATATTTTTTATAGACTTCCATTAGTTTTTCAAAAAGCTCATATTGTTCCGTTGCGAAAAGTGCTTTTAATAAATTACATACATGCTTGGACGTTTCACGAGCAATTTCAAAATATGGGCTTTTTTCATTCTGATAATTGTTAATCCATACTTCCACTGATTGAAGGACATATTGTGGAGAATTATGGACAATATAGGCGATATCTCGTTGGACAGTAGCTTCAATTCGATGCAGTAAATCTTGATCGAAATGTTGGGCATTAAAATACTCATATATACTAATACAAGAGGCAATATCATATTTCTTTAGAAGCGTAATGACTTCATGAAACTGCTGCTTCTGTATAAGTGCCTCAATTAATAGGTAAAATATTTTTTCTAAATAATTTTTATTATACCGTTTTACTAATGTAGCAGGTTCAGGCTTTAGACTTGGTAAAACATCGCTATATTCTACGAGTAATTCAATAGAGTGGTTAATAAGCCGATCTTTATTGATTAAATACTTTCCATACTCGATTACTTTCTCAGTTTCCTTTTCTTTCGAAGCATTTACCGCCAATATATAGGTTAATAGTGTATTTTCCTTTTCCGATAATGCCCATTTTCCTTTTCCCCATGATGCAAAAATCTCTTCTATTAGTGGTTTTATTTTTCGATAATGTCGTTTTCCACCGTTAAAGTGCGTAATTAAATTGAACAAATGCAATTCTTTTAATTGATAAGAGCGAATATTTTCATGATCGACTCTTTGGATTAATTCATTTGTAAGGACAACAGATTGATTTAATGTATGGTGTTGTTGAAGGATGATTTTAAACTGTTGTATTAAATGGGTAGCATCTTGGATTGAATCTAATGGTGCTTGTAAAAAGACAGAGTAGATTTTTTTCGTAAATAGCAGATTCCAAAATTCATTTCGCTTGTTATAGATGGTATGTAAAAGAAACTTTTTGCCGATTTGATACAAATAAATTTTATGTAGTCCACCAACAGGTATATGGATTTTAATATCTTTCCCAAAGACTAAACCTATTAAATTTTCAAATTGAAAGTCATTATGAATGAGTAAGTAATCAAAAATCGATTTTTTACCATGACTAGAGGAAAGAAAAGTGTGCAACCGTTCGTTAGCGTTTTCTAAATCAATTGTTGTGGATTGGAGCACTGAATGTAACAACAAATCTACATCTCCCCAGTATTGCAAAACAGTTGAATAGATCATATTTTGAGCCTGTTCTTTACTAATTAAAATAGAATCTAATTTTAACATAGCGCCATACATGCTAGAATCCATTTCTTTGTCGGTTGGGAATAACGCTTGAATGGCATCCTCAAGAACTTGTCCAACGTTCCCTTTTGTTTTTGCAAGAAGTTGTTCGTCAATCTTTAACATGTATTAGCCTCCCTATAAAGAAAATCCTACAAAGAATATAACAAATTTTCTGATAAGGTTGAATCTAAATTTTATCTTCATTCAGCAAATAACTATTAGCTGAATGAAGATCGAGCCCTAGGCGGAGTCATGCGATTTTGTAAGAAGTGAATTGTGCAAGCACAATTCAAAATCCGGACGCAATTACGCCAAGGCGTAATTGATAAATTAAAAAACGTCTGAAAAGAACCATTTCTTAACCAGACGTTTCTATTATTTCTTACGACTTCCCACAGAGGTAATTGCAGCTAGAATCGTGGCGATATAGACGACCACAGTAAAGATTGTGTTTCCAATAGGTAGTTCACCAGTGTCCATATAAGTTTTTACAAGATTGATTGTAAAAAGGACAGATATAAATAGACAAATATAAAGATGTTTTTTCGTTTTTTTATCTTTCATCTATGTACCTCGAATTATTTTCTAATTATAGCTTATCAAGATGGCGCAACCATCGCAAAGATTTTAGTCTATAATGGAAAATAAGTTAAGAGAGAGTTTGTGAGAGGAACGAAAAAATGAATTATCTATCAATGATTTTCTTCCAAATTGTTGCACCGATTTTAGTATTATTACTGTTCGGTGTTTTATTGCAGAAGAAATTCCAGTTTAATTTAAAAGCAATGTCACAACTAATTACATATTGCTTCATGCCAGTGGCGGTTTTTCTCAATATATATGAGACAACTATTCAAATGGCAGTACTAGGGCAAGTAGCGATATTTATCACACTATTTATTGGGAGTCAAATGCTCATTAGTCACTATATTGCAAAAATACTAGGTCTAAACCGATTAGAATCTGCTGTTTTTAAAAATAGTGTCGTTCTAATTAACTCTGGGAATTATGGAATACCTGTTGCTCAAATGGTATTTGCCACTCAGCCAATAGGGGTAGCAATCCAAGTGATTCTTGTAATTTTTCAAAATATGACAACTTATACGTATGGCTTATATAATTTAATTTCGGCAACAAAATCAGGAATGGAAATTGTAAAAGATTTTTTAAAAATGCCCATTGTCCATGGTCTGATATTAGGGGTTATTTTAAATGTCCTACAGGTGGAGATCCCTCAAACTATCCGAATTCCCCTGGATCATATTTCGGATGGATTTATTGCGGTTGCGTTAATTACATTAGGTGCACAATTATCACAAATTGAAATTAAAACAATGTTAAATAAAACGATTTTAGTTAGTTGTTTTACTAGATTAGTGGTAGGCCCATTAGCAGCATTGGCGATTATTTATCTGTTAGGGATTGATGGCATTGTGGCACAATCATTGTTTATTGCGAGTGCCTTTCCTACATCAAGAAATAGTTCCAGCCTAGCGTTAGAGTATGATGTTGACTCCAATACAGCGGCACAAACCGTTTTATTTTCGACAATTGTAAGTTGTATTACAGTAACCGTTGTGATCTACTTTTCAACAATATTATTTGTTTAATAAAGAGACTCCAAAACTACGAAGAGGATGGTTTTGGAGTTTTTTATATGGTTTGTGTAAGGGGAGGGGAGAAAAGAAAAAACGCCTTGTATTCCGATTCGTGTGTCGAAATACAAGGCGCTTGGATTGGATATCAATGATGTAACTTTACAACAAGTTAAAGCTCAAACTATGAGACTAGTAAATTATTGACCTACTTTTGCAAGGTAAGGGTTTGAAAGGTCCATACCATCTAAAGTTAGACCAAGAGCTTTTGCTACACCTTCACCATATGCTGGATCAGCTAAGTAGCAGTGTAAGATGTGACGACGTTGGATAAACTCTTCAACACCTTGTAAGTTTGCAGCAGTATTGTCGAATAGACGTTGTTTTTCTTCTGCTGTCATTAAGTTAAATAATTTACCTGGTTGTTCGAAGTAATTGTTGTCATCTTCACGGAAGTCATAGATGCCAGCGCCACCATCAAGCTCTAATACAGGCTCTTTTAATTCTGGGTTGTGTTCCCATTCACCATAGCTATTTGGTTCGTAGCTTAACGTGCTTCCTAAGTTGCCATCAAAGCGCATTGCACCATCGCGGTGGAATGAACGGAATGGGCATTTAGGAGCGTTTACTGGTAATAAGTAATGGTTTACACCTAAACGATAGCGTTGTGCATCTGCATAAGCAAAGATGCGCGCTTGTAACATACGGTCAGGTGAGAAGCTAATACCAGGTACAATGTTTGAAGGAGCGAATGCAGCTTGTTCAATTTCTGCAAAGTAGTTATCAGGGTTTTTGTTTAATTCAAATTCACCAACTGGAATCAGTGGGAAGTCTTTTTTGTACCAAACTTTTGTTAAGTCAAATGGATTGTATGGTAATTGTTTTGCTTGTTCTTCTGTCATCACTTGGATGTACATTTTCCATTTAGGGAAGTCGCCTTTTTCAATTGCTTCGTAAAGGTCACGTTGAGAAGATTCACGGTCTTTACCGATTACTTCTGCTGCTTCAGCCTCTGTTAAGTTTTTAATACCTTGTTCTGTACGGAAGTGGAATTTCACCCATACGCGCTCATTTTCAGCGTTGATGAAGCTATATGTGTGAGAACCGAATCCATGCATATTTCGGTAACCAGTTGGAATACCACGATCACTCATTACGATTGTTACTTGGTGTAATGCCTCTGGTAATGAAGTCCAGAAATCCCAGTTGCTATTTGCGTTATGCATATTTGTGCGTGGGTCACGTTTTACAACATGGTTTAAGTCTGTGAAATGTAAAGGATCACGGAAGAAGAATACAGGTGTATTGTTACCTACTAAGTCCCAGTTACCTTCCTCTGTGTAGAATTTTAGTGAGAAACCGCGAATATCGCGTTCAGCGTCTGCTGCACCACGTTCACCAGCTACTGTTGAGAAACGAGCTACTAAAGGTGTTTGTTTACCAACTTCAGAGAAAATTTTTGCTTTAGTATATTTTGTAATATCATGAGTTACAGTAAAAGTACCAAATGCACCAGAACCTTTTGCGTGCATACGACGTTCAGGAATAACTTCACGATTAAAGTTTGCTAATTTTTCTACTAACCAAACGTCTTGAAGTAAAAGTGGTCCACGTTTTCCAGCAGACATCGAGTCATGGTTACTTACTACTGGAGCACCACCAGCTGTTGTAAAACGACGGCTTTTATCATTAGTCATTGTATTACCTCCTATAAATGAAAAACTCTTCATAAGTAACTATAACAAATCTAAATCATAATTTCTACTAAATTATAATGATTCTTTTTAAGAAATTTTTCTTTTTGTAGGTTTTCATAGTTTTAAGGTTATTAATAGGGCTAATTACAAATGTGTTTTAAATGTAGAAATGTCGAAATGTGTTGTAATGTCGCATAATATCTGCATTCCTTTTAAATGAGGGAAATAAATTTCAAACTTAAAATACAATAGATTTATTAAATTTTATAAAAATATTATATGAAAAAATACTTATTCTTTCATATAAAAAAGACTCTTATTGAAAAAATGCTATTATAATTGAAAATGAAAGTGTTAAATGTTTATTAAGAAAATGGGGAAACAATTAAGAATATAGAACTTATACCGAAAGTAATTGAAGTGATGAAATAGAAAGGACTTAGTAAAATTGGAATTAACACTAACTTTTATTATTTTAGGAATTACGATACTAATGTTCGTTACAAATAAAGTGAGGGGAGATCTTGTTGCTTTACTTGCTTTGCTTGCATTTGTAGTGGTTGGAATTTTAACACCAGCCGAAGCGTTAGCCGGTTTTTCAAATTCGGTTGTTATTATGATTGCGGCGTTATTTGTAGTAGGTGCCGGATTATTAAGAACAGGATTAGCAGGGATGGCAGGAAAGCTACTATTAAAATGGTCGGGTGATAATGAATTAAAATTATTTGTATTACTTCTTATTATCGTTGCAACAGTCGGGGCATTTATGAGTAATACGGGTACGGTTGCTTTAATGCTTCCGATTGTTGTGAGTATTGCCATGAGCATTCAGGTAAGTCCATCAAAATTTTTACTCCCACTTTCATATATAGCGAGTATGTCAGGGCTTATGACTTTAATTGCATCACCAACCAATTTAATCGTCAGCCAAACATTAGTGGATAATGGTTTTGATAAGTTAGGCTTTTTTTCTATTACCCCAATAGGAATTATTGCAACGATTACTGTAATTATTTATTTAGTCATTGTTCGCAATAAATTACTACCTAACGAAAAGAGTCGTATTAATACGGATGCAGGTTACAAATTGTCTCCTAAAAAAATTGTACAAAACTACCATTTGAATGACCGTTTATTTTTGATTAATGTACCGGAAACCTCAACGATTATTGATCGGCCATTAGCGGATTTAAAGCTCCCTGCAAAATATCAAATATATATTATGAATATTCATCGTCATCAACCGGATGGCAGAAAATTAATGCCTGTAACCTATCAAGAAATGGCAGGTCCATCGAGTATTATCCACCCTGAAGATGAGTTGTACGTCCAAGGAGATAAGCAAGATGTTTTAAAGTTTGTAGAAGAATATGGGTTGGATATTAAAACGATTACTGAAGAAGATGCAGGTGTTTTAATTTCTAAACAAATTGGTGTTGCAGAAGTATTGTTAACACCCCAATCGCGTTTAATTGGAGCAACTGTTAGCAATATAGGATTTCGTGAAAAGTACAATTTGAATATTTTAGGGATTAACCAAAAAGGGGAGTATTTATTAGAAAATATGGCCTCTAAAAAATTACGTTTTGGGGACGCCATTTTAGTACAAGGTTCTTGGGATGAAATTGATCTTTTATCAAAGGAAACCCATGATGTCGTTGTTGTCGGTCAACCAAAAGAACATGCAGGTTTAGCAGCAGCTACTGGGAAAGCACCACTTGCTGGAATAGTTCTACTACTAATGGTGGGGTTAATGGTGTTTGAAGTGTTTGATGCGGTGATTGCGGTTTTAATCGGTGCTGTTCTAATGATCATCACAGGGTGCTTGCGAAATATGGATGATGCTTACGGAAAAATTAATTTTGAAAGTATTGTGCTAGTAGCTGCAATGCTCCCAATGGCAACAGCTCTCCAAAAAACAGGTGGAATGACGCTTCTTTCCGATGGGATTATTGAAACACTCGGTAGATTTGGCCCCTATGGTGTATTAATAGGGATCTACTTAATTACGATTATTTTTGGTCAATTTGTAAGTAATACAGCGACTGCGGTATTATTTGCACCAATTGCATTAAATGCAGCACTTTTAATGAATGCAAATCCTTCCACCTACATGATTGCAGTTGCGGCTGCAGCAGGAATGGCCTTTGCAACACCAATTGCCTCGCCAACCAATTCTTTAGTATTAACGGCTGGTGGCTATAAATTTATGGATTTTGTACGAGTAGGCGTACCATTACAAATCGTTATGTTTGTTGTCATGATGGTGGTCATTCCACTCATTTATCCATTTTAAATTAAAAAGATAGTTTCCTTTGACTAACTCGTTCAGTTCAGTGGTACAAACATACGAAATAGCATTTAAATTAGCATCAAAATTGACATGTAAATTAGCACAGCAATTGACCTTGTAATTAGCAATCTATTTAACAAAGTAAAAGGACATAGCTTGTTTTAAACAAACTACGTCCTTTTATCATTGTTAGAGATTCTGATATTGAACTACAGCCCCGTTAGTGGAATAAGTTAGTTTTTTATAACTGTAAACTCATAGTAACTGTTCTAATGCCAAATCCCATTTTTTCATACAATTTAATTGCATGATTCCCTGCAAATGCACTTAAACGGATTTCTGAGTAACCATCTTTTTTTAGATGGTCAATACCAGCTTGCATTAACAGCTTGGAAATCCCATTACCTCTAAATTCTTTTAATACAAATAATTCGTAAATAAATCCATTCATAATATCAGTAAATTGGTCCTTGCTTTTCCCTATAAGAATCCATCCCAATAATTTTTCTCCTTCTGTTGCTATTAAATAATAGCTACCCTTTTCTAAAAGTGGTTTAACAAGTTGGTCAATTTTTTCTTTCGTAGGTTCTACTTCACCCAATGTGCCATCAAAAACAGCTTGTGGAGAAAGTGATAACACCTTTTCTAGTTCAAAATCATTAGGTTTTCTAATATCCATTAATTGAATCAGTCCTTTAATCTCTTTTTATTCAGTTTCGCATAATATCTCAATAATTCTTTTCTAAAGACTATAATTAAATTGAATTCTTCTTGTACTAACCTACCCTGTTAGTTGGACAAGTAAAATTTTAACATTTCATCTATACTATACAATTATCTAATAAATATTCCAAAAATATATCTCAAAAAATTCGTCTTAAATGCTATTCCAAGTCTTTGAGAGGATGTCTTTAACGTATCTTTTAACGTAACAATCAACAACCTGATTGGCATGTATTTATTACATTACAATAATTGTTGCTATCTTGATTTCTTGCTTGCTAATTGGGATGTTAAAAATGCTATGAATTCACTAATAATGCTTATATATCAATAAAAAATAGACTGCTAATTAGGAATCTGTTTATATGTTTAATTTTCGTTTTGTACCAGACAACTGAACAGGTTATTCCTTTGACGGGAGCTGTCTTTTTTCATGCTACTGAGATTAGGCGTTGTGGTAGATTAATCTTTTTGAAAACTTTAAGTCATATATGTAAAATACATCTTTTTCGAGTACCCAATTTTGTTGCGCAATCATTTTCAAGTCCTCAGAATGAAAGTGAGGGAGGAATCGAAATGAATTTGCAAGAGACAGAACAATTTCTAACCCAATTCCAACAAGAGACCGGTTTAAGTCATGAATGGTATGAAAATAGATTAACTGAAATAAAAAACGCCAATACATATATTCCAACAACTGAGGAGCTAGTGTTTGGTGCACGGGTTGCTTGGCGAAATAGCAATCGGTGCATTGGTCGCCTTTTTTGGCAGTCGTTACAAGTGTTTGATGAGCGGCATTTAGAAATGGAAGAGGACATATTTGAAGCACTTCTACGCCATATTGATTTTGCAACAAACGACGGAAAGATTCGACCTGCCATCACTGTATTTAAAGAGAATGAGGTTCGCATTTGGAATTACCAATTAATTCGTTATGCTGGTTATGAAACGGAAGATGGAATCGTTGGAGATTCAAGCTCTATAAAGTTTACGGAAATTTGCCAACAACTTGGATGGAAGGGGGAGGGGACACATTTTGATGTCTTACCACTCGTAATCCAAATAAATGACCAACAGCCGAAATTCTTTGATATTCCGAAAAGTCATGTATTAGAAGTATCGATTCGTCATCCGCAAATCGAATCGTTTTCAGAATTGAATTTGAAATGGTATGGAGTTCCAATAGTATCGAATATGAAGTTTAGTTGTGGGGGTATTGAATATCTTGCTGCGCCATTTAATGGTTGGTATATGGGGACGGAAATCGGTGCGCGGAATTTTGCAGACGCCGATCGATACAATATGCTACCAAAAGTAGCGGAACTTATGGGGTTAGATACGAAAACGAACATATCCCTTTGGAAGGACCGCGCACTAGTAGAGTTGAATTTAGCCGTCCTACATTCCTTTAAGGAAGACGGCGTTAGTATAGTTGATCATCATACCGCGGCACAGCAGTTTAAATTGTTTGAACAGCAAGAAGAGGAAAGTAAGCGACAAGTAACGGGGAACTGGACATGGCTTATTCCACCCGTATCTCCAGCAACAACACATATCTTCCACAAGCCGATTGCTAACATTATTAAAAAACCAAATTACTTTTACCAAAAAGAACCATTTTAAATTACTGGTACAAAATAAGAATAAACGCATAAATAGACTGCTAGAATGACAAGTAGCAGTCTTTTCTAATCCTAATAAATTTTGGAAACTCGCTGGGATTTTATTGTAAAATGATAAGGATAGCTTGAATTAATGGGGTGAGAAAAAATGATAGATTTGAGAAATAAACCGACGATTGTTGGAGAGAAAATTATTCTAAGACCTTTTAAAGTAGAAGAGGACTTTCCTTATTTAGAAGAATGCTTAAAGGATCCTGAGGTTTTAAAATTTACAGGGGCTTCACACACATTCAATCAAGAAGAGATTATCAAATGGTACACTACAAGAAATGAACAAATCGATCGTTTAGATCTGGCCATTATTGATAAATCTACAAATACTTTGATTGGAGAAGTCGTAATCAATTTATACGATAATAAAAATCAAAGTATGAATTTTAGAATACTTATTGGACCTAGAGGTAGGAATCGAGGGTTGGGTACGGAAGTTACTCAATTAATAGTCGATTATGTTTTTATGAATACGAGCCTGAATGAATTAACTTTGAGCGTTTTTGCTTTTAATCCGAGAGCTATAAAAGTATATGAAAAAGTAGGATTCGATGTAGTGAGTATCGACAAAAATCAGTTAGAGTTTGAAGGAGCATGGATAGATTCTATCAATATGAAATTGACAAGAGAAAATTGGATAAAACAACATGAAAATAAACCAGTAGATAGCTAACTTCCAATCCATTTAGAAAGACAGTGGCAGAGTAGCTCTTGCATAATTTAAATAGTTAACAATTTAGCGCGATTCCAACAGTGTGAATCTGCGCTTTTTTAGTCCTAGATTAGTTTTCGTTAATGACTGAGTATGGTGTGCCAACAATTGTAAAATACTAATTCGTTGAAGAAAAGGCGAGTTCGTTATAAAATGTTAATGTACAAAAATATCTTGAATTCGAGATATTTTTGTTGTACGTTATTACTTGAGTTGTAAAGTCATAATAATAAACGGCGTATTGAGGGGAACTATGGCTAGTAAACTGAAATAGAGGAGAAATGATCAATGTATAAAATTCCAGGTCATCATCACATCTCAATGATCACAAAAAACGCAAGCCAAAATAATCATTTTTATCGGAAAGTGTTAGGTTTACGTCGTGTGAAAGTAACGGTTAATCAAGACGATCCATCAATGTATCACTTATTTTTTGGAGATAAAACAGGCAGCCCAGGTACGGAATTGTCCTTTTTTGAAATTCCACTAGTAGGCAAAACATATCGAGGTACCAATGCGATTACTAAAATTGGGTTACTTGTGCCGACAGTCGATAGTTTATTGTATTGGCAATCACGCTTTGAGGATTTCGGTGTAAAGCACGGTCAGATTACGAAGTATGCGAATCACACGGCCTTACTTTTTGAGGATCCAGAAGGGTTACGGATGGCACTTCTTGTTTCAAATGGAGCGAAGATAGCGCATTGGGAAACGTGGGAAAAATCAGGGGTGCCAGTTGAACATCAAATTCAAGGAATGGGTACAGTTGAAATAACGGTGCGAAGACTTGATAAACTTGCCAATACACTAACAGGTCTGTTTGGCTACAAAGAGGTAAGTCGTACAGAGAAGTCCGCAATTTTCCAATCAATTGAGGGAGAGATGTTTGGAGAAATTATCGTTAATTCTTTAGATGGTCCTTCCGAAAAACCGGGTCGTGGCAGCATCCATCATTTAGCCATTCGAGTAAAAAATGATGAAGAGCTGGCATTTTGGGATGAACAAGTACGAGCGCGTGGCTTCCATTCATCGGGTATCGTGGATCGCTTCTACTTTAAAAGTTTATACTTCCGTGAATCGAACGGTATTCTGTTTGAAATTGCAACGGATGGCCCAGGCTTTACTGCTGATGGGGATGATATTGACACTTTAGGTGAAAAATTATTGTTACCACCATTTTTAGAAGACCGCCGAGTTGAAATTGAAAAAAATCTAAAGCCGATTGAAGAGTATTAATCAAACTAAAGTTGCGTTTGTTCAGGTTGAACCTTTGTATCATAATAAGAAAAGAACAAGGGGCAATTTTCTAAAATGAAAAGGCAACCTTGTTCTTTATAATTTAGAAGGCTTAATTTTACTTTTCTTACCGTTTTTTTAAAATCATCTCAATTAATTCATCACGATTAATTAAATAAACATCATTGGCTTCCGCTAACTTTTCCGCTTGCTTCGTAAAATAACTATTGGTTACAACCCAAGCTTGTGAGGCATCGTACATTTTTAAAGCGCCGATAATCTCTTGTACCGCTTTTACCCCAACAGATCCGGAATACCGTTTCGCTTGAACGGCAATAACTTCATTGCGATCCTTTAAAATTAAATCGGCACCGTAATCACCAGATGTTTTCGTAAAGGCTACTTTAAATCCACGTTTTCTAAAAAGTACACCTAAATACTGTTCAAATTCTTCGCCAGTCATCGTATCAATCTGCTTTATGCCGGCTTTTCGAAGTTTTGCATAGCCTCTTGTTTTGCGCCAAATTTTAAAACTGAGCACAAGGAAAATGAAAAGAACAATCGACGCAATAGTCCCGTTTTTTGTACCGGTATAGTACCAACCTATGTATCCAACAAGCGCTAATAGCAAAAATGGAAATAATCGAATTCGTGATTTTTTTATTTTTTTGCGCTTTCGCAAAATCGTTAACCCCTTTTATCTACAACGTTAACAACATTGTATCACAAAAGGGGTACGTATGTTTGTGTTGGGGTTAACTTAGATATAACTTTCTTTTGAGCTCATGTAGGCAGATATAAGTAGAACAATCGTTGCCACAATAAATAGCCAAATTGGTAAGTTCCAACTACCTGTAGCGTCATGTAAATACCCGAATAGAACGGGGCCAACTGCTGCAAGTAAATATCCTACTGATTGAGCAAAGCCTGAAATTTGAGCTGCTTCATAGGCTGTTCTTGTTCGTAAAGTGAAGAGCATCAAACAAAGACCAAATGATGCGCCCCCAGCAAGGCCTAATAAAACCATCCACAAAAAGGCTAAATTCGTCCATTCAAATAACAGTCCAGCAAACCCGAATAAATAACAAACAGTAAAGAAGATGACAATTGGTCGTTGTGATTTTAGTTTTTCAGCAAGAATGGGAATTATAAATGTCATAGGAATTTGGGCATATGTCATAACGGATGTCATCAACCCAGCGCCTGTTTCACTATAACCTTGTGAAATTAATATTTCAGGAAGCCATGTTGTGGAACAGTAGAAGAGAATAGACTGAAATCCCATCGCAATGGCAATCATCCAAGCTAAAGGTGACTTCCAAAGTTTCGTTTCTTCCTTTGTTGAATCAGATGAACTAAGAGAACTTAAATCAACCTTTTCTCCACGCAGTAGTGGTATCCATACAACTAAAGTAATGAGCGTTAAAATAACAGAGAAAGCCAATGCTCCTTGCCAACCAAAAGTAGGATTTGAAGCGATTGGATTACTGATTCCTATAGAAACACCTGCAGAAACGTTCATTGCTACAGTATAGATCCCTGTTAAAAGACCAATATGATAAGGATATTTAAGTTTAAAGAACCCTTGCATTAGGACATTCCCAAAAGATATAGCAATACCGATTAAAGCCGTTCCAAAAATTAATAAAGAAACTGTACCTAATGACCGTAAAACTATGCCAATCGTGAGCAAAATAACAGAATAAAATAACGTTTTCTCCATTCCAAACATACGTGAAACGCGCGGGGCAAAAGGAGATACGATGGCAAATGCTAATAGTGGAATGGTCGTTAGAAACCCGGCTAGAACATTGGATATTCCGAGTCCTTCTCGTATGTCAGATATAATTGGCCCAACTGCAGTAATGGGCGTTCGAAGCGTTGTTGCAAAAAAGATGATGGCAATAATAAAAAGAATGGTTGAAGTAGAACTGAAAAAACCTTTTTTCTGGTTTGTCGTCTTAATTGTCGCCATTTAGAAGCCTCCAGGAAAGTCTGTTTTAATGCTCAAAAAAAGATGTATGAGCCAATGATAATCATACAACTTCTTTTAAAATTAGGGTAGCGAAGTAAATCATCATCTTCTTTATTATTTGCATGTTAATTAAAATCGATGTAAATTTGTTAGTTGGGCACAATGTATATATGAAGGAGAAGACAACATGAGTGACACAGAAAATAATAATCATCCTAGCAATGAGCTCAAAAGAGGGTTGAAAAGTCGCCACATCGCCATGATTTCCCTCGGCGGTACCATTGGAACAGGTTTGTTTTTAGCAAGCGGTGCTTCCATTGCACAAGCAGGTCCAGGAGGGGCATTAGTAGCATACGCTTTAATTGGCGCAATGGTTTACTTTTTAATGACAAGCCTTGGTGAAATGGCAGCATACATGCCAACATCAGGTTCATTTAGTACGTATGCAACAAAATTTGTTGATCCAGCATTCGGTTTTGCAATGGGCTGGAATTATTGGTATAACTGGGCTATTACCATTGCTGCAGAAATTTCAGCGGTGACGCTCATTATGAAATATTGGTTTCCAGATAGTTCGTCAGCGATTTGGACAATCTTATTTATTGCCATTGTTCTAACATTTAATTTACTTTCTGTTGGCGCATACGGTGAAAGTGAATATTGGTTTGCCATGATTAAAGTAGTAACAGTCATTGTATTTATTATTGTTTCGTTTTTAATGATTTTTGGCATACTAGGTGGCAATGACCCAATTGGATTTGAAAACTTTTTTGCAGGAGATGCTCCATTTAACGGTGGATTCTTAGCGATTTTTGGAATCTTTTTAGCAGCAGGATTTTCATTTCAAGGAACAGAGCTTTTAGGAGTTACAGCTGGTGAGACAGATGATCCAGGAAAGAACATACCAAAAGCTGTTCGCTCCGTATTTTGGCGTATTTTACTGTTTTATATATTTGCAATTCTGGCTATTGGTTTATTAATTCCATATACAGATCCACGTTTATTATCAGAGGATGTGGCTGTTTCCCCATTTACATTAGTTTTTGATAAATTAGGAATCGCCTTTGCTGCGTCTGTGATGAATGCCATTATTTTAACGGCGATGCTATCTGCTGGTAATTCAGGACTTTATGCATCATCTCGTATGTTATGGCAATTGGCGGTAGATGGAAAAGCACCGAAAATTTTTGCGAAACTAAGTCGCCGTGGAATCCCTGTCTATGCTTTACTAGCTACGTTAGCAGTAGGGTGTTTAGCGTTTTTATCCTCATTCTTTGGGGATGGTGTTGTATATATGTGGTTATTAAATGCATCGGGGTTATCTGGATTTATTGCGTGGGTTGGGATCGCAGTGAGTCACTATCGCTTCCGAAAAGCTTTTATCGCACAAGGAAAAGAGTTATCCCTACTGCCATATAAAGCACGTTGGTACCCATTTGGACCACTATTTGCTCTTATAGTTTGTTTAATCGTAATTATTGGTCAAAATTATACAGCTTTCCTTGGTGGCACCATTGATTGGTATGGCGTGGCCGTATCCTATATTGGTATTCCTTTATTTTTAGTGCTTTGGATAGGATATAAAGTTAAACATAAATCAAAAGTTGTTTCTTTAAAAGAATGTGATTTAGATTAAATAAAGGGGATATCCAGAAAGCACTACACTTTCTGGATATCTATGTATCGTTAAAAAGCTGTGCTCCTGCGGTAGTAACAATAAATTGTCACTATCCTCGTCGAAAAGGGGACGTCCAAAAATAACTTCGGACGTCCCCTTTTCTCTTACAGCTTGCTATAATAGAAGTAATAAAACAAGATTTATGAACAAAGGATGTCGAAAATATGACTGTATCAACGGGCTTTTTTAAAAAGATTCAACAGTGGATTGTGGATGAAAATAGCGGGGAAATTGCCTATCAACCATTTCAAGTGAATGGCAATCCGTATAAATCGAATGTTTTTTTACTTGGTGCTATACCGGAGCCATATTTGCAAATTACCATTGAAGATTTAAAACTTTATGCAGATGCATTGGTCAATACGGAAGTTTTCCAAGAGTTCTTTCATGAGAATACATCACGTGAATATAAAGGGTGCCTAAACTTTATGGCATGGATGAAAGGTCAGCTTCAGGAAACGGTTGTATATACGAATGTAAACTGTCTTTATATGGAGAGCACAAAGAAATACAATGAATTGAAAAAACAAAAGGATCCAAGTTTTATAAAAGGTTCGGAAATTTTCCAGGAAGTCTTAAATGAGTTTACGCCAAAAGTATTAATCGTCCAAGGCACAACAGCTTGGAAGTACTTCTTAGAGGAGTATGAGGATCAATTAATTGACTACAATGGAAAAGGTTATTCTGCACAACAATTGGAAACGAATGGTGTAGTAGGGAGGCTCCCACTGGCAAATGGAGAAAATGTTAATATTTTAGTTTGTCGAAGTATGAGTTATTTCGGTAAAACCGGTACTTCCTTTGGTGATTTTAAACAAACATTAGATGAGTTGTTATCATAACTATTGAGCTTTTTTCGTTAAAAAACGAACATTCTTATAAAAAAACTTTAAATTGCTACCAATTTCCGAATAATTTGAATCGTTTTATTTTTTAATAAGTTATTGCATTCGACATAATCCGTGTTTATAATGGGGACATTCTTAACAAAATCTTAACATAGTATCGCGGGTTAAACGCGATTCATACTACTCATATAATAGCGAGAATATGGCTCGCAAGTTTCTACCGACTTACCGTAAATAAGTCGACTATGAGAGACAATGTTTAGATGATGAATGTCCTATTTAGTTTAGGGTATTTTATTATCTATTTACTTTCGAACAGATACTCGAAAGACTTGTTCCACTCATGGCGGAATAAGTTTTTCGAGTTTTTTTATCTTCATTGAGCGAATGAAGATAAAGCCCCGGGCGGATGTCTAATTTTAATTTGAAAGGGAGCTCTCAAAAATGAAATCATTAAAAGACAAAATCTTACAAGAAGGCAAAGTGTTATCAGATACAGTTTTAAAAGTCGATACATTTTTAAATCACCAAATCGATCCACTTCTAATGAAAGAGATTGGAGAAGAATTTGCTAATCGATATTCTGATGAGGTTATTACAAAAATTTTAACGATTGAATCTTCCGGTATTGCACCTGCCACAATGTTAGGGTTAACGATCGGTGCACCTGTCGTGTTTGCTCGTAAACGTAAATCATTAACATTAGCAAACAATTTATATTCTTCAAGTGTACATTCCTTTACGAAGAATGAAACAAATGAAATTTCAGTATCTCGAGATTTTCTAACAGCTGATGACAACGTACTAATTGTGGATGACTTTTTAGCAAATGGAGAGGCAGTAAAAGGGTTACTTGATATTGCCGAACAAGCTGGAGCGAATGTCATTGGTGTAGGGATTGTTATTGAAAAAGGATTCCAAGAAGGCGGAAAGAACTTACGAGAGCAAGGCATTCGTATTGAATCCCTAGCGAATATTAAATCACTTGCAAATGGACAAGTTGAATTTTACGACGAATTAATTTAAGGGGGAAATCGTTCAAATGAACAACGCAAAAGCAACCACGCTTGGTATCCAACATTTATTAGCCATGTATGCAGGTGCTATTTTAGTTCCACTTATTATCGGTGGGGAATTAGGCTTTGATTCTACACAAATGACTTATTTAGTTGCAATCGATATTATGATGTGTGGGATTGCCACATTGTTACAAGTGATGCGCGGGAAAATGTTCGGTATTGGATTGCCTGTTGTATTAGGTTGTACATTTACTGCTGTATTCCCGATCATCGCAATCGGATCCGATAAGGGAATTGGTGCGATTTACGGAGCAGTTATTACTTCAGGAATTATTGTCGTGTTAATTTCAGGATTCTTCGGGAAATTAGTTAAGTTCTTCCCTCCAGTTGTAACAGGATCGGTTGTAACAATTATCGGGATATCGTTAATTCCTGTAGCTGTTAACAACATGGGTGGGGGACAAGGTGCTCCTGATTTTGGTTCAGCTTCGAATATCGCATTAGCAATGATTACTTTGGTTATCATTTTGGTTATTTATCGTTTTGCGACAGGGTTTACACGTGCGATTTCGATTTTACTAGGTTTAGTGGTCGCTACAATTATTGCAGCGTTCATGGGTAAGGTGGATTTCTCGCCGGTAACAGACGCATCTTGGTTCCATATGGTTCAACCGTTTTACTTTGGAACACCTACGTTTGACTTAGGTGCGATTATAACGATGACACTAGTTGCAATGGTTTCATTAGTAGAATCTTCAGGTGTTTATTTTGCCCTAGGAGACATTACGAAACAAAAACTAGATTCAAAGGATTTAGCAAGAGGGTACCGTTCAGAAGGGTTAGCTTCGATTGTTGGTGGTATTTTTAACGCATTCCCATATACAACATTTTCTCAAAACGTGGGACTTTTAAAAATGACTGGCGTAAAAGAGCGTAAAGTGATCTTTATTACAGGGGCTATGTTAGTTACGCTTGGGTTCTTACCAAAAGTAGCAGCATTAACAACGATCATTCCAACAGCTGTTCTTGGTGGGGCAATGCTAGCGATGTTTGGTATGGTTGTAACGCAAGGGATTACGATGTTAGCGCCAGAAATTTCACTTTCTCCTGAAAATGCAATGGTAGCAGCCATTTCAGTAGGTCTTGGCGCAGGTGTTGTGTTTGTACCAAATATTTTTGCGGTACTACCAGAGAGCGTTTCAATTTTAACTTCAAACGGAATCGTATGTGGTTCGTTGACAGCCATTGTACTCAATATTGTATTTAATATGATTGGTCCAAAAAGAGTGGACCCAATGCACGCGGAAACTGTAGAAGTAAAATAATAGATTAGGTGTTTCTAAACTTTTCAGGAGTTTGGAAACACCTTTTTTGGTGGAATCAGATAGGGATGGATGCGCTCGCGAATGGGAGCAAGTGGTCACAAAGGAGTCCAATCGCCCTCAAATAGCGGTAAACGCCCACAACCGGTGAGTAAACGCCCACAACTAGTGATTATGTGCCCTCAAATTGCAGCAAGTGCCCACAATCGAGCAGCAAACGCCCACAAATAGCTTCCCGGAAAATACTCAACCTCTATCGCATCAGTATAACCTGATACCATCCACTCATCTAGAAAGAACCTCCTCCAAAGTAGGAAGCGATTCAATAGCACCCACTTTTTCACAAACAATGGCCCCGACTTTATTGCTAAATTGAATAATTTGTTCCCATTCCTCAAAGGAAATCGTTTGCCAATCATCTACTTTGCTTAATTGAAATAATAGGGCACCAACGAAAGCGTCCCCAGCACCAGTAGTATCAATCGCGTCAATATGGATGCTTGGTATGAGGGTTGACCGCCCATTAAAAGAAAAGAACGTACCATCTTTCCCCAATGTGACGGCGATACAATTTGCTCCTACCTTATGTAAAACTTCAGCTGCCTTGTGTAAATCATTTTCATTTGTTAGAAGTATTAATTCCTCGTCACTTACCTTTACAAAATCACAAAAAGCCATACATTCGGATGCTTGTTGGATAAATTGCTGCTCGTGACCTTTCCATAAATCTGTTCGGAAATTCGGGTCAAAGGAAATAAAACAGTCATTCTTTTTGGCTAAGGATAACAATTCGAGATAAGTTTTTTGTAAGGGCCCTGGCAGTAGAGCTGTTGCTGAACCAAAGTGCATGATTTTCATAGATTTCAATACTTCAAAGGAAATATCCTCTGTATCTAGTTGAGCGTCAGCACCTCGATTGAAAATAAAGTCTCGTTGTCCATCACCTTGAAGAGAAACAAATGCTAGTGTAGTGGGATAGTTAGAATCTTTTAGTAAATAATCAGTCTGAACGTTTAATGATTGCAAAGTACTCTCAAGAAAATCACCAAACGGATCGGCCCCTACTTTCCCCATGAAGTAGGCTTTTCCACCGAGCTTTGCAATGGCTGCACAAACATTCGCTGGGGCGCCACCCGCTTGCTTCGTAAAGGTTTGTCCTTGTTGAAGATTTACATCTCTGTCATTACAGAAAAAATCAATTAATAGTTCACCAATACATAGAATGGAATGCGTCATAGGTTTGTTCCTTTCAAGCTAAAATGCATTTATTACTTGGATTAAGAAATCTCATAAAGAAGTGAAAAATCTAAATCATCAAATTTAACATACGACATAATAAAAAATAAGTGCAACAATAACTATTTAGCACTTAATATCGAATAAGTCGTATTACAATTTTGCTTTTTAAAAAAGACAGTAGGAGATTAAGAACCGTAATTCTAAATCTCCTATGTCTCTTTTAAAAGAAAGTATAAATTTTACGAGTTTGAACAGTGTCTAGCTCCTCGGAAGTCCCCAGTTTCTTTCGGAGCTGGACGAGCGCCTTACGTTTTTCTTATTCCGCATTCGGATAAATCATTTTCTTCGGATCCACATATTCATTAAATTGTTCTTCGGTTAAAAGACCAAGAGAAATGGCAGATTCCTTTAATGTTGTGCCTTCCTTGTGTGCTTTTTTCGCAATTTTTGCAGCGTTCTCGTAACCAATATATGGGTTTAATGCTGTTACAAGCATTAGTGAGTTTTCTAAGTTTTTCTCAAGCACTTCCATATTTGGCTCAATCCCAATCGCACAGTTATCGTTGAAGGATTTCATCGCATCCGCTAATAGGCGTGCAGATTGTAGGAAGTTATAAATAATAACAGGTTTAAATACATTCAATTCAAAGTTCCCTTGTGATGCAGCAAATGCAATCGTTGCGTCATTTCCAACCACTTGTGTGACAACCATGGTTAATGCTTCACTTTGAGTAGGGTTTACTTTCCCAGGCATAATAGAGCTGCCTGGTTCATTTTCAGGGATTGTAATTTCGCCAATTCCACTGCGCGGACCACTTGCTAGCCAGCGTACATCATTGGCGATTTTCATTAAGTCCACGGCTAATGCTTTTAACGCACCGTGCACAGAAACAATTTCATCATGACTTGTTAATGCGTGGAACTTATTTTCTGAAGAAGTAAAGGTTTTCCCAGTAAGCGTGCTAATTTCTTCAGCTACCATATCCCCAAATTTCGGGTGTGCATTAATGCCAGTTCCTACAGCAGTACCACCAATAGCTAGATCTTTTAAAAATTGCGTGTTCACCATAATCATTTTCTCACACTTCATTAACATATGGTGCCAACCGCTAATTTCTTGTCCAAGAGTTAATGGTGTGGCATCTTGTAAATGGGTACGACCAATTTTAATAATATCGTTAAACTTCTCTGTTTTTTCTTTAAGCGTGGCTTTTAATAATTGAAGTCGTGGCATTAAATAGTTTTCAACAATTTCCACAGCGGCAATATGTAAAGCAGTAGGGAATGTGTCATTCGAGCTTTGCGATTTATTCACATCATCATTCGGATGAACACGATCTTGTTCACCAAGTTCTGCTAACAATTGATTTGCACGGTAGGCGATAACTTCGTTCACATTCATATTAGATTGTGTGCCACTACCCGTTTGCCATACTACGAGTGGGAAATGCTCGTCCCATTTACCAGATAAAATTTCATCAGTAGCAGTCACAATAGCGTTTGTTTTTGCTTGTGGGAGTTTCCCTAATTTATTGTTTGCAATGGCTGCTGCTTTTTTTAATGTCGCAAATGCACGGATAATCTCAATGGGCATTTTTTCTTCGCCAATTTGGAAATTTTCCTTACTTCTTTGCGTTTGGGCCCCCCATATTTTATCAGCGGGCACTCGTACCTCACCTAATGTGTCTTTTTCAATACGATAGTCCATACTATCCACTCCTTTATATAGTATATGTAAATTTCAATGAAAATTAGAATTCATAATGTAAAGTGGTAAATCCATATAAGATTTACCACTTTACATAAAATTTATTCGAGAATCTGAGGGGTTAACTCGAAATAAGAAGGTTATATGATAATAAAAATCGTTATCATTTGATTTGTCGAATAATTTAAAATAAAAAAGATAGGGGAGAAAAAATTAAACACCGCTTGTTTGATAAGCGTTTGCTTAACGAACAGGCGGTGTTTCTATTGGGTATTCACTTTTATTGTCACCTCATAAGTTTTAAATGATTTTCACATAAAAATCTTTGCCGGTATTAATTCCATCAATGCATGTGTTTTTTCGATTTTGGTAGTAGCTCGCAATGGATCTTTCTAACCCAGAATGCCCGTTTAAATAAGTGCCAGGTGCGATTTGCTTTCCGGGATTATGAAAATCAAAGTACAATTTTATATCATGGGACATGTCATTTAAAATTTCAACAAAGTCCTCAAATGGGATGTGAATACCTCTTGTATAACGGCATTCCCTTCTGTACGTATCGTGAGAAACATTGATTGGTTTTGACTCATATACTATTCTTAACTCCATAGATTCATCTCCTTTAATCTGTATATAATATTATATTTATTATAACAGGAAAATATTAAAAAGTCTGAAAATTAAGTAAATAAAAGTAAAAAAATTGTAAAGGGAGCCTTACCAATTGTTCTGTTGCATTTCTTCAGCTACCATTTGAAGGTCATAGGCATTAATTTCAATCACTTCATACATATGTGTTTCAGCGAACTTGGTGGCTAATCTTTTTACATATTTCGGAGATCCTTCATTATCCTCATCATAGACAAGTAATATGCCATCTGTGTTTTGAATAATAAATTTGTCCTTTTCAATAAACTGCCATGGTGCTTCGTAGGGGCGTTTTGTAACGCTTGTAACAAAGTCCGCTTGATTTACAACGGTGAAATATTTTTGTTGCTTTTGTTCGTTCCAGTTTTTTTCTTGCTCTAAAAAAGGCGTAATGACGGAATATTTTAAATGGGGATGCTGTTTCTTTAGCTCATGAATGACTTCCGCAGTCCATGTTTCCACTCCTTGCTGACCACTGATGACAACCCAATCTAGACCGGTATCGATTAAAGTAAGTAATTGGTTTTCAATCGCTTTTTTAATAATAGGTATACCAGGATGTTTATCGTTAAAAATGCCTAACTCATGGGGACGATAACCTGTCACGTAAACTGTTTTCATTTGTAAAACTCACCTCTGACCAATCATAACGTAAAAAAGAGGGGATTCGAAACATTTCGAATTCCCTCATGAGTACATTTCATTTTTCAGAATTGTTTGGGTGCCTGGCACTAGGCAAATACTTTTCGGATTCTTTCTAAAGCCCAGTCGATTTCTTCTTTTGAAATAATTAATGGTGGTGCGAAGCGAATAACAAAGTCATGAGTTTCTTTACACAGTAAACCAAGATTCATTAATTCTTCACAGTATTTACGAGCAGGTTCTGATAATTCAACACCGATAAATAATCCTCTTCCACGTACTTCTTTAATTGAAGGGTGATCGATGGCACGTAACTGCTCTTGGAAGTAGTTTCCTAACTCTAAAGAGCGTTCCGTTAAACTTTCTTCTTCTAAAACTTCTAAAGAAGCTAATGAAACAGCACATGCAAGTGGGTTACCACCGAAAGTTGAACCGTGAGAGCCTGGGTTTAAAACGCCTAAAACATCATTGTTCGCTAGTACGGCTGAAATTGGCATTACACCTCCACCAAGTGCTTTCCCAAGGATAATGACATCTGGTGTTACGCCTTCCCATTGGTGAGCAAACATTTTTCCAGTACGTGCAAGACCTGTTTGGATTTCGTCCGTAATAAATAGAACGTTATTTTCCTTACAAATTTGCTCCGCTGCTTTTAGGAAGCCTTCTGGGGGCATAACGATTCCAGCTTCACCTTGAATTGGTTCAAGGATAAACGCAGCAGTATTTGGCGTGATTGCAGCTTTAAGTGCTTCAGCATCACCATAAGGAATTAATTTAAATCCAGGTAACATTGGTCCGAATCCACGTTGATATTCTTTTTCAGAAGAAAGGGATACAGCACCCATTGTACGACCATGGAAGTTTCCGTTACAACCGATAATTTCAGCTTTGTTGTCTTCTACTCCTTTTACTTCATAAGCCCAGCGACGAGCTACTTTAATGGCAGATTCAACAGCTTCAGCACCCGTGTTCATCGGTAGTACCATGTTTTTTCCAGACATTTTTGTTAGTTTTTCGTACCAAGGTGCAAGTTGATCGTTATGGAAAGCGCGAGACGTTAACGTAACACGATTCGCTTGATCAACTAGTGCTTTAATAATTTTTGGATGACGGTGACCTTGGTTTAATGCAGAATAAGCCGATAGCATATCCATATATTTGTTGCCTTCAGGATCTTGCACCCAAACGCCTTCAGCTTCGGAAATTACAATCGGTAGTGGATGGTAATTATGAGCACCTAAATTTTCTGTAAGCTCAATCACAGTAGTTGATTTTTTAGTCATATCAAATTCCTCCTTAAAAAATATTTACAAATGAAAACTGGTCAATAATGCTTTAATCCAAATGATGATTGAAAAAGCCAGTATTACATTATTCATTCCCATAATTGAATAAATTATTGATAGAAGAAATAAAGAACAATGCGAAATATTAATTTCAATTTTCTTTCCTCACTTAATTATAAGCAATTTCCATGCCAACTTTTCTATTGAGCAAATTTAAGCAATTGGATCTCTTTTGCAAAGAAATTTTGCGCAAAAAAATAATGGGCGGGCTACTTTGCCAAATAATTTTGCGGTATGATAATGGTGAGGTGTTAAATTTGTTATCAAAACAAGCGATTGCATTAAAACTATACGAAGAAATTATTGAGCGTGTCGGTGTAGGCATTCACGCAGTTGACCATGTAGGGAAAACGATTATCTATAACAAGAAAATGCGTGAAATGGAAGCAATGAATGAAGAAGATGTATTACATAAAAATGTACGTGATGTGTTTCAATTTCAAGAGAACCAAAGTAGTACGTTACTACAATCGTTAGAACACGGTGAAGAAGTAGTAAATGTGAAGCAAACATACTTTAATAATCGAGGTGTTGAAATTACGACGGTTAACAACACATTTCCGCTTAAAATAGATGGAGAAATTTGCGCTGCGGTTGAGATTGCCACAGATGTAACGAAAATGGAGCGCTTAGTACGCCGAAATCTAAAGCAAACAAAGACAGAATTTACCTTTAGCCACATTATAGGAAAAAGTAGTGAACTGCTTGAAGTAATTAGCTTGGCAAAACGGGCAACTCGTACAAATTCAAACGTTTTAATTATTGGTGAAACCGGGACCGGTAAGGAACTTTTTGCACAAAGTATTCATGCCGAAAGTGACCGTGCAAATGCCCCGTTTATTACGCAAAATTGTGCGGCCCTACCAGATTCATTAATCGAAGCAATCCTCTTTGGTACAACAAAAGGTGCATTTACAGGAGCGATTGATAGTCCGGGATTATTTGAACAAGCCGGGGGAGGCACGCTTTTATTAGATGAATTGAATTCCCTAAATATTACACTTCAATCAAAACTATTGCGTGTATTGCAAGAGAGAAAGGTACGTAGAATTGGTGGAACAAAGGAATTTCCAATTGACGTACGGGTAATTGCCACGATTAATGAAGATCCCATCGATGCGATTGCCAATAATCGATTACGCAAAGATTTGTATTATCGTTTAGCAGTCGTAACGTTATTTATTCCACCATTACGAGAACGTATTACGGATATTGAAATTTTGGTAGAAGATTTCATAAAAAAGTATAACCAGTTGTTTAATTTAAATGTGCAAGGTATTTCGAATGAAGTACTGCAATTTTTTGAATTTCATAATTGGCCAGGGAACGTGCGGGAATTAGAGCATGTGATTGAGGCCTCATTAAATTTAATTAACCATGAGTCAATGATTGAGTTCCACCATCTCCCTTATCAATATCGTAAAAATGAAACAAAGAAGGCTAATGTCGTTCCCGTATTTTCGCAACCGAATAATACCGAGAATACAACCTTAGCTGACCAACTAGCCCTTTTTGAAAAGCAATATATTCAACAATTGTTACAAAAAAATCATTATCATATAACGAATACCGCCAAAGAATTGGGTATAAGTCGACAAAGTTTACAATATCGTATGAAACGATTGAATATTAAAGTTAACTAGAAAGAAGGTGTGAACAGTGGATTTGTCTATGCAACAACAACAAAAGCTTGATATGAAATTAGCATTAACGCCACAAATAAAGCAATCGTTAGAAATATTAAAGTTTTCAATGGAAGAATTAGAAAACTTCATACGAGAGGAAGCCAATTCAAATCCACTAATTGAACTAAAAGAACCTTCATCTATAGAACAGACAATTGAAATGGCTCGGTTGCAGGGGGATTATGGTGGAGGTACATCTGTATCCAATGGAGAAGCCCTCGACCCATTAAATCAAGTAGCAGGTTCAACATACTCATTAGAGCTACACTTATTGGAGCAGCTAGCGATGGAAAAAGGGTTAACACGAACTGAAAAAGAAGTAATCGTGTACTTTATCCAAAATGTAAATGAGGTGGGATATTTAGTTTGTGATTTAGAGGAAGTGGCGTTCAGGTTTGATTTGTCTATGGATGAATGTGAAAAGTTGCTTCAAATTCTACAAAGCTATGAGCCTGTTGGAATCGGTGCAAGAAATTTAACCGAGTGTTTGCTTATTCAATTGAACTATAAGAAAGATGCACCAGTCCTTGCAGCGCCGTTTGTCCAACATCATTTGGAGCAATTGGCTAACCGTGAGTTTCAAGAACTTGCAAAGCAATATGAGACGACAATTGAAGAAGTACAAAGTGTGCTTTTGTATATCCAACAACTGAATCCGTATCCAATGATTGAAGTTGAACATGAACGAACAGAATACATTGTTCCCGATTTGATTGTGGAACTACTAAATGGGGAAGTTATTATACGAATAAACGATGTATCGTTACCCCAACTATCAATTAACACCTATTACGAGGAATTACTTCGGACCAATCGTGATGAAGAGACGAATCACTATTTAAAAACGAAACTTTCGGATGCTCTGTTATTGATGAGAGGGATTGAACAGCGTCACGAAACAATTTATAAAATAACGAATTTTATTTTTCAAAGACAAAAGGAATTTTTAGTAGAAGGGCGAATCGCGTTAAAGCCTTTACGTCTTAAGGATATAGCACAGCTAGCAGAACTCCATGAATCAACCGTTAGCCGTGCGATACATGATAAATTTATCCAAACACCAAAAGGTATTTTCCCTATGAAGGACTTCTTTGTACGTGGAATAAAGACAGAGAGTGGAGAAATAGAATCGACTATTTTAATAAAAGAAAAAATAAAAACAATGATTGAACAGGAAAGTAAACCCCTATCAGATCAAAAAATCGCCAATATCTTAATGGCAGAAGGGATTCAAATTGCGAGAAGAACCGTTGCGAAATATCGTGAAGAATTAGGCTTTTTACAATCGACCAAACGAGCAAAAAAAGAGTAACGAAGGAGGTGTCCAAAAGGATTTTTTGGAACCTCCTTTACTACTTTTGGTTTGCTAGAAAACCTCCTAACTTACTGATAAACCCTAAAAGTTGATAGTGGATTTTTGCCAAATCCTCAACTGTTTTATCCTCATATTCGTTAATCCATTCTTGAATTACCCCTAGCATAGCTGATGTCATAAATGCTAATAGATATTTTCGAAATTCAGCATCGTTGTCTGTAGGATGATAGATAGCTATGAATTGTTCTATTAAAGTTTCGCCAAAGATTTGTTTAATCTTTTTGGCAAAGGAGGGGTCACCTTGATCGCCTAAAATTACTTTCAATGCATGAGCGTGCTCAAGAACAAATTGATAAATTGCGATTAATGGGGGATAAAATTGCCCATCATGAATTGCTTTAAAAGCTTCAGTTGGCGTAATACGCTCAAATCGATCATGTAAATCATTTAATAATTCCGCTTGTATTTGTTCCATGACGTCAAATTTATCGATGAAGTGTAAATAAAACGTTCCGCGATTAATTCCAGCACATTCTGCAATTTTCTTCACAGTGACATTTTGAAACCCCTGCTCTTCAACAAGTTCAAGAAATACCTTTTTAATTTCTAGTTTTGTTCTTTGTGCCATTTGTTCATGAATCTCAGCCATCTCAACACCTCTAGACTTAACAGTTTCTGTAAATGTGTTCATTGTAATTGAAAATAGCTTACCTTAAAATAAAAGTACAATCAACACGGTGTTTATTGAAAAATAGTGAATGACTGAAAGGGTGAGTGGGTTGCAAAACGCAATTCATATTCAAGACATATCGAAAGCCTTTAAAAAGAAGCAAGTCATTAAGCCGCTAAGCCTACAAATTGAAAGGGAAAGTATATACGGCTTACTAGGTCCATCGGGTTGTGGGAAAACAACATTAATTAAAATGATTGTAGGGATGATGAAGTGTGATGCGGGGGAGATCACGGTATTAGGAAAACGTGTACCGGATGCATCGTTACTTGCAGAAATTGGCTATATGGCACAATCTGATGCACTGTATACAGAACTTACGGGGCGACAAAATTTGGAGTTTTTTGCAAAGCTCTATGGCATGTCCAAGAGTGAACAAAAAATGCGTATTGAATATGCGGCAGAAATTGTTCAATTATCCAATGATTTAGATGTGTCTGTCTTTGCTTATTCGGGTGGGATGAAACGCAGATTATCCTTAGCCATTGCGCTCATACAAAACCCGAAAATTTTAATATTAGATGAGCCAACTGTCGGCATTGATCCTTTGTTGAAGCAATCCGTTTGGAAGGAGTTAGAACGGTTAAAAAAGGAAGAACAAAAAACGATCCTCATTACAACACATGTTATGGATGAGGCAGAGCGATGTGACCAAATCGGGATGCTACGAGAAGGGCAAATCATTGCAAGTGGGACACCGGTGGAATTAAAAACCCAATACAATGCAATAACTTTTGATGAAGTATTTTTAAAAATTGGGGGTGGCTTTTAATGAGAATGTTCGCATTAATCAAGCGCATCACCCAACAATTGCGTAAGGATAAACGAACGCTAGCACTATTATTTGTGGCCCCATTACTCGTGTTAACGTTAATGTATTTCATCTTTGACTCTGAACCTAGTGACTTAAAGCTGGTTGTGACGGGTAGTAATCCTATGATTAATGAAGTACTTGAACAATCGGATTTTGAACTAATGCAAAAAGAGAAATACTCGAAGGATCAGATGGCAGAAGAGGCTGTCGATGCGTGGCTACAAATAGAGAATGGGGAAATGCAATTAACTCTATTAAATGACCAGCCGCAAAGAGCGAAATCCGTGCAAATTATGCTTGCTCAAAGTATGAATGGGACAGACGCAAAGCAATCCATTGCTGCAGATTTTGTTTATGGAGATAAAAATACGAATAGCTTCGATATTTTTAGCCCGATGTTAATTGGATTTTTTGTATTTTTCTTTGTATTTTTAATTGCAGGAATCGCTCTTTTAAAGGAACGCACAACCGGAACACTGGAACGACTGCTAGCAACGCCAATAAAACGACATGAAATTGTATCAGGGTATTTGTTAGGATACGGATTATTCGCCTTAATTCAAACGGTCATCGTGGTTTTGTACGCAATAAATGTGCTGGATATTGTTTTAGTTGGTTCGATCTGGTTAGTGTTATTAACCAATATCCTAGTTGCATTTGTAGCGTTATCACTTGGGACGTTACTATCTAGTTTTGCTTCATCTGAATTTCAAATGGTGCAATTTATCCCATTGGTCATTGTACCTCAAATATTTTTTACAGGTATATTCCCGCTTGATGGCATGGCTGATTGGTTATTGCAAATCGGGAAAGTGATGCCGCTTTATTATGCATCCGCCGCATTAAATGGTGTGATGTATAAAGGATTTGAATTTCATGATATTGCTATTGACCTCTTAGTACTTTTCATTTTTGCAATTATCTTCATTACATTAAATATTGTAAGTTTGAAGAAATATCGTTCGTTTTAGGAAATTCACGCAGTAGCAGGTTCGGAACGCGCGGAACCTGCTATTTTCAATAATTACTCACCTTTTATCCGTTGCTGCCCCCCGCGTAGCTGGTCTTGAATAAAGAGATCGATCATTTCAATAATCTCCTCTGGTGTTTGCTCCATTTCGCCCAACAACCAGCTTTCCACAAGACTACCGAGTGAGAGGGTGTAAAAATGTGTTAAAAAGGACATGTATTCTTTTGGAGCCTCATATTTTTCTCCAAATTCACTCACAACTCGACCAAAGATATTATGGATGTCTGCGTAAAAAAAGCGTTTCATATGATCTCGACCTAATGAGCGTAAGGCACATAAACAGATTTCCCGATTTTCGTCCAAATAGCGAAAGAGCTGTAAAAGCCCGTCCTGCCAAACGTGGGTACTTTCATGGACGTCTAATAATTGGATTGTCTCCTGCTGAAAAGTCCACTTTAATAAGTCATAAATATCCTCAAAGTGATAGTAAAAGGTTTGGCGATTGACCCCAGCATTTTCAGTAAGTTCTCGTATCGAAATTTTTTCTAATGATTTGCCCTTCATCAGTGCCTTTAATGAAGTGGCTAATATTTTCTTTGTTTCATCACTATGTTTCATTGGATCCCCTATCTTTCAAAAACAATTTTTTAAACAAACGACCCCTAATTGTCTATATTTTAATCGATTTTGAAGTGGTAGGGTTAATGATAGCTATTTGAAAAGGAAAGGTGATACATGTTGAAAAATTGGCTGAATGTACGTACGGCATCGTTTGTCATTTGGGTAATCATTTCAGTACTGATGATTGTGACTATGCCTAATCTTGATACATTAGTACGTGAAAAAGGTCAAACAGAGATTCCGTCTTATACACAGAGTCAAATTGCTTCAAAGCTATTGACGGAGATGGAAGGGGAAGGCGCGCCAACCTATCAATTTATTGCGGTTTTTAGTAGTGGAAGTGAAGAGCCGCTAAACGATAAGCAAAAGGATGAAATTGATGAGGCAATCCAAACGCTAAGAGACCAAAGCAAAAAACTTGGTATAACAGATATACTTGCCTACTCGGATAGTGAGGAAACGAAAAAACAACTCATGTCTGAAGATGGTACAACCATTTTGACACAGATTGCAGTGGATGAAAGTGAAGGTACTGTTGAAGAAGTAGCGCAACAATTACGCGCGGCTACAGAAGTGCAATCAGTGGATTCTTACTATACGGGAACAGATATTGTATTAGATGATTTTGCGAAATCTTCACAAGAAGGAATCAAGAAAACGGAAGTAATCGCCATTATTTTCATCTTAATTGTTCTTGTCTTAGTGTTCCGTTCACCAGTAGTTCCATTAATTTCTCTTATAACAGTAGGAGTTTCTTATATTGTTTCTTTGGGGATCGTCACACAATTAGTGGATCGTTTTGATTTTCCATTCTCGAACTTTACCCAAGTATTTTTAATCGTTATTTTATTTGGGGTAGGGACAGACTACAATATTTTACTTTATACACGCTTTAAAGAGGAACTTGGAAAAGGTGGTCATATACTAAAGGCCATTACTGAAACATATAGAACAGCAGGACGTACGGTTATTTATAGTGGGATTGCTGTATTTATTGGATTTGTAGCACTATATTTAGCAGAATTTAAACTGTACCAAGCGACATCGGCTGTAGCTATTGGGGTAGCCGTTTTGTTAGTGGTTTTAATTACGCTAAACCCATTCTTTATGGCCGTGTTTGGAATTAAAATGTTCTGGCCAGTAAAGACAATTAATGGACATAGCGAGAATAAACTATGGCAATTTTTATCAAAACAATCATTTTTCAGACCAATTATTGCGTTAGTGATTATCGCGGTTATTTGTGCACCGTTTATTTTGAAATATTCGGGTCAATTAAACTACGATGATTTAATTGAAATAAGCGATGAATACGAATCAAAACAGGCCATTACAGTAATTGAAGAGCATTTTCCACCTGGATTCTCTTCGCCAACGAATTTAGTCATTCAAGCAGATAAGAGTCTTGCTACACAAACGGCACTACAGGATATTGATAAATTAGTAGATGTCATTTCAAAAGTAGATGGTGTTTCAGAGGTATATTCTGTGACACGACCATCTGGTGAAAAAATACAAGAGCTTTATACGAAAGATCAAAGTAAAACGTTAAATAGTGGAATTGATTCCGCGCAAGAGGGCCTAGGAACAATTAACAGTGGACTTTCGGAAGCAGAATCAGAGCTCGGCAAAGTAGATCAAAACGGGTTAGACAGTGTGCAACAATTAATTGATGGAACTGCCACAATGAAAGATGGTGTTGGTCAATTAATAAATGCTTTAAATGAAGTAGGAAAGGGCTTTGAAAACGGTGCTAGCGGTGCAAGGGATATCGAAAATGGGCTAGACACAGTGCAACAAAGTTTAAATGATTTACATGTTGGAGCAACTAATTTACAAACGGCTTATGCTACGTTAGAAACAGGCTTTAGTTCATTTACGGAAGTATTTAACACAGTAA
Organism: Lysinibacillus antri; assembly: GCF_003977595.1. GTDB lineage: Bacteria > Bacillota > Bacilli > Bacillales_A > Planococcaceae > Ureibacillus > Ureibacillus antri. Next base: position 2,952 of record NZ_RYYR01000021.1, on the reverse strand, counting down.
GCTCTGCTATTTCGGGTGCAAGTCAAGGATATGTTGCCATTGAACAATCGATGAATGCTTTAATTGCAAGTAAACCAGAGCTAGCTTCGGATGAGAATGTACAAACGGCTCTAGGAACTGCTAAAAAAGCACAAGGAGATTTACAGGCACTTGCAACTAAATTAAAAGAAGAGATTATACCACAATACAACGTTGCAGTTAGTTCTTTTAAAGAAGCGAATATAGCCCTATCTTCAATTGCTTCCGGATTACAAAAAGTAGAATCTGGTGTTGAAGAATTAAAAGTTGGAGCGAATACGTTAGCAACAGGTTTGGATTCAGGTGCAACAGGTGTAAATCAAATTTCAACTAAAACAACAGAATTAGAAACAGGTTTATCTACAGTAAATGAGGGGCAAGAACAATTACAAAACGGTCTTGCTGGTCTTCAAGAAAAAATGGGGGCACTTCAAGAAGGACTTGCTGCCAGTACGGATGGTTTAACAGAAATTAGTGATGGGTTACTAGAAGCACAAGACTATCTTGGTGGCGTAAGTAATTCGGATTCTAACGTTTTCTACATTCCTCAAGAGGTTTTAGAAGGGGAAGAGTTCGAACAAAGTTTAGATATGTACATGTCTCCTGATCACCAGACGACGAAATTGATGATCATATTAGATGTAAATCCATATTCAAAAGAAGCAATGACGATTATTGAAGAAATCGATGAACAAATTAAAGCGACTGCAAAAAGTTTAAGTTTCAGTGATGCTGAAATCGCCCTTGGAGGGAAATCTGCAGCGAACGTGGACCTTCAACAAATTTCAAGTGGTGATTTTACGCGTACAATTGTCATTATGATGATTGGGATTGCAGTGGTTTTACTAATCATTACTCGTTCGGTGTCACAAACGTCGATTGTCATTGTATCGTTAATTTTAACTTACTATACTTCTCTAGGGTTAACAGAATTAATCAGTGAGTATGTATTGGGCCAAAGCATTTTAAGCTGGAATGTACCATTCTTTAGCTTTATTATGATTGTGGCACTAGGGGTAGACTATAGTATTTTCTTAATCATGCGCTATCAGGAATTAGAAGGTCAGGGCAGTGTGGCGATTATTGAAGCTGCCAAACATATTGGTGGCGTTGTTTTATCAGCAGCGTTAATTTTAGGTGGAACATTTGCTGCATTAATCCCATCAGGAATCGTTACATTAATGCAAGTGGCAATCTTTGTCCTAATAGGAGTAGTATTGCTAAGTTTCATCATGTTACCTGTCTTTACTCCGGCAGTAATGGGACTTTCAGATAAAATAAAAAATATAGTCTCTAAAAATAAAGAGAAGTAGGCTTACTTAAACGTAGCGGGGGATGTCCAGAAAGCACTACACTTTCTGGACATCTACGTTTCTAATCATAAAATATCGCTAAAAAGCTATGCTTCTGCGGTAGTAACAATAAATTGTCACTATCCTCGTCGCAAAGGAGCCGTCCAAAATGACTTTTTGGACGGCTCCTTGCTATTTTTTGTGGTTAAGAAAATTCAGATTTGAGCTCCTTCAAAATTAAAAAGACACCCATCGCATAGACAAGACAAATTGCTAGAGGAACAAGTGTAAAAGCCATATCTACAAAGAACCCGCCAATAATTAGTGACGATAGACATGTACCTAACGTGACAAATAAATAGGCTTTACTTTTATAGATCCACATGTACGGAAGAAAGTGAGAACCACCGAGTAAACCAATTGTAAAAGGTAAGTACTCAGGAATGTGCATATACACAATAATAAAAACAGGAATAAAGAATGCCTGAGGTGCTGCGATGATGCCACCTAGAACTCCAAGTGGGTTTTTAGTAGATAGTATGTTGATTCCAAATAATTTACTTAATACAATACCAAAAGGAAAAATTGCACCTAGTCCAAAAATCCAAATCAGATAAACCGTCGACATTGGAAATAAGAGTGGCATAAAAGTGAAAAGTAAGAAAATGATGGACCCAGATAGTAAAATGGGAAATCCTTTTTTTGATTCTGATGAAATATTAGAATGCAATTGTTCGAGGGTTTTAGTCATATGTCCTCCTATAAGTTACCAAATTATAACTATTATACTAGAATGTATTAATTTATATGAACGAATTCATTAATTGCATGTCAGTCTAAAGTAATCATCTTTGGCGACTATTTTCCTTCCATACTAGCTCCGCAATAAAGGATGACACTTTACTGATAATTTCGATCAAGTAGCAATCCCCTTTTTATAGAAGAAAGAAAATGAGTTGTAATTGGGACGGGGGTATAGTTAAGGGGTATGTTGGAGATGGATAGTACAGGATAAGCTATTCTTTTAAGGGAATGAGCTAGGTAGATGAAAATGCGGTAGAGTGAAATTGGGTTTATTATTCAAAAGTAGCAAAGGGGAGAGTTAAATTTTTTGCATTTAACTATTGACGGTTAAATATTATGTTGCTATTATTAGTAAGCCGTCGCAAATACGGCGATTGCCTAGAAGTGTTAATTAACTTCTTCAAAAAAAGTGTTGACATCATAATTGGAATGATGGTAGAATGAATTTCGTGTCACAACGCAAAGGAAAAACTTTCCTGAAATAGTTGTTGACAGAATGAAGTGAGTTTTATATAATAAAATCCTGTCCGGTAACGTGACGGAAAATGAACTTTGAAAACTGAACAACAAAACGTTAATGAAATAGAGTTTCTCATTAAGTTGAGAAACAAAATTTGGACATCATAATTGATGCCAGCAAGAAATTTGAGCTAATCAAATTTTCTCTTTTATGGAGAGTTTGATCCTGGCTCAGGACGAACGCTGGCGGCGTGCCTAATACATGCAAGTCGAGCGGATCTTAAGGAGCTTGCTCCTAAAGGTTAGCGGCGGACGGGTGAGTAACACGTGGGCAACCTGCCCTATAGTTGGGGATAACTCCGGGAAACCGGAGCTAATA
>NZ_RYYR01000020.1 GCF_003977595.1 Lysinibacillus antri | reverse complement strand
AAACATTAAACGGCTTGAGCCCCCTAGAATACAGGGCTCAAGCCGCCTAAGCATTTTTATTATTTTCACTGTCTACTTGACAGGGAGCAGTTCAAGATATCCACCTCGGCTCTTTCTTATACTAACGAATATAAAGATCTAGCATGTTTTGCAATTAATCTAAACCCTTTACTTTCAAGATGTTCAAATGTTGCATGGTTATAATCTTTTAAAAGTAGCTCATGTATTGTTGCACGAATCTCCATATCTCTATGGATCGTCGCTAGCTTGTGAGATAGTCTAAGCATATCAATATTCTCGGCAATTTTTGACCGCTGTCCAGGTTTAAGCTGCTCTAAATTATTTAATACACCTTCTATTGACCCGTAATTTTGTATTAATTGTAATGCTGTTTTTGGTCCAATTCCTTTCACCCCAGGGTACCCGTCACTTGAATCCCCCATAAATGCTTTTACTTCTGCAAACTTATGTGGCTCAATCGCATATTCCTCTTTAAAGCGATGTTCTGTGTAAACATCGTATTCTGTATACCCTTTTTTCGTAAAGGCAATTTTCGTTGTCGCATTTAATAATTGAAGTAAATCCTTATCCCCACTAATAATGGTAATATCCGCTTCGTCTTTCCATTTTTCCACCATCGAACCGATTGTATCGTCCGCTTCCATACCGGCTTCCCCAAAGTTTTGCCAGCCAATCATTTCGGATACTTCTTTGGCCATATCAAATTGTGGCAACATTTCTTCAGGCGGTGTAGGTCGATTCGCTTTATATCCATCAAATAGTTCATTTCGGAACGTTTGGGCGCCCATATCCCAGCAAACTGCTAAATGCGTTGGCTTCATTAATGATTGAGCCGTTAAAACATGACGTGCAAATCCTTGTACGCCATTTGTTGGTGTTCCATCTTCCATTCGTATATATTGTCCCATAGCACTTGACGCAAAAAAAGAACGGAATAATAAAGCCATTCCATCAACTACTAGTAGATGTGGTTTATTTGTCATTTTCATGATCCTTTCTAACTCTAGTGCTATTATTATAACAAAACTTTACACGTAATCGTTCTATATAATAAAGTGAAACTTCAATCCGTGGGGGTTTTTTTCATCCCCCACGGATTGTTAGTTGAACCAATCGGGCTTTTACGGGCAGTTGATCTCCCACTTATCCTTTTTCGCTTCACTAAAATCTTGAAGTGGGAGTCTTGTACCTGTCGCTAAAGCTTTCGGTACAGATAAATTACTGCCCGTTAATGCGGGATAAATATTAGATTTTCCATGGCTGGATTTAAAAAGAAGGGTAAAATTTCCATCGCAAACTGAATTTATCCAAAAATTCCCTAATAACTAAATCTAAATTCTATTTTTATAAGTATAATGATACATATAGAGATGAGGAGGAGTTGCAATGGGATTATTACAAGCAGGTGTGGGTGCATTATCAGGCGTTCTTGCCGATCAATGGCGCGATTATTTTTACTGTGAATCCATTCCAGCAGAAGTTTTAATAACTAAAGGAATGAAAAGAAAAGGAAAAAGAAGCTTTAATAAAAAAGGTAGCGATAACATTATTAGTAATGGTTCAATTATCGCAGTCAATGAAGGTCAATCTATGATTATTGTAGATCAAGGGAAAATTGTAGAGTTTTGTTCAGAACCCGGTGAATTTGTTTATGACCAATCTACCGAACCAAGTATTTTTTACGGAGACTTAAGTGCATCCATTAAAGCAAGCTTTGACGCTTTTGGAAAACGACTTGCTTTTGGTGGCGAAGCTGGGAAAGATCAACGTATTTATTACTTTAACGAAAAAGAAATTCCAGGCAATAAATATGGGACACCTACCCCTATTCCATTCCGTGTCATTGATCAAAATATCGGATTAGATATTGATATTTCCATTCGTTGTCATGGTGAATATTCTTTTAAAATTATTGACCCGATTTTATTTTATACAAATGTTTCTGGAAACGTTGAACAAGATTTTCGTCGTACGCAAATCGAAGGACAACTACGCTCAGAACTATTAACAGCCCTACAACCTGCATTCTCACGCATATCTGCAAGCGGAATTCGCTATAGCGCTCTTCCAGGTCACACTTTAGAATTGGCGAAAGCTTTAAATGAAATTCTATCTGATAAATGGGGGAAAACACGCGGTATTGAAATCATTTCGTTTGGTATAAACACAGTGAAAGCATCCGATGAAGATGAGGCAATGATTAAACAATTACAAAAAACGGCTGTTCTACGAAACTCTCAAATGGCCGGAGCAACACTTATCGATGCGCAAAGTGAAGCGATGAAAAATGCTGCGAAAAATGATGGAGGGGCTATGTTAGGTTTTGCAGGTTTGAATTTTGCAAGTCAAGCAGGTGGCGTAAATGCAAAAGATTTATTAACCCAAGGAAATACATCACAAAAAACACAATCCCAAAATCAACAACTGCCTCCTATTACTTGGTCTTGTTCTTGCGGGGCCGAAAATACAGGAAAGTTCTGTACAGAATGTGGTACGAAAAAGCCTGAAGTTACTAGTTGGAATTGTTCTTGTGGTATACAAAATACGGGGAAATTTTGTACAGATTGCGGTTTAGCTAAACCAAAAAGTTTAAAATGTGATAAATGTGGATGGGTACCAAAAGATCCTTCGCTAAATCCAAAATTCTGTCCTGAATGTGGTGATGTTTTTGATGAAAATGACCATCAATAAGGAGGCTATTGTATGACCACTCCAAACGATCATGAGACATTAGTTGAAGTTCATGAACATGATGCGAAGTGCCCTTCCTGTGGTGCTTCCATCAAGTTTAACCCAGTTAATGGTAAATTAACTTGTCCTTATTGTCACCATGAGGAAGAGATTCCAGATGCTGAGCTTGAGTTGGATGAAGAAGTTGAAGAGCTAGATTTTGAAAGTGCAGTTACCCGCAGTAGTTTCTCTTGGGGAGCAGAAAAAAAGGTAGTTATTTGTGATGCTTGTGCAGCGGAAATGGTCTATGATGCTCTTGAAGTGGCAAATGTATGTCCCTACTGTGGATCCAATCACGTAATGGAAAGTCATGCAGAAAATTCTTTAGCACCGAACGGCATTGTTCCCTTTGAAGTTTCAAGTCAACAGGCGGATGAAAATTTCCGTAAATGGATTAAAAGTCGTTGGTTTGCACCAAATAAAGCAAAACGTTCCGCAAAAGCAGAAGCATTTTCAGGTATATATCTACCCTATTGGACGTTTGATACGAAAACCGCCTCTCAATATACTGCAAAATACGGTAAAGATCGTACCGAAACCGATAGTGAAGGCGATACTCATACTGTAACGGATTGGTATAATACAAGTGGTTTTTACCAGGAATTTATTGATGATCATTTAATTCTAGCGACAACCCGTTATCAAATGGACATTTTAGAAAAAATCGAGCCTTTTAAGTTAAAAGAAAGTCGTCCTTATAAAAGAGATTTTTTATCTGGCTATATTGCCGAACGATATAGTATCGGTTTAGAAGACGGATGGACTCAAGCTAAAAAGGAAATTCACGCTCATTTGAAGGAGCAAATTAAAAATAAAATTACTTACGAACATAACGCAGACCATGTAAAAAACATTAAATTTTCCACTGTGCATTCAAACATTACATATAAATATTTAATGTTACCGGTATGGTTATCTTCGTTTAAGTATAAAAATAAGTCTTATCAGTTTATGGTCAATGGGCAAACCGGACAAGTTGGAGGTCAATCTCCTATTTCGCCAATCAAAGTAACTTTTGCTGTAATACTGGCCTTAATTGTATTAGCTATTGTTTATTTCTTTTTTGTTGAATAGACATAGAAAAGGTGAGCAAATTCAATCTTGCTCACCTTTTTGCCTACTCTATTCGTTTCATATCTCGAATGGCTTGTATGGATAGCCTTACTAGTAAGATGGCACATAAAAATAACCCCAAGTAAGCTGCCGTATTCAAGTAAATAGCGTAGGCCGTGTTAATTAACTGAGAAATGGCAAGTAACGCTACTGAGATTATCCCAAAGGTAATCCCTACTAATAAAAGGACAAACTTCGAAAACAACTGGGTAATAAATTTGGCATTATTTTTATCTGAAAAAATATCATGATGCAAAATGACTTTACCGTCTTCCATTCGTTTGAACAGCTGATCTACCCTTCTTGGAATCTTTCTTAAGTTTGGTAAGATTAGCGCCAATTCTTCTTCTAATCGATCTTTCGTCGCGAATGGTTCTTTAAATGGCTTTTTAAATGCCTGTTTCAAATAATTGTTGGAAAATACTTTTGCTTCTTCAAAAATATTAAATGTACGTTCTATAATACGTAGCGTACCATCTAATGTCACCACTACCCGCAACGCAACATTAACGGAGGGGTAAAATTGTAGACCAAAATCACGAATGACTGTAAAAATCGAATACACTAATTCATCGGTTTGAATACGGTCAACATACGAGATTTTTAAAATAATTTGACTAATCGCTTGCTCTAAATCATGGCGATCGACATCATTTTTATTTTTCACTAATAACGATATGCCATCAAAAAGAATGGACGCATCTCTTTGCTGAATTCCGATAAAAAATAACTTTAATCCCTCTTGCTGAGATGAAGATAATCGACAAACCGCGCCAAAATCAAGTAACGTAATAGTATCTGTTTTTCCATCATAATAAATATTCCCTGGATGTGGGTCGGCATGGAAAATTCCCGATACAAGGGCTTGTTCTAAGTACGTAAATAAAAGCGTTTCTGCAATTTTTTTACTATCCCCATTATCAAATAAATGTTGTGTCGAGATACTATGGCCCTTTGCTAACCCCATAACCAATACATTTTCATTGCTATATTGGTCATACACTTTTGGAATCGTCACTTTCAATTGACTATTCTTTAACACATTGTGAATTTGAATCATATTGCGGGCTTCTATATTAAAGTCGATTTCTTCCCGTAATGATGCCGCAAACCCTTCTGCTAAACCACGAAAGCCTAAATTTTCCGCCCATTGCGATCGGTTGGATACCCAATTGGCAAACTCTATGAGGATACTTAAATCTTCCCGCATAATCTCTTTTACTTGTGGTCGTAATATTTTTACAACAACTTGTTCATTTGTACTTCGTAAGATCGCTTTATGGACCTGTCCAATTGAAGCTGCAGCTAATGGTTTTTTACTAAAGTAAGAGAAGACTTCATCAATTTCACCGGGTAAATTTTGTTGTAGTATCATCTGTACTTGTCCTTCGTTTAGCTGCGTCACATTTTGTTGTAGTTTTTCTAGTTCTTCAATAAAAACTGGTGAAAAAAGTTCTTTTCGAGTGGACAATACTTGACCAAATTTGATAAAAATTCCACCACATTGTTCGAGGGTATCTCGTAAAGCAATCGCCAATTCTCGATCAGAATCCCGATTTCGAGCATATTTCATCGTTCGCGTAATGCCATTCGTCACAGCAATTTTTAAAACGTTTCGCAACCGTTTTTGATGTCGCCAATAGCCAATTAAACGCTTAATTAATGACTTCTTGCCAGCACCTCGACCGTTATTTTCATCGAGAGCGATCGGGTCAAATAATTCAAAAAATAAATAAATAAGCATGGAGATCAGTAACATACTACCTACCCATAAAAGCGTGGCAACATTAACCACACTATCCACGGTATAAAAGGAAAAATTTGTTCCTCGAAGATAGGTATACCAGAAAATAAAAGTAGTGAAGGAGACACTAATGCATACAGATAAAATTCTTTTTAAAATATTTACATTAGAACCGATTAAACGACCACTAATGAAAAAAATCAAAACCGATACAATTAATATTTGTATGATAAATTGAATTGCGTTCATTCTCCTCACTCTCTTTCTTTAAGATTCTACTATAGAACAATTCACCACAATTTCCACATTCCCTTTTAACGCTTTACTAATCATACATGTTTGTTCTGCTTTCAATGCTAAACGATTAGCAATGCGAATATGTTTCTCGTTATAATTTTCTAGAACAATTTTTATATGGTGGATAATTTTTTTGTAAGTAAATGTACTCTTTTCTACTTCTACAATCCCTTCAGAATGTAAATGAAGTTTAGCCTTTACTTTCGATAGATCGAGCATTGTGGCAAGAGATATTAAATAACAAGTGGCCGCTGCTCCTAAAAGCATTTCATCTGGATTCGTGCCTAGTCCAGGGCCCCCCATTTCCTCTGGGATAGAAACTACAGTCTTTAAATTTCCACAAGTGATCTCCCCGCTTGCATTCCGATCACCATTCCAAGACGTATTTAATGTAAAAATATGTTGTCCTTCCATTGCCATCGTAACCACCCTATTTCTTTTATTCATACTATACCACTTGAAATGAAAGAAGGACCCGAAAATCTCGAGCCCTTGCCTTACATTACAATAGTATTGTGCTATACTTCCCATCCGTATTTTTTGCGACAGAGTATATTTTAATTTCTTTTGATTGGGATGAGAAAAGAAGCCCATGTAATTGACCAGCTTCGTAAATGGCACCGCCGCCATCAATGCCAATTTTTTTTCGACATGGGGAGACCCACACATTACTGGAACGATCTTCGTTTAATAATGGCGTTGGTGTATGACCAAAGACAACGATTTCCTTTGCGAGATGAGGAGTTGCGAAAAAATCCTCTCGAATCCAAAAGTAGTCCTCCTTATTCGTCTCTTTAAAGTTTTCGACCGTTGCATCGATTCCCGCATGGACAAATAAATATGAGTCCCATTGGTAAAAAGTTCTCAATTGTTTTAAAAACTTAATAACAGCACTTTGCTTTTTTCGAATAGCTTCTGCAATTTCTATTACAGAAAAATTATCCACTACAATACTAAAATGTGGAACGTCATACAAACTTTTAACTGTATCGGCTCCACCAATTTTTGGATTAAAATAAAACTCTGAGACTTCCTCTGGTTTATCGAGCCAGCTTAAAAAGATTTGCTCGTGATTTCCTGCTAACGTAATGATTTCATACTGTTCGGACAGATCCATAATAGTTTGCAGTACTTTTAAACTATCAGGCCCACGATCTATGTAATCACCTAAAAAAACTAATTGCTCTTCGTCTGGATTCCAAAATTGTAATAATTGCTCTAACAATTCATAATTCCCATGTATATCCCCAATTGCAAAAACTTTTTCCACGCCACACACCCCATTTAGTAAACCAATTTCACGAATATTCTCAAATTCTTATGTACTTTAACTAAATAATACCATATTCATAGAGACTTGTTTAATTCTCAATGTAAATAAAAAGAAGTCTCAACTTTTTGGAGCTGAGACTTGGGTTAATAATTATGAAGTGTAATGTCATCTCGATTTACATCATTTATATTCTTATACGGTAAAACCAAATGATTATTATGCAATACAATTCTAACGTAATATTCGATTTTCCCACCATTATTTTCAATTACAACATATGTGTTATTTTCATTTGTCCAATTAGTATCTACATGATTCTTAGTTGGTTGATCTTGAGTATTTTGTGCATAAACTTCAAGTCCATGTTTACTAAATTTATTCATATACCCTTCACTAACTAAGTAACCTAATGGAACGAATGTCATGTGACCATCACTAGGACTGAAACCGCTTTTAGAAACACTTAATAGCCGTGTTGCATCAACCATATTCTGTGCATTTGCTATAATAGCATCCTTCTTTGCATTTTCTATTAAATTACCAATCGCCGGAACTGCAATAGCTGCTACAATGCCTAAAATAACAATTACTGCTAATAGTTCAATTAATGTAATCCCTTTTTCATTTTGATGATGCAATGCTTTTCCCATCTTCTCACCTCAAAAATAAATCATATTGATGACGATATAAGTCCAAACTTTTCAATAAAAAGATTCCATTTAAGTAGTTGAACACCGGGTTACTGAATACTAATACTATTTCGCGTAATGTTACTCTCCTCAGTTAATTCTAAAATAACCTTGTCATTATAAGTGAGAAGTTTTACATAATACTCCATTGTTCCGGTAGTATTATCTATAACAACAAAAGTGGCCTTTCCATCTGCCCAGCGATTATTAGCATGATCAGCATCTGTAGGATTGCCTCCACTTTGTTCGTATGGTTCATCTCCAGGACTTTCTATTTTATCAATATAGCCTTGACTAATTAAATAACCTAACGAAACAAAAACCCTTTTCCCTTTACTTGGTCTAAGAGAACTATCTTCAATACTATGTAACCGAGCTGCTTCAATCATCGCTCTTGCATTTGCGATATGTGCATCTTTCTTTGAATTCGCTATCATATTTCCGATTGCTGGAACTGCAATAGCGGCGATAATTCCCAATATCACAATAACAGCTAATAATTCGATTAATGTAATTCCCTTTTCATTTCGAAAGTTTTTAGCTCTACGCATCTATTCACCTCTATACTCAAGTTAGACTTCTATTTGAGTTATATTTTGAGATCACAAACATTTATACAATATATGGATATTTTATCATACTCAATAATAATATTTATTAAATTTCAAAATATTGTAACAAAATTTTCAATATTAAAAATAAAGTTGTCAGAAGTATATAATTCAATGAGGATTTTAGTTGTACATTACTAATTTCCATTAGAGCGGAATCTATTAACTGGATGAAAATGCAATGCAATGATCATCATTGACTCCCGATGAACGACCAAACGCATGCAAAAATTGTTCATTGGGGGCTTCATAACCTCAATGAACGACCAAACGCATCCAAAAATTATTCATTGGGGGCTTCATAACCACGATGAACGACCGAACGCATCCAAAAATTGTTCATTGGGGGCTTCATAACCACGATGAACGACCGAACGCATCCAAAAATTGTTCATTGGGGGCTTCATAACCCCAATGAACGACCAAACGCATCCAAAAATTATTCATTGGGGGCTTCATAACCACGATGAACGACCGAACGCATCCAAAAATTATTCATTGGGGGCTTCATAACCTCAAAAAATCAGTGAAGTTAGTCTTCATCATAAATTCAATTAGAAAAGAACATAATTTTTATCAGAATAAAAAATGAGTAATTTAAAAAAGCTACAAAGAAAATCAAGCGATCATCACAAAAAAAATCAGTAAATAGGTTTTTTCAATCCCCATTACTGATTAGTAGTTAACTATTCATCTGTTTATCTGTCTTTATCGTATTAAATGTGCTAGCGATAATTAGAAGTAATAACACTACCCCTGTTCCCTTCTCCACTGGTTGATCTATGATAAAGAAATTATAAACCGTTATTATTAAAGCCAACGCTAAACATATTCTCGTTACTAAGTTTTTCATCTTCTATTTCCCCTTTGTATCGTTTTCCTTAACGTACTAATATTTCTTTCTAAAATACGCAATCGAAATTGAGTTGATTAACATAATGGACGTCATCAAAGCGATTAGTGTCGTCGTGAATTGCTCATCTGTTGAAAATGTAATATAACGATCGCCAATTAAAGTTACTCCAAAGGCCAGAACCACTATGCTAAAGGCAATTTGTGAGGACCGACCTAAAATCATTTTGCCCCTCTCGTCTTTTCCTTCCTTTGTGGAGAAATTGACCCAATGAAGGATTGAAGCAATCATAATAACCACTAATATCGATATGATAATTGTGTACATAAACTTATTCCTCCTTTAAATGTGTAAACACACTGTATATATCCACTTCAAATGCTTCCGCAATATCTTGTGCTAGTAATAAAGAAGGATTGTATTTGTTCGCTTCTAATGATGCAATGGTTTGTCTGGAGACTCCTACTCGATCCGCAAGTTGTTGTTGGGACCATCGTTTTTCAGCACGGAAAACATGAATTCGATTTTCTAATCTTCTCTTATCCATTTTTTAACTCCCCTTCCACTTCAATATAATATATATACTACATAATGTAAAGTATTTCTTACAAAATGATTAAAATATTTTCAATCAGTTAAATCTTTCTGCACGTAAGCAAAATAAAAAGGCCTTGCTGCGTACCCCTTCAGCAACGGCCTTCATATTAAGTCATTTTCATACCTTGAATTGTTTCTAAAGCAAACTGTTCGATTTCATTAAAGCGCTCTGATAAGTCCTCGATGTTAATCGGTTTACTAATATAATACCCTTGAATGAAATCACATTTTTTCTCATTCAGGTAATGTAGTTGTTCGATTGTTTCGATGCCTTCCGCTACAACATCGAGCTTTAAATGCTGCGCCATTGAAATAATCATATCGACTAAAGGTTCCTGGTCGTCTTTATTACTAATTTTTTGCACAAAACTACGATCAATTTTTAAACAATCAATAGGGAGATCCTTTAAATAAGACAACGATGAATACCCCGTTCCAAAATCATCAATAGCCACAGTTAGTCCAATCTCCTTCAATCCCTTTAAAATTGGCGTAATATAGTTTGTATTCATGGTCATGCTTTCTGTAATTTCTAATTCTAATTGATGCGGTGGGATTTTCGTCTCTTGTATTACTTCTTTAATAATATCGATAAAATTCTCCTGGAAAAGCTGCCCCACCGATAAATTGACAGCCACTTTAATTGGCTTGTTAATGACTTTTTGAAGTTCTACCGTTTGTTTGCATGCCGTTTCCAAAACATACCTTCCAAAAGGAATAATAAGGCCAGATTCTTCTGCTATCGGAATAAAGTCAGCCGGTGAAATCCATCCTTTTATTGGATGATTCCATCTGACAAGGGCCTCCATTGAATTGATTTCCCCTGTTTGGATGTTTAATTGAGGTTGGTATTGTAAAAATAATTGGTCTTCCTCTAATGCTTTATATAAATCATTTTCCAATTCAACGCGTTTTGTTCTTGCATTTAACATAGACGATTCATAGGAAAGAATTCTTTCAGGAACTTTACCTGCTTCATACATTGCAAATTGGGCATGTTTTATTAAATTTTCACTCGACGTAGAGTCCATTGGATAATGGGCAATTCCAATATTTAAATTTCCTGTTAATGAAAAATGTTGTATATGGAATGGTTTCGACATGCTCAATTGTAATTGTTTACAAAGAGCCATTATTTCTTCTTTGTCTTTATGGGATTTTATAAAGATGACAAACTGATCAATACGTAATTTACTTACAAAATACTTTTCCCCCACTATTTCAGTAATACGCTCAGCAGCCATTTTGAGTATTTGCTCAGAATAAAACGAACCGAGTGAAGACTTAATAGCCAAAATCCGATCAAACTCTAATACGAGTACAGTTTTTTGCTCCAGATTTTCTGTAAAGCTTTTATTAATGCTCTCTATTAAAAAACGTTCATTTGGTAGTTTTGTTATTTCATCATAGTAAGCCATATGATGCATTTCTTTCCGCGAGCTTTCGAGGTGATCATTGGCCTTAATCATACTGATAAACGGAAACTCAACTGTAGTGTAATAGACTGCTTTAAGTATAGCGACATAAGTGAATAACTGGAATAAGTGACCTGTAAAATTGTAAATATCGTATACATCACGATATGTCGTAAAGAAAATATCACTAATAATTATGTATATAGAGGCTGCGATAAATAATAAGCTTCTTTTTGGTGCTAGGTTAAACTGCTTTAGTAAAATAATAATTAAAACGATTTGAGTCCCTAATGAGAAATACTGCATTGTATTTTTAAGGAGTGTTGTACCCATTCCTTCAATTACTAATGGTGGCAACACTTTGTCCGGTAAATAAATCACACAAATAAAAGCAAAGGTCAAAATCATGGAGATGAGAAAAACAATATTTCTATGTATGGTTGTTATTGATTTTGCCTTCATTAACACAATGCAAAGCAAACCAACAGATATTAAAAGCCTTGTAATAATATAAAACCACGTAGCCTGATATGGGCTACTTTCTATAATAAAGAATGGCATTCCTTTATAAGAAATCGTATGGAATATAGCTAAAATGGCAAGGGATAAAAAAAGTGCCCCCATATAAACATCTACATTGATTAATTTAAAACGAGAAGTAAGCCATAGCTGCATTGCTATAGACATGGCTACAATAATGGTAAAAATTTCACTAAGTAAATGAACCGCCGTATAATTTTGTTCACCAAAAATGCCATATAATTTATCACTAAATAGGACGACAAATAGTATTAGCATGAAGGAAAGCGAGATATAAATAGAAATGGATTTTATGTATTTTTCATCGAAGGTCTTCTCCATATGCATCTCCCCAAACAGTTAATTATGTATAAAAATGATGAGAATTATTTACAACAATTGCTATCAATCCAATAATAACAATTATATGAATCTTTTAAAATACTTTTCGATAAATAAACAAAAAAACCTAATAAGTTTCGAAAAACCTATTAGGGATTATTTTATCAATATGCTTTTTTCATAACCTTTTCCCATTTTAAAATACGAAACTTTGATATTCGTTCTACCTTTTGAAAGCCTAATTTTTTTAATATACTTCTTTTTTATAGGAGGCTCCATGAACTGCTGTATAAATTGTTAAACCTTCTTGTTGGATCATGTCTACTATTTCTTGTAAATTGTTAACATCGTAATCCTTTATAAAGGTTGAATTCGAAGGTAACGCTTCCATATAATTAATACTTTCCTCACGAATAAATTGGTCATTCCTTAAAAAGGTAATTTCTTCTTTATTATTTGAATACAAACGATATTGCTTAAAAAATAAAGGCACAAGCTCCTCACGATGATTGTGCTCTAATATATCTTGAATTTTCATCTCTTTAAAGTTCATATCTGGTTGAAATGATTGATTTTCTAAACAATATAAATCGATCGTATCGATGGAAAAGATATTACTACATACATCCACTATTTTCTCATAGTGCTCTTTCATCGTGGCATTTTTTATAAAATACAACACTTCTCCAAACCGATCTCTTTTCATCTCAACATATTGATGGCTTGAACTTATTTTGAACTTAACTGTATATAAAGCACTCAATAGATTTCTAAAACCACGTTCTCTTAAACCATTACTACTAAATAAAAATTTCCTTGTAAAATCTAACTTTGTAGCCCACTCTAGCTTGTATGGTTCATAACCACTTCCAAAGTCATACAAAGTATTATTGTCATTTTTTGATTTAAGCAAATTTTCTCTTTCAATGATCCTACCTGGACCAAATATGTGGAAATCAGGTTCATGAGCCATTTTGTAGCATACCCTTCTACCACGACAGCAAATATCATAGGTAAAGCCAATTAATTTATTTTCAAAGGAGAGTTTATTTATTTCGACTTTGAACCCCCTCCCCTTTTGATTTGCTAGGTGCTCAAAAAACAACATCTTTATGCCAGCGGAAAATCCACTCGTATCAATTTTCTTCATCCACCTGCGATTATATAATTGAAACATGTCCTCATACTTTTCTTCAAACGGTTGAAATGTTAATTGCCCAAGCGATTTAAAACGATTTTCACATCGAATTATATCTTTAAATTTCTTTTTAAACTTTTTCTTCTTATCTGGATGATCCATTTCTTCTATTTCAATTAGTGGGGTAACGACTCGAAAGATAGAGTAAGGGAGCTGCCTTTTAATCGCTATTTTCTCTAAAACCTTTGATGATTCACGGCTTTCTAACAGACCATTTAACTCAAAAAGTAACCTTTTATACTTTTTCGTTAATACATCTAGTAAATATTCGATGGCCGGTTCTAGCCATTCTTTCTCTGAAATGACTTGCATATATGTAGCAACATCATCACCAATAAACTTAAATTGATGTATACCAAAACGGGATGTATGGGTGAGTGGGAAAAAGGCAATTGGGGTATTTTTATGGACGACGACATATATTTCAACAGGATCTGCTTTCCCTAAAAAATGCCACCATGCAGCAATCCATTCATATTCTACAAACGGATTATCATTGTTTGCTCTTTCAAGGATTTGCGACCATATTTCCTTATAGTCTTCTAAATCTTTCAAAGAGGTTATTACTTTACATTGCAACATAAGATCACCTTATTTAATTTGGGCAAAGGTATTTGTGGTAAATGAAACATTTCATCTCCCTTTCTACTTATATTTTCCTCAAAAAATTATATGTAAAATACTGTGAGTTAGAACAAATATCTTATGGCAGGCAATTTCTATGCAAAATCCAAAATATTCTTTTAATTATCAAATAAAATTCTAGACAAAATCATTTTTATGATGTATATTAATTACAGATGATTATATTGCTTCATATATCTAATGAATTCACATGTTACAAAAAGTAATCGTGAACGTTCGGTACTTTTTGTAATGTGTGAATTTTTTTCTAGTTATAGAAGTCAATTAGTTGTCGTCTAACAATTTTTTGGAGGTTTTTTAAAATGGCTCAAGGTACAGTAAAATGGTTTAACTCAGAAAAAGGTTTTGGATTCATCGAAGTAGAAGGCGGAAATGATGTATTCGTACACTTCTCAGCTATCCAAGGCGAAGGTTTCAAATCTTTAGAAGAAGGTCAAAAAGTTGAATTCTCAGTAGAAGAAGGAAACCGTGGACCACAAGCTTCTAACGTTGTTAAACTTTAATTTTTAAAATTAAAATCTAACAAATACGAAGGACATCCTTTTATAGGGTGTCCTTTTTCAATTTCCTTTCATTCCTCCCTACCTGTTCCCTACAAATTTCACATAACTCCAAATAAGTCGTATAAGAGCATCGCCATTTTAGATTTTGGCATAAAAAGAATACTCATAGCGATTTCTTCATTTGTGAAATCGTTATGAGTATTGGAAACGTTAATTATAAGCTTTTATTGTATGACAACATTGGCATGAGCTTTTTCAAATGAAAAGCCTTCATAGTTGTTATCTGCAACTTGATCACATATTTTCTTGTAGTTATTTAAACCACCGACATAAATAACAAACCCGCGCTGTTCACCATCAATGTTCGCTCCTGTATACCAAGAGTTTGTATGTGGGAATAATGTGGAATTCGCTAAATCATCACACTGTTTCCCCCACTTCATTTCAGATATTTTTTGCGCTTCAATTGTTTGTAAGTTATTGTCTTCTAAATATTCGATACAGCGATCAATCCAATCCACGTGTTGTTCAATAGCAGACGGCATATTCGTTAACACTGATGGACTTTGTGGACCCGTAATCATAAAGAAGTTCGGGAAGTTTTCCATCGTTAAGCCAAGGTATGTTTTCACATCTCGACCGTCTCCCCATTTGTCCTGAATGGATTGCCCATCACGCCCTTGAATATCGATTTTCAATAGTGAACCTGTCATCGCTTCATAACCTGTTGCGTATACGATGACATCACATTCGATTATTCCATCGCGAAGTGCGACTCCATTTTCAACAATACGTTCGATTGGATTATCCTTTAAGGACAATAAATTCACATGGTCTTCATTAAAAATCTCATAGAAGTTCGTACCAATAATCAAGCGTTTCGTCGTGATATAGTAATCGGGATGCAACATTTTCGCTTTTTCAGGATCCTCTACTATTTCATCAATCTTATCTCGCACAAATTGTGAGATCACATAATTCGTCTCTTTATTAACGCCTACATCAGGATAAACTGACCCTAAAGCTAGTCCACCTGTTGTCCAAACATGTTCTAAAGTTTCTTTCTGCTGTTCTTCTGTAAACTCTGTTGCGGATTTACCTGTTGTAAACATACGAATTCCACCTGGTGTCGTAGAGAAGGAATCACGTATATCTTCGTAATTTTGAATTGCTTTTTCTTGATCTTCTTTACTAAGCGGATGATTACGAGCCTCTGCTACATAATGCGGTGTACGCATAAGCAATGTTAGTTCTTTTGCTTCTTTCGCAATTTCCGGCATCGCTTGTACACCACTTGATCCATTTCCGATGACAACTACACGTTTGCCTGTAAAATCGACCTTTTCGTGTGGCCAACGCCCTGTATGATATTGTTCGCCTTTGAACGTTTCACTACCTTCAAATGGAGGAACATTTGTTGTGGATAAACAGCCTACCCCACTAATAAAGTACTTTGCTATCAATGTTTCATCTGTATCTGTGTAAATTTCCCAATGCTTGATATCATTATTAAAGCTCGCTTCTTTTACACGTGTACTAAATTGAATATCTGGACGTAAATCAAGCTCATCCGCAACGAAATTTAAGTACTCTAAAATTTCCGGCTGAGAGGCATAGCGATCTTTCCAACTCCATTTTTTATAAAGCTCCTCTGAGAAAGTAAAATTATAAAAAATTGAATCTGAGTCACATTTTGCTCCTGGATAGCGGCTCCAATACCACACGCCACCTACACCATCTGCCGCCTCAATCACGCGAACCGATAAACCACGCTCTCTTAATTTGTGTAACATATAAAGCCCAGCAAACCCAGCACCAATTACAACAGCATCATATTGTTTGATAGTCATAGCGTTCCCCCTATTGGTTTTAGTTTGATACGTTCGTCTTTACAGTTTTTAAATAGTTCGCAATTTGATCAACAGTTGCCTTTGTTTCATCCGCAAAAATAACCATATTGCTAAAGAAGCCGTGTATACTTCCTTCGATGATTGTATGCTTTACCTCGACACCAGCTTGCTCTAATTTCTCTTGATATTGCACACCCTCGCTAAACAGTACGTCATTTTCAGCAGCCACAATAATCGCAGGCGGTAAAGCGTTTACATTTTCATATAAAAGTGGTGATACTAAAGGATCATTAAACTCTTCCTCATTATTTACATAGTACTCACCAAACCAAATCATTAAATCTCGATCAAGTCCGTACCCATCAGCAAATTTCTCGTAAGAAGGAGAGGTAAAATCTAAGTTCGTCACAGGATAAATTAACGCTTGCGCAGTAATCGTAGGACCATTATTGTCATTGCTTAAAATCGCCATGACTGTAGCTAAATTTCCACCAGCTGAATCGCCACCGACAACGATATCTTCCGCAATTGCATTTAATTGTGAAGCATTGTCACGTGCCCAACAAAGTGCATTATAACTATCCTCAACTGGTACTGGGAATTTAAATTCAGGTGCTAAACGGTAATCAACGGATACAACAACTCGACCAGTCTTTTCAGCTAATAATCGGCAACCCGCATCGGATGTCTCCAGGTTTCCAAGAACCCAGCCGCCACCATGGTAATAAACAAATAACGGGAACGGTCCTTGTCCTGATGGCGTGTAAATACGAGCTGTAATTTCCCCACCGTCTACTGGAATTTGTCGGTCTTCCACTTTTGCTACTGGTGGGACTTCAACATTTTCCGGAACAGGAGCTAAACTCATCATTTGACGCGCCTCTTCTGCTGTTAAGTCTTGAATTTTTTTCGGACCACTATAAAACGCCTCTAAATATACTTTTGCATTGTTTGTTAATCCCATTTTGTTGACACCCTTTCTCCTTGTAATTTGCACTTTTCTTTGTCCAGTTCCAGGCGTTAGCTCCTCGGCAACTTCAAAATCAACTGCAAGAACAAAAAGCGTCCTTTTGTTGATTTCTCCATTTGCTTTCGGAGCTAGGCGAACGCCTTTCACTTTTCTATGCATAATCATCGTAACAAAGTTATTAAACTGTAAATATTCCTCCTTTTAGCTATTTTCCATATCTCAAAAGTATAAAAATTATTGCTAGAATAACTACTTTTTCGATAATGAATAGCATAATAAATAGTAAGGAATATTCCATTATGAATAACAGCTTAAATAAAACAATAGAGTTTACTAAATTTAAGCTAGTAGAACGTGGAGAAAGTAAGAGAAATTAACATGTTTATAAGGGAGTGACGTAATGAGGCTAACATCGTGGATTTTAGAGGAAAAATTGAAAAGTGCAGTAAACTTACAAACACAAGAAGAAAAGATATGTCATCTGCTTCGCTCCTTAAGCGAGTCAACAGAATGTGAGAAGTTAACATTCTATCGCTTTAGTCCTGTTGGTTATGTAGGCGAAAGTGTTGCCGAAATTGAATATGGACAACTCCAATCGTCCACTCAAATTCGGGATGATATTCGCTCATTACCTGTAATAAGGAATGTTGTGGAAAATCGAAAGGCAACTTACTATAGCGGACAAGAAATTATCACTATGATCTCAAGTCGCTACCTTCGAAAGACACCCCTAAAAGGATTACTCGTTATCCCTATTTTTGTGAACAAAATGACCATTGCCTATATCTGTTGTGAGTTTATTCAAACCACTCCTGCTCTTACTGCCCATCAACTAGAGCAATTCACTTTATTCGGTGAAATTGCTGGTGATTTTCTTGTACAGCTACAAAGGTCTAGTCATCCAAAACTAAGTCCTCGAGAAAACGAAATTTTGAAAGCCCTTGCAAACGGATTATCTACAAAAGAATTAACGCATCTCCTTTCATTAAGTGAAGCAACGATTAAACAATATATCAAATCTGTCCTTATAAAACTTGGTGCAAAAAACCGTACCCATGCCGTCTCTATTTTTCTAGGTCAGCAAATTGAATAATTACTAGTTTTGTCCATTATAAAAGCTGTCACAAAAAGCACTATTGTCTTTTTGGACAGCCTTTCCATTTTTATAGTAGGGAATCTATTTTTAATTTAGTCGTTTCTTCATATACAAAGCAATGTTATCTTCTTCTTCCTGTTCAAGCCACACTTCATTCATAATGTTTAATATTAATTGCAAACCACGTCCACGGTTTCCGTAATTCAGTTGGTCACTTTTTTCAATTTTATACATCTTACCTTTTTGTTTGATACAGATTTCTAACTCCTTGTCTGAACATGCCCAATACATTTTGACGAGATCATCTTCTCCGTATTCTAGCGCATTTACTAGCGATTCTTCCGTTACTAAGCTAAGGAGGATTTGTTCATTCGGTAAACAACCTAATTTATTTGCAATTTCGCTTGTATGTTCCATCGCCTTTAATACATCATTTTCTGTTTTTATTTCCATCGAACATCTATTCATCGTATCCAACGCTCCTTTGAAGTATTCTCCCTATACTCGAGAGCCTTCTATGATTAGAAAGAATCTAAAGTTTCGCGACTACCATCGTCACATCATCTTGAAACGTCGATATGCTTAATTCCGTTAATTGATTTGCAATTGAATGATGCATCATTTCATCTAAATTCATTGAGCGATTTTTTACTAAAGCGTTTTTTAATAATCCCATGTTTCCCCTTAAACTTTTCCCTTCACTTTCAATCAGCCCATCTGTATACAGGACCATCCATGCATGTTGAGGGGTATATTGATGATCTCCTGTTTTAACCACAATATTTTTTAACATACCCAATGGAACGGTTCCCTCTTCCAATAGGTTTACGTCCCCGTCTGTTGATATAAGAAATACAGGAGGGTGGCCAGCTAAAGCATAGCGAATACGATGCTCATTCGTATCAACAACTACATAGGCACATGTTAAGTAGTAATTTTTAGTCTGGGAAGATTCCTTCTCACGAAATAACGAATAAACATGTTTATTTAACTCTTCTAAGACACGCTCAGGTTCGATAAATGTATTAATAATCCCTCGCAATAGTGAGCGCACACTCATACAAACAAGCGCTGATGCCACACCATGGCCCATTACATCAATCATAATGATGCCATAACGATGGGAATCAATTTGATACCAAGCATACATATCTCCACCTAACAATTCAGATGGTCGGTACATCCCTGCAATGTGAATCGACTCATTATGTATTGGTTGTGACAATGCGCTTTTTTGGACTTCTTTTGCTAATAATAAATCATCTTTTAATCGTTCTTCTGCTTTTCGTCGCTCTGTAATATCCGTTATGACTGCTGCATAATAAAGTGCTTGCCCCGACTCATTTTTTATTATTGTAATGGTTGTTTGTTGGAGAAACAGTTCGCCATTTCGTTTTTTATTCCAAATCTCGCCTTCCCATTTTCCATTTTGCTCAACGGATTGCCACATCGATTGATAAAATGTCGCGTCGTGTTTGCCGGATTGAAATGTTCGCGGCGTTTGTCCGATAATCTCTTCTCCATAATCTGTAATTCTAGAAAATGCAGGATTTATAAATTTGATCACGCCCGTAGTATCCGTAATAAATACCCCTTCTAACATATTTTGAAAGAGTTTATCTGCTACGAGGAGCCTTCCTGCGATGTTTCGATCTGATTCATTGGTAATTGAGGAAAAGAATTTATGTTCTAAGAAAAAATCTTCCAAATTTTTAGGCATGACCATTTACCATTAAAAATTCAATCGCTTCTTCTTCTGTATCAAACAATTTCATAAAACTAGAAAATTTTACGATGACAAAGATTTCTTTAATGGATTGTTGAATGGATGCTATAACTAACTCTTTATTATTTTGTCGCGCTTGGATCACACTTTCCGCAATAATTCCTAAACCCGCACTGTTAATATAACTAGTCTCTGCTAAATTTAACATTAGCTTATTGTCTTCTTGAGCTAAAAGATTGTTCACCTCTTGTCGGAATAACTCGATATTTTTTAATGTAATATTTTCTTTCCAATCAAGTACTTGTATCGCATCATTTACTTTTCTTAACATTATATGAACCCCCTTTATATATTTTTACGAAAAAATAGTGAAATCATTTAGCAAAACATAATGTTTTACTAAATGATTTTTGACTATTATTTAATTTTGAATTGGCCAGTTAATTGATTTAACCCTTCTGCCATTTCGGATAATACTTCTGCTGTTGCAGCTGTTTCTTGGAGACCCGCGCTTATTTCTTCTGTTACGGCTGCAATACTACTTACTGATTGTTGCACTTCTTCAGCTTGTGCTGTTTGTTGTTCATTTGCAGCAGCAATCTCTGTTACTTTTATAGAAGAGATATTCACTAGTTGTAAAATATCATTAAACGTACTATCCACTTTTTCTGCTTTTGCACTACCGTCTTCAACAGATTTCACAGAATTTCTCGTATTCTCTTGAATGATATTTACCAGTTCAGAAATTTCCTTTGTTGCCTTAGAGCTTCTTTCTGCTAATTTACGAACTTCATCTGCAACTACTGCAAAGCCTTTTCCTGCTTCCCCTGCTCTCGCTGCTTCAATCGCTGCATTTAATGCTAATAAATTAGTTTGTTCTGCAATATCATCAATTACTTCTACTATTTCACCAATTTGAACAGATTTATTCGATAATTCATAAATACTTTCACGAATTGCTGTCATTCCTTGGATCGCGTCATTAATTACGACTCCACCTTGTTTTGCCTCATTCATCGTATTTTCAGCTAGTCTTGCCGCTTCTTCTGCATTTCGTGCTACATCTTCTACTACCGTTGTCATTTCTGCCATCATTGTAGCTGAGGCACTTGCATCTTGTGCTTGTTGTTGACTACCAGAAGCAATTTCTTCAGCACTTGCTGAAATTTGTTGTGAGCTTGCAGACAATTCAGAAGCAGCGTTTACTACTTTTTCTATAGCAGATCGAGTAGATTCCATTAAATTGTTAAATGAAGTGACCATTTGTCCAATCTCATCTTTTGAATTGTGGGATGTAGATACAGTTAGATCGCCTTTTGCCGCTTCTTCCATTACGTCTACTACATTTTTCAATGGATTCACAATTGCTCTAGAAATAATTGTCGTTAATACTAGCGCTAGAACAATAGCTACTATTAAAACTGAAATCATAATAATTGTTGCAGTTCTTTTTTCATTATTCATTTGTACTAGCGTCTCTTCAGCACGATCTGATAAATAATCTGCCACTTCTTGTAGTGTCTTATTTAAAGTGTCAAGCGGTGTTACTAAATTAGCTTTGTAATAAGCATAGGCATCATCACTTGTACCTGTCTCCAAAATTTTATATAATTCTTGACGATTTGCACCAATGCGTTCAATCTCTTGGGCAATAATATCCAAGCGTTCCTCTTCAAATGGAGTGATTTCTGTTTCCTTATATAAAGCAAAATCATCTTTAATACTTTGCGCACGCGTACTAATATTACTAATAAATTCTCTTCTTTCGGCTTCATCTTTCGTTAAGATAATTTCCTTTACCAACGCTTCATTTGCACGGCTTTGCGCACGAATATCATTCAACCATTTAATAGGTAGTAATTGATTCTCATACATTTCTGTCGTTTGCGTTGACATTTTATTTATATTGATCATGCCAAAAATTCCTGTAATTAAAATAAAAATGATTGATAAAATATTAATAACCATTAGCTTATTAGATATTTTAATATTTTTTAACCAAGCCATTGTTAGTGCCCCCTGTTTATACAACTTGTTCTTGCTTTAACTTTAGTAACGTTTCCATATCAATAATTTGACTAACATTAATAAGCATCATTAAACGATCATCTAAATGGTAAATGCCTCGAATATATTCTCTTTCGACTTTACTTTCATAATTTGGTGCTTCTTTAATTTCGTTTTCGTCTATTTTTAATACTTGCGTGACTTTATCCACTAATAATCCAAGTAATTCATTATTGATTTCAACGACAATAAGACGAGACTTTCTTGTAATTGGCTGAATAGGCAATCCAAGGCGCTTGCGTAAGTCCATTACGGAAATAAGCTTCCCTCTAAAGTTACTCATGCCAACAATTGAATACGGTGAATTCAAAATTGGCGAAATCGATGGGACAGTGATGATATCCTTCACTTTCTCAATCTCTAACCCGTACTCTTCGTCACCTAAATAAAATGAAGTAATGCCAATTAAGTTTTCATTTTGTTTCATCGTAATTTGTTGATCGTATGGGATTGAATTTTTTACACCTTCTTCAAGGACGATCGAGGCCACATCTAAAATTAACGCTACTTTTCCATCCCCCATGATTGTAGCTCCTGCAATATATTTTGGTGATCCAATATACTTGCCTAGTGGTTTAATAACAATCTCTTGGTTTCCGAGTGTTTGATCCACGACAATTCCCATTCGCTTTTCAGCTAAGCCAACAATGACGACGAGTAAACGTTTACTATTTTTCACCTTATCTTCCGTTGCATTGAATCGATTGTGTAAGCGGATCAATGGCAGTACTTGTCCACGAACTATCCCAACTTCTTGATTTTGGATTGTTTTTATTTCATGATTGCCTAACCGAATAATCTCTTGAACATTTGCTAATGGAATCGCAAATTGTTTTTCTCCAAGTTTCACAAGTAGCGAACGAATGATAGCTAATGTCAGTGGTAGCTTAATTTTAAAGGTAGTTCCTTCGCCTTGTTTCGTTTCGATATCAATAAGCCCGTTTAGTTTTTCAATATGCGTTCGGACAATATCCATTCCAACACCACGACCCGAGATATCTGTTACTTTTGCAGCGGTGGAAACACCGGATTTAAAAATAAGGAATAAAATTTCTTTTTCAGACAGGCGCTCTGCTTCTGCTTCTGTAATTTGTTGTTTTTTAATCGCAGACTGTTTTAGCTTTTCTGTATTTATTCCGTTTCCATCATCGGAAATTGTAATCACAATATGATTTTCTTCATGGGCAGCTTTTAGAAGCACTGTTCCTTGTCTTGGTTTGCCCTTCTTTTCACGTTCCTCAGGCGTTTCAACTCCGTGGTCTAATGCATTTCGTAAAAGATGAATAATTGGATCGGCAATTTCATCAATTAAATTACGGTCTAATTCGGTCTCTTTTCCTTCTACGACAAAATTAACCTCTTTTTGTGCCGTTTGAGCAATGTCGCGAACCATTCTTGGAAAACGATTAAACAATTGTTCAATTGGTAACATTCTCGTTTTCATCATGCCTTCATGTAATTCACTAACAATTTGCCCTAGTTGATTATCAACTTCATGGAAATCCTCCATTAAAGACTCGCTCGAATATTTTTCTGTTAACCGCATCCCGACATCTTTTAAACGGGTTTGGCTGATGACTAATTCTCCTACAAGATTCAGTAAATATTCTAAACGCTCTACATCAACACGCACGGTTTGATTCACTTTTAACTTCGCATCTTTTTTAGGTGCATTTGCATTTACTTCAGCTGGTTTTTGCTCGACAATTTCGACCTTTTTCCCTTTGCAAAAACTATCTAAATTATCAGATGTAATGGCACTTAAGTGGATACTTTTAATATCTGAAATACTATTTAACGTGGCTAGTACTTCATGGTTTTTCGATTCGGTAACAATTATGTATACAACATTTCCATCAAACTTGTTTTCATCTTCAATGATTTCTGTTGATGGATAGGAAGCAATAATTTCCCCGATTTCTTTTAAGTTATTATTGATTAAAAACGCACGGACCGATTTCAACATGGCATTTGGTACTAGTCCGACATAAACTGCCGTAACATTCATACCAATTTCAAGTGCTTTTTCAACCATATCTTTTTGGTATTCGTCAAAAATCACTTCAGGAAATATGATTTCCTCGGATGAAGCTGTTTTTGTTTCTTCTTGTTTTGGGACTACTTGTGAGGTTAACCCACTATCTGCACCATTTTTACATGCTTCTAACTTTTCAATTAACTGTGTAACGTCAACTGAATCGACATTTCCGTTTAAAATGGCTTCTTTAAACAATTTAATCGTGTCAATTGAATCAAATATTAGATTAATAATTTGTGTATTAACCTTGATCTGATGGTTCCGAATTGCATCAAATACATTCTCTACTTTATGGGTTAGCTCCTTCATAGTAGTCATACCCATAGCAGCAGAAGAACCCTTTAACGTATGCGCAGCACGGAAGATTTTTTGAATTGTTTCAATATTTTCCCCATCGTTTTCTAAATTCAAAACTTCTTCATCTAGTATTTGTAGTTGTTCATCTACTTCATCTAGAAAGGCACCTAAATAGACGGACATATCCATTTCCATTACATTATCCCTCCTTCACTTCCTTGAGGATATAATACTTTTTGTAAATTCAAGATTCCGATTAACTGGTCGTTTACTTTTGCAAACCCTTTAAAACAATCTTTTTCGATCGTATTAAACATCTCTAAAGGCGGCTCTAACTGTTCTTCCTCAATGTGAGTGACCATCAATACTTCATCCACAATAAGCCCTATTCCTTCATCCTCGCTTCGTATAATAATAATACGAGACTTTTTGTTGAATGGGAGAATAGGTAGTTTATAACGCATCCGTAGCTGAATGACTGGGATGATACTACCGCGCAGATTAATAACTCCCGTAATATACTCTCTGTCATTTACAACTTCTGTAATAGGCTGTATCCCAATAATCTCAACAATTTCTTTTATTGAAAGCGCACAAAGTTGCTTATCTATCATAAATACGACATATTGACCGAAAAGTTGTTCATCATTTTCAAATAGCTCCATACTACCTACCCTCTAAAAATTTACTTTACTGCACTTTTATTACTCCACCATAAATAATACTAAAGTTTGATATTTAGAAATACTACGATTTTCTCTAGAAAAATGACACTTTTATGAAGATAAAATACTACTAAATAACTAGAAACAACTATTTGAATAATGATTTCATACTCAAATCCTTTCAAATTATTTACCAAAGCATTCCAATAGACCTTTAATTTTTTTACATAAACCTTTATATCCCTTTAGTCTTTAAAGAGAAAAAAAGGTAATGAACAGAAGTTTACTAACTCCTATCCATTACCTTTTTATTATTCTACAACTTCTTTTAATGGTGAATCGATCTTACCTTCTTTTTCACGAGATTCACGTACAACACTTAAATAGGAACGTTTATCTGGGACGATCCACAATGCAATAGCTGCAATTAGTCCTGGTATAGCAAATATGATAAAGTTCATTTCAATTGGCAACGTAATAGAGAGTAAAAAGCCTCCTAAAAGCGGCCCCATCATTCCACCCATTCGTCCAATTCCAGAAGCCATCCCTAATGCTGTAGATCGAATAGTTGGTGGATAGTATTGAGATACATAGGCTTGTACAATATTTTGCGCGCCAATTGTTGCTGCACCGGCAATAGCAACTAAGACATAGATATATAGCGTACTTCCACCCAAACCAAGTAAAGTTAATGCTACTGCGCCTGAAGCATACATTGGCACTAGCATTTTTTTCGAACCATATTTATCACATAATTTCGCAATAATAATTGTCCCAACGATTGCTCCACCTTGAAGTGTCACAAGGAACCCTAAACTTGAATTTAATCCGTAGCCTGCTTCAATCATTAACTTTGGTAACCATGTATTCAAGCCATAAACCATTAATAAACAGGAGAAAAAGGCAACCCAAAACATAACTGTACTTAAAGCTCGTTTTTCCTTAAATAAGCCAACAACAGGAACTTTTGATTCGTCCTCTTGTCCAAGGTCTAATTGTTCATTGCCTTGATATGTAAATGTTGGATCAACCTTTTGTAAGTTTTTAAATAGCTCTTCTTTCCTTCCCGTTCTAGCAAGGAAGACTGCAGATTCTGGCAATCTTTTATAAATGATTGGTAAAAATAATAGTGGAATACCCGCAAACCAGAAAATCGATTCCCACCCTAATGTTGGCATGATGACAATACCTAAAATCGGTGCTAACATTCCACCCACCGAATAACCACATAAAACAATAGACACTGCCATACTTCTCATTTTTTTCGGTGAATAATCCGTTAACAGGGCAATAATATTAGGCATAATGCCACCTAGACCTAGACCTGCTAAAACACGATAGATTGAAAAACTAGTAGGATTTGTCGCAAAGCCACATAGTAATGTAAAGAAGCTAAACAAAAATAATGAGATGACTGTTACTTTTTTTCGACCGATTCGATCGGCTAATATTCCAAAAAAGATAGCACCAAACATCATACCAAACAAACCGTAACTACCCATTGCCCCAGCTTGCACTGTATCTAATCCCCATTCTTTAATCAAAACAGGAACAGCCGTACCATATACCACTAAATCATATCCATCAAATAAGATAATAAAAAAGCACCATGCTAATAAACCAAAATGAAAGCGGTTAAATTTACTATTAGCAATAATGTCCGCTGCGTTAATTTTGCCCATGTTTTTCCCCCTCAAACTATTATTCTATTTCGTAAACGTTTTCAATTTACCCTTAATTATCATTATAGTTTACTTTGTTCACCATTTGGTATAAGTAATATAATATTCTGAATTTCTACAATTTTCAACACCTTTTTCATAAAAAAGTATAATAATTATCCAAAATATTAATATTTCAAAAGAATTTTGGTATTATTAATTTCCTCCTCTGAAAATAACAATTCACATTATTTCAAAATACTAATCTATCTCCATCATTTTTATCTTTCTCTATTAAATGTTTCTAATATTCACATCTTTTAGTAAAAACCGATTATAATGAGCTTACTATGTATAAAGGGATGACTTGAAAATGCCGCAACATGCTTACGTGAAACAAACCTTTAAAGAAATAATGGCTAAACTTGAGTTAGCAGATGCACAAACGATACAAATTCAATTGTTACGCATTTATGAGCTAGAAAAAATTGTGAATGAGTTAATCGCCAATACAACGATTAGTTACGAAAAAAATGAATATGAAAATACAAAAAAATTGCTGTATTCCAAACACGGGCAACTATATATACAATTAGCGCATCTCTATGAACAAGATCATAATTTCGAAGCAGCTGAACTTAGCTATTTAAACGCCATTTCCTATGAGGATAGTCCCCATTATTACTGGCAATTTATTTTATGTATTTTGGCAAAAAACAACCTATCTCCAGCAAGAGATGTCAAAGTGACAGTGGACTATTTTACAGTGCGAAATGTAAAACGAATTTTTGACGATATTAAGCGAATCGAAAAGCTCACTGCAAATCCAAAGCTTTCCACTTATTATTTAAATGAATTAAAGAAATTGAAAAAATGGACAACGGATTTACATAAAGAAATTTATACACGACCTTTATTAAAAGAAGCATTAATAAAACCTATACCAATCACAGAAGCGATGCCAATTGAAGATGCTATGGATCAACTTCATCAATTGACGGGATTAGAGGAAGTAAAAGAACGAATTAATCGCATTCACGACTGGATATTGTATAGTGAAATGCGAAAAACTCAAGGCTTAAAAACAGAACCAATGAACTTACATATGGTGTTTCATGGAAATCCTGGGACAGGGAAAACAACAGTTGCTCGCATTTTAGCATCTATTTATAAATCATTAGGGGTTTTAAAAAGTGGGCACTTAGTAGAGGTGGACCGTTCTGCGTTAGTGGCAGGTTACGTCGGACAAACTGCTGCCAAAACACGTGCTAAAATTGAAGCAGCATTGGATGGAGTTTTGTTTATTGATGAGGCCTACTCGCTCATTCGCGGTTCGGAAAATGATTATGGAATCGAAGCAATTGATACG
This sequence comes from Lysinibacillus antri, assembly GCF_003977595.1. GTDB lineage: Bacteria > Bacillota > Bacilli > Bacillales_A > Planococcaceae > Ureibacillus > Ureibacillus antri. The sequence goes on along the minus strand of NZ_RYYR01000020.1, from coordinate 45,723 downwards.
CTTGTTAAATCGATGGAGGACTATCAACATCGTCTCGTCGTTATTTTAGCTGGTTACCCACAGGAAATGCACAAATTTTTAGAAAGTAACCCTGGTCTACAATCTCGCTTTAAGTATCATATCAACTTCCCTGATTATTCAAAAGACCAGTTGATGAATATCATGCAAACGATGCTGTTAGAACGCCAATATCGATTAGAACAAGAGGCAATTCCTCTCGTACAAAAGCTTTTGGATGATGCCATCGCTCGTCACCCAGAAAAACATGGGAATGGTCGACTTGTTCGGAACTTTGTAGAAGAATTGATTTTAACAAAAGCAAGCCACGCCGTCCGAAAACGAGATCTCGATGAAACCCCATTGGACTTACTCACGGTGGAAGTTGTCGAGGATATACAAGCGTTTTAATTATTCATAAAGCACCCTAAATCCTTTCACATAGGAATTAGGGTGCTTACTTATTATCTTGCTGCGTTTAAAATTTCAATGGCGCGATTGACCACTTCTTCACTCGGAGGTTCTGTATGTTCTAACGGATATTCCAAACCAAGGTTCTCCCACTTATAAACACCGAGTTTATGATAAGGAAGCACTTCTATCTTTTGTACGTTCTTTAATGTCCTTATGAAAGCTGCTAATCGTTCTAAATCTTCCGTACTATCTGTTAAACCAGGGACTAACACATGTCGTATCCAAACCGGGACTTGATGATTAGACAATATCCGAGCAAATTCTAATATATGTTGATTGGGCAAACCGGTTAGTTTTTTATGTTTTTCATTGTCGATCTGTTTTAAGTCCAATAAAATTAGATCTGTTACTTTGAAGAGCCGCTCTAATTTCTCCATGAAATGAGGGGTATTTGTAAAACAACCTGCTGATGAATCAATGGCCGTATGAATGCCTAATTCATTTTTACACTTTGTAAATAAATCAATCAAAAAATCAATTTGAAGTAATGGCTCACCACCACTGACCGTAACACCACCATTTGAGCTTTCCAAATAAGGCAAATAACTTCGAATATCTTCTATTAATTCATCGGTACTCATTTCCTTACCAGCTTTTGTGTTCCAAGTATCGGGATTGTGACAAAATTGACATCGTAATAAACACCCTTGCGTAAAAATGACATATCGAATCCCCGGGCCATCTACAGTCCCAAAGGATTCAATTGAATGAATTCTGCCGATCAAATAAATCACTCCCTATTTTGAAACATCCAAGTATAGGACGAGGCTTACATGCTTCCATGGAAAGTACGATTAATAACATCAATTTGTTGTTCTCTCGTTAACTTTATAAAATTCACGGCATATCCTGAAACTCGAATTGTTAACTGTGGATACTCTTCAGGATGTTCCATGGCATCAAGTAACGTTTCACGATTTAATACATTCACATTGAGATGGTGTCCAGTTTGTGTTGTATAGCCATCTAACATAGAGACTAAATTCGAAACTTGTGCCTCTAAATCTTTCCCTAAAGCTTTTGGCACAATAGAGAATGTGTTCGAAATACCATCCAATGCATAATCGTATGGAATTTTTGCTACTGTAGAAAGGGATGCCAAGGCTCCTTTCGTATCACGGCCGTGCATCGGGTTTGCCCCAGGTGCTAAAGGTTCACCCGCGCGACGACCATCTGGAGTATTCCCTGTTTTCTTCCCATACACAACATTGGACGTAATCGTTAAGATGGACATCGTATGAATGGAGTTACGATAAGTTTTATGTTTACGCAGTTTCGTCATAAATGATTTCACAAGATGTACGGCAATCGAATCCACTCGGTCATCATTATTGCCGTATTTTGGGAAATCCCCTTCTACTTCAAAATCCACTGCAATTCCATTTTCATCACGAATCGGTTTAACTTTTGCATATTTGATAGCACTTAACGAATCGGCTACTGCACTTAAACCCGCAATCCCTGTTGCCATCGTACGAATGATTTGAGTATCATGTAAGGCCATCTCAATGCTTTCATAAGAATATTTATCATGCATGTAATGAATAATGTTCAACGTATTAATGTACAATCCTGCTAACCAATCCATCGTATGCTCAAATCTTGCCATTACCTCGTCATAATCTAATATTTCAGAAGTAATCGGTGCGATAACAGGTCCTACTTGAATTTTATGTTGTTCATCCACATTTCCGTTGATTGCATATAACAGTGCTTTTGCAAGGTTCGCTCTTGCACCAAAAAACTGCATTTGTTTTCCTATTCTCATAGCGGATACACAACAAGCAATGCCATAGTCATCCCCATATTCTGGACGCATTATTTCATCATTTTCATATTGAATGGAGCTTGTTTCAATGGACATCTTAGCACAATATTTTTTAAAGTTTTCCGGAAGACGACTTGACCATAAAACCGTTAAGTTTGGCTCTGGTGACGGTCCTAAATTACTCAACGTATGCAAGAAACGAAATGAGCTTTTCGTCACAAGAGCTCTACCATCATTGCCCATCCCTGCAATTGCTTCGGTTACCCAAGTTGGATCACCACTATATAAATCGTTATACTCTGGCGTTCGCGCAAATTTCACTAAACGTAATTTCATTACAAAATGGTCGACAATTTCTTGAACCTCTTCTTCTGTCATAACGCCATTTTTGAGATCTCGTTCAATATAAATGTCTAGGAACGTAGATACCCTTCCTAAACTCATCGCTGCTCCATTTTGTTGCTTAATCGCCGCTAAATAAGCAAAGTATAGCCATTGAAAAGCTTCGATTGTGTTCGTTGCAGGCTGCGAAATATCAAAACCATAACTTTGCGCCATTTCTTTTAGTTCTTTTAACGCACGATATTGCTCACTCATTTCCTCGCGAAGTTGAATAATATCGTCCGTCATGATATTAGAAGTATTTTGGAAGTCTTTTTGTTTCTCCTTCATAAGGAAATCCACACCGTATAACGCAACACGTCGGTAATCCCCAATAATTCGCCCACGTCCGTATGCATCCGGTAGACCCGTAATGATCCCTACATGTCGTGCACTTCGCATTTCCGCTGTATACGCATCAAATACCCCTTGATTGTGGGTTTTTCGATAGGCCGTGAAAATGTGTTGAACCTCGTCTTCTACTTCAAACCCATACGATTTAGCAGCATCCATCGCCATTCGAATACCACCAAAGGGTTGAAGGGAACGTTTAAAAGGTTGGTCCGTTTGAAAACCGACAACCTTTTCCATGTCTTTATTTAAATAACCAGGACCATGGGATGTAATGGTGGAAACAATCTTTGTATCCATGTCTAACACTCCGCCATTTTCCCGCTCTTTTTTAGATAGTTCTAAAATCTGTTGCCAAAGGGTAGTTGTCGCCTCTGTTGGGCCAACTAAAAATTGATCATCCCCTGTATAGGGCGTATAATTTTTTTGAATAAAGTCACGAACATTTACTTCTTCCGTCCATCTTCCCTTTTTAAAACCATCCCATGCAATAACCATAAAAAAACCTCCTCATAAAACAACTTTGAAAAATTTCATGATGGTTTTTAATTTCGTGTATGAAAAAGCCAAGACACCAAATTCTAAATTATATTCTCTAAATAACAAACCATGAAATTATAACAACAGTTAACTGTGTTATGGCTTTAATATGTGGATATATCTTATATATATAAGGTGGATTTTTTAGGCATATAGTGGATGCTTATTGAATCGTGGTCATGATTGTGAGGTTAAATCGTAGTAAATTATGGATATTTAAACGATGTGAGATAAGAAAAAAGGAACCCCGTGAAGGATTCCTCTTGTTAATAAAAATTAAAGTTTTACGATGTTAGCAGCTTGTGGTCCACGTTGACCGTTTTCAACTGTGAATTCTACTTTTTGACCTTCGTCTAAAGATTTGAATCCGTCACCTTGGATAGCTGAGAAGTGAGCGAATACGTCAGATCCACCTTCAACTTCGATGAAACCGAAACCTTTTTCTGCGTTAAACCATTTTACTGTACCTTGTTGTGTCATTTGAATGACCTCCATTAATTTTATTAATATATAAGCTTTTTCGAAAAAAAAATTCACATATTACAAAAAGTACCGAACAAACACGATTACTCTTTGTAATAGGTGAATTCACATGGTTTCCTATAAAGGACTTTATTAACTTAAATATATACCTTAAATACATATTTGTCAAATGCATAGTTTGCATTGTATTGTTACTCAAGTATTATTGCCACGATAGTACTTTTATATTCCTTTGAAGCAATAAATTTATTATAGCATCCTTATCTTTGAAAGAAAAGTAAAACACTTTGGAGTTTTTGGTATATAATTCAAATCACATTAACTTATTTTAGAAAATAGAGAGCTCTATAAATTTGAAGAGACCACTGAAAAACTAACTATTCTATAAATAGAAAGATTTTTTCAATGACCTCTTTGCATACATTACCTTAGTAATAATGAAATGTTGTGCTTATTTTGCTTCAAGGAAATACGTTTCTATGTCATCTAACATTAAGTTAGCCGCTACTACTCCTCCAGCTGTGTTCCAAATAGAATCACTTACTTTGTGAATATTTCCCTCTTTTACAGCGTTTAAGTTTTTAAATAATGGATCGTTAATCCACTCTTCTTCTAGTTTTGTTGCTTCACCATCGCCTGTTTCATATGAGAAGTAAAAAATAATATCTCCATCCATTGCAGGAACACGTTCTTTTGTTGCATTTTTTTCTGCAAAATCATTGACATTTTGTGATTCAGGACGTGCAAAACCTAGTTGTTCAAGTATAACACCAGAGAATGAATCCTTATGATAAATGCGAACATCTCCAGCCATAAAACGTACTATTGAAACTTCTTTTTGTAATTGGTCGCCTAATTTACTTTGTATGTCTTTAACACGAGTATCAAAATCTTCAATTACCGTTTTACCCTCTGCTTCTTTATTAACTGCTTTAGAGTAAAGTTCAAAGTTTTTCTTCCAGTCTCCTCTTAAATCTTCTGCGAATACAGTTGGAGCAATCGTATTGAGTTGCTCATAAATTTTTTCATGACGCATTTTATTTCCAATTATTAGATCTGGTTCTAATGATGCGATTGTTTCTAAACTTGGTTCTCCTTCTGTGCCAACACTTGTAACGCCTTCCATTTCATTACGAATATGGTCATACCAAGGATCACCAATCCAAGACTCAACAGCTCCAACAGGTTTAATACCTAAAGCAAGTAAAGCCTCTGTCCCCTCATTAGTTAAAATAACAATTTTTTCAGGTGTTTTCTCAATAGTAGTTGTACCCATTGCGTGCTCAATTGAATATTCTTCAGTATTTGTTGTTGATTCATCACTAGTCTTACTATTTTCTTTAGATGTTTCTCCATTATTTCCGCACCCACTTAATACGAAAACAAACAGTAAAACTGTGAGTAATATAAATTTACTTTGTTTGAAATATGTACTCATATTTACAACCCTTCCTTTTGATAATGATTTTCATTTACATTTAGAATCATATTGGATAAAATAATAAGTGTCAACACTTAATTGAAAACGATTATCAGCTTCAATTGTATTGCCGGATTTTAGTCTTACATTGTTCATAGGGAGAAAAAGAGATATGCAATTTCAAAATAAAAATAGAAAAATAGTAGGTTTGGCTATAGGAGGTCTTGTACTTCTCATCTTTAATATTCTAAGTCTCGTTCTAGGTTATACCGATTTAACTTTCCATACCGTGATCGATGCTTTTATTCATTTCAACGGATCAAATGAACACATTATTATACAAGATGTTCGACTGCCAAGAGCATTAATTGCAACTGCTGTTGGAGCAAGTCTTGGTATTGCTGGTGCTTTATTGCAAGCTTTAACAAAAAATCCACTCGCTTCACCTGACATCCTTGGATTTAATGCAGGAGCAAGTTTATTTATCGTGATAGCACTCATGTTATTTTCTGTTTCTTCTTTACAGACCATAACTTGGATTGCTTTCTTAGGAGCAACGGTTGCAGGTCTCTTAGTCTATTTCTTAGGCTCAATCGGACGAGATGGGATGACACCTATAAAAATGACTCTAGCAGGCGTTGCCATTGCAGCCCTCTTTGCCTCATTAACGCAAGGATTATTAGTTATGGATGAGTCTGCCCTAGATCAAGTGTTGTTTTGGATGTCCGGTTCTGTTCAAGGTAGAGAACTAGAAGTATTAATTGCTGTATTACCTTATCTGGTTACCGGTATTATCATTGCGTTATTAATAGCTAAAAAAATCAACATTTTAACGATGGGTGAAGATGTTGCAAAGGGATTAGGACAACGAACATCTTCTGTAAAATTAATTGCCGGAATTTCAATTGTTTTACTTGCAGGTGGATCGGTAGCCATTGCCGGTCCAATAGGCTTTATAGGAATTGTTGTACCCCATTTGGTCAAATCAATTATAGGAAATGATTATAGATGGATAATACCTTACTGTGCAATTTTTGGAGGGGTATTTCTCTTAATTGCAGATATTGGCGCTCGCTATGTGTTAATGCCTCAAGAAGTACCTGTTGGGATTATGACAGCACTAGTGGGGGCACCATTCTTTATTCATATTGCACGAAAAGGAGGGAAAAATTAAGATGGGAAACTATACAATAATAAGAGCTTTTCATGATAAAATCTCGTTTTTAATTCATCGTAAAGCTTTTAGATATAATGTCTATTTCTTCTTATTTCTTGTAGTTTTATTCGTTCTAAGTGCCGGAATGGGAGAGCAAATCTTTTCACCATGGAAAGTCATACATATATTATCTGGAAATAGTAATAACTTTGAATTAATGATTGTTCAATCCTTTCGAATGCCACGAATCATTATATCCATTTTAGTTGGGATTAGCCTTGCAATAGCAGGAGCCATTTTACAAGCGATTTTACGAAATCCTATCGCCTCTCCTGATGTAACAGGAATTACTGGGGGGGCATCTGTAGCAGTTGTTTTATTTTTAGCGCTATTTAGTGATGAAAATAATGCTTTAACGGTGAGTATTCATTGGTTGCCGCTTGCTGCATTTATTGGTGCCACAATTGTAGCTATATTGCTCTATATACTTTCATGGAAAAATGGTTTATCCCCTTTTCGCTTAGTACTAGTAGGGATTGGATTATGGGCTTTAACGAAAGCATTAACAAATTTATTTATGATTTTGGGGCCAATTTATCGCGCTAGTCAAGCAAATATTTGGTTAACTGGTTCTGTTTATGGAGCTAATTGGAGTAATGTTCAAATTTTAACGCCAATTACAGTTGTTCTAATACTAGTAGCATTGATCATGACCAGACACTTAAATATTTTAGAACTTGGGGAAGATGTCGCGTTAGGTGTTGGAACAAAAGTTGAAAAGAAGCGATTATTATTACTTTTACTAACTACTGCTTTAATCGGAAGTGCAGTCGCTTTTGCTGGTGGAATTGGCTTTATCGGTTTAATGGCGCCACATATTGCACGCAAATTAGTAGGATCTTCTTTCGGTAATCTTTTACCATTGTCAGCGATTATTGGAGCCATTTTAGTTTTAGTAGCAGATACAATTGGTCGAACATTCTTTTTACCTATCGAAGTTCCAGCAGGGGTATTTACTGCCGCAATAGGAGCACCTTACTTTATCTATCTTTTATTTAGACAACGAAATGCTTAAAAGGAGAAACACATTCATGCATATATTAGAGACTCAAAATTTAACCTTAAACTACGGAGATCAAATTATATTAGATCAATTAAATTTAACCATTCCAAATGGAAAAATTACAGTTTTGATTGGTAGTAACGGGTGTGGAAAATCGACACTGCTTCGTTCAATGGCACGCTTACTTAAACCCCATAGCGGATCTATTTTACTTGACGGTGAGTTGATGATGAAGTTGCCTACAAAAGAAGTAGCTAAAAGATTAGCCATTTTACCTCAAGGACCAGTATCTCCAGAAGGTTTGACGGTACTTCAATTAGTAAAACAAGGACGTTACCCATATCAAAAATGGTTCCAGCAATGGTCTGCAAAAGATGAAGAAATCGTACAATCCGCGTTACAGGCGACAGGCATGATGGAGTTTTCTGAGCGTTTAGTTGACTCTTTATCTGGAGGACAAAGACAACGAGCTTGGATTGCCATGACGTTAGCACAGGATACAAATACAATTTTATTAGATGAGCCGACTACTTATCTGGATTTAACACACCAAATTGAAGTTTTAGACCTTTTATTTGAATTGAATGCAAAAGAAAAACGTACAATTGTCATGGTACTCCATGATTTAAATTTAGCATGCCGATATGCACATCATCTCATCGCAGTGAAGGATAAAGCAATCTACTCACAAGGTAAACCAGAGAAAGTCGTTAATCGTGAATTAGTGAAAAACGTATTTAATTTAGAATGTGAAGTCGTTGAAGATCCAATTTTCGGCACCCCTATGTGTGTTCCTTATGGGAAAGGTAGATATATAACTGAGGTGAGTAATCATGCTAAATACGTTCACTCCTAAAGAAATGGCAATGTTGCAGGATAATTATCGATTTACTACAAAAGTAAATATTTCTAATTTATCTGCTCAAGTATCACATTTGCTTAACGAAGATCAACTTTATTTATATTTAAGCAGCGTGAAAGAACAAACAAAGGCAGCTAACTTGAGTGTAGCCGCCTCTCTCTTCGTTAAAAGGTATAGCTTTGCCGTACTAATAGCGTTGTATTCAATGAGTGTTCTTAGTAAAAGAATCAATTTTTCAATCAACAATGTATCGATTCAAACCCTAAAAGAATCTGATCTATTATGGTTACCATCTATACATTTTCGCGATATAACTTTATACCCTGCTCTCCAAGAAGACAGAAATAATTGGAGAAATGACATAGTAAACAACATATTCGCCAATCATATAGACATTTTGTTTAATCAATTAAATACTATATCCAAGCTCCCGAAAAGAACTATGTGGGAAAATCTATATACTTATATTGTGTGGATGTATAAAAACCTTTTACAGGATAGGAATCATTTAGACAACCACTACTTGATTAAAGAGGATTTTAATATGATTACGTATGGAAGTGAAGGTTACTTATTTGGTACGTACGAACAAAATCCATTTCTAGAATTTAGAGATTCTCAAGATTGTTCAGATATATTAGAAGGAAATTCTCAAAAACGAAAAACATGTTGTTTATCCTATCTAACTAAAAGTAAAGGTGATTTTTGCAAAAACTGTCCAATTAGCGTAAAAAAATCTAAAATTAATAAATATCCTAGACTATCTTCTACAACTGTATGAAGTATAGTCTTTTATTTTAAATTCCTTTTTGAATTATTTGGAGTATAATTCAAATTATATTAACGGATTTTGGAAAAGAAAAGCCCTGTACATTTAAACAAGGCTTCTTTAAAATTTGTGCAAAAAGGATTCATTAGTTTCTCATGACTATATAATTTAAAAAACACTTAATTGATAATGCTCTGATAAACTCTGTAGAAAATGCATACCAGCTACACTATTCCCCACATCATCGATCATTGGGCTAAATACGCCAATCCCCATTCGCCCTTTCAAGCGTTCGATTTGACCGTTTTGTATCGTACATAAAACTCCACCTGATACGCCACTTTTCATGGGAAATCCCACTGTTGCCGCATATTTTCCAGAGGCATTGTACAAACCACACGTCATCATTAATGCCTTCGAAACATGTGCTGTTTTTCGTGATATTAATGGTTTATTATTACTAGCTTTTCGTCCATCACTAGCTAAAAATAACCCGAATTTCGCCAAATCCTCTGTTGAAAATTCGATTGCGCACAACTGGAGATACGTTTCCACGGCCTCTTCAACAGTTCCGTTTAAATAATTGTTAGCTTTTAAATAATTAGCAATGGCTCGATTTCGATAGGCTGTTTCAAATTCTGATTGATATACTTCCTGATTTATAAAGTGTTTGCGTCCTGTAATTTGTGATAAAAAATCCGTAACCGATTGAACACGCATGTCTACACTATTCCCAGGTAGTAATGAAGCAACAGTAATTGCTCCAGCGTTAATCATTGGATTAAATGGTTTTCCTCTTTCCGCTACCTCTAAACGAACAATTGAATTAAACGGATCACCTGTAGGTTCAACGTCCACCTTTTCAAGTACTTTGTGAAGCCCTAAATATTCTGCTGCAACCATGAAGCTCATTACTTTTGAAATGCTTTGTAGTGTAAACAAAAAATTATAATCGCCAAATTTTAATACTTCACCCTGTTCATCTATAATGTAAGCAGCAAATTGATCTTTTGGTTGGTTAGCTAACGCTGGAATATAGGAAGCTAAATGTCCCTCCTGCGAAACAGCTCTTGCTTCTTCAATAATGGATTGAATCATCCTATTCACCTCGATGTATCTTTTAATAATGTGTAGCTAGACCTATAATTTATAAAAGGAGATGTCCCTTATTGGAACATCTCCTACCTCACGCTATTCTGTTGGAATTAATGAGATATACTGCTCACCATTTAAACGTGTATTTAGTTCCAGTTTTGCTTCTTCAATAACTTCTGGATTGTTCATACAGTGAATTGCAGTTTTTGCCATAATCTCCGCTGCATAGAGCATTCCTTTATGGGCAATCGACGTATTTCCAACTGCAACAACTTGCCACGTATGAAGGGGTGTTCCTAAAACTAAGCCAGCTGTAAAACATTGTACAGTTGGTGTAACCCAACTTACATCGCCAACATCCGTTGAGCCATATAGCATCATTTCAGGCGACATTGGTAACACAAGGTTACTTAATCGCTTGTCCCCTAATATATTTTTTTGCTCTAGTGACAAATTGACATAAGCAGATGCTTTACTTTCCTCATCTAACGTTTCAAAAATCTTTTCAGCAAATTCAAGCTCCTGCTCATTAAATTGAAGCGGTTTTGTGGCTTCAAGTTGTGCTTGCATTACATTTGCCAGCGTACTATTTGGAATTAAATCAGATGCCGTTCCTTCAAAAGACTCTTCAACTGTTGTCTCTGTCATTAATGCGGCACCTTGCGCAATCTTTTGAATCCGCTTATATATATCAAGTACTTCTTTCTTCTTAGGTGCACGTATTAAATACATTACTTCTGCATATGGCTGAACAACATTTGGCGAGGTACCACCCGTATGTAAAACCGCATAATGAACACGAGCCTCTTGAATAATATGTTCACGTAAATAATTCACGCCCACATTCATTAACTCTACCGCATCTAATGCACTACGCCCTAGATGCGGTGATGCAGCGGCATGTGCACTTTTTCCAGTAAACTTAAATACAGCTGAATAATTTGCTAAAGTTCTCATATTCATCGTCGTATTCATATAATTTGGGTGCCACGAAATCGCCAAATCTACATCATCAAAAACACCATGCTTCGTCATATGCGCTTTTCCTGAACCATTTTCCTCAGCTGGACAACCATAAAAACGAATTGTAAAAGGAGCATTTGTTTCTTCTACATAAGCCTTTGCTGCTACTGCTGCCGCAAAAGCACCTACACCAAGAAGATTATGTCCACACCCATGTCCACTTCCACCTTCTTCAATCGGGGAGAATTCTGTCTTCCCACCCTCTTGACTTAAAAATGGTAGAGCATCATACTCTCCTAAAAACGCAATTACTGTAGGACTATTCCCGAAGCTACCCATAATCGCCGTTTCTAAATTTGCTACATTTTTCTCTACATGAAATCCTTGTTCTAAAAGCGCTTCTTCCATAAGAGATACCGCATATTTTTCTTCAAAATGCAGTTCAGGATTTTCCCAAATCTTATCACTCATAGAAGTAAATAAATGTTTCTTTTCATCTATAAGTGCAGATACATTAAATTCTTTGTTAGATAAACTCATGCTGTACCTCCTACATCTTGTTTCTTCTCTACAATGGATAAAATACTAATGACGCAAACAATTGAAATAATCACAAGCATCCAAACAGCAGCATTATAAGATCCATCAAATGCATCAACCATCAATCCAATTAATGTTGGTGTTACAAAGCCTGCTAGCTGACCACCAGTATTTGCCATACCCATTGCTGTACCTGCATATTCTGAAGGTATTTTCTTTAATACAAATGAAGGAAGTAACAAAATTACGAAAGTCATTAAAAACATCACGATACATTGATAAGTAATAAATAATGTGATTGAGGTAGCGTTAAACATAAGTAATAAAAATACCGCTAATAACAGTGCGAAAAAAGCACCAATGATTTTAGAAATTTTCAAATCAACTCTATCAATTACGTAACCACTAATAAGCATGGCCAAAATCATAATAATTCCTGGAATCATTTGTAATCCACCGATAGACATTAAATCGAGATTACGAACATCCGATAGATATGTCGGTATCCAAGAGTTTAAACCCCAGTTAACTGCGTAAATTGTAAAATAAGCAACTACAAGGCTCCACATAAGTGGCATTTTAAACAGTTTCCCTAAAATTTGTTTTACCTTTGGAGCATCATTAGAAACATGCTTTTCTTCTTTCACACCATTATCTTTCGGTATAACCTTCCAATATAAAAGAACAATGATCACTCCAATAATCCCTGCAATAATAAAAATTGCACGCCAACCAATTGTCACTAATAAAACAGCAGAAATAATTGGCACTAACATCGACATAATCCCACCAGATGAAAGCATAATGGACATGACCTTACTACGTTCATTTTCTGGATAATATGTTGAAATTATTTTGGATGCAGAAGGTTGAAATCCACCTTCTCCAATACCAAATAAGAAACGAATAACAAGTAATATACTTAAAGTCCATGCAACCGCAGTTAGTCCAGTAAAAATAGACCATACAATTACCGCAATTAATAATACGCGTTTAGCACCAAATCGGTCTGCCAATATTCCACCCGGTAATTGCATTAATGCATATCCAAGGAAAAACGAACTTAATACTAAACCGGTCTCCGTAGCAGACAAAGATAAATCTTTTCCGATATATACAACCGCATAATTCATTAAATAACGATCAAGATTTCCTACTGCCCAACCTAAAAACAGTAACACAACTAAAACTTTTCTCATTTTTTTCTCTAAAATTACCCCCGTCATAAAACATCTCCCCTTTTAGCGAAATTTTCGTTAATTATTCATAAATTATATTTCTATTTTTTTTGAATTACAAGAAATTTTTTTAATGTAGTTTGAATTATCTGTACTTCTATGGATAAGTTATCCATAGCAATTCATTTTTAATTACCCTAATCCAACTAAAAAAGCTTGCAGAAAAAGTCAAATTTGACTCTTTCCACAAGCTAAAATAGATACATATTCATTTACTAGTTACTTAGTTTATATAACTTCGTAGAACGACCTCGAGTATTGCGATTTTCAATACCACATTGCTCTACAAGACCCACAGATGACAACTCTGATAGTATACGTTGTGCATTCCGATCTGACATTTCCATCTCCTTCGCTAATGTTTTAGCACTGAAACTTTCTAATTTTAATTCGTTTATTTTTGCCTCTATTTTACTAAACATTTTAGGGCTAACCGAGGTGTTTTCTAACTTTTTCACAACCTCCATATTTTCAATTCTACTAGTATAGGTAATTTTTTCTGAATTTTGATGATGTTCTGTAATTGTTCCATCTTCTCCCATGATAATGATACCTTTAATATCTTTTTCCATTGCTTCAAGTAGTGCTCTGCTCGCAAAGTTTTCTGCATAGTAAACAGTCGTTGCATGTCCAATTCCCACTAGTGCAGGTTGATTGGTTTCAACTTCTAAACGATTAATCATTTCATAAATTGTATTAATATTCCGTTCTACGATACCACGGGAACTAAAGACGATAAATCGTCCATTACCTTCATCAATAAAATAACCATCTATATTTTCACAAATTTGCAAGACAATTTTCTTTAAATTTAACTGTAAAAAGTGAATCTTATATCCTTGTGCATAGTCATTTTTAATGGATTCAAAGTTTCTCACCTGTATAATTAGAGCGGTCGTTTGGGTTTCTTTATAATAAAAGGTACGAATCCTTTCACTAAACAGCTTTAATGTATGGAAAATCTCCTGCTCCATCGGGCCAATCCAATATACAGGAATGCCCTTTTCTTTTAACTTTTGTTCAATTGCCGGATAGGTCGTAATGACACAATCAATTTTCCCCTTCTCCCAAAGTTCTAGGTGGTGGCTAATAATTTCCTCAAGTGGCGTTTCAGGATTGAAACGTTTCATATACAAATTATCCAAAAGAACTTTTAACTGTTCTATTCGCAATTGATAATCTTGTTCCAAATTATCTAATGTATCGACGCTTACATTTTTAGCAAATTTACCAATTTGATAATTCAGTTCTAATATGCCTCTATAGAAGGAATTAATAGTTATATTAATAAACTGCATCCGTTCAGTTGAAAAATGCTTTGATTGTTGGGCAATCGTGTAGGGAATATTCCCTGAAAACAACCAAAAATCCACTTCTTCATGGCATTTTTCTATAATATCAATTGTTTCGTTGGCAGTGTTATAAGGGTATCCAATAAAAGTAAAGTCGTTCTCAATTTGATGAACATAATGGATTATTCTTTCAACAGAACGCTTTGGACCGACAATTCCAACTTTAAACATTATTGCTTCACCTTCTTCTATTCACTCTTCCTATTGTCTCACAAGATCTGAAACTGTTCATTATTTCTTCTACATTATATACGTCTATAAAATGCATTTTTTATTAGTATCGCATTAAGAGAGATTGAAGGCTATTGGTTAACCCCTCATGTAACAAACTTTCATCAAAAAACGCCAAAATCTCATCACATTAAGGATTTTGACGTTCTTCAAATATAAAATTTTAACAACCCTAACATAGTTAAAAGGCATTCAGATTGTTCACCATTCTGAATGCCTCATGCCTATAAAACTATGAAGCTGCTTCTCTTTTATCTTTACGAATCCACGCAATCACTACAGCAATAATTAAGGCAAAACCTAGGTAGCCCATTGTTGAATACACTTTTCCAACTAATGTCGTAAAACCAACTAAGCTTGCGACAAATCCTACTAAGCCTACTACAATAATTGTTGGCTTAAATACTTTTTGATCTGGTGCTACGAAGCGAACCGTAAAGGCATAGAACATCCCTACCGCTGTATTATACATCATCCCAAGCAATGCAATCGCCATTAACACCCCAACTGCTGGATGGATTTGTTTTGCTAACTCTAGTGTAGGCATATCTACACCAGCAACAACGTCCATTTTCACAAACATCGTTAAGTTGATTAAAATGATTAATACCCCTAACATGACTCCACCTAAAATACCACCAACACCGGCTACTTTGCGATCTTTTTCCGTACCGCCCATTACGATTAATAGGGCTGCTCCTGCTGCAAGATTATACGATACATAAAGTAATGCACCCATGAACCAGTTTGAAGCAGCACTTGCTTGATCTTTGGCAATTGCATTCGCCTCTGAGAAAGAAATATCCATCGTAAATAATGAGTAGGTTAAGATAACGAAAATAACAACCATTAAATAGGGTGTAATGATCGCTATTAAATTCATAATATTTTTCACATTTAATAGAAGTGTTGCGATTGTTAATACGACCATGATAATACTACCAATCATCGGATCAATGCCAAACATTTGATCAAATGTAGAGCCAGCACCTGCGAACATAACTACGGCTACTCCGAATAGGAAGAAGGTAATTAGGAAGTCTAGTACTATCCCAATATAACGACCGCCAATATAGTAAATAACCCCTTTATGTGATGTTGTTTGTAATTTTGAACCAAGTTGCGCTAACGTCATCCCTAAAAATGCAAAGGCAATCGTTGCAATGATCCCCCCAATTAGCCCCATAAGACCAAAGCTTGTAAAATACTGCATGATTTCTTGACCAGAAGCAAAGCCAGCACCGACAATTAGACCGACAAATGCACCACCAATTTGTAAACTTTTCTTCATATATTCACCTGCTATTATTTTTTATTAAAGTGTTTAAAAATTCTGAAATATATAGTTTTAATAATTCCTTAAGCATCATCAATTCGATGCTTAAGGAACGGACATTATTTATATGTTTTTTTGTCAACTGTATAAGATTCAACTGTTTCTATGTTTACTTTGTAGCCGATTCCTGCCGTCTGTGGAACTTGAATGTAGCCATTTTCCGCTACTACTTCTGGCTCGATAATATCTTTTTCCCAATAACGATTCGAGCTTGCTGTATCCCCTGGTAAAATAAAGTTTGATAGTGTTGTTAACGCTACGTTATGTGCGCGGCCAATACCAGACTCTAGCATACCCCCACACCAAACTGGAATCCCCTTCGACTCACAGTAGTCATGAATTTTCTTTGCCTCCGTTAGACCGCCAACTCGACCAATTTTAATGTTAATAATTTTCGTTGCACCAAGCTCTACTGCTTTACGCGCATCCTCAAGCGAATGAATACTTTCATCTAAGCAAATCGGTGTTGTCATTTGTTTTTGTAATGACGCATGATCAATAATGTCATCCGACGCTAAAGGCTGTTCAACCATTGTTAACCCGAATTCATCTAATTGTTTTAACAATTCAGCATCGCTAAGTCGATATGCTGAGTTTGCATCTGCCATAATTGCAACATCCGGGAATTTTTCACGTAATGTACGCATCACATCGATATCCCAACCTGGCTTAATTTTCACTTTAATTCGTTTGTATCCTTCTTTTACATACTCATCAACTAAGGCTACTAAATCATTAATGCTTTTTTGAATACCAATACTAATTCCCACTTCAATCTTGTCTTTTTTACCGCCAAGTGCAGATGCTAACGATTGATTTGTTTGCTGTGCGTAAATGTCCCAAACAGCACCTTCAATTGTTGATTTCGCCATATTGTTTTTGCGAATTGGCTCGAAAATTTCATTGACCTCATCTGGATGAGCGATTTCTTTATTTAAAATAAGTGGAATTAAAAAATCCTCAAGCATGTGCCAGTTCGTTTTTAAAGTTTCTTCATTATACCAAGGTGAGTGAAAGGCTACGGATTCTCCCCAACCAATTGTCCCGTCTTCATCTTTTGCTTCTAAAAGTAAAAAATCTTTATTTGTAAATGTACCGAAACTTGTTGTGAACGGTGCTTTTAATTTCATTTGTAAGTGACGAATTGTGATTTCAGTGATTTTCATGTTAGTTCCCTCCAAGTGCCAATGAATCTTTTTTTACAAAAATATAGTTATTCCATTGCTCGTTCTTTTGAATTCGGACTGCGGTATAGCCTGCTGCAAATACGGATTCGAATACTTTACGCGATTCCATTCGCCACTGCATTGCATGTTCTTGACTTGTTGCTTTTAAACTTTGAAAATCTAAAGGAACAGGTAGTGAATAGACTTTTGCTGTTAGACTTTCAAGTGACGCAATTTTTAATAGTGGTAAACCAGCTTCGTCAAAGATGAGCTCTCCAAGTGGTTGTGGATTTTCAATGATCGGATCAATTTGCTTTTCCACGTACTCGCTCTTTAAATACCAATGAACTTCAAAACGATCTGATGGTAAGCCTTTATTAAAACCGTCTTGCATTTCCCCATAGCAATTTTCAATATATGTATGACAAATGCCGTTCAGCTTTGTGAGATTTAAATAACCGTTACGTGTTTCAAGTGGGTCATATGTCCACTGCATGACATCATAACCCTTCTTAATAGCAATGGTGCGTTGCGCGTGTTTTAGCTGTTCGCCTATTTGCTTTGAACGATATGTTTCATCAATCCCAAGCATATGTGAACATAAATATGCTTTGCCGTTTTTGTATCCTGCAAAACCATAACTAAACCCAACAAGCTTATTCCCATCATAGGCTCCAACCATAATTCCACCATTTTTTACTGCCGTTAACGTTTGATGGACAGGAATTGGATCGATACCCCAAACATGCTTTTCAAGTTGTTGTACCTGCTCCATTTCTTCTAATGTTGTTAATTCTTTGATTTCTATCATGCTTAATCTCTTCTTTCTACGTGCTGTAATGCAATAAGGAGCGCTTTTGTAATAATCTGTGCCCCGACAGGTAATTGTTGTCGGTTAAATGTCATTTGTGGATGATGAAGCCCTGGTGTTACGCCACATCCAAGACCAAGCATTGTCGTTTTTAAGTGTGGGTTGGCATAGGAATAAAAATGAAAGTCCTCTCCACCAGGTGTAATCACATCTGCAGCACAATGTTCTTCACCAATCGTTTCAATAATTGCCTGCTTCATTATGGCTTTTGCATCATCATCAACTTGAGCAGCTACAATATGAACATCAACATTTGCTGTAATCGTTGCACCGTATAATGTGCTGACCGCTTCAACTGCCCTCTCAAACCCTAACGTTAAGGCGTCCATTGTTGCGTTCGTTTGTGCACGAGTATCAATACTAAAAGTGGCAGAACCTGGAATAATATTCGTCGATGTACCACCTGCTTGAAGCTGTGTCATTTTAATTGAACCGGACTCTGTTGGACTAATCCAAATACGTTTTAGCGCATCAACTAAAGCAGCCGCAACCTCAATCGCATTAATTCCTTGCTCAGGTCTTGCACCATGCGCATCTACTCCGGTAATCGTACCTGTATAGAGCTTTGCCGCGCCGTGATAGAGTGCTGGTGAATGTGCACCATCCGGGAGTTCAACAAGTGGACGAACATGCACACCAAATAAATATTGTAATGAATCGACTACACCTTTTTCGGCAATGGCCATTGCCCCTCCAGCTTTCTCTTCAGCTGGCTGAAAAATTAGGCGAACAGCACCTGGCAATGAATCCTTCTGTTCGTTTAATAGTAGTGCAACACCAATTGCCATGGTCATATGTCCATCATGTCCACAGGAGTGATTTGCTTTAAACTCTCCATCGACTTCTTGCCATAATGCATCGATATCTGTACGGAATCCAACTTTAGGCACCCCTTGACCAATATCAACGTAAAGACCTGTCATATCCTCGAATGTATGGGGCGTCAATCCTTGTTCCTTAAGAAAATTTTCTAAGTAGGCCGTGGTATTTATCTCTTCCCAGCTTATTTCTGGATTTGTATGTAAATACGTAAACACCTGTTGCATACGCTCTGTTAATTGTTGTTCTGCCATTTCAATCAACTCCATCGATTTGCAATAAAACTATTTTGGAAATCATCATATTTTACACGTTGCTGATTATAGTACTCCACATCATGAGACATAATCCCAACGACAAGTGTATTTAAAAATGCAATTAGTGCAGGCATCATATCAATTGTCGATAATTCAGGTTGCTGTAATATAAAGGCTTCATTTGCAAATGCATGAATTGGTGCGACATTTGAATCGGTAATCGCAACTGTATAAACACCGCGCTTTACAAATTCTTCAGCGATTTGAATCGGTTCTTTATAATAGCGATGCAATGAAATAACAATCACAATAGATGTTTCGTCTACTTCTTGTAGTGTGCGAATCAGCATGCCCGTTTCTGTTTGAACTAGCTTCACATTGGGACGAAGCATATTTAATGTAAACTGAAACCATTGCGCTGCAAAACTTGATGCCCCTTCTCCAATTAAATAGATGCTTTTTGCTTCATGAAATTTTTTCGTTGTTTCATGAAATTGGTTAGGATCAATTTTTTCAGCAATTCTGACAATTTGATTACTAGTTTGCCCCATCACTTTTTCACAAAGCTGTTTTTCCTTAAAAAGCTCTTCTTTTGATGAAACATAATTGCCTAATGTACTATTCGTGTTGTGCTCAAATAAATACATTGTTAGTTCCTTTTGTAACTGGGCATAACCATTTAATCCAATCGCATAGCAAAAACGAATAACAGTCGTCTCACTTGTACCGGCGAGCTTTCCTACTTCTGCAGCCGAATGAACGCCTACATAAGTTGGATTATTTAATACAAAGTTCGCCACCTTTTGCTGAGACTTCGTGATCGAATTATAATGTTGTTCAACTCGTTCTTTAATCGTTCCCATACAGTTTAAGAAGCCCCCACTTTATTTTTTATTCATTTGAAGTTTAGACTTCATAAATATATTTAGTAATTTAACATTTATAAAAAGTGCGCGCAACAAATTTTCTGAAATTTCCTTGTATTCACTTTTTTCAATTTAATATCAATTAAGGATGAAAGCATTTTAAAAGATAAAAAAGCAATACTAAGCTAGCATTTTTGTTCATAAAAAGATCAAATGAAATATTGATAGGAAATTAACATAAATTTCTACTTTTCCAATAATAACGTCAAATAATTAGCTATTTTCACTCAGGTAAACCATACTCTTGAGATGTGTAAAATCTTTTAAAAAGAAAGAGACATCCAAAAATGACTTTTCGGATGTCCCCCTACAGCTATTCATTACACTAGGGTTACTAATGGACAGCTTTCGTCACTGGCCCATTCATTCATAGAGCCATCATATACCGCCACATTTTCTTGTCCAAGTTTGTTTAATAAAAGGGCATTCCACGTTGCTGCAATCCCGCCACCACAATAGGTAATGACCTTTTTGTTCGGATCTAAAGCACCTAACTTTTCGAAAGTTGCACGGAGCGTTTCATCATCGAAAAGTAATCGTGTTTCAGGATTTGAGTGTGAGCCGAAAAAGGCATGCTTACTCCCTGGAATATGACCAGGGCGTGGGTACGTTGTCGTTTCGCCGCGGAAATCAGCCTCTGACAGACTATTAATTAATATAATGTCTTCCTTACCTAATGCCGCTTTCACATCTTCTTTTGAAACGATTAAATGTTCGCGACGCTGACCTGGGAATGGAGCAGGCGAATATTCAGAAACCCCAGACTCTGTTGGACGCCCATCCAGTTTCCACTTACGGAAGCCGCCGTCTAATACGGCAACATTGTCAAAGCCTTCATATTTTAACTGCCAACGTAACCGCGCTGACCAATCCGATGCTAAAATATCTACATTCACAAGCGGACCACGATCGTAAATTACGACATACGTATCCTCTGTTATTCCAAGTGATTCAACCGCTTTTAAAAATTGCTCGCGTGTAGCAATGGTAAAGGGTGCTTTGCCATTTGGGTCTGTGAAATCTTTTAAAAGGTCTGCATAAGCTGCGCCTGGAATATGCTCCTCCTTGTATGCTTCAAATCCAGACCAAAGCTCCGGAAACCCTTCACCCTCTGGAATTTTTAAAAACGTCGTTGCATCAATAAGGCGTAAATTTTTATCCCCAAGACGTGCCTCTAACCAATCCCCATCAACAATAAGTGGAATATGTGTCATCCATTTAACCTCTCTTAAATCATTCTGAATTGCTATGGTTTAGATGGTAGCATATTCATACTTTTTTGCAAAAGATATGGTTTTAATAATCATCCATTATTTGGCCAAGCTTGCCAACGTGTAACTCATTTGATTCATTTCCTCAAATGAAATTTCGTTGTAGTTTAGTTATAAGATTTTAGAAATTCGAACTTTTTAATTTAAGGGCAATTTGTGTAGCACCGTCGCGTTCTGTATAAATGACTTGATTGGACGGAAAAGTATCTTTAATTGCATACATATTGTCATGTGATATAAAGCCTGTACAAACTACGATAAAGTCTTTATCTTTTGCTGCATGCTTAATTCGACTAAAGCTTTCATATCCATCCATTCCCTCAATGTCATAACCATACTGATTAAACTGCTGCCCGTAGTTTTCAAAAAATGCAGGATTTCCTACAATTAAACCCGAACTTTTGATTTCTGGGTGTGCTACAGGTGTAATCGTTTCCTTATTTGTCGAAGCAGACCGTCTAGAAAGTCGTTTCTCTAACGTTTCTTCCTCGATTACTTCTGATTTTACTAGTTCTAAATAGTTGTGCCACTCATCAATTCGTATTGTATCACCAACTGAAATTGTCACGTGTGACGGAATATTTTTGATGATCACAATTTCCCGGCTAAGCTTTTTACCAAAACATACATCATCATTTTCACAAACCGATACTAGTTCGGAACGACCATAGAAACTGGATAATTTATAAAATGCTCCAGAAAAAGTGCGAATGATATTGTGATCAATCGTCGTAATCAATTGCCCATCCTGCAACTCTTCTGCATTACTAAAGGTTATAAAGCTTTCCTCTTTCGTAAAAGCGTTCGTTACGACTGCCCCCGTCGGCAACACCTTCTGCACAAAATACGGCTCATGCTTTTTTAACTTTATCGACTCCTCGAATAAATCTAACTGCAGTCGTTGCTTCTTATAAAAACGAATGAGCTCGTTCTCACTATTAAACGATACAATTTGTCCATCACGTAGCTGAATAGACGGCTCATGCGTAATCGCCTTCAGTGTCCCATTACTATAAACATACGGCAGGTCATCTTTCATTTTAACTACACTAAAATTGAAAGCTTGTCCGTGTAATGAACCATCTAAAAAATCCGGATAATCTTGCACATATTGAAAATCGGATGTTACTTGAACAAATTGCCCATCCGCCAAATAAATGTGCACTGGAATACCAGAAATCCGTTCCTCCTTGCCATCTCCTAAATGGATATAATGACCTTCCTTTGAAACAGAAACATAACCAAATAAATTACTAGCGAGCTCTTGCTTTGGTCTTAGTGCTTTTTGTTCTTCACAAACTATGAGGAAAAACTCAAAAAATTCACGAATTTGCTGTTCTTCTACTTCGTTTATATTTTGAATAAGCTCTCGACCTAGCTCCAACCACTGTGGAATCGTTTCAATTTTAGGTTGCTCTGTAATCTTTAATAGTGGCTGCAATTTTTTCTGTAGCGTGCTATTGTCTTGTTTTAATTTCTTAATTTCTTGATCCAGTCTAGACTCATCACGTGATTTTTCTTGCTCTAACCGTTTATATCTTAAATGAAGGCTTTTAAGATTTTCTGTCAATTGTTCTAGTTCAGGATTGCTTAGTTGCTCCATAATTTGCTTTGGTGGCGCTTTTATCTCTTTTTGCTGTTTTTTCAACTCTGCTTGTTGCTTTTTTAGTTCTTTATTGAGTTCTTTTTGCTTCTCTAACTTCTCAACTGTTTCCTCTAATTTCGCTTTGTTGGATGCTGCTGATTTTTCATCGCGTTCACGTTTACTCGAAACATATAATAAATAATTGCTCGATACGATGCGATAAAATTGTTGTCTTAATTGAGCATAGTAGGTCGATATGTTATATTCAATCTCTTCATCCTGCTCACTCGTGTACGCATCTTCTAAAAATCGGAATAATTTATAATACGAAATGACCGCCTGTATAGAAGTAGCAAGAGGATTCGTCAACACTTTCATAAATGCATTCGTTCTCTCATCATCTAAACATGTCGCCAGTAATAGTTGAATATGCTCAGGAATCGTTTCATCCAATTTCGCTTTTATTTTAAATATTTCTAAACGCTTCATTGCTTCATCATCAAGTAAACGAATGACCATTAATACATGAGGAGAAATGCTCTTTTTCTCTCCATTTACATCATGAAATTGAATGCCATCGTTACTATCAATCCGTTCTGACGTAAATGGAATGGATTCGCCGTCATAATTATCAAATGAAAACCAACTCGCTTTACCTTCCGTTTCATATGTTGCTATTCTAAAATAATCTGCTATTTCATAGATAAAGTGATTACTGCTTTTCTTTGAAAAAAATGTACAAACCTCGTCAAAAACTTTCGTAAACTGTGATGGTTTCAACTTAAGATGCGAATACTTTTTGAGTGCAGTTTCCCATTTTTTACGATCATTTAATGTTTCAAAAAAGTTAGGGTCCCTTTCCTCAAATTGTTCAATAAGCGAATGAAATAATAAAATCGCCTCTTGCGGAAGCTCCTTTAATAAATGCTCCAAGGAAAAATGAATATTCGCAAAAAATAAAATATCTGGCTTTGTGAAACCCCTTTCATTATTTGTTGGATAATGTGCTTTCATTTGTACTGTTGTCATTAAACTCTCTCCCCTTTTATATAGCAAACTTACAACTTCTGAAAGATACAGAAATCTTCCGTATTGTAATCATAACAAATTCATGGGGTATACTATGTAATTTTATGGATGTTTGTTGTAGATTTTATGGAGGAAGATTGAGAAAAGATTCCCAAAGAAAGTCATAAAAAGAGCGATCACAGATTTTCAGTTTCCACTGAACTTCTGTAATCGCTTCGTTCAATTGATAGATGCTTATTTTTTACCTCCACGCGACCATAACATAACTGGAATGAGGAATAAGGATAAAAGCCCGCCAATTAATGATAACGTTAAATAGCTTGACCCTGCTACAACCATTCCAGATAATACGCCACCAGCAGCCCCCGACAATGCAATCAAAACATCTACAGTTCCTTGAGTTTTCGCTCGTGTAGAAATGTCCGTTGAATCCACAATAAGCGCTGTCCCACTGATCAACCCAAAATTCCACCCTAATCCTAGTAAAGAAAGCGCAATTACTAGAAACACCATCGAATCGCCTGATGCAAATGCGGCGGTTAAACCTGCTAGAAGCAATGTCGTTCCAGAAGCAATCGCCATCGCGGTACGCCCTAACTTATCAACAAGGATGCCTGTCACTAAGGAAGGAAGATACATAGCACCTATATGAAACCCAATGACTAGACCTATTGCGCCCAAGTCATGCCCGTGATGTCTCATATGAACAGGTGTCATGGTCATAATGGCTACCATAACAATCTGAGTAAGAACCATAATCGTAGCCCCAACGATTACGCCTCTTTTGTTTTGTATTTTTTCAGTTGTTGGCAAATCTACGTTACTACTAGTCTGTGGGTTCGTTGCCTCGATCATTCTAGCGATCACCAACGGATCTGGACGAAGCATGATGAAAAGAACAACACCTGCTAAAATATATGCGGTTGCGGCTAAAATGAATGGGCCTGCGAGTGATGGAACACCGATAGAAAGAGCAAAATTCCCCATCACATTCACTAAATTAGGACCTGCAACGGCACCAAATGTTGTAAAGACCATTGTAGTACTAATCGCTGTTGCGCGCTGTTTACTATTCGCTAAGTCCGTCCCTGCATAACGAGCTTGTAAATTTGTGGCTGTTCCTGCACCATAAATAAGTAGGGATAGAAATAATAAGAAAATACTATTTACGATGGCGGCCATGATCACACCTATTGCGCCAAGCCCACCGATTAGAAAACCTGTTGTTAGTCCGATTCGGCGACCAAACCTTTGCGAAAGTCGCCCAACCATTAATGCTGCCCCTGCTGACCCTAACGTAAATAAAGCTGTAGGAACGCCCGCATAAGCATCCGTCCCAAGCATTTGTTGAGCAATCAGTGCCCCCACTGTAACACCCGCTGCTAGTCCCGCACCACCAAAAATTTGCGAAACACTCACAACGAATAACGTCCGCTTATATAACGCTTTCTGTTTTTCTGAAGAAAGAATATCGCTTTGTACCGAAGTCGTTTCGACATCCAGCACTTCTTCACGATTTTTTTGCACCATAATCTACTCTACCTTTCTAGAAAAAACTTAAATTTTCCAACTAGATTTGAATTATCATAACATGAATTTCTAGAAATGATATAGGTTGTGACTTTTAGATCTATGCTATTTTAATTGCTAAATGTCAAATGCAAACAATATGCTATTTTCTTGTTTATCTCGACACAAGATGAGTTAAGTGATAAAATCAAACACTCAATAGTCCTAAATATCCATCAAATAGAAAATGAAATACAATCTGTTTGATACTCATAAATATAAATAGTAGGTGATCGAATTTGCGCTTTAAGAAAAGTATCCCGAATCTAATAACTTTAGGTAATCTGTATTGCGGTTTTCTTTCCATTGGATTTGCTGCAAATGGTCATTTTAAAAATGCCGCGATTTTAATTATCATTGGGATGATGCTAGACAGTATGGACGGAAGATTAGCTAGAATTTTAAACGCTGATAGTACTTTAGGAAAAGAACTAGATTCATTAGCAGACATTGTTACATTCGGCGTCGCTCCATCTTTTCTAATTTATTATACTTATTTTTATCAATTTGGATTACTCGGCATGGCGATTGCTGGACTATTCCCATTGTTCGGGGCATTTCGATTGGCAAGATTTAATATAAGCTCGAATAAAACATCTATAAATTATTTTGTTGGTGTACCCATTACGGCAGCAGGTGGAATTTTAGCAGTACTTACATTATTTAATTATCACATTCCTAATATTGTGATCGCCGTAATCTTTACAGCGCTTTGCTTTTTAATGGTTAGTAAGCTTCGAATTCCTAGCTTAAAAGAAGTGCCATTACCGAAGTACGGCACAATTGTTACGATCTTTTTTGGTTGTTTATTATTCGTTATTTATAAAGGAACTTATGGAAAGTTTCCTTATCTACTTTATTTTGCAGTACCAACTTATATCTTCTACTTATGCTATCAATTACTAAAAAAGATAAAAAATCGATAGTAGAATTAAAACCCATTTCCATTAAAACACGTAGCATATTTTAAGTTGTAGAGTAAAGGGGGGGAACGGATGAAACTAAAACGTAAAATAAAATATTATCTAATTCGCCTATTTCGATTGAAATCAAGCCCACATCAAGTAGCATTGGGTCTTTCGATAGGGCTAATACCAAACTGGCTGCCTACATTTGGGGTAGGCCCTCTCCTGTCAGTGGGTCTAGCTAAACTAGTGAAAGCGAACACAGTTGCAGCCTTTATAGGTGGGATTATTGGAACACTGATTTGGCCACTGCTGTTCATATTAAATTATCAGGTGGGAAGCTTTCTATTAAATCGACATACTAAAATCGATGAACCTGAAGAAGTTGTATACATAGATGCAATTCAACATACCGTTGAAGGAGTAGTGGATGGCTTTCATTCTAGTGGCTTCTTATTTCTAACGGGAGCAGCGATCAATATCCTGATCTCCTCCCTCTTAAGTTACTTTATTATGTATTTCCTATTTAAAAAGTATAACTTGCAGATTTTAAATAAAATTAGTAGCCGAAAATATTCCAATAAGATTTCCCTTAGAGAATAGCCAACAATACCCATACTCGATAATTACATATATAAAATATGAACCTTCCATCTCGAACTTTGATTGGAAGGTTCATATTTTACACAATTTCAACTTATTCAATTTTCCATGCTCGACTCCAAACCACTTCCTACAAATGTCCATCTGGTTCTAAGCGTTTATGAAAGCAACTATCTCACAAATGTAATAAAATCAACATTCACCGGTTCACTTCCACTTGCTCGAAGTCGTGAGTTAATTTGTCCTCGATGATATTGTCCATGTAAGGCTACATGGGTTAAAACATCACGTACGGAATTCTCAAACTGTGTGCCCTTACTATTTTTGTAACATATTATTTTATCCAGATTTGCTTCCTTAAGAAATGTTGTTAAACCCTCTTCATTCTGTTTCACAAGTTCCGCACAGCCTTCTAAACCGATATCTGACCAAATAGGCAAATGTGAACTATCCACTCCTTGTAATCGCGTCAGCCATACTTTTTCGGCAAATAATATATGAGAAAATAAACGAATGACCTCCTCATCTTTACTACTTTCTAATGCTTCAAGAATACGCTGATTTGCCCAATGTAAATGATCATACATCTTTTGAATCGTTTTCAATTGAATTTCCCCCACTATTTATCCTTAATAATACTTTCCTCAATTGCTTTCGTAATCGCTGAAGAACGATTTTTTACGTTTAATTTGGAATAAATATTAGAAATATAGTTTTTGACAGTACCTAAAGATAAAAACATTCTCTCGGAAATCGCCTTATTGGAAAGACCTTGTGCTAAAAATTTTAAAACTTTTAATTCCTGTTGATTTAAATCATAGGCATTTTCATTTGAGGTATGCTCTATTGTATCTTTTACCTGACTATGGTGGATTGACTGGAACACTTCTTTTGCTAGCTCTTGTGGAATTAATGACCCGCCATGATAAACCATTTTAATTCCATCAACTAAAAACTGAGGATCCACTGCTTTTAAAATATACCCTTCTGCACCTGCATTCAAAGCATTCATGACGTGTGTAATATCTTGGAAAGTTGTTAAGATAATGACCTTTATATGCGGCATTTGACTTTTTATTACTTCTGTTGCTTTTACTCCGTCCATTACTGGCATTTGAATATCCATTAACACAATGTCAGGATTGTCCCATTCACATAGTTGAATGGCTTCTTCTCCATTTGCCGCCATTCCAATAATTCGAATATCCGAAATGCTTTCCAAAACGATTTTCAAACTTTTTCTTATTAATTCTTGATCTTCTACGATCATTGCATTAATCATTACACACTACTTCCTTTGCTAGAGGGATTGAACATCGTAGTTCTGTCCCTTTATTCCTTTCTGATTCAATGACCACCGTACCATTTAACGCTGTAATTCGGTCCTTCATTCCTTGTAAACCGAACCCTAAATTTAGAGAATCCATGCCGATTCCATTATCTTTTATTTGTAATAGAAGGGACTCCTCCTCAAAGGTTATGGTCACCAAAATTTGTGTTGCCCTCCCATGATTGATTGCGTTCGTTAACCCTTCTTGCAAACAGCGAATGAACGTGAATTTAATCCGCTCTCCTATTTCTCTTTCAGTTCCCTCAATTTCAAAATCGACATTTATTCGGGTATGTTTCATGAATTCCCCAATCACTTGGTAAAAAGATTGGGATAAGGGCACGCGATTTTCAGACGGTGATATTTGATGAATTGTTTTTCGGACATCTCCTAACCCATTGCGAGCAAGATTGACAATTTCCTTAATGCTATTCTCCGCTTCTTCTTGATCTACTTTCATAACAAACGGCAGCGCATCTAAACTTGTAATGACGGAAGTAAAAATATGGCCCACTGTATCATGAAGATCCTGGGAAACCCGATTTCGCTCTTCCATAATCGTCAGCTCTTCTATTCGCTTGGAATATTGTTCTAATGCTTTATTTTTTTCTTGAATCGATTCAATCAACTCTTTATTTTTATTATTTATGACCGTTACCCTACCTAAGCAGAACCCCATCATATAAAAAAGAGAAGTATTAATCATTATTTGTAAAAAGTTTTCTGTGAATTGATTTCCTAACCATGTACCAGTAAGGAAAATAAAGACACTAGTGACCATACCAATCCATAAATATGGACGAACTTGGCAAACATAGGCGATCATAATAAGAGGCAAATATAAGAAATCATAAGCTCCAATAATTTGAAATTGCTTCATCATGTAAAAAAACATACTACCTGTTAGAACAGCTTCGACAATAAAGAAGCTTACAAGTTTTATATATCCCGGGCGATAAAATAGCAGGGGAATCAAATAAATGATCATAAACCAAAGAAAAATTAACCATTTACTCTGATAATCATCCATGTTCTCTATAACCCAACTCGCATTATAGTAAATCCATAACGTACGCATGAAAAATAGAAACGTGTCCAACCAATTCCAAGTTCTCTTATCTAAAGCGACCTGCATGTTTTCACTTCTTTCAACTAATCTATCTTCAATCTACACAAAAATAGTCATATGATAAAGTGACTTTTGGAAAAAAATACATTTAAAATATGACTTCCCTTTATCCATACGACACTTACTCCTCTGACTTTTCACCTATAAACTGAGAACTACCAAATGAATAAAGGATGGATGTAAAATGAAAATTGGATTAATGCGCATTGTCAGCATTTGTGTGATTAATTTTATGCTAAATTATTTATTGCTTTTCCCACTAGGTTTATTTAAGTACATTACAACTCCGGATCTTAAAATGTTTGCCTTAGCCGGTATTGTCGTAAGCGGTATCCCAGCTCTGGCTACCTTACTTTTTTATAAATTAGTGGATCGCAAACAAATTCGCTCACTAGGCTTCCAATTTAAAAGAAAAGATTTATTGTTCTCGTTTGTATCGATTGCAAGCACCATTTTACTTGTTTTGATTATGGGTGTGCTTGCATCAAGTTTAGAGATCGTATCCGCGCATTGGAATAGTGAGGCATTCTCAGAGGTAAGTTTTTATCTTTCTATTATAATGGTATTTGTTGCATGGTTTGTTGCCGCTTTTTATGAGGAAATATTATTTAGAGGATATTTTGTAGCCAATTTAAGCTTTCTTTCAATGAAGAAATTGTATGTAATAACGAGTTTAATTTTCATGGTCTTTCATATTTTTAAAGGTTTGGATCCAATAAGCATTGTATTATTAATGATAATGAGCTGTGTAATGCTCAATGTTTATTTAAAAAGCGGTTCTTTACTTCCTTGTACATTCGCTCATTTAATTTTTAATTTTTCCACATCTCATCTTGTTGGAAGTAGTGATATTGCTATATTAAAATTTGACGGGGATTTGGGATTGTTTAATTTGCTATTTATTGGTTTATATATGATAATCACCATCTTATTAACAACGATATTTTATGAAAAAAAAGAGCCATCCATGATTGTTCACAATACGAAAGTCTTATCATAAGTATAAAAAAGCTTCCAATTATATAATTGGAGGCTTTGTTTTTTTACTAAAGGTGCTAACATAACAGTTACACATAAAAATTAGTAATAACATAAATTCCATACTAATTAAACCAATGGCAAGATCATATGGATACCCGTAAAAACCGATTTGAGTTGGCCTTACCTTTAGCAATAAAAATCCAATTAAAACGATAAGAATGAAACATATGAAACTATAGAAAATCCGCAACCAGCGATATTTGATTGATCTTCTTTTCCTTATGGATCTCACTGAAAAGGCTAAGACAATGAAACTTACGATGAGGATAAATAAAATTGCTAAACCTACTATCTTAAATAGTGGCGGTGCATATTCGGATTCTAACGGCTCATGCCCGAGAAGAATTTGAATCATCCCCATCGCGATTTCTTGTTTTGATTCTGAATTAGACTCACCAATTATCAGCACAACACCTATGTTCTCTTCTGGAAGCATCATAATCGCACTAGACGATCCAATACCATCTCCGCCTTTGTAAAGGATTGTTTGATCAGAATTACTCACTTCAAATCCTCCAATTGTATACTCCCAACCCTTATGCTCGGTTGGAACCACACCTTCATAAGACATTTCTAAAGTGTTCTCACTTAATAAAGGCGATGGACCTAAAGTGGCTGCTACATATTTTGCGAGGTCTAAGCTATTCGTATAAATACCACCTTCTGGATCCTGACTAACTCCAAATGTTTCATAATTTATTAATCTCGTATTTCGAAAACCAAAGAACCAACTATACTCTTTAGCAATGTCTTGAGACGGCTTAAGATCTTGACCAAAAGCCATATTCTCCAAACCTAACACTTGAAATACATTCGTTCTCATATAATCGTAATAGCTCATACCCGTTACGTTTTCAATAATTAAACCAAGTATGTTATAACAAGAATTACAGTATTCGCCCTTCTCACCGGGGTTTGAAGTCATTTCAACTGTACTTAATGCTCTTATTGAGTTTTCCAATGAATTTCGATTATTCTTTTCATCTTCAAAAATTGCTCCGTCTGCTTTAAATCGATCGACACCTGCTGAATGGGTTAATAAATGTTCGATCGTTACTTCTTTTGACTTTTCCTGATCCTTATAAGTAAACCAAGGTAAATAGTTTTGTACCGGATCCTGTAGATTTAATTTCCCTTGTTCATGCAATGTTAAAATCGCAGTTGCAGTAAACGCCTTGGTAACCGATGCAATTGCATAGATCGTTTGGGCAGTTGCCTCTTTTTCCCCTTTCAAATCACTGTAACCGATTCCGCTCGCATCAATCACTTCATTGTTTGCGACAATTGCATAGGAACCACCAACAATTCCAGCTCGTTCAAATTGCTCTTCTACATAAGTCTTTACTTTTTTGAGTGTTTCCTTCGACACTTCATCCGTATTAGCCGAAACTTGACTAGTCAATGAACTAATACAAAGTACGATCGTTAAAAGGAACACAAATCTTCTCCACCATATCTGCCTATTTCCAACAACTTCATTCATCTTTGATCGCCTCTTTCACATGAATTTTTGGCTTCGTTTCTTACCAAAATTAGATGAAAAAAGTCATAAAAAAAAGTGCCTTCCGGATAATGAGAAGTCACTTTAAGGAAAATATGTAGAGTGTTTATTTTCAATAAAATACAAGCGGAAAATTTTCATTTTAGAATTTCATGCTTTTTATCATGCTCATTCTCTCTATTCTCCCTTCTGTATGCAATACTGAGGCTTTTATAATAATATGCTCCTTCAGGTAATTTCTTTTAATGTCATCTGCGGATGATGAAGACCTGTGTGATTGCTCCTAATACACAATATTCATCATCCACTGTTTCATCATTCGTTAAGACAACTTTATTTTCTTTATGCTCCCCGATATTATAGGTTAATATAAATTCACTGGCTGCATTCAAAACTTAAATGCCTAGATATAATATCTTTTTTAATATTTTAACTTAGATTTAACTTAATAGTTTTATAATGATATGATATTAGATTCTTATAATTAGTATAATGGAGGAAAATTATGAAGATTTTTGTTAAAAATGAAAATGTAGTAATGGTAATTTTTATATTCTTTTTCTTTCTTTTCAATGGAGTAGGAAACATTAAGGCAGAAACTACAACAAATGCTAAAATTTTGACTTCTTTCTCTATATTCAATGGTAATTATACAGCTGTTGAGTTTATTTCAAGTCAGGATGGAATAAGCAAGGGGATTAGTTCTACTATCCCGGGAAAGGCAAGATGGGTTGCAGTAACAGCATATCAATATCAATATGCTATCAATCCAAACATGCCACCAACTAGGTTAGAAGTTCAAGAATATGTCTATAAAAAAAATAATACGCTATCGACAGTGACTAATAAAAATGATATTCCCACTGACGCTGATTGGGTAACTGCGACTAAACTAGATCTAGGTGATTATATTTATAGTACTAATCAGAATTTTAACTATTCTCTTGATGGAACGTCAATTTTACAGGGAAATTTGATACCAATTAATGCAGTTTGGGCTAGTTTAAGAGAAGTTAATGCTTATGGTAGTTGGACAAATAATACCAATTATTCAAATTATGAGCACATATTCTTAGATACAACACCTCCAACAGGCTCTTTGACAATTAACGATGGAGCATCCTTCACGACTAGCTACAATGTTACTTTAAAGATAAGCCAATCTGATACGGGTGGAAGCGGTGACGTACAAATGCAGTTTTCCAATGACAATGGAACATGGTCTGGATGGGAAAATGCTTCACTAACGAAATCATGGACATTAACAAGCGGCGATGGTCAAAAGACTGTTTTTGTCAAATTTAGAGATGCTGCTGGTAATGAAACTCCTGTTATATCAAATACAATTAATGTCGATTCCACACCTCCGACAGGATCTTTGACAATCAATGATGGGGCATCCTTCACGGCTAGTTCCAATGTTACGTTAAATATTACCCAATCTGATACGGGTGGAAGCGACGACGTACAAATGCAGTTTTCTAATGACAATGGAACATGGTCTGAATGGGAAAATGCTTCACTAACAAAACCATGGACATTAGAAAATGGAGATGGTGAAAAGACTGTTTATGTCAAATTAAAAGATGCTGCTGGTAATGAAACTCCTGTTATATCAAATACAATTAATGTCGATTCCACACCTCCGACAGGATCTTTGACAATCAATGATGGGGCATCCTTCACGGCTAGTTCCAATGTTACGTTAAATATTACCCAATCTGATACGGGTGGAAGCGGTGATGTACAAATGCAGTTTTCTAATGACAATGGAACATGGTCTGAATGGGAAAATGTAGCCGTAACAAAACCATGGACATTAGAAAATGGAGATGGTGAAAAGACTGTTTATGTCAAATTAAAAGATGCAGTAGGGAATACTTTTGTGATTAGTAACAAGATTGTATTGAAAATACCTTCAAGTAATACTAACTTAAATGAAATTAGTTTAAGCAATGGAACATTAGATCCTGCATTTTCATCAGCATTAAGCAATTATACAGCAAGCGTATCGAATGATGTTTCGTGGATTAAGGTAACACCTACTTTAGAAGATAATAAAGCGACTGTGACAGTAAACGGAACAATAGTCGAAAATAGTAATTCAAGTGACATTATTAATCTGAATATAGGAAGTAATATCATAATAATAGTGGTGACAGCTGAGGATTCAAGTACTAAAACTTATTCCATAACAGTTAAACGACCTCCTGCGAAACCATCAGTATCAGCGGATGATACTTCTAATATCATTATTGGTATTAATGAAACAATGGAATACCAAATTGGAACAGGGTTATGGACAACTTATGATTCGAACATTCCTCCCGATTTAAGTGGAAATAACAAGGTGAAAGTACGAGTAAAAGCAATTGGAGAAGTACCATCAGGAGAAGACATAACTCTGATGTTCACGCATAATCCACCAGAAGCTCCAAATGTAACTGCAGATGACATAAATAACAAATTTCAAGGTGCTAATAATACCATGGAATACTCAACAGATAACGGTAGCACATGGAAACCTTATGACCCTAGCAATGAACCAACATTTACAGGAAATTTAACTGTTTTCGTCCGTATAAAAGCGCAAGGAGAAATTCCATATGGTGCTTCAACAAGTGTACACTTTACAACTAATCCACCGTCAGGAGGATATAATGGTGGTGGAGGTAACATTCCAGATCCTACACCTAATCCGGAACCAATAATCCAAGCGCCCGAACAAGTAAAAACTTTAATGAAAGATGGGAAGCTTCAAATTAAGGTCAAAGATCCCAAAACTGGTGAGTTAATCGAAGCTAAGATTGAAAGCATACAATCGATTGGCGGTTTTTTCATTGTTCAAATTGGTGAAAAAGGAGAAATTTCAAAAGGTGTAGAGCTTCCACAAGGAGAAGCAAAAGTCGTAATCCTTGATAATGAAAAGCCGTATTCCTACTTTGATATCGGCATTGATACATCGCCAACGAAGGAATGGAAAGTCCAATTTTCAGCTCCACTCCTTGACGAAATAGAGAATTTAAACAACATTACTGTTCAAGATGCTTTAGGGCAAAAAATAGATATAAAAATATCCCTTTCAAAAGATGGAAAAGCCGTGAACATTATACCAAACATTCCCTACAAAAAAGATGAACTCTACTATATTACCATTGTAGACTCAATTGGAGTAAATGGACAAAAACAAAAGGATCCAATTCGAAAAATCTTTATAATTGAATAATAAAAACACAAGAAACTGTCTAAAAGCCAGAATTAGCTTTAGACAGTTTTGTTATACCTATAAACACCTTCAAATTCTATAGTTGGGATGACCTAACATGGTTGCTACATATTTTGCGAGGTCTAAGCTATTCGTATAAATACCACTTTCTGGATCCTGGCTAGCTCCAAATGTTTTATAATTTACTAATTTCGTATTTCGAAAACTAAAGAACCAGCTATACTCTTTAGCAATGTCTTGAGACGGCTTAAGATCTTGACCAAAAGTCGTATTCTCCAAATCTAACTTCCGAATAATAGGAAGTCACTTTAAGGAAAATATGTAGAGTGTTTATTTTCAATAAAATACAAGCATAAAATTTCCACTCCAAAATTTGAGTACTTTGGTTAATCAACTAAAAAGGTTTTATAAAGATAAACCGCTAGCTGTACCTTTAGATAATCCTCGTAATAGTTAAAATCCATCTTTAGTATATCTTCAATTTTTTTAATGCGATGATAGAGCGTATTTGTATGAATATGAAGTTCCTTCGCAGTAGAAGCCATGGACCGGTTATTCTGTACATATGTGAAAAGTGTATGTAATAGTTCGTCCTTTGTTTCCTGATTAGTCCATAATACCGAAAAAGTTTCACGTAAAAATGAATTAATTTCTTCAGGCGGATGGTGTAAAAAAAGTGTACTAATTCCAATATCCCTGTAATGAAGAAGGCCTTTTTTCTTTTGTTTTTTCAAGTGAAGGAGGGCTTTTTCTGCTTTTAAATGATTTTCTTTCGCTTGTCCAGGATAGTAATGTCCTGTGCTAATCCCTGCCCGCGCTACTACTGTAAACCGTTCATTCCACCATTTTATACTGTTGTCTATTAATTTTGTCATCGCTACTTCGCCAACAGCATCTCGCGTAGAGGAAAAAATCGTAATTTTATTATTGTAGCTAAAGAGAAGACTATTTTCTACAGTTAACTTCTCTTTTAAATGTGTTAGAAGGAGTAGCGCATCGTTCTCAAGGGAAAGTAAATCAGCATTTCCATCTAACTCAATTAAAGCTATTTGGAGATAATTATAATTATAAATTCCTAATTCCTGCGCAGCAATCTCAGCCTGCTGGGGATTTTTTATTTCCAAAAATTGTTGGTATGTTTCATAGGTTTTCTTATACATGATTTCAGTCTGTGATCTAAGCTTCATAATTTCAAGCGAGAGAATAGGAGCTCCTTGTTCGATAATTAGTTTATCGAGTTGTGACAGAGGGGTGCTTCCTTCTACAATTAGACACCCCAAAAATACGGAGCCTGACCGAATTGGGTAAATATAGCAATCAATCTGAACTGTATCATAGGTTGATACATAACTAAACTCAATTTTATTAGCAAAGAGCAAGAAAATGTCATCTAGAATAGTTGCCACATGTTTCATAGTTTGTGGAACGTAATTTCCTTCAAGATAATCTGCATAAACAACATTTCTTTCCATTAGCTTGTTCATTTCTATGATAATGGCTTTTAGTCCTTTATTCTGAACGGACAACTTTGTGAGGTGCGTGTGAATTTCTGTTCGCTTTTCTAACAGCGCATTCGTTTCTTTGAGCTTTTGTGATAAATGAGTAACTTCATCTAAGCTTTTCTGTACCTCTGTATGAAGTTGTGCATTATACAGTGCAGTAGCTGCTTGGGAAGCGAAACTTTGCAAGAGAAGTAGATCTGTTTCACTTAGACCATCTTCTATATCAAAGCAATGAAATGTCATTACACCAATCCGCGTCGTTCCAAATGATACGGGGACAGATAAGATCGATTTAATATTAGGACTATTTTGATGAGCCTTCGTAATAAAGTCAAAATTCTCTTTGCTTAAATTGGTCATACTATTATAAATTTCATCTGTAGTGTTAATTAACTTAATACAACCATCTCTGAAAACTCTCCCTGTAATCGACTCCCCTATATTTACTTTAAAAGATTTAATGTTCTCATTAAAGCCGACATATGTCTTTACAATCAGTTTATCTGAAAGTGCATCATACATTTGTATATATCCTGCCTCTGCTGTCTCAACAATCTTTAACGCAGAATACATAATTTTTTTTAGTACTTCATCCAATTCGAGAGTCGAGTTTATTACTTGAAAACTTTCCATTAAATTTATTACATGATCATGTGCTTTTTGATTTTCCCTACTTAATTGTTGAAGAAGCGCTTCTTTTTTTTCCATATATGCTACCTCCATTGTTGAAATCAACAATTCTCTATTTATATCTTTGTGTAATCACACATTTATATCCCATTTCTGAAATTATATAATATTCATTAAATAATGAATATAGAAAACGCTTACTTTTCTAAAAGGGGGATCCGGTTGGTGAAGCTAACTCGAAAATTGTTTATTTCACTCGTTTTCGATTATTTAAACATTGGATGGAAAACGATACCGTCTGATGTTAGTGAGTATGTAGCTTTAGGGGGAGGGTATTTATGGAAAAAGGACAAGTTCATAATAAAAAGAGGTATATGATTCTTTCATTGCTGTTTTTAGGATGGTGTTTATCTTATCTTGATCGAATGGCGATGAATGTTGGGATTGTGGAAATTGCAAAAGATTTTAATCTTAGCCCGTCTGTAATGGGTGTTGTACTCAGTAGTTTTTTTGCTGGTTATGCCTTAATGCAATTACCTGGTGGTTGGCTTGCCGATAAATTCGGATCTAGAAAGGTAATTGTTATTGCGATTGTATTTTGGTCTTTATTTACGATTTTTACTGGGATGGCCTGGTCTCTTATGTCGATGATTGTTATTCGTTTTATGTTCGGTCTTGGTGAAGGAGGATATCCTGCAGCAAGTTCAAAAGCAATAGCGGATGTCTTTCCTAAGAAAGAGCGAACGAGTGCCCAAACAATCATGATGTCGTCCAATTCACTTGGAGGAGTAATTGCGCCTTTAATTGCTACCCCGTTGCTTGTGTGGATTGGCTGGCAAAATCTCTTTATTACAATTGGTATATTAGGATTCTTTGTTGCAGCCTTACTTTGGTATTATTTAAGTCCGCAAAATATGCAAGTAGAAACAGTTGAGGAAGAAACGGTTCAAAAATCATCATTTAAAGACGTGTTAAAGATTCCTACAAGCTGGCAGTTAGCTATTATGTGGTTTGGAGTAAGTACGGTCGTTTGGGGCCTCATCTCATGGATGCCTCCTTATCTTGTGGATGTTAGAGGCCTTGATTTAATGTCGATGGGTATGCTGACATCGATTCCTGCTTTGGCTGGGGCTGTCGGTGTGATTATCGGTGGACAGCTTATTAAATCTTTATTAATGGGAAAAGAGAAATATCTCGCTATTGTAAGCTTCATTATTATGATTGGATCTCTTTATTTGTTATTCAACGCACCGTCCGTTTCACTAGTGATTATTTATCAATCGATCTGTATGTTTTTCCACGGACCAATTGTAGCAACGATTTTTAGTCTTCCACATAAAATCTTCTCAAAGAACGTTATTGGGTCTACGTTTGGAATGATTAATCTTGGCGGAATGATTGGCGCCTTCCTAGCACCAATGGTAATGGGCTATTTAATTGAAGTATTTAACGGAATCTATGCATCTGCATTTATGTATATCATTGCCTGTGCAGTTTTAGGAATCTTTGCTGCAGCTGGGCTTACATCGAAAACTACTCCTTCAAGCGAAGCAAAACAGGAGTCTCAAAACTTAGAAGTTATGTAAATTTGTGTCAAATGAAGAAATAGAATGAAGTTGGGACATAAGTAGATTTTTTAAATGAATTACATTTTACGATTATTAAGAATTGGATACTTTTAAAAATTGATTGGAGTGAAGGAGCGACTCTTGCGGGAACAGCGTAAGCCTTGAGACCCCGCAGGAGCAAAGCGACGAGGAGGCTCAGGCCACGCCCGCGGAAAGCGTCTCCGTAACGGAAATCAATTTTTGTTTTGTCTCAGCCTCATTCTTGTTAGTGAATAATAGTTAGGGAGATTATCAAATGTTATTAGACAAACTCATGAATAAATTGGATGAAAAAAAGGAGCGCATTATCGAAATCCGCCGCTATCTCCATGAACATCCAGAACTTTCCTTTCAAGAAGAGGAAACAGCCAAATATATTCGTAATTTTTATAATGCAGTTCCAGTGGATTCGGTTGAAACGAACTTTGGTGGAGAGCGTGGTGTCGTTGTAATGATTAAAGGCGCAAAACCCGGAAAAACAATTGCGATTCGTGCTGATTTCGATGCCTTACCAATCAAAGAAGAAACTGGATTACCTTTTGCCTCAAAAAACGAAGGGGTTATGCATGCATGTGGTCACGACGGTCATACCGCATACATGCTGGTATTAGCGGAAACATTAGCGGAGTTTAAAGATCAATTACAAGGCACGGTTAAAGTGATTCATCAGCCAGCAGAAGAAGCTCCTCCAGGTGGCGCAATTGGTATGATTAAAGCAGGGGTGCTGGATGGCGTAGATGCAATCATTGGAATACATGTCATGAGTACCATGAAAACAGGTCAGATTTATTACAGAAGCGGAAACACACAAACAGGAAGATCCTATTTTAAATTAATTGTTCAAGGTAGGGGTGGACACGGCTCATCGCCACACCTAGCCAATGATGCGATTATTGCGGCAAGTTCATTCGTCATGAATTTACAAACCATCGTGAGCCGCCGAATTAACCCATTCGATATCGCTTCCGTGACGATTGGAAATTTTGATGGGAAAGGTACATTTAATGTAATCAAGGATGCCGTAACAATTGAAGGCGATGTTCGAACAATGTCTCCGGAGACTCGAGAAATCGTAGAAAATGAAGTACGCGCCTTTACAGAAGGATTAGAAAAATCATATGGAGTACAATGTAGCTTAGAATATAGCAATGACTATCCGGTTCTACATAATGATCCAGAAGTAACCGAACAGGTACGTCAAGCTTTAGAACAAGCATCCATTCCAGAAGTGGAAGCAGTTTTAGAAACACCCCCACTGCCACCCTCTGAAGATTTTGCTTATTATCTCGAAAAAGTACCAGGATGTTTCTTCTATGTAGGTGCCCTTCCTGAGTCAGGTGAAGCATACCCACACCATCATCCGAAATTTGATATTAATGAAAAAAGCCTGATCATCAGTGCCAAAGCAATGGCTGCTGTAGTTGCTTCTTACTGTGATGGTAGTGAAGCTTAATAAATACTGAATACGATGAAGATTACCCTAGATTCAATAGGTGCTCCTTGTAGTTAGGTTTGGATATACATTCCGCCTGATTATGAGGAGTTTTTTTATTTCAATAAGGACAAAGATAGGCCTGTATTCTGGTAGAGAGCATTAATGATTAATCTTAGGATTTATGAGGTTACAATGTTTGAAATTGCAAGAACAATAATCGATACAGGAACATGCACGATTACATTAAGAGGATTCTTCTCTCCAGACGATGTGTTTACCTATATAGAAGTCTAAGCTTAGGTTTTCATACTGCAAATCCTCATATATCTATGAGAGATTGGGATTGAAATGATTTAATTTTAGATATTACTATTCATACACCCGTTCTTGTCGGTTCTGATGAAGGATGAATAATTTTTTATCTAGACTTTAGAACATTACTGTTAGCTCCAGCAACAAATTTCGATATCAAAATACCCAATAAAGTGAAACTTCAATCAGTGGGGGGTTTTCTTCATCCCCCACTGATTGTTAGTTGAACCAATCGGGCTTTTACGGGCAGTTGATCTCCCACTTATCTTTTTCGCTTCACTAAAATCTTGAAGTGGGAGTCTTACTGCCCGTTAATGCGGGATAAATAAAATGAAAAAGTGTGATTGACAAAAAAATGTTCAAAACACACTCTTTCAGCATTAATGAAAATACTCCTTAATATATTAAAATATCATGGTAAAGTTTAATATTATATGGAATTTTCATTACTTATTTGATAACTCACTCTCAGTCACCCATTTATGATTTGTTACCTTCTCCCCTGTAGAGGAAGTATAATCCACCATATACACCGTTGTATTTTCTACAGAATCAACCGTGGCAGTGGCCCCTTTCATACCCTCCATGTGATCAGCATTTAATGTTACTTCTGCACCAGGTTCTAGAGGTTCTGTATCGACACCTTCTAATTCCTCATGGATCACCCATTTATGGTTTTTAACTTGTTCCCCACCAGTTGTTGGGGTATAGGTAACAGTGTATACCGTCGTATCATACGCTCCTACAATTGTGGCCTCTGATCCATTCATTCCTTCCATATGATCAGTTTTAATAATCGCATGGCTACCAACTTCAAATTTTGGGTTTTCAGCTGCCTTTAACCCCTCCGGAACTTCCCCATTAGACGAATGATTCATATTTCCATGGTCCATAGCTGAATGATCCATAGTTTCTGATTCCTCTTTTTGTGTGCTACCTTCTGAATCTGAATTACTAGTATCCCCACATGCAGTAAGAATAGTAAGTGCTAATAAAAAACTAGTTCCTAACATTATTTTATTTTTCATATACATTCTCCTATCTTTTATTGAAATCATTAGTCCAGACTACTTAAGAATTGATTATTCTATTGAATAACCTTTTTGAATGACCACATTTTGTATTGCTTCTAAAGTCGTTTGAGTTTCATCATATTGCACATATGCCTCTCTCTTACTAAAGTCTATTCGAGAGGTTTTGACTCCCTTCGTTTCTGTAAGCGCGTTTTCAATTTTTCTAGCACAACCATTACATGACATTCCATTAACTATAAATGTAGATTCTTTCATTTTTTTATCCTCCTTATATTTATAATTCTTATGCGATTGGATTAATATCGACATGAATAATGATGTTCTAACAATAAAGTGTGTAAGTCTGACCTGTTTGTGCACCTTCTACGCTTTTTCTAAAGGCTTGCGCTACTTTTTTTCCGGAAACTGGCACAATTCCGGGAAAAGCAGGACCATACTCTTCAATTGCTTCCTCTAAAACAGTAGGGCTTATATTGTTTATTCTTATTCCACGGGGCATATCAATCGCTGCCGATTGAACAAATGCTCTGATTGCTCCACAAGCCATTGCAGCAGAAGCTCCGCCCACTACAGGGTCATCCATTGTAATCCCAGTTGTCAAAGTAAAACTACCTTTGTCATTTACATGATTAAGCCCAAGTAAAACGAGATTCATTTGTCCTTTTAATTTACTTTGGATAGTAATCTCATTATTTTCTAGAGTTAGTTCTGATAAAGATCCAAAGTAAACATTCCCAGCAGTATTAATTACTGCATCTACTTTTCCTACTGTCTGATACATATTTTTAATGCTTTCCGGAGATGTAATATCTACAAAGATGTCCGCCCCATTCCGCCCTGCAGTAATAATTTCATGCCGCAATGTCAATTCGTTGCGAACAGCACTCCCAATAGTACCAGTTGCACCTACTAAAAGAATTTTCATTCCTTTACGCTCCTTTTTATTTTTTTATTGCTATGGATAATAACTGATTACGGCTCCACATACCCACCCCCCCTATATAATTGACCAAAAAATTTGGTAGTCAAATTCGCTACCTAAATGGTTTTACTTTTTACTTAGAATAATTAAAACGCTTAGTAGTGAGAGAAAAGCAATTAATATATTTACATACATATAGCCATTCGAACTTAGCGCGATGAGAATCCCTGCAATTGTAGGTCCCATAGTCGAACCCATTGAACGTGCTAAACTTAAATAACCTATAGCTGAACCGGTTTCATTTTGTTGTACATTTTGAATCATTATCACATTTAATGGGGACCCAATTATAATCCCAATACCAAATCCAATCACCGTTATAGCCAAAAGAAGTACTTCATATTGTTGGGAAAATGTAATCAATATAGCACTGACTAAGGTTAGAGAGAAGCCTATTGCTATCACTTTTTTTGCACCTATTTTCCCTCCTAAGTACCCTCCTAACAACGATGCAACCATTGATGCAATTGCAAGGGGTATAACACTTAGTGCCGAATAGCTCTTATTAAGGGAAAATTGAGTCTCAATGAAAAACGGTAGTAAATTAATTGTACTTGCCATAATAAAACCAGAAAGCAATGATAGTACTAATACAACTAATGTATTAAATTTTTTGAAATATTCGATGTTTAAAACAGGGTCCACTGTTTTCCTTTCATACTTTACAAAAAACCCTACCAACCCAATACCAATTAATAACAACCATATATTCTTTAATGTAATCCCTAACATGATAGTAAAAATGATAATTACAAGAAAAATCATTCCATAAAAATCAATCGGTTTAGTTATAATCTGTTGATGGATCTTTACAGGAAGCATGAAGAATAAGACTAGAATAGATATTGGTATATTAATTAGGAAAATCCATTGCCATTCCATAGTTCCAATAATGATTCCACCAATGATTGGACCTAGGATTGTACCTAACCCAAAAACTACACCTATTAAACCTAACATTTTAGTTCTTTTTGCATCCGGGTAACTTGTTGCAATGAAAGCTCCAACAATGGGGTATATACCACCTGTACCAATTGCTTGAATCATTCTACCTAACAGAAAACTAAAAAAGTTAGGAGATAAAGAAGCAATTAATGATCCTATACCAAATAAAGCGATTCCTATCATATATATTTTCTTTCTACCAAAACGATCCGACATTTTCCCCATCAACGGAATACTGACTGAAAAGAACAATGTATAGATTGTAAAACTCCAAACCCCCCACGATGTTGAAATACCAAAAAATTCGTTAATAGAACTTAATGCAGGCCCAACAATTCCATGATCTAACGCACCCATAAAAATTCCTGTTAAAAATAAAGTTAAAACAAAATTATTGGAGATATCTGTTTTCTGTTTACCTGCTAAAACTGTATCCATAATAGAAATCCTCATTTCCAATTTTTTATTTATTATATTTTATACCATACCCCCCTATCCTATGTAAACTAAAAAATAAAAAATTAATTTAGAATTTTAAACATTACATTAAATCGTACTTACGAAAATCGCAAGCACCCTCGTTGGGCTTGGGTGCTTGTGTTAGAAACTATTCATTGTTATTTATCTGGCAATTGCAATTATATGACTACTAATAGCTCTTTTAACTGCTCTTTTATTACTCAATTTTCAAAGGAAAACCCAAGAAATGTTGTTTTCACAGAATTTCTTGGGCTATTGTGTCTTCCCTAATTTTTATTTGGGAACATTATTTAATTTGGTGTGTAATTATTTATGTTTCAAAAAGTTTATTTTCTAACGCTGCAATGTATCGGGCTGCTGAAATTTGAACACGTTCTTTAGCATCCTTTTCAATTACTCGATGGAATGCGTCAATTAACTTTTCGAAATTAAATGCATCTATTTGACTTGCAATTCGTTTCACAATATTCGTTGGTAATGGAATAAAGTTTGGATAGCTATACATAAAAGTTACCCATTTACGATCTGCCACTACACGAATGATATCTCCAACAAATAAAACGCCCTCTTTTTTATTATTCTGCCATTCTAAAACTGTAGATCCTTTAAAATGTCCTCCTACACGATGTAATACTATTCCTTCTTTTAAAATCAATTCTTCACCTGACCAAAAGACAATATGCTCACTTGGTCTAGTTACCCATTCTTTATCATCCTCATGAATATAGAT
The DNA here is from genome assembly GCF_003977595.1 of Lysinibacillus antri. Classification (GTDB taxonomy): domain Bacteria; phylum Bacillota; class Bacilli; order Bacillales_A; family Planococcaceae; genus Ureibacillus; species Ureibacillus antri. The sequence goes on along the minus strand of NZ_RYYR01000020.1, from coordinate 819 downwards.
TGGTACATCGAATGCTTCTGCCCACTCTACTTGGCTAGAGTAGTAATGTGGATGAGATAATGCAATTGCATTAATTCCACCTAATTCTTTAATATTAGTAATAGTTTCATTATCAATATAGGTAATACAATCCCATAACAAATTAAAATGGCTATTCTGAACTAAGTAAGCAGTCTGTCCAATACCGAATGTAGGGAAAGTTTTAATACTGTGTAATCCATCTTCTTCAAAAGTAATCTTATTTTTATACTGACTAGACGCCACTAATTTATCTAAAGTTGTCCAACTTTGCCCGTTTACACTAACGTATTGTCTCTCATCAGTACAAATTTTACATTCACTTGGTTCAACAATAGATTTTTCATATTGAACTCCACACGTTTCACAAACATAATAATTCATCTCAAACCAACCCCCTAATTTTATTGTTTTTATTTGTATATTTACTTTCACAGCTTTAAATATTCTTATTAAAGAAACCAGAATAAAAGCGACTGTAAAACGGAAGACCAATGTATCTATTGGATTAGTTGCATTAACTGCTGTTTTTGTAAATAAGAAAAATAATCCCACAATTACTGCATTTGTTATAGCACATATATAAGCCTTTCATATGACATACCCTTTTATAATTCTCCTTGATTTAAATATACTATATTTTATTTGGAAAAAATTTCATACTTATGAATGAATTTTTGTATAGTTAAAAATCTTTAGAGTAAGGTGCATTTGGCAATCAAAAAATGTAATAAATGGTCATTAATTTTGCGACCACTTGCCAACACTATTTTTACTTATTTTCGAATACTAGAATTACGG
>NZ_RYYR01000002.1 GCF_003977595.1 Lysinibacillus antri | reverse complement strand
TATAAAATAATAGCCTTCAATCCAAAAAAAGCAGTGGATTGAAGGCTATTCGCCGTGCGTGCCGGAAGGTGCGTTATTTTTTATTTCGGGCTTACGTTCCTTTTTATTTTATCTATTAAAGCTACCGATTCCCTGGTTACTTGGAAGTTTAGTATTTGTTTTTATGTTTCAATTTTTTAGTAAGATTCCGGTGAAGTGGGATGTGCGATTTAGAAATTATGGATTGATGGTTGTTGGCTTTTCAATTGGTCATATTTTTACATTGGAAATATTAAAAAATATTTTATGCTTGTTTCCGTTTATGTTATTGTCTAATATTTTACTCATTTTGTTCAGTATTTTAATGGCGTACGTCTTACATTTATCTAGTAAAGTCGATTTTTCAACGATGCTTGTTGCCAATGTTCCTGGTGACCTTTCTCAAATGATTTTATTTGCTGAGGAGACGAATCGTTTAAATGTCCCAATTGTTACGTATTTTCAAGTCCTTCGAGTATTTTTAGTTGTTTTACCGATTCTCTTCATTGTTACATTACATAGTTCTGGCAATATACCGATTGAGTCAGCTACTACTGTATAAGCTATGGATTTACTTTGGCTTATTCTTTTTTTCTCAGTTAGTCCTATAGCTGTGAAAATGGCAATGAAACTTTATATCCTAGTCCCTTATTTTGTTGGGTCATTAATTTATATGTTACTGTTCAGTCTTTTTGAAATACAAGTACCGAAAACGCCTGATAGTATTGTTTACATTGCAAAACTCTGTATTGGGAGCTATATTGGATTGAGTTTAAAAAGAGAAGCAATTCAATTTTCTACTAAAATCGTTTTTCTAGGAATCGCTTCAACTGCAATTTTCATTTCATTTACATACGTGTTCAGCTTCCCCTTACACGTTTGGTTAAATGAACGTTTTTAGGTTTAGCACCTGCGAATTAGACCAAATGGGAGTTGTTGCTGCATCGATGAATGAAAATATAGCACTCGTCACAATATTTCAACTTTCAATTTATATAGTATGATGTTTAGAACGACCATTCCCAAATCGTTCTAAAACATCGTATTTTTATTTTGTTCCAATTATAAAATGTCACACTAAGAACAAATGCAAATAACATAATAATAATAGTGCCCTAAGGAAATTGTTGATGCTTCGTATGATATAGTAGAAAAGGCAAATCAATTCGAATGTATATGTTTTGATTTTGAGGGACTAGCTTTCAAAATTAGATGATTTTCATAAGTAGAAAGTGGTGACGAATTGAATGGAAGTAATTGATCTACATTGTGATGTATTGGAAAAATTAACTCGTTTTGAAGATGCACAATTTCGCAACGATCCTCGCATTCAAGCGAATCTTACAAACCTTATAAAAGGGCAAATCAAAGTTCAAGTTTTTGCGATTTTTATTTCACCGGATGTACCCCAAGAAAGAAAGTTTTTAGAGGCGGCGCGCCAAATTGAAGCTTTTCATACAAAAGTGTTATGTGAGCCGGAAATGGTTCATATCACGGATTGGCAACAAATTCAAACATTACAAGAGGGGCAAATCGGTGCGGTTTTGAGTTTAGAAGGTTGTGATTGCATTGGAGAAGACCTTACGAAACTAAAATTGTTACTAGATGCTGGAGTCAAATTAGTTGGGTTAACGTGGAATTATGAAAATGCAGTTGCTTATGGGGCATCGGAGAATCCAAAAAGAGGATTGAAGCCCTTTGCAAAAGAAGTGATTCAACTATTAAACGAACGGGATGTCATCATTGATGTTGCCCATTTAAATGAGCAAGGTTTTTATGAATTACTTCCAATGGCAAAATATCTTATTGCGAGTCATTGTAATGTAAGGGCTCTTTGTGATCATCCAAGAAATTTAACAGATAATCAAATTATACAATTAATTCAAAATGGCGGTAGAATGCATGTCGTGTTTTATCCCCCTTTTATTGAAAAAGAAAAGGATACTACGTCCATTGAGAAGCTTGTTGAACATGTTGCCCATTTAGCTAATTTAATAGGAATTGAACATATTGGATTTGGATCAGATTTTGACGGAATTGATCCTTTATCAGTAACCAATTTATCGAATGCCGCCGAATATCGGTACTTAATGCATTCTTTAACAAAGCAATTTACCAATATGGAAATCGAGACTATAGCTAAAAATGGATTTTTAAATTATGTTGCCAAAATTGGAACGCGCATGGATTTATAACATGCGTTTTTTTCTTTTGGAAAATATATTTAAATTACATATGAAAAATCGTATAGATTGTAGTGTTATCAATATTTTATAAGCAAAAAAAATGATATGATAAAAGAGTTGTTTACTAATCAAATAAACTTTACTAGAACTGTTTTGGCGGATAGAATTTTGTATTCTTTACAAATATCCGCATAAGCTAATCATCATCGAAATCGCTAAAAGATGGTAGATAGTTTATTATAAAAAACGATTGCTGAATATGGAGGGAATTTTCATGCATCAAAAGTGGTTTCATACCACTGAAGTAGAAGTGGGAACAGTTAATAGGGCACAAACCTTCTATATTGAAACGATTGAAGTTAGCCGCTTATCTGCACTTGCTTTTTTTGCTGCAGGGGAGAATAAATATAAGGGAAAACGTTTTTTCTGGCAAAACCGTGAAAAAACATTAACATTAGTCGGGCTAGGCCATGCTTACATAATTGAAAATAATGAAGATAACGAACGATTTGATTTAATTGAGGATGAATGGAAGGCGCTGACGAAAAACATCGTAAAAGAAGCGAGTGAACTGCAACCAATTCTTTTTGGTGGTTTTTCGTTTGATCCGAAAAATGATAAAAAAGGCGAGTGGGAAGGTTTTCCGCAAAGTCATTTTGCTGTAGCAACGTATCAACTCGTTCTTCGTAATGATAAAGCCTATGTTAGCATCCATTTAGTGACTGAAAACGAACATAGCTTAGAGGAGTTTGACCGTTTACGTACGGAGCGCGATCATTTAATTCATGCGGCACAAGTAAGAGAATTAAAAAACTACGAAAAGCCTGTCATGACGAAATATGATGAAGTGAACAAAGATAAGTATTTGCAATCAATCGATACAGTCACTTCTTTAATAAAAGATAACTGGGCTCAAAAGGTTGTCATTGCAAGGTCTCTTGAAATGCAATTTGCACAAAGCGTGTCATCTCCACAAGTGTTGTCACAAGTGATGAATGAACAACCGGAAAGTTATTTATTTGGATTAGAACGAGATAATCTGTTGTTCTTTGGGGCTTCCCCAGAAAGATTAGTCAAAGTAGAAAATGGCTATGGCTATTCATCTTGTGTAGCAGGATCCATTAAGCGAGGTAAAACCGCCGAGGAAGACAAACAACTAGGAGATAGCTTATTACAAGATCAAAAAAATCTTGGAGAGCATCGATATGTGGTCGAGATGATTGCTGAAACATTTGCAAAAAATTGTACGCAATTTAAAGTACCGAAACACCCGAAACTATTAAAAATTCGTGATATTCAACATTTATATACACCGGTTGAAGGGAAGCTTTCGAAAGACGCAACAATTTTACAGCTGGTGAAACATTTACATCCAACTCCTGCTTTAGGTGGAGTCCCTCGAATGAAAGCACTCGCGATGATTCGTCAATATGAATCCATGAACCGTGGACTATATGCAGCTCCAATTGGATGGGTTGATTCAGAAGGCAATGGAGAGTTTGCCGTAGCCATTCGTTCTGCAGCATTGGTAGATAATTGCGCCTATTTATATGCTGGTGGTGGAATTGTGGCCGATTCAGAACCGAATTCTGAATATGAAGAAACACTCGTAAAATTTCGCCCAATGTTACGCGCACTAGGAGGTCAGCTGAATGAATGAACGTGAAATCTTAACGAATTATGTTTATAAAGTGGTCGCATCCCTTATGCAAAATGGGGTGCAAGATATTGTGATTAGTCCAGGGTCTCGTTCAACGCCATTAGCCTATGCCTTTGCTTCGACGAAAAACTTAAATATTTATCGACAAGTGGATGAGCGTTCGGCAGCATTTTTTGCTCTTGGTATAGCAAAGGCAAAAGGACAACCTGTCGTATTATTATGTACGTCTGGCACTGCAGCTGCAAACTATTATCCGGCAATTGTAGAAGCAAAATATGCACGAGTACCATTAATTGTGATCACAGCAGATCGCCCACATGAGCTTCGAGAAGTGGGTGCGCCTCAAGCAATTAATCAAATTAATTTGTATGGTGAACATGTGAAATGGGCAGCTGAGTTTCCGATTCCGGATGAAGCCAAACAAACTTTACCTTATATCGAGCGACATGTTGCCCGAGGTGTGTCAATTGCCAAAACTGCTCCATATGGTCCGGTTCATTTTAATGTTCCATTCCGTGAACCACTATTAATTGAGTTTAGTAGCGAATTGCCAAATCAAACGTTCAAAAGTGCTTTTGTAGGGGACATTTCGCCTTCAAAAGAGGCTATACAATTATTATCATCGGTTATTAGCGAAACTGAAAAAGGGTTTGTCATCATTGGTGAGCTTGCTCTTGGTACAGATCTACAGCATATGTGGTCCTTTGTTCGAAAATTACAATGGCCAATTTTAGTTGAAAGTTTATCAAATATGCGTACGAACATCCCGGAAGATTGTCAGCAGTATATTATTTCGACATATGATGCATTGTTAAAAAATCAAAGCTTTAAAAATAAAGTCGTACCAGATACGGTCATTCGTTTTGGCGCACAACCTGTATCCAAATTTTTATCGATTTTTTTAACGGAAACGATGCCGAAGAACTTTATTGTCGTTGATGAAGATCCAATGTTCCGCGATTCAACGGCTGTATCGACGCATTTCATTCATAGTTCATTAGGGCATTGGCTAAATGATGTACAATTTAACAACTCTCTAGAAAGTAACTATTTAAATGAATGGCAAAAAGCTGAAAAAATTGCGACGAAGCACATAAAAGAGTATGTGCAATACGAAACCGATGAGGGAGCAGTGGTTCGTAAGCTTTTAGAAAACTTGCCAACTCAAAGCGACATTTTTGTAAGTAGCAGTATGCCAATCCGTGATATTGATACATTTTTAACACCAACTGAAAAAGATATTCAAATTTTTGCAAATCGTGGTGCTAATGGGATAGATGGTGTGATGTCCACGGCGCTTGGTTTTAGTCAAGGAAGACCAAACCGCGAAATGTATTTATTAATTGGAGATCTAGCATTTTTACACGATGTAAATGCATTAATTGCGACACGTTATCAACAATGTAATATTACCGTCATTGTGTTAAACAATGATGGTGGCGGCATTTTCTCGTATTTATCACAGTCGAGTGTGGAACAATATTATGAAGAGTTATTTGGTACGCCAACAGCTCTGCAATTTAAAGATGTGGCAAACATGTACGACATGGAATATATCCAAATTGACTCTTACAATGAGCTAAATATATTCTTTGATAAAGAAAATGAAAAACCTTTACGACTAGTGGAAATCTTTACAGACCGCCAACAGAATGTAACAGCTCACCGTAAACTTTGGCAACAAATTCATGCGGAGTTAGAGCAATGAAGTTACGTGTGAACGATATAAATGTCCATGTTCACATATGGAATGAACAAGCGGATCAAACAATTGTTATGTTGCACGGATTTACAGGAAGCGTTTCAACTTGGGGGAAAATAGCTGACCTTCTTCCGAAAACATATCGAATCATTGCGATTGATTTAATTGGTCATGGTTTAACGGATGCGCCAGAAGATGTTTCAAACTATTGGATGGAAGAGCAAATTACACTACTGCATGAAACGTTCAAACAGCTGAATCTTTCCACATACACATTGTTAGGGTATTCAATGGGAGGTCGTGTCGCACTATCCTATGCCGCGACGTATCCGAGCCAAATCGAACAATTAATTTTAGAAAGTGCTTCTCCTGGTTTAAAGACAGAACATGAACGACAAGCACGACGATTATCGGACGATGAATTAGCAAATAAAATCATGCAAAATGGCGTACAATCATTTGTTGAAAAGTGGGAAAATATCTCTCTGTTTGAATCACAAAAAAAGCTTCCAAAAGAAGTTCAAGCTGAAATTCGTCAGGAACGCCTAGCACAATGTGAAATTGGTTTAGCGAATAGCTTGCGCGGTATGGGGACAGGTTCGCAACAATCCCTTTGGACAAAGCTAGTAGAAATCGATATTCCGGTAACATTAATTACAGGAACACTGGATCAAAAATTTTGTAATATTGCTCAAGAAATGAAAAAATTACTACTAAATGCAAAACATGTAGTAGTTCATGAAGTTGGTCATGCAATTCATGTGGAAAATCCGACAACATTTGCTACAATAGTAAAGGATGTCATTAACAAATAGGGGGTAAAGAAAATGACTCGTGAATGGACAAGCTTACATACTTACGAAGATATCAAGTATGAGTTTTATAACGGAATCGCAAAAATTACGATTAACCGTCCAGAAGTGCGCAACGCTTTTCGTCCAAAAACAGTTGAGGAAATGATTGATGCATTTTCTCGTGCAAGAGATGACAAAAACGTTGGTGTCATCATTTTAACAGGTGAAGGCGAAATGGCTTTCTGTTCAGGTGGAGACCAAAAAGTACGTGGCCATGGTGGCTATGTAGGAGAAGATGAAATTCCTCGTCTGAACGTATTAGACTTACAACGTTTAATTCGTGTAACACCAAAACCAGTTGTTGCCATGGTAGCAGGTTATGCAATTGGTGGAGGTCATGTATTACATGTAGTTTGTGACTTAACAATCGCTGCTGACAATGCTCGCTTCGGCCAAACAGGTCCAAAAGTTGGTTCGTTTGATGCTGGATACGGTTCAGGCTATTTAGCACGTATTGTTGGACACAAAAAAGCGCGTGAAATCTGGTACTTATGCCGTCAATATAATGCACAAGAAGCTTTAGACATGGGCTTAGTTAATACAGTTGTGCCTTATGAGCAATTAGAAGATGAAACAGTAAAATGGTGTGAAGAAATGCTTCAAATGTCACCAACTGCCCTTCGCTTCTTAAAAGCGGCAATGAACGCAGATACAGATGGACTAGCTGGTTTACAACAATTTGCAGGAGACGCTACACTTCTTTACTACACAACAGATGAAGCAAAAGAAGGTCGCGATGCATTTAAAGAAAAACGTACACCAGACTTTGGTCAATTCCCAAGATTCCCTTGATGAAAAGTTGAAGTTGTCGAGGAGCTAACGCTTGGAACTAGACAATAGGAAAAGCGGAAGGCGTTCGCTCAGCTCCGAAAAAAACTGGGCACTTTCCCATCAAAATTAGTCGTCTCATACATGAGGCGGCTTTTTTAATTCCGACACAAACCGATTTTAATATGATACTATAGAAGGAAATAGAACTTCTTACTTTTTCAAGCTAAGATGTTACTTGCATTTTAAGCATCATCAGCTTAATTAGGAGTGACTGAATGTGAATCAATCCCCTAAAGATCCATTAAGAACAAGTGACTCAAATATTGATTACAAATCACTGTATGAACTCAATACAGATGGAATATTAACGATTAATGTTCATGGTCAAATATATAATGGAAATAAGACAATCGAACAGTTAAGCGGCTATAAAATTGATGAATTGAAATGTAAAAACTTTTTGGACTATGTGATTGACGAAGATAAAGAAGAAGCATCTGACTGTTTTCAAATGGCAATAAACGATGCTTCAAAAGAATGTAGATTTACATTTATTCATAAAACAGGCGAACCCATTCCATGCATAGTTAAATTTATACCAATGGAAGTAACCGATATAGATAAAGGATTATTTTTAGTAATTAAGGATGTACGTCTGTTTGATCAATTATCAAGTAAATATCGTGAAAGTCAGTTAAACTTTAAAATAATTGCTGAAAACGTTCAAGATGTCATTATTTTAATGGACGATCAAAAAAATTATTTATATGTATCTCCTTCAAGTAAAACAATGTTCGGCTTTGATCCTAAAAAGATTAATCAAGAAAAAGAACCGTTCTTTAATATTCATCCCGATGATATTTCTAATCTAGCTAACAATTTTAGAGATGCAATGCAAACTGGAAAAACGTTTAACGTCACTTTAAAAGCGCTACATGAAGAAAAGGGATGGGTATGGACACATATAATGGGAACACCTGTATTTGATGAAAATAATCTATTCCGACATATGGTATTAGTAGCAAGAGATATCACACTGCATAAAGAACATGAAGAGCGTTTAACCTATTTAGCTTTTCATGATGCATTAACAGGTTTACCAAATCGACGTTATTTTGAAAATCAATTAAAGCAATCCATAGACAAGTTAAACATAGAAGGGCAACCATTCACACTAGTCGTATTTGATATTGACGATTTTAAACTGATCAATGACACGTATGGCCATGATGTGGGTGACCAAGTCATTAAAGAGTTCGCAACCCGGATTAAAACAATCATTGGACAAGACGGAATTGTTGCAAGACTTGGCGGCGATGAGTTTGTGGCCATTCTTTATAAAATATCAACAAAAGTAGATGTAGAGAAAATTATTAATAGGATTCAGCAAGAGACAGTAAATGAAATAGTTATGGAAAAACAGTCGGTAACCATCACTTCAAGTATTGGTGCGACAATTTGTACGAAAAAGGATATGGACAATTCTAATTTCTTCAATAGTGCCGATGTTGCATTATATAATGTAAAGGAAAAAGGAAAAAATAAATTCCATATTAATTATTCCTAGATCAAAGCGTGAAAAACTGTTCCGATATAACAGGGGCAGTTTTTTATTTTTGAACACTTAGTATATATTCGGTAAAATAAAAGTACTCAGTAATGGAGGGATCTTATGTATCCAAACTGGATATTACGAAGGGCTTATTTAACTCCCCATCGTACGGGCTTAACTTTTGAAAATGAAAGTTGGACCTTTGAACAAATTAAACAAATTTCCATAAAACGAACATATCAACTTGCGGGATTAGGCATTAACCATCGACAACGGATTGCAGTATTAGGGCCAAGTAAGCCAAGCCTAATTTTTATCATGTATGCATGTATGCACCTTCAATGTGAAATGGTCATGTTAAATCGAAAATTATCTAAATCTGAATTGCAATATCAAATAGAAGATTCGCAAGTAGAGATGGTGTTAGTAGAGGATGAAGATGCTCACTTACTACCAGCGAACACAAATCACTTATTATTTTCAAAAATACTAGAGAGTGCTGAAGAAGCTGTGGAAATTAGTGAAGAGTGGCCAAGCAATCAAACGACAACCATTATGTATACTTCCGGTACTACGGGATTTCCTAAAGGTGTACGCCAAACCGTTGAAAATCATCAATCCAGCGCGGTGTCTTCTGTTTTAAATATTGGATTATCCCATGATGATGTTTGGCTTTGTGCAGTACCGCTATTTCATATAAGCGGTTTTTCAATTCTTGTACGCTCGTTGTTATATGGAAATGAAGTGAAACTCTATCAAAAATTTGACCAAGATGGAGCAGTTCGTGATATTTCTGAAGGAAGCGTAACGCATATGTCGGTCGTTGCAGTTATTTTAGGTAGAATATTGCAAGGTCTAGAAGAGAAGCAGTTAAAAGCATCTCCTCGATTTAAAGTGATGCTTCCTGGTGGAGGACCTGTTCCTGTGAATTATTTAGAACGTGCGCATAAACTCGGCTTAGCTGTATGTCAAACATACGGGATGACAGAAACTTCTTCACAAACGGCTACGTTATCCAATGCAGATGCGCTAAGAAAAATCGGGTCAGTAGGAAAACCGCTCTTTTTTAATCAAATTAAAATTTTAGATGCAACATCACCTAGAACTGAAGGGGAAATTTTAATTCGTGGTCCTCATGTAACGCCAGGATATATTGGTCGGTTTGCTGAAAGAAGTTCTACAATTAATGGATGGTTACATACGGGAGATATCGGTTATTTTGATGAAGAAGGCTATTTATATGTCGTGGATCGTCGTTCGGATTTAATTATTTCAGGCGGTGAAAACGTTTATCCCGCAGAGGTCGAAAATGTGTTAATGGGTCATCCGGCTGTTCGTGAAGCGGGTGTCTGTGGAATTGAACATGAGGTGTGGGGACAAGTACCTGTAGCGTTCGTCGTATTAAAACATGACGTAACGGAAGAGGAATTAATTGCTTTTTGTAAAGAAAAGCTTGCGAAATATAAAATTCCGAAACAGTTTTATGTTGTACAAGCACTCCCACGAAATGCTTCAAATAAATTAATGCGAAGAAAATTGAAAGAGTTAATGAATTAAAGAGGATGAACAAAACAAAAACACATCATTTTTCTATTGAGAAAAATGATGTGTTTTTGATGTGGAGAAAATTGATTTCCGTTACGGGGACGCTTTCAACGGGTCCGGCTTGAGTCCCCACTTTACTTCAATCAACAAGATACTTAGAACAGTAGGATATAATAACACGCTGGTAGTATAATTCAAATTAAGAAAGCGCGGCCTACCACTGTAAGCCGCGAATAACTATAGAAAGCTTAGTTGGCATTATTTTATGTGAGAGGACCTTTCACAAAGCACAAAGACAAGTCGTAGAGACAACTACAAGTTGGCTCTGCGGCTTGTGTGCTTAGTCCTCTCACTACGTCCCCTTTTTTTTGAAACCCCGTTAGTATCTATTGATAGAGAGGATTTTTATCATTTTTAAAGCTGCTATCACAATTTATAAGCACTTATTAGACACTTTCGACGGTTTTATATTCGCTTGCTTTCCGCTTTTCTTAATGCAATGCTTGTTTTAATGTTTCGATATTTTTTTCCATTAGGGTGAAGTAGGTTTCGTTATTTTTAATATCTGCTTCTGTTAAGATGCTTAAGTTATTTAACTGTAATGTATCGGCGCCAATTTCGCTTTGGATTACGGATGCTAGTTTAGAGGATACGTTTTGCTCGAATAAAATATAGTCCACGTCTTTCTCTTTGGCTAACTCTACAATCTCTGTTAATTCCTTTTGTGATGGCTCGCTTTGTGAATTTAACCCGGCAATGGCGATTTGTTCTAAGCCATATTGACCAGCAATGTAGCCAAATGATGCATGGGATACGAAGAATGTTTTATTCGTTGCTTCTGCTGCTAATGTTGAAAAAGATTCATCTAACGAATCTAGTTCTGAGATTAATAGATTGTAGTTGTCGTTAAACAGTGCTTCTTGTTCAGGTAGAGCAGTGACAAGTTCATTTTTAATGGCTAATGCTAAGTCTTTTGCTATAACAGGGGATAACCAAACGTGGGGATCGATATCGCCATGGTCATGGTGTTCCTCCTCATGCTCTTCTTCTTCATGCTCATTTGCTGCAGATGTATGTAAATTTTCTTCAGCAATGCTGTCTGCAGTAGCGACAAGTTTCACATCTTCATTTGCTAGTGTTTGGTTTGCCTTTTCAACAAAACCTTCTAATCCCAGTCCGATATAAAAGAATAAATCTGCATCGGCTAAAGACATCATATCTTTTTGCGTCGGTTCAAAAGTATGTTCATTTGACCCAGGTGGATAGATGGAAGAAACCTCAACATGTTCACCACCAATGCGTTCAGCGAAATAACTGAGTGGGTAAACGGTTGTATAAATTGAAAGTTTAGTAGGTTGGTTTTTAGTATCAGCGGTTTCAATTGTTTTTTCAGTTTCAGTACTATTACATGCAGTCAAAATAAGCGCTACAACTGCAAATAATAGGAAAGTAGATAATTTTTTCATTATCGTGCACATCCTTCTAAATAGTAATAATTACGATTTGTATTTTTTCAACATTTTCAATAATACAGGAAGACTTTAAAAAAGACAATGAAAAAAACCTTCGAATCTATTTTTTTTTCGAAGGCCATTTTTCAGGTACTGGATCAAAGCCACCCGAATGGAAAGGTTGGCATTTTAATATTCGAATTGTAGTTAAAAGAAATCCTTTTATGAAACCATGTTTTTGAAAGGCTTCCAATCCATACTGTGAACAGGTTGGATGAAAACGGCAGGATGGAGGAGTCATGGGTGAAATAAATTTTCGGTAAAATTGAATGAGCCAAATAAACGGATACTTCATTTTTTCAATTCCTCATTGGGTTGAAATCTTTGTCCTGGCTTTGGGTCAATCGTTTGAGTGAATGTGCCTTTTCTTTTATTAATAATGAAAAGAACTGCACCAATAATAATTAGTAAATAAATAATTCCTACTAAAACAATGATTGATAATGTTGTTGCTTCCATTAACTTCACCTCTACTATAGATACTATCATTATAAGGCATCAATCGACAATGAAAGGCGCTCAATTGTGAAGTTTGTTTGCCAAAACGAAAAAAGATGTTTAAATTCATTCATAACGGTAATAGTATTATTGTTCAATCGAAATAAATCCAGTTTAAATTTTTATATTTATCCAAAAATAGTAATGTTTAGCATTCCCTAATGTTATATAATTTTATTGATAATGGCTTTCATACTATATCAAAATAAATTTGAGGTGACAAAACATGGCAAATAAAACATTAATCGAACAATTAAATGATTTAGTCGCAACATGGTCAGTCCTTTATACAAAACTACACAATTATCATTGGTACGTAAATGGTCCTTCCTTCTTTACATTACACACAAAATTTGAGGAACTTTATAATGAAGTGACATTAAATTTAGATGAAGTAGCAGAACGTATTTTGTCTAAAGGCGGAAAACCTGTTGCAACAATGGCTGAGCATCTTGCAATGTCTCATATTAAGGAGGCGTCAGGTGCAGAGGCTACAGAAGAAATGGTCCAAACAACAATTACGGATTTCAAAACGATTATGGCCTTTTTAAAAGAAGCAATGGAACAAGCATCTGAAGAAGGTGATGATCGCACAGAAGATATGTTAAATGCAACATATCAAAGTTTAGAAAAACATGCGTGGATGCTTTCTGCGTTCTTAGGTAATAATCAATAATTAACAATCACGGCTCTTGTATAGAGTCGTGATTTTTTCATCTTCCTGAATAGGTCCTATTTATTCGCAACATACTTACCTAAAAGGAGTGATTTATATCGATACAACGATTTATGTCAATGTCAACAATCAGTCTTATAGCTACGTGCCTTTAGGTGAGCCTTGTGAATTTAAACTTAAAATGGATAGTAAAAATGCCTATATTTTTGAAAAATTATTTTTGCAACTTAACTCATTAGAATTTGAAAATGCTGTTCGTGCTCATATTCCTTATCTTCAATATCATTTAGATGAATCGAATGATGAAATTGATTTACGTTTGAAAAAGATCTATGCGCTGATTCATGAATTTGGTGATGAGCATACAAAGGATTTTGTAGAACAATTACCATATTTCCATTGATTACAAAACATCCCTTCGCTAGACTTATAAGTAGAAATAGGAGTTGAGCTAAGGGATGTTTTCTTTTATTGATCAAAATGGATGCACAGTAAATTTAAGTTTCGATGAGGGACCTTTTGAAATTGAGCCAAAACATGTACTCATCTTGGTTCGCTATAACGGAAAATGGCTCTGTACAATTAACAAAAAGCGCGGCGTTGAATTTCCCGGTGGTAAGGTTGAATTGGGTGAATCATTGCAACAAGCCGCAATACGAGAAGTGTATGAAGAAACCGCCGTACATATTTCAGATTTAAAATGGTTTGCCTATTATGTAGTACATGACAAAGAGCCATTTTGTAAGGCAGTATTTACAGGAAAAGTGGAAAGAATTGATGAGTTTATTGAAGAACATGAAACACTTGGTATGACATGGTTATCTACAGAAGAATTGAATAATCATCCGAATTTAAGTTTTTATATGAAGGATGAAGGAATGAAAAAGATGCTACAGGAAGTGAATCAACATGAAAGAGAATGGTAGTATTGAATCAATTCGCCGTTATCCATCCCCAAATGCCAAGGTAAATTTATTTGAAATTTTGTATTGGTCACAGGGACTTAGAGTAAAAGGATTATTGGCAAAACCAAAAGAAGAGGGTACGTATGACGCTTTATTATATTTAAGAGGCGGTTTGCAATCGGTTGGCATGGTAAGAGCATCGAGAATCGCGCAATTTGCGTCTCAAGGCTTTATCGTTTTTGCTCCTTACTATCGTGGAAATCGCGGCGGAGAAGGAAGAGATGAAGTAGCGGGGGATGACCGGTACGATGCAATCCATGCCGCAGAAGTGTTAAAAAAGTTTGTGGATGTAAAAGACATTCATCTTTTTGGTTTTTCAAGAGGTGGACTAATGGCATTATGGACGGCCATTTTACGAGAGGATATTAAATCCGTCGTAACGTGGGCAGGCGTTTCAAGTGTCACGTCAATGTATATGGAGCGCGTCGATATGAGAAGAACGTTAAAACGAATTATCGGCGGTTCTCCTAATACTGAGCAAGAGAAATATGATGAGCGGACACCACTATTCCAAGCCCATCTTGTGAATGCACCAGTACTACTAATTCATGGTACGGAAGATGAAAATGTAAGTATTAATCAATCCTACGATCTGGAACAAAAACTAATTAGTGAAAAGAAACAGGTGGAAACATGGTATTCATCAGGTTTGGGACACCATTACCCACCAAATGTGAATCGTAAAACCGTTAAAGCTTTATGTGAATGGATGAAGAGTCAATAAAGCGTTGTGTTCGCATGGGAAATCAGACAACTTGAAAAAATAACATGAGTTAACCTAAAAGGAGGTGTCGAGAAAGCACTATTCTTTCTCGACATCTTTGCTCCTGCGGGTAGTAACAATAAATTGTCACTATCCTCGTCGCAAAGGGGGTATTCCAAAAAGTTATTTTGGAATACCCCCTTTTCTATGATATAAGTTATAAAAACGTTATGTCGGATATAGTAATACTAAGTATTATACTAAAGGTCCACCATTTTTCAAAATTTCTTCAGAAACGTTAGAGAATTTTTTGAAGTTTTCTTTGAATAAATCAGCTAAGTAAGCAGCTTTTGTGTCATATGCTGCTTTATCTGCCCATGCATCACGTGGATTTAATACTTCACTTGGAACACCTTCAATTGCAGTTGGAATATTTAAGCCAAATACTGCATCTTGAATTGTTTCAACATCGTTTAAATTACCATCGATTGCAGCATGAACCATTGCACGAGTGTAAGATAGTTTCATACGGCTACCAACGCCATACTCTCCACCAGTCCATCCAGTGTTTACTAAGAATACTTGTGCACCGTGTTCGTCGATTTTTTGACCTAACATTTCCGCGTAACGAGTAGCTGGAAGTGGAAGGAATGGTGCACCGAAGCATGTAGAGAATACTGGTTCTGGTGATGTTACACCGCGCTCTGTACCTGCTAATTTTGATGTAAATCCACTTAAGAAGTGGTACATTGCTTGTTCTTTTGTTAACTTACTGATTGGAGGTAATACGCCAAAAGCATCAGCTGTTAAAAATACGATTGTTTTAGGATGACCTGCTACAGAAGGTGTTACAATATTGTCAATGTAATCAATTGGATAAGCAGCACGAGTATTTTCAGTTAATGAACCATTATCATAATCAGGAATACGTGATTCTGTATCCACTACTACGTTTTCTAATACAGAACCGAAACGGATTGCATTGTAAATTTCAGGTTCTTTTTCTGCTGAAAGGTTGATTGTTTTTGCATAACATCCACCTTCGATATTGAATACACCGTTATCTGACCAACCATGCTCGTCGTCACCGATTAGTTTACGTTGAGCGTCTGCAGATAAAGTCGTTTTACCTGTACCAGATAAACCGAAGAATAAAGCTACATCTCCAGCTTCACCAACGTTTGCTGAACAGTGCATAGAAAGGATTTCATTTTCTGGTAATAAGTAGTTCATAATAGAGAAGATTGATTTTTTCATCTCTCCAGCATATTCTGTACCACCGATTAAAATGATTTTCTTTTCTAATGAAATAATAATAAATGTTTCGCTTTTTGTACCATCCACTGCTGGATCTGCTTTAAATGTAGGAGCCGAAACGATTGTAAATTCTGCAACATGAGAAGTTAGTTCTTCTTCTGTTGGACGGATGAATAATTGATGACAGAAAAGGTTGTGCCAAGCATATTCATTTACTACTTGGATTGAATGTTGTGAGTCTTTTTCAGCACCTGCGAAGCCTTTAAATACATATAACTCATCTTTTTCTTTTAAGTAGTTGATCACCTTAAGGTAAAGGTTATCAAACACATCAGCAGAAATAGCTTGGTTTACACCCCAGTCAATTTTGTCCTTTGAGCTTTCTTCTTCAACAAAATATTTATCTTTAGGAGAACGTCCTGTATATTTTCCAGTTTCAGCAACGACTGCTCCGTCTACAGTTAAAACTGCTTCATTACGTGAAGTTGCTTTTTCTACTAATTGTGGTACAGAAAGTTGAACATGAATATTTCCACCGTTTAATAATTCCTTCAGTTCATTTGCAATTTCTACTGAATTCATCGATTAAATACCATCCTTTTTTTAAGTATTCCCATTTTCATGGGAGTTCAATAATTTTAAAAATAGTATAACACATTGATTTTAATAATCTATACTATTCATAAAATATTTTTTGTTTTTTAAATTTTGATGAACAAAATTGACATTCACTAATTATTTGCGTAAAATGTCGAATTGAACGGATACTCTTATCCCGAGCTGGTGGAGGGTTAAGGCCCTATGAAGCCCGGCAACCTGCATTATTTTTTAAATGCGATGGTGCCAATCTGATGCAAGGGAATACCCTTGAACGATAAGAGTGAAAGGTAATGATAAAATGTCAATTCCTTTTACTCATGTGTGCAAAACCTTGAGTTAAAGGAATTTTTTTTTCATTAAAGACCAAAATGAAATTGAGAATAGATTATTTTCTTTTTTCTAATACACCTTTCTATATCCTCGTGTTAAAAAGCAGCAACGGCTTGGAGTCCAACCATATAGTGCGGACTTAACATGGGTAACGAGTACCGTATCAAAAATGAAGTCTATTATATAGATTTTAGGAGGAAACCAAATGACAAACCGTCGACTGTTTACATCAGAAAGTGTAACAGAAGGACATCCGGATAAAATTTGTGATCAAATTTCCGATGCCATTTTAGATGCCATTTTAACTGAAGATCCAAACGCACGCGTAGCATGTGAAACAACCGTAACTACTGGTTTAGTACTTGTTGCAGGAGAAATTACAACTTCTACTTACGTGGATATTCAAAGTGTTGTTCGTGATACTGTTTCTAGTATTGGCTATACTCGAGGGAAATATGGCTTTGATGCTGAAAATTTAGCTGTTTTAACTGCCATTGGGGAACAATCTCCAGATATTGCACAAGGTGTAGACCAAGCATTAGAATCACGAGAAGGCAATATGAGCGATGAAGATATAGAAGCAATTGGTGCTGGAGATCAAGGATTAATGTTCGGATATGCTTGTAATGAAACACCTGAACTAATGCCACTACCAATTAGTTTAGCCCATAAATTATCGCGTAAATTATCAGAAGTTCGTAAATCAGGAGCAATCTCTTACCTACGTCCTGATGGGAAAACGCAAGTAACGGTTGAATACGATGAAAATAATGAGCCTGTGCGCATTGATACAATTGTTATTTCTACACAACATGATGAAGAAGTAACATTAGAACAAATTCAAGAAGACTTAAAAGTACAAGTAATTCGTGAAGTTGTACCTGCTCATTTACTTGATGAAAATACGAAATACTTTATCAATCCAACTGGTCGTTTTGTAATTGGCGGACCAAAAGGAGATGCAGGTTTAACTGGCCGTAAAATTATTGTTGATACGTACGGTGGTTATGCTCGTCACGGTGGCGGTGCATTCTCTGGGAAAGATCCTACAAAAGTAGACCGTTCTGCTGCTTACGCTGCTCGATATGTTGCGAAAAATATTGTCGCTGCTGGTTTAGCAGATCGTGCTGAAGTGCAGTTAGCCTATGCGATTGGTGTTGCTCGCCCGGTATCCATTGCAGTTGATACGTTTGGAACTGGGAAAGTGGAAGAAAGTAAAATCGTTGAATGGGTTAGTGAACTATTTGATTTGCGCCCTGCAGGTATTATTAAAATGCTTGATTTACGTCGCCCAATCTATAAACAAACGGCTGCTTACGGTCATTTTGGACGTACAGACTTAGATGTACCTTGGGAAAATACTGACATCGCCGTAACACTTAAAGAAAAAGCTGGATTGTAAAAAAACATCCGCCCGAGGCTTTATTTTCATTCAGCGAGTTTGAACTCCTACTGAAGTGGTTACTATTTCATATTCATTTCCCACTTATAGAAGTGGGAGTCTTCTGCTGAATGAAAATAAAAATGCAGGTGGGGTTGTCCCGTCTGCATTTTCTAATTTTAAATAAGAAAGTATAAAATTTTAGATTTAGAGCAGTGTCTAGCTTCAGCGCCCTAGCTCCTTGCGAAACTTCAACTTCCTCCTACGCATGCAAGCATGCTTGTCGGAAGTCGAAAGAATTTTCGGAGCTGAGCGAGGGCGCTTCCGCTTTTCATATAAGATATTTTGAATTCAAATATTATAAATTCATATTAACTTTCTACCTATTATATTGTTACTTTTGAAGAGATTTGTAATATTGTCCTTTTTCAACGTATTCGCGAATGATCCGATCCATATCTTCTCGGTCTTCTGGAGTAATATCGCGAATCACTTTTGCAGGTCTGCCCATTGCTAAAGTATTGGGTGGGATTTTTTTCCCTGGTGGCACGAGACTTCCTGCTCCAATGAAGGCACCTTCACCAATTTCTGCTCCATCTAAAATAATGGAACCCATCCCAATTAACGCGCGTTTCTTTATTACACAACTATGTAAAGTAACTTGATGGCCGACAGTTACTTCATCTTCTATAATTAATGGGTTGTTTGGACTTTGATGCAAGCAACTTAAATCCTGGATACTGCACCTTTTCCCAATAATCGTTGGTGCAACGTCTCCACGAATTACAGTATTAAACCAAATAGTTGTCTCCGCATCAATGGTTACATCTCCAGTGATAAAGACATTATCTGCAATGTAAACAGATGGGTCTATTTTAGGATTTTTATCTTTATAAGGGTAAATCATCGAAAATCTCCTCATTTCTAAGTAATATTATATGGTTATCGTATCAAAATAACTTTAGAATGAAAATATCTTGGTATATACCCATAATTGTGTAGACAATGGGTAGGAGGAAATAGAATGTGGAAATGGGAAACAGAAGGACAAGCAAAAGCTGTTGTCATTATTATACATAGTGCATTTGAACATCATCGCTGGTACGCGTGGTTAATTGAAAAATTACGTGGAGAAGGCATTCACGTCGTTATGGGAGACTTACCTGGACATGGTGAAGAGTCAAAATATTTAAGGTTACATAACGAATCGATCATTGATTATTTAGCTTTTATTAAATTATTGCTGCAAAATGCTTTTCATTATGGCCTACCTGTATTCATTATAGGACATGGTTTTGGGGCAACGTTAGCGATTGAATATTTAAGGAAAAATAAAACTGATTGTGCTGGATTAATTTTATCAGCACCTTGGCTTAGCTTACGTAAAACAACGAAATTGATACCTAACGCCTTAACGGGGATCGGGGCTCTTGCTCCAAATAAAAAGATCTCACTGGCATTTGAAAAAAAATTATTAACACGTAATATGGAGGGTTATGCGGAAATCATCGATGACATACCTTATCACTCAAACGTGACGGGAGGGTGGTATAAAGATATCCAACAATTAATGAAAAATATTACAACTGAACAAGAAAGTAAGTTGTCTCTCCCTGTATTATCATTAATGGCACAACAGGATAAAATTACAGATCCTTTCGTTGTGAAAAAATGGCTGTATACGCAAAACTCCGTCGAATTACAATATAAAGAATGGCCTTATAGTTATCATAACTTATTTCATGACAACGAACGAGAAGAAGTGTTTTTATATACGCGTGATTTTATAAACAATGTTATGAGATCGTTGGGTTATATAGTGAAATAATTTTCTCTCAAATACTCAGTAAATTCGCTGAGTATTTTTTAGCTCGAAACAGAAAAAAAGTACTTTAATTCTATTAAGTTACTAAAAAGCATTGAATTATTTCAATTGATGTAATATATTGAATTTTATAACAATAGTATTATTAAAGCATCTAAGAAGGAGTGGATTTATGGAAAAACTAGTAAGCTTGTTAAATGATTTCTTTTGGGGTCCCTGGTTTATTTATGGGATTTTAATTGTAGGGATCTTTTTCTCTATTCTGACAAGATTATTGCAGGTTCGACACATTAAAGAAATGTTTAGGCTAATGTTTAAAGGTGAAAAATCGGACAAAGGTATATCTTCTTTTCAGGCTATGTCAATCGCCTTATCTGGTCGTGTTGGTACTGGTAATATTGCAGGTACAGCAACAGCTATAGGATTTGGTGGTCCTGGAGCAGTTTTTTGGATGTGGACAATTGCTTTTATTGGAGCAGCAACTGCTTATGTAGAATCGACATTAGCTCAGATTTATAAGGAAGAAAAAGAAACAGAATACCGTGGTGGTCCTGCATTCTACATAGAAAAAGGGATGGGCCAAAAATGGTTTGCAGTCGTATTTGCAATTGCCGCATTACTTGCCATGCTTATATTAATGCCTGGCGTTCAATCAAATGCTATTGCGGGTGCAGTAGATAATGCTTTTGGGATTGAACCTTGGATCACAGGTGCAATTATTGCCGTATTATTAGGTGTTATTATTATCGGTGGGGTAAAATCCATTGCAAATGCAGCGCAAGTGATCGTGCCATTTATGGCTGGTGCCTATATTTTAATGGCGATTGTTATTATTGCGATGAACATTTCAGAAGTGCCTAATGTATTTGGATTAATCTTCTCCAGTGCATTTGGAGCGCAAGAAATTTTTGGTGGGATTATCGGTTCTGCCATTGCTTGGGGTGTTAAACGTGGTATTTACTCAAATGAGGCTGGTCAAGGGACAGGAGCGCATCCAGCCGCAGCTGCAGAAGTATCCCATCCAGCAAAACAAGGGTTAGTTCAGGCAGCATCAGTATATATTGATACATTACTAGTTTGTTCGGCTACTGCATTTATGATTTTATTTACGGGGATGTACAATGTTCACGATGAAAAAGCAGGTGATGATACATTCCTTCATGTCGGTGAATTTAGTTCTGGTGAAATATCTGGTGAAGAACAAATTACATTCGCCAAAGGTATTGAAGCAGGGGCAGCTTATACTCAATATGCAGTAGATTCAGCATTACCAGGATTTGGTGCACCATTCGTTGCGATTGCATTATTCTTCTTTGCATTTACAACTATCATGGCCTACTACTATATTGCTGAAACAAACGTTGCTTACTTATTCTCTGGAAAAGCAGAAAAAATAGGAATTTGGATCGCAAAAATCGCGATTATTGTCATGGCCTTTTATGGAACAGTGCGTACGTCGAATCTTGCTTGGGCGATGGGCGATGTAGGATTAGGATTAATGGTTTGGATTAATGTTATTGCAATACTAATTATTATGAAGCCAGCAATTGTTGCCTTGAAAGACTATGAAGCTCAGAAAAAAGAAGGAAAAGACCCAATATTTGATCCTATTAAACTAGGGATTAAAGGGGCAGACTTCTGGGAACAGAGAAATAAAGAAAAAAACACGATTTCTGCTATGAATAGTGAAAGTCAAGAACGCACTTATGCAGATTCAAATAAAAACTAATAACTTCCTAACCAATTAAAAATAAGAGTTGCTTCCCTCGGATTATTCCGATGGAGGCAACTCTTTTACTTTCTCTAATGCCACAATAAAGGGTGGATCATTTTTTTGATTGATGAACTCGTAACGTAATACATGGACATATTTTTGTGGTAACGAACGGACATAGTGTAGTACTTCATCCCGTTCTTCTTTGCCACCTTCATGACCGTGATAGACAACTAAAATGATAATACCACCAATTTTTAATAGACTTAGGAGCTGTTCAATTGCTTGGACTGTAGTATTACCTTGCGTAACAATTTCATGATCAGCACCTGGTAAATAGCCTAAGTTAAAAATGGCTCCTGCCACTTCTTGATTTACATAGTTTGAAATATGCTGATGTCCATCTAATATAACTTGTGCACGCTGTAGGACACCGTGCTCTGTTAACCGATTCATAGTTGCTGTAACGGCTTGTTGTTGGATGTCAAAGGCAAACACTTGCCCCTCATTACCAACAAGTTGTGCTAAAAATAACGTATCGTGACCGTTACCAGCAGTAGCATCAACAGCAATTTCACCTTCTTTGATAGATTGTGAAAGGAGCGTTTGTGCATATTGTAAGACTCGTTGTAACTTCATTACTTTGCCACTTCCGCTTTATACTTCTTACCTTGCCAACTGCCGCGACGTTCAAGCTCTGCATCAATGCCATTTAAAACTTCCCATTTATTGACACTCCACATCGGCCCAATCATTAAATCAATTGGCCCATCACCCGTAATTCGATGAACAATCATTTCAGGTGGGATCACTTCTAATTGATCTGCCACTAATTGAATATATTGATCTTTTTCAAGGAATTCTAGCATTCCTTTTTCGTATTGTTTGACAAGGGGCGTTCCTTTTAACAAATGAAGAAGATGGATTTTAATCCCTTGAACATCAAGCTTTGCTACTTCACGAGCTGTTTCCATCATCATATCGTAGTCTTCGAGGGGAAGTCCGTTGATAATATGGGTACAAACTCGAATATTATGTTTACGAAGTTTTTCAACACCTTCAACATATGTAGCATAATCATGTGCGCGGTTAATTAAGTTCGCTGTTTTTTCATGAACAGTTTGTAGTCCTAACTCAACCCAAAGATACGTGCGTTTGTTTAAATCAGCTAAATACTCCACTACATCGTCAGGTAAGCAATCAGGGCGTGTAGCAATGCTTAACCCCATGACCCCCTCACATGCAAGGGCTGCTTCAAACTTTTCCTTTAAAACAGGCAGTGGTGCGTGTGTATTTGTATAGGCTTGGAAGTAGGCCATAGTAAGACCATTTTTCCATTTATGCTCCATTTTTTCTTTGATTTTTTCAAATTGAACAGGGATCGGATCGACACGATCGCCTGCAAAGTCTCCGCTACCAGCAGCACTACAAAATGTGCAACCACCAAAAGCTACGGTACCGTCCCGATTTGGACAATCGAAACCAGCATCTAAGGCTACTTTAAATACTTTTTGTCCGAATTCATCGCGTAAATAACGATTCCATGTATAATAACGTTTCCCATCAGATGGGAAAGGAAATTGTTGATCTGACATTTCATTCACTCCTCTACGTTGCTATTCTACCACGTACTTTGGTTAGATGCATTTTTAGAAATTTCCGAATCTATCTTACTATCGTTTTTTTACTTGTACTTCATGAAAAAGAAGCATACTATTATTCTTTGCGTAATTGATATGTTTTTAGATGGAGGAAAAACGTATGCCTAAAAAAGTATGGCTCTTAGTAATAGGAACCTTTATTAATATAACAGGAAGCTCGCTATTATGGCCGTTAAACACGATTTACATGCATGACCATTTAGGGCAATCCTTATCAGTCGCTGGTTTCGTGTTAATGATTAATGCAGGTGCAACAGTTATTGGCAATTTAATTGGGGGCAAATTATTCGATAAAATTGGTGGATATAAAACGATTATGTTAGGAATCTTTATTACGGTTTTTTCATTAATAGGGATTACATTAATGCACGGATGGCCTCATTATGTATGGTTTTTAACTATTATGGGCTTTGGAAGTGGGATTGTCATACCGGTTATGTTTGCTTTAGTAGGAACTGTTTGGCCAGAAGGTGGTAGGAAGGGATTCAATGCCATTTACCTTGCGCAAAATCTTGGGGTAGCAGTAGGACCAGCAATTGGTGGACCAATCGCTGGAAAGAGTTTTGATTACTTATTTGTTTCCAATTTAGCATTGTATATCATTTTTCTATCAATTGCTGCGATTAGTTACCGAAATCTTAATCCAAAACTAGCAAATGAAAAGAAATCTGAACAAATTGGCGAACTTCAACCTTCAAAGAGAAGTTTTTATTCGTTAATCATCTTGTGCTCAGGATTTTTATTAGCGTGGATTGCCTATTCGCAATGGCCAACAACTCTCTCCACGTATATTCAACAAATGGATATCAGTTTAAATGAATATAGTTTGCTTTGGACAATTAATGGTTTATTAATTATTATGCTTCAACCAATTATTAGTCCGATCGTTCGAAAATACGAGCACAAAATAAAAGCGCAATTAGTTTTCGGAATGATTGTGATGATGTGTTCATTCATTGTGATTATTGTGGCGAAAGATTTTAAAATGTTTGCTGTCGCTATGGTTATTTTAACAATCGGTGAAATTTTTGTTTGGCCAGCCGTTCCTACCATTGCGAATATGTTAGCACCTAAAGGAAAAGAAGGAAGCTACCAAGGGATTGTAAACAGTATAGGATCAATTGGAAGAATGATTGGCCCATTTATCGGTGGGATGATTGTCGATAGCTTTAGTATCACGGTTCTGATGCTGTTCTTATGTGTGATGTTTATCATTGCGATTATACCGTGCTTACTGTATGATCGTCCGATGAAGGGTGCCTGGCACGCAAACAATTCTGACAATTCAATTCAATAATAAAAGCGTTGCATAGGGAATTACTCATGCAACGCTTTATTTTGTGAGTACTATGTAATTGGCTGACTCCTTATTTCTTCGTTCTCACAGAATGCAAGATAGGATTTACTACGTTGTTGTGGTATTCGTAAAAATAAGGATGGAAGATAATCTGTATCTACAAAAAGATAAGGAGAAGGAAGTTTGGTTTTGTAGTATCGATAAGAGCTATATGGATAGTGCTCCATCTTTTGAACAATAGGAGGGATGGTAGCGATAGGGTTGCGATGAATATAACGGCTAATCGTAAGTAAAGCTATAGGAGATTTAATAAGATCAGCAAAATAGCGCCGTTCATAAAGTTGTCCAGTATAATGATATTTCTTTTTAAAATAATCACTATAGCGACGATTAATTATAGCCATTACTTTCCCTAAAGGTACTTCTGGGGAGCGAATTAGCAGATGATAATGATTCGTCATAATACAATAAGTAATAATTGTAAATGGGTATTTTTGTCGTGCGTACTGTACAACACGGAAAAACTCTCGGAAGTCATCTACATTGTTGAAAATGTTTTGTCGATTATTGCCTCTCATTACAACATGATTGAAATGATATGGAGACCATATACGTTTTTTTCGAGCCATACTATCGAGCACCTCCAAAGTAATAGATTTAATAACTTCTATATTAAGTATATAAGGATGAATATTTGTGTCAAATTGGTAAAATCTTATGAAAATATCCACTTTCAATAAATGACTTGAAAAATTTCGCCAAATTTTCTAAATGGGTGCATAAATAGGCTTAAAAAAATTTTTTCGTATGAGTGCCAGGCACCCGAACAATTCAGAATTGTTTCTAAATTGTGTGAGTACCAGGCACCATCCAAATCCACCATCTTTACAATTTTGAATATTTCCATTAAAATGAATGCAATGATAAGATGGACGACTATGAGAAGGAATAGTAGATTTTGAAGCTTTTTAGAGAGCTAGCGGTTGGTGGGAGCTAGTAAGTTGAAGGATCGAACTCGCC
This sequence comes from Lysinibacillus antri, assembly GCF_003977595.1. Taxonomy (GTDB): domain Bacteria; phylum Bacillota; class Bacilli; order Bacillales_A; family Planococcaceae; genus Ureibacillus; species Ureibacillus antri. Next base: position 191,394 of record NZ_RYYR01000002.1, on the reverse strand, counting down.
TTTGAGTCAGTTTTAATGAAGAAAGTAATTAAAACCGTTGAACCGCGTTAAGGAATGAGCCGAGTGATGTGTCACTAATTTGGGTGGTACCGCGGGAGTTTAAAAATATCTCTCGTCCCTTCTATTAGAATGGGACGGGTTTTTTTATTTTTTAAATATTTTGTTAATTTTACCGTATATAGGATAATCTACTTATTAGAGAACTTACAAAACCCAAAGCTATTCACAAAAAGCGTGAAAAATATAGGCAATTGCGTTATTTGTTTCACATGCAGCTAAGAGCTACACCCACGCGGTTTCACAATAATAGAGGAGGCAATACCATGAGTTTTAATCATCAAGAAATCGAAAAAAAATGGCAGCAACATTGGGCCGACAACAAAACATTTAAAACATTAAATGATGGAGCGAAGCCGAAATTTTATGCATTGGACATGTTCCCGTATCCATCTGGAGCAGGACTGCATGTTGGGCACCCTGAAGGCTATACAGCGACAGATATTTTATCCCGCTTTAAACGTATGCAAGGATATGATGTACTTCATCCAATGGGGTGGGATGCATTTGGTCTTCCAGCAGAGCAATATGCATTAGATACTGGGAATGACCCAGCTGAATTTACTGCCCAAAATATTGCAACATTTAAACGACAAATCCAAGAACTTGGTTTTTCTTATGACTGGGATCGCGAAATCAACACAACAGACCCTGAGTACTATAAATGGACACAATGGATTTTCATTCAACTTTATAAAAAAGGGCTAGCTTATATTGATGAAGTAGCAGTTAACTGGTGTCCAGCACTTGGAACAGTATTAGCAAACGAAGAAGTAATCGATGGGAAATCTGAACGTGGTGGTCACCCAGTAGAGCGTCGTCCAATGAAACAATGGATGCTAAAAATTACGGCGTATGCAGATCGTTTAATTGATGATTTAGAAGAAGTAGATTGGCCAGAATCCATAAAAGAAATGCAACGTAACTGGATCGGTCGTTCTGAAGGGGCAGAAGTAACATTTACTTTAGATGGATCAGATGAATTCTTTAAAGTATTTACAACTCGACCAGATACACTTTTCGGTGCAACGTATTGTGTATTAGCACCAGAACATAAATTAGTTGCACAAATTACAACAGCTGAACAACAGACGGCAGTTGATGCATATCTTGAAAAAGTAAAATTAAAATCTGATTTAGAACGTACAGATTTAGCGAAAGAAAAAACAGGTGTATTTACTGGTGCTTATGCAGTGAATCCAATCAATGGTGAGAAAGTACCTGTATGGATTGCGGACTATGTACTAGCAACTTATGGTACAGGGGCAATTATGGCGGTTCCTGCCCATGATGAGCGTGACTATGAATTCGCGCGTGAATTTGGTTTACCAATTATTCCGGTTCTTGAAGGCGGCGATATCGAAAATGAAGCCTTTACAGGAGATGGTCCACATATTAATTCTGATTTCTTAAACGGTTTAGGAAAAGCAGAAGGAATTACAAAGGCGATTGAATGGTTAGAGGAAAAAGGTGTAGGGGAGAAGAAAATTTCTTACCGTCTACGCGACTGGTTATTCTCGCGTCAACGTTATTGGGGTGAGCCAATTCCAGTTATTCATTGGGAAGATGGTACAATGACGACGGTTCCTGAAGAAGAACTACCATTAGTGTTACCGAAAACATCAAATATCCGTCCTTCTGGTACGGGTGAATCACCACTTGCGAACATTGATGAATGGGTAAATGTAGTGGATTCAGTAACAGGGAAAAAAGGTCGTCGTGAAACAAACACAATGCCACAATGGGCTGGATCAAGTTGGTACTTCCTACGCTATATCGATCCAAACAATAGTGAAGCATTAGCTGATCCGGAACTATTAAAACGTTGGTTACCTGTTGATATTTATATTGGTGGCGCAGAGCATGCCGTACTTCATTTACTATACGCTCGTTTCTGGCATAAAGTACTTTACGATTTAGGTGTTGTTCATACAAAAGAGCCTTTCCAAAAATTATTCAACCAAGGAATGATTTTAGGTGAAGGGAACGAAAAAATGTCCAAATCAAAAGGGAATGTTGTAAACCCAGATGATATCGTGAACAGTCATGGGGCAGATACACTACGCTTATACGAAATGTTTATGGGTCCACTAGACGCTTCTGTTGCATGGTCAACAAACGGTCTTGATGGCGCACGCCGTTTCTTAGATCGCATTTGGCGTCTATTTACAACAGATGAAGGGACACTTAGTGACAAAATTCAACCTAGTGCAGATACAACATTAGAAAAGTCGTATCATCAAACAGTGAAAAAAGTGACAGATGACTATGAGCATCTTCGTTTTAATACAGCAATCTCTCAAATGATGGTATTTATTAATGATTGCTATAAAGCAGAAGTGATTCCAACTAATTTTGCAGAAGGATTTGTAAAATTAATTGCACCGATTGCACCGCACGTGGCTGAAGAACTATGGTCAATACTAGGACATACAGAAACACTTTCTTATGAAGAATGGCCAACTTTCGATGAGGCGAAATTAGTAGATGATGAAATTGAAGTAATTGTACAAGTTAATGGGAAGTTACGTTCAAAAGTAAAAATTGCAAAAGATGCATCGAAAGAAGAACTTGAACAATGTGCGAAAGAAGATGAAAAAGTGAAAGAGTTCATCGAAGGTAAACAAATTGTGAAAGTGATTGCCGTTCCAGGAAAGCTTGTTAATATTGTTGTAAAATAAAATAAAATAACATAACAATAGAAAAAATCGGATGTGAATGTAGTGTTCGCATCCGATTTTTTAGTTGTTTAGGAAATTATAAAATTCCGCCCTGTGGATAACTTTTCCTAGTAAAATAGTATCGAAGGGAGCTGTTGGATATGCAATTTAATCATCGAGGTATTATTAGACGAATACTAAAAGATCATTTTGATGGGTTTTGGAAACTCCACCATAATCTTTTTCCAGCAGCTTACCAGAAAGATATTGAAGAAATCGTGTTAAAGGCGATGCGATGTGGGTCACCTGATTTAGGACATATTCGTTATGAATGTCTAGGGTGTCCAGGTGAGACGAAGCCAGTATTCATCTACTTCTCATGTAAAAGTCGATTCTGTAATAAGTGTGGGAAGAAATATACAGACGAGTGGTCAGAGAAACAACAGGAGCTTGTTTTTAATGTCCCTCATCGCCATATGGTTTTTACGATTCCTGAAGAACTTCGTCAAGTCTTTTTCCAAGACCGAAAAAAACTGAACGAACTAAGTCAGTTAGTTGCCGAAGTTTTTGAGTATTACTTTCAAAGACGTAATAAGAAACTTCAATTAACACCTGGAATTATTACAGTTATCCATACATTTGGACGAGATTTAAAGTTTAATCCCCATATTCATGTGTTGATAACGGAAGGGGCAATGGATTGTCATCGTGAATGGCGTCCATTAGAATACATATCTTATGAATATTTACGCAAATCATGGCAGAAGATTGTCATGGATTCAATGAAGAAATGGTTTCCAGATAACCTAAAAGTAAAGGCACTAATTGATGATTTATATAGACGCTATCCAAAAGGGTTTTATGTAAATGCAGAGAAAAAAATGAAAAATGCGAAAGGAGCGGCGAAATATATTGGTCGCTATTTGGCACGCCCAGCTATAGCCGAGTATCGTATTCTAGGTTATGATCGTGAACATGTGACATTTTGGTATGAAGATCATCAAACAGGAAAAAGAATTGTGAAAAAACAATCGATTTATCGTTTTCTCTATAATCTAATCCAACACATCCCGCCCAAGCATTTTCGTATGGTTGGACGTTTTGGGTTATACAGTAGAAGAAGTTATGAAAAAGCTAGTCAGGCAATGAATCTCTATGAGTTTGTTCGAACAAAACAACTCTCATTATGTCTTCAAAAAATGCCAAAAAGAAAAAAATCCTATCGAGAACGAATGATAGAAGCGTTTGAAAAAGATCCATTTTGGTGTTCCCATTGCCATCGGAAGATGGATTTAGTAGAAGTATGGCATGCCGATCACGGACTCCTGTATCATTATATGCAAGACGCAAAGTCCATCTATAAAACGTAAGGAGAAGATGAAATGTCAAAGAAAAAAAGTGAAGAACTGCAAGAAGACCCACTAGCTTGGTTAGAAAGTGATGATCCATTTGGATTAAATGAACCAATCGAGCTGGTGCCTTTTGTGTGCACGGAATGTAAACAAATTGATGAAGTACCGGCATATATTATCGGAGAATTTATGGTAGATAAAAGACCTGGAGAGCCAGTGATATTAGAGTGCCCGTATTGTAACGGTGAAATGTTTGAAGCGAAAAAGGACCCAAGCGAATAATTATGCTTGGGTCGTACATAAAGACGCGTTAGCGTTTTTGTTCCTTTTTCCTTAATTCCGACTGAAATAATAGTAATATTTTGAAAATATATTGACTAATGATTCCTTTAATATTATTATGTATACCAGATTACTCAGAATTAGGGAAAGATAACAAAATCACGAATTGCCTCAAAACCAGGAGAGAAGTTTGAGGTGATTTTTAGTAATTGGTTTTGAATATTTCGGACGAATGTCAAAAAATTACGAGAAGGTACATATTTGAATTTCGATAAAGGAACTTTTCATTCAAAAAACAGAGTTGACCAATAAGATTTATAAAGTTTATTATAGAACTATTATAGTTTGAAAAAGAGAAATTTCAGCAAGGGGGTTCATAATGGGAAAAGTATATATCGTCGGTGCAGGACCTGGAGATGTTGATTTAATCACGGTAAAAGGATTGAAGTGTATTCAAAAAGCCGATGTTATTTTGTATGATCGCCTTGTGAATAAAGAACTTTTAGAGTATGCAAAACCAAATGCAGAACTAATTTTTGTAGGAAAACTTCCAAAGTTACATGGTGTTATTCAAGAGAGAATTCACCAGTTACTTGTGCAATATGCAAAACAAGGGAAAATCGTTACACGACTTAAAGGTGGAGATCCCTTTGTATTTGGGCGCGGAGGTGAAGAAGCTGAAGTGTGTGCCAATGCTCAAATTCCTTTTGAAGTTGTCCCAGGTATCTCTTCAGGTATTGCTGCACCTGCTTATGCGGGCATACCTGTAACGCATCGTGATTTAGGTTCTAGCTTTGCCATTGTGACAGGTCATATGCGTGAAGGAAAGGAAGATTCGATTCATTGGAAAGGGTTGGCGGAATCAGTTGATACGTTAGCCATCTATATGGGTGTTGGGAATTTAAAATATGTCACAGACCAGCTCATGAAGTATAAACGGAAGCCTGAAACCCCTGTTGCATTGATTCATTGGGGTACGACGATTAACCAAAAAACAATCGTAGGAACATTGGAAACGATTGTTCACATTGCAGCAAAAGAAGAAATTAAAAATCCAAGTATGATCATTGTTGGTGAAGTCGTAAATTTACGTGAAAAAATTGCATGGTTTGAACAAACGCAAAAAATCGAAAGTTTAGTAGAAGAGATTCCTGTTTAGAAGGTAGGTTAGAGAATGCAAGCAGTGTTATATGTTGCCCACGGAAGCCGAGTGAAAGCTGGATTAGAAGAAGCAATCGAGTTTATTAAAACGGTAAAACCGATGATTGATTTGCCAATACAAGAAATTTGCTTTTTAGAACTAGCAGAACCTTCTATTTTACAAGGTGTAACTGCATGTGTGGAAAAAGGTGCAACAAACATCGCCGTTATTCCCATTTTACTACTATCTGCAAATCATGCAAAACAAGACATCCCTTTAGAAATCGAAAAGGCAAAAACGAATTATCCTTTTGTTTCATTTTCCATAGGTAGTCCCCTAGGTATACACGAAAAGCTAATTGATAGTTTACATAAAAGAGTAGTAGAAGCTGATTCTACAATTCAAAGTGAAGATGTAGAAGTTTTATTAATTGGACGTGGTAGCAGTGACAATAGTGTACAACACGATCTTCAACAGATTGCAGACAATTTAAAAATTCAATATCACTATGCAAATGTCAATATATGTTTCTTATATGGTAATGGACCTTCTTTTGATGAAGTATTACAACAATTAACAGTCAATAAAAGCAACAAACAAATTTTTATGATTCCTTACATTTTATTTACAGGATTATTGAAGTTAGGTATTCAAAAAAAAATCGTACAACAAGGTATAGAAAAGGTTGTACTTTGTAATTGTTTGGGATATGACGAAAACGTTCGTGATGTGTTAATTGAAAGAATAAAAGAAACGATAGCTGTGTAGGGGGAGTTTTTTAATATGGATAAAGATAAAAAACAAGAAAATTTTGAGCAGGCCATTGCAAGCTTGAAGGAAATGTTACGAACGATGAATTATGGTTCGATAACATTAATTGTACAAGATAACATCATTGTACAAATGGAAAAAAATGAGAAAATTCGATTGAAATAATTTGGAAAAAAGAGGTGTAAGAAGTGAAGTTAGAAGTTAATAATAGTCCTTTTAATGAACAACAAGTTACGCAGCTAAATGAATTAATTCGTTCATTAACAACACAACAAAAAATATGGTTAACAGGTTATTTAAGTGCCACTTCATTAGAAATTAATGTGGGAACAGTTGAACCAAACCAAAGTTCAGTTGCAGTTGTCCCAGCACAAGCACCAGCTGCAGTTCAAGCAAAAGCAAAAGACATTACCGTTTTATTTGCTTCTCAAACAGGTACTGCTCAAGGGTTAGCAAAAAAGTATGGTGAACAGTTAAAAGAATTAGGTTTTGAAGTAAATGTTTCTTCCATGAGCGACTTTAAAACAAATAACTTAAAAAAGCTTGATCATTTACTTGTCATTGCAAGTACGCATGGTGAAGGAGAGCCACCTGATAATGCGATTTCTTTCTATAATTTCTTACAAGGAAAACGCGCGCCAAAACTAGATCATGTAAACTATTCAGTTCTTTCATTAGGGGACAGCTCATACGAATTTTTCTGTCAAACAGGAAAAGATTTTGATGCACAACTAGAAAAACTAGGAGCAAATCGCATTGTAGACCGTGTCGATTGTGACCTTGACTTTGATGAGCAAGCAACAGCGTGGTTTGAATCCGTTAAAGGGAAATTGCAAGAAGGAGCAGTAGAGCAAACGTTATCTGAAAAAGAGGCAGCTTCTACAGTTTTAGCGATTCCTGCAACAGAATATTCACGTAATAACCCATTCCATGCAGAAGTGTTAGAGAAAATTAACTTAAATGGTGAAGGGTCAAATAAAGAAACAATTCACTTAGAATTATCGCTTGAAGAATCAGGATTAACGTATGAGCCAGGGGATAGTTTAGCAATCTTGCCTACGAATAACGAAAACTTAGTCAATTCATTAATCCAAGCATTAAGTTTTGATGCAAATAAATCCGTTACTGTTGGAGAAAATGTTGTCTCACTTCAGGAAGCATTAACAAATGTACTTGATATTACAACGTTATCAAAACCAGTATTAGAAAAAATTTCAGAATTTACAGCAAACAATGAACTGCAAGAGTTATTACAAAATCGTGATGAATTAAAACAATATATTTATGGTCGTGATTTATTAGATGTAGTGGAAAAATTCGGTCCATTTACGTGGGATGAACAAAGCTTTGTAACTACTTTACGTAAATTACCTAGCCGTCAATATTCGATTTCTAGCTCTCAAGCAGCATATCCAGAAGAAGTACACGTAACAATCGGTGCTGTACGCTATGAAGTTGACGGTAGACAGCGTTTAGGTGTTTGTTCGACTGAAATCGCAGACCGTATCGAAGTTGGCGATAAAGTACGCGTCTATGTGCAACAGAGTCCAAACTTTAAATTACCATCGGATGAAACGCCAATTATTATGATTGGCCCAGGTACAGGAATTGCACCATTCCGTTCATTTATCCAAGAACGTGAAGAACGTGGGGCACAAGGGAAGTCTTGGTTATTCTTTGGCGACCAACATTTCGTTACAGATTTCCTTTACCAAACAGAATGGCAACGTTGGTTAAAAGATGGCGTATTAACAAAATTAAATGTAGCTTTCTCAAGAGACCAAGAAGAAAAAGTATACGTTCAACACAAAATCGAGCAACATGCCCAAGAAGTGTATGAATGGCTACAACAAGGTGCTGTTGTGTACGTTTGTGGCGATAAAGATCATATGGCAAAAGATGTACACGAAACGTTGATCAATGTCATTGCGAAACAAGGGAATAAGTCAAAAGAAGAAGCAGAAGAATATTTAACAGAACTAAAAGCGCAGAAACGTTATCAACGAGACGTATACTAAGGGGGACGTAAACATGGTAGAAAAAATTGTATTACCACCTCAAGAAGGTAAACCTAGTGATGTGGAAGAAATCAAAATCGAAAGTAATTACTTACGAGGTTCTTTAGTAGAATCAATGGCGGATGAAACAAGTGCGGGTATTAGTGATTGGGATAACCGATTAATGAAATTCCACGGTAGTTATTTACAGGACGATCGTGACCAACGTCTAGAACGTGAACGTAAAAAGCTAGAGCCAGCGTATCAGTTTATGGTGCGTGTTCGTATGCCAGGTGGCGTTTCAACTCCACAACAATGGTTAAAATTAGATGAAATTTCTGAAAAATACGGCAACAAAACAATTAAATTGACTACTCGTCAAACAATTCAATTCCACGGTATTTTAAAATGGAATATGAAAAAACAAATGCAAGAACTAAATAGTGTGTTGTTCGACACGTATGCTGCTTGTGGTGACGTGAATCGTAATGTTATGAGTAATTCTAACCCACATCAGTCACAATTACATCAAGAAACGTTTGAACTAGCAGCAAAAATCAGTGAGCACCTATTACCGCGTTCAAATGCCTATTATGAAATTTGGTTAGATAAAGAAAAAGTGGTAGATACACAAGAAGAGCAAGAACCAATTTATGGTGAGTTATATTTGCCGCGAAAATTTAAGATCGGTATTGCAGTCCCACCAACAAACGATGTCGACGTGTTCTCTCAAGATATCGGATTAATTGCCGTTGTAGAAAATGACGAGTTGATCGGCTTTAACGTGGCAATTGGCGGTGGTATGGGTATGACACATGGTGATACGGCTACATATCCACAATTAGGTCGATTAATTGGATATGTACCAAAAGATGATATCGTCAATGTATGCGAAAAAATTATGACAGTTCAAAGAGATTATGGAAATCGTTCTGTTCGTAAATATGCTCGTTTCAAATATACAGTCGATCGTTTAGGATTAGACAATGTCAAAAAAGAAATTGAAAAGCGTTTAGGCTATGAATTTGAAGAAGTAAGACCATATTCTTTTGACCATACAGGTGACCGTTATGGATGGGTAGAAGGGGAGAATGGAAAATACCACTTCACTTTATTTATTCAAAATGGTCGTATTAAAGACATTGAAGGTTATCCTTTAAAAACTGCTCTACGCGAAATTGCCCTTATTCATAAAGGGGAGTTCCGTATGACAGGAAACCAAAATATGATTATTGCGAATGTGGCACCTCGAGCGAAAAAGAAAATTGAAGAACTGATTGAAAAATATAATTTAACAGATGGTAAAAATTATTCAGCTCTTCGTCGAAATTCAATGGCTTGTGTAGCTTTACCTACATGTGGGTTAGCAATGGCAGAATCAGAACGTTACTTACCTTCTTTAATTACGAAACTTGAAACAATTTTAGAGGAAAACGGACTTCAAGAGCAAGACATTACAATTCGTATGACAGGTTGTCCGAATGGCTGTGCCCGCGCAGCAATGGGTGAGATTGGCTTTATCGGAAAAGGCCCAGGGAAATATAACATGTACTTAGGTGCAAGTCATGAAGGATCTCGTTTAAATAAAATTTATAAAGAAAATATTGGGGAAGAAGAGATTTTAGCATCGCTTCAGCCAATATTTGAGCGTTATGCAAAAGAACGTCTAGACGGAGAATACTTCGGTGATTTCGTTACTCGTGTTGGAATTGTAGAAGCGGTAACAGACGGTCGTGATTTTCATAATAAAGTAACAGTATAAGAGGTTTGAAAAAAGGTTGCGATTTTTGCAACCTTTTTTGTTTTTGGGTGAGTTCGCAAAAAGTGGCTCTTAAAAATTTTCTTTGTTACTATATACTAACGAAATGCTGAACAAGTATCGTTTAGTGAGAGGACTATGCACACAAGCCGCAAAGTCACGTTGTACGTGTCTTTACGACTTGTCTTAGTGCTTTGTGAAAGGTCCTCTCACATCTAGTAAGGACTACTAAATCTTATGTATTTTTTTCGCGGCTTACAGTTGTAGGCCGCGCTTCATAATTAAGGTTATACATTTTTCTTTTAGGATAGTCCCAATATGAAAATTTATATGGACCCTGCACTCATACCAGCAATTCTGCCGGTAACTAGGGCGCTTGTGATGTTGTAGCCTCCTGTATAGCCGTGTATATCTAATATTTCGCCACAGAAAAATAGACCTTGTTTCTTTTTAGATGCCATTGTTTTCGGCTCGATTTCTTTTACCGATACACCACCACCTGTGACAAACGCTTTGTCTAATGGTAATGTGCCATGGACATCCATTGTAAAGGAAACGAGTTCATGGGCAAGTGTGCGTAATTTATCTTGTGAAAGTTCTGCGAAAGTCAAAGATGGATCGATATTCGTACGTTCCATTAAAAATAATAACCATCGTTCAGGAGCGAGCCCTTTCCAGACATTTTTTACTGACTTTTTCGGTTCTTCCTTTGCTAATTTCGTTATATATTGTAAGCACGTTTCTTCGTTGTATTCTGTTAACGTTTGGATGCGAAGCTGGACAGGTGCTCCGCCATTTTTTTTACGTTCCTTCACAATAAACTGACTACAACGTAAAATAGCAGGGCCACTTAAGCCAAAGTGGGTAAAGAGCATGTCCATTTGATGCGTAACGATCGATTTTCCTTTTTTGTTTAGAACAGAAACTGCCACATCTCGCAATGCTAAACCTTGTAATTCTCGAGATTGAATAAAGGACTCTTTTGAAGTGACAGGTACTTCTGTTGGGTAGAGCTCTGTCACGGTATGGCCAGCACGTTCTGCCCAAGGATACCCATCTCCGGTAGAGCCTGTTTGAGGGACTGCTTTTCCTCCGACAGCAACGATAACACGATTGGATAAAATTTCTGTTCCATCCGATAGACGGACACCTAACACTTTATCATCATTCATTAATAATTTGCTCACTGTTGTATGTAGTCGAATTTCTACTTGGAGCCTTTTTAATTCCTTTATTAGCGCATCTACAACGTCTTGTGCGCGGTTTGAGACAGGAAACATACGACCATGATCTTCTTCCTTCAACGTCACTCCAAGACCTTCAAAAAATTCTATGATATTTTCGTTGTTATAGACAGTAAACGGACTATAAAGAAAACGACCATTACCTGGGATATGTTTGATGATTTCATCAACAGATAGCCGGTTTGTAACGTTGCATCGTCCGCCACCAGATATCGCTAATTTTTTCCCAAGTTTATTTCCTTTTTCAATTAATAGTACTTTCTTATTTTGTTCAGCAGCAGCAATCGCGGCCATTAGACCTGATGGACCTCCGCCAATTACAATTACATCAACCATTTTTATTCTCACTTTCTGTACACGAGTTAAGTTCATTTGGAAAATCTTAAAATCATTCAATAAATTGTTATGTTGTACACCATATTATACATAAATATGAAGAAATTATTTGAGTAAATCGACTTTCACATGTAAACTAACATGTAGATTGTTTTTTGCAACTTTTTTATAGGAAGTTCGTCACTAGTTTGTTGACAAGCTTTTCGTTTCATTGCATGCGTTAAATCTTTTTTGGGGCAAAAGAAGCAAATTTAACGAATGTTTATACATACAACTTTTTACTTCGCAATTTCATAAAGATTGGAATGTTTTTATGTCTTCATTAATGAAAGGAACTGCGATCTTAACAATTGGATTGTTTTTATCGAAAGTTCTAGGGTTAATTTATATTTTCCCATTTTATTCAATTGTGGGAAAAGAAAATATCCCTTTATACTCCTATGCTTACATTCCCTATAGTATCATGTTGTCGATTGCGATATCAGGGTTACCGTTAGCAGTGTCAAAATTTGTGTCAAAGTATAACGCAATAGGAGACTATGAGGCGGGGCGACGACTTTTTAAATCGGGCGTTCTAGTTATGAGCATAACGGGCCTTCTTTCTTTCATCCTATTAAATCTATTAGCAACCCCTATAGCCAATATTGTTATTAAAGATGAAGAGCAAATGTTTACAGTTGAACAAATTGCTTCGGTTATTCGTTGGGTTAGCTTTGCATTGCTTGCTGTTCCTATTATGAGCTTAATAAGAGGTTTCTTTCAAGGCTACAATCATTACATGCCTACATCCGTCTCTCAATTAGTAGAACAAATCGTTCGCATTATGGTGTTACTTGGGGGATCATTTGTTGTTGTTGTATTATTCAAAGGTACACCAGAAACGGCCATTAAGTTTTCGGTGTTTGCAGCTTTCGTTGGTGCGATTGGAGGTTTATTCATTCTTTACTACTACTGGAAAAGGTTAAAGCCAGAATTGAATGAATTTCTTCAAACATCTGTACCTTCAGAAGAACTATCGTATAAAAATATTTACAGAGAAATTTTACAATATTCAATCCCAATTGTTTTTGTTGGGTTAGCGAATCCATTATTTCAATTAGTAGATATGCTTACGTTTAATAGTGCAATGAACTCAATTGGCTTAGCAAAAGTAACCGATCTGTATTTAAATATGTTGAATTTTTTAACCCATAAAATTGTGATCATACCAGTGATGTTAGCTACTGGCTTTTCAATGGCATTAATTCCGACGATTACAAATTACTATACGTTAGGAGAATTTAATGCTTTAAGAGCCGCAATGAATAAAACGTACCAAGTACTGTTGTTTATTACAATACCGGCTAGTATCGGGATCACGATATTAGCTACTGATATTTACCATGTACTTTATGAACAAGACGAGATGGGTGCCATGGTGCTTGCGCATTATGCACCAGTTGCTATTTTATTTGCTCTATTTTCTGTGACAGCGGCTATTTTACAAGGGATCGATTATCAGAAATGGATTATTTTTAGCTTACTAACAGGGATATTAGTGAAGCTTGTATTAAATCAACCACTCATCAAATTAATGGAAGTGGACGGGGCTATTTTAGCAACTACAATTGGTTATTTAGTTACAATCGTAATCAATATTGCTGTCATTCACCGTGTCCTACAATATCGTTCAAAATTGGTGTATAGAAGAGTGATATTAATCTGTATATTAACGTTGATTATGGCCATTGCTGTATTCCTTACAAATAAAGGCTTGTATCTTATTGCCGAACCATCAAATAAACTGATTGCGGCGCTCTATTTATTACTTTGTATGGGCGTAGGGGCAGCTGTCTATGGATATTTATCTTTCCGATTAGGTTTAGCACAAAAGTTATTGGGTGAAAAATTAACGAAACTAGCGAATAAATTTGGTTTTAAATAGGGCGGTGTAACTTTGCGTTTAGATAAATTATTGTCAAATATGGGATTTGGATCTCGAAAAGAAGTAAAGCAATTATTAAAGCAAAAAGCAGTAACGATTGATGGAGAAGTTGTTAAAGATGCGAGTATTCATGTAAACCCGGATGTGCAGCATGTTAGTGTGTACGGTGAGCATGTACAATACACAGAGTTTATTTATTTAATGATGAATAAACCACCAGGCGTCATCTCAGCCACTGAGGACAATTATGATAAAACGGTCATTGATCTGTTGGACCCACTCGCGCAGCACTTTAAACCATTCCCAGTAGGACGTCTAGATAAAGATACAGAAGGCTTGTTATTAATTACAAACGATGGTCAATTAGCACATAATTTACTTTCACCGAAAAAACATGTGCCTAAAACGTATTATGCAACGATTGATGGAGTTGTTACAGAGGAAGACGTTCAGGCGTTTAAACAAGGTGTCGAACTTGACGATGGGTACGTCACAAAACCTGGACATCTTGTCATATTAAATTCAGGGAATCAATCTGAAATTGAATTAACGATTCAGGAAGGTAAATTTCATCAAGTGAAGCGAATGTTTGAATCGGTAGGGAAAAAAGTAACGTATTTAAAACGACGATCGATGGGGAATTTACACCTTGATGAAACGTTAGAACTTGGGGATTATCGAGAGTTGACAGAAGAGGAACTTCAATCACTTATGAATAACCTATAATAAAAGAAGGCGTTCTAATAACTCATTTATTAGAGCGTCTTTTGTTTGAATCTAGTATTTTATGCGGAGCAAGTTGCAAAAAAGTAATTTGAAAATTACAATTTTAAAGTAGAGATAAAGTAACAAGTTAAATTGACATAAGGATATGACTAAATGAACAATTTGAGAATGAAGCTTTTACTTGGATTAGTACTATTTGCAATCATTGTTGTTAGTACCATTTCGTATATTAACCGCCAAATGTTAATAACGGATATACAAGAACAAGAAGTGAGTAATAGAGAATTAATAGAAGATCATATTCTCAATGACATGCGTTCTGTAGATATCGCCCATTATTATTTAGATATCGAAATATCAAGAGAAATGGAACAATTTTTAAGAGATATGGTGAAAAAGTATGAAATGAACCCAAATGTAATGGATTGGGATCTTGAAGCGATGAAGGGTAAACAAGGTTTTGAAATTTACATACTTGATGAAGCCAATACTGTTATACATACGACATTTCAACAAGACTTAGGATTAAACTTTTCTGCCTGTTGCACCGAATTTTCATCATTGTTAGATCATCGTAGAAAATCGGGATTGTTTTACTCGGATGGAATTGATGTTTCTACTACAACGGGGGAAATAAATAAATATAGTTATTTGGGTACACCAGATGATAAGTACCTTTTTGAACTAAGTGTTAGTACGAAGACAATCCCTGTATTTAGACAATTTAATTTTGTACGGACAGCAAATTACTTAGTTGATAAATATGAAGATTTGCTAGACGTAAAAATTATGAATGCGGGAGGATACTTTTTAAATGATGCCCTTGTAAAGACTTCAGTGACATCCGTAAAAGATATGCCTACGAAGTTTAAAGAGCATTTTGAAAAAGCTCGTATGACGATGGAGCCTGTTGAATATACGATTGAAAAAGAGGGTGGACTGATCGAAACATTCCGATTTTTACCGTATGAAGCAACGCATCAACGGGGAGATTCTACCAAAAGGGTAATTTATGTTAAATACGATAACGGCCATGAATTAGCATTATTAAAACAGAATACGGAACAATTTTGGAAGCTATTAACCATATCTTTCTTTATTTCCCTATTTATGTTAATGGTTTTTATTAAAATATTATCGAAAACCTTTAATTTAGCGAAGTATGATCCATTAACGGGTGTTCATAACAGAGCATCCTATATGAATTATATAGAAAAATTAACTGGATGGAATCGAAAATCATTTGGACTTTTGCTCGTGGATTTAGATAACTTTAAAAAGGTGAATGACAAGTTTGGACATGCAAAGGGTGACGAAGTATTAATGGAAGCAGCTAAGCTCCTGCAAACTGTAGCGAAAAAACAAGGATTTGTTGCGAGACTAGGTGGGGACGAGTTTGCCATTGTTATACCGAATGCTTCAGAAGAACATTTAAATCATTTCGCGAGTGAAGTAATAAGAAGTTTCCGTGGGTCAAAAAATAAAAATTTACAAAGTGAAATATGGGAAGTTCTCTCAGTTAGTGTGGGTGGCACCCTTATAAAAACGGGAGAAGAAGGGCATAAATTGTTTAATCGGGCCGATGAAGCACTTTATAAAGCAAAAAATGCAGGTAAGGATCAATATGTTATTAACTGAATAAAAAGAAAAAGAATGACCCCGACGAAAGGTCATTCTTTTTTATACTGAGAAGAATAAATAATTTTCCATAAATTTTGCAATGTTGAATTTTGATTTCCGCATATGTGGGTAAACCGTGTTTTATATTGCGGAATAAACTATCTATTCAAAAATTCTAAGATGTCATTTTAACTTTCTTCTTCGTCGTTGTCCATTTACCACGACTTGGACTAATAACCAAATCGTTGAAGGCTAACACATTCAAATCTCTTTGAATGGTGCGAGGAGTGATGTTGAACTCTTCGACTAAATCCTGTGTAGACACCGTCCCCTTATTAAGGATAAACATGTACACGTCTTTAATACGATTAAGCATTCTATCCGTAGTTGGTTTCATAAATGAACCACTCCTTCGATCTTAATTCTCATGGCAAAGACTAGCAAAAAGACAATAGCAGAGGTTTGCTCATTCGGCTGTTTAAATTTCTGCCTTAGACATCCCCTTTTTATTTAATTTTTTTGTCAAACTATTAACTTGACAACGCCATTATATCAGTAAACTATTAATTTTTCCATAATTCTCTGTCAATTAATATAATTTTTACAATAGTTTTTATGCAAATATAGAAAGATTAAGTAATATTGAAATGTTCTGTCATTTGGGTCAGGCTATGACATTTCTAAATGATACGCTATACGAATGTGGAATTATGACTAAATTGCTTGTACTTTCCGTTAGAAAGAGTAAAATATCGTTATCTCACTCTGGAGTAATGATGGTGAATGAAAAGTTTTTAACAATTTAATTCGAGTTAATGAACAAAGCGCAACTCAAAACCAATTTTGCCAATGCGAAATTAATTATTTTTGGAGGTCGAATAAATGGATTGGTTGAAACTTGCACAATCTCGACAGGATGAATTACTTTCTGAATTGAAACAGTTAATTCAAATTGAAAGTGTACTGGATGAATCGAATGCTACAGAAGACGCGCCATTTGGTCCGGGTCCATTAGAAGCGTTACAATTTATGCTTAAAAAGGGTGAGGAACAAGGTTTCATTACGAAAAATATCGATAATGTAGCAGGTCATATTGAAATGGGACAAGGGGAAGAACTTATTGGTCTTTTATGTCATGTTGATGTGGTACCTTCAGGAGACGCTTGGACGTATCCACCATTTAAAGGTGAAATCAACAATGGAAAACTATATGGACGTGGTGCAATTGATGATAAAGGACCTACAATCGCGGCTTGGCTCGCAATGAAGCTGGTAAAGGATGCAGGGATCAACTTAAAAAAACGTGTGCGGATAATCATTGGAACAGATGAAGAGAGTGGTTTCCGTTGTGTGGATCGTTATTTTAAAAAAGAAGAAATGCCTACGATCGGTTTTGCTCCTGACGCGGATTTCCCTCTTATTAATGCCGAAAAGGGGATTGCCTTATTAGATTTTTCACTTAATCAACAAATTACTCGTGAGGAACAACTTGTCGCATTTCAATCTGGTAGACGTTCCAATATGGTCCCTGATGTAGCGAAGGCCATTGTTCAACATGTCACGAGTGATCTCATAGAACAGTATGAAGAATATTTACAAAAAAATAGTTTGCAAGGGTCAATAAATAAAGATGGTGACAAATATATTATTACGGTAAACGGTAAGTCCGCACATGCGATGGAGCCAGAGAAGGGTGTAAATGCTGGTGTATTACTTGCAAAATTTTTAAAGGATCAATTAACGACGAAAGCAAGTCAACAATTTGTTTCGTTTATTGTGGATGTATTTGATGGAGATCACTTTGGTACACAACTGAATTTGAATCATCATGATGACATGTCCGGTCAAACAACATTAAACCCAGGTGTTATTTTATTCCATCACGAAAAGGGCGCTAAAGTCCAAGTAAGTTTAAGATATTCTGTTACCTATCCGTTTGAGGAAAAAATAACAGTGGCTGGGAAAAAAGTCTCTGATTATGGGTTTGCTCTCGATGTCATTTCAAATTCATCTCCACATTATGTACCTGAAGAAGATGAACTAGTACAAACTTTACTTTCCGTATATAGACGGTATACAAACGATTTGTCAAAACCTCTATCTACTGGTGGGGGTACCTATGCGAGAGTAATGAAAAAAGGGGTTGCTTTTGGCATGCTCTTCCCTGGCGAGCCAGATGTTGCTCACCAAGCAGATGAATTTGTTGTAATTGACAACTTGATTAAGGCTGCAGCTATTTATGCTGAAGCAATTGTTGAGCTAGCTAAGTAATTTTGAGAGGGGAATATTGATGGGGTATACATTATGGAACGATAAAATTGTAAAGGATCATGAAGTCGTTATTGATAAGGAAGATCGGGGTTATCAATTTGGTGATGGCGTTTATGAAGTGATTAAAGTATACGATGGTGAAATGTTTACAGCAAAAGAGCATATCGACCGTTTTTATGTAAGTGCCGAAAAAATTCGTCTTACGATTCCTTATACAAAAGATAAACTACACAAACTGTTGCACGATTTAATAGAAGCAAATGAATTAAATACGGGGAATCTGTATTTTCAAATTACAAGAGGTACTGCACCGCGTCTTCATCAATTTCCAGGCGATACGATACTTCCTGTGTTGACGGCAAATGTAAAAGAATCACCACGACCTTTTGAAAATAAGGAAAAGGGCGTAAAGGCTACTTTTGTAGAGGATGTTCGATGGTTACGCTGTGATATTAAATCATTGAACTTACTGGGTGCCGTTTTAGCGAAACAAGAAGCCCATGAAAAAGGATGCTATGAAGCGATTTTACATCGCGGGGACATCATAACAGAAGGATCGTCTACAAATGTATTTGGAGTGAAAGATGGGATTCTTTATACGCATCCTATTGATAATCTTATACTAAATGGTATAACGCGCGGTGTAATTTTAGCATGTGCGAAGGAGATTGGGCTTCCGGTAAAGGAAGAAGCCTTCACAAAAGCACAAGTTCTAAAAATGGATGAAGTGTTTGTTTCCTCGACTACTTCTGAAATTACGCCGGTAACTGAAATTGATGGAAATCCAATCAATCACTCGCAAATTGGTGAGTGGACAAAAAAATTACAAAAACAATTTGAAACAAAAATTCCACAATCTTTTCAAGTGAAGAGTATTGAATAGGATCAATTTAGTGGCTAGTTCGTATGTGTTACGGCTATCCACTATTTTTTTTTCAAATCCTCATGTAAAATTAAAATAGTGGTAGTAGAGGATAGGGGTGTTTTAATTGGCTCAATTAGTAAAACTTCAAGATTATATTTCAAGATATCAAATCGATTTAACACGGTATCCAACGCAATTTGTTCGCTTAAAGAAAAATCAATGGGATCGAGTGAAGCATCAATGGCAAACAGGTGAAACACTTCCGGATTGGGAGCATATTGAAACGCAAGAGGATGTTGTCGAACCAAAAGAAAAGGACCGTTTTTCCTTCTTTAAAAAACTAATATTTAAACGTGAAAGCCCAACAATTGAGGAAGATCTTGAAGAAATGGATGTCTCTAATGAATTGACGAATGAGGATGAAATACCAGAAGAAGAAACGACACTATTTTTTGAGCCAAAAATAGTGTATCAACCTCAAACATTAGACGAATTAAAACGAATGTTTATCGATCAATTTTTTCATTTTCAACTTAAGTGGGCGAGTTCAACATTAAGAGAAAAATCCTATGTTGATCCTAGATTTCTAAGAGATTCCCTTTTGAGAAATATGCTGCAGCAATTACCGGATAGTTATCTTGTTTTTTATTATCCAATTATCAAAGTGAAAAAAGCACCGGTTGAATTAGATATTGTCCTATTGACGCCAACCGAGTGTATCTGTATTACAGTAGTGGAACAAGAAAATATGGCAGTTTATGTTGGGAATAGTGAACGTTTTTGGATTAAAAAAGTGGGTAAAGAAGATAAAAAGATGTTAAATCCTTTAATCCAGTTAAATCGAATGGAATCCATTATTTCGCAAACGTTTGTATCGAACAATGTTGAAATGCCCATTCGAAAAGTACTTCTAACTAGAAATGGCTATATCGATTACCCAGGAACGGTTTATAATATCCAATTTACAGATAAACGAGAATTTCCTAAATGGTTTATGCAATTAAAACGATCCTCATCCCCAATGAAGCATATGCAAATACGTGCTGCTCAAGCGATTTTACAAACGGTGCAAACAACATCCTTTAATCGTGACATTTGGAATACAGAAAAACATGAGGAGTAATTGAATTGAATTTACAGTTCATTGTGAATGAATTTGCTGGCAATGGGAAGGGGAAGAAAGTTTGGCAAGAGATTCAAAAAAACTAAAAATCCCTTTTTCGTATCATGTGACGCAATATAGTGGCCATGCAACGGAAATCGCCCAAACAGTATCACAACATTCCCGATTAAAAAATGAAGATTTACTTATTATTGCCATTGGTGGGGATGGCACAATCCATGAAGTCATCAATGGTGTCATCGGGTTTTCTAATGTTTTTGTGGGTTCTGTCAGTGCAGGCTCCGGCAATGATTTTTCACGAGGATTTGCTACATTTCACGATGTAAATCAAATCGAACAATTTGTATTAAATTCAAACAGAACCATACAACAAGTAGATAGCGGTGTCATGGTTTTAAATGAAACGATACAAAAAAGTTTTATGAACAATAGTGGAATCGGATTCGATGCTTTTGTTGCCTATCAAGCCAATCTTTCTAACTTCAAACGTCGCATGAACAAAATAGGGCTAGGAAAGCTTAGCTATGTCTATTATGTAGTATATAGTTTGGTAAATTTTAAATTATTTGATTTAAAAGTGAGCGTAGATGGAACTATAAAACGTTATGAAAATGTTTGGTTTGCTACAATTAGTAATCAACCGTATTTTGGTGGAGGTATGAAAATATCACCGAATTCCATTACGAATGATGGACTGTTGGAAATGACAATCGTGTCCAATCTTTCAAAAGTTAAGTTTTTATTATTGTTTCTTTCTGTATTTTTCGGTGCGCATACACGATTAAAAGAAGTCCACCAAATAAATGGAGAAAAATTTATTCTCCATGCACAGGGAGAAACGATGTGCCATACAGATGGCGAAACAATTACGATGGAAACAAATGAAACTACCGTCGAATATGAAGTACGTAAAAAAAGCTGGAATTTAGCAAATTAATAGAGCAATTATGAAAAATCTAGATATTTCAGATATAATAAAAGAAAATTTTCAACAAGTGCAGAAATGAGGAGACAGCAAGTGAGATTACGAAATAAACCATGGGCAGATGAATTTATTACAAGTCATCCAGAAATCATTATTCCAAACCCAGAAGAACATAAAGGCAATTGGCAACAAGTTTTTGGTAATGACAATCCATTACATATTGAAGTAGGTACAGGAAAAGGACAATTCGTCACAGGTATGGCACAAGCAAACCCCGATATCAATTATATCGGAATCGAATTATATGATAGCGTGATTGTATGTGCGTTAGAAAAAATTTTAGAAGCAAATACGCCTCCGAATTTACGTTTATTAAAAGTAAATGGAGCAGATTTAAATAAATTTTTCGCTAAAAACGATGTAAGTCGTGTTTACTTGAATTTCTCAGATCCATGGCCAAAAACGAGACATGCAAAGCGTCGTTTAACACACGAAGGATTTTTGAAATTATATGAGTCAATTCTAATTGATAACGGTGAAATCCATTTTAAAACAGACAACCGCGCATTATTTGAGTATTCATTAATCAGCATGTCTGAATATGGGATGTTGCTAAAATACGTATCCCTTGATTTACATGCGAATATGCCAGAAGATAACATTATGACCGAATATGAAGAGAAATTCTCCGCAAAAGGTCAGCCGATTTATAGGTTAGAATCTCAGTTTTTATCTAAGTAGTATTATACTAAGGGGGAGAAATTTATGGATCAACTACAATTTCACAATATGTCATTTACATGGCTTGATGGGGGCGTTACATCACTAGATGGCGGAGCAATGTTCGGGGTCGTACCAAAACCATTATGGTCACGGAAATACCCTGTAAATGACAAAAATCAAGTGGAGCTCGCTTGTGAACCTATCCTTTTACAATATGAGGGGAAAAATTATTTAATTGATAGTGGCGTTGGGTTTAATAAGTTAACAGAAAAACAACTGCGCAACTATGGGGTAACAGAAGAGTCAAAAGTTTTAGAAAGCTTAGAACAGCTAGGATTAACAACAAATGATATTGATGTTATATTAATGACGCATTTGCATTTTGATCATGCAGGTGGACTAACACGTTGGGAAGGCGAAGAACTTGTTTCTACTTTCCCAAAAGCAAAAATTTATACAACTGAAATTGAATGGGAAGAAATGAGAAATCCAAATATTCGTTCAAAAAATACGTACTGGAAAGAAAACTGGGAGCCAGTACAACACCAAGTGGAAACCTTTACGGACGCGATTACGATTGCTCCAGGTCTGGAAATGATTCATACAGGCGGCCATAGCAATGGGCATGCAATCATTAAATTCGTACAAAACGGAGAGACAATCCTTCATATGGCAGACATTATGGCAACACATGCTCACCAAAATCCGCTATGGGTAATGGCATATGATGATTATCCAATGTCAAGTGTCTTTGCTAAAGAGAAAATCATGAAAGAGGCCCTTGCGAATAATTATAAATTTATTTTTTATCATGATGCTTATTATCGTATGATTCAATGGGCACCAGATGGTAAAGAAGTGGTGGCATCATTAAAACGTAGTAAACAAGCAGAAATTCAATTCCAAACAAATGCATAAAAAAATGGAGGCAAAGGGAAATTCTTTGTCTCCATTTTTATTTTCCATCTTACTTAGGATTTAATTAATTCGACAATTACCCCTGAGCGTGCGTCTGCGGCAAACTCGAATGTTTCCATCTCGCCTTCGATGACTCTTGAAATTCCTCCTCGATATACAGGAATGGTTGAAATGCCATTACTAAAATCTTCAGGTTTCATATAAATCCACGAGCCATCAATAGGAGTTTCTTTTTTAAATTCTAATTTTACATTATTTAGTACTTGATTAGCAGGTATAAATGGTGAAATTCTCTCTGAAGCTTCTTTAATAACTACGGCTGCAGCAAGGCCTGTCGCTACCCCAATTAAAAAATCTCGTAATTTCATGTGCCATCCTCCTTTGAATTATTCCTTATTTTAACACCAAATATAAAAGAAGTCTTGTACTTCAGTAGGGTTTTACTTACATATTCATGAACGTAGAAGATGATCTATACAATTGAAAGTGATAAATTAAATCTCTTTTTGATGATTTTCAATATTGTAAATTTATACTATATTAATTTTATATAGTAGATTTTTATATTATAATAGATAACAGTTGAAAGTAATATAATTTTAGGATTTTAAGTAGAACTTACGAATACACTTTTTATACAGTCTCTTTGTAAATAACATGAGCGAGGTGATTGAATGACTATTAAAATTGGAATTATAGAAGATGATATAAAAACGATTGAAATATTGAAACTATATTTGGAGAGAGAACAATTCAATGTAAATGTTGCATTAAATGGACAAAACGGTTTGGAACTAATTCATAATATTTTGCCAGATGTTTTAATTTTAGATCTTAATTTACCTGATTATTCTGGCTTTGACCTTGCGAAAAAATACCGTTCACAATCAAATGGTATTTTATTTTTTATTACGGGCGAGAAATCTAAAGATAAATTAATATACGGTTTTGAAGTTGGGGGTGATGACTATATTACGAAGCCTTTCGATCCTGCTGAAGTTATTGTAAGAATTAAAGCGAATTTAAAAAGGTTAGAAAATAGTAGTTTTGATATTCTGAAAATTGGCAATTTGATAATAAATTTTAATGATGCGACAGTGACAAAAAATGGACAACTGCTCGACCTTTCAGTAAAAGAAAAAATGCTCCTGTTTTATATGGTGAAACATAAAAATCAAGTTTTGTTAACCGAATCGCTTTATGATGCAATTTGGGGATATGATGCTGTGTCAGATCTGAAGACAGTAACAGTTCATATAAGTACGCTAAGGAAAAAAATTGAAGAAGATAAGAACAATCCAAAATACATTCAGACAGTTCGAGGATTTGGTTATAAATTTGTAATCGAATAGAACTGAGGGGAAAATTATGAAAAAACAATGGATAATATTTATGGCGGTAGTCGTAGTAATAGTAATAATTTTCTTACCGCGATCTCCCGTTGCTTATGGCTCTTCTAGTAACGCTGAAAAAGGTGTTCTAGATCTTTCTAACAATGATGGAGGACCTTATAAATTAAACGGTAAGTGGGAGTTCTATTGGAATGAGTTGTTAACCCCTGAAGATTTTCAAAATAGATCAGTGTCCAAAATGTATACACAGGTTCCTCATCAGTGGAAGGATGTTGTCCATAACGGAAAACAACTTTCGAGCTTTGGATTTGCTACGTACCGGTTAACAATTTTACTTTCGGAAAGTTCAAAGGGAAGGGTAAAAGCGATTGCGCTCCCCAATATTGCATCCTCCTATAAACTATGGATTAACGGAAATGAAATGGAGGGATCGGGAACGGTTGGGACGACTGAAAAAACATCAGTCGCTTCAAATTCATTAAACCTAGTTACCTTTATCCCGGAGCAAGAAAAGGTTGAAATTGTCATTCAAGTATCAAATTTTTCACAAAGAAAAAGCGGGATTTGGTCAACTGTTGAATTTGGAGATCAACAAGCGTTAGTAAATAAAAACAAGAATTATTATATTACAAACGGTTTAATTGTTGGTGGATTGCTCTTTATAAGTATTTACCATTTCGTTATGTATTTCTTTAGAAGAAAAGAAAAAATAAGTTTATTTTTCAGCCTATCCTGTTTTGGATTAGCAGTGAGAATGCTATTTTTAGAAGGGCATATGACGAGTTTTCTCCTTACAAGTCCTTCGTGGGAAGTAATGCAAAAGGTAGAATATATTAGTACGTACTTTTCTTTAACTTGTTTTAATTTTTATCTGTATTATTTCTTAGGATTACAACATAGAAAAAAATATTTATATTTAGTTGTTGTCATCCATACTTTACTAACGCTTTTCGTATTAATGACTCCAGGTAAAATTCATACATTAATATTTCCGTACTATTCACTCATCATTATTTTAATCTTTCTTAATTTAGCGATAAAATCATTTTATGCAATAAATCGACAAGAAAAAGCTTATATCTATAATTTTATTGCGATCTTACTATTTTTTATTTTAGTAGTAAATGACATATTGTACTATTTAAATTTTATACAAACGATGGATTTAACGCCACTCGGTTTACTAATCTATGTATTTTTACAAGCGCTATTATTATCAGCTAGAATATCGTTTACATTTAATCAGGAAGAAATGTTAAAGGAACAACTAAAAAAAGCAAACGCAAGCTTAGAACAAAAAGTAGAAAGTCGTACGAAAGAAATTGTTCAAATAAACCATCAATTACAACATGCTCTTGATGCGCGGTTAGAGTTAATTAGTACAATTTCCCATGAAATGAGAAGTCCTTTAACGACCATTAAGAGTTACTCTAAAGGAATGATTGATGGTGTCATTCTAGATGAACAAAATAAACATACAAAACTAATCTATGATGAAACAACTTTTATGGAAAGAATGTTGGATGATTTATTTGAATTGTCCTTGTTAGAACTAGGCCAATATAAATTTTATTTTGAACAAGTAGAACCCGTTTCATTTTTTAGGAAATTATTTCAAAAATATCATTATGAAGTGACCCAATTAGGACTAGAATTTTTCTTTAAAGAAACAAATTGCGAAAACGTCCTTATACAAATTGATCCGATTCGAATAGAACAAGTATTTATTAATTTAATTCGCAATGCAATGAAAAATACAGCGACTGGTCATATTACCGTTGAAGTTAATTGTGAGCCATATGTATCAGTGTCGATTATTGATACTGGTAGAGGAATCGAGCCGCATCTAATTCAGAACTTATTCACAAAATTTTTTAAGGGGAATGACAGTACAAATAGTAAAAGTACAGGCATAGGATTATCTATATGTAAAGAAATCATTAAAAGTCATTACGGGGAAATCTTTGTTACAAGTGAAATAGGGAAAGGAAGTACTTTTACTTTTACTATCCCGACAACTCGTGCAATGGGAATTGAAAGGGATAATGCGTCTAATTTAGAACATGCTTAAAGGATAAGTTAGAGGAAGATAATTCGTGTTCCGAACTTTATCTATGGTAAAATAAAGAACATATTAAACTTGGAATAGGGAGTGTTCTTCGTGAATACTGAAACTTTACAATTATTTAAGACATTAACTGAATTACCAGGTGCGCCTGGGGATGAAGGCGTAGTACGACAGTTTATGCGTCGTGAGCTTGAAAAATATTCGGATGAAATTATTCAAGATAACCTTGGTGGTATTTTTGGAGTACGAAAAGCGAAAGATGCCAATGCGCCTAAAATTTTAGTTGCAGGTCATATGGATGAAGTTTCTTTTATGGTATCAAACATTACCGAAAATGGAATGATTCGTTTTCAAACGTTAGGTGGCTGGTCTAATCAAGTATTGCAGGCACAAAGAGTAACAGTTTATGCAAAAGAACAAGAAATTTCTGGTGTGATTGCGTCAATTCCACCTCACTTATTAAGAGGGACTGACAAAAATAAAACAACCGAAATAAAGGATATGTTAATTGATGTGGGTGCGGATAGTAAAGAGGATGCCCTAAAAATGGGAATACGTCCAGGCCAATCCATCATTCCAATCTGTCCGTTTACGATTATGGCGAATCCTAAAAAAATTATGGCAAAAGCATGGGATAACCGCTATGGATGTGGACTTGCAATTGAATTGTTAAAAGAATTAAAGGATGAAGAAGTAGTAAATCATCTTTACTCAGGTGCAAATGTAATGGAAGAAGTGGGACTTCGGGGTGCGCAAGTTTCAGCGAATATGATCAAACCCGATATCTTCTTTGCCTTGGATGCATCAGCGGCAAACGATACAACTGGAGATAAAACACAATTTGGTCAGCTAGGAAAAGGACCATTATTACGAATTTATGATCCAACGATGGTGACACATAGAGGGTTACGTGAATTTGTCCTAGATATAGCTGAATCAAACGACATTCCATACCAATATTTTGTATCCCAAGGTGGAACAGATGCAGGACGTGTACACGTATCGAATGAAGGGATTCCAAGTACAGTGATTGGTATTTGCTCTCGCTATATCCATACGGCGGCCTCTATTATTCATGTGGATGATTATGCAGCTGCAAAAGAATTACTGGTAAAACTAATCAAATCCCTTGATCGAACAACGGTTGAAACAATCATCAAGAATGCTTAAAATAGAGAGAGTAAAAAGATGCCGTAACTGGCATCTTTTTTATTGCGGCGGACGTCCTATTATACGCTTATTAAAAATATGAATAAGAACGTATGCTTTTTAAAATTTCAATGAGGCTTTCTAAAAAGTAAATAAGTTTACCATTAAGTGTCAAAAGGCTAATAATTTTTTGCATTACAAATTTGTTTAATTTAATAGGAAACAGTAAAATACGTAACGCTTAGGAAGTCAACTAAAGTTAGAAAACGCGACCTACCACTGTAAGCCGCGCACTAGGCAATACTTTTTAAAGTACTAATAACAATTATCTGTCTACGTAATTGGAGCAGTTCATTATAAGGAGATGAATGTTTTGCAAGTAGCAATTGGAACGAAAAATAAAGCAAAAACAGCAGCTATTCAAAATATAGTTAATACATATTTTGATCATGTTCATTTTGAGCAATACACAGTCTCGTCCAATGTTTCCGAGCAGCCCTTTTCAAATGAGGAAACGCGACAAGGAGCAATCAATCGTGCGCGAAATACATTACAGGTTGCTCGGGCAGACTTGAATTTTGGATTAGAAGGTGGCGTCCATGAGATTGATGGATTAATGTATTGTTGTAATTGGGGGGCTATTGCCTTAAAAGATGGTACAGTCTTGACATGCGCGGGTGCACAATTTTTACTGCCAGAAGAAATCGCGAACGAATTGCGGTTAGGCAAAGAGTTAGGACCGGTTATGGACGAATATACAAATAAAACAGATACAAGACATCATGTTGGCGCAATTGGCGTGTTTACAAAAGGGTTAGTGGACCGTACAGAAATGTTTGAGCATATTGTCAAACTGCTAATTGGACAATATTTATTTTATAAAAATATATGATGATCGTATTGATTGAAAAGTAGAAAGAGAGGACGAGCTATGAAACATAAATGGTTATTAGCATGTACGATGATGGTAATTTTTGTTCTTAGTGGTTGTGGTAAAACGGTTGAAGAACAAATTGATAGCGGTATAGCAAATGCAGAAAACGTATTTAAAGCAGATGCCGAAGAAACAAATAAAACGATTGGCGAAATAAAACTATATGTACCAACAAGATATAATGTCAAACAAAGTGATGATTTAAATGATTCAAATAATTTAATTCTTACTAAGGGGAAAGACCAATATCTTCTTTTTGTCAATGAACACGAAAAAGCAGATAGTAAATTGCATTACGAGCTACTAAAAAAAGACCAAACGAAAAAAATAATAAAAGAAGAAATTATTGAAGAAGACGAGGCTTTTGGATTTACTGCTATTGTAGAAGCGGATGAAGAGCACTATGAACTCATTGTGTCTAGTGGTGGGGCCAAAATATCTACCATTACGGAACAGAAAAAAATCGATACAAAGCTTGAGGATATGATGGCCATTGTTCGATCTGTTCAGTTGAAAGAGTAAGATTTCTAAAAGCAAGCTAAACTAATCGACGAAAAAAGAAATGTTTTGGTACAATGATTTACATATATAGTTTCCATGCGGTTCACTTTTTCGTGTGAGCCGTTTATTTTTGAGTGTAAATTTAAACAGTGTATAGCTACAGGGGCTTTCGCTTTTCTTTAAGAATAAGAAATTATAAAATTTTGGACTTAGAACAGTGTCTAGCTTCAGCACCCTAGCCCCTCGGAAATTTCAACTTCCTCCTACGCATGCAAGCATGCTTGTCGGAAGTCTCCAATTTCTTTCGGGGCTGAGCGAGGGTGCTTCCGCTTTTCTTTAGAAAGGAGTGAAATAATTGAAATTAAAACAATTAGTTGAACAATTAAAATTAAGACTAGGTACGGATCATTTTGAATATATTTTTGATAAAGAAAAAGATAAATTACGCTTGGAATTTAAATCGTTAAACAAAGGCATGGACATTTCTTTAGCAGATATTTTAGCAAAATATCACTCCATTAAGGAAAAGGCAATTGATGAGGTAGTTTATACAATTGGACAAACCTTTGAGGCAATGAAAAAAGAACAAACTGAAGGGTTCCAGGATTTATCGCATGTCTTTCCGGTCATTCGTTCTACGTCATTTCCATTAACATCAAATGAAGGACAACCTTTTCTTACGTCAGAGCATACAGCAGAAACGCGAATCTATTATGCATTAGATTTAGGGACAACTTATCGATTAATTGATGAGTCCATGCTTCAAAAATTATCTATATCTGAAAATCAAATAAAAGAAGCTGCTCGATTTTCTGTACGGAAATTACCAACTAATACGAAAAAAGATGAAGTTGCGGGTAATATGTTTTATTTTATTAATGAAAACGATGGATATGATGCCAGTCGAATTTTAAATGAGTCTTTCCTAAAAGAAATGGAATCTAAAATTGAAGGGGATATGACCTTGTCGGTTCCTCATCAAGATGTATTAATTATTGGTGATATTCGGAATGAAGTAGGGTATGATGTACTAGCCCAAATGACGATGCACTTCTTCTCAGTAGGTGCGGTACCTATTACATCGTTATCATTTGTATATGAAAAAGGCGAATTAGAGCCGATATTTATTATGGCAAAAAATAAAGTAAAAAAGGAGCAAGATGAAAAATGATGATTTCATACAACAAGCAATTCGTTGGGGACGTATTACTAGTTCAATTAGCTACAGAAAGTATTGTTAATACAGAGGTTGAACAAGTTGGCGATTTTGCCATTTTAAAAGAAAAAGCTACAGGTGAAGTAAAAGCATTTAATCTATTTAATGCGAGTAAATATGTAGATTTAGATGTACAAGGGAATGTTGAAGTTAGCCCTGAGTTAGTTGAGAAAATTGAAGCGGCTATACAAGAAAATGGTGTTAATCTTTCATTAGATATCGATTTCACACCGAAATTTGTCGTTGGTTATGTAGAAGAAAAAGAGAAACATCCAAATGCTGATAAGCTAAGCATTTGTAAAGTAAATGTTGGGGATGAAATACTACAAATCGTTTGTGGCGCACCGAATGTAGAGGCGGGACAAAAAGTAGTCGTTGCAAAAATCGGTGCCGTTATGCCATCTGGATTGGTAATTAAACATTCCGAATTACGTGGAGTAGCGTCAAGTGGAATGCTTTGCTCAGCGAAAGAATTAGCCATTCCAAATGCACCTTCTGCAAAAGGCATTTTAGTACTAGATTATGATGCAGAAGTTGGTACACCATTCGAAATTCCTTCAAAATAAAAAGGTAGGGGATGTCCAGAAAGCACTACACTTTCTGGACATCTAAGCTTCTAATAATAAAATATCGCTAAAAAGCTGTGCTCCTGCGGTAGTAACAATAAATTGTCACGACCCTCGTCGCAAAGGAGCCGTCCAAAATGACTTTTTGGATGGCTCCTTTTTTATGGACTAAATTTGGAAAATGACTCTTTTCTTAAGGAAATGTCGCATCATTGTTATAATATTGCAATGTAAGTGTGGTATTATTTTGCTATATAGTTGAAATTTAATAGAAGACGATAGAAAATAGTAAATTTATGAAACGAACATACATATAATTTAATAAATGCAAATGTCATGTTTAATAGAAAAGAGTGATATAAATTGAATTGGTTTAAGAAACAGTTTAATAAACTATTTAGTAGTGATATAGAAGAGGAAGAATATTACGAGGAAGAACAATTTGACGAAGTACCAATTAATGAGCATACCAAAGAACAAAAGCGTTCCAGTTTCCGTTTTCCATTAATTGAAGATGGTGTAAGTGTAAGACAGGACCTTCCACCAAAACAAACCGATGTAATCGAAACATATGAAGAAACAACAAAAAGAAATAGACAACAGGAATCATATTTTTATCAAAAAGGCGCAACGTCGAAAGTGTATGATGTAGAATCATCTGGCTTACGCGAACTATTAGAAAACCGACAACGTAATAAAGGGCGATCAACAGACGTAAAAACCTATCCATCCCCAATTCGAAAAAGTGAAAAACCGAAAGTAGAAGCACCTGTTCATAAAATAGAAACTAAATCAACGAGCCGAGTACAACAAAAGGAAACAACAAGTGTACAGGTAAGTAAAAGAAGATTTGTTCCTACTAATGTTCCGTCACCAATTTATGGCTTTCATAAACCTAGTAATATAAATGATTTATTATCAAAAAAGCAAGATCATGTAGAGAACGAAAAGAGTCAATTAGACGTTCAACAAAGTGTGACAGAAACACAAAATGAACAAGCTATAGAGAATCAGGCTCAATTGGAGATTGAACAAACCTCTAAAGAAATTGCCGCTACGGCTGAAGTGATTGAAGTGGTTGAAGAGGCATCGTTACCTGCAGAAAATCCTACTGAGAGCCAAATAACACAAGAGGACAAGCCTAAAAAAGTAGATGAAAGCGCGTCATTACCTATAAAAATTTCAGGCAATTTCATCCTAGAGATTGAAGAGATTGACGAAGGAAAAATAGAGGAACGACCAATTGAACTAAAAGAGGAACTTTACAGCAAAGTTGAAGATTTTCCGATTCTAATCGAGGAAACAGCTGAAATAGTAGAAGAAAAATTGGTGAATGATGAAGACGTAAATGACCAAGCTACAGAACATACAGAATTAACCTTAGATTCAAGTCCGCATGTAATCGTGAATCCACAGATTGTTGAAGAAAAAGTGGAAGAAGTTGTTGAAAATGTAAAAGAAGAAAATGATGAAGAACCATTAAACAATGTAGAAGTAAACGAAGTGCAAAAGGGTGGTATCTTACCTTTTAACGTACTAATGTTAAAATCCGATAAAGAAAAATACGCAGCAAAATTAGCACAAAAACAACTGCAGCAACATAATGATGATATTAAGGGAAATTCTAGTCATTCAAATAGTATTGAAAAATTAATTAACGTAGCGGAATCCGATGTGGATGAGACTCAATTGGCAGAAGAAGAAAAAGAACAAAAAACATTACAAAATGAAAATCAAACTGGTAGTGAACCTATAAGCGACAAGCAACCTGTTGAAATAATTCAACATGAAAATGGATCGACTCCTGTAGCAGAAATAGAGGGAAAACCGGTCCGACGCTATGTCAAACCATCCTTTGATTTTTTATCACCGCCGGAAGAAAAAACGCAAGATTATGAATGGATGGAATCACAGGCTGATATCTTAGTAGAAGCATTATCCCATTTCCAAGTAACTGCCCAAGTCGAATCCATTATGCAAGGTCCAGCCGTTACACAATTTGAAATTACAGTGGGTCATGGTACAAAAGTAAGTAAAATTCGGAATTTGGCGGATGATTTAAAATTAGCTTTAGCTGCGAAGGATATTCGTATTCAAGCTCCGATACCAGGGAAAAGTTCGATTGGCATTGAAATACCAAATCGGATTTCACGGGCAGTTCAGTTATCGGAAGTAACAAATAGTGAATCTTTCATTGAGTCTGAATCCCCGCTTGAGGCAGCATTGGGACTCGACTTAACTGGAAAGCCAGTTACAATTGATTTGCGTAAAATGCCCCATGGTTTAATTGCGGGTGCTACTGGTTCAGGGAAGTCCGTATGTATTAACTCCATTTTAGTCAGCTTGTTATATAAAGCAGACCCACATGAATTAAAACTCATGCTCATTGATCCAAAGATGGTCGAACTGGCACCATTTAATCATATCCCGCATTTAGTTAGCCCAGTTATTACAGATGTAAAAGCGGCTACTGCAGCATTAAAATGGGCAGTTGAGGAAATGGAAAGACGCTATCAATTATTTGCCCATGCAGGCGTTCGTGACCTTCCACGATTTAATAAATTAGCAGAGTCGAATGGAGATTATGGTCACAAACTACCGTATATATTAATTGTTATTGATGAATTGGCTGATTTAATGATGATGTCGCCTGCTGATGTGGAAGAAGCGATTTGTCGTATTGCACAAAAAGCACGAGCTTGTGGTATCCATTTAATTGTTGCAACACAACGCCCTTCAGTGGATGTAATAACGGGGTTAATTAAATCGAATATCCCGACAAGAATTGCATTTGCGGTCTCTTCACAAGTCGATTCAAGAACGATTTTAGATAGCCAAGGTGCAGAACGACTTCTTGGAAGAGGGGATATGCTTTATTTAGGTAATGGCATGAGTGCGCCAATTCGTTTACAAGGGACATTTGTAACCGATGATGAAATAGAAGAAATTATTGAACATGTTCGCGGGCAAGGGGAGCCAGATTATTTCTTCCAGCAGGATGAATTGTTGAAGAAAACAGAAATGATTGAGGAACAAGATGAACTGTTTGAAGAAGTTTGTCGCTTTGTCTATGAACAAGGCACAGCGTCTACATCCTCTATCCAACGAAAATATCATATTGGTTATAATCGGGCAGCACGTTTAATTGATCTGTTAGAAGGTCAAGGATTCATCTCCGAACAACGTGGAAGTAAGCCGAGGGAAGTGTTCATTACAGAGGCGGACTTATCTAATTTATTTGATTAGTTTACTTCTTATCAAGATTACATTGAGGGGGAGGGTCCCTCTCATTTTTTTTCGATGAATAGAAGGGAAAATTATTCAATTTATACGTGTTTTGTTTTTTAAAATTAGTGCTATAATGGGGTAGGTTTTAAAAAATGGCACAAACTAACTAAAATTACAATTGATAATTCAATTTCTCTTTCCTTTCATAAATTGTGGGGTTAGCCACGTATATAGAAGTTTATTTTATTGGGATTAAGTGATCCCGGGAGGTTTTTAATTATGGCATTTTATCATTTTACTGGAATAAAGGGCTCAGGTATGAGTTCGCTTGCTCAAATTTTATTTGACTCTGGAGAACAAGTGCAAGGTTCGGATGTTGAAACATATTACTTTACAGAAAAACCTTTACGAGACCGAAATATCAATATATTCCCTTTTAATGCAGAAAATATTAAAGAAGGAATGACTGTGATTGCAGGAAATGCGTTTCCTGATGAGCACCCAGAAATCGTACGTGCAAAAGAAATGGGTGTAGAAGTTATTCGTTATCATAAATTTTTAGGGGATTATATAAAAAAGTATACGTCTATTGCCATTACAGGGGCTCATGGGAAAACGTCAACAACAGGGTTAATGAGTCATGTTGTTGGAGGGTTTATGCCAACTTCTTTCTTAATTGGGGACGGAACAGGTTCGGGAGAAGAGGATGCAGCCTTCTTTGTGATGGAGGCTTGTGAATATCGCCGTCACTTTTTAGCATACCACCCAGATTATGCGATAATGACAAATATTGATTTTGATCATCCAGATTACTTCCAAGATGTAGAGGATGTGTATTCTGCCTTTCAACAATTGGCTTTACAAGTAAAAAAGGCAATTATTGCATGTGGTGATGATGAACATTTACAAAAAATACAAGCAAATGTCCCAGTCGTCTATTATGGATTTGGTGCTCATAATGACTTTGCAGCTCGTAATGTAGAAAAAACAACAGACGGTACAACTTTTGAAGTGTATGTACGAAATGAATTCTATGAAAAATTCTTCATACCGCTATACGGAGATCATACGGTGTTAAATTCATTAGCCGTAATATCCTTATGCCACTACGAAGGTGTACCTGCTACGATCATTCAAGAACGATTAAATACGTATAAAGGTGTAAAAAGACGTTTTACAGAAACAAAAGTTGGTAATACTGTACTTGTAGATGATTATGCACATCATCCAACAGAAATTAATGCGACAATTCAATCAGCAAGACAAAAGTACCCAGATCGTGAAATTGTAGCTATTTTCCAACCGCATACGTTTAGCCGCACACAAGCCTTTATTCAAGAATTTGCAGATAGCTTACAAAAGGCAGATGCCATTTACCTTTGCGATATATTTAGCTCAGCGCGTGAAAAGCAAGGCGATTTATCGATTGAGGATTTAGCAAAGCTAATAGAAGATAGTAAAGTGATTCAGGTAGAAAAAGTCGAAGTATTAAAAGATCATCAAGATGCAGTATTCTTGTTTATGGGTGCAGGTGATGTTCATAAATATCAAGAGGCGTTTGAAAATAGTTTGAAAAATGGTGGAAAAACAGCTTAAACGCCAAGTTTAGGCTGTTTTTTCTAAGCAATTGGGAAAGATAGATTTATAAAAGAACTAAAGGTAATCATTTCTGTTTTTCATTATTAAAAGAGGATTTACCATGTTTTTGTCGAATAATAAACTAAACAAGGCGCAGGAGGTTTATCATCATGGAAATCGTATTATATATCGCCGCACTTATTGCAGCTATTGGGTTTTTAGTTCTTTGTATAAGTGTAGGAATGACATTATTCTCGCTAAAAAATACATTGAATAGTATTGCCGGAACAGTTGCGGGAATTGAAGGGCAAATGGAAGGAATTACGCGTGAGACAACCTCCCTTTTAGCTAAAACAAATACATTAGCTGAAGACATTACGGAAAAATCTGAAAAGTTAAATTCCGTTGTAGATGCAGTAAAAAATATCGGTACTTCCGTGACAGGTTTGAACAATTCCATTAACCAAATTACTTCATCCATTACAAAAGAAGTTAGTAAAAATGAAGAAAAGATCGCACAAGTTGTACAATGGAGTAATGTGGCGATGGACATTGCTGAAAAATGGAAACAGCGAAAAGTAATTAATCAAGATGAACTTGAAGAAGAAAATGTATCGAAAATGCGAGGGAAGAAATAAATAATTATACAAAGGGGATGAACGAATGAGCGGGGAAAAACAAAATTATAACGAAGTAAAAAATGAAGTAATGCAACATTTACCTCAAGTATATACAGGAACTCATGATGCGATTTACGAGGAGGATACTTTAAATATGAAAGATTTTGTTATTGGTGCTTTAGTTGGTGGTATTGTTGGAGCAGCAGCTGGTATGTTGTTAGCGCCTAAAACAGGAAGAGATTTACGCAGTGATGTGGCAACACAGGCTGTCCAATTGAAAGATAGAAGTGTCACACTTTCTTCTACTGCGAAGGAAAAGACAGTCCAAATTTCGAATCAGTTAAAGGAACAATCTACTCAGTTAGTGGATAAGGTGAAGGCGAAAACTACGAAAGTACCACCTGTTTTTGATGATGGTACGGTTAACTATGAAGGTGAAGAACCGTTAGAAGACACATATGAAGGTGTAGATATGGCGGAAATTGCACGACCATCTTCTATCTAAATAAAAAATGGCTTATCCTATTTAGGACAGGCCATTTTTTTGTTGTTAAAAGATATCTTAGGGAGATTTTAATGGTTATTCTTATTAGAGTATTGTTTAGTGAGCGGGCTTA
This sequence comes from Lysinibacillus antri, assembly GCF_003977595.1. Classification (GTDB taxonomy): domain Bacteria; phylum Bacillota; class Bacilli; order Bacillales_A; family Planococcaceae; genus Ureibacillus; species Ureibacillus antri. The sequence continues at coordinate 154,871 of NZ_RYYR01000002.1, read as the reverse complement.
GCACACAAGCCGCAAAGCCACGTTGTACGTGTCTTTACGACTTGTCTTCGTGCTTTGTGAAAGGCCCGCTCACATTAGTTAATACCATTAAAGGGTTCTAGATATAGTACGCGGCTTACAGTGGTAGGCCGCGCCTATTTAGTTTGGGTGTACTACTGTATGTTTATCAAAAGGTCCATGGAAAAACAGTTTAGTAAATAAATTACTATATCGTTATTTTTATAAGATATAGCTGAAAAAGCAGTTTTTTTAAAATCTATTTTTTTGAAGTGGGATTCACGTAGACTCCTACGGGAACAGCTTGAGCTGAAGACCCCGCAGGAGCGTAGCGACGAGGAGGCTGAAGCCAAGCCCGTGGAAAGCAAAGTGAATCCCACTTCATAGTTAAGTGCTTGGGCAAATTTAAATTTGTTCCGGATATTCAGACAAAATAATCTGTAATTGATCGCCACCGAATATTTCTTCATCAAAGGAGGAAGGATTTCCGTTTTTTAGTATTGTAAAATGGCCTTTGAAGTTGGTTGGTATTTGCCAATTTGAGAATCTAAAGACATCTTGGAAGATCCAGCGATTTGTATCTTTTTCGACTATTTGTAGTGTCGATCCATTTAATACGGTCGTTGTTGGTTGCACCACGACCCCGTTAATTAAAACTTCTCGACATACTTTGTTTAATTCAATTCGTTCATTTTGGAAGGTTACCACCACTTTTTCTTCCAGTAAAAGATCTAAATTATTTGCAATTGCTTGAACAGTTGGTAAGGATGCATCCTCTATTGTTAACGTATCCCCGTTATGAATTGGGTATTGAAGTTTACCAAGCTTGCCATTAATGAATAATTTTGCACTGAATTCTGGTAAAAACATAGGTTGTCCATTGATGTGTACGAAAAATGATTGTAATTTATGCAGTAAATCTAACCGATTAATGGCTTTTAATAATTCGTCAACTGTTTCTACGGTTTCGATTTGGATATGATCTCGATCTTTCAATTCTAAATCTAACGGTGTCGTTTCTCCATTGACTTTTACTTTTGGTTCGACAATATACATTGTGGAACAGATCGTTACCGTTTTAACAGAAGCACCATCTACAATATCGCGAACAGTCGCTTTTGCATCTGTTCCATCAATGCCCTCTATTAATGAAATACTATCTCCATGATGGATGATTGTTTTAGTAGAGCCCACTTCACCATTAACAAGAATCGTTGCGGCTTGTCCATGCTCACCAGGAATAAAAATATCTTGGTTATTGACTGTAATAGAGATGCCTTGTCCAGGTTTGCCGTATAATTGCTTTGCGCGAATATTTGCAGCTAAAAATGCATCGGCAACGGTCATTTCTTTCATTTCAAATAACCGAACGATTTGTTCATTGACTGTTACGGTCATGTATTGAATAGGTGCTTTTTTTGCGGCAATGGCAATTCCAATCGGCGTAACGAGCTCTGGTGTTGCAGGAATTGATTCTTCTCTTGTTAACTTTTGAATGGCATCTAAACCACGTACTGCCACACGATTAGCAGGGATTTGCAAAACATCACAAAGTTCTGTAGTTAAATTCGGTGTTAAACTACCTCCACCTACTAACATAATGGCTTTTGGAGATATGTTGTTATTTAATCTTAATATTTCATCACCAATCGCTACGGCTAAAGTGTGGATTGCTGGTCGAACAGCTTGTAATACTTCTTCTTTTGACAATTCTTGATCAAAACCTAAAATATCCTGAATTGTAATCGTTTCTTCTGTATTTAATTGGCGTTTTGCTATTTCAGCAATGGGGAAATCCAGTAAAAAGTGATCGCTTAAAGCTTCTGTTATTTCATCGCCAGCAGTTGGAACCATTCCATAAGCTACAATTGTCCCTTTGTCTGTTATAGCAATGTCGCTTGTTCCAGCACCAATATCCACAAGGGCGACGTTAAGTCTTCTCATAGTGGGTGGAATCAACACGTTTATAGCAGCAATGGGTTCTAGGGTTAAAGCTTCCATTTCTAAATCTGCTCGCTTTAACGCTGCGATGAGGGATTCTACAACAACGCGCGGTAGAAATGTCGCGATAACTTCAATCGTTGCCTCTTCTCCTTGTTGATCTAAAAGACTTCCTATTTCTTCGCCGTCCAGTTTGTAATAAAGAACAGAAAAGCCTACGCAATAATAGTGACTTAATTTGACATCATCTTTATATTGAAGTAACTTCTCTTGCGCCTTTTGAACAGCCTGTAATTCAAGTCGACTAATGTCTTCTTCCGTTAAAATGGGACGATTTCGAATATTCACTGTGATACTAGCTTGTTCTGTTTTTAACGCACGCCCTGCAGCAGCGACACTCACTTTTGTTAAAGGACCATGTTTTTCTTCAAGTTCTAGTTTTATTTCCTTTATTAATTCTGCTACGTATAAAACATTATGTATTTGACCATCGACCATAGCACGTTCTTTATGTTCTTTTACGATAATATCTACCACATGAAAATGATCATTTTGCTCTTCTAAAATGATACCTACAACTGAACGTGTACCAATATCTAGAGCAAATAGTTTAGAACTCATGTAACCGCTTCCCTTCCGAAAGATATACTAAAACACTTTAGCGAGTTGAAGCGCTAAATTAAAATGCGTGACATTCTGAAAATTCTTTATTATAATGTGTTTATTAACTTAAAATGTATCACAAAATTCAGTGTTCTGAAAGAGTCGGTACGATGGAGAGGGGAAAAGGGAATGAGTGAGCAAAATTTAGAAGTGTTACGTAGCCAAATCGACGCTTTAAACTTAGAAATTTTACGTCTAATTAACGAACGTGCTGAGGTTGTCAATGAGATTGGTAAAATAAAAGAAAAGCAAGGGGTTAACCGATACGATCCTCTTCGTGAACGACATATGTTAAATTTATTAAAAGCAAACAATAAAGGACCGTTAAACCAAATGACGGTCGATTATATATTTAAACAAATTTTTAAAACGGCTCTTAAACAATTAGAGGCGGATAAGAAAAAAGAATTACTTGTATCTCGTAAGAAAAAATCCGAAGATACAGTAATTGAAATAAACGGAGAACAAATCGGAGCAGGTGCACCAACATTCATCTACGGTCCATGTTCAGTAGAATCCTATGAACAAGTAGCAGCAGTAGCAGCATCTATTAAAGAAAAAGGTTTAAAAATTATTCGTGGTGGGGCATATAAACCACGTACGTCTCCTTACGATTTCCAAGGATTAGGATTAGAAGGATTAAAAATTTTAAAACGAGTTTCTCAAGAATATGGTTTATCAGTAATCACTGAAATTGTAACACCTGCTCATATTGAAGAAGCATTAGATTATGTTGATGTTATTCAAATTGGTGCACGAAATATGCAAAACTTCGAATTATTAAAGGCTGTTGGTGAAACAAATAAACCGGTATTATTAAAACGTGGTTTAGCAGCTACAATTGACGAGTTTATTCACGCGGCTGAATATATTATGTCTAAAGGTAATGAAAATATCATGCTATGTGAACGTGGAATTCGTACTTACGAAAAAGCAACTCGTAATACGTTAGATATTTCTGCTGTTCCTATTTTAAAACAAGAAACGCATTTACCTGTATTTGTGGATGTTACGCATTCTACAGGTCGTCGCGATTTACTATTACCATGTGCGAAGGCTGCAATCGCAATTGGTGCAGATGGGGTAATGGCTGAAGTACATCCAGATCCATCTGTCGCATTATCCGATTCACAACAACAAATGGATATTCCACAATTCAATGCTTTCTATGATGAAATTCAAAAATTCATGAAGCAATATGAGTTAAAAGCGTAAACGTTCGAGCCGATCAGTATACTGGTCGGCTTTTTATCTTCATTCAGTGGGGGTTCAAACCCCGACTGAATGAAGATAAAGCCCAAGGCGGATGTCATAGATTTCGTAAAGGAGTGGACTCGTGTAAACACGAGTCCGAAATCTGGACGCAATTACGCCGAGGCGTAATTGATTAATTATTGTGGTAAATTTTGTTAACTAGATGTATACTTATTTGTAAACTTTAAGACAAATAATGCTTTATATTGAAATAGAAATAGGAATTGTCGTATGATGAAAAAAGAATATCTAAAAAGGAGGCATATCCTTTGACTGTAACGATTTATGATGTAGCACGTGAAGCAAATGTTTCAATGGCAACGGTATCACGTGTAGTTAATGGAAATCAAAACGTCAAACCAGCTACAAGAAAAAAAGTATTAGAAGTAATTGAACGTTTAGAATATCGTCCTAATGCTGTAGCTCGTGGACTTGCAAGTAAAAAAACAACAACGGTTGGAGTTATTATTCCGGATATCTCAAACAATATTTATGCGGAAGCAGCACGTGGAATCGAGGATATAGCCACGATGTATCGCTATAATATTATTTTAGCTAATTCAGACCAAAATGAGGATAAAGAAATAACATTGCTAGACACAATGCTTAGCAAACAAGTAGATGGTATTGTCATGATGAGTGATGAAATAACGTCAAATATCCATCAGGCGATGAACCATTCCCCAGTACCTATTGTACTTGCCGGTTCAGTCGATGAATCAAATCAATTTGCCTCCGTTAATATTGACTATTTTCAAGCATCCTATGAAGCTGTCCAAATGTTACTTAACAATGGGCACAAGCGAATTGCTTTTGTATCAAGCCCATTAAACAATACCGTTTCGAAATATAAACTAAATGGTTATAAAAAGGCGTTAACAGATGCTAATATTGAAATTGATGAACAATTGATTCTTCCAGAAGAGGGTTCTTATGATAGTGGAATGGAAGCATGGGAAGCAGCGAGCGCACTTGAACAACCACCGACAGCTTTCTTTGCAGGAAGTGATGAGTTGGCTATAGGAATTATCCATGGTGCACAGGATAACGGGAAACATGTACCAGAGGAAATCGAAGTGATTAGTTTTGAAAACTCGAAGCTTGCCCGCATGGTTCGCCCTCAATTAACGAGTGTGGTATTGCCGCTATACGATATTGGTGCTGTGGCAATGAGGTTATTGACGAAACTAATGAATAAAGAAGAAATTGAGAATCAAGAAATCATTATTCCACATCGAATTGAAATACGAAATTCGGTAAAATAAAATTAGATAAATATTAAATGGAAAAGTCGCCTCAATCATTAGTTGAGACGACTTTTTTATTGCCACTAAGTAAATAATAAATTTCGGTCTGTAGATAGCACTTTAAAATATACTAAATAAATGTCTTAAAAAGAATTGCTTGGCGAGCGGGCTTAGCACACAAGCCGCAGAGCCAACTTGTAGTTGTCTCTACGGCTTGTCTTTGTGCTTTGTGTAAGGCCCGCTCACAGATGATAGTGCCTACTAAATTTCTTTGGATATAGTACGCGGCTTACAGTGGTAGGCCGCGTCTTCTTAATTTGAGTGATGCTACTAAAACGAGTTATATCCTATTATTTTTATTATTTGTTAGCTGGAGCTATGCCTTGGATATGCGTCTATCTGAATGGGAAACCACTAGCCTTTTAAATACAATATTTTGGAGCTGGGCGAGCGCCTTTTACTTTTCGTTATTTCCGTTCATTTCGAATTATATGTAATGCTTTCGTAAGCATTTGTGCATTCTTTTCTTCAATTTCTGCTTTTCTTGGTATTGCTTCGTAAAGTGGATTTGGATCTTCCCAAGTTGGGATAAAGGGAACCGGAGCTTCGGTTTGCCACTTTTCTAGCCATTCTTTTGGTAGTGGGCCTGTTGGTAAGGGCAGATCATTCATCTCCGTCCAAATGAGGCTCCAAGCGCGCGGTACGACTCTCCATATATCATAGCCACCACCGCCTACCGCAATCCACTTACCGTCACAATATTCATGGGCAAGCTTATGGGCAAGTTTCGGAATCTCTTGATAGATTTTCATCGTTCCATATAAATGCGTTAAAGGATCAAAATAATGGGCATCTGCACCGTTTTGTGTGAAAACCACATCAGGTTTGAAAAATTCAAACACTTCGCGCATCGCTTGTTCATAAACCTCTAGAAAACTTTCATCCTCTGTAAAAGCATCTAATGGAAAATTAAATGACGTACCGTATCCTTGTCCATTGCCTCGTTCGGTTACATTGCCGGTGCCAGGAAATAAATAGCGCCCTGTTTCGTGAATGGATAATGTACATACGTTTGGATCGTCATAAAAAGTCCATTGAACGCCATCACCGTGATGAGCATCTGTATCCACATATAAGACACGGGCATTATATTTTTTCTGCATATATTTGATTGCTACACTACTATCATTGTAAATACAAAATCCACTAGCTCTACCATGAAAACCGTGATGCAAGCCGCCGCCTAAATTTAAGGCATGGCGACTTTTCCCTTGCATGACATAGTCTACCGCTTGAAGGGTACCGCCTACTAATAGACTACTAGCTTCATGCATATTTGGAAATATTGGTGTGTCTTCTGTACCTATGCCGTAGCTTTCACATTGCGCAGGAGTGAGCAGACCATGACCAGCCTGTTTTACAATATCAATATATTTTTCATCATGGGCAAGAGCAATTTCTTCATCTGTGGCCATTCTTGCAGGAACTATATCGTCGTCGCTTATGGAATCAATTTTTCTTAATAGGTCCATCGTGAGTAATAGTCGTTTGTGATTAAATGGGTGTGATTCTGAAAACTTATAGTCGAGTTGTTCTGGTGAATAAACGAATACTGCATTTTTAATCATAAATCGACTCCTGGTAGATGTGGCCAAAGTACATCAAAGCCTTCATTTCGTAAATCATTAATAATTGAAAGAGGATTCATCATTTGAACTCGAATACTTAGAATACGACTATTTTCGTTTTTAGAATCAGGAAAAACTAAAACACTTAATACATTTGCTTTATGCTTTTTAATAATTGTTGTGATGGTTAATAACGTGCCCGGTTTATCTGATACGCGTATGTCGAGTTTTGATGATGGCTTATGGGCACCTGTTAATTCAATATACGTATATAATAAATCCGTCGTTGTGACAATACCAATAAGTTGTCCACCAGATACAATTGGAAGGCAACTAATTTTAGATTCGTAAAAAGTAACAGCAACTTCTTCCACAAAATCAAGTGGATGCCCGATAATTGGGTCCTTTATCATAATGTTTTCGATGGGTGTACTATTGACGGCAGAGCTTTGTTCTTCTATTAAACAAGAAGGAAGAGCATTTTTTATGTCATATTCTGTCACAATTCCTACTACGCTTCTATTTTCATCGACAATCGGTAAATGGCGTATTTTCTTTTCACGCATCAATTTTACTGCATCATTTACAGTATTCGTTGGCAATAGTGAATACACTTCACTATTCATAATTTCTTCCACAATCATTACAATGTCCTCCTAGCTAATACATAAATCGGTTTCTGAAACGGAGCTTGTCGAACCGTTCAATGGTGTCACTTTCTACACGGCTACCTACACGAGCCATTAAACAATTTGCCGGGTGAGAAGTGATTTCGGGATCATCGGTTGCGTAATATTCAAAGCCTACAACCTGCATCATTTTTTCCATCATTTTACGATAATCCCAAACATTTAAGCCAGTTCCCTTCAAATCCCAGTGCCAATAATACTCCGTAGTGATGACTAAATAATCTTCCATTGCGTCATCCATAAAAGAGACTTGTAATAGTTTTTTTCCTACACCACTTCCACGATAATCGGGGATAACCTCGATAGCCCCAAGTTCAATCATATTTTCAATAGGATCCTCAGCCCATCTTTCGAGAGGATCCGGATACAAATAGGTAACGTATCCAACAACGGTTTCATTATTTCGAATGATAATGATACGGCCTTCTTCAAGTTTTGCAATTTCTACTAAAGCCTTTTTTTGCTGCTGAGGTGGCCTAAAAGCTACTAAATCATCATGAAAATCATATTGTTCTAACTTTTCAGAAGAAACGGGACCTTCAACATTGACTAACCCATGCCTCGTTTCTATTTCGATACTGTGATAGGTTTTCGTATGCTTCATTTTTATCGCTCCACTGTTATATAATAATTCCATTATATTATATTTTATGTAAAAAAAAGCTCTTTTTTGCGACAATTATGTTAATTTTTAAAATATTAAAAAATTTATATTTAAAATGTTTTGATTATTGTAGAATGTATATATGTTTTAATTATAAACTGTTGTATGACAAGTTTATAGTTAAAGTCTCGGTTGAAAAATTGGATTAATAAATGTAAATTAATAACATACAATTTTTCTTGTTGTATAACACCGAGTCTTATTTGATTGAAGGGGGTAATTTTTATGGGGATGAAAATTGCAGAGAAATTAGCAGTTGTTACCGGGGATCATCATTTAAAGAGTTATGATGAAACAGTTGCTACATTTAGTTGGGAAGAGACGGAAAAAGCTTTTAGTTGGTATACTACGGGGAAAGTAAATGCCGCATATGAAGCGATTGATCGTCATGCAGAATCAAGTCTCAAAAATAAAGTCGCACTTTATTTTGATGATGGCGAACGAAAAGAGACGTATTCATTTTTCGACATGAAACGCAAAACAAATCGAGCTGCAAACGTCTTTAAACAAAATACAAGTCTAGAAAAAGGCGATCGCTTATTTATTTTTATGCCACGCTCACCTGAACTTTATTTTGCTCTATTAGGAGCAATTAAAATGGGTGTCATTGTTGGTCCTTTGTTCGAAGCCTTTATGGAAGGGGCAGTTTATGATCGCCTTTCAGATAGCGAAGCAAAGGTTTTAGTAACGACTCCAAGTTTACTAAGTCGTGTGCCAGTCGACAAGTTACCAAAACTAGAGAAAATTTTCTTAGTTGGCGAAAATATTGAAGAAACAGATAAAATTATTGATTTTAATAAACAATTAAAAGTGGCATCTAATAAGTTCGAGATTGAATGGGTAGACCGTGAAGATGGCATGCTACTGCATTATACATCAGGTTCTACTGGTGCTCCAAAAGGTGTTTTACATGTTCATAATGCCATGATTCAACAATACCAAACTACAAGATGGGTACTAGATTTAAAAGAGGATGATGTATTTTGGTGTACTGCAGATCCAGGTTGGGTGACAGGTACAGCATACGGTATATTTGGTCCTTGGTTAAATGGTGTAACAAACTTAATTGTGGGCGGTCGCTTTAGTCCGCAAAGCTGGTATGGCGCTATTGAAAAATATGGTGTAACAGTTTGGTATAGTGCACCAACAGCGTTCCGTATGTTGATGGGTGCGGGTTCAGGCAGTTTAGAACAGTTTGACCTTTCTACTTTACGCCATGTACTATCAGTAGGTGAACCGTTAAATCCAGAAGTAATCCGTTGGGGAATGGATGAACTTGGCTATAGAATCCATGATACATGGTGGATGACGGAAACAGGCGGTCATATGATTTGTAACTATCCAACAATGGAGATTAAACCGGGTTCAATGGGGAAACCTGTACCAGGCGTTTATGCGACAATTGTTGATGATGAAGGAAATGAAGTGCCTCCGTATACAATGGGGAACTTAGCAATCCGTCGAGGCTGGCCAGCGATGATGCGTCAAATCTGGGGCAATCCTGCACGCTATGAATCTTACTTCTTAAAAGGTGAATGGTATGTATCAGGAGACTCAGCATATATGGATGAGGATGGATACTTCTGGTTCCAAGGTCGAGTAGATGATGTAATCATGACGGCAGGGGAACGTGTAGGACCATTCGAAGTTGAAAGTAAACTTCTTGAGCATCCAGATGTTGTTGAAGCAGGGGTTATTGGGAAACCAGATCCTGTGCGCGGTGAAATCATTAAAGCATTTGTTGCGCTTCGAGAAGGTGTAGGACCAAGTGACGCACTAGCTGAAGATATTCGGAACTTTGTAAAAACAGGTCTAGCAGCACACGCAGCTCCACGTGAAATTGAATTTAAAGATAAACTTCCAAAAACACGAAGCGGTAAAATTATGAGACGCGTATTAAAAGCGTGGGAATTAAATTTACCAACGGGTGATTTATCAACAATGGAAGACTAAAAGCTTAATATATAGCTCAGTAGAAAAAGGGGGTGTTCAATTGCTAAATCGATTGAGCATCCTTTTTTAGCACATTTCAGTTTTCTATTAATATTTTGTAAAAATCTTAAAATTATATAAAAATACAGTTGACTAAATATTTATGCAGTCTTATACTAGCGTTATCTTATTTTAGGGGTGAAGGAATTGAAAGTTGGAATAATAGGGGCAACTGGATATGGTGGACTAGAATTAATTCGTTTTTTGCATAACCATCCAGAAGTAGAGAAACTGGATTTATTTACATCCTCGGATGAAGGCGCAATCTTTTCTTCAAAATTTGGCCATTTATTATCGATTCATGACACAGCGTTAAAGAAAATTGATACTGAAACGCTATCAAATTTTGATGTCGTGTTTACAAGTACTCCATCTGGGGTAACAAGTAAATTACTTCCACCTTTAGTAGGGGTTGGACCGAAGTTAATCGATTTATCTGGTGATTATCGCATTAAAGATTTAAGTGAGTATGAAAAATGGTACAAAAAAGATCCAGCACCAGAAGAAATTGTAAATATGAGCGTTTATGGATTAACGGAATGGAATGCAAAAAATATAAAGAACGCAAAAATAATTGCTAATCCAGGTTGTTATCCTACAGCAGTATTACTTTCGATTTTACCTTTAATCAAGGAACGTTTAATTGATCCGCAATTTTTAATTATTGATGCGAAAAGTGGTGTTTCTGGAGCAGGAAATAAGCCTTCACAAACGACACACTATAGCGAAATGAATGAAAACTTCTCAATCTATAAAATGAATGAACATCAACATATTCCTGAAATCGAACAGGCGATTGCAATGTTCGCAGATGCCAAAACAACGATAACATTTAATACACATCTAGTACCTATGACTCGAGGAATTTTAGCTACATCTTATGCACCAGTAACACCAGGTGTAACAGAGGAACAATTATATAATTGTTTAAAAGAAACATATAAAAACCACCCATTTGTACGTGTGGTAGAAAATGTGAATTCTTTAGGAACAAATCGAGTAAAAGGTTCTAATTTCTGTGATATTTGCATAAAACTAGATGAACGAACAAATCGTGCAACCATTGTGGGTGTCATCGATAATCTCGTAAAAGGTGCAGCGGGACAAGCAATCCAAAACATGAACGTACAATTTAATCTACCAGAAACTATGGGACTTGACGTAGTACCGTTATTTATTTAAGGGGGAAAAGGAACCGTGTCAAACATAATCTATGAATTAAGAAAATTATCAAGTAAAAACATAGTATCACCTAAAGGATTTTCAGCTGCAGGAATCCATTGTGGTATTAAGCATAAAAAGAAAGATTTAGCAATTTTAAAAAGTGAAGTTCCTGCGAGTGTAGCGGGTGTTTTTACAACAAATGCAATTCAAGCGGCTCCATTAAAAGTAACAAAAGAAGTCGTTTACAATACGGGTAAAATGCAAGCGATTATTGTAAACTCTGGAAATGCCAATGCATGTACAGGGAAACAAGGGATTGCCGATGCTTATGAAATGCAACAATTAGCAGCTGCTAAATTTGATATCGATCCATCTTTAGTAGGCGTTGCGTCAACAGGAGTTATTGGTGAAATTATCAAAATGGAGCCAATTCGCACGGGTGTAACTCAATTAAATCTTGGAAACGCACTTGAAGATGGGATTGACTTTGCCCAAGCGATTTTAACAACAGATACGGTTATGAAAAATACAACGTACAGTACGATTATCGATGGCAAAGAAGTAATCATCTCTGGTACTGCTAAAGGTTCAGGTATGATTGAACCAAACATGGCGACGATGCTTGGATTCATTACAACTGATGCAAACATTGAATCAGATGTATTGCAAAAGGCATTATCAGAAATTACAGACTTAACATTTAATGCCATTACAGTAGATGGTGATACTTCAACAAATGATACTGTGATTGTCATGGCAAATGGCTTAGCTGGAAACGAAACATTAACTCCTGCACATCCAGAATGGTTTAACTTCTTTAGCACATTACAAGCAGTTGCTGAAGACTTAGCGAAAGCAATTGCAAGAGATGGTGAAGGTGCGACAAAATTAATCGAAGTAGAAGTAAATGGAGCTGTTTCTGATGAAGAAGCACGTAAAATTGCAAAAACAGTTGTAGGTTCACCATTAGTAAAAACAGCTGTTTTCGGTTGTGACGCAAACTGGGGACGTATTATTGCAGCAGTTGGTTATAGCGGTGCAACGGTGGATCCAGAAAAAATTACAATTAAAATTGGAAATGCTCTAATGGTTGAAAACGGGGAGCCAGTTCGTTTCTCAGAGGACGAACTAATTAAAATATTAAAAGCGAACGAAGTAAAAATTGATGTGTCACTAGGTCAAGGTGAAGGACACGGATTAGCATGGGGGTGTGATTTAACTTATGACTACGTTCAAATCAATGCATCCTACCGCAGCTAAAAAAATTGTCATTAAACTTGGTGGCAGCACATTAGAAGGCTTGAATAAAGCCTTTTTTTCCAATTTTAAAAACTTACAACAACAAGGGTACGACATCATCATTACGCATGGTGGAGGACCTGCTATAAATCGAGAACTTGAAAAACAAAATGTAACATCAAGTACTATTAATGGTATACGCGTTACAAGTGAGGAAGCAATAAGTATCGTTCAATCAACATTAATCGGCAAGGTGAATCCTGCTCTTGTTCATGAATTAAATGAAGCTGGAATTGCGGCAATCGGCTTAAATGGCTTTGATGGACAGTTGCTTCAAAGTGAATTTTTAGATCAACATACGTATGGATACGTTGGGAAAATTAAAAAGGTGAATACAGACCTTATTCATCTATTAACTGAAAATAATATTGTTCCAGTAATTGCTTGTATCGGAGCTACAGAAGATGGACAGGCATTAAATATTAATGGCGATACGGTTGCAAGTGAAGTAGCTTTAGCTGTAGGAGCAGAAAGTCTACTACTCGTAACAGATGTTTCGGGTATTCGTATTGAAGGGGAATATCAGGCGCAAGCGACAGAAGAATTAATTCATCAATGGATTGAAGAAGAGCATATTTATGGCGGCATGATTCCAAAAGTACAAGGTGCTTTACAAGTCCTAAATGCTGGGATTCCTTCTGTGCAAATTGTAGATGATCGTTTATCTGGAACAACTATTTTATCTAAGGAGTTAGTCAAATGAACGCACTTTTTAATAACTACGCAAGAAGACCAATAAGCATTATTGAAGGTAAAGGTACAATTGTAAAAGATAGTAATGGCAAAAGATATTTAGATTTTACAAGTGGAATCGCGGTTTGTGCTCTTGGACATAGCCATCCTGCTTTAGTTGAAACAATTAAAGAGCAAAGTGAAAAGATTTGGCATACAAGTAATCTTTTCGAAAGCCCTGGTCAGGTAAAGTTAGCTGAAAGTTTAATTCAAGATAATCATTTAGCCCATGCATTATTTTGTAACAGTGGTGCAGAAGCAAATGAAGCAGCAATTAAACTAGCACGTAAACATACAGGAAAACACCATATTATTACTTTTGTAAATTCATTCCATGGACGTACATTTGGGGCAATGTCAGCGACAGGACAGGAAAAAATTCACCAAGGATTCGGTCCATTAGTAGATAAGTTTACGTATTTACCATTTAATGATGTGGAAGCCCTAAACAATGCAATTGATGATTCTGTTGCAGCGATTATGCTAGAGGTCATTCAAGGTGAAGGTGGAGTGAATGGTGTAACAGACGAGTTTGCTAATGCTATTCAAGATATTTGTGACCAAAAAGGCATTTTATTAATAATTGATGAAGTACAAACGGGCATTGGCCGTACTGGTACTCGCTTTGCATTCGAACAAACTCCTTTAAAACCCAATATTGTGACAATGGCAAAAGGACTTGGTGGAGGATTCCCGATTGCAGGGATTCTTGCAACTTCTGAATTGTATGAAACATTTGGTCCTGGTTCCCACGGTACAACATTTGGAGGCAATCCATTAGGGGTAGCCGTAGCGCAAACCGTCATTGATCTAGTTTTCCAACAAACATTTTTAGATGAAGTAAATGAAAAGTCAGCGTACTTAGTCGAAAAGCTAAGCGAAGTGTTACCAGCTGATCAATTTACTATTCGAGGTAAAGGTTTACTGCTTGGTATTGATTGTGGAACAGAGGTTGCGTCGCTTGTTGCAAAAGCGGAAGAAGAAGGATTACTTTTAGTGGCAGCAGGTCCTCAAGTTCTTCGATTATTACCACCATTAACTGTAACAAATGAAGAAATCGACGAAGCTGTTGAGATATTGAACAAAATATTAGTAAAAGAAAGAGCAGTCTCTTAATGAGACCGCTCTTTTTTTACTGAATAAGAAAGTATAAGTTTTTAGCGTTAGAATAGTGTCTAGCTGCGAACGCTAGCTCCTCGACAACTTCGGTACTGCCTACGAGGACAAAGAGCGTCCTCTTTTCAGTCCCTCCAGTTGTGTTCGGAGCTAAAAGGGCGTTCTTCGCTTTTCTTAGTTACTGTTGATTTTCATTTGGTAATGGAATTGGGTTGATTGGTGGATTTTCACTACCATTCCCGTTGTTGCCATTTCCATTATTACCACCGTTTGGATTCCCGTTTGTACCATCATTCCCGTTTTGAGGATCGCCATCAGTTGGTACTTCAGGTTCAGTCGGAATAACTGTATTTCCAGATATCGTATTAGAATGAGCAGATTCCAGACCAGTAATATCTACGGCAACTACCGTAAAGATACCAGCAGGAGGTAATGAAATTTGGCGACTAGCTCCATCTCTTATTGTGGCAATTAGTGAACGACCATTCGAAATGTCGTATACACGATAGCCGATTACATCGTTAGATCCGGATTTTGACCAAGTGATTGCATTGCCTTCAACGGATGCTGCAACTGCTTGTGGCGGGCTTCCATCTGCATTGAAAGCTGTAGAGGAAATGACTTTGCTTGAATTTAATAATTTCGAAGCATCCCCACCTAATCTACCTAACATCTGTTTAGCAAATTCAGCTTTTAGACCAATTCCACCCGCCGTTATAAATTCACTTGGAGTAGAACTTAATGCTTGATATGCTTTTCCATCGATCAAAACAGATGAAGAAGTAATTAAACTATCATCCGGTTGAGAAGGGACAAACACATTTCGATTGAATAAGTCTGAACGTACATATCCGGCATTTGAACAAGCTGCTGATGGTGCAAGTCCTGAGATTCCACAAAATGAAGCATTGATGACATTTTCAGGTCGTTTAAATTGTTCCTTTGTACCGATTAGTTCAGGATCCACATCATAAATGGAATTCATAAGGTTCGCCCATAACATGTTAACACGTGTACTTGGTTGATAGTACGTATTGTTAAATTGGTAAAGTGTTCTAGGTTTGTCGTATCCCATCCATACACCTAACGTAACATTAGGGTTATACCCTACAAGCCAAACGTCTTTGTAATCTTGAGTTGTACCCGTTTTAGCTGCAAAGTCTGATGAGAATTTAAGTGAACTTTTTGCTCTTGTACCCGTTCCATAATCTAAAACATCTCTCAGCATATCTGTTACGATATAGGCTGTTTCTTTTGAAAATACTTCTACTGGTTCAGGTGTATGTTCATATACTATATTGCCGTCTAAGTCGACAATTTTTTCAATCATGTAAGCATCGATAAATTGACCACCGTTTGCAAAGGTTGCAAACGCATTTGTGTTTTCTTCAACAGTTGTTCCATTTGTTAAACCACCAATGGATGTTGCTAAATTGACATAATCTCCTTCAGCTAATTTAGAGAAGCCCATCTTTTCTAAAAAAGTAGCAGGTCGTCTGTCTAATATCGAATCATATAATCGTAAAGCAGTTAAGTTTTGAGAATGGGCTAACGCTTCACGTGCAGGCATTAGTCCTCTTTCTTCACTTTCAATATAATTGGAAGGGCTATACCCATCAAAACTACGTCTAAATTTCACATCGACAACTGGGCTACCTGCACCGATGACACCATATTCTACAGCGGGTCCATATGCTAGTAACGGTTTCATCGTTGAACCATTTGGACGGTAAGCTTGTGTAGCGTGGTTCACTTGTTTTAAGGCAAAGTCTCTACCACCGACAAAACTTAAAATTTTCCCTGTTGTATTTTCAATGACGATACTACCGACTTGAACAGGTAAATCAACTTCTTTTTCTTCTTTTGTTTCAGGGTCAATTTCGGTCCCTTTAAATGTATGTCCATAGTATTGGAAGTTTTTAGCGGCTTGTTGCATTGCTTCATACATTTCTTTATCAATTGTGGAATAAATGCGATAGCCACCTGAACGAACGTTACGATCTGCTAAAATCATATATTTTTCTTTTAAGTTTTCTTCTTCTGTTAAGCGTTCTTTATCAATTCCGTCTTTTTCCGCTAAAATTCCTGCAATAATTTCTTTTGCGCGGTATTCTAGCTCAAAAGTTAGCCATGGATAATTATCAGTAGCCAATTCTTCTGGTTGGCGGAAATCCTTTGTAATGTCATAGGTTACTGCTTCATTATACTCGGCTTCCGATATGTATCCTACTTCTAACATTCTACCTAAGACAGTTTTCATTCGGTCAATTCCTGGTTGTAATCCGTCTTGATCTTTTAACACACCCTTATTAGTAAAAGGTGTATGTGCAAAGGGCGCTTGTGGAATCCCTGCAATATAGGCAGCTTGCGATAAATTTAAATCTGCAGCCGATTTACCGAAAATCCCTTGTGATGCAGTTTCAACACCGGCAATATTTTTACCCGATGCATTTCGACCATAAGGAATAATATTTAAATAGGCTTCTAATATTTCTTCCTTCGTCATGAATTTCTCTAGACGCAATGCGAGAAGTATTTCTCTTGCTTTACGCTCATAAGACACTTCATTCGTCAAAATTTGATTCTTAATTAATTGTTGTGTTAATGTCGAACCACCTGTTTGAGTGGAAGAGTTTGTAAAGTCTTGTAACAGCCCACGTAAAACCGCTTTTGGAACAATTCCATTATGCTCACGGAAATATTCATCTTCTGTAGCGAGTACAGCATCTAAAAGAATGGGAGATACAGCATCAAGTGAAGTTTCTCGTCGCTCCAAGTCTGTTCGAAGCTTCCCAATATAGATATTATTGGCGAAGTAAATCTCACTGGTTTCTTCATAGCTATAAATTTGTTCTCTCATTGCTTCTTTTGATGCTAGAGGATCTTCTCTCACAAGAGAAGCGAAATAACCTGCACCGATAGCTCCTACAAACACTAAGGATGTAACTATAAATATTAAAAAAACTAGCGTTAGATTCCATAGCACACTACCAGTAATTCGTAGTTTACTATAACGTTCTGAAGAGGCTAATTTTTCTATTTTTTCATTAAAGTGTACGATTCGTTGCTTTAATTGCTCTAACCTTTCTCTCACTTAATCGACCTCCTAAAATCTCGTCTATTATAGCATATTTCTCTCTTGTACGAATATATTTATTGACATTGAAATTAGTTCAAGTACAATAATCATTATAGTTTTTCGAGTGTTGAAAAGATTGAAGTAGTGTTTTTCATTCCCTGTTTAGAGAGCTAGCGGTTGGTGCAAGCTAGTCATAGTGAAACACGAATTACGTTCTTGGAGCTTGAACGTTCGTCACGATAGACGTTAAACGAGTGGAAGGGTATTTGTATACTCTTCAAGCTGGGTGGTACCGCGTTAATCATTAACGTCCCTGCATGCATTTATTTGTATGCAGGGACTTTTTTATGCAAAAAATCGGCCTTGTATGCAAATTTTAATATTTTTATAATAGGAGGATTTTTCAATGACTAATGCACTAATAGAAGATTTACAATGGCGTGGTTTGTTATATCAACAAACAGATGCTGAAGGAATGGAAAAATTATTAAACGAAGAAAGTGTATCTTTATACGTTGGCGTGGACCCTACTGCAGACTCGATGCATATCGGGCATATTGTACCGCTATTAACGTTGCGACGTTTTCAACAAGCGGGGCACCGTCCAGTTCTTTTAGTTGGTGGAGCTACTGGGATGATTGGAGATCCATCTGGTCGTTCATCAGAGCGTAATTTACTTAATGCAGAGCAAATTAATCAAAATGTTGCTGGTCTAAAAGCACAAATGGAACGAATCTTTGACTTTGGTGAAGGGGAAACTGGCGCAATTCTAGTGAATAACTACGATTGGGTAGGGGAAATGAGTGTCATCGATTTTTTACGTGATTACGGGAAACTTGTAAACGTAAACTACTTACTAGCAAAAGATACAATTGCATCTCGCCTTGAAACAGGTATTTCGTTTACTGAATTTGCTTACACGATTTTACAAGGCTTAGATTTTAACCATTTATATGATCACCACAATGTGCGTATCCAAGTAGGGGGATCGGATCAATGGGGGAATATTACAACAGGTCTTGAGATTATTCGTAAAACACACGATGAGGAAACAAAAGCTTTCGGTATTACAATTCCGTTAGTAACAAAAGCAGACGGTACGAAATTTGGAAAAACTGCTGGCGGTGCGGTTTGGTTAGATGCAGTAAAAACATCACCATACGAATTCTATCAATTTTGGGTAAATACTGCGGATGCAGATGTCATTAAATATTTAAAAATCTTTACTTTCCTAACGCGTGAAGAAATTGAGGCATTAGAAGTAGCTGTTCAGGAAGAACCACATCTTCGTAAAGCACAAAAAACATTAGCTTCTGAGATGACAAAATTGATTCATGGAGAAGCGGGATTACAACAAGCGGAGCGTATTACGGCAGCTCTTTTCTCAGGTGACTTAAAAGCTCTTTCTGTAGATGAGATGAAAGTTGCATTTGCAGGAGTACCATCAGTTGAACTTGCGAAAGAAGATCAAAACATTGTGGATTTGATTGTTGAAGCAGGAATTTCATCTTCTAAACGTCAAGCTCGTGAAGATGTGACAAATGGTGCAATTTCTATAAATGGTGAAAAAGTGACGGAGCTTGACTATACAGTGGATGCAAAAGATCGTTTAGATGATGCATTTGCGATCATTCGTCGTGGTAAGAAAAAATATCATATGGTGAAATTTAACTAATAAAAAAAAATGACCTGTAAAGTAGACGTTTACTTTATAGGTCATTTTTTATGTAGGTAATAATTATGTTTAATTTATTAACCTTTTATACTATATTTATAATGGTAAATTTAATATGTAAACGCTAGAAGAAAACTGGAGGATTATTACTTGGTAAAAGGTAAGGGTAGAATATTCTACATAGAGATATTAAGGGCAATTTCTATTATTGCTGTTATTATCATTCATATTTCGGCATCAGAAACTTTAGTTAGTTTTACAACAACAAATATTAAGTATTGGTGGATTCAAAATATTTTTGATTCTTTAGCAAGATGGAGTGTGCCGGTATTCGTGATGATTAGTGGCGCCTTGTTATTGAATCCAGCCAAACAAGAACCAATTGGAATGTTTTTGAAGAAAAAGGGCTTAAAAATGTTAATTCCATTTTTTGTTTGGGGCTTATTCTATTTGATTTTATCAGCTAGTGTAAACTTGGATAGTTTAACGGTTAAGTATATTATTCGTGGATTTATTGAAGGTCCTATGTATTATCATATGTGGTTTATGTATATGATCATTGCGTTATATGCAATTACGCCATTATTAAAGAATATTATTTTAAATTCAAATCAGGATAAGATTTTATATCTTTTGCTTATTATTTTTATTAGTGTTAGTTTAATCGATTTAATTGAAAAGTTTACTTCCCTTCGTGTGAATAACTTTTTCACAATTAAACCACTTGGAGGTTTTATCGGGTACTTTATATTAGGTTACTATCTTCATACGTTTAGTTTTAGTAAAGTAGCACAAAAGGCGATTTACTTCGGAGCAGTAGTGAGTGCGTTAATCATTCCGATCGGGACATACTATCTTACGAGCAAAAATAACGGTCAATTAGATGTTTATCTTTATGATTACACAAACCCATTTGTCTTGTTAATTTCGATGGCCATCTTTTTAGCAATTAAAAATGTAAAATGGGCTCCTAATCCAAAAAATTATGGAACAAAAATGATTTTAGCTGTTAGCAGTACAAGTTTTGGAATATATCTTGTCCATCCATTCGTCATGTACTGTTTGAATAGATTCAATCTGCATATCTTTAGTGAAGTGTTCAATCCTTTAATCAGAGTTCCGCTTGTAACACTCATTGTTTTAGTCATTAGTATTGTGGCGGTTAAAGTATTAAAGAAAATACCTTATATAAAAAATATTGTTCCTTAATCAATAATATCCTTTTAGGGAAATAGTTTCCTGTTCCTTCCATAGAATCTTTGTGGAAGGTTTTTTATAGTAATAATCCAAAGAGGTAATAAAAAACCCCCAAAACCTTGATTTAAGGTTTTTGGGGGTTTGTTTTGCAAGAAACGAAGATTAACGAGAGAAATGTTCTACAATTCCTAAACCTTAGATATATCAATAGTTTGATAGACTTTCAGAACGATGTTCCCCCAAATCCTCCCCCAAAACACTATTTTTCCGCCACTTTTAGAGCAGAAATGAACTGATCCACCGTTTTACTTTTGCTCTCAGAAATGACATGTGCATATGTTTCCCAAATAACTTTTGGAGTGTTACCTAATCGATCAGCAACAACGGCAACATCAGCACCACTTGAAAGTAAAATAGAAGCATGAGTGTGCCGTAGGGTATGAGGTTTTACAGTAAAGCCAATTTTATCAGATAACCGTTTGAAAGAATAAAACAAACTATTGTCCATATATGGTTCGGCAGTTTGATACGAAATAAAGATGAATAGATCCTTAAATTCTTCATCTTTAAAACGTTTACCAAACGATAGGTATGTTTCTACACACCAGGTGCGGTACTTTTTGAATAGTTCTGCTAAATTTCCGTCGATATCGATTGTACGATAACTATTCAATGTTTTGGGTGTACGAAAACCTTTTCGATCACGAGTTGCTTCTATTGTAATTGTTAGTTTATCCGTATCGATATTTTTCCACTTTAAAGCGAGAGCTTCACCGCGGCGTATCCCAGTAAAGGCTAATGTGTTAATGATAAGTTGAGATGTAAAAGGTTCATCGTTTTTAGCAGCTTCTAAAAATCGGTTCAATTGCTCAATGCTCAATACATTCGGCAACTCACGTTCCTCATCCGCTATTTTGATTTTCGTAAATCGATTACGTGTTAAAATTTCTGCATCTACTGCTGCATTAATTGCAACCTTAAATACACGATGGAATAGGCGTACCGTTGATGGTTTATAATCCTTTAAAAGGGGATTAATAAATTTGCGTTTATACGTCTCCTTATCTAAAGTAGAAAGTCTTAACTTACCAATCAACGGTTCGATTTGGTACTTAATAATATTTTTGCGTTGCGTTTGAGTTGTGATTTCCCAATCGCATTCATGTGTTTCGTACCAAATGTTCAACCATTGGCCAACCGTCATTTTGTCGTGTTCAACTTCAATACTGTTTCCAGTCGCTAATTTTGCTCGAACTTCACACAAAGCACGATAAGCAGTTGCTTCACTGGTGAAACCTTGTTCACTTTTCTCCTTACGTTTATTAAAGAGATCATAGTAACGATGTCTAAAGGACCAACGTTTTTCACCTTCGGCGTTCAGGTACCAGTATAATTCTTTATCCTTTTTGCATTTATTCATCTTAGGTTTTATTCTTTTTACCATTAGTAATCCCTCAATTCGTTCATGGGCAGATGTACGGGGCTGAGAGATTATTTTTGCATCACTCCCTTCAAAGATTAATTAATGTGAGCGTATATTTTATCAAGAATTAAATTTGTAGTTATTTCATCAACCTTCATTCCAAAATCATCGTGAAAACTAATTACTTCTGCATAAAGATCGTTATCTACGAATTTAATAGTATCTATTAATGGAATAGCTAAATGGTTCCCGTCCTCATCCTGGCAAGCTGAGGTAACAAGGCTTAATTTTACAAATAACTTCTCTTTCATCATTTTTACCTCTTAAAATAGGAATGTACGTTCTTTTAACAGTTAAACAAAAACCATTCATGGAAACAGAATGGTTTTTAGTTGTTTACACGGGAATATTTTCTTGTTCTAAACTTTTTTCCCTTAGGGACCTAGATTCGCGATACTCTTCAGCAAGTGCTGTAAGAGTAAATTCGACTGTTTTATCATGATTATCTTCAATCACTCGTTTAATTTCTTGCAATGGTACTCGGAAGAACTCTTTGCGATCGTTAATAAGGTTCATGCGATTATTTGTAAAAGTTTTGTGAAGGATATTCTCAAGTGTCGGTGCATCTTCGCTAAAGATCATTGCGTGAACATCAAATTTAAATGGTACTGATGCGTCACCAAGTTCCTTAACGCGGTCCATAGGTTCTAGACGTCTAGTCATACCAATTTTATAAACATCTTCACCAAACGATCCGATATTTGAGATAACGTATACGTATCCAGCACGAGTATTTCTCTCACGATTTAAAACATCTTCTTTTTGTTCTAATACTTCATTTAATTTATTTTGTAATTCAAAAATTTTAGCTTCTAATTCTGCTAATTGATCTCCGGTAGCATTCGTTTTTTGTTCTTCTAATTTTGAAATTGCTTGAGTAAAGTGTTTTTCTTCTTTTTCCACTTTTTCCTTTAATTTCTCAATTTCACGTCTTACTTTTTCTTCTTCACGCATTTGTTCTCTAATTTGGCGTTGCTCTTCTTTTTCAGTTTCAAGTTTTTGAGCATATTCTAAAGCTAAATATAATTCCTCAATCTTTAAATCAAGATAGGCTTTTTTGATTTCAGTACTTGTCACTCTGTTTAATTTGTTAATGGTTTCAAATGCCTTTATGATTCGCTTTTCTGACGAGCTTATATTAGCAACTGTTACTTTTGAAATCGTGGCATCACATTCATTATTAAATGAACGGATAGCTAAATTAACGGCATCAGTGACCATTTTTTTACCTTCAGATTTACTTCCGTTAACTGTCCAATTATGATTAAAAGTTGTTGCAACTTTGCTTTTAACCATTTCTTTTTGTCTTCTTCTTAAATCTTCTAAACGATTTTTGTATGCTTCAGAACTTTCTAAATCATATTTAGGATTATAAAAACCGAAATCTTGCATTAATACTAACTCTTCTTGTTCGATGTACTGATCCTTTAATTTTTTTATTTCATTTTCTTTGGCTTGTATTTCATTCTTCTGGTTAGCTAAAGTGTTTTCTAGTTTTAATAATTCGTCTTTTTGATTTGCTATTAAATCACTTAACTCAATAGACTCGTCGAAGCCGTTGCTTTTTAAATTATTTAACTGTAGAGCATTCAAAGAGAGTTCTTTAACTTTTTTAATATGCAAGAAAATTAGAACTAAGGGTATGATGATTAAAGGGAAATAGAATTGTGATATAAAAACTAATAAAGCAATAAACCAAGCGCTAAGATACCAAGATAATTTTTTCATATGTATCCTCCGTTTTTTATTAAACTTTAATTCAACTAACTCTACAGGCAAATTATATAATTCTATCTAAGTTCCAATTTAGTTTTATCAAATAGAAATACAATTTTATTTGTATCATTAACAACGTCTTCTTTAATGGATCTAATTTGCGATTTAAATATAGGTTTGTTTTGTCCGATAAATGGTGTATCAAATAAGTTGTACATAATATCGGGATCGAACGCCTTAACTTCTTTTGGAATTCTTCTAAATGGCTCATTTTTATTGAACTTATAATTCTCGTTAAAATATACTAATCTTTTATAAGCAAACTCTTTAGTAACATTAAAATAATCAGCAATATCTTCAGCGATGATGTATGTAGTATTTAAATCCGGAAATACCTCTATATTTAATAATTCTTTCGAGGGCATAAGTATATTTGAAGCAAGTTTGAAAGCTTGACTTTCCATTTTATCAATCATTAAAGAAGATTGAGAGAGTTGACTTATTTGATGGATGTATAAGTGCGAAAATTCATGAGTAAGGGATTCTCTTTCTTCTTGTTCTGTTTCGCGGACACATAAATTAATAACTCCTCTGCGCCCCTTCTTGTGAGGTATAGTGTAATTTATATCTTCTGGTATTAGACTATAGTTAACTTTCATTCCGTATAAACGACATAATTGGTAAATATCGATTTCGGAAGGGACATTGTATTCAATATTACTTAATATATCCTTGCTCATTTTTTCAAAAGGATCAATCCTTTTTCTAGCCATAAAATCCCCTAATACCATTGAATCACTCCAAATAATCTGAATCGTCATCGTCGATTTCTTTTAAAGCTTCCTGCATTGTTTTCCAAGATTTAACCATTTGCTTTACTTTCTTTTCTGGATTGCTTTTTAGGTTTTCAAAAGCAATTGCGTGTTTTTTTAATTGGTTAAGCACTTCGAACTCTTCAGGTGTAAGAGAAATTTTTTCACCTGCAACATCTATTTCAATGACGTTACCATTATCCAAATAACCAGCGATTCTCATCAGTTCTTCGTAACTACAATTATAAGCATTTGAAATAAGTTTTAAGGTTTCGGGTGTTGGATTGACATTTTTACCAGAGCGTTTGTCATATCCTTTTTCAATTGTATCTAAATAAGTATGACTTATCCCTATTCGTTTACTAGCGTCACGTAGGGATTCTTTTCCTCTTAGTTGTTTAATGAATTCTCCTAATGTCTCCATTTATTCTATCACCACCTGTAATACATACTTTACATTATAGATAAAAAAATATAAATAAATAGAATGTAAATCATTGTTGACAATGTTGTTACTCTTGTATTACTATATTTACAAGGAGGTGTTATACATGACTTACAAAAATAATTTGAGAGAAATTCGTAAAGAAATAGGTATGCCAATATCAGAGTTGGCAAGGAGAACTGAAACTTCTCGTCAAACAATTACAAATATAGAATTGCATGGTCAAGAACCATCCGTGACACTTGCTCTAAAGATAGCGAAGGAATTACGAAGTGATCCTTACGATATTTTTTTTACCAATGATGTTATACAAGGTTTACAAAATGAAAATAAAATTGCATAGGAGGCTTTATCATGAATCGATTACCAAGAAATATTTCGAGTGTAGAAGTAGCGGAAATGGTTGAACGTCGTCACGACCAAGTGATGCGCGATATCCGAAATATCATCGATCAACTAGGTGACCACACTTTTGTGGAGTCCTATTTCATCGAATCTAGTTACACAAATACTCAAAACAAAGAGTTACCTTGCTTCTTATTAACAAAGAAAGGTTGTGAATTATACGGCACTCGTATGACTGGTGAGAAGGGTACACAATTTGCCGTTAAGTACATCGAACGATTTAACGAGATGGAAGTTCAAATAACTGAACAAAACAACTTACCACAAGATCCAGTCGAACTAGCGTTACAAACATCTTTGAAAAATTACCAAGAAATTAGATCAATTAGAAATGATATAGATTTTCTAAAAGATTCGATGCGTATCGATGGAAAGCAAGAACTGGCATTAAAAGAACAAGGCAAAGCGAAAGTTTTTGAAGTCCTTGGCGGGTACGACTCTGCTGCATATAACAAAATGGGTAAAAAAGTTTTTGCTAAGTTATGGGGCGATTTTAAACGCCACTTTTTATTACCACGGTCAATGGAACTGGCTAAGAAAGATTTTGATGAAGGTGTGCGTTTTATTGCAATGTGGCGACCAGATACAACGATGATGATGGAGATCGATACATGTAACCGTCAAGCACAACTGAAATTAGTTAAATGAGGAAGGCTGTATCAACAGCCTCTAGGTAAGGAGGGCTTTTATGATTTCGCAACAACCTAGTGAAAGCTTAGTCATTCAAATGCTTCTTGAAAAAGCAGGAATCACAAAAGAAAAGTTTGAGAAGCAAATCGAGGAGCTTATTAACGAGGCTACAAGAACAACTCTTCTTTATTGGGACATCGATAGAATGTCCGAGCTCACATGTATGGAGCCATCTTATTTAGATAAACACGTTCTCCAAGATCATCGCATGAAAGTTTTTGAACGTAGACGTGGTAAAGGAAAACGCTACTGGATATATGAGGGCAGTGTACAAGCACTCAAAGAAATTGTTGATGAATGGTACTAACTAAAAAATACATTGGGCAGATGTACGGGCAAAGAGAAGTACCATTCATTAAGTTAAGAGGTCGGGCATTACCTCTATAAATCTATTATAACTTTGCTAGAAGTTTCTAGTGGTCTTATACAAGTCAACTTCTTAATGAAATGTGACTTGAAATTAATGGAAAGGGTGAGAAAAGTGACTCAAGTTGGAGCAGTTTTAAAAGAACTAAGGGGAGAACAAACGCAGCAACAATTCGCTTTTGAAATGGGGGTGGTGAGAGAAACCGTCTCCAAGTATGAAACAGGTAGATCGCATGTGCCGCAGGATATAAGCAGAAAAATTACTAAGGAATACGACAATCCCAAGTTCGCGATAACAGTTCGAAATGAGTACACGGGTACAGGTCCGAGGTGGTTGGATGGTCCGAATGTAGATTTACATCGGTCCAGCGTGAAGGAAAAAACGATTGAGGAATTACAAGAAGCATTAGAAGCAATAGCAAAGATCAGGTTGGCCAACCCGCTTAAATTATTCGATTTCCAGCACGTTGAAGAAATGTTACTCGAAGCAGCAGAGGCAATAACCGCACTAGATCATTTTATAGCGGTGATATGTACAGAAACAAAAATAAGTTATACAGGGTTGTGGGACAAGCACTACAAAGAACTGGCGAGTGCAGGGTACACAACGATTTAGGGAGATATAGATTATGGGCATTTTAACATCATTGAACAACGAAATATGGAAAGAAAAAGCGTGCATCGAGGACTTAACAAAAGAGTTTGTTATGCATGTGCAAGAAAACCGCTTTGAACTTGCTGCTACAAAACACCAAGACATACATAAGTCGATCAAACGAGTTCAGCATTTGCATAGGCAAAAACAGTTGTATTCAATCGCGGTGAAATTTGAAAGAGAGGCGAGGCGATATGCTGAAAAAGTTTGATGATTACTTCTTAGGAGAGGAAGCGCACTGGACAGACAAAGCGTGGTTCTACGGGTTTTATGCAACCGTTACTGTTCTTGTATCAATCGTAATTTTCGCATAAAAAAACCGCTAATCAGTGCGAATGATTAACGGCTAGACAAATAAAATCGATTAACACGATTATACCATAAATCGTGAGGAAAGGAAGCGTTGGAATGTTCGGCACTTTGTATGTATGGGGTACGGATGGAAATGGATTTTGGAAGAAACGTATTCAGTGTTATCAATCAGAGGTTCATATTTATTTAGCTAATATCAACAATTACGAAGATTACGATTTCGATATTAAATGTTAGATTTTTAACCAAAATGTAGCTGGTAATTATCAAATTATTACTAAACGATTGCGAGCCAGTCTCGCTCTCGTCAAGCAGTTCATAATATCAATTTCCTCCCTAATCGATGTTCTGGCGATTATGAGCTGCTTGATGGGATTCCGTCGGGAAGGTGGTGAGAAAGGTGAAAAGTATTCAAATGGATTCAATGGAAATCGAACAACGTTTTCCAAACTTTGAAGTAATCAGTGAATTTACTGGATCAATCTACACAATGGTTGCGGTTAAAGATGGCGTTCGTTACTGGGATTACATCGGCAAACATTACGGTGAATTCTTATTAAAGGAAAGAAGGGGTAGAAATGCAAGTTGAAAATCCAATGGTGCTAGGTCGCATTGAACATTATTCAAGACCAAGATTAGTAGTTATCGATACATGCGATAAAAATGATTTTGAAAATCCAACATATGACATTTTTGAATCATTCATTGCATCGAACGATGATTACTACGTATTTGGTGAACACGTGGTCCACATGGATAACTTACCGCGGTATTTTGAAGATTATCTAAAAGCGGAATGCAGGGTGAAAAAATAAACCACTGCTCGCAACAGTGGTCAAAACAATTATATTTAGCGCAATTATAGCGCATAGGAGGAGAAATTTCAATGTATGGATTAACTGAACAATTTAATAACCCACAAGTTGGACAACCATCATTTCAAAATAACGGAGGGGCACTAGCGATGGCTAGCGCTTCCCGTGAAATGGAAGAAGTAAAAGGGCAAATTTTTATGGCGAAGCAGTTCCCTCGTAATGTATTCCAAGCGGAGCAACGTATTTTAGACACTTGCAAGCGTCCTGCACTAGCTCAAACAGCTATGTACAGTTATCCGAAAGGTGGAACTAAAGTAACTGGGCCGTCTATTCGTTTAGCTGAGGCAATCGCTCAAAACTGGGGCAACTTATCATATGGTATTCAAGAGTTAGAACAGAGAAACGGTGAATCGGTGGCTAAAGCTTTCTGTTGGGACCTTGAAACGAATGTTAGACAAGAGAAGGTGTTTACAGTTAAACATTCAATCAAAGCAAAGGGTTCTCTTAAACAACTTACAGATCCACGTGATATCTACGAAAAAGTAGCAAACGATGGAGCGCGCCGTTTACGTTCTTGCATCCTAGGTGTTATCCCTGGTGATATCGTAGATAAAGCAATTGCACAGTGTACCGAAACATTAGCAGGTAATAGCAAAGGTCCATTAAAAGATCGCATTGCACATATGTTAAAAGGTTTCAAAGATCTCTACCGTGTTACACAAGAAATGGTCGAAATGAAATTCGGTTACAATGCTGATTCTTTCAGTGAGTATGACTATGTAGAACTTTTAAACATCGCCAATAGCTTGAAAGATGGAATGTCTAAAGTTGAGGATTGGTTTCCGAAAGAAGATATTAAACAACAATCAAGTGGATTGGCTAATGACTTCAAAGAGCAGGAACAGAAAGCGGAGGTGAAGCTAGATGCAGCACCAACAGGCAACGTTCCAACTGAACAGCCAGAACTATTACTCTAGAGAATCAAACATTCATTATATGAGCGTTTCCCAATTTAAAAGTGCAATGGAATGTGAAGCGCGCATGATAGCTGAGTTGAAGGGCGAGTTTACTCGTCCTCAATCTACTGCTTTATTAGTGGGGAGCTACTTGCATGCAGCAATTGAAAGTGACGAAGCATTTAATCGGTTTGTCGAGGAAAACCATAAATGGATTTTTGGCAGTAGAGGGGCGAAATACAAAGATTTCGAAAAAGCTGATGACATGATTACAACTATCAAAAATGATCGTTTTTGTCAGTTTGCTTTACAAGGTGAAAAAGAGGTCATTTACACGGGTGAATTGTTCGGCGTCCCTTGGAAAATCAAGGTCGATAATATCAATCATGAAAAGTGTTATTTCAGCGATTTAAAGAGCACTCAGGAGCTACGTAAACGCTATTGGAGTGAGAAGTATAGTACATGGGTTTCTTTCGTACAAGCCTACGATTATGTACTTCAAATGTGGGTGTATCGTGAAATTATCTATCAAAACACAGGTCGTTATTATGAGCCGTACATTTTAGCAGTCACGAAGGAAAATCCGCCGGACAAAGCTGGTTTACATTTTGATCATTCACGCTTTGATTTTGAGCGCGAATATGTGCAACAGATGCTCCCATCGATCATTGAGGCAAAACAGGGCAAAAAGGAGCCTCATCGTTGTGAGAAATGCGAATATTGTAGGTCTACAAAAGTGTTAAAGGGCACGTTTGAGATTGAGTTTTTACTAGATTAACTGTTGGGGAGTAATCCATTTGTTTGACAATAGGAGGATGCGGATTGAATTTAAAGGAGTTCAAAAATAGAGAATCTATTCTCAATCATGAGATTAAAGATGTTGAAGTGAAGATACAAAAGTTGATTAATGAAATTGATGGTTTTAAACAAGAAAAGAATGTCTTGAGTAAAAAAATAAAAGCAAGCAAAACAGACGCACTTCTAACTGGCGCATGGCGAAATAGTGTTATTCAAATGAAAAACAGAGAAAAACGACTGTCAGCCATACTTACAAAAGCCAATGATGAATTAATGATTAATCGTTCTAAATTAAAACAATTACGAAAAGAACTCAATACTTTAAGAAATAACTCTTATGAACGAGCGTTTGAAAATATAGCTCATTCAATACTACCACCTGAGTTGTTTTGGGAAATCAGTTTTAAAGCTCAACAAAAAAGTGGCGTTTGGCTAAATGAATCTAGTAGTTAGATGAAGCTACAAAGATGATTTATATGCCGTAGTAGGTAAGTGAGGAGGGCGGGCAATGGCTAGCATCAGTTGGATCAAACTAAAAACAGATATGTTTGATGATGAAAAAATTAAACTAATCGAACGAATGCCAGAGGGTGACACGATTTTAATTGTGTGGATTAAATTACTAACTTATGCAGGGAAAGCGAATTGTAATGGTTATATCATGATCGCAGAAGATATTCCTATGAACATCGAAGAAATGGCCATTATTTTTAATAGACCGCTAGAAAAAGTAAGGTATGCAATCCAGGTGTTACAGAGATATAGAATGCTTGAAATTGATGAAAATGAGCAATTTTATATTTCAAATTGGGAAAAACATCAAAACATCGATGGCATGGAGAGAGTTAGAAAACTAAATGCGGAGCGTAATAAAAAATATCGCGAACGTAAGAAACAAGGGGCTTTGCAAGCTCCTGCTGAAGAACCTCAAAAACATGATGACGTTAGCGTGACGTCACGTGACGAAACAGACTTAGACAAAGACTTAGATTTAGACATAGACATAGATAAAGAAAAAGAGACAGACATAGACAAAGACAAAAAAGACATTAAAAAAAATGTCTGTCTGTCGTCTAGTCAGTCTCCATCCATTGATATGAATTTTTTATTAATACAAGATACGTTTCGAAACCTCATTCGAGAACCAAAGCCTCAAGATTTATCAAAAATGGATGAAGCGCTTGAATTCTATGAAACAAGTTTGATTTTAGAAGCAATTAAAGCTGCTAAAGGTAAAGGTAAAACTTTCTCGTACGCATTAGGTATTCTAGACAATTGGCGTACAGAAGATGATATCAAAACCTACGATGATTGGAAGGTGAAAAAAGGTGCAAGAAGTCAAAACGGTAAACAGTCAGTTCGACAAAATCATGAAGAAACTTCAAGCTCGCTCGATGAATTCTACAGACAACTCGAACGAGACAAGCAAGCCTGGGGTGGATAAATGCCCTTTATGCCGTGGTACCGAGTTTGTATTTTCACATTACGAAGAAAAGAATGGCATTAAATACGAGTACGAAAAACCATGCTCGTGCCGTGAAAAAAATGCATGGGCACGCCGCTTTAAAAACGCATTGATTCCTGAAGAATTTAAAAATGCAAAGCTTGATAACTATGAGCAAAAAACAAAAATGCAACAAGCCATGTATGCGTTGACGATGGAATATTTAAAATCGTTTCCTAAGAATCGGAAACAGTTAGATGAAGATGGTGCCCCTAATTTCGGATTTATAGCAACGATCGGTGAACAACGATTGAGACAACTACCAGCAGACCAACGTACTGAAATTAAGTATAAGCACAATAATTTTGGAATCGGAAAGACTCACTTACAAATTGCGGTAGCAAAGCAACTTATCAAAAATGGATTCTCGGTATTAGTCGTGTCGGATGTGTCATTTATGGACGAAATGATGAACGCAAAACGAATGAGCGATGAGGGTGAAATGTATAACTCTATGCTAAATACGGCATTATCGGTTGATGTGCTTGTGTGGGATGACATTGGCAAAGCAAAGCCAACAGAAGCGAAAGAAGGGCTTTACTACAACATCATTAATGAGCGCTACAAGAAACGTAAACCGATAATTTTCAATAGCAATGAGGACAAGTCTACTCTTGCGGATCGCATTGGGTATGCAGCAAATAGTAGATTATTAGAAAAGCGTGAGGATGAACAATATTACGTAGTTGATACAGAAGGCGTCGATTATCGATTGAAGGGATGAATGTACATGACATCGGAAGAAGTAGCACAAAAAATTAATGACCTGGTAGGGGAATATGATTTCCCCCTACCAGTCTTGCAAGATGTCGATAGACGGTTAAGCGATTGCCAAGATCCATATTATGCAGCTCAACAATTACGGTACCTAGAAAACAATATTCATGCGGGCATTGCAAAGAAGAAGGTGAACAAATGAACGAGGAATTCATTCTAAACATGCTTACACTCCACGGAATCAACTACAACAAGTACGGCAACGAACAGGACAAACAAGCATTTACAAACTGGATGAACAAGCTACAACATCATAAGAATTTCAGCAACCTAGAAGAAGCTTGCAATTATTTTATTGCATGGGGTGAGAGGGATGAAAAACTTTCAGCATAGTTTTAAACGCATGTTTTACATTGAGCAGCTAAAACAAGTTGGCATTACAGAAGTTAATAAGGTACCAGTGCAAAACTTATCAGATCGTGACTTGTTGCATGCTTTAACAATTGCTCGTATAAAGGCAGGTGCTTAAGGTGCAAACAAATAGAAATGGTATTCCATTAGACGTCCCAAGGCAACGAAAGAAAGTAACAAAAATCCAAATAACTAAAAATCTACAAAATGATTTTAACCAGTTTACTAAGTTTGTGACCATGCAAGGCAAAGAGGATGGTCATGTAGTAACGGTGATTGTTCCTAAAGCTCATCCGGAATATCAGGAACTTAGAGCTAAAAAGTTTAGAAAAATCGAGGAATGGGATTGGAGGGAGACTTCGTGAAACGTAAGGTAGCCTCTAGAAGATTAAACCGCACTTGTATATGTTGCAATAAGTCGTTTGTAAAAGGTGAAATTTATTATATCGAACGAAATGTATTAAAAGAATTTGGTGAAATATTCGCTTGTGAATATTTGGTGTGTCCTCGCTGCAAATATGAAAATGAACGCAAAGGCGAAAGACGTAAGCAGTTTATAGAATCCGGGAAATGTCATCATCCAATCACTGATGAGATTTGGAAAACAATTGCTGGAGAAGATTATGTAAAAGAGCCATCCCATACAGAATGTTGCATATGTGGTGAGGTGGTTTAAAAATGAACGCAGCATTAAACATTATCTGTGCTGCAGTCGTGTTATGGGGCGCAATTATATTAATTACAGCCGAATGGGAAGGGATGAGGAAGAAGTGAAGAAAGTGGCATTACTGATTGTGTTGTTAATCGTTTCAGTGATTTTAATAGCTTGCGAGTTTCAGGAACAAGAAATCTACTACAACGGTCAGCTTCGACCAGTATCGCAAATAGAAGAAATCATTGCAGATACGTTGGAGGTTGAAAATCCGGATATGGACCTAGAAATTAGCATCTATGAGGAGGAAGAAGATGATTAATCGTGTCGTATTAGTCGGCCGTCTTACAAAAGATCCTGAACTTCGATATACACCCAGTGGAGTTCCAATGACAAGGTTCACAGTAGCGGTAAATAGACCATTCAAAAACGAAGGTCAAAATGAAGCTGACTTTATTGGCTGTATTGCTTGGAGAAAACAAGCGGAAAACTTAGCAAACTTTCAGAAGAAAGGGAATTTGATAGGTGTTGAAGGTCGTATTCAGACAGGCAGCTTTGAGGGGCAAGATGGGAAAAGAATTTTTACTACTGATGTTATCGCAGACTCAATTCAATTTTTAGAGCCGAGAAACAACGCAGATAGCTCAAATTCAGCTCCAAACTATCAACCTAGTACAAATTATCAATCTCAACCAAATAACGCAAATACAGGGCAATATGGCGGTCAGAATCAACAGTATGGAAATTCAGGACAGTTCAATTCTCAACAAAATTATTCGAGGGTAGATGAAGATCCGTTTGCAAATGGTAGGTCGATTGAAGTGAAAGAAGATGATCTCCCTTTTAATTTCCGGCAAGTGGGATAGCTTGCCGTCTGAATAATAAAATTTAGGAGCGTAAATATGGAATTACAAAAATTGTTCAAAGCACAACGAGTTCTGGACGAGCACATTGTCAATACACAAGGTTTAAAAGATGTGCCGCTAAATAATATGATTCTTGCTTTAATCGTTGAATTAGGTGAAATGAGTAACGAATGGCAAGGATTCAAGCATTGGAAAGTGAATAAACAATCTAAACCGGGGTTACGTGGTGAAATAGCAGATGTTTTAAGTTTCTTGTTAGCAATCGGTAACATGGTTCATCACCGTAAAGGTTTAGAAAGTATCTGTATTTTTGAAAAAGAAAGTATTGAAAGAAATCAATATTGCATCTATGACAGCATTACTGATCAAATAATTGCCTTAATAAGTGATTTCACTGATTTATGGAATTATGGCGAAATCGATGAAGGCTACAGCGTGGTAATGACTAGGTTTGCTGTTTTAACTGAAATGCTAGGTTTCACTTGGGACGAAATCGAAGCTGCATATTTCGAAAAGAATTCAGAAAATCACAGAAGACAAAACACTGGTTATTGAGGTGATTACATGTCACACCTAAAATCATGGACACAAGAAGATATTGATTATTTAGAAGCTCACTTTGGAAAATGTCATGTTTCGAAAATCGCTAATCATCTTGAACGTACAGAAATAGCGGTTATTGGTAAAGCAAGGAGACTTGGTCTAACTATGTTAACGGCAGGCGGTTATATAACGCTCCATGAACTCTCTAAATTTCTAGAGGTAAATAATCGCACGATTAAACGTTGGTTTGAAGCCGGCTTAAAATATCGTCAAAAAGCAATCCTTTCAAAAAGTTATTATTTTATCGATGTTGGAGAGTTTTGGTCATGGGCAAAAAATCATAAGCAATTAATTGATTTTTCAAGAATGGAACGGGGTGTACTAATACCCGAACCGAGTTGGTTAGATGAAGCCTATAAAAATTCTCAAAAAGCAGCAATTAAACGTCATCATGTGATTTGGAGACCAGTAGAAGATCAATTCCTTTTATCCAGTCTAAAGAAGGGTGATGCGTACGAAACTATTGCTTCAGCATTAGAAAGAAGTGTCAGAGCAGTAAAAGCCCGCTACCGAAAGTTAGTCTCCGAGGGTGTGGCAGAACGAAAACGCTACCGATTGCCGTGGACTCAAATTGAAATTGATATGTTAATGGATATGGATAAACAACGATTGCCAGATAAAGAAATCGCTGAGGAATTAGGTAGGGAAATTCACGATATTCGTTATAGGCGAAAACGCTTGAGAGAAAAAGGTATTCATAATTTTCGTAAAAGGAAATCTAGCTGAGGTGGTTTTGATTTGGGACGTAAACAATTGGAATATGCACTTTACAAAGGTGAACAACTAGTGGCAATTGGAACGATTCGTGAAATTGCTAAAGACCGCGGTGTGCTCCCAGAAACGATTCGCTTTTATCAATCAGGTGTTTATCGACGTAGGGCGAAAAAAGGGGTCGATAATCGGTTGCAGTTGATTAAGTTGGATGAATAGTTGAGACAAATTGTTCAGGAAGTAGGTGAGGATTTGGAGCTTAATAAAATCTATCAAGGACATTGTCTTGAGGTCCTAAAAACCATGCCTTCACAAAGTGTGAATACCGTAGTTACCAGTCCACCGTATTGGGGATTACGTGATTATGGAGTAGATGGCCAAATTGGGCTTGAAAATTCAGTTGAAGAATATGTAGTGGCTCTTGTAGATGTATTCCGAGAAGTTAAACGAATTCTAAAAGACGATGGCACTTTATGGCTCAATTTAGGGGATGCATACGCAGGAAGTGGGAAGGGTGCATGGTCCGAAAAGGATAAACAAAAGCATGTATATGTACCAGATCCTAAAGGTGTAGAAACAAAGATTAATAATGTTCCTACAGGATTAAAACCAAAAGATTTAATTGGATTGCCGTGGAGAGTGGCGTTTGCATTACAAGCTGACGGATGGTATTTACGACAAGACATTATCTGGAATAAACCAAACGCAATGCCTGAGAGTGTTACTGATCGGCCGACAAAATCTCATGAGTATTTATTTTTACTAAGTAAAAATCAAAAATACTTTTATGATAACGAATTAATTAAAGAACCGGCTATTTATGGAACTTTAGATGTTAGAGGTTCAGAAGGAGCTTTTGGACCATCGCAAAAGGCGAAAAGAGAGGATAAACCTAGAGGTTCGTTTGAAGGTAAGTATGGTAATGAAGCATTCAGAGCAATTCGGGATAAACGAAATAAGAGGTCTGTTTGGACAGTATCAACAAAACCCTTAAAAGAAGCTCACTTTGCAACATTTCCGGAAGATTTAATTGAACCTTGTATTTTAGCAGGATGTCCAACTGATGGAGTTGTAATGGATCCATTCTTTGGTTCGGGAACTACCGGATTAGTAGCATTGAAACATTCTCGAAATTTTATTGGTATTGAGCTTAATGAAAAGTATATTGAGATTGCTAAAAAACGATTAAGTGAAGTTCAGCTGGAGCTCATACATGAATTAAGTTGCTGAACACTTGGGAAAGAGCCAAATTGTGCAGTAAAAAAGAGAGGAGAGAATTTTTTGGATAAACCGTATTTTTTAATTTCAACAACTTCTGGTAAATCACAAGTCCTGATAGATAGAAGAGTTCAAAGCGATGAAGAATCAAAGGCAATGAGAGGACGCTTAATTAACATCGGTTGTGTAGTAAAAGAAATAACAGTAGAAGAACGTAATGAAATTATTAAAGATGGAGCATGGATTTAATGCACACTTCGACCAAAGTACACCAAAACAAACACCCTTGCACGTAACTATCTTACTAATAGCTTATGTGTAAGGGAAGGGAGGGCAACATGGGCAAAATACAATTCGAAATACCAGGAGACGTTCAAGCGCAACAACGACCAAAGTTTTCTCGAGCTGGTAATGGTGTGAAAGCAGTGGATCCACAAGAAAGTCGAGACTATAAATCGTTTGTTCGACTAGTTGCATCACAACATGCTCCAGATGTACTTATTACTGAGCCAATCAAATTAACAATCGACGTTTATCGAAAGATTCCAAAGGATAAACAAACAGGACCAAAGATGAAATTAATTGGCGAAGGAAAATTAAGACCAACAACCAAACCAGACATCGATAACTTAGCAAAGGGCATTAAAGACGGGCTGAGCAAGGTTTTATGGCATGACGATAGCCAAGTTATTGAGTTAGTAGCCCGTAAATGGTATAGCGAAAATCCTAGAGCAGTAGTGACGGTTGAATGGGTGTTATAGACATGCCGAGGCGACTAAAAGCCTGCAAGCGACAAAAGATGCTTTTTACCATCCATTGCAAAGAATGTATCAATAAAAACGCCAAGAATGATGTGAAGGTGTGCACTGGTTGTGCGATTTATGATGAGTTCCAACAGATTGGGAAGGTCTTGAATGAAACGGTCAGAGGGCGAGTGGTTGGTATATGACGAATGATGAAATATTTGCTGAGATGACATCGATCGGTAATCAAATGCGCGAATTTGAAAAAGTACGAAATTATCAGGAACGCAATAAGTTAGTTCCAAGATGGAGTGAATTGCATGCTGCATACGATTTTGGTTTTTCAGTCGGTGAAAAGGTTGAAACAAAGGTATGGGGGCATTGGCAAATAGCAAAGATTATACAAATCGAAGGCACACAATTTCACATTCGAAATGAAAAAGGATGGGAGATCATCACATCAGGATTTGCTTTGAGGAAAATTACGGATAGTCCAGTGGTGGAACAAACTAATATTTTTGAATTTCTGTAGCAATAAAAAGAGCTGCAGCCTATGCCACAGCCCTCAAATATATGCGCAAATATATTATACCAGGAGGGCATGGTATGGGCAAAGGGCAAATTTATTACAGTTCAGAAGAGGTATTAGAGATTATAGATAGTTATTTCAACATGAAAAGGGCAATAGGGCTACATGTAGAAAGTCCATACAGTTATAGCGTTACTGCGGACTATGATAATTTAGGAATGCCAAAAGGGAATGGCACTGGTGATCCAACATTTAGACAAGCTTTTTCTGGGGCGCATAAAATTTTGTCGGGTGTTATGGAAAAAGACTTTATGAAAAGAATTAATTTTATAGACGAACGAGTACCGTATATTAAAAAACGCAGAGAAGTTAATGTTTTGCATTGGAAGTTATCGGGCATGAGAACCAAACACATTGCTGAGCTTGAAGGTATTACCGATAGACAGGTTAGAAATATTTTAAGGAAAATAGCGAAAAGCATTTCCGAAATTTCCGCTATTTCCGATATTTCTAATGTTTCGTAGAATCTATTAAAAATTTGTATACTGTGAGGGAGGACGGTGCGGTAAATCATTCGGTCTTTCCATAATTTTCTTCAATGAAAAAAGAGAAAAAGACGACCGACGACACGCGATGAAATCGTACATCGCAGAAGCGACAACACGGCCGTCCCAGTATTTGAGAGGGGTGATTTTTATTAAATAATCTCTTTAAATATATTAGTTATATATATAAATACGAAAAATACAAAAAATAAAATGCATTAATATATCTAGGATATGGTTTTTAATTTAATTACAAATTTACGAAAGGCTCAGTTGCCTTTATTGCTATAACGGTTTTTACCACAACACAAGAAAGCGACCACTTATGAGGATGGGTGGTTGCTTTTTATTATGCCTTTAAAGTGAGGGAGTTCTATGAGATATGTATTGCAATGTAAAAAGTGCAAACGTCCTGCGGAGTTAGATCATGAGAAGAGCAAACCGGGTACCAAGGTTTATAAAAACGTATGTGAATGCGGCGGCAAGATCAAATCCATGCTCGAATGATTTATTTTGAGCAGTGAGCATTATCGAGTGTTTTATTCCTTTGCCACTCATGTCCAAAGATAGTGCTTACTGCTGAGACTAAAAGTTGTGGAAGATATATAAATACACAAAACGAATGACTTACATGCGATGAATTATGGAGGTGGTGTTATGAGAGGTGGCTAGACCTAGAGACCCTAGAAGGGATAAAGCTAAAAATATTTGGTTAAAGAGTCAGGGTGAAATTAAATTAGTTGATTTGGCTGAACAATTCGAGGTAACTAGTAGCACTATTCGAAAATGGAAAGCCACTGACAAATGGGATGATGAATTGAAAGGGAGCGCTCCTAAATCGAAAAAGAGCGCTCCTAATAACAAAACGGGCAGTTCCAAGAATATTGAAACGAAAAAAGAAGTCGTTGAATCGGTAGAAGTCATTGAGCTAGAGAGTGACGAATTTACCGATAAGCAACGACTTTTTATTAGTTATTACGTGAAGTATTGGAATGCTACAAAGGCTTATAAGAAAGCATACGGTTGTGCATATGATACAGCTAGAACTGAAGGCTCTAAACTCCTTGCAAACCCTAACATTCGTGCAGAAATAGTAAGGGTGCGAGATGGGTTAACGGAAGATGCGCTCTTAGACGAGCGAACACTCATACAAAAGTGGATTGACATCTTGTTCGCCGATATCACTGATTACGTAAAGTTTGGTCGTCAAGAAGAGATTGAGTACCAAGAGGATGGGCAACCAGCATTGGATATGAACGGGAACGTCAAAACTTATTCGTTCAACTACGTTCACTTAAATGAGTCGGATGAAATCGATGGAACACTCGTTACCGAGGTCAAACAGGGTAAGGATGGTATAACCGTCAAATTAGCCGACAAAATGAAGGCGCTTGAATATTTATCGAAGCATAAGGATTTATTAAATGAGCGTGAGTTGAAGCAGTTACAAACTGAACAAGCCAAATTAAACATTGATAGAACAAAGGCTGAAATTGAATCCTTAAGCGAAGGTAACGGTGAAGAAGAATCAGTCGAAATCGTTATCCGTCGTAAGGAGGCGAGAGATTGATGGTTGTTATCGATAAGGAAGTGAATCCTCATTTCGAGGATTTTTTATTTGATTGGAACCAAAAGTTTCAGTTTCTTGTTGGTGGTTATGGCTCCAGTAAGTCGTATCATGTAGCGCTTAAACTAGTGCTTAAAGCAATACAAGAGAAACGCAAAATATTAGTTATCCGTGAAGTTTACGATACTCATAAAGACAGTACCTTTGCGCTATTCAAAGACATTTTAGAAACTTTGGATATGTTGGACGAATCTGGCCGCAAAAAAATTGCTAAAGGTAAAGCGAGAGCGAAAGAAAGTCCTTATGAGGTTGTGTTTTCGAATGGATCTCGAATCATCTTTAAAGGGATGGATAAACCGGCAAAACTAAAATCGATTCATGACATCTCAATTATTTGGCTTGAAGAGTGTTCGGAGGTCAAATATGAGGGTTTCAAAGAATTGATTGGACGTTTGCGCCATCGTAGTTTGTCACTTCATATGATTCTTTCAACCAATCCGATAGGTGAAGATAACTGGACGTTTAAACACTTCTTCAAAGATGAGCTTAACGATTATTTTGTTCTGGATGACCACGAACTTTATGAAAAGCGCACAATTTTAGTTGGAGATACTTATTATCATCATTCAACGGCAGACGATAACTTATTTCTTCCACAATCGTATATCGATGAACTAGATGCAATCGGTAGTTATGACCAAGATTTACATCGTATTGCCCGTTTAGGTCGTTTCGGTGTAAATGGTATTCGAGTGTTCCCGCAATTTGAAGTGCAGCCGCATGAAGAGGTTATTAAGGCAATCAAAGGTATTTATAAACCATTATTCAAAAATGGGATGGACTTTGGTTTTGTGACTTCTTACAATGCAGTCATTCGAATGGCCATTGATCATGAGAAAAAATATTTGTACATCTTTTGGGAGTATTACAAAAAAGGGTTAACCGATGTTGAACTAGCGAAAGACTTGGAACATTTGAAGAAAATTGTTATTAAGGCAGATAGTGCAGAACCAAAGACGATCGCTTATTTTAGACAACAACATTTTAAGATGTTTCCAGCTAAAAAGTTTGCAGGTTCGAGGGCTCAATATACTAAAAAAGTGAAGCGATTTAAGAAAATCATCTGTTCAAATGAATGCATTAACACAATCCGTGAGCTAAAAACTTTAACATTTAAACAAGATGCACACGGAGAAGTTAGTGAAGATGAATTTAACATTGATCCACATACTCTTTCTGCAATTTGGTACGGCTTAGATGATTATGAAGTAGCATCTCTAAAAGGTCATAATGCAGAATCGTTTAAGGAGGTATAGCATGAATTTATACAAGTTTCTGCGATTGTTTAAAGCGCAAGGAGCAGACCCAAGCATTATTGCAAAAGCGATAGAAGAACATCAAGCCGACAATTCAAAACGTATTCTCGCTTATGAACGGTATAAAGCATCGGTTCAAGGTGTTCCGATATTCAAACGAGGACCAATACAAGTAGATGATTTCGAAACTGGTATTGTTGAACGACTTGACGATAAGGTGAACAATCGTTTAAATAATGCATTTGATGCAGAAATTGTTGATACAAAAATCGGGTATATGTTCGGTCATCCTATTTCGTATGAAGTGGACGAGAAGACAGAAAATGAATTCCAAAAATTAAAAGATGAAATTGAAGCATTCAACCTGAGAAACAATGTCGAGGACAAAGACAGTGAATGGGGTAAAAAAGCCGCGATTTGTGGTTATAGTGCTCGACTTGCTTACATTGATTTTGAAGGAAAAGAGCGAATCGTCAACATTGATCCGTGGGAAACCATTTTAATTTCATCATCTGACTACACGGAACCAGAATTTGCAATTCGTTATTTTGAGATAGATAAAAACAAGCAGCGTGTCGAGTTTTACGACGACGCTTATTTTTATGTTTTTGAAACAGGTGATAATGGATTATCGCTGATTGAAAAGGAACTACACACATTCGATTACTGTCCGTTATTTGGTTTGCCGAACAATGAAGAGTTAATGGCAGATGCTGAAAAAGTGGTGTCGTTAATTGATGCATACGACAGGACTCTTTCTGATGCATCCAATGAAATTGAGCAATACCGTTTAGCCTATCTTGTTTTAAAAGGGATGGGTGCAGATGATGAGGTACTGGAGAAAGCAAAAAAAGGTGGGATTTTTGAATTATTCGGGGAAAACGATAGTCTTAATTATTTAACCAAAGACATTAACGACACAATGATTGAAAACCATCTCAATCGCTTAGAACAAAACATCCTTCGTTTTGCGAAATCGGTCAATTTTACGGATGAAAACTTCAGTAACAATTTATCCGGCGTGGCCATGAAGTATAAGCTCATGTCCCTTGAAAATAAATGTATTACGATGGAGCGGAAAATGGTTGCTGCACTTCGTTATCAATTTAAGGTGCTTTGTTCTGCATGGTCTAAGAGAGGATTGTGCGACAAGGATGATTATTTAAAAGTTTGGTTTGGCTTCAAACGTAACCTTCCAGTAAATTTACTAGAAGAAGCGCAAACAGCCGTAACCTTAACTGCAATTACGTCTGAAAAAACCGCACTATCTACACTTTCGGTTGTGGATGATGTTGAATACGAGCTAGAACAAAAGGAACTAGAACGTGATTCAATCCCACCTTTAATGGATGGTGGTGAAGGCAATGGATCTGGAGAAGTACGCACGGAAACTAAGTGAGTGGAACACTAAAGAATTAGCGAAAACTGAAAAAAGTATTCGAACTATTTATCAAAAATTAGT
The DNA here is from genome assembly GCF_003977595.1 of Lysinibacillus antri. Classification (GTDB taxonomy): domain Bacteria; phylum Bacillota; class Bacilli; order Bacillales_A; family Planococcaceae; genus Ureibacillus; species Ureibacillus antri. Next base: position 112,237 of record NZ_RYYR01000002.1, on the reverse strand, counting down.
TAAAGAAGTACTTGCCCAAATTGGTCTGATTTATGAGAAGTATGAAACTGATGGTAAACTTACTTATGAGCAAATGATGCAGTATGATCGTTTGAAAAAGTTAATGAATACCATCATTGAGCATGTCAATGCAATGTCTAAACAAACTCAAACAGTTATTACAACACTGTTATCTGAAAGTTACATGTACTCCTATGAGTGGATGGGTTGGGCGATTGAAAAAGAGGCTCGAAAAGCAATTGGCTATACTTCATTGGCAATTGAACAAATCAAAGCGGCAATTAATAACCCAGTGAAAGGTCTAACGCTCTCAGAAACGTTAGAAAAGAATCGTAGAGACATAATATATAAGATTCAACAAAACGTCACACAGAGCCTTGTAAGAGGTTCTACTTACAAAGAGATGGCTTCGAGTATGACAGAAATGTTTGAAGGTGACTATACAAAGTCAATTCGTGTTACTCGAACTGAAACTCATCGGGTGCGTGAGCAAGGGACATTGGATAGCGCTAAGTACGCTAATTCTAAAGGTATTATCATGGTGAAAAAGTGGCGTAATATGAAAGATAGTCGTGTTCGTAAAACGCCAAAAGCCAATCACGTCAAAATGGATCATGTAAAAATCCCTGTTAATGATTTGTTTGATTTAGGTAACGGAGAAAAGGGGATTGCTCCAGGTAATACCGGCTACGCCCATCACGATATTCATTGCAGATGTATCTTGATTTACGAGATTGATAAGGTTGAAGGTAAAACCAATGATGATTTAGCCAAACAAACATTTGAAGAATTTCAAAAGGCTATGAGGTGATGCGGTGGTTTATGAAGTAATGCTCGTCTATGCGAGTGGTGAACAGAAACGAACCGTACAGGACGTCCATATTGTAGAAACGACAGAGCAGGCTACTATTTTTCGTGATGAAAAGGGCGATGTGCTTATGATCGCTACGCATGACGGTTTACTGTACGCACAACGAATATCGATGGGTTAGTGAGTCGTAGTGATACGGCTTTTTATTATGGATTGAAGGGGTGTGACAATATGAAATACGGCATTTCCACTTTAGATAAAATGTATGTAACGTTGGAAGGGGTAACGGAGGTTTACCATGCTGAACAGGGTGTCTTCTTCCTTAATAAAGAAACCACTTTAGGCTTTGTTCCATACAGCAATTTAGGTTATTACGAACTTATTAAAAATAACTAACTGTAAAGTACTTAACCTTGCACTTACTGGCTCGTACTGTAAGGGCATTTGAAAGGGTGTTAAGAATGACTGAAATCACAGTCACGACTAATCCAGACGGATATTTAAAGATTGAAGCAAAAGGGCATACACAATCGACGGTATGTGCTGCAGTTTCAACTCTCTTACAATCGTCTGTGCGTTATTTACAAGACTTAGAAGAACAATTTCCACATGATCTATCAGTAAAAATAATTGAAAGCGACAAGTAGGCTCGAACTACTTGGTAAGGAGGAACATGAAATGAAATCAGTATTCAAAAAACGTTTACCAGTTAATATTAAGCAATTTGATGGTGAGCTTACTTTCGAACAAGTGAAAGCTTTCCTAGATTCTAATAAGGACAATGAGGAAGTAAAAGCTTATTACAAGTCGAATGTACTCACTGCTGACAATGTGAAACCTTTCTTAGAAACATCTGAAGGTAAAAAGGTGTTGCAACCGAAATTGGATGCACACTTCACGAAATCGCTCGAAACTTGGAAAGCGAACAACCTTGAATCACTTATTGAGGAAGAGGTTAATAAGCGTAATCCTGAAAAATCTCCTGCTGAAAAAGAGGTTGAAAAACTTCGTGCAGAGATCGAAAAGGAACGTAAAAGTCGTGAACGTGCTGATCTATCCGCTAAAGCTTTAAAAGTGGCTCAAGAAAAGAAATTACCAACAGAAGTTATTGATTATTTAATTGGTGCTGATGAGGAAACGACTCTTGCTAATTTAACGAAATATGAAGAAGCACATACAAAAGCGATTCAAGCGGCTGTAGATGCGAAATTCAAAGAGCATGGTCGAGGGATTGATCATGGAGAAAGTGGTGGCGGTGGCGCTATTGATTTCGGCGCGATTGCTAATCAAGTTTCATTACGAAAATAAACATATTGGAGGAAACAATCTATGAAAACTGTAAAACGACGTTTAAAAGTTAACATTTCACAATTCGATACATTCAACCCGGCAAACATCTTATTACAAGATGCGCCAACAGGAGCAGTACCGGCTGAAGAAGGTAAGTTAGTAGTTACAGAGTTTATGCAACAATCGGTGCTTACTCGTTTAGCGAAATACGAACCGATGGCGAAGCAGGAGAAAAAATTCACGTATTTAGCAAGTGGTCCTGGGGCTTACTGGGTAGGTGAAGGTGAACGTATCCAAACGTCAAAGGCTACATGGTTAGATGCGAAAATCGTAGCTAAAAAATTAGGGGTAATTATTCCAGTTTCAAAAGAGTTTTTAAAATACAGTGTGCAAGACTTCTTCACTCAAATGCGTCCGGCTATTGCTGAAGCATTCGCAATCAAGTTTGACCAAGCGGGATTATTTGGTGTAGGTTCTCCATTTGAAGTAGGTACGTCTGTATGGGAGCGTATTACAACTGCTGGTAATACAGTGGAGCTTAATTCACTAACTAACTTATACGATGAGTTAAACGCAGTGATGGCTTTAATTGAAGATGCTGACAAAGATCCAGATGGTTTTACGACTACTCGTAAATTCAAACAAAAATTACGTGGAGCAAAAGACGGCAACAATCAACCGATTTTCACAGATGCAACGGCTGGTGCAACTTCAACGGCTCTAGGTTTACCAATCGGCTATGCTGATTCTAAGTCATGGGATTATGCAAAGGCGTTATTAATTGCGGGTAACTGGGATATGACTCGTTACGGAATGCCTGCGGGTATGGAATATACAATTTCTACTGACGCGACGTTAACAACTATCCAAGATGGTAGCGGCAACCCAATTAACTTATTTGAACGTGATATGTTCGCACTACGTGTGACTCAAGAAGTAGCATTTACAACATTAGCAGAAGATGCATTCGCTGCTATTACACCAGACGTTACACCTTAATGAGTGAGCTTCGGCTTGCTCTATTTTTTATGTAAGGAGGGTGCATATGTTAGTCGAAAAAGATGGCAAAGTAATTGAAGCCACTGAAAAGGCATATGAGGTTGTTTATAAAAATCATGGGTATAAGCCTTACACAAAACCTAAATCTACTCGTAAAAAGCAAGTAGGTGGCGAAGATGAATCTGAATGAACTAAAAACATTGTTACCTAACACAAACAACCTATCAGATGCTTATTTGCAATTAAAACTTGATGAAGCCGTTGATTTTGTAAAACGTGTTTGCAATCAGGATTTCACGGTAGACGGAGTATTAACGTTGCCTGCAAGTGTTAAAGGAATTGTGGCTCAATACGTGGATTTCGAATTGCAAGGTAATGCAGGTATTAAAAGCGAATCAATTGGTGGCATGTCGCAAACTTTCGATAGTGTAGAAGAACGAAATAACGCACTAATAAAGAAATTAAGTTCGCTAGGCCTTCGTAAATTACGGTTTAAATCGTTTGGAGGTAGGTAAATGGCCCGTATTCGAGTTGGTATGCGTGACAATAACCGGATTCCAGAGATTTTATCGGAATTATCAAAAGTTCGTAGAAAAAAAGCAAAAGTAGGTTACCCAAACGATAAACCATACAATGACGAAATATCGCTTGCTGGATTGGCAGCGGTTCATGAATATGGTGCTCGTATTCAGGTAACAGACAAAATGCGTGGATATTTAGCTTCACAAGGCTTGCACTTAAAGAAAGAAACTACACATATCATCATTCCTGAACGCTCTTTTTTGCGTACTGGTGCGGATCTCCATGAGAAGGATGTACAAAGAAAAGCAGATGAATTAATCGATGAGGTTATTGCAGGAAACTTATCCGTAGAACTATTCTTTGAAATGCTTGCTCTTGAATTAAGAGGGAAAATCCAAGAACATGCCATCGATCTAGACCATCCAGTAAACCATCCTTTTACGGTTGAACGTAAAAAAGGTTCTAACAATCCGTTAGTTGATAGCGGAGGACTTATCGGCTCCATGGAGGTTGATATTGAATGAGTATGTATAACTTTTCTAGATTAATAAATAAATATAGTGGTCCAATTACCGTGTTTGTAACAACAAAAGGTGGGTGGGTTAACGGTAAGCCGGTCGAGAGTGAACCGATACCTGAAACACGACAAGCAGCGTTAATCCCATTCGATGTAAAAACGATTGCTCAACTGGGTGGACTAGTTACCAATGCTGATGTACAACTTTATTCGCTTGCTCCTTTTGTGCATGGCGATAAGATTGAGAAGAATGGTCAAAAGTACACCGTTGATACAAGCGCCGATTTCACGCAATTTGGTGACTTCTATCGCTATATTGCAAAAGGGGTGAGTTCGTTTGATTGAGTATGATGATATTTGGCTACCAGTTCAACAAGGACTCACGAATTATGCAGATAAAATGGTAATACAAGCTGAAACAAATGGAGATCAACCACCTTATCCGTTCATTGCAATCAAAAAGACATTAGTTAGTGAAGGGATTGGACAATCAACAACCTCTTTAAAAGGGGTTATTCAAACAATGGAACAAGATACAGAGCTTGTTTTATCAATTACCTGTCACGCAAAAACTATTGAAGATGCTGAATCATTAGCTTTGAAATCTCGTGCTTATTTCTTGGGCAAAGGAACAATTGAATTGTCAGATGCAAACATTGCGGTTGTTGACGTTTTACCTGTCACAAATCGTGATGTTTTTTTAAATATCAATTACGAACGTCGATGTGGTTTTGATGTGCGATTACGTGTAAGAGCGCAAGAATCTTATGAGATTGAAGTAATTGAAAAAGTAACGATTAACAATTAGGAGGTAAAAAGAATGCCATTAAAAGATGTCAAAGTCACAATCGACATTAAAAAGCCTTCTGCATTAACGGGATTGGGTACACCCTTAATTCTTGCAGATAAAGCAGGTCCACAGTCTTTTAAAATTTATGGGGATATTGAAGGTGTTGAGGTAGATTTCCCTCAAACTACAGATGCCTATAAAGCTGCTAAAGTAGCATTTAAACAAGGAGATACAAGCACTGGAAAAGTAGCTATTGCAACCTATAATTTAAGTGCGGCAACACCAATTACAGCTGCAGAGACATTAGAAAAATACTACGATGAAGATTGGTATTTCGTATCTCTAGCAACTGGGGCTGTTTCCGACTACATTGCAATATCGGATGTTGTAGAAGGTGAAGGAGTTAAAATTGCCGGACATACAGTCGATAGCATTGAAGATTTAACAACTATTTCAGCAAAAAAATACGATCGTACATTTGTTATGATGCACGACAAACTTGAACAATATCCTCATCTAGCGTTAATCGGTGGTCATGGTTCAAAATTAGTTGGTTCCATCACATATAAATTTAAAAAATTAATCGGTGTAGATCCTGCTCCGTACGATGCAACAACATTACTTGCTATTCATGACTTAAACGGCTTCGCTTATGTATCAAAAGGTGGCCAGTATCAAACTTCTGAAGGTACTTTACTATCAGGAGAATACATTGACGTGATCCACGGTAAGGACTGGGTGAAAGTAAACATGGAGCAGGCGATTTCCACTTTATTCGTTAATAATGACAAGATTTCATATGATGATGTCGGCATCCCACAAATTGAAAGTGAAGCTCGTACTATCTTAGAAATCGCTGGTCAACAAGGAATAATCGCAAAAAATGAAGCAGAACAACCATTTTATACACTTACTGCGTTGAGACGTACACAAACAAATGCGGCAGATCGTGTAGAACGTAACTATAAAGGACTATCATTTAGCCTTGAACTAGCCGGAGCAATCCATAGTGCTGAAGTCAAAGGCGAAATGGTTTACTAAGAAGGAGGGGAATTAGATGCCACATATCGGAACATATGACGCTCGAAAAGTTGTTGCAACAGTAGGTGGAGTATTTATTACGGGTTATGCAGATGGCTCGTTTGTTAAAGCTAGTAAAGATAACGATAACTTTGAAGCAACGTCAAGTGCTCAAGGTGATGCAGTTGTTTCTGTAAACGGTGATCAAATGGGTACAATTGAAATCACATTAAATCAAACTAGTCCATCAATTTCATATTTAGATAATTTAGCTAACACTCGTGCAATGGTACCTGTTTGGGTGAATTCTAACAATGAAATTAAAGAGGTTGCAGGTGGAACAAAAGCAATGATTACGAAACCATCTGATAAAGAGTTTGGTAAAGCAGCATCAAACCGCGTTTATACACTAAAAGTATTTGATTACACAGTGAAATAATGCAGAAAGGGGAGTGGGCCACGTGCTCACTCTTTTTAATTTGCTATGAAAAAGCGACACATTACCAATCATTTAAAACGAAAAGAATGGGAGAGACGTAAAATGGCACTTAAAAATAAACAAGCAACAGAAACGATTGCAGGGAAAAAATTTATCTTTCAACATCCAGGACTTGAAGCGACATTAGATATTCGAGAACGTACGAAAGATGAAAAAGGTAATACATCCGAGAAAGAGTTATATAAAGAAATCTTAGAACATGTTGTATTTGTCGAAGAGGACGGCGCGCCAAAACGTGTAACCGTTGAGTATTTCGAACAGTTTGACAGCATGAAAGTGTTTACTGATGTAATGCGAGCAGCATCTAAATTCCTTTTTCGTTAAATTTGATGACACTTATTATCGAGCTAGAGCAGAAATGCGATGGAAAATGTGGCGTCCTGTTGTAGAAAGAATACTTTCATATGAGGAAGTAAAAAAGATGTCACATCATGAGTTGCTAGAAGCAAACGCTGCCATCGATATACAATTCGAAAAAATCAAACAAGCGAGGGGAGGCAATTAAATGAGTATACGTGATCTTTTTGTAGAGATTGGCGTAGATGTTGATGACGACCCATTGAGAGACCTCGATTCGCTTGTTGATGATGTAAGGGAATCCTTTAACAGATTGGACGCCAGTGGACTAGATGATATTGAGCGAGATGTTCAGTCGGTTGCTGATGAATTTGATGATTTATCTAGTGAAATCAGAGAAACTAACAGGCTAGTAAATTATTTAGATGATAACGATCTAGATGATTTAAAAAGGGAACTTGCTGGAGCTTCTATTCAAGCGGAGATACTAGAAGATGGTATTGAAGATGTAGTGGAAGAAGAACGGGAAGCCATTGTTGCTACATCCATTTTAGGCAATATGTTCGCTTTAGCAGGTACGAAAGGTATATGGATGGGTGTCGGTATTACCGCTGCTATATCCGGATTAATTGCCATCATAGCGCCTCTACTCGTGTTAGTTGGCGGTCTAGGAGCTTCCTTTTTAGCTGCTGGTCTAGGTGTTGTCGCGTTTGGTGCAGTAGCAATGGGGGCATTAGGTCCAGTTATTGAAGGTGCTGAAAATTTAACCGCTGCACAAGCAAAAGCACGAACCGAACTAGAAAACTTTACGAATTTTTGGGGAACCTTTGTCAAAAAGTTTGAAACACCTATTTTTGAAGCGTTTGGCACAGGGTTATCTTTAGCAGAAAATATTTTAAACGGGCTAGAGAAAACGATTATGAATGTTGCAGACGTTGTAAATGTATTAATGACAGAAATGAATAATTCTGTTGTTGGTGGTGGCTTAAAAGATTTCTTCGATTGGATGGAAAGCAATGCGGCCGAAGCAATCTATAATTTCGCTCATATTTTCGGAAATACATTGAGTGGATTATGGAAGATGCTTGATGCATTTTCTCCAATTGCAGAAACCATAGAACAAGGATTATTATCCCTAACAGAGAGATTTGATGTGTGGGCAGGCAACCTAGCTTCATCAAACGGATTCCAACAGTTTATGGAGTATGCTCTAACAAATGGACCTAAATTAATGGACACATTAGGCAACCTGTTCGGAATTATTGGCGACGTTATTGTAGCATTAGCGCCATTAGGTTCACTTGTTTTAACAGGATTGCAGTTATTAACAGGGTTTATTGGTTCGGAAGTGTCACCACGTTTAGTTGAATTAGGCGGATTTATCCAACAAGTAGCTGGTACATTCCTAGATTATTTAATTCCTACAATTGCACCGCTAGTACAAGAATTATTGCCGGTATTATCCCAATGGTTCGATACACTTAAAAATTTAGGCATGACGTTATTCGAAACATTCATATCCATTTTACCGACACTACAAGACATTTTCCAAACAGTTATGCCAGTTGTCATTACGTTATTCGAAAATGTTTATGGCATAATATCGTCTTTTATAAATAACATCGTTATTCCCTTACTCCCAATGTTAGGGACGGTTATTCAAGAGGTTTGGGGTGTAATAAAACCAATTTTAGAGCCACTTAAAGACCTCATATCAACAATTGGTTCAACCATCATGTTTTTAATCAATGAAGTTGTATCTCCATTGATTCCAGTGATTGGTACGGTAATTTCTGCAATGTGGATAGTTGCAAAACCAATATTAGATGGAATTGTAACAGTTTTCGGAAACATTATTGATGCGGTCTCAAGTACGATTCAAGCGGTTAAAGATTTAGTTTCCGCATTTTTAAATTTCAAAGTGCCAGATTGGGTTAGCAATTTAGGCGGCAAAATCAGTGGGGTTGTTGGTAAATTATTTGACGGTTCACACGCAACTGGATTAGGTAGAGTGCCATTCGATGGTTATGTTGCCGAATTACACAAGGATGAAGCGGTGTTAACTGCTGATCAATCGAGTGCTCTACGGGATTTGGGAATCTTGAAGGGGGATGGAAATAGTCCAGAACTGGATTTAAGCAGTAATAGTAGTGGTGGAAGCTACAAAACTACTTCTACTACGAGCAGCAGTATTAGCATATCAAATACATTCCAGATAAGTGTAGAGGGTGGTAATACGAATGAAGAAACAGCTTCCAACCTAAAAGGTGCAATGAGTGATTTCATGGAAGAATTCTTTGGCAACCTATTGGCAATCGATCCACAAGTAAGGGAGGGATAACCATGACAGAATTAGTTGGTAAAGCACTATTAAATGGAATCAATATATTCGTAGAGAATGAGGATGCTAATTTTGACGTGGATATCCCTACACATAAAGTGGAAAAAGGGATTGATTTAAGTGACCACGTTGAACGACAACCGGTAGTAGTGAAACTATCCGGGAAATTGGTTAGACCTACTCCAGAACAAGTCGAAAGTTTAATTCAAAAGTTATTGAAAATCGAAAACGAAGGTAAAACAGTTACCTATGAAGGTCGAAGAATTTATCAAAACATGTTAATGAGTGGATTAAATATTAAAGCGAACTCAAAAATCATGAACGGGTACAATTTTAGTTGTACATTAACCGAAGTAAGAATTGCACAATCGTCATATGTTCCTCCTGAAGTGAAAGCTGTAATAGCTAAAACTGCAGAAGCGGGACGTAAACAAACCGAAAATAAAAAATCGATAAACGTTTCTACCCATACAGTAAAAAAAGGTGACACATACTCTTCTCTATCCAAAAAATACGGGGTGAGTGTGGCAACTTTACAAAAGTTAAATGGATATGATTCTAGGAAAATTCCTATCGGCGTTAAATTGAAATTGGGGTGAGCGAATGAATAAAGAATATATTGATATTGAAAAAGCGCTCATCCCATATCGTTTCGAAATCGAATTGGGTGTAGAGCTATTTGAAATGGAGATCCACTACAACCAAGTAGGCGACTACTTCACGATAAATTTATATAAAGATGGAGAGGTTCTGGTATACGGTGAAAAAATCGTGTACGGAGAACCTCTTTTTAGTGAAATCTTCGATAATCGTTATCCAGGTCCTGAAATCATACCAATCGATGAATCAAATAAGGAAACTCGTGTTGGGTGGGATAATCTAAACAAGACTGTTTTATTGGTGGTGATGAATGAATGAGTAAATTATTTATGCGCGTTGTCGAGGTCATTAGTGGCAACGTCAAAATGAATAATACCGACTTAGACATTGAATTTGAAATACCGTTTGACGATGATTTAGACCCGAATCTGAGTGAAATAAGAGTGTACAATTTATCCCAAACAACCATCAATCAATTGAAACAAGGACAAAAGATTACAGTCAATGCTGGATATAAAGAAGATAAAGGATTAGTGCTTTCTGGTGAAATCAATTCGGTTTCTTCAATACGTAATGGCGCTGATAAGGTAACGACTATTAAAGTGCTTGATTCAGTCCCGTACAACGCTAAAAAGACTCTACAACGATCCTATAAAAAGAATATTAAAGCGGATGCGGTTATCAAAGACCTAGCAAAGGCACTGGGTTTAAAGATAGCCGTTTTAAAATTACCAACAAATAAGACTTTTCAAAAGGGATACTCCATTGACGGTGAGATTGTTAAATCCATTCAAAATATCGCAAATGATTGTGGAGCATCTGCTTATATATCTCGTCAACAAGCTTATATCCGTTCAATAAAAGAAGGGGACGATAATAAATTCCTTTTAACTGCTGATACAGGATTAATAGGGTCCCCAGAGTATTTTGAAGAAGAGAAGAGTGGAAAATTGGTTAAAGGATATAGATTAAAATCTTTGCTTCAATATCGAATGCATGCTGGATCTATTGTTGAGCTGCAATCTGTTGAAGTTAAGGCGAAAGTAAGGTTAAGGAAGGGCAAACATATCTGTAAAGGCAATAGTTTTTATACAGAAGGAGAGTCGATTCTATGAGTAATACCGGACAATATTTCGGTTCGGTTAAAGGCACCCTCCTTACAAGTATTAACACAGCTATGCCTTGTAAGATTCTTTCGTATAACGATTCCCAACGTACCGCTAAGATACAACCTTTATTCATGGTTAAGGAAGTAGGTCAAGAACCCACTAGTTTGCCGCCAATAGAAGATGTTCCTGTGTTGTTTCAACGCTATAAGGTGCATAATAACGCACCGATTTCTATTACAACAGATACTGCGCCACATCCTCAATACACCGGGACTGGCGAACATGTTCATAATGCAATAACTTTCACCGAATCAGTTGAAATGATTCCAGATTTAAGACCAGGAGACGTAGTACTTGCGGTATTTTGTCAACGCTCTATTGATGAAGCACAAAATGGCCAAAATGTATATCCAGGTACCGCGAGGATGTTTAGCATACATGATGCGGTAATAGTGGGGGTGTTTTAATTGAAAACATTAGGGTTATTAAATGGGGATTTAAGATTCGAAAATGGTGACTTTGTTATGATCGAAGGACCTGAGGAAATCGCTCAATGCATCGCTATCTCCATGGGCACTAATTTAAAGGAATGGTTCTTGAATGAAGCGTTTGGGATGGATCATATTAAGCTACTTGAAAAGTCTTCGGATGGCGAGGCAAGAGCTGAAGTGATAAGGATCTTAGGTCAAGAACCAAGAATCGATGAAATTGTTGATATCGAAATAAATAATAACAAAAACGAACGAATTAGAACTATTAAATACACTGTAAGGTTGATAGATGGGACTACATTAAGCGAGGAGGTGCCAATAGGTGCTTGATAGTAATGGGTTTAAACGAAAAACGTATGATGACTTATTAAATGACATGTCAGCAAAAGCAAAAGAATTGTTTGGTGCTGATGCAAATGTTTCTGAGCGTGCATTTTTAGGGATTCTAATTCGAATCATGGCATGGTTTTTATCATTAGCATGGATGGCAATTGAACAAGTTTACCATGCGGGCTATCGTAAGTCGGCAGAAGGTACACAACTTGATAAACTGCTACCACTTGCTGGGACAACTAGAAATTTAGCTGAATACGCTTATGGACAAGTCACTCTGACAGGTACGCCTAATTACACCGTCGAGAGTGGCTTTTCAGTTGGTACTGAACGAGATGTGAACTTTGAAACCATCGAAAATGTAACACTCGATGAAAATGGTCAAGGGACAGTCGAAATTGTTTGTACTGAAATCGGGATTATCGGCAACGTTGCGGCTGGTGCTATTAATACAATTGTTAATCCGGATGCAAATGTAACGAGTGTAACCAATTTAACTAAAACCAGTGGTGGTCGTGAAAAAGAAACAGATCAAGAAGCGCGTGAACGTGCTGATATTACGGTTGAAGGTCAAGGAAGTGGAACGACAGCTTCAGTTCGTGCTGAACTACTTAAAATTCCAACTGTAAGAGCTGCAAAGGTTATTGAAAATTACTCAGATGAAACAGATCAATATGGCACTCCTTTTAGAGCAATTCAAGCCTTTGTCTTAGGTGGTAGTGATGAAGAAGTTGCTCAAGCAATTTTAAATAAAAAGGCTGGTGGTATTAAGCCATATGGTACAACCTACATTGAGATTCCAGATATAAGTGGAGAACCTCAAAAAGTTGGGTTTACACGTGCTAACGAGGTTGGACTTTTTGCGAAAGTAACCTTATCGACTGATAGCGCTTTTAATACGGACGGTATGGAACAAGTAAAAAACGCGCTTGTTAAATATATCGGTGGTGCTGATGTAAGTGGCCAATTATATGCCGGACTAAATATGAATGAAAAAGTAGTATTAGCAAAAGGGATGGCTCATGTGATGGGAGTATCTGGTGTAACGGATGTTGAAATCAGATTTAGCACAGATGGGCAAACATTTGTTGAAGAAAATATAAACATTGGTGTAAATGAAGTAGCGCAAATAAATGCGAGTGACATTGAGGTGCTTATAAATGTTTAGTTTAAAAAGCGTTGTTAGCCGCTTTACTGATTATTTCGAAAAACAGCCAAACAGTAACATCAGCAAATTAATGAAGATATTTAACGATGAGTTGCAGTCCTTAAACACGACAATCGAACGTGTTGGGGAATGGAAAGATATCGATAAAGCGGAGGGTCTTGCCCTAGATGACGCAGGGACGAATATCAAGCAACCACGAGGTGTAGCAACTGATGAGGTTTATCGAATTCTATTAAAGTCAAAGATAGCGCGAAACTTATCGGATGGAAGTATCAATACGATTATCCAAGTGCTCGCTACTGCTTTATCATGCGAATATAAGGACATCAAAATTAAGGAAAAATGGACTGATGATGTAGATCCAGAACCTGCAGCTATTCAAGTAATTGAATTGCCATTAATAAAAATTAATGAAGCTGGATTAGATCCTGCTAACTTTGCACGTATTATTCAAAGAACGGTAGCCGGTGGGATAAAAGTCGGTGTAATTGAACTTACTGGCACTTTTGAGTTTGGGGATGAATCAAACTCTATTGATACTATTCGAGGCTTTGGCGATGTAAATAACGCTGAAATTGGCGGTTATTTAGGTGCAGCATACACGCCATCTACCGACCAAGAATTGCCGATTTAATAAAGGAGTGATACACGAATGCCTGAACAATTACCACAATGGTATGCAGTTGGTGTAGAGCCTCCTGCATCATTAAAAAATAGTGGTTGGCAACCAGGAATGAAGCCATCTGCTCAACATATGAACTGGTTGTTTAATCGTGCATATAAGGTTTTAGAAGAATTACAAACTAACAAAGTCGATTTTGATACACATAAAAAAGATATAGTAGCCCACGCAAGTTATGCAGTAAATACCTCTGCGAATGACAGTTATGTTGTTTCTATACCAGACGTGACAGAGTATAAAGAAGGAATGATTGTTAGTTTCAAAGCAACTGTGGCAAATACAACCACATGTTCTTTAAATATTAACAACTTAGGTGCGAAAACGGTTTATAAATACACAACAGGCTTAGCAAACCTTGAAACTGGGGATATCGTTGCGAATCAGATTGTTAGTGTTATTTATAACGGATCTGCATTTATCGTTCTTAGCCCATTAGCGAATACAGTGACTGCTCATAGTTCTCAAACACTCACTAATAAAACGTTGACAGCACCAAAGTTAGCGAACGGTGGATACATTGCAGACGCAAATGGAAATGAGTTAATCAAAGGACAGACTGTTGCTAGTGCAGCAAATGAGTTTACAGTAAAGAATGCTGCAACAGGAAATGCACCAGAACTTCAAGCTACAGGCGGAGATACCAATATTGATTTTGTAGTGGTTCCAAAGGGTACGGGAGTATTTAAAGTCGGCACTAAGCCGGTGTCTTTACAAGAAGACGTTGACAATCACAAGAATAATAAAAACAACCCGCATAATGTTACAAAAGAACAGGTAGGGTTAGGCAGCGTAGAAGACTACGGAATCGCTACACAAACAGAAGCAGAAGCAGGAACATCAACTGCAAAGTACATGACCCCTCAACGAACAAAGCAAGCAATTGATAAAAATCTTGCACCAGTACAACAACAGGTTACTGAACACTCGGACGAATTTGCGTCACCAACAAAAGCAGGGCACATAAAAGTTGGTAACAATCTTACCATCGATGGTAATGGCGTATTAAGTGCGAACAAAGATTGGGAAGTAATTTCTGAGACTACAATATCATCCGCAGTAACTTCGATTGATATTGCGAATTTAAGTCAGTATAAATTTATTAGATTATCTCTTTATCTTAAAAAAGGAACTGCGGCAAATATTAGTCTAAAAATTAATGACATAGCAACTGCAAATGCATACGGTTCTTATTCCATCTCGCAAAACGCTTATACTACTGCATCAAGTTCAAGAGTAGGTATGATTGATCCGAGCGCTGATTTGAAGCATGTAATTACAGCTTCTAACGAGGACTTTACTTATCCCAGATATTTAATAGCTGAAAGTGATTACATCACTGTTACTGATTTAAAAGTTGTAAAAGTATCTAGTTTAACAACCAAAATAAATAAGATTACTATTTTTGCTGAAAGTGCAGCTTTAACGGTGGGTAGTGTGGTGAAACTGGAGGTTGTTAAATAATGGTTAAAAAATTAATCATAAATAACGGTGATGAAATATATGAGGAAATGACTGCAGAGGAATCAGCGGTTTTACAACTAGCACAAGAAGAGCAAGCATTTTTAGAAATACTTAGACCATCAAACGAAGAAGTACGTAAAGCTGAGATTGAAATTGTAACGACAAATTTATTAATCGATTTGGGGGTATTTTAAAAATGAATACTATTCAAAAGAAATTAGTGGAATCTTATACAACATTAGTAATGGCTGAAAAAATGGCCATAGAAGAAGTGCCTGAAACTAAGTTAATCGGCGGTACAGATTACCCGATTCGTTCAGAAGTGGAAATTGAGATTGCTAATCGAACAATTGCGGCACTTGGGTAATCGTCCGAAAGTGTGCAGTAACTAGTCTTTAATATTAATAGCAAAATTTTATTAAAGGTAATTCCTTCCTTTTGTCGAAATTTAGTAGATGAAAGGGGATTTTAGAAATGAAAAATTATGAGAAATTTAAAACAGATATCAAAAACAATAACGATTTATTATTAGAACTAAAATTAATTAGAAAAAATTTAGAACACGAAGATGTTCTAACACAATTATTTTCTCTATGTAGGGAAACCTTTCTAACCCAATATAATGCAGAAATATTTAAAAATGAAAATGGTAGTTTCGGTTACTTTATTCCAAATGAGGCTTTTAAAGTGTTAGGAAATCATATTAAGGAATTTTTAAACAGTATCAACTTACAGTTATCTAAAGACTCCCTAGGTGAAATAATATTAATTTTAAAAAGTTATTATCATTTAACTGCTACATCGGAAGAAATAGCTAAAAAATCCCATGTGGAACACAATAATGACTCTACGCAGTTCGCCTTATTTGGAACTTTTTATAATTTTACCAGAATTGATTGGGGGATTTTTGAAAAGGGAATAAAAGAGAATATATCTTTTGAATAGGCACTCTCAACCGAGGGTGCTTTTTCAATTTCATCAAGAACCAGCAACGCACTGTGCCGAGCAGTGCTATTTTTAATTGGGCAGGTGTTGACATGGAAAGTCAAACAGTAGCATTAATCGGACTCGTATGTACCGTACTAGGTGCCTTAATTGGATTTTTAAGTTTCAATCGCAATCGAGACAAGGATGTTCGGAACGATGCATCAGAATCAGCGGTAATTCGTACAAAATTGGACGCAATCAATTCAGGTGTAGAATCTATCAGAATTGATATAAAAGCTCAAGAAATGCGTGTAACAGAGTTATCAGAGCGTGTAATTCGTGTAGAGGAATCTAGTAAGCAGGCGCATAAACGATTGGATGAATGGGGGGCGAAATTCTATGAAAATTAACTGGAAAGTACGGTTACAAAGTAAAACATTTTTAGTAGCAGCTTTTAGCTTACTGCTACTATTAGTGCAACAGGTAGCAAATTTATTCGGAATCGATACCACGATTTATAACGAGCGAGTGACTGATATTTTTAATACAGTCCTCGCTATTTTAGTGCTTATCGGTGTTGTGCATGATCCAACAACTACAGGTTTATCGGATAGTGAGCAAGCACTTGGTTATCATAAACCACGTGATGATTTGGACGGTGAACAGAAATGATTAAAGTTGGTTATGATGCAGGACATGGTTTAAGCACACCAGGTAAATGTACACCAGATGGAGAAAAAGAGTGGTCGTTTAACGATAAAATAGCTCGTGCTTTTGCAAAAGAACTATCCATCTATAGCGGTGTAGCTTCAAAACGTTTTGATGATCCAACAGGTAAACGTGATGTACCATTAGATGAACGTACAGATGGGGCAAATAATTGGGGTGCTAATTACTACATTTCATTCCACCATAACGGGAATACTTCGAAGTGGGGTAATTGGACAGGTGTAGAGACTTTTATTTATGTTGGAGATCAACCTAAGAGCTTAGCACTGGCTAAAGCGATTCATCCTGCAGTAGTAAAAGCATACGGACTTCGTGATAGAGGGATTAAGCAAGAAAACCTTCACATTGTACGTGAAACAAAAATGCCAGCCATCTTAATAGAAGGTGGTTTTATGGATAGTACTATTGATATTAAAAAATTACGTGACGATCAAGTGCTTGAAAATGCGGGGCGAATGATTGCTCAAGCATTTGCGAAGTTTTGCGGATTGAAAAAAGCTTCAGTACCAAAGAAGGAGGAAACAGAAGTGGCACAACAATTCTTAAATGAAACTGGACGTAATGAATGTAAAGAAATGATTAAACGCGGTGTTGAAGAATGTTTATTTACAAGTAAGCATGAAAACGTGGATAAATATAATGACACAGAATTAATTAGTTATTCAATGGCTTATCTTAACCGTAAAACAAAATAAATTAGTAAGACCGCCCTCCTGTTTAATTGTGGAGGGCGGTGTTTTTTTATTTATTCATCTAATTCTTTTAGAATTTTATCCAAACCGTGTGTAATGCCAGTTCTGTATCCTTTTTTATAAAACATCGGCATCGAAATAGCATAAACCGCTAACGTTAAAAACGTCGTAAGACCCATAGTCACACCCTTTCTTACATATCAATTTCAAAGTCTTTTGGATCGTACTTCTTTTTGGTCTTCTGAACAATTTCCAAGTTTTCTAATTCTCCACCAGTTAACATATCCGCTTGAATTAACCTCTTTATATAGCGACTAAAATTCTTTTTAGATTCAGCGTACTCGAGTAAACGTTTTTCTAAATCGTCTGTTAAATCAAAATGCATTGATTTTGTTTTGTTTTTTGCTCCCAAAGCGAACACTCCTTCACGAAACCATTAATACCAATTTCGTGAGGGGCAACTTAAATTCCTTCTATAAGAATGCTTCCATTGAATCCGAATCGTCGTCTATTGTTTCTTCTGCATAATGCGTTGTCGCAGTGACAAGGTTGCGGATCTCCATTAAATCATCATAAATTAGACGTTTAATATACTTACTACGATTTCCTTTTGCATGAACGTGATCTAACATTTTTCTTTCCATTTCATCCTGCAAATTCATCCAAATTGAAATAACTGTACGTTCTTTACTCATTTAAACACACCCCTCGCAATGTTATAGAACCCTACAGCATTAGCAAAAGTAGGTTGGACAGGTATTGTATCGTATTGGCGTTTAAGAAGTGGCTGCATCGGCAACGCGCGTACAAAGTGTTTTTCTAAATAAGGTACGATTTTTTCTGCTATCCCTCCACAGACATAAATATCATCGACATTTTTCCATTTTAACTTGGTTGCAAATTGGTAAATAGCTCTTGCTAACGCTTCGTAATCATCTTTATTACGCAATGTCTCGACACCTGTGTTCATCGTGCTACTGGATTTGTGAATGTGCTTTTTATCTTCGATTGTAGCTAGGTTGACAGTGCCGGAACCGATATCGACGATTCTCATTAAACCGGTATTGGGATTACTCCAAAAAGCACCAGAACCTTCAGGAGCGATTCTTACATCTTCAATAGTGAATTTTACATTCTTTTCGTTGACGATAAATTGATGTTCATTTTTCAACATATCGATAATCTTTTTCTTTTCATTTTCTTTGTGCATTTTTAAAGGTTGACCTGTGATGATGCAAACACGATCTATTCCATTACAGTATTTTTCAATGTACCTGTGGATGGCTAGTAAAATACGAATCTTTGTATCTTCGTGTGCCTTTGTGTCTCCATACGTTGTACCATCCCCAAATTCATCCTCGTAAGCCGCAATTGTGCCAGCGTAACCTTTACGTCCGTCAATTTCAAACTCCATATCATCTTGACCGAATGTTTCCTCTACATCACGTTCAAACCAATTGCAGATGTTTGTTTTAAATGAATCGAGGCCGTAAATACCAGCCACCTTCGCTTTGTAGTTACCAGCATCTACACCGAGAATCAATTTACTCATTTTATCCCCTTTCAAAAAATTATTAGAATTCTAATACAAATGTATGTAGCATCATTCCGAAATATTAGAAAACTAATAATTATTTTTTCAGTCTAAACCCCCTCCCTACCGACATATATTGAATTAAACTTAGGAATCCTAAGGTTAAGTGCCAAGAGGGCTTTTAGGGAATCTTAAAGTCTAGGAATCTTTCCCAAGTAAAAACTGCTATTAGGGAGGTGACACAATGAAGGAAGAAGGGGAGAGAAAGATACGATCAGATAAAAAAGTCGATGTTAAACCTACATTGAGTATCGAACTAAAAAACAGCTTGTACACATTTTCTTATTTATGTAACGAACCAGTAAAAGACGTTGCAGAAAAACTATGTCTAGATGGAGCAGTGTCTAAAGTGGTGATTGATGATATATGTAAGTGGTTTAGAAGAAGTTACCAATATAACAACGTAATTGCGGTTGGGGATGCGGATAGACCGAAACTAAAGATAAATTACAGTAGTCAAACGTCTAAAGTGACAATTCGTTTCAAGCGAGAGGATTATGATTTAATATGTAATCTTGCTCATGCACTGGATTTAACACCAACATCAACCGCTGCTTTATTAATAAGGGTATCGCTTAGAAACATCGAATTTATGCAGCAGTACTGTACAAAACATTTGATGGATCTATCCAATGAAAGAAAAAAGAAAATCGATGTGTTTTTAAATGAATTATGGGGATTGATTAAAAAATGAAAGGGAGATTGAATGAAGTTTTTCGCTTTTGATCCAATTACTGCGATTGCGCTTGCGGTCATCGGGGGATATTTAACATTAGTGTTTGGTGCTGAATCGAAAGAAGGTTCGATCGCTTCGGTAACTAAAAACATCTTTAAAGCAGGAGTAACGAAATTAGATGAAAGTATGCAGAATTATATAGAAGAAAAAGATGAAGAAATGCTCGAAAAGATGAAAGCAGTTAAACGCACTGGGGCGAGAGGGGAAGTAAAACCGATTAAGAAAGTTGAAAAAGAGACATACGAAATTGATATGTAAAGGGGATTGGATGAATAAAATCATCGTAAGTAGTTGGATTGCACCTTTGTATTGTGATTTGGAAATTTATTTGGATAATGCAGATAAAATTGTGTTGAAATATAAACAAACTAAATGTCTACCTGATATTGTCCAATCTGTAGAAGGTAAAAGGTATTCGGTAGTAAAGACCGGTGATGAAATTATCGGTTTTAATCAAATATAAAAAGGGGCCAAGGTGATTTTATACCTTGGCCTTTTCTTAGTATGCTGTAGTGATATGTATGTACATCTGCCCATGATTTTTATATCCCCCAAGTGTCCCCCAAAAAATATTGTTTCTTATCGTTTCTTTTTAGAACAAATAATTTATGAATATATAATAAAAAACCCCGAGAATAAAGGCATTGCCTTTACTTCGAGGTTTAGGAAAATTGTATCTTGTTGTACCAAAAAGATTAACGAGAGTAGAACTCAACGATTAATTGTTCTTGGATTTCAGCTGATAATTCAGAACGCTCTGGAAGACGTACAAATGTACCTTCTTTTTTGTCAGCGTCGAATGTTAAATAATCTGGTACGAAGTTGTTTACTTCGATTGCTTCGCCAATTACAGCAAGGTTTTGAGATTTTTCACGAAGAGAAATCGTTTGACCTGGTTTAACGCTGTAAGAAGGGATGTCAACGCGTTTGCCATCAACTAATACGTGACCGTGGTTAACTAATTGACGAGCTCCACGACGAGTACGAGCTAAACCTAAACGGTAAACTAGGTTGTCAAGGCGAGTTTCAAGAAGGATCATGAAGTTTTCACCGTGTAAACCTTGTAATTTAGAAGCTTTGTTGAATAGGTTTTTGAATTGACGCTCAGTCATACCATACATATGACGAAGTTTTTGTTTTTCTTGTAATTGTAAACCATATTCAGATAATTTTTTACGTTGGTTTGGACCGTGTTGACCTGGTGCATAAGGGCGTTTTTCTAATTCTTTACCTGTGCCGCTTAAAGAAATACCAAGGCGACGTGACACTTTCCAAGATGGACCTGTATAACGAGACATAATTTGTCTCCTCCTTTAAATTTGGTTTTTTTGTTGTATAAAACAAAAACCAGTTATACCCGAACTTGAACGCATTTTATTTTCATGTATCTTCGCCCTAGCAGCCGATAGGGTTACACAATACACCATCTGAAGAATAGCGTACACCATAAATGGTAAAGACTATTTGAACAACAATGTGTTATTCAGAGGAATAAAATACAAAACAAGATTATATAACTGCTGCGTTTATTTTACACAAAAAACATTGTATAATTTTTTCTAAATAACGTCAAGAAATAATATCATATAATAGAAAGGGAAATTTGTCCCAATTGTATAAATTTGTTAATGTAACAAATTGTAATATGGTATAGTAAATAGGTGAAATATTAGTTGACAATTGGCTCAAATACTACAATTTTATAGTCATTAAGATATAAAAGGTGTATACTTAAGATGTGTTTATTTCTTTCATGTTAAACGAAAAGGTGATTTTATGATAGAACATCGGCAGACATTAATAAAGATCAAAGCAGATTTATTAAATATTTGCATTAGTTCTGTTGATAAACTAAATAGCTATAGTGAATATTCTACATTGTTACATAATTGCTTAAATCAACATTTTGAAATTGATAAATGTTGTTTTCTTTTATTCGAAGGAGAAACTTTAAAACCATTTAACATAAATTCATCTGAAAATTTTAAGGGAATACCATGGGCTAGTTTTGCTAATTATTTTGGACATCATAAACTCGTACAGATTCCAGAATTATTGCTTGATCATTTAGAATGTGAGCATTTAACCCATATGGTGTTATTAAAAGAAGGGAATTTTGACGTACATGGCGTCTTATTATTAAAATCAACCTCAAAATGGTTAGATTTTATGCATTCTGATTATTTTGAAGATTTCATCGATGTCATGTCAAAAGTTTTACTAATGATCAGTAAAAATGTAGTAGTGCGTCAAAATGAAAATCAATATCGTAAATTATATAACATGACCGATTTATTCCACTCCACGATGGATATAGATCTCATCTTAGAAAATGTACTAATCACGATTCAAGAAAATTTCCCACACTTTAATGTGGAGCTTATATTATCGAATGATCAAGATCGTCAAACAAAAATTCAAATTAAACCGTTTGATTACTTATCAGAACGACCATCAGCAATTGAGGCGTTTGTATCAGGTAATATTACAACGGAACAGGCAACGGATTTAAACTGTTGTTTGTTAAACGCACCAATTAAAGGAAGACAAGCAATCTATGGCATTTTACAAGTAAGCGCACCGTTTTCTTTTGTTTTTTCAAATGCCCAAAAAGATTTTATAAGGATGCTTGCCCATGCTTCGGGTAATGCCCTTGAAAATGCAAAACTTTATCACCAGTCACATCGACTCATAAGTGATTTGCAATTAATTAATGAAACGTCGCACCGATTAAATATGCGATTAGATATTAATGAAATGTTCATGTTCTTGCAAAAACAATTAATGAAATCGTTCCAGCCGATGGAACTTTGTTTTGTACTAAAAGAAAATGGGAAGTTTAAACTAACAGAAGCAGCAACAGACTTATTTAAATCGGATGAAGGTTCGGTATATATTAATCACGTGGCGAAACATTTTGAAACGAGTCAGGATCCATTATTTATTGCCGATTTTAGTCGTCTAATTTCAAAAGATGTTGAATATAAATCGGTCATGGCCATTCCGATGGTTGTTGAACAACGAATTAATGGCTTCAGTATGGTATTGCATAGAGAATCCTATTTCTTCTCCTTTGATAGTTTTAAATTAATGCAATCGTTAATACATCATTCCTCTTTAGCAATTGCGAACTCCATTTTACGTAATCAATTGCAACAAATGGTTGACCATGATCATTTAACAAAGCTATATGCGCGAAGTTACTTGGATAAATTTGTTGAGCATTCGTTACAGCATGATGATTCCGGTATGTTCTTACTAATCGATATTGATAATTTTAAACGAGTAAATGACACATATGGGCATCAAATTGGGGACGAAATTTTAGTGCAAATTGGTAAACGATTAATTAAGACAGTTGGTAAACGGGGTATTAGTGCAAGATGGGGTGGAGAAGAAATGGCCGTTTATGTGCCGAACATCCTTGAAAATGAATCATTACTCCTGGCTGAAGAAATTGTAAAATCCATTCCAGAGGCAACTGACCCTTCTGTAACAATATCAGCAGGCCTGGTGAATTGGAACAATGAAAAAAACGGAGAGTTTCAAACATTGTTTTTACAAGCCGATACAGCACTTTACAATGCCAAAAATAAAGGTAAAAATCAAGTTTGTGTTTACAACGATACAATGTCAATGGAATTATAAAAAACTTACTACGATACGTGGGTGCGCTCAGGTCCCCATTATACGTAGTAAGTTTTTTATTGTTTAAATATGTTTCGTTAACGTATTGATAAACAATTCAAGTCCTTTTTGATCTTCGTATGAGAATCGGCTTTTTATTGGGCTATCGATATCTAATACGCCAATTACTTCATGTTCTTTCATTATTGGAATAACAATTTCTGAATTTGATGCTGCGTCGCAAGCGATATGTCCTGGGAATTCATGAACGTCATCTACAACAATTGTTTCTTTTTTAGAGACTGCAGTACCACAAACGCCTCTTCCAATTGCAATGCGTACACATGCAGGAAGACCTTGGAATGGACCTAAAACAAGTTCATCCTCTTTTAAAAGATAAAAACCTACCCAATTGATATTATCCAAAAATTGATTTAATAACGCAGAAGCATTACTTAAATTTGCAATTTGGTCTGTTTCACCCTCGAGTAAAGCGTCTAATTGTTTGGCAACAGTTTCATATTGAATTTCAACGGATCCTTCATAATTGATTTTTGAGAACATAGGGTAACCTCCAGTAAAACTATTTCTTAAAAATGATGTCGTAGTGTTGGTGCAAATCTTGTGCCGAGTGTGCGTCAGAGCCAAATACAAAAGGTAATTCAATGGACCGCGCATATTCAATCATATGCATTGGTGGATAGGGTTCCTTGCAAAACGATTTGCTTAACCCCGCGCTGTTAACATCTAATTCACAATTTTTTTCTTTCATATATGTTAACAATTCTTTAATTCGGTGATCGTCATCGATTTGTTCGTTGTGAGCTAATTGGAATTTATGTATCAGTGTCGGATGACCAATTCTTTTCGGTTTAAACCGTCCTAAGTTTGCATCAATTGATTTTAGCACAGTATCGTAATATAGGTTGTACATTGCTTCGATTCCACCAACTTTTTGTGCGAAATCTAAATAAACGTCTTCAGAAAAGTCGATACACGTATACGTATCATTGAATTTAAGAAAATGGACAGAAAGGATGGCATCAGTTAGCGAAGGGCCAACGATATCAAGTAACGCTTTTGTTTCTGTCTCATAACCTTCAATATAATCGATTTCAAGCCCAATATTTATTGTAATCTGTTCCGCATACGTTTCTTTTAAAATTTTCAGTTGCTCTAAGTAAGTTGTCAAATATTTTGGTAACATCCCGCTATCTTTATCTGGTGTAGGATCTACAAAATTCGTCGGTAAAGGTGCATGTTCAGTAAAAGAGATTTCTGAAAATCCGCTTTCAATTGCTTTTTGTATATATTTTTCAAAAGCATCATCTGTACCGTGTGGGCAAAAAGGTGTGTGAATATGACCATCTCTTTTCATAAATTAAACCTCCATTTCATTATTAAGACATTACTTTTAAATTCCTGTATTTTCATTCAACAAAACATCAAAAACATGGTATATTATAGTTACGAAAATGCGTAGATGTATGATTTTGGAATAGGGGGCTTACGATGAAGTATATCATCATTGTCGTCATCGTACTATTAGCATTATTTATCGGAGGATTAGTAATCCGACGTAAACATAATGTTGTTATACAACGACTTGAAAAAGAAAAAATGGAAATTCAGCATTATCCAATATTTGAGGAGCTTACGAAAGTGAAAGCGCTCAATATGAATGGACAAACTGAAGAGATGTTTGAACATTGGCGTAACATGTGGACGGAAGTAATTGATGTACATGTAATCAAAATAGATTCTATGCTTTTTGATGCTGAAGAATACATAGATCGATTTAAATTCAAAAAAGCTAGCATGATAGAACGTGAAATTGAGGAATATATAGCCAAATGCGAGCAAAATAAAGCTCAAATCTTAAATGAATTAGATGAGCTTATCGGAAGTGAAGAAAAAAATCGGATCGAAGTGGAACATTTAAAAGATCAATATCGTGCAGCCCGTAAAACTTTATTAGCACACCAACATTCTTTCGGTCCAGCGTTAGGCGCCTTAGAGAAAAAAGTGGAACAGTTTGTGCCGAAATTTGAACAATATGATGCATTAACAGTCGAGGGAAACTATTTACAAGCAAGAGAAATCGTCCTTGCTTTAAATAATGAAGCAAGTGATCTATTCCATTTACTCAATGAAGTACCAAGTCTTTTGACGCATATTCAAACGAAAATTCCAACAGCCATTCACGAACTAAGAAATGGGCAACGTGAAATGGAAGAGCAAGCATATTATTTAAGACATTTAGAACTTACTGAATATCTAAATAAAATTGAAAAAGAACTAGATATTTTAAAAGAACAGTTAGCAAATCTTGAAATCGAAATTGTGGAACCACGAATATATGAAATTAATGATGAAATTGATCATTATTATGACCTTCTTGAGAAAGAAGTAATTGCAAAAAACTATGTAGATAGAAATTGTGAAAGCACCTTTAGTATTTTAAGTGAAGTGTTACATACTACTAGGGAAGTGGGAAATGAAGCCATTTATGTTCAAAATAGCTATCATTTAACGGATAAAGAAGCGGAAATACCAAAAATTGGTTTAAAACAACTGGAAATCATTCAAAAACGTTACGAACTATTATTAGCGCGTGTACATGAGGAAAAATCGGCATACTCTAGCTTGCAGGAAGAGTTAATTGAAATTAGTGAAGAAATCGAGCGTATACAAGAAGAACAAGAGCAATTCTCAAATCGATTGAAAAATTTACGCATTGATGAGAATAAAGCGCGTGCACAACTAGACAACTTAAAGCGACTGCTACAAGAAACAGATCGCCAGTTAAACAAAGCAAACATTCCAGGAGTACCAGAAGAAATGGATGCACGTTTAGAAGAAGCAGAAGAACAGCTGTTTATTGTGATGCAAAGCTTACAGGAAGTACCGCTTAATATGCAATTAGTTCAAAGCAATTTACAAAATGCGAAACATTGTATTCAGGAAGTTAATAGACATGCAAAAGAAATGATTGAAAACGTCATGTTAATTGAACATATGATTCAATATGGAAATCGTTATCGCGCAACA
This sequence comes from Lysinibacillus antri, assembly GCF_003977595.1. Taxonomy (GTDB): domain Bacteria; phylum Bacillota; class Bacilli; order Bacillales_A; family Planococcaceae; genus Ureibacillus; species Ureibacillus antri. The sequence continues at coordinate 85,951 of NZ_RYYR01000002.1, read as the reverse complement.
AATACGAGAGTTCATGAATTACTTCTCGATGCAGAAGAAGCATTCAAACAATATCGTTACATAAAAGCATTAGAAGATGCTGCGGCAGCTGTTGAGCAAGCAGAACCAGGAGCAATCAAACGTATTGAAGAGCTTGTTCAAGAAGAGTTGTATGCAAGACAAGGCTAAGGCAGTATGCGGGTATTGACATAAGCGTTATAATAAAATAGAGAATTAAGCCACCTCACAAATTGTGTAGGTGGCTTTCTTCACGACAGAGAAAAGCGTTTATGAACATTTCCGGCATTATTTACTTATTAGCTAAAAGAAGGTAGGGAGACAAATGATATATTTAGATAATAGTGCGACAACGAAACCATATAAAGAAGTTTTAAATACATTTATTCAAGTGAATGAGTCATTTTATGCTAACCCTGCCTCTATTCATGAAGCAGGTGTTGAGTCAAATACTTTACTTGATCGTGCGCGCGGGCAAGTAGCCAATTTACTACATACAGAAAATCAACATGTGCTATTTACAGCTGGTGGAACAGAATCCAATAACTTTGCGATATTTGGTGTACCAAAAGCAAATACTCATAAAGGCAAGCATATTATTACAACGGAAATTGAGCATGCCTCTATTCTTGAAGCAGCTAAATCACTAGAGGCAGAAGGCTATGAAGTGGATTACTTGAAAGTGGACGCAACTGGGACGATCTCTTTACAAGAGCTTCAGGAAAAATTGCGAAAAGATACAGTTTTAGTTAGTATTATGCACGTTAATAACGAGATGGGTGCCATTCAACCAATTGAAGAAGCTGCGAAACTGATTCACGAAAATAGCCGTGCAGCATTTCATGTAGATGCAGTCCAAAGCTTTGGAAAATTGCCCATTCATTTTAATGGTGATGCGGGTCCAGATATTATCTCCATTTCTGGCCATAAAATACATGGTTTAAAAGGATCAGGAGTGATTGCTTTCCGAAAAAAAATGAATATCATTCCGTTTGTTTTAGGTGGAGGTCAGGAATTTGGTCTACGCAGTGGAACGGTAGCAGTCCCTCAAGCCGTAGCACTGGCAAAAGCAGCAAGGATGGCTGCAGAGTATATGGAACAATCAGAACAAAAATATCGAAAATGGCATAATGAACTTTTCGATTATTTAACTAGTTTTGGTGACTCAATTCATCTATTATCGACAAAATTAGGGGCAGCCCATATATTGTCATTTAGCGTAAAAGATTTAAAAGGGGAGATTTTAATTAATGCCCTTCAAAAACAAGGCATCATTGTTTCAACATCAAGTGCCTGCTCTTCAAAGCAAAAGAAAACAAGCCATGTTGTAAAAGCGTTAAATATTCCACCAAACTTCGTCAATGGCGTCATTCGATTAAGTTTTGGGGCGTTAACGAATGATGAAGACATTCAAGAATTTAAAAAAGCTTTCACAAATGTGATGAAAGACTTAAAAGGAGAAATAATAGTATGATTTGGAAAGAGATATTAATTCGTTACGGTGAGTTATCCACTAAAGGGCGAAATAAAAAAGACTTTATTAATCGACTACGTACAAATATTCGTCATACGTTCAATGACATTGCACCATTAAAAATTCAATCTGAGCGAGATCGAATGCACATTGTAATTGAAACGGAAGAACAATATGCTATTTTAATGGAAAGAATGCCAACAATTTTTGGTATTCAATCCTATAGTCCAGTTGCTTACTGTGAAAAAGATTTAGATGCAATGAAAGACTTAAGCTTAAAAATAATGGAACAATTTAAAGACCAAACGTTAACATTTAAGGTGGAAGTGCGTCGTTCAGATAAATCATTTCCATTAGACTCACACGAATTGCAACGTGAAATTGGTGCACATGTGTTAAGAAATAATACAAATATTTCGGTACAAGTAAAAAAGCCGGATATTGAATTACGTGTCGAAGTTCGTCAAGATGCGATTTATATGATGGCACAAGTTCTTCCGGGTGCTGGTGGAATGCCGGTGGGATCTAATGGAAAATCTTTATTAATGCTTTCAGGTGGAATCGATAGTCCGGTTGCTGGTTATTTATTGATGAAGCGCGGTGTACGATTAGAAGCCATTCACTTTTTCAGCCCGCCATATACAAATGATCATTCCCTACAAAAAGTGAAAGATTTAGCCAACGATTTAACAAAATTCGGAGCAAATATTCGATTACATGTAATCCCGTTTACAGAAATTCAAGTGTTAATTAGAGATCGAGTGCCTAGTAATACATTAATGACAACAACTCGTCGATTAATGATGCGAATTGCCGACAAAGTACGAGAAGAGATCGGTGCATTCGGTATCGTAACAGGTGAAAGTTTAGGGCAAGTGGCAAGTCAAACATTAGAAAGTTTAACGGCCATTAATGATGTAACAAATACACCAATTTTAAGACCGCTTATTGCTTATGATAAATTAGAAATTATATCAATTGCTGAACAAATTGGAACATATGAAACATCTATTTTACCTTATGAGGATTGCTGTACAATCTTTACACCAGCAAATCCAAAGACAAAGCCAAAAGTTGAAAAAATTAATTACTATGAAAGCTTCACGGAATTTGATGAATTAATCGAACGTGCAGTGAAAAACCGTGAAGTATATAAATTCCCTGAAGAAAAGACGGAAGATAAATTTGCTGATTTCTTATAGTTTAAGTTTTTAAAAAACCGGAAATACTTACCTCTTATTTTTTGTGTATTAAAAATGTAATATCGCACAATCTATATGCACAAGGAGGTGAGAAACATGACTTCAAACAATAGCGGTAATAGAAATAAGCTAGCTGTACCTGGTGCAGAACAAGCTTTAGATCAAATGAAATATGAAATCGCGCAAGAGTTTGGTGTTCAACTCGGACCTGAAGCGTCTTCTCGTGCAAACGGATCAGTTGGAGGAGAAATTACTAAACGTCTTGTACAAATGGCTGAATCACAATTACGTGGTACTTCTGGCCAATAATGAAAATCAAGGGCTAGTAGCGAAAATGCTACTAGCTTTTAATGTGTATTTTTTTCTGATTACTTAAACATATGTAATTGAAAAAGCAAAGAAATTTAAAATCAAGCATTTTGCTATACGATTTATTATAAATTAAGTGCAATATTCTACATAACATGAGAAAGAGCACTTAAATTTGGTTAAGTCGTATCTCTAAGTAGGGGTTTAAAAAGTTTAGTTTTTTAAACTCAGGGAGAAAGCGATTTTCTTACATACTTCCACTGGTGCTACTAGCAGAATTTACTACTACCTTTTTGTGTATTATTTAATCAATAACGCACATTCTATATGCACAAGGAGGTGAGAGTCATGACAAACAACAACAGCGGAAACAGAAACAAACTTGCTGTACCTGGTGCAGAACAAGCTTTAGATCAAATGAAGTATGAAATTGCTCAAGAGTTTGGTGTTCAACTCGGACCTGAAGCGTCTGCTCGTGCAAACGGATCAGTTGGAGGAGAAATTACTAAACGCTTAGTGCAAATGGCTGAATCACAATTACGTGGTACAAGCGGTCAATAACACTTTAAATGAGGGCTAGTAGCATTTTGCTACTAGCCCTTTTAATATGCTTTGTAAGCGATTTTTTTGTTTAATAAATATTAATAATAACAAAAAATTATTATTGTTTATTAAAGCGTTATACGCATTTTGTATGTAAAATACTCTTTTTCGAGGAATATTTTGAAATTTTTAATGAATATTATTATAATTAGTATAATGTATCAATAGATACACGAATAAGGGGGATACAAATGAGAAGAGAAGACTTATTAGCTCCGCAAGTTTATAACATTGTAGATGAAATTGAAAAGTATGCAAAAGTTGCAAACAAAAAAGCTCTTATCATTCATCATGAAAACGGGGAAATAGAAAAGATCTCTTATGCAGAATTAATGAAAAAAGCAAATAAAGTAGCCAATTTATTTGCAAGTAACGGGCTCACTAAAGGTGATGTTGTACTCGTTATGGTCCCTCGCTCAGAAGAAGCATATGTTACATACATCGGAGCATTAAAGGCTGGACTTACAATTATCCCAAGTTCTGAAATGTTACGCGCAAAAGATATTGATTATCGTATTACACACTCTCAAGCAAAAGCAATTGTTGCTTTTGATAATGAAATTAGTCAGTTTGATGAAGTCGAACATTTAGACGGTTTAAAACTTTTTGTATTTGGTAGTGCTGTTGAACCGTGGATTTCAGTTAATGAAAATTTAGCACAATTATCAGATGTTTTCGAGGATGTGAAAACAAAAGAATCTGATATTGCTTTCCTTTCGTATACAAGTGGAACAACGGGAAATCCAAAGGGTGTTGTGCATTCCCACGGTTGGGGATACGCACATTTACGTACAACAGCAGAACATTGGCTTGGCGTGAAAGAAGATGATATTGTGTGGGCAACTGCAGCACCTGGATGGCAAAAGTGGATTTGGAGTCCATTCTTAGCGGTTCTTGGTAGCGGTGCAACAGCATTTGTTCATAAAGGGCGTTTCGATCCAAAAGACTATCTACAATGTCTTCAAGACAATAAAATCAATGTCCTATGTTGTACGCCAACAGAATATAGATTAATGGCAAAGGTAGACGAGCTAGAACAATATAATCTATCCAGTTTGAGAAGTGCAGTATCTGCTGGTGAACCATTAAATAGTGAAGTAATTAACAAATTTTTAGATGTCTTTTCACTTCAAGTGCGAGACGGATATGGACAAACTGAAAATACATTGCTTGTTGGTACATTACTCGGAATGCAACCAAAACCAGGATCAATGGGTAAACCAACACCTGGGAACATTGTTGATGTCGTAAATGACCAAGGAGAGCCGACGAAACCAGGTGAAGTTGGTGATATTGCGGTTCATTCTTCTACACCCGCATTATTTAAAGGTTATTTAAATGATTTAGAAAGAACACAAATGCAATATCGTGGCGAATGGTTCTTAACAGGGGACCGAGCATATAAAGATGAGGATGGCTATTTCTGGTTTGAAGGTCGTGGGGACGATATTATCGTTTCATCCGGATATACGATTGGTCCATTCGAAGTAGAAGATGCACTAGTTAAACACCCTGCAGTAAAAGAATGCGCGGTTGTTGCAAGTCCAGATGAAATTCGTGGTAGCATTGTAAAAGCGTTTGTTGTATTACGTGATCCAAATTTGAAATCAAGTTCAACGATTATTAAAGAATTACAAGAGCATGTAAAAGAAATTACGGCTCCTTACAAATACCCAAGAGCAATCGAATTTATCGATGAGCTTCCAAAGACTGCATCGGGTAAAATCCGACGCATTGAATTACGTGACCAAGAGCTGAATAAACAAGTAATAAATTAATAGAATAATAGATATTATTTCCTAGGGAATAATGTCGAAAAACGGGGGCCGAATTCGAAAAAATTTGGCCTCCATTTTTTATTAATAAAGTTATTTTAAAAAAATGGGAAACTTTTTGAAACAATTGTACAATTTAAACGTATGTATGATTGGAGGAGGAGTTAGTTAAATGAATATGAAAAGATGGCTCGCATTAGGAGCTGCAGCAATTTTACTTGTGTTTTCCATTGGATTAAACACAGTCATTACGATGTTTACATCAGATTTCTTTAGCGATTTCGATAGTCTAATGAGTACTGAGACGGAGTTATTAGAAACGGTTATTGAACCAGGTGATTTTGGTGAACGCATCGCCTTATTATCAGTAAACGGGACAATTCAAGATGTGGGGTCAAGCACTGCTTGGACAGCGGTTGAATACGATCATCAGCAATTCTTAGCACAATTAGAAAATATTTTATACGATGATTCTGTGAAGGCAGTAGTATTAGAAGTTAATTCGCCAGGTGGTGGTGTAATTGAATCTGCCGAAATTCACGAAAAGTTAGTGGAAATTAAAGAACAAAAAAATATTCCAATATATGTATCAATGGGTTCGATGGCTGCTTCAGGAGGATATTATATTTCTGCACCGGCAGATAAGATTTTTGCACATCGCGAAACGTTAACGGGCTCAATTGGCGTAATTATGCAAAGTTACAATTTCTCTGAACTAGCTGAAAAAGTTGGTGTGAAATTTGAAACAATTAAATCTGGCGAACATAAAGATATGTTCGGAGGTACAAGACCGACGACAGATGAAGAAAGAGCCATGATGCAAGAAATGATTAATGATTCGTATGAGGTGTTCGTAGATGTCATTGAACAAGGTAGAGGAATGTCGGAAGCGGATGTGAAAAAAGTGGCAGATGGACGTATTCTAGGTGGAACACAAGCTGTCAAAGCAGGTCTTGTGGATGAAATCGGTGGCATTGAGGATACAATAGCATCACTACGAGCAGACTTTGATTTAGAAAATGCAGAACTATTCGAATATGATACAAGTTTTGGTGATTTTACATCCTTATTAGGGATGAAAATTAGCTCATTCTTCGGTCCATCAGCTGAAGAACGTATGTTATCAAAGTTAATGTCTAGCCATGATGCGCCTCGTATGATGTACATGTACGGTGAATATTAAGGAGGGGTAAAAGATGTCGGAATTTGAAAAGGACACAAATGTCTCAAATACAGAAAGCGAAATCGTGCCCACTCCTAATATGTATGCCACACAAGAAATTGAACAAATTGAAGAAAAAACGGCTGGATTTTGGATGCGTTTTTGGGCCTTTATCATTGATTCCTTAATCGTAAGTGCAATCGTTGGCATATTAGTAAATCCCATTTTCCATCTTTTTGGATGGAGTTTAGCAGAAAACAATTGGTATGCACCTATGACGATTATTTCGGGATTATTTTATTATGCATACTTTGTTTTATTAACAAAGTTTTGGAATCAAACAATTGGCAAAATGATCTTCGGTTTGAAAGTAAAGTCGATCAATGGTGCACCACTTGATTGGGCGACAGTGTTATTCAGAGAAGTAATTGGACGATTTATTAATAATACGATCATCATTTTATATGTTATTGCTGCATTTATGCCGAAAAATAAAGGGTTACATGACGTCATAGCAGATACAGTTGTTGTGCATGAAAAAGTCTTTATTAAAAATAAAGTGGTTGTGCATCAACCTCCAAATGTAGAGAATGATTCTGTAAGTACTACGATATAAGGTTACCGAAGCCATCTGTCATGTGATAGATGGTTTTTTCATGAATTTAATAAGTTAAGTTATTTGCAAAAATTCAAATACCTTTAGTAAGATGAATTTAGAAAAGGAGGATGAATGATGGTTCAAATAACATTTATTAACAAACCAGTAACATTAGTAGGGAAAGAAGTGAAGGTGGGCGATCGTGCGCCAGAATTTACAGTACTAGCGAACGATATGTCGCCCGTTTCACTAAAAGATTCAGCAGGGAAAGTACGATTAATTGCATCAGTTCCTTCTTTAGATACAGGTGTATGTGATGCAGAAACGCGCCGTTTTAATGAAGAAGTTGCAGGTTTAGGTGGAGATGTAGCTTTCTATACAGTGTCAGTGGATTTACCATTTGCTCAAAAACGTTGGTGTGCGGCGGCTGGAATCGAAGGCGTTCATACTGTTTCTGACCACCGTGAACTTTCATTTGGCGAGAACTACGGAGTTTATATGCAAGAAAACCGTCTGCTTGCACGTGCCGTATTTGTAATTGACCGAAATGATACAGTGACTTATGTTGAGTATGTTCCTGAGGGGACAAGCCATCCAAATTACGAAGCTGCTATCGACGCGGTGAAAGAGGCATTGGCGAAATAATTTGTTTTTCCATGGATACTTGTAGTACTATTTAAGTATAAGATAGGCTTAATAAGCATGAAAAATATGAAGTACATGTTCACCCACTCAAACTACTGAGTGGGTTGTTCATTTCAGAAGGAGTCTATGATGGAAAAATTTGAACAAATATTTTCGTATATTAATGAAAAGACAATAAACTATGAGCAATCCGAAAACATCTCTTTTTTAGATGGAATCTTACTTGCTCTTGAGGATGCCCTCGAAGAAAAAGAAACATGGGTAGGAAAAGATGCGACAAAAGAAGATATTCGTAAAGCGATTCAAATTGCTATTTTAAAAGGAATGAGAAAAACTTCTCAACCAAATCATCAAATGACACCTGACACACTTGGGCTACTTGTTGGTTATTTTGTAGAGCAGTTTTTCGAAGTGCATTTAAAGCAAAATGAAATCTCAATTTTAGACCCAGCAGTTGGTACGGGGAATTTACTTTTTACAGTAATGAACTTACTGAATGGGAAAGTATCAGCAGCAACGGGTATCGAAGTAGATGAGTTGTTAATTCGTCTAGCTGCGGATACGGCTGAATTAATTGAACAGCCTGTACTGCTTTACCATCAAGATGCATTGCAAAAAATGCTTGTTGATCCGGTAGATGCAGTTGTTTGCGATTTGCCAGTGGGGTATTATCCAAACGAGGACGTGGCACTTGATTATGAATTGTGTGCCCATGAAGGAATGAGCTATGCACATCATTTACTAATTGAGCAATCGATTAATCATACGAAAGAAGGCGGCCTTCTATTTTTCTTAATCCCTGCCAACTTGTTTGAGACAGAGCAGGCAAAAGAACTACATAAATTTTTAAAAACGCAAGTATGGATTCAGGCTGTAATTCAGTTGCCAGAAAATCTATTTGCTTCAAAAGCTCATGAGAAGAGCATGTTAATCTTGCAAAAGCAAAGTAAGCAGTTAAGAGCTCCTCGAGAAGTATTGTTAGCGAAAGTTCCGAATATGTCCAATAAACAAGCACTTTCGATGTTCTTTGAAAAAGTGCAAATGTGGAAAGAAAACAAATAAATGAAAAAGAGCGAACATCTTTTGTGTTAAATAAGATGTTCGCTTCTTTATTTAAAATAAAAACCAGAGGAAATTGAATTCCTCTGGTTTGTTTAATTAGTCATTATCAGGTGTTCTAACAACTAAAACGTCACATTGTGATGAACGAACGATTGCTTCTGAAACAGAACCAATTAGGAAACGTTCAACCGCATTTAAACCAGTAGCACCACAAACGATTAAATCTGCATCTACTAATTTAGAAAGCTCTTTTGTAATAATTGTTTTAGGAGAACCGTATTCAATTACAACGTTTACATTTTTAACGCCAGCATCTTCAGCTTGTTTTTTATAGCCAGCTAATAATTCTTCTGAAAAACTTTGTGCACGTTCAGCAATTGAGCGATCATATGCTTCGATTGCTGCAAACGAACGAGTGTCGATTACGTTTACTAAATTTAATTTAGCATCTTGGTTTCTTTTTGCAACATCGATTGATTTTTTAAATGCGTATTCAGCTTCTTTAGAACCGTCTACCGCTACTACAATACTTTTATAGTGAGTCATTTTAATTCCCCCTTTGAGATATACTCTATTATATCAGATGGTAAAATAATTAAAATATGTATTAACAAATTTAGTTAATAGTTCACAAATATTTCTAATTAAAAACATAGAATTGTCGTTTTTCAACATAATATTCTTAGAAGTGATCAGTATAAAGTTTTAAATATTATTATTTACTAATTTACTATATTCACAGTAATTAACTTTGTATTTGAATTATTTTAAATTATTATTCATTTAAACTTAATCTTTTTTTGATTTATTGATATGATAGTTTTACCTTCAATTTTTCAAAAATTCCTTACGATTTGTAGCGGAAGTTGTTTGAAAAATAGGTTAAGAGTTTATTGGGTTTTACACCCGATAGAAATGAAGTGAAAACCTCTGGCAAAAGACAGATTTAGAGTGAGTTTAGATTGCTGTTTAAAATCTGAATGCAAGTTGCCAAGGTGTATTTGGTTTATGAATTTTTACAACAAGGAGTGTATCGGTGATGAAGATTGGAGTACCAAAGGAAATCAAAAACAATGAATACCGAGTAGCAATGACACCAGCTGGAGTAGTAACGCTTACAAGTGCTGGTCATGAAGTTTTTATTGAAACTGGTGCCGGACTAGGATCAGCCTTTACGGACGAAGATTACATTGCTGCTGGAGCGAAAATAGTTTATACAGCAGAAGAAGCATGGTCTCAAGAAATGGTGATGAAAGTAAAGGAACCAATTTCGTCTGAGTATGTGTATTTTCATGAGGGATTAATTTTATTTACTTATTTACATTTAGCTCCTGAGTTTGAATTAACACAGGCTTTACTAGATAAAAAGGTTGTAGGAATTGCTTATGAAACTGTTCAACTCCCAAATCGATCTTTACCATTACTGACACCAATGAGCGAAGTAGCTGGGAAAATGTCGGTGCAAATTGGTGCACAATATTTAGAAAAAATGAACGGTGGGACAGGCATACTTTTAGGTGGTGTATCCGGTGTTCAACGTGGCAAAGTAACGGTTGTTGGTGGTGGGATGGCTGGAACGAATGCAGCTAGAGTAGCAGTAGGTATGGGTGCTCATGTAACAATTTTAGATGTAAATCCTGAGCGTCTCCGTCAATTAGAAGATATTTTCGGTCACTCTGTTCAAACATTAATTTCGAATCCTTATAATATTGCTGAGTCGGTAAAAGAGTCAGATTTAGTCATTGGTTCCGTATTAATACCAGGTTCGAAAGCGCCTAAATTGGTAACAGAAGAAATGGTCAAGTCGATGCGTCCGGGATCAGTTATTGTTGATATAGCAATTGATCAAGGAGGAAGTTTTGAAACGACGGACCGCGTCACAACGCATGATGACCCGATTTATATTAAACATGGTGTAGTTCATTATGCAGTTGCCAATATGCCAGGAGCCGTACCGCGAACATCTACAATTGCCTTAACAAATAATACAGTACCGTATGCATTGCAAATCGCAAATAAAGGCTATAAACAAGCGTGTATTGATAATGAAGCATTGAAAAAAGGTATTAATACATTGAATGGATATGTTGTTTATAAAGCCGTTGCAGAAGATCAAGGGCGTGAGTATGTACCGGTAGATACAATGTTACAGTAATGAAAAAGCTGCTTTGGGATGCCAAAGCAGCTTAATAATTTAATCTATTATTTAAAGTACGAGAAGTTCTTTCGTAAATTTTGTTAATACTTCCACACCGTTTGTAGTAACAACAACATCATCTTCTATTCGAACACCTGTTACGCCTTCTTTATATACACCAGGCTCGATTGTAAAGACCATGCCTGGTAGAAGCTCCATCTCGTTTGTCCCCGTTACAGAAGGAAATTCATGAACGGATATTCCAAGACCGTGACCTAAGCGGTGTGTGAAATATTCACCAAAACCTGCATGGGTGATCGTATCTCGTGCGATTTTATCTAAATCCATTGCGCGAATCCCTGGTTTTACAGCGTTGATTGCATTTTCATTGGCTGCTCGGACTGCATGATAAATTGACTTTTGCTCCTCGGAAGGTTCACCAAATGCGACTGTTCTTGTTATGTCTGAACAATAGCCATCGTAAATAACGCCTAAGTCGAATAAAATCATATCGCCTTTTTGAATTTTGCGGCTCCCTGGTGTACCGTGGGGGCTTGCCGTTTTAGGGCCAGAAAGTACCATCGTTTCAAAGGACATAGTATATCCTTTTTCTTTGATGGCATTTTCGATCGCTGTTAAGATTTCCAGCTCTGTTTTTCCTTCAGCAATTTCTTTACATCCAACTTCAATTGCATAATCTGCTAGTTTCGCAGCTTGGCGCATTTTTTCTAGTTCCACATCATCTTTAATCACACGCATTTCGTTTATTTTATCATCTAAACGGATAAAATTCGCTTGGGGATATAACTGTTGCAACGCTTCTAAACGTTCGACCGTTAAATGAGATTTTTCAATGGCTAAACTAGAAAGTGTGATTCCTCGTGATGTAATGGCATTGTTTAGCACTTCCCATGGATTATCTGTATCTAAATGACTAATTGCTTCATATGGCCAACCAGCTTGACGAGCATCGGGAACTTCCATTTGTGGGCAAATTAATAAAGGTGGTGCATCTTTGAAAACCATCACACCAAGTAGGCGTTCATGGGGATTACTTTTAAAATTGGACACGTAAAAAACATTATCAGGTGTCGTGATCAATGCCGCATCATAGTTGTTTGTTTGTAAATATTTTTGTAGTTCTACTATTTTATCCATATCAAAATCCTCCTCGGATATACAATTAATGAAGATGTTTTCACCTAATATAGTATAGCAAAAAGAAGGAAATAAACCTCTGAAAGACGAATTTAAAAAAGGATGCAAGTGATGAATAAGGAGGATAAATGATGGAAATTTCTTATCATGGACATTCTGTAGTTAAAATTAAAACAAGCGATGCGAACATAATTATTGATCCGTTTATTAATGGAAATAGCCTTACTGATTTGAAGGTAGCAGAAGAAAAGCCAGATGTTATTCTACTGACACATGGACATAACGATCATGTAGGAGACACAATTGAATTAGCAAGAGCAAATAATTCCCTCGTTATTGCGCTAAATGAATTAGCTGTTTATTTACAATCACAAGGTATTAATGCACATCCAATGGGAGTAGGGGGCGCATATGAGTTTCCATTCGGGAAGGTGAAATATACGTTAGCATTCCATGGCTCTGTCTATGAAACAGAGAACAATGAAATGATTAATACAGGTAACCCAGGCGGTATATTGCTATACGCGGAAGGTTTAACGATTTACCACGCAGGCGATACAGCATTATTTGGTGATATGAAATTAATTGGCGATCGTAATGAAATTGATGTAGCATTTTTACCAATTGGAGACAATTTTACAATGGGTCCTGAAGATGCAGCCTATGCAGTTTCATTGTTAAAACCAAAACATGTTGTACCGATACATTACAATACATTCCCGATCATTAGCCAAGATCCGACGAAATTTGCAGAGTTAGTGAAGGATAGTAACGTTCAAATTTTAAATGCTGGTGATAAAGTAGTTCTTTAAGATGAATTTCTCCAATTAAGAAAGTACCTTTACATTAGGCTACTTTCTTAATTTTTTCACCTAATAGACCTTCCAATCATCACTATACATAATTGAAATGTGATACACTTATGGCAAGGAAAGATAGATGGGAATAGGTGATAACCATGTCAACAAAACATGAGAAAATTTTACAATATATCGAGTCATTACCTGTTGGCGATAAAATATCAGTTCGACAAATTGCAAAGGAAATGCAGGTTAGTGAAGGTACTGCCTATCGTGCAATTAAGGAAGCTGAAAATCGCCGGTTAGTGAGTTCCATTGAACGTGTTGGAACGATTCGAATCGAAAAAAAGAAAAAAGAAAATATAGAACGTTTAACCTTTGCTGAAATTGTAAATATAGTAGATGGACAAGTGTTAGGTGGGAAGGCAGGGTTACATAAAACATTAACGAAATTCGTTATTGGTGCTATGCAACTTGATGATATGATGCGTTATACTGATGCTGGAAGTCTTCTAATTGTTGGGAATCGTATTCAAGCACATCAAAACGCCTTAAAAGCAGGTGCAGCGGTTTTAATTACGGGTGGATTTGATACAACCGAAGAAAATAAACGCTTAGCTGATGAGTTAGAGTTGCCGATTATTTCCTCTAGTTATGATACGTTCACAGTAGCAACGATGATTAACCGTGCAATCTATGACCAACTAATCAAAAAAGATATTTTATTAATAGAAGATATTTATATCCCAATGGAGGAAACAGCAACATTAAGAAATACGGATTCCATTGCTGACTTCCAAAATTTAAATATGAAAACATCCCATGGCGCATTTCCAGTATTAACCCATACGAATAAATTAGTCGGTATGGTAACCGTAAAAGACGTCATTGGAAAAGAAGATCACGAACCGATTGATAAAGTGATGACGAAAAATCCAATTTCCGGATCCATGAAAACGAGTGTTGCCTCAGCAGGTCACCGTATGATTTGGGAAGGGATTGACTTACTTCCTATTGTAAATGATGATGGGATTCTTCAAGGAGTAATCAGTCGCCAGGACGTCTTAAAGGCATTGCAACATGCACAAAGACAACCGCAACATGGCGAAACAATTGATGACCTTGTGAAAAGTGAAATGAAAGTAATGGGTGAAGAGGATGTCGTTGTGGAGTTTACCGTTACTCCTCAAATGACAAATCATTATGGAGCGATTTCATATGGTGCATTTACAACGTTACTAGCCGAAGTAGGGGCCTTTGCACTGAAAAGACGAAAACGTGGCGATGCTGTTGCAGAAAATATGACCATTTACTTTATTAAGCCAATCCAAATGGAAAGCGTCTTAACTGTAGTGCCTCATATTTTAGATATGAGTCGTAAATTTGTTAAAATGGATTTTGATATATTTAATGGCAATACACTTGTAGGGAAAGCAATGATGATGTTCCAGTTATTAGAACGATAATCAGTCCGAGGCTCGATCTTCATTCAGCTAATATTTATTTGCTGAATGAAGATAAAAAGGCTAACTCAAACGTATTGTTTGGGTCAGCCTCCTAACAGTGTCTAGCTACAGGTGCTAGCTCCTCGACAACTTCGCAAATCGCCTTCAAGGACAAAAAGCGTCCTTTCGACGATTCTTCTGACGCACATGGACGTGCTAGTGCCGACAATGCCACAAAGACACTTTGCGACGAGTAATCGCAGGAGCACCGATGTGGCGTTTTTGTCGGTCAGTTGTTTTCGGAGCTGGGCGAGCACCTTCCGCTTTTCTAATTTATTTGTTTAATTCATATTCTTCTTTAACAAAACGTCCTTCGTGGCGAACACGTTTAAACTGTGAAAATGCATACATAAAACCAAATATAACAAAAATTGCCCCGATTCCGTAACCTACCAATGTTGGATGGACAACGCCCGCATTGCAGCCGAATGAAATTAAAAAGCAGCCTAACGCTACGCCTGATTGCGCTTTATACCACTTTTTTCTAATTGGTAATGTAGCTCGGAATTGTTTTGTTTTAAAATAAAAATAAGCTACAAATGATAAGATAATTAACGTTAAAAAAAAGAAATTAAAAAACATTATTTGAACCTCCCACAAAAGCACTGATAATATTGTAACGATTTTTATAAAAAAATGCTAACAGATATAACAAAAATTAAAATCATCAGGAGGAAATCCACTTGAAACGTCAAATCATCGACACAATTGAACAATACGACAAAATCATTATTCATCGTCACGTACGACCAGATCCAGATGCATATGGATCTCAATTTGGCTTAAAACACCTTTTACAAGCAAATTATCCGAATAAAACGTTTTATGCCGTGGGAGAACACGAGAAGACGTTAACGTTTTTAGCCCATCCAGATACAGTAGATGATGCATTTTATCAGGATGCCTTAATTATCGTAACGGATACTGCCAATACAGATCGCATTGATGATCGCCGTTATCCAAATGGCGCGTACCTTATTAAAATCGACCATCATCCAAATGACGATGCGTATGGTGATTTATTATGGGTGGATACAAATGCAAGTTCTTGTAGTGAAATGATTTATGAGCTTTATTCAGAAGGTGTCAAATACAAAAGTTGGGTATTACCAGATGAAGCAGCTCGTTTACTCTTTGCAGGTATCGTAGGAGATACAGGCCGATTTTTATTCCCAAGTGCTACAGTGAGAACATTTGAAGTTGCAGGTCAATTGATTCGCTACAATTTTGATCGCAATGAGATTTTTAATAGTATGTATGAAAAAGAGCCGAATCTATTACATTTGCAAGGCTATATGTATGAAAACTTCAGTATGGATGAAAATGGTGCAGCTTATATTAAACTAACAAAAGAAATATTAGAGAAATTCCAAGTAACACCATCTGAAACATCCTTGTTAGTTGGTTCATTTAGTAATATTAAAGGGGTAACGGCTTGGTTAATCTTTATAGAAGAAAAAGACCAAATCCGCGTTCGTTTACGTTCGAAGGGACCGATCATTAATCAATTAGCTAAAAAATATAATGGTGGCGGCCATCCTCTTGCTTCGGGTGCAACGGTTCATACATGGGAAGAAGTAGACCGTGCAATTGAAGATTTAAAAATACTTTGTCGTGACTATAAATAATAATGGAGGGATGAAGTTTGACAGTTGTATATCCACAAATACGAACAAGTGCTGACCTTTTAAAGAGTACTATTCGTATCGAAGAGCTCATCCCATTTTTACAAAATCAAAAGGTAGAAGCTTGTGCAATGGTCAATTCAAAATTGTACGGGCTTTTGCCTTTTTGGTATGCAATGAAAAATGCAGGGATTCATCCGGTAATTGGCCTTATCACAAAGGTTCAAATTACAAATGAACTGACGATGCCCGTCATCATTTATGCGAAAACAAATGACGGTTATAAAAACTTACTAAAAATAAGCAGTAGTATCTCCATACGTGAAGATGAAAGTCTGCCGGTTAGATGGCTCGCAGCGTATGCGAAAGGTTGCATGGCGATTCTCCCGGTTTTTGAAGAAAATGCTATTTGGTTACAAGACGAAAATCTACAATTCATCCAACAAATACGCAATATTTTCCATGAAGACCTTTTATTCGGCATTTCTCGTAGTGGAGGATTTATTTCACCATACGAAAATAAAGCCACGGTTGTAGCAGAACACCTACAAATAAAATGTATGGCTATTCATGAATGCTTATATATGCAACCTGAGGACCATTTTCCATATGAAGTAGCTCGAGCCATTGAGACTGGGATTAAATTAAGCGATGCAGTACAACGAGGAAACGATACGCAATACGTTCCAACAACATTACAATGGGAAACATGGTTTCAGGATCGAGCAATTTGGCTTGAGGAGAGTAAGAGCGTTTTATTTCGTTGCCAGGTTGAACTAACGAATCACGGTCATTTTATGCCAAAGTATCCCCTTCAACCGGAACAGAATGCTGAAAACGTACTTACCCATTTAGCATATAACGGTTTAAAAGAACGGTTACAAACAGATCATCCAGGTGACGATTATTTAAAGCGATTAAAATATGAATTGAATATTATTAATTCCATGGGTTATGCAGACTATTTTTTAATTGTTGCTGATTTTATGAATTTTGCTCGTCATGCCAAAATTTTAACAGGTCCTGGTCGAGGTTCGTCTGCGAGTTCTCTTGTAGCGTATTGTCTCCAAATCACACAAGTGGATCCGTTGAAATATGGCTTGCTTTTTGAACGTTTTTTAAATCCAGAACGAATCACGTTACCTGATATTGATATCGATTTTGTTGATACAAAAAGACAGGAAGTTATTCAATATGTGGCGAATAAATATGGTAAGCAATATGTGGCGCAAATTATTACCTTTGGGACGTTATCAGCAAAGGCAGTAGCCCGTGATGTTGCCCGCATGTTTAATTTTGAAGGCGAAACATTGGCGATGATTTCAAGATTAATTCCAAATAAACCTGGAGTGACGTTACAAGAAGCATATCGTTCTTCTGAAGCTTTTCGTTCTTGGGTTGACACAGAACCATTACGAAGAAAATGGTTTTTTACCGCACAAAAGTTAGAGGGGTTACCTCGAAATGCTTCGACCCATGCAGCAGGTGTTGTGTTAAGTCCTGTTCCATTAGTGGAGGTTGTACCGATTGAAGAAGGACATGATGGCATTTATTTAACTCAATGGCCAATGCAAGAAGTGGAAAACGTCGGCTTGTTAAAAATGGATTTTTTAGGTCTTCGTAATTTAACAATTTTAGAAAATATAAAACAATCCGTTTCTTACACAACGAAAAAAGAAATCGATTTTAACCAAATTCCCCTTAATGACGAAAAGACATTTCAGCTCTTAAGGGAAGGGGATACAACAGGTATTTTCCAACTTGAATCAGATGGAATGAAAAATGCTTTAAAAGAAATTGCACCAACGCATTTTTTAGACATTGTAGCGGTGAATGCTCTTTACCGTCCTGGTCCAATGGAATTTATTTCAGTGTATGCAAAACGGAAGGCAAACGTAGAGCCTGTTGTAATGCCACACCCGGTACTAGAGCCGATTTTAAAAGAAACGTATGGTGTTATCGTCTACCAGGAACAAATTATGCAAATTGCCCATCGAATGGCGGGTTTTTCAATTGGACAAGCCGACTTGTTAAGAAGGGCTGTAAGTAAAAAGAAAAGAGAAGTGTTAGAAGAACAACAATTTGCCTTTGTCAAAGGGGCCATTTCAAAAGGTTTTCCAGAACATGTGGCAAAAGAAGTGTATGCGTTAATTGTACGATTTGCTGATTACGGCTTCCCAAAAAGTCATGCTGTTGCGTATAGTTTAATTTCCTATCAAATGGCTTACTTAAAAGCCCATTACCCTGCAAACTTCTATGCTAGTTTAATGATTAATTTTACAGGTAACCAAGAAAAACTTTTTCAACTCATACTCGAAGCTAGAAATAAAGGGATTGAAGTATTAAGACCCTCTATTTCGAAAAGCCATCGATTGTTCACCGTTGAAAATGGCAACATTCGATTTAGTTTGTCGGCCATTAAAGGACTTCCTAAGCCGTTTTTACAAAAGCTTATGGAAATACGAAAGTCAAGGCAACAACCATTTGAAGACATCTTTGATTTGGCTGTGAGTTTAAGTGCACTTTATTTTAATGGGAAAGTGATCGAGCCATTAATTAAATCAGGGGCATTGGATGATTTTAATAAAGAACGATCAACTCTACTTGCGACCATTGAAGCAGCTGAAAAACATGCTAAAATTGTTCGACCGACAGAAGAAAGTGATTTATTTTCATCGGAAGGGTTTATTTTTGGAAAACCAAAATATATTGAAGCGCCGCCTATGCCAGAAAAAGAGAAACTTCAATTCGAAAAAGAGGTTTTAGGATTTTATTTGTCTGAACATCCTGTAGCACTCGAACGAAATAAATGGGATGGAATTCATCCATCAACGCAAAGTTTAGTAAAAGCACGACCAAATTCATTTGTAAAAATCGTGGCGATGGTTGAAGATATTCGTCAAATTCGTACGAAAAAGGGAGAATTGATGGCCTTTGTACAAGTTCAAGATGAATATGGTTCGATTTCTATTACCCTTTTTCCAAAACAATACAATGAAGTCATTGGATGGATGAAAAAAGATCAAATTGTTTATATAGATGGACTGTTAGAATTCCGAAATGGGATTCCGCAAATAAAAGTTAAAATATTGAAAAATATTCACTCAAACGAGAAAAGTTAAGAAAGAAATATAAAAAACTGTGCAAAAACGCACAGTTTTTTCTTTACAAAGAGAGGGTCATTATGTATTCTAATAAAAAGTGGTCAGACCACTTTTTGTTCGATAACTAATTGAATGTAGAAAAGGAATTTCTAACAAAAAGAACGAAATATAATTTTCTGGAGTTTGAAAAGTGTCTAGCTGCAGGCGCTAGCTCCTAGGGCAACTTCTAAATCACCACTATGGATAACAATCGTCCTTTGCTGATTGTTACGGATGTTGTCGGAGCTAACGTGCGCCCTCCGCTTTTCTTACCGTGACTTTCGGGGGGCTTATGGATAAAAAACAAGAAAATAAAAAAGTATTTTTAGAGATTGTAAGTCAATTAAGAGAACTGATTAAGCTTGAAAATATTCAACCGGGTGATAAATTACCATCCGAGCGGGTACTTTCAGAAAGGTTAAATGTCGGTCGTTCTTCAGTTCGTGAAGCGTTGCGAAGCTTAGAATTATTAGGTTTAATCGAAACACGACATGGTGGGGGGACATTTCTAGCATCCTTTCAATCACATCAATTAGTAGAAATATTAGCATCCTTCATTTTACAAGAAAATAAATCAATTGAAGACGTTCATACAACAAGAAAAATGCATGAAAGAGAAGCAATTCGAGTAATCTGTTCTAAGGAAACATTAAGAAAACTACCTGTCTGGGAAAGTTTATTTAATAATCTGGAAGAAGATGAAGATACAGTACGTGATCATATTTTAAGAGAGTTACTCATTGCATCGGGCAATCGACTAGCTTTAAAAATTTGGCTCCAACTCGCAGCATATAGTACAAAACCATTAAAGCAATTCACAGTAGACGAGGAGAAGCCTGTTCTTCAAAGGCTCTTACAAGCATTGCAAATGGGAGATGAAAGAGAAGCATTTGACGCATATGAACAATGGATGGATATTTTAAAAACAAGCATATGAAAAACGATCTATAAGGGGGAAGTGCAGTGGCGATAAGAAATCTATTATCGATTAACAAGAAGAAAAATAAAGGCATCCTAGTTGAACGTAATAAAGAAAACTCCTTTCCAGCGGACTTAATGACTAAATGTCCGGAATGTAAAAAGATTTATTTAACGAAGGAATTAGAAACTAACCTGAAAGTATGCCCGAATTGTGACCATCATTATAAAATGACCGCGTGGGAAAGGGTAGATATTTTTATTGATGAAGGAACATTTGAGTCCTTTGATGATCACCTAAGAACTTCTAACCCATTAAAATTCCCATCTTATCTTGATAAAGTGGAAATTGATACGCAAAAAACAGGACTTAATGAAGCCGTTCTTACAGGTATGGGGAGTGTAAAAGGAGAACAAGTCGTTGTGGCCATTATGGACTCTCATTTCCGAATGGGATCAATGGGGTCAGTTGTTGGTGAAAAAATAACAAGAGCCATTGAAAAAGCGACAGAGTACCAATTGCCATTTATTATATTTACTGCAAGTGGTGGGGCGCGTATGCAGGAAGGCGTTATTTCTTTAATGCAAATGGCAAAAACAAGTGTTGCGTTAAAACGCCATAGTGAGCACGGGCTCCTATTTATTTCGATTATGACACACCCTACAACAGGCGGAGTATCAGCAAGCTTTGCATCTTTAGGGGATATTAATATTGCTGAACCACAAGCTTTAATTGGATTTGCAGGACGTCGTGTTATTGAGCAAACCGTTCGTGAAAAACTGCCGGATGATTTCCAAACAGCAGAGTTTTTACTAGCACATGGGCAGCTCGATGCAATTTTCCATCGTAAAGAAATGAAAGACAATGTTGGTACGATTGTAAAGATCCATCGTAAAGGAGGTATTGCTTATGTCTAAAGCACTTGGTTTTGAAGAACCGGTTGTAAAACTTCGCGAAAAAATTAACGAGTTAAAAGAAATCGCTAGCAATGCGGATGTTGATATGGGTGATGAAATTGAAACGTTAGAGACTCGGCTCATACAACTCGAATCTAAAATCTATTCCAATATGCAACCTTGGGATCGTGTTCAAGTAGCAAGACATCCTTCTAGACCAACAACATTAGATTACGTAAAAGAAATTTTTACAGACTTTATTGAACTACATGGGGATCGTTTCTATGGGGACGATGAAGCAATTGTCGGTGGTATAGCGTTTTTTGAAGGACAACCTATCACAATTATTGGCCATCAACGTGGTAAAGCGACAAAAGAAAATATTCGTCGTAACTTTGGGATGCCTCATCCAGAAGGGTACCGAAAAGCACTACGATTAATGAAACAAGCGGAAAAATTTAATCGCCCTATTATTTGTTTTATCGATACGAAAGGCGCGTACCCAGGAAAAGCAGCGGAAGAGCGCGGTCAAAGTGAAGCAATTGCTAAAAATTTGTTTGAGATGGCTGGTTTAAGAGTACCTGTAATTAGTGTTGTTATTGGAGAAGGTGGTAGTGGCGGTGCATTAGCACTTGGCGTTGCAAATAAAATTTATATGCTTGAAAACTCAACCTATTCCGTTATTTCTCCAGAAGGTGCGGCTTCTATTCTTTGGAAGGATGCGTCTTTAGCAAAACAGGCAGCGGAAGCGATGAAAATTACGGCTGGTGACCTAAAGCAAATGGACATCATTGATGATATTGTTCCAGAAGTAGCAGGCGGAGCGCACCGTGATTTGCAAGCACAATCAGCATTCCTAAAAGATGTACTGGCTAATGCTCTACAACAATTGTCTACATTAACAGAAACTGAATTAGTAGAAAGTCGTTATGATAAGTTTCGAAAAATTGGACAATATATAGAATTAGAGGATCTATAAAAAAGTAAAAGTTTAAAAATACACCTCGGCCGCTTGAATGGTCGAGGTGCTATTGTTTCTATAAAAGGGTAAATTCGTATTTCCCTCCCTTTTATGGAAAAAAGAGTTTTGTCGTTTTTTTCTAATAAAGGTAAAATAATATTATTGATTTATTTTCAAATAAATATGTCAAACATTAAGATATCGCAAATTTTTTAATAAATTAATGTAATAGCAATCTTCAAATAATTACAATGATTGGTTTTTATGCTAATGTGTCTTAGTAGAGATTTATTAGGAGGATATAAGAACGATGAAAAGAATAGCAGTTTTAACTAGTGGCGGAGACTCACCTGGCATGAATGCCGCAATTCGGGCAGTCGTTCGAAAAGCAAGCTATCATGGTGTTGAAGTGATGGGGATTTTTCACGGTTATGAAGGTTTCATCGAAGGAAGAATGGAATTATTAGATTTAGGTTCGGTTGGTGGGATTATTCAACGTGGTGGAACAAAATTATTTTCCTCTAGATGTCCTCAGTTTAAAGAGGATCGCTATCAGTACCAAGGCATTGAAAAAATGAGAGAAGCCAATGTAGAAGGTCTAGTCGTTATTGGTGGAGATGGTTCTTATCGTGGCGCACATGCACTTTCACAAAAAGGCTTTCCATGTGTAGGCGTGCCTGGAACAATTGATAACGACATTCCAGGAACAGAATATACGATTGGGTTTGACACAGCTCTTAATACGGTTATTGAATCAATCGATAAAATTCGAGATACGGCAACAAGTCATGAAAATTCGTTCGTTGTAGAAGTAATGGGAAGAGATGCGGGTGACATCGCATTATGGGCTGGTCTTGCAGCTGGTGCAGAGTCAATATTAATTCCTGAAGAGTCCTATAACATTGATGACATAGTCAATCGCATTAAACGTGGTGAGGCTCGCGGGAAAAAACATAGTATTATTATCGTCGCTGAAGGTGTAATGTCCGGTAGCGAGCTTGCGAAAATCTTAAAAGAAAAAGCAAATATTATAACTAGAGTGTCTGTATTAGGTCATATTCAACGTGGTGGGTCCCCTTCTGCAAGAGATCGTGTGTTAGCGGGCCGATTAGGTGCAAAAGCAGTAGAAGTTTTGCTTGAAGGGCGTAGTGGCCGTGCTATTGGCATCAACAATCACCAAATTATCGATTATGATATAGAAGAAGTATTTATAAATAAACATAAAGCAGATGTGACGTTATACACATTATCTAAAGAACTTTCAATTTAATTAATGTTACGGAGAGAAAAAAATGAGAAAAACAAAAATTGTATGTACGATAGGTCCTGCAAGTGAATCACCAGAAATGTTAGAGAAACTTATATTAGCAGGTATGAACGTAGCAAGACTAAACTTTTCACACGGAGATCATGCTGATCATGCCGTACGTATTGCAACAATCCGAGATGTAGCAGAAAAGTTAAATAAAACGGTCGGTATTTTATTAGATACAAAGGGTCCAGAAATTCGTACCCATACAATGGAAAATGGGGAGTTACATCTTACACAAGGACAAGTTATTGATATTTCGATGACAGAAGTTGTAGGGAATGAAAACGCCTTTTCCATTACGTATGATCAACTAATTAATGATGTGGATCAAAACGATCGTATTTTATTAGATGACGGACTAATCGAGCTTCGTGTATTAGCGAAAGATAATGAAAAAGGGTTAATCACGACGATTGTTGAAAATCCAGGCGTACTGAAAAATAAAAAAGGTGTTAACGTACCAGGCGTTTCAGTTAAATTACCAGGAATAACAGAAAAAGATGCACAAGATATTTTATTTGGTATTGAACAAGGAATCGATTTTATCGCAGCTTCATTCGTTCGTACGGCTAGTGATGTTCTAGAAATTCGTGAACTTTTAGAACAAAATGGTGGAAGTCATATTCAAATCATTCCAAAAATCGAAAACCAAGAAGGTGTAGATCATATCGATGAAATTATTCAAGTTTCAGACGGTTTGATGGTTGCACGTGGTGATTTAGGTGTGGAAATTCCAGCTGAAGAAGTGCCGCTTGTGCAAAAAACGTTAATTAGAAAATGTAATCAAGTAGGAAAACCAGTTATTACTGCTACACAAATGTTAGATTCGATGCAGCGTAATCCTCGTCCTACACGAGCAGAAGCGTCAGACGTGGCTAATGCCATTATTGATGGTACAGATGCAATCATGTTATCCGGAGAAACGGCTGCAGGGAACTATCCTGTAGAATCCGTTCGAACAATGAACAAAATTGCAGAGTATACTGAAAAATCACTAGACTATCGTTCAATTGTATCAACAAGAAGTCGTGAAAAGGGAACATCTATGACAGAAGCTCTTTCACAAGCAGTGGCCTATACATCCATTAATTTAGGGGTTAAGGCAGTACTAGCTCCTACTTCAAGTGGAAATACGGCGAAAATGATTGCAAAATATCGCCCTGGTGTTCAAATTTTTGCCATTACAAATGAACACTCCACTGCACAACAATTAACCCTTGTTTGGGGCGTAACACCAATCGTAACGCCAAAAGTTACGACAACGGATGAAATCTTAGAATTAGCTGTAGATGAATCTTTAAAACATGGTTATGTAGATCATGGAGATGTTGTAATCATTACTGCTGGGGTACCAGTTGGTGAAGCAGGAACAACGAACCTTATGAAAGTTCACGTGATTGGTGATTTACTAGCTAAAGGGCAAGGTGTTGGAAAACTTTCGGTTGTTGGGAAAGCGATTGTTGCAAAAAATGCTGAAGAAGCACAAGCTTATGATACAGATGGGTGCATATTAGTATCCGTTAGTACAGACCGCGAAATGATGCCAATTATTGAAAATTGCGTTGGGATTATTACAGAGGAAGGCGGTTTAACAAGCCATGCCGCAGTGGTAGGATTAAGCTTAGGTATTCCAGTAATCGTAGGGGTTAAAGAAGCAACTACTTTAATTCGACATGGTCAAGAAATTACGATGGATGCAGAAACAGGCGTTATTTATAAAGGGCATGCAAGCGTGCTATAAGAAAAGCGGAAGCGGTTGTAGCTAGCTAGACATTATTAATAATTAGATAATTTATACTTAGTTATAATATTGAAAGGGAGCGTCCAGTCCAAGACGCTCCCTTTTCGTTGGAAGTGAAACTTTTAGGCTATGAAATCGTATTTAAATAAAGGAACAACTTAAAGTATGGAGGGAATTGCTTGAAGAAATTGTTGTTTAGTGTAATTGCAACGGTACTTATCGAAATAGCGGTTTTTATCGTAGTAGGTAAAAATATCGGCGTTTTCAATACATTACTTCTTATTTTGTTTACAAGTGTAATTGGTATTTGGGTAGCTAAAAAACAGGGCGTTCAATCTGTCCAAAATATGAGAAATAGTATGGCAGAGTCGAACCCACCCGGACCTGCAATGATTGACACATTTCTCATTTTTGTTGGTGGGATTTTATTGGTTTTACCTGGTTTTTTAACAGATTTGTTAGGTTTTATGCTCGTAATCCCATTTACGAGGAAGTTATTTAAACCAGCAATCTATCAATGGTTACGAAAGAAAATGAATAATGGACAAGTTTTCATTATTCATAAATAGATTTTTGTTTGATCTTTACGGCTATTAAAAATAAAAATGGGCTTAGTAAGATTCCGTAAACACCAAATAATAAAATCGAGGCAGCACTTATGAAAAATGTATGTACCGTTCGTAGGTGAAATGTAGATGCCCATAGAATGGATTCTGCAATTTGCCTCGTTAATTGAATGAAAATATATAAAATGATAATCGCAGAGCATAGAAATTTCTCGCCGATCGCAAAAAAGTAAATAGCTATTGGAATAAGAAATAGACCAATACCAAAGAAGGGAAGCGCATCTGCTAAAGAAATTAAAAAGGATTTATTGACGGGATGTTCAAATCCTAATAGTGCAAGTCCACAGCTGAGTAAAAAGAATGTAATGATAAACAGTTGAAATTCAACGTATAAAAAATACCCAAAAAGGCTCGTACCTTTAATAAAATAATGTTTCCATTCTTCTCGATATTGTTTTGGTACATAAACGAAGAACCAGTAGCGGTTACGTTTTGATTCAAATAAAGAAAAATAAAAGGCAACAATAAATATAAATAGTTCAATGACGTATCCTAAAATATCTTGCAAAATATTAGCTAGTCCCATAATAGCTGTATCAATATAGGACAAGGACTTATTGAAAATCGTTTCAAGTAAAATATGATTGCCTGTATTTAAAATATTTAAATTTTGTACTTGGAGTTTAACTTCAGGATAAATAGAAATGATGCTTTGGATTGTAATGTATATAAAGCTATAGGAGGTAATAAAAATTAAGATAGATATGAGAATAGCACAAATTACATATGGTAGCTTTAAACGTTTATGACAAAAGTTGATGACTGGATAAAGAAAATACGCAGCAAATATAGCGATAGAAACGGGTAAAATAAGCCATAATAGAATGAAGTAAACAATTAAAATAAGAAATTTTATTGTACTTTTATACGGAAAATTATTCATTTTATTCGTTTTCAAATTTGTCACCTCTGTTTTATGCAATTCATATCTCGTATAATACCAATAATTCTCTTTTACTCTTAATTTTTATATTCTATGCTTTTTTTTCTTCATTTCATTTAATTTCATTCACAAAGACGTCAAAATTTATTATAATGATTCTTGTAAGCGATTTACTTATAGGTTCATATGAGCAGAACACTTTTTTGTGCATCTTTTCAAAAAGAAAGAAAGCACTTACAAACTAAAATATTTATTAGAGGGAGCGATTTTTTATGACAGCAACACGTGGTTTGGAAGGTATCGTAGCGGCAGAGTCAAAAATCAGTTCAATTATCGACGACACACTTACATATGTTGGTTACGACATAGATGATTTAACTGAAAATGCTACATTTGAAGAGGTAGTCTATTTACTTTGGCACACTCGTTTACCAAAAGAAGACGAGCTAGCTGAACTAACTAAGGCTTTAGCTGAAAATGCAGAAGTACCTCAAGCAATTTTCGACCAATTTAAAACGTACCCATTAGAATCAGTTCACCCAATGGCAGCTCTTCGTTCAGCTGTATCTTTATTAGGTGTTTATGATGAAGAAGCTGATGAAATGTCTCCAGAAGCTAACTACCGTAAAGCAATTCGTCTACAAGCGAAAATTGCAACAGTAGTTACTGGGTTCTCTCGTATCCGTCGTGGTTTAGAACCAATTGCACCAAAACCTGAATTAGGATATGCTGCAAACTTCTTATATATGTTACACGGTAAAGAGCCACAACCAATCGAAATTGAAGCATTCAACAAAGCATTAGTATTACATGCTGACCATGAGTTAAACGCATCTACGTTTACTGCACGTGTTTGTGTAGCGACATTATCAGATGTTTATTCAGGTGTTACAGCTGCAGTAGGCGCTTTAAAAGGTCCTTTACACGGTGGAGCTAACGAGCAAGTAATGAAAATGTTATCTGAAATTGGTTCACTTGATAATGTTGAATCTTATATCCAAGGTAAATTAGATAATAAAGAAAAAATCATGGGATTCGGACACCGCGTATATCGTAAAGGTGACCCACGTGCAAAACATTTACGTGTAATGAGTGAAAAGTTAACTAAATTAACTGGTAAACCAGAACTTTATGACATGTCAGTGAAAATCCATGATATGATCGTTGGCCAAAAAGGTCTTCCAGCAAACGTTGACTTCTTCTCAGCATCAGTTTACGATTCATTAGGCATTGAGCATGACTTATTCACACCAATCTTTGCTGTTTCTCGTACATCTGGTTGGGTAGCTCACATCTTAGAACAATATGCAAACAATCGCTTAATCCGTCCTCGTGCAGAATATGTTGGACCAGGAATGCAAAAATATGTACCAATTAATGAGCGATAATTTTTATAAAATATGCTAAAATTGTCTAAGACTGTGTTTTAGCATAAATCAGTCGGCGTGAATTTGCGCCGATTGATTTATGTAAATATGGTTTTAGACTTATCTATTTAGGAGGCAACATTCATGACTAACGGTAAAATTGCAGTAGAAAACGGCGTACTTCAAGTACCAAACAACCCAACAATCCCTTTTATTGAAGGTGACGGTATTGGTCCAGATATCTGGGCAGCAGCATCTCGCGTAATTGACGCAGCTGTAGAAAAAGCATACAACGGCGAAAAGAAAATCGAATGGTTAGAAGTTCTTGCAGGTGAAAAAGCATTCAACCAAACTGGTGAGTGGTTACCACAAGAAACTTTAGATAAAATTAACGAATACTTAATCGCAATCAAAGGTCCTCTAACTACTCCTGTGGGTGGCGGTATCCGTTCACTTAACGTAGCATTACGTCAACAACTTGACTTATATGTTTGCTTACGTCCTGTACGTCACTTTGACGGTGTTCCATCTCCAGTTAAACGTCCAGAAGATGTTGACATGGTAATTTTCCGTGAAAACACAGAAGATATCTATGCAGGTATTGAATACCAAGCAGAATCTGATGATGCTAAAAAACTTATTAACTTCTTACAAACTGAAATGGGCGTTAACAAAATCCGTTTCCCAGAAACTTCAGGTATCGGTATTAAACCAGTATCTAAAGAGGGTACAGAGCGTTTAGTTCGTTCAGCACTTGAATACGCAATTAAACACAACCGTCCATCTTTAACATTAGTTCACAAAGGTAACATCATGAAATTTACTGAAGGTGGATTCAAAAGCTGGGGTTACGATTTAGCTGAACGCGAATACGGTGATAAAGTATTCACTTGGAACCAATACGATGCAATTAAAGCTGAGCAAGGCGAAGCTGCTGCTAACGAAGCACAAGCTAAAGCTGTTGCTGAAGGCAAAGTTATCGTAAAAGATTCAATCGCTGATATTTTCTTACAACAAATCTTAACTCGTCCAAAAGAGTTCGATGTAGTTGCTACAATGAACTTAAATGGTGACTATATTTCTGATGCATTAGCTGCTCAAGTTGGTGGTATTGGTATCGCTCCAGGAGCTAACATCAACTACGTATCTGGACATGCTATTTTCGAAGCTACTCATGGTACTGCTCCGAAATATGCTGGTTTAGATAAAGTTAACCCATCTTCAGTGTTACTTTCAGGTGTATTAATGCTTGAGCACTTAGGTTGGCAAGAAGCTGCAGATTTAATTACAAAATCTGTAGAACAAACAATTTCTTCTAAAGTAGTTACTTATGACTTCGCTCGTTTAATGGAAGGCGCAACTGAAGTTAAATGTTCTGAATTCGCTAACGAATTAATTAAAAACCTTTAATTGAAATGACATAAAATAATGGATTGTATGATATTTTCATAACAATTAGTATTTTATGGATAAAAGTTATAGGTTAATTGTTGACTATTGTTAATAATTGTATGAAAATAATATTGTTTAAAGGAAGAGGATTTTCGAATTCTCTTCCTTTTTTATAACGATACTTACTATCATATTAACGAAGGAGCGTATTTATATGTCATTGAAACGAAAAAAGATCTCAGTAGTCGGCGCTGGTTTTACAGGTGCAACGGCAGCTTTTTTAGCAGCTCAAAAAGAACTAGGTGATGTTGTATTAGTTGATATTCCGCAAGCTGAAAATCCTACAAAAGGAAAAGCATTAGATATGTGGGAAGCAGCTCCAGTTCAAGGGTTTGATTCATATGTAAAAGGTACTTCTAGCTACGAGGATACTGCGGATTCTGATTTAGTGATCATTACTGCTGGTGTTGCACGTAAACCAGGAATGAGTCGTGATGATTTAGTTCAAATCAACCAAAAAGTAATGAAATCTGTTTCAAGTGAAATCGCAAAATACTCTCCAAACTCAACAATTATCGTTTTAACAAATCCAGTAGATGCCATGACGTATACTGTTTATAAAGAAACAGGTTTCCCAAAAAATCGCGTAATCGGTCAATCTGGTGTCCTTGATACAGCTCGTTTCTGTGCTTTTGTGGCTGAAGAGTTAAATATTTCAGTGAAAGATATTCGTGGCTTTGTATTAGGTGGACATGGTGATACAATGGTGCCACTGACTCGCTATTCATATGCTGGTGGTATCCCACTTGAAACACTAATTGCACCAGAACGTTTAGAAGAAATTGTTCAACGTACGCGTACTGGCGGTGGTGAAATCGTTAACTTATTAGGAAACGGTTCTGCTTACTATGCTCCAGCTGCAGCGATGATTGAAATGGCTGAGGCAATTATTAAGGATCAAAAACGTGTGCTACCTTCCATCGCTTACTTAGAAGGCGAATATGGATACGATGGCATTTATTTAGGTGTACCAACTTTACTTGGTGCTGACGGAATTGAAAAAATCTTTGAATTAGAATTAACAGATAGCGAAAAAGCAGCATTAGATTTGTCTGCTCAAGCAGTACGCGACGTAATGTCTGTTTTAGAATAGAATAGATGCGCGAGTGGGAGTTTTCGTTCCCACTCGTTTTTTGTTGTTTTAGGATACTAGTGAGCGGTGCTGAAATTTTAAAATATTAGCCAAATTAGAGGAAATATTAGACAAAACAGCGGAGATATTAGCCAAACACGAAGCAATATTAGAATTTCACAAAAGAGTCGAGCTAGGCGAGCCGCTTCCACTTTTAATTGTTATTTTCTGAAAAAATTGATACTATGAAAGTAATCTCAATATAAAGGGGTTGCTTTATTGTTACTAAGAAAGGGTACAAAGATTGGAAAGAAGATTGATGAAATAACGGTTGGTGAAAGGTTACAGCTAACAGAAAAAATCGAGGATAAAGATTTATTGTTATATTTAGGTTTAACGAATGATAGTAATCCATTATATGTTCAGCACGATTATGCTGCTCAAACGCCATATAAACGGCCACTGGTACCTATTATTATGTTAAATGGAATCATCACTTCTGCAATATCCAAACATTTACCTGGACCTGGTTCTCATATCCGGGAACAAAATTTAGTTTATTTAGAGCCAGTGTTTCACTACGAAACGATTGAAATTGTATTAGAAGTTCAACATGTCGATGTCCATTCAAATGTAGTCGATATTTACGTAAAAGCTTCTAAAGAAAAAAATATACAGGTAATCGAAGGTGTCTTAAAAGTATTACCTCCGGATTAAAAAATGCATACTGATTTGAAATGGGGGTTTCAAATCAATTTTGGAGGAAAGTTTTTTATGACAAAAACAGTTTTAGTAGTTGAAGATGAAGTATCGATTGCAACATTATTACAATATAATTTAGAACGTGTTGGTTATGAAGTATTACTTGCCCATGATGGAAAAGTAGGTTTAGAAACAGCACTTGAACATGCACCAGATTTAATTATTTTAGATTTAATGTTACCTACAATGGATGGAATGGAAGTATGTAAGGAATTACGTAGCCAAAAGAGCAACATTCCAATTATTATGTTAACAGCACGAGACGACGAATTCGATAAAGTGCTTGGGTTAGAGCTAGGGGCAGATGATTATATGACGAAACCGTTCAGTCCTCGAGAAGTCGTTGCCCGAGTAAAAGCAGTACTGAGAAGATTTACGCAAGCTCCAGTGCAGGAACAAGACGACAATGAAAAAAGTGTTTATCATTATGGCAAGTTACAAGTATTTCCTGAACGTTTCGAAGCGTTTTTAGATGATGTTCCATTAGAATTTACACCGAAAGAGTTTGAGTTGTTAATCCATTTACTCGAAAATAAAAATCGTGTCCTTACACGAGATCAATTGTTAAGTGCTGTATGGAATTATGATTTTGCAGGGGATACACGGATTGTAGATG
Organism: Lysinibacillus antri; assembly: GCF_003977595.1. Lineage (GTDB taxonomy): Bacteria > Bacillota > Bacilli > Bacillales_A > Planococcaceae > Ureibacillus > Ureibacillus antri. The sequence continues at coordinate 54,149 of NZ_RYYR01000002.1, read as the reverse complement.
TTCATATTAGTCATTTGCGAGATAAGATTGAAGAAAATAGTAGAAAACCAAAATTTATTAAAACAATTAGGGGAATTGGTTATAAGTTCGAGGAGCCAAAATCTATATGAGATCATACGGTAATAAGTTGTTTCTTTTTTACATTATACTAACCGGTTCCGTTCTAGCTGTCCTTGGCTTTGTCTTAGGCCAGCTTTTTCCGTTCTATATTGTCAATTACTTTTCCGAAAATAATATCGATTTAGATACAGATCAAATTGATTATATAAAGAAACAATTTGCATTTATTATTACATTTTTATTAGTGGTTTCCTTTATTTTAATTTGTTTAATTAACGGTAAACTAATCCGTAATTTGTTAGACCCTATTGAAAACATTACGCAGACGGCTCGAGAATTAACAAAGGGAAATTATCGTTCCCGTGCGTTTGCAGTTGGACCTGCCAATATCGTTGAATTAAGAAACTCGGTCAATTTATTAGCCCGCAACTTACAGGAAATCGAAAAAATTCGCGAAATTGAAAATGAACGATTAAAAACATTAATTGAAAACATGGGTAGCGCCCTCATTATGATTGATCGAGAAGCTACAGTATCCATAGTAAATCGCCAATTTCTCGATGGGTTTCAGCTAGATTTAGATGAAGTGAAGGACAAAAATTTTCTTACTTTAGGATTACCTAAAAGAATTGAAGAGTTTATTGACCATGTCTTTTTAACCGAATTACCTTATCGGAAACAAATTGAAATTGAAGTGAATCAAGAAATCCAATATAAGCAAATCTATGGTGCGCCAGTTGTTGGGGAGCATGGTCGCTGGTTAGGTGTCGTTATTGTCATGCATGATATTTCGGAGCTTATTCGTCTTGAGCAAATAAGAAAAGATTTTGTCGCCAATGTATCTCACGAGCTACGAACACCAATTACATCAATAAAAGGGTTTTCGGAAACATTATTAGATGGTGCGTTTAAAGACGAGAAAATGCTCATTTCCTTTTTAGATATCATCCATCAAGAAAGTAATCGACTACAAATGCTCATTGAAGATCTTCTGGAGTTGTCCAGACTTGAACAGCATGGTTTCTCTGTGAAAATTATGCCGACGAGTTTACAAGAAGTGTTAATACGTGCGGTGGAATTAACAAGTCCACGTCTGGATGAAAAAAATATGCAGTTTAATGTGGATATTGCACGAGATGTGACTGTGGCAGGAGATTTTAACCGATTAATTCAAATTTTTACGAACCTTATTACAAATGCCATTACATATTCTCCTGAAAATACGACAATTACGTTACGCATAAAGAAAAACGACGAGTACGGGATCGTTGAAGTAGAAGATGAAGGTATGGGGATTGATAAAAGTGAAATCGCTCGGGTTTTCGAACGTTTTTACCGTGTAGATAAAGCGCGAAGTCGTAATTCAGGGGGAACGGGGTTAGGACTCGCCATTGTAAAACATATTATTGAAGCACATTATGGGAAGATCCAAGTGAATAGTACGGTAGGAAAAGGAACTTGTATGATCGTATATATTCCTTTACGTAAAAAAAGAAATTAACAATTGCTTAACATTCCTGTTACGTTATCTTCATACGAATCTTTTATTCTAAACATAGAAACCCCCTGTTTCAGATTTAGTTTGTGCGAAAAGTGCATAGTGTGAACCATTTGAAAATGTCCTAGCAAAAAGGGCATTTTCTTTTTTTTCGAGGATTGAATGAACGATATTTCGAATAAATCACTTGTCTTTAAAACTTTTTGAAACTTTTTATCGATTACTTCCGTAAATAAGATAATCATAAGTTAGCCGAGTAAGGAGGATATAGATGAGTGTAAAAAGAACATTGTTAATCGCGGGAATGTCGATTGTCGCTGTCGTTGCGTTAATTGCTGTATTTACTTCCTGGTATACCGTAGATGAGTCCGAACAAGCAGTTGTAATCACTTTTGGTAATGCAGATGAAACAATAACGGATTCAGGTTTACATTTTAAATTACCATGGCCAATTCAAAAAGTAGAGGTCCTTTCAAAAGAAACATACAGTCTTCAATTTGGCTACAAACAAACAAAAGATGGTGAAATTGAATCGTTTGATAATGAAACTAAAATGATTACTGGGGATGAAAATATTGTACTAACAGATTTAGTCGTACAGTGGAAAATTACAGACCCAGAAAAATATCTATTTAATGCAGCAGATCCAAAAGAAATATTACATAATGCCACATCTAGTGCCATTCGTTCCATTATAGGGAGTTCAACAATTGATAATGCACTAACAGATGGAAAAGCCGATATTGAAGCGAATACACGTGATTTACTAGTAACGTTAATTGAAAAGTACGATATTGGTGTAAGTATTTTAGGGGTTAAATTACAAGATGTGGAGCTACCAAATGCGGAAGTGCGTGCGGCCTTTACAGCAGTGACAGATGCCCGCGAAACGAAAAATACAAAAACAAATGAAGCACGTAAATATGAAAACCAAAAATTAAGTGAAGCACAAGGGGAAAAAGATGCTATTATTTCTCGTGCAGAAGGGGAAAAGGTTGCCCGTATCCAACAGGCTGAAGGGGAAGTAGCGGTCTTTACAAAATTATATGAACAGTATGAAGGAAATAAAGAAATTACACGTCAACGTTTAATTTTAGAGACATTAGAAGCCGTGTTACCAGGTGCCCAAATTTACATTATGAATGATAATGGAGAGACATTGAAATACTTACCACTTCAACCAATGACAAATTCATCACCGAAAACGGGTGAAGAATCGACGGAAGGGGGCGGCAAACAATGAGTAACAATAACAACCAGTTCGATGGCGACTTAGAAAAATTTATTAAATCTCTCTTTGGTAATAAAAAGAAAAAAGATGATGTTGTCGATATAAAAGAAGCAAAAATTATTAAAGAAAAAGGGAAGAAACCAATTAACGGTCGTCAATTTGCGAAGTCAGCCATTATTTTAACAGCGATTTTTGCGGTATTAGTTATTCTTTTAGCAAACGTCTATATTGTAAAAGAAAATGAGTATCGTGTCGTTCGTCAATTTGGAGAAGTCGTAAAATACGAAAATGAACCGGGATTAAACTTTAAAATTCCATTTATCCAAAGTGTGACGACATTACCGAAAAATTTAATGACATATGATATGACGGAAGAAGAAATTAATACATTAGATAAAAAACGAATCATTATTGATAATTATGCAGTATGGCGAGTGACCGATCCAAAGGCGTTAATTTCAAATGCGGGTACACTCATTAATGCCGAATCGCGTATGGAGGAATTTATTTACTCTGTTATTCGAACGCAACTGGGTCAATTAAATTATGATCAAATTATTAATGATGAAAACTCGTCTCGAGGAAGTATTAATGATCAAGTCACAAAAGAAGTAAATGAGTTTTTAAAAGACGGAAACTTTGGCATTGAAGTAGTGGATGTTCGTATTCGTCGTACGGATTTACCAGCAGAAAACGAACAGTCTGTTTACACGCGCATGATTTCAGAACGTGAATCTATTGCCCAAAAGTATTTATCAGAAGGGGATGCAGAAAAAAATCGTATCGAAGCGCAAACCGACAGACAAGTGCAGGAGTTACTAGCCACAGCAGAGAAGGAAGCGGCACTTATACGAGCGGATGGGGAATCAGAAGCGGCGAAAATTTATAACCGTGAATTCTCGAAAGACCCAGAGTTTTATTCCCTTTACCGTACATTAGAATCGTATAAACAAACAATTGGTGAAGATACAATGATTATCTTACCATCCGATTCACCTTATGCAAGTGTGTTATCAGGGTATGTTGAATAACAATTAGTTGAAGCCATCTATTATCCGGGAAACCGTTTAATAGGTGGTTTTTTATATGATTCTATTAAATTCACATAATTTACTACTTTAAAATAATATAATTCTTGCTATAATAATATAGTAATTTACATAGAAACGAACAGGGGGAATAACAGTGAACAAACTAAATAAATGGATCCAAAATGTATTGTTAGCGTTCATCATGGCTTGTTCAATTACTGCTTTATTTACCCCAACACCATATACGTGGACAAAAATTGAAATTTTCTATATACCAATCACATTCTTACCGCTATTTTTTATAACACTTTTTATTGCAGAAGAAGTTAGAAATAGTTTTAAAAAAGTTTTGAAATTTCATCAACGAAAAGATCCACGTCCTTTATGGCAAGTTGGCGTTGGGATGATTTTTTTCTTTACTCAAATAGGATTTGTGGAAGTGTTTTGGCGCTCATTAATGGTCTATGAGTTAGGTGGTATGCCGCTATACCTTGTCATCTCCTTTATGAATGCATTTTTAATAACGGTTATCTTTGAGGAGATCTTTTATCCTCGAAAAAAAGCTTCCTATAAAAATTAAATATTACTTTAAAACACGTATTGATCGTCTAACGGTTGATACGTGTTTTATAATGGAAAAAAAGCACCAATAACGATAAAGTAGAAAGAGCACTTTTGTAAAGTTACGTTTTACATATGAAGGAGAATCTGAATGGGAAAAGAAAAGTTACTATTACTAGATGGGAATAGTTTAGCCTACCGCGCATTTTTTGCATTGCCATTGTTAACGAATGATAGTGGGATCCATACAAATGCCGTGTATGGTTTTACAACAATGCTTCAAAAAATAGTAGAAGAAGAAAAGCCGACAAAAATGTTAGTAGCTTTTGATGCGGGCAAAACGACTTTCCGCCATGAATCATTTGAAGAGTATAAAGGCGGCAGACAAAAGACGCCACCAGAATTATCGGAACAGTTCCCATATTTACGAAAACTAATCGATGCATATCAAATAAAACGCTATGAAAAAGAACTTTACGAAGCAGACGATATCATTGGAACCCTGGCAAAACAAGCAGAACAAGATATGGATGTCATCATTGTTTCAGGTGATAAAGACTTAACGCAGCTAGCTACTAATAAAACAACTGTTTATATCACACGTAAAGGTATAACAGATATTGAAAAGTATACGCCGAGCCATATTGAAGAAAAATATGGTCTAACACCACTTCAAATTATTGATATGAAGGGCTTAATGGGGGATGCTTCCGATAATATTCCGGGGGTACCAGGTGTTGGCGAAAAAACAGCCATTAAATTATTAAAAGAATACGGATCAGTTGAAGCATTGTATGAACAAATTGAAGGCATGAAAAAATCGAAAATGAAAGAAAAACTTGTGGAAAATGAAGAACAAGCCAAACTTTCGAAAAAGCTTGCCACAATTTTTACTGAGGCACCAATTGATATTTCTTTAGAAGATTTAAACTATCCAGGACCAAATGAAGAAGAAGTATTAAATATTTGGCAAGAACTATCGTTTAAATCACTAATTGAAAAAAGTGAGTTTCAAGTGGAAGAAAAAGAAACAGCAGCGCTTGAATTTGAAATTGTTGAAAACGTAACAGCAGACATGCTTCAAGACACGATGGCCATTCATGTGGAGCTAGAAAATGAACATTACCATACTTGTCGCATACTAGGTTTTGGTTTTACAGATGGGGGCAGCAGTTTTTATGTCTCATTCGAAAACATGCATGGCAACGAAGCAATTAAAACTTGGTTAGAAGATGAAACAAAGAAAAAATATATGTCCGATAGTAAAGCAGCTCAAGCCATTTTAAAGCGAATGGACATTAACTTACGCGGTGTAGAATTTGATATGTTGCTTGCTTCGTACATTACCAACCCGGCCATTTCAGGTGATGACATTGCCACGCTTGCAAAGGAATTTGGCTATACAGATGTGCAAGCGAATGAAACGATTTATGGAAAAGGCGCAAAATGGAAGGTTCCTGAAGAAAACGTACTGGCAGAGCATATTTGTAGAAAAGCGTTTGCCATCTGGTCGTTACAACCGATTGTGGAAGAAAAACTAAAGGAAAACGAACAATTCGAATTATATTATAATCTTGAACTGCCATTAGCTACGATTTTAGGAGCGATGGAAAGTGAAGGTGTGAAAGTCAATATTGAAACGTTAGAGAAAATGGGAGAGGACTTACTCCAAAAAATCTCTTCTCTTGAGGCGGAAATTTACGACTTAGCTGGTGAAAACTTTAATATTAATTCACCAAAACAATTGGGCGTTATTTTATTCGAAAAATTAGGATTGCCAGCCATTAAGAAAACAAAGACAGGTTACTCTACTGCTGCGGACGTATTGGAAAAACTTCAATCAGAGCACCAGATTGTAAAATATATTTTAGATTATCGACAACTTGCGAAATTGCAATCAACTTATATTGAAGGTCTAATGAAAGAAGTCCATCAAGAAGATAGCAAAGTGCATACGCGATTCCAGCAAGCCCTTACTGCGACAGGGCGATTAAGTTCAACAGATCCAAACTTACAAAATATCCCGATTCGCCTAGAAGAAGGCAGAAGAATACGTCAAGCCTTTGTTCCATCTCAAGAGGGTTGGGTGCTGTTTGCAGCCGATTATTCACAAATCGAATTACGTGTGCTTGCGCATATGTCGAATGATTCCAATTTAGTTGATGCCTTCAGACAAGGAATGGATATTCATACGCGTACTGCCATGGATGTTTTCCACGTACCAGCGGAAGAAGTGACATCCAATATGCGTCGCGCGGCAAAAGCGGTAAATTTCGGAATTGTTTATGGCATTAGTGATTATGGATTATCTCAAAATTTAGACATTACAAGAAAAGAAGCAAGTGAATTTATTGATAAATATTTGCAAAGCTTCCCTGGTGTTAAAGAATATATGGACAATATCGTACAAGACGCGAAATTAAAAGGCTATGTGACAACGATCTTAAATCGCCGAAGATATTTACCGGATATCACGAGCCGAAACTTTAATTTACGTAGCTTTGCAGAGCGAACAGCCATGAATACACCAATTCAAGGAAGTGCCGCAGACATTATAAAAAAAGCGATGGTTGATATGGATGCACGCTTAAAAGAAGAAGGTTTACAATCGAAGTTATTATTACAAGTGCACGATGAGTTAATTTTCGAAGCACCAAAAGATGAAATTGAAATATTAGAACGAATTGTACCAGAAGTAATGGAACATGCCATTGAGCTTTCGGTTCCGTTAAAAGTTGATTTCTCATATGGTAACACTTGGTACGATGCGAAATAAGGAAGTGGACATATGCCTGAGTTACCAGAAGTAGAAGGTGTCGTTCGGGCCCTCATCCCAAGAGTAGAAGGAAAAACCATTGATCATGTGGAACTTTCCAAAACAATTTATACATCTTGGGCAGAAGGAAAACAATGTATTGTGAAAGCAATGGAGCCAGAGCTGTTTGAACAAGCGTTACAGGGGATGGACATTGCAAAAATTACACGCCGGTCGAAATACATTTATTTTTATTTGATGAAAAATGAAGTGGATTATCTTTTTGTGAATCATTTAGGGATGACGGGTGCCTGGTTTGTCGTAGGAAGTTTGGATGAAATTACAGAAGCGAAATTTCGTAAACATTGGCATGCGATTCTTTATTTAACGACTGGTGAGCTTCTTGTGTATTCGGATATCCGAAGATTTGGCGAAATGCGGTTTATGGTAAAAGAAGATGAACATCCACCACTTTTACAAATGGCACCAGAACCTTTTGATGAAAAGGCATGTGATTATTTTCTTGCTAAATGTGAGCTGCCAAAATATCAAAATAAGCCAATAAAAGAAGTCATAATGGATGGACAGGTTATTTCTGGCTGTGGCAACATTTATGCAACAGAATCTTTATTTAAAATGAGCATTCATCCAGCAAGAAAAACAAATCGAATTAGTAATAAGAGAAAAATCGAATTGTTTGAAGTAATTCGGCACATTTTACAGGAAAGTATTGATAACGGAGGCTCTACTATTTCTGACTACCGTAATATCAATGGGGAAGCAGGCGGGATGCAACATCGTCTCAAAATGTACGGAAAGAAAGTTTGTTCGAATTGCGGCACTTCAACAAAATCGATGGTCATTGGTGGGCGAACTTCCGTATATTGTCCTCAATGTCAACATTAGCAAGGGTGTGGGGGATAGTATGATTATTGGGTTAACAGGTAGTATTGCAAGTGGGAAAAGTACGGTGGCGAAGATGTTAAAAGAATATAACATTCCAATTGTTGACGCGGATTTAGTCGCACGTCAAGTAGTGGAACCTGGAACAGAAACGTTGCGAAAAATTGCGGAAGCATTCGGTGCAGATGTCATCAGTGAAAATGGCGAAATGGATCGCGCAAAAGTAGGTTCTATTATTTTTCATGATGAATCAAAACGAAAAGTATTAAATGATATTATTCATCCAGCGATTCGAGCTGAGATGTTACGTCAACGTGATGAGTATGTAACAAATGGCGAAAAAACGGTCATAATGGATATACCATTGCTTTTTGAGAGTAAACTCCAACATTATGTAGAAAAGATTTTAGTTGTTTCTGTTGATGAAGAAACGCAATTAAAACGACTAATGGAGCGCAATCAATTAAGTGAAGAAGATGCAAAAGCGCGGATTCGTTCTCAATTACCACTGTCTGTAAAGGAACAGGGGGCGGACGCGGTAATTAATAACAACGGTACAATTGAAGATGCAAAAATACAATTAGAGCGCATTTTACGTGAGTGGAATGTCATTTAGCAGCGCTTCAATTAATTGGGCTGTATAATGCATCTGGAAAACCTCTACATTAAGTTGTAGGGGTTTTTCGTTTTTCGTTGTTGACGGAATTTACACGATAATTGGCGGAATAAAGTTGAAAGTTGGCGGGATTATTCCTAAAAATGGCGGGATTTAAAGAGATAATGGCGGAATTTCTGGCGAGCCGCCTTCACTTTTCTAGATGTCTAGTTCCAGGCGCTAGCTTTCTTGCCACTTCAACTTCCTTCGCACGCGCAAGCACGTTTGTCGGAAGTCTCCAGTGTCTGCGAAAGCTGGACGAGCGCCTTCCACTTTTCCTACTATTTTCTGAAAATAAGAACTTTTTATTTCTTGAAAGATTGTGTTCACCTTTTTAGTAATTGTGCTATACTAATTTGGAGAATAGATAACATAATGAATTGATATACAGGAGGCTTTATATATAATGACAGTTTCTATTGCAATTAATGGTTTTGGCCGAATTGGTCGTATGGTTTTCCGCCAAGCAATTATTCAAGAGGGTTTAAATATTGTAGCTATTAATGCGAGCTATCCACCAGAAACATTAGCTCATTTAATTAAGTATGACACAAATCATGGTAAGTTTGAGGGTACGATTGAAACTGAAGAAAACGCTTTAGTTGTAAATGGTAAACGCGTTCAATTAATTAGTGAACGTGATCCATTACAGTTACCTTGGAAACAAATGGGCGTTGATATCGTCATCGAAGCTACTGGTAAATTTAACGAACGTTCTAAAGCTGCAATGCACTTAGAAGCAGGTGCGAAAAAAGTTATTTTAACTGCTCCAGGTAAAAACGAAGATATTACAGTTGTTATGGGTGTAAATGATGAATTACTAGATATTTCAAAACATGATGTCATCTCAAATGCATCTTGCACAACAAACTGTCTAGCTCCTGTAGCAAAAGTTTTAAATGATACGTTTGGTATTGAGAATGGCTTAATGACAACAGTTCATGCTTATACAAATGATCAAAAAAATATCGATAATCCACATAAAGATTTACGTCGTGCGCGTGCATGTGCGGAAAGTATTATTCCAACATCTACAGGCGCTGCGAAAGCATTATCACTAGTACTTCCAGAATTAAAAGGAAAAATTCATGGTTTAGCTTTACGTGTTCCAACTCCAAACGTATCACTTGTTGACTTAGTAGTTGACTTAAACAAAGATGTGACTGTAGAGGAAGTTAACAACGCGTTTAAAGCTGCAGCTGAAGGTCCATTAAAAGGTATTTTAAACTATTCTGTAGAACCATTAGTATCTACAGACTACAATACAACAACGTACTCATCGACTATTGATGCACCATTAACAATGGTAATGGGTACTCGCAAAGTAAAAGTTCTAGCTTGGTATGATAATGAGTGGGGTTACTCTGCACGCGTTGTCGATTTAACAAAGAAAATTGTTAAAGCATTAGAAACAGTTACTGCATAAGCTTGTGAAAAGAATATCAAATTAAGGTTGAAGGTGGGAAACGTGTTTTCCTGCCTTTTTGCATCTTCTTAAACGGAATCAATTCATTTTTATCTTTATAGATGTAAGACTTTTGTTATAATAGATTTACTGAAATAATGGAACGGAGAATAGTTTAATGAGATGTCCAGCTTGTCAATATAACGGTACGCGTGTGGTTGACTCAAGACCTGTCGATGATAATAAAGAAATTCGAAGACGTCGAGAATGTGAATCATGCGCATATCGGTTTACAACTTTTGAAAAAATAGAAGAAACTCCTTTAATCGTAGTTAAAAAAGACGGTTCTCGGGAAGAGTTTAGTCGTGAAAAAGTATTGCGCGGTCTTATTCGTGCATGTGAAAAGCGCCCTGTAGCTTTAGAGACGTTAGAAGGAATGGTTATATCCATTGAAAAAGATTTGCGTAGAATTGGGAACGCAGAAGTACGCTCAGAAGAAGTCGGTGAAATGGTAATGGACCGACTAGCGAAAGAAGATGAAGTTGCCTATGTTCGATTTGCATCGGTTTATCGACAATTTAAAGATATTAGTGTTTTTATTGCCGAGCTAAAAGAATTACTACATCGACAATCTGATATTCGAAAATAGTGACCTGGAGGGGATAAAGTGGTTCATTTATATAAGGAGTTACAGCCTGCGGATCATTTTGAAATAAGTCTCCCCCATATGCTTTCTACAAACGAACGCCAACTGTTAACATTGTTTTATCAACCTTTAACAGGTCCCGAGCCAATCAGTCTGTATTTAACATTATGGGCTGAGGGGGAAGATGTACATACAGGTAGCTTGACCCATTATTATTTAATGAGTGTTTTGAATATGCCGATTGGGAAAGTTTTTGAAGCACGTATTGCACTTGAAGCAATCGGATTACTTCGAACTTGGCGGAAAGATGAACATGACAATCGCGTATTTATATACGAATTAATTCGACCATTAGAAGCGCACACATTTTTCCAAGATCCGTTATTATCGATGTTTTTATTTTCAAAAATAGGGGAACAAGCCTATCGAAAACTTCGAAAGCGTTTCGTTAAACCGCTTAAAAAGGATCATTATACAGATGTTTCTCGTTCTTTTATTGATGTATACAAGCCGATTCATACCAATGTGCCAAAAGAGTTAATGGGTGAAGATCAGAGTATACAATCGCAAGGGTACCCTTTTTATTTCGAGCAATTTGATTTTAATTTACTCATGTCTGGGTTATCTGAACAATTAATCCCTTCTAGTAGTATTTCACTTGAAGTAAAAGAAACCATTGCAAAGCTTGCATTTCTGTACCATTTATCGCCATTGGATATGCAAAAAGTTGTCATCTTAGCACTAGATGAAAATATGCATATTCATTCGGATAAGTTAAGAAAAGCAGCAGCCGATTATTACAAGCTAACGATTTCAAAAGATGCGCCGAAGTTAGAAAAAACGTTTGCAAAGCGTGAAGTGCCTACAAATGTAAAACTTTCTAAGGAACAAGAGCGGCAACATTATTTAGAAACGACGCCTCCTATTCAAGTACTACGCGATATTAATCAAGGCAAAGAACCATTAGCTTCATCAGTTAAGTTAGCGGAAGATCTAATTATGAAACATGGAATGCCAGTTGGGGTTGTAAATGTCCTACTTGAATATGTCATGCTTACAACTGATATGAAATTACCGAAAAATTATGTGGAACGAATTGCGGATCACTGGATGCGTAAAAATTTAAAAACGGCAAAAGAAGCAATGGAGTTAGCGCGCACAGAACGAGATAAATATACCGCTTGGAAAAATGAAAACGAAAAGAAGACAACTGGTACAAAGTCAAATACGGGTGGCTATAAAAAGCAACCGAGGGCAAGTAAAGAAATCGTTCCTGAGTGGTTTGATAAACGAAATGAAAAGTCTGTGAGCGAGACACCAGATGCGGCAAAACAAAAAGAATACGAAGAACGCCGTAAAAAATTGTTAGAGGCTTTAGGACAAGAGGATCAAGAGGTGAACTAAAATCGAACCAATTAACAATACATTAAAAAGAGTAATGAAAATTCCATCTTTTCAAGAACGTTATGATCAATTAAAGCGGGATGTATTAGAAAATAAGGAAGTTCAAAAGTTTTTAGCTGAAAATGATCAAGTAGTTAACATGGAAATGGTGGAACGAGGTTTACCGAAGCTACATGAATATATGAGCCAAAGTACAACTTGTTGCGGCTGCGATCATACAGACCAATGTACCAATTTATTAAATGGCTTTATTCCAAAATTGCAAATTATCCGTAATTCGATTGAAATTGAATATACAAGATGCCAACAGAAAATTATAGAAGATGAACGTCGCGAATCGGCCAATATGATTTCTAGCATGTTTATGCCGAAAGATGTATTACGAGCAAGAATTAAAGACTTAGCGATTGATAATGATTCACGCATGGATGTAGCAGAAATCGCGGCAAAGTTTATTAAAAATGTAAGAGAAACAGGCGAGCTACCTGCAAAAGGGCTCTATATTTACGGTAAATTTGGTGTAGGTAAATCTTTTGTACTTGGTGCAATCGCAAATGAATTGGCAAGTTTAAAGATTCGTTCCGTCGTTGTTTTTGTGCCTGAGTTTTTAAGTGAAATGAAACAAGCGATATCGGATAATACATTGCAAGAAAAAGTTGATTTTGTAAAAAAAGCCCCTGTACTAATGCTCGATGATTTAGGAGCGGAAACGTTATCTGCATGGACGAGAGACGAAATTTTAGGTACAATTTTACACTATCGTATGGCCGAAGAATTACCGACCTTTATTACATCAAATTTTGATTATGATGGTCTAGAAAATCACCTAGCGAATTCACAAAAAGGTGATGTAGAGGTTGTAAAAGCGGCTCGAATCATGGAACGCATTAAAGCGACAACCATTCCTATTCAACTTGAAGGTGCCAATAGAAGGCAGTAGAGAGAAAATTTTAATATAGTTAGTTGCATTTTTAATTGCTCGGGCGTATACTATCGTTATAATTTCAATAAAAAAGTTGCTTTGATGAGGACAACAAGTTTGTGAATCGACTTATAGAGAGGGAAACCATGGCTGGAAGTTTCCTAGTACGCGCACATACTTTACTACCTCGGAGCATTAGCGGGGATAATCCGTTAACGTTTATCGGTACGTTAAACCGACCTAGAGCTTCGTCTGAAAAGTTTTTTTCGGAAGGAACAAGGGTGGAACCACGAGCATACGCGTCGTCCCTTTGGTTAGGGATGGCGCTTTTTATTTTGGGGTAAAACTGGCTTACTTACACACATTAAATGCTTTATGTGCGTTTTGCGTAAAGTTATGTGCGATTTTTCAAAGTTTAAGTGCGGTTTTCATTAACTTATGTGCGAATTTTCCATTCAACTAAAAATAAAAGAACGAAAAAGGAGAACATCAACATGTCAGAAGTAATCAAATTAACTTTCCCAGATGGCGCAGTAAAGGAATTTGCTCGCGGAACATCAACTGAAGAAATTGCCGCTTCCATTAGTCCAGGTCTAAAAAAGCAGGCATTAGCGGGTAAATTAAATGGTACACAAATCGATTTAAAAACACCAATTGAAGAAGATGGTGCGATTGAAATCATTACACCAAAATCTGAGGAAGCTCTTGAAATTTTACGTCACTCTACGGCGCACTTAACAGCCCAAGCGGTAAAACGTTTATTCCCAGATGTAAAATTAGGTATCGGTCCAGTAATTGAAGGTGGATTCTATTACGATATCGATTCTCCAACACCAATTTCAGCAGAAGATTTACCAAAAATCGAAAAAGAAATGAAAAAAATCATTGCTGAAAACATCGAAATTGAACGTAAAAACGTTAGCCGTGACGAAGCACAAAAAATGTATGAAGAAATCGGCGACGAATATAAATTAGAATTACTTGAAGCAATCCCGGCTAATGAGCAAGTTTCGATTTACTACCAAGGTGAATTTTTCGACCTTTGCCGTGGAATTCATGTCCCATCTACAGGGAAATTAAAAGAATTTAAACTTTTATCACTAGCAGGAGCATATTGGAGAGGAAACTCTGATAACAAAATGCTTCAACGTATTTACGGTACAGCCTTCTTCAACAAAGAGGATTTAAAACATCATCTACAAATGTTAGAAGAAGCAAAAGAACGCGATCACCGTAAAATCGGGAAAGAATTAGAGCTATTCACTTTATCCCAAACTGTTGGGCAAGGTTTACCACTGTGGTTACCAAATGGTGCAACAATTCGTCGTATTATCGAGCGTTACATTGTTGATAAAGAAGTTCGTCTTGGTTATGACCATGTGTATACACCGGTATTAGGTTCAAAAAAATTATACGAAACTTCTGGTCACTGGGAGCACTACCAAGAAGATATGTTCCCACCAATGGAAATGGATAACGAAACTTTAGTGCTTCGTCCAATGAACTGTCCACACCATATGATGGTTTATAAATCTTCAATGCACTCATACCGTCAACTTCCTATCCGTATTGGGGAATTAGGAACAATGCACCGTTACGAAAGTTCAGGTGGTTTATCAGGTTTACAACGTGTACGTGGGATGACGTTAAATGATGCGCACATTTTCGTTCGACCAGATCAAATTAAAGAAGAGTTCAAACGCGTTGTTGAATTAATTCTTGATGTTTATAAAGATTTCGACTTAAATGATTACAAATTCCGCCTATCTTACCGTGATCCACAAGATACGGAGAAATACTTTGATGATGATGCAATGTGGGAACGTGCACAAAGCATGTTAAAAGAAGCGATGGATGACCTTGGCTTAGATTACTACGAAGCTGAAGGGGAAGCAGCATTCTACGGACCTAAATTAGACGTTCAAGTGAAAACTGCGATTGGGAAAGATGAAACGTTATCCACAGTTCAACTAGACTTCCTATTACCAGAACGTTTTGATTTATCATACGTTGGGGAAGACGGGAAACCACACCGCCCAGTCGTAATTCACCGTGGGGTAGTATCGACAATGGAGCGTTTTGTTGCTTTCTTAATCGAAGAATACAAAGGGGCATTCCCAACTTGGTTAGCACCAGTTCAAGTAGAAGTAATTCCTGTATCGAATGAAGTGCATTATGAGTATGCTCAAAAAGTAGTAGCAGATCTTCGTGCAGCAGGTATACGTGTAGAAATGGATGACCGTGAAGAAAAACTTGGTTACAAAATCCGTGAAGCACAAATGAAAAAGATTCCTTACATGCTTGTATTAGGGGATAAAGAATTAGAAGCTGAAGGCGTAAATGTTCGTCGATACGGCTCGAAGGATTCGGAAACAGTTCCATTTGAAAACTTCTTAGAAAAAATTAAAGTTGAATCTCACAAGTAAAGTAAAATAAAAGAAGGATGTGTCTTAGGTTATTGAGGCATATCCTTTTTATTTTGAAAAGAGGAGGCTTTTGGTATATATTTTTGGAAATGGATAGGAAATTAAAAGATAAAAATGTTGCAATTTTACATAAGAGAGAGGTGTTTTAACATGAAAAAATGGTTATTATCGTTTGCAGTTGTAGTTGTCCTCGCAGGTTGTGGAGGTGGTGAAGAGTCCACATCAACAGAAGAGTCAGAAGAAAAGGAATTGGACCTATCTAACGTAGTCACGGATATTGTCGATCCAAATGTGTCACTTGTTCGGGATGGTACATTTAATGATTATCCAACCCCAACAATTGGCGAGGCGTTCCAAGATTTTTTTGGAAATCCAAAGTGGCATTCATTTACAGCTGACACAGATGAAACAGTGGTAGAATTTACAGGGACTTGTATGTATCAAGATGTAGAAGTAGAAGCATTATTCCAATTTACGATTGATGAGGACACTGAAACGTTTGATATTAATTATCTGGCCTTTAATGAAGTCCCTCAAAGTGATCTAATTCTATATGGTTTAATTGAAAAGGTGTATGAAGGTCAAGAAGGTGAAGTGGTATCTGTCAAAGCAGATGATTACTATGAGGATGACGCTATTTACGATGCGCAGCTCAGTTTCTTTGAAGAATATCCAGAAATTTTGATTGGTGATGTCTTTACAGAAGAATTTTTTACTGATTTATACTGGGAAGATGCTGGAGATTTTGTTGTCGTAAGTGGATATTATAATGGTGAAATTATTCCTGGTGAAGAATCTTTTTTGCGATTTGATTTAGTGAAGGTAGACGACACATTTTATCGCATTGATGATGTTATGTATAATGATGAATGGGTTCCAAGTCAGGAAGGTATTAATACGATAATTGACGTAATTACGACACCTTTATATAACTGATGTTGAGTAATGAACCTTTCTCTAAATGGAGAGTATAAAAAACGCAGCTGTTGAAGTGCACTTCTGACGTATTTGTGTAACTCATATGTAATTTGATCCGTGATTTTCCACCATGATAAGGTGCACATAAAAAACGTGCTTTCCCAATTTTAATTTTCGTTAATTAACAGAAGGGATTAAATATAATAAAATTTGTTGACATGATTTATTAATGATGTTAAGATAATTTAGGTTATGAATACAGTTTGTGGTTGAAAGTAGAGGCTGCCCGCTTCTCACCTGAATGACGCACTTGCAGTTAACAGGTATGACACGTTGAATTAATTACGCTGACGAAAGCGTATGAATATATAGCGGGCGGACATCTTCTTGAAATGTCCGTCCTTTTTTTATGGACATACTTAGGAAGTGTACCGTTCAACCGGGCGTTTTTGCGATAAAACTCTTGTATTCGCGACACAACCTTGGAGGTGGATTCGTATTAGCAAAGACATGTATGTAAACGAAGGCATTCGCGCACGTGAACTTCGTCTAATCGATCATAATGGTGATCAGCTTGGAGTTAAATCTCGTAACGAAGCGTTAGAAATTGCCGCTCGTGCAAACTTGGATCTTGTCCTTGTGGCCCCTCAAGCTAAGCCACCAGTCGCACGTATTATGGACTATGGTAAGTTTAAGTTTGAACAGCAAAAGAAAGATCGTGAAGTTCGTAAAAATCAAAAAATCATCAATATTAAAGAGGTTCGTTTAAGCCCAACAATTGATGAACATGATTTCCAAACGAAATTACGTAAC
Organism: Lysinibacillus antri; assembly: GCF_003977595.1. Lineage (GTDB taxonomy): Bacteria > Bacillota > Bacilli > Bacillales_A > Planococcaceae > Ureibacillus > Ureibacillus antri. The sequence continues at coordinate 36,921 of NZ_RYYR01000002.1, read as the reverse complement.
GCCATCAAATTCCTTGAGAAAGGCGATAAAGTAAAATGCTCATTGCGTTTTAAAGGTCGTGCGATCACTCATAAGGAAATTGGACAACGCGTTTTAGATCGCTTTGCTGAAGCTTGTGCTGAAGTTGCAACGGTTGAACAAAAACCGAAAATGGAAGGCAGAAGCATGTTCTTAGTTCTTCAACCAAAGAACGAGAAAAAGTAATATTGACGAATAGTTTAGGAGGAAATTCGAAATGCCAAAAATGAAAACTCACCGTGGCGCTGCGAAGCGTTTCAAAAAAACGGGCAAAGGAAAATTAAAATTTGACCGTGCTTACGGAAGCCACTTATTCGCTAACAAATCTACAAAAGCAAAACGTCACCTACGTAAAGCAAAAGTTGCTACATCTGGTGATTTCAAACGCATTAGATCTTTATTAACTTACATGAAATAATTAATTTTCATTCAGCCAAGGCTGAATGAAAATTAAGCCCCGGGCGGATGTCACAGATTTCGTAAAGGTATTGACTCGCGTAAACACGAGTCCGAAATCTGGACGCAATTACGCCAAGGCGTAATTGATTTTATAATATAAATAAATTGAACGTGATTTTATCAAACATTCGGAAGAAATAGCAGGAGGTAATTAGTATGCCACGCGTAAAAGGCGGAACAGTAACGCGCAAGCGTCGTAAAAAAGTATTAAAATTAGCAAAAGGTTATTATGGTTCGAAACATACATTATACAAAGTAGCGAACCAAGCAGTAATGAAATCAGGTCAATATGCATACCGTGACCGTCGTCAAAAGAAACGTGATTTCCGTAAATTATGGATCACTCGTATCAATGCAGCTGCACGTATCAACGGTCTTTCATATAGCCGTTTAATGCACGGATTAAAAGTTGCTGGTATCGAAGTTAACCGTAAAATGTTAGCTGACTTAGCTGTAACTGACGCTCAAGCATTTGCTCAATTAGCAGAAGCTGCGAAAAAAGCAGTAGCTAAATAAGAAATCCACATACTTATAAAAAGGCTGGTAGGGAGTCCCTATCAGCTTTTTTGCATACAAAAGAGATAGGAAAAGGGGGATCTTGTGGAATTAGCATTACTAGTATATATCGCAATTATGTCAATCATTCTTTGCATTTTTATGTATATCGATAAGTCCCGCGCCAAGAACCATGAATGGCGCATTTCAGAAAAATCTTTATTTACAATGGCGATTTTAGGAGGAGCATGCGGAGGTGTGTTAGGAATGTATTTATTCCGACATAAAACAAGACATAATTCTTTTGCATTTGGATTTCCATTACTTGCAGCACTTCATATTTTTATTATTGTGAGAGCATTCGCTATTTTTTAATAAGAAAAATGCGTGCTATGTCAAATAGCACGCATCATGTTCTATAATTACTAATATAGTAGATGATTTAAGATAGATGTTATTTCATCCATTGTGTATAAACACAAATTAGTAGCGTCTTCTGCAATTCCCACAACGCGTACCTAGATTACAACACCCACCAATATTGCTAGGGTTAACAATTTCAATTGTGCATTTAGTGCAGTTTCTTCCAGGGTTATTGTCACGTGAATTACGACCTCTGTCAAAATCCCCCATCACGCGGTCATTGTCACGATGTTTTCTGTTTCGATCGAAGTCGCCCATCACGCGGTCATTGTTACGATGTTTTCTGTTTCGATCGAAGTCGCCCATCACACGGTCATTGTTACGATGTTTTCTGTTTCGACCGAAGTCGCCCATTACGCGGTCGTTGTCACAACGCCTTCTGTTTTGATCGAAGTCGCCCATTACTCTACCGTTGTTACAACCACAGTTTCTTCTTTTACTCATTTACATTCACCTCCATTTCTATCTATAAATATGGAAAAATTGAAAAGTTCCTTGTACAAATAACCAATTACTATAAAAAATCTTTTATTATCTAATAAAGTGAAAATAAAAAGGATTGTCTACTATGCATAGTTCATGCAATGTTAGACAATCCTTAATTTGTTCGTTTTAAATTAATTATTCGATTCATTTTTCATTAACTGTTCAATCGGATTTTTCCAATTAATTTTTGCTTTAGGATAGCTCATTTGGATTTCCTTTTCTAAATATAAAAAATCCTCTTTCGTTAGTCCCTGAAGCTTCATCGTATCATGTACCCAAACAAAAATTGATACAACTTCAAATGCATGTTCCGTTGTTCCTAAATATTTCTCACCTTCAAATAAAGCACCTTTATATGAAATGAAAAAGTTTTTACGAACATTTTTTACATCATCATAAAAATAATATTGACCATTTTCATATGCTTCATCTAATTTTCGTTTAGGATCCGTCAGATAGCGAACCCCTTTATAGAATATATAAATAATGAGCGCAATAATTAAAAAGCGAAATAATAGAAGAGCCACGCAAAAAGTCCCCCTTGTAAAAACATTATAGTCTCCTATACGATTAGAGAGTAAGATAAGTTTCATTTTTTATAAAGAAATTGAGGGATATTTTTATGGAATTTAAAGAGCTTTTTGAAATGCAAAGACAATTGGACGCATTTATTGAACAAACACAAAATGTGAATCGGGATGTGTTTAAAGAAAAAGGGCTAGCATTAATGATTGAGTTAGCCGAATTAGCAAATGAAACGAGATGTTTTAAATTTTGGAGTACTAAAGGACCTTCTGAGAGAGCAGTTATATTAGAAGAGTTTGTCGATTCAATTCACTTTTTATTATCATTAGGAAATGAAAAGGGACTTACACTTGAATCATGGCCAGAAATCAAGATGCAGGAAGATTTAACAGATTGGTTTTTGCGTACGCAAGAAGCCATTTTAACGTTCATCCAACATCCTACAGAGAATGATTATCGGGAGGTTTGGCAATATTACGGTGTGTTAGCCTACAATTTAGATTTTACATTAGATGATGTGATAGGCGCATATATTGAAAAAAATGAAAAAAACTATGAACGCCAACGAACAGGATACTAATTATTTCATAAACCGAAATAATAAAGGTATAATAAGGTAAATAGCATTGAGGAGGGCAAAACATGGCTGAATTAGATCAAACATTAAAAATGTTAAAGGAATTAACCGATGCAAACGGAATTGCTGGGAATGAGCGTGCGCCAAGACTCGTGATGAAAAAATACATTGAGCCGTTAGCAGATGAAATCGAGTACGATAACCTAGGGAGTTTAATTGCTAAAAAAGTAGGCGATGAAAACGGTCCGAAAATTATGATTGCGGGGCACCTTGATGAAGTTGGATTTATCGTATCGCAAATTGATGACAAAGGTTTCATTAAGTTTCAAACAGTTGGTGGTTGGTGGAGTCATGTAATGCTTTCTCAACGCGTAACAATAACGACACATAAAGGTGAAGAAATCATCGGGGTCATCGGTTCAAAACCACCACATATCTTAACTGCTGAAGCACGTAAAAAAGTAATGGATATGAAAGAGTTGTTCATTGATATTGGTGCTACTTCAAAAGAAGAAGCAACAGAATGGGGAATTCGCCCAGGAGATATGATTACACCATATTTCGAGTTTAACGTTATGAAAAATGAAAAAATGCTTCTTGCAAAGGCATGGGATAACCGTATTGGTTGTGCCATTGCCATTGATGTATTCAAAGCATTAAAAGATACAAAACACCCTAACATTGTATATGGTGTCGGAAACGTTCAAGAAGAGGTAGGCCTTCGTGGAGCGAAAACATCCACATTTAAAATTAAGCCAGATATCGGATTTGCATTAGATGTTGGGGTTGCAGGTGATACGCCTGGCATTACACCAAAAGAATCCACTTCAAAGCTGGGGGAAGGTCCACAAATTATTATTTATGACGCATCGATGGTGGGGCATAAGGGGCTTCGCGATTTTGTTGTGGATATTGCCGAAGAACATAATATTCCATATCAATTTGACTCAACTCCGGGTGGCGGTACTGATGCAGGCTCGATTCACTTAGTCGCAAATGGAGTACCTGCAATGGCAGTCGGAATCGCAACACGTTACATTCATTCCCATGCATCCATCCTGCACAGAGATGATTATGAAAATACAGTGAAGCTTATTGTTGAGGTTATTAAAAAATTAGACCGAGACACAGTGAATAAAATTATTTTTGATTAGTTTTGATCAGAGGGAGAAAATAAATTTTTCTTCCTTTTTTTTGCGCGGTTTTACCCCTAGAGATTGTAGATGTAAAAAAGAGTGCATGGGCTTTTGTATTGTCAAAATGAGTCTACAGTGCATAAACTTGATAATGACATTTAAAGTAAAATTTATTTTTAATCTGAATTTCGAATATTTATAATAGTGACGTTTCATATTACTTGAATATTTCACATAATAATAGGCGAATGGAATGTATATTTAATTTATTAGAAAAAGTTTGAAAAATAATAAAAATACACTTGATTTAATAAATATACATATGTATAATGAAGTCAACATCAAACGAATAAGGGGCGCAAAAAAAATGAAATTGTTAGAAGAGGTTCAGTTAAAGTTAGTGTCGAGCTTAAAAGGCAAAGACCTATTGACGCTACTTGATTATACAAGTGAAGAAGTTCAAGACTTAATCAAATTATCAACACAATTAAAAACAATTACAAAAGCTGGAAGATGCCCAAGATTACTAGAAGGTAAAACACTTGGCATGATTTTCGAAAAGCACTCGACACGTACACGTATTTCATTTGAAGTTGGAATGAATCAACTTGGTGGTAAAGCGATGTTTATGCATTCCCGAGATATGCAAATTGGCCGTGGAGAACCGATTTCGGATACAGGTCACGTTTTATCAGGTTATTTAGATGCAATTATGATTCGTGCTAACTCTCATGAAATGGTGAAAGAATTAGCTGAACATGCTTCTATTCCTGTGATCAATGGTTTAACGGATCTTTATCATCCTTGCCAAGCTTTAGCAGATTTAGAGACAATCGCTGAAAACAAAGGGGAACTAAAAGGCTTAAAAATTGCATACGTTGGAGATGGAAATAACGTAGCGCATTCACTAGTAGTAGCAGCTGCGCATGTCGGGGCGGATATTGCCGTTGCAACACCAGTAGGATATGAGCCAAACGCAGAAATTATTGCAAAAGCACAAAAGATTGCAAAAGAAAATGGCAGCATTGTAACAGTAACACACGATCCAATTGCAGCTGTGAAAAATGCAGATGCTGTTTATGCAGACGTATGGACTAGTATGGGGCAAGAAGAAGAATCTGCAAAACGTTTAGTAGACTTCAAAGATTATCAAATCAATGATCAATTAGTAGCTCATGCAAAATCAGATTACATGTTCTTACATTGCTTACCAGCTCACCGTGAAGAAGAAGTGGCTACATCTGTTATTGATGGCCCGAATTCTTATATCTTTGAGCAAGCTGAAAATCGTTTACATGCACAGAAGGCAGTATTAGTTTCAATTTTAGCTTAAACCGTTTTAAAGGAGTAAATGGGTGCGGGTGGTGTCCTTTTACTTTAGAAATAAAATAATCATTTATGGGGGACTCGCTGTAAATGATTTACGCGATGTCAATTTCAAGATGGAAAGACACATCGCTACATAGAAAAAGCAACCTGGGAGACGCTAGGTTGCTTTTTTGCTTATTCAATAAGTTTAAGGTAATTTAGATGTGAAATCGGTTCACTTAACTTTCGATTGTTACCGCTTCATCATAAATATGTAGCAGTTTTTCTACTCTTTGATGAATGGTATCAATTGTTGTTTTTAAAGAAAGAGCTAATTCGTTAAATAATATATGTTGGATTGTGATCAATAATTTTCGATCGAATTCAGGAAATTTTTTTCCTTCGCTTTCAAGTTCATGTTTCTTGATCATCAATGTATTTATAATTTTTGCAATCTCTTTTCGATTTCCTTTTTTTACAATACTGTTATAAATTTGAATACGTTGGTGACTTTTATCAATCCATTCAATACCAGGTAATGTAAATAAAAATAATATTTCTTCAGCTTCTTCTTTATTCATTACTTCCAACATTGAAATCGATTTGTTATCAATCGGAGCATTAATTTGTAACTTCTCATTATCAAGCGGATGTAAGACATAGTACGTTTTTGTAACCCCTGAAAAGGTCTTTTCCGTAATATCATCAATACAACACAATCCATGAGATGAATAAATAATTTTATCGCCAATATTAAACATAAATTGCCTCCCATATTCAAATTGTCAACTTGGTTGACTATTATTAATTATATGTTAATTTCAGAAAATTGTCAACTTAGTTGACGATTTACACAGTTTTTTGTATACTGTTCTCGATTCTATAATTGAGGTGAAATCTTTGAATTCACAATATACGTATTTAGATTTGTTTGACTTAATAAGTGGACGACATGTGGCAATACGAAAAGCGCTTGAGGAAAAATGGAATGAACTAAGTGATGTTTCAATTTCCAATTCTGAGTGGTACATCATGACGAAATTATATGGGCATCAACCAACAACTGCAGCTCTTGCAAAAACGGTAAATATGTCAAGACAAGCAATACATAAATTTATTAAAAAGCTTGAAGCAAAAGGATTAGTAGAAGTAACGAATGGCAATAACAAACGGGATAAATGCATTCAATTAACTGATCTTGGTGAAAAATGTATTGAAAAATATATCAGTTTGAAAAAAGATCTGGAGAGAAAGATTTCCGATCAGGTTGGTCACGAACAACTGGTGAAAATTAAAGAAATATTAAATTTAGACTGGGGTTTATAAAGTGAAACTTCAATCCGTGGGGGTTTTCTTCATCCACCACGGATTGTTAGTTGAACCAATCGGGCGCATGCTAGCAGTTAATCTCCCACCTATCCTTATTGTTTTACTTAAGCTTTGAGGTGGGAGTCTTGTACCTGTCGCTAAAGCTTTCGGTACAGATAAATTACTGCCCGTTAATGCGGGATAAAATGAGAATGCTGGCAAAGGGGATTTAATTTGCCAGCTTTTTACGATTAATTCATATATGCTTTGGACAGTTTTTGCGTAAATGCTTCTTGTTCTTCAGTTGAAGATGATTTCCACCAAGCTTCTAAAAACACACCTAAACCTGGAAGTAAATGTTCATCTCCTCGTGAAATGGCATCTTGTACAGTATCTCGAAACTCACTGGCACTGTCGCCTTTTACGTTTGAAGCAATTGCATCTCTAATTTGAAAATTCATATATAATCTCCTCCTCATTGAGTAGTGTGTCTCAACACCTTCAAACTATACGTAGTAAATATTATTAATTGGTTGAATAAAAGGAGAGATGTCCAAAAAATTTGTTTGAATAAGACCTCATATGCTTGATGAAGGACAGAACTGCGGAAAGAACTAGTGAACTGTCTTTCATAAGCTCGATGAAGGACAAAACGAAGAAAAAACTCGACAAACTGTCCTTCATGCCCAAATCCTCAAATAGCAAATCCCTCAGCTAAACATTTCAGTAATAAAAAAATCTACCCTTCTTTTAAGGAAAGAGTAGATTGATAAGCCAATTTTTCAATGGAAGTAGACGTTATAAAGACCAGATTTATGCCAATGATAGCATTCGATTTAGTGATAAAATGGCTTCTTCGGTAACTTCAGGTGTTACTTTAATAATATTCCCTTCATCACCATTTTCAATTAATTCTAATGCCCATAAAAGGTGCGGTAGATCAATACGATTCATTGTTAGGCAAGGACACATATTTTCATTTAATGAAATAATATGTTTGTCAGGGTGCTCAGCAATGATCCGTTTCACTAGATTCATTTCTGTTCCGATTGCCCAAGCAGAACCACTAGGAGCAGCGTTGATTGTATCGACTATAAATTTTGTTGAACCATTCATGTCAGAAACTTCTACTACTTCTCGGCTACATTCCGGATGAACGATGATTGTCATATTTGGATATTTTTCACGTACTTCTTTTACGTTGGTCGTTGTAAAGCCTTCATGTACGGAGCAGTGTCCTTTCCATAGAACAACTTTAATATCCTCTACGTTTCCTTCATATTCGAGTTTGCCAATAATCGGATTCCAGATGGCCATTTGTTCAAGTGGAATACCTAATTCATAAGCAGTATTGCGTCCTAAATGTTGATCAGGTAGGAAGAATAACCGTTCCTTTTGTGTGAATGCCCATTCCACCATTTTCTTCGCATTAGACGATGTAACACATGCGCCACCATTACGCCCTGTAAATGCTTTAATGGCTGCAGTGGAGTTTACGTAAGTTAAAGGAATGAGTGTATCGCCAAATAGCTTTTGTAGCTCCACCCATGCTTCTTCCGTTTGATAAATATCCGCCATGTCGGCCATCGAGCAACCAGCACGCATGTCTGGTAAATACACGACTTGATCATCTGTCGTTAGCATATCTGCCGTTTCAGCCATAAAGTGTACACCGCAAAAAACAATATGTTCAGCTTTTTTATTGGCCGCTGCTACTTGTGCTAGTTGAAGGGAGTCCCCGATGCTATCTGCAAATTGGACAACTTCATCCTTTTGATAATGATGACAAGGAATAAATAACTTATCACCTAATTTTCCTTTAATTTCACGAATACGATTTTCCATTTCTGTACGCTCTAAATTGCGGTAGTGATCTGGTAACATTCCTTGAGGCTGTATAAAACTTGCAATTGTCATCTTACCATTTCTCCCTTCATTTCTACTAATGCACTAATATCTAACGCTTTTACAGAATGGGTTATAGCCCCTAAAGAAATCCATTGGACACCTGATTCTGCATATCCGCGTAAATTTTCTAACGTAATGCCACCTGATGCTTCTGTTGTCACATGGGCTGGCACAAGAGGTAACCATTCATGAATTTCATCTGGTGTACGATTATCGAACATGATGATATCTGCTCCAGCTTCGATTGCTTCTACAAGTTGGTCTTTTGTTTCGATTTCAACTTCGATCTTCACGGTATGGCCAATTTTTGACTTCGCTTTTTGTACTGCCTGTGTAATACTGCCGGCAAAGGAAATATGGTTATCCTTCAACATAATGCAATCATACAAACCGCTGCGATGATTAAAGGCACCACCAGATCGAACCGCATATTTATCTAGCATTCTTAAACCTGGGATTGTTTTACGAGTATCACAGATTTTTGCCTTTGTCCCTACTGTTAAAGCGACTGCTTGCGAGGCATTTGTTGCAATCCCACTCATGCGTTGGACTAAATTTAATACAACACGTTCACCCGTTAATAAACTACGTAAATTTCCTTCGATTGTAGCAATTTTCTCGCCTTTTGCTAGTTTCTCGCCATCTTGTTTGAAAATCGTCGTTTTTAACGTAGAGTCAATGATTGAAAAACCAGTTTCAATGATTTCTACGCCACAGAAAACCCCATCTTCTTTCGCATAAAAAGTGAACAAGCCTTGCTCAGTTGGAGAAAATAACAATTCGCTGGATAGATCGCCATCCCCAATGTCTTCGTTAAAAAACTGCTGTAACATAGTTTGTAATTTGATTTTGTTCATATAATCCTTCCCTCACATTCATTTTTCCGTTTTCAAACACAACCCACTTATTTTGCCATTCGTTGGATTTCTCCGGGTAGTCTTTTCGAATATGAGCACCTCGAGATTCTTGTCTAGTAAGGGCGGCATTGGCAATTAATAAAGCTGTAATGTGCATAAAATAAAGTTCAATTTCCGCACGAGTTAGTTGGCTAAAGTTGATTGATTGTAATTGTTCAAAAGTTGGTAAAGCTTTTATTAAAGTATTTAATCCTTCATCGTCTCTTAAAATACCGGCATGTGCTAGCATTTCTTTTTGTAGAGTAGAAGGGGAAAGTAGCCCATAATTTTTTGGCTTTTTATGGTTATAGACGATCTGATCGTTTTTTTGTTTTGTTCCATTTTTCAAAAGGTTTTCAGCCATTAATTTGCCAAACGTAATTCCTTCTAATAAAGAATTGCTCGCTAATCGATTTGCTCCGTGTACGCCTGTGCAAGCAACTTCTCCTACTGCCAATAATCGTGGAATGCTCGTGCGTCCGTAAGCATCCGCTACGATCCCACCCATTAAAAAGTGACTTCCTGGTGCGATTGGAATACGTCCTTCAGATAGGTTGATACCATGTTTTTCGCATAATGTTGTAATGGTCGGGAACTTCTTGTTGAATTCGCTAATGTTTGAAATATCCAGGTAAACTTCATTGCCTTTTGCACGCTCTTTATACATTTCGTAGGCTGTAATATGTCTTGGTGCTAAATCTCCAAGGGGATGAATGCCTTCCATTAATTTGCGACCATTGGCATCTGTAAAATATCCACCAGCTCCGCGCACCGCTTCTGATACAAGGCCTCTCGCTTTTCCATTAATGTAAAGTAAACTTGGATGGAATTGAACAAATTCCATATCGGCTAATTTTGCACCGGCTAAAAACGCTAATGCAATGCCATCACCATAACTATCCGGACAGTTTGATGTAGAAGCATATAGCGCTCCAGCACCACCAGTAGCTAAAATGACATAGGAAGCAAAATACGTATTGATGTCTGTATCCGTCATTGTTTTTACTCCAATGCATTCCCCTAAAGAATTTAAAAGAAGTTCATAGGCAAGCTCGTGTTGGTGGATGACAACTTTTTTGGGTAGTTGCTCAATCAAATAGTCGATCAAAGCTTTCCCGGTTGCATCTCCCCCTGAGTGGATAATTCGTGGATACCGGTGTGCACCCTCTAAACCTAGAGAAATTTCACCGTTTTCATTTCGGTCCACCTGAAAGTGATCCTGAATGAGATGAGCAATGGCTTCTTTTCCTTGCTCCACTAATGAATTGACATTGTCAACGGCATGATGATGTTCACCTGCATCCAACGTGTCTTGAATGTGTAGCGAGGTATTGTCATGTTCACTTGTTACCGCTGCAATCCCACCCTGTGCTTTATAAGAGCTACCATGTGTAATGTCTGCTTTTGTAACAATATGAACAGCAAAGGATGGTGCCAATATTCGAGCTGCTTGTAAGGCTGCAACACCACTTCCGATAATGACGACATCAGTTTCGATTTTCATAAAGTTCCCTTCTTTACAGTTGTCTTGACACCTATATTTACATAAAATGAAATAGAAAACAAGTACTGATTTTACTACTAAATGATAAGAAATCATTGTGGAATATAGAGGTTTGGCTTTATAAAAATTCAGATGAAATGAAAGGAATTCGACATATGATTTATTTAGATTATGCAGCAACAACACCAATGACAGATGCCGCCATTGATGCTTATAGCAGTGCTGCAAAAGAATTGTTTGGCAATACATCGAGTTTGCATGATGCAGGCGGGAAGGCGCATCTTTTACTCGAACATGCAAGAAGCGTTATTGCGAGCAAAATGGGAGTAAATCGGGACGGTATTTACTTTACAGGTAGCGGTACGGAAGGAAATATCATTGCGATTTTGTCATTAGCACGAGCGGGAAAGGGTAAGCATATCATCACGTCAGCAGCAGAACATACAAGTGTACATGCAGCGATGAATACGTTAGAGCGAGAAGGATTTGAAATAACAAAGCTTTCATTTACTGAAAATGGCTTAATAGATTTAGAGGGATTAACAGAAGCGATTCGAGAAGATACAGTCCTCATTTCCATTCAACATGTCAATTCAGAAATTGGATCCATCCAACCAGTAGAGCAAATAGCGAACATCGCAAAGCTTCACGGGATTCCGTATCATGTTGATTGTGTTCAGTCTTTTTGTAAATTGCCGATTGATGCTTTTTCGAACAATGTAGATGCGATTACGATATCAGCACATAAAGTAGGTGGTCCAAAAGGGTGTGGAGCCATTTACCTCAACCCGCGCAAAAGAATTGTTCCAGTCTTTCCAGGGGTAACCCATGAAAAAGGGATACGTGGGGGGACAGTGGATACGCCAGCGATTATTGCCATGACTGTTGCAGTTGAGCAGTATGAATACAATTTAGAGAAATACTGGTCATTACGAAACAATCTAAAGGCGAGTATTAAAAGTCCAGCCATTGAGTTCATCGAAGCACCAAGTGAAAGCCAACTACCGAGCATTTGTGGTTTATGTATGAAGGGTGTGGAAGGCCAATTTGTGATGCTCAGTTTAAATGAAGAGAATATTTGTATTTCAACAGGCAGTGCATGCGATATCAATAGCGCGTCTGGCACGAAAGCGATTATGGCAATGGGGTATGATTTGACAAAAGCTCGTCAATTTTTCCGAATTTCTTTTGGGGTTGATACAACGAAAGAACAGATTGGAAAATTGGGTGCACATCTTACGAAAATTGCCATAGATTAAAGCATTCATCAATAAATTTTTACACTGTTCCACTTTTCATGTAGAATTGGCAATAGAAATGAATGAAAAGGGCGGTACAAAGCAACATGAAACGAATTGAATCAATACAAAATGCATTAGTGAAACATTGGAAAAAACTCGTAACAACAAGAAAAGAGCGTGAAAAAACAGGAGAATTTCTTGTTGAAGGCTTCCATTTAGTAGAAGAAGCGTTAAAAAATAAAGAGCAAATCATACAAATCATTGTCCGTGAAGGGGTCGATTTACCTTTATTATGGGCTATCGATAATGTCGAAATGGTCGAAGTGACAGCGGCGATTGCAAAAGAAATTGCAGAAACTGAAAACTCACAAGGCGTATTTGCTCATTGTAAACAACTTGAAGTACCAAGAGATGAGCAATACAATTGGCGCAAGCTATTACTTGTGGATGCGGTTCAAGATCCAGGAAACATCGGAACAATGATTCGTACAGCAGATGCAGCAGGAATTGATGCAGTAGTCCTTGGGAAAGGATGTGCCGATGCATATAATCCGAAAACATTGCGTTCAGCACAAGGCTCTCACTTTCACATTCCAATCGTACGCGGTGAGTTAATGGAATGGATTGAAGACTTAAAAGAAGATGGCGTGAAAGTATATGGCACAGCCCTTGAGGAAGCAGTGGTCTATACAGAAATCGAGCATTCAGATAAATTCGCTCTAATTGTTGGAAATGAAGGCAGTGGGATTCATCCACAACTTCTCAATAAAACCGATCAAAATGTGATTATTCCGATATTCGGGCAAGCAGAATCTTTAAATGTGGCAGTTGCTACAGGAATCCTGTTATATCAATTAGTGCGTTAAATTCGCTCATAACTTGAAACATTAGTCGATTTGACGTAAAATAATGGAGGATTTAGAAATCTATAAAATGAAATGCGTTGAGCGGGAAGAGTAAATATAACAGCGACTTTTTAGGGAGCATAAGCCTTAGACTGCAAGCTTATGTACTGTTCGCAAATATTGAAGTTCACCCCGCAAGCAGCTTCCGGGATCTAAGTAGTGAAAGGAATGCCGGCTAAATTAGTCGTTATGTTAATGAAGTGATTGCTTTTTTGCAATAACTAGGGTGGTACCGCGAAATTAGTCCTCGTCCCTTTTTTAGGGGCGGGGTTTTTTGTATGCATTGGGAGTTGTGTGAAATTCGCACATAAAGTTGTCAGAAACGCACATAACGAGGCGAAAACCGCACATAAAGGGAACTAATTCGCACATAAACATCAAAAAATCGCACATAAAACCCAACAAAAACCCAAACAATGCAAAATAGTTGAAGGAGGAATAAACGTGGAACAACAATTAAAGCAATTAGAACAAGAAGCGTTAGCGAAACTTGCTGCAGCTTCCAATTTAAAAGAATTAAATGACGTTCGTGTTGCCTATTTAGGGAAAAAAGGGCCAATTACAGATTTATTAAAAGGCATGGGGAAATTATCTCCAGAAGAGCGTCCGAAAATGGGGGCCCTTGTAAACACAGTTCGCGAAAACGTAACGGCTCAATTAGAAGCGCGTACAGCAGAGCTTGAACAACAAGCAATCCAAGAGCAATTAGAAAAAGAATCCATTGATGTAACTTTACCAGGACGTAAAATTCGTACAGGAAATCGTCACCCATTAACGCGAGTAGTTGAGGAAATTGAAGATTTATTTTTATCGATGGGTTATGAAATCGCAGAAGGTCCTGAAGTTGAAAAGGATTACTACAACTTCGAAGCATTAAACTTGCCAAAAGGTCACCCAGCTCGTGATATGCAAGATACGTTCTACATTACAGAAGAAACACTTCTTCGTACACACACTTCACCAGTACAAGCGCGTACTATGGAAGCGAAAAAAGGTGAACCAATTCGTATCATTTGCCCAGGGAAAGTATTCCGTCGTGATAATGATGATGCAACTCACTCACACCAATTTATGCAAATTGAAGGATTAGTTATTGGCGAAAACATTCGCATGAGTGATCTAAAAGGAACTCTTGATGCATTAGCAAAAAGAATGTTTGGCGAAGAGCGTGAAATCCGTTTACGCCCAAGTTTCTTCCCATTCACAGAGCCATCCGTTGAAGTAGACGTTTCTTGTCACAAATGTGGTGGATCTGGCTGTAACGTATGTAAACAAACAGGTTGGATTGAAATTTTAGGTGCGGGTATGGTCCATCCAAACGTACTTGAAATGGCTGGCTATGATTCGAAAAAATTATCAGGTTTCGCATTTGGAATCGGTGCAGAACGTATCGCAATGCTGAAATATGGAGTGGATGATATTCGTCATTTCTATACAAATGATACTCGTTTCTTATCTCAATTCCACAGAACAGAAGAGTAGGGGGTCACAAATATGTTAGTATCATTAAATTGGTTAAAACAATATGTAGATATTGATGGTTTAACACATGAAGAATTAGCAGAAAAAATTACCCGTTCAGGGATTGAAGTAGATGCAGTAATCGACCGCGCACAAGGTATGACAAATGTCGTAGTGGGTTATGTCGTATCAAAAGAAAAACATCCAGATGCAGATAAATTAAATGTGTGTCAGGTAGAAGTAGGCGAAGGGGATGTACGCCAAATTATTTGTGGTGCGCCTAACGTGGATGCTGGTCAAAAAGTAATCGTTGCTTTACCAGGAGCTCGTCTTCCAGGTGGCATTAAAATTAAAAAAGCCAAAATGCGTGGCCAAGAATCGAACGGGATGATTTGTTCGCTTCAAGAGTTAGGTATAGAAGGTAGAGTCGTTCCAAAAGCATATGCAGACGGAATTTATGTATTACCTGAAGATGCTGTTCCAGGAAGTGACGCATTAGAGCTTGTTGGTTTACGTGATACAGTATTAGAACTAGGCTTAACACCAAACCGCTCAGACGCCCTTTCCATGTTAGGGGTAGCTTATGAAGTTGGGGCAATTCTTTCACGTGATGTGAAGTTACCAGAGATAAACTATGAAACATCTTATGAAAAAGCAGCAGATTATTTAAACTTGCGTGTAGAAGCGAAAGAAAATCCATTATATGCAGCAAAAGTTGTGAAAAACGTAAAAATCGCACAATCACCACTTTGGCTACAACATTATTTAATGGCAGCTGGTGTTCGTCCACACAACAATGTAGTCGATATTACAAACTATATTTTAATGGAGTACGGTCAACCGCTTCATGCATTTGATTATGATTCATTAAAAACAAAAGAAATCGTTGTTCGTTTAGCCAATGAAGGCGAAAACATCGTGACATTAGACGATCAAGAACGCACTTTAAAAGCTCATAACTTAGTTATCACAAATGGGGTAGAACCAGTTGCAGTTGCGGGTGTCATGGGTGGTGCAAACTCAGAAGTAACAGAAAGCACAACAACAGTAGTTATTGAATCAGCTTACTTTGAAGGGTTATCCGTTCGTCGTACATCAAAAGAATTAGGATTACGTTCGGATTCATCTGCTCGTTTTGAAAAAGGGGTAGATCCAAATCGTGTTCTTGTCGCAGCTGAACGCGCGGCACAATTATTAGCTGAGCTTGCAGGTGGCGAAGTATTAGATGGTACGGTGCTTGTAGATGATTTAGATAAAACACCTGCTCGCGTAGTCGTTTCACCGGACTTCATTAATGCACGTCTTGGAATGAAAATTTCCCTAGAAGATATGCTTTCCATTTTAAATCGTTTAAAATTCGATGTAGAAGCTGCCAATGGATTACTAATTATCGATGCGCCAACACGTCGTCAAGATATTAAAATTGAAGAAGATATCGTAGAAGAAATTGCACGTCTTTATGGATACGACGAAATTCCAATGACGTTACCAGAAGGAAATGATCAAGTAGGTGGCTTAACACCTTACCAAGCAAAACGTCGAGTGGCACGCAATTTCCTAGAAGGTGCAGGACTTTACCAAGCTGTAACTTACTCATTAACTTCTGCTGAATTATCTCAAAAATATGCGTTAAAAGCAGAAGAAACAACAAAATTATTAATGCCAATGAGTGAAGAACGCTCAACATTACGTCAAAGCTTACTTCCACATTTAATCGAATCAGCAAGTTACAATGTAGCGCGTAATGCTGAAACAGTGGCATTATATGAAATTGGTTCTGTATTCTTAGGAAAAACAGCAGAAGACCTTCCTTACGAAGAAGAACACGTGGCTGTCGTTGTAACTGGTAAATGGGTAGACAATGCATGGCAAGGTGAAAAAGTAACTGCCGATTTCTTTATTGTAAAAGGCATTGTAGAAGGGTTATTCGAAAAATTAGGCTTAACAAACCGCGTATCCTATGAAAAAGCGGCAGTTGATGGTTTACATCCTGGCCAAACTGCATTTGTGTACTTAGATGGTGAGAAAATTGGGCTTATCGGTGGCTTACATCCAGCAGAACGTAAAAATCTTGATTTAAAAGAGACATTCGTTGCAGAATTAAACTTAAATGCCATTTTAACTGCATCGGTTGAAGCCCTTGTTTATAGTCCAGTACCACGTTTCCCAGCAATGACTCGTGATATTGCACTTGAGCTTGATCGAGTAAAACCAGCTGGCGAGATTGTTGAACTTATTCGTCAGTCGGGCACAAAACTGTTGAAGGATGTAAAAGTATTCGACGTTTATGAAGGGGAGAAAATGGCACCAGGTAAAAAATCCGTTGCCTTCTCACTAACATACTTCGATCCAGAGCGCACTCTAACAGATGAAGAAGTAGTCAATGCCCATGAAAAAGTATTAAAAGCTTTAACTGAAGCAGGCGCAGAAGTTCGTTAATAGATTTAAAATCCACGTTCATCATTGGACGTGGATTTTTTTTTGTTTAGGAAATTATAAAATTCCGCCCTGTGGATAACTTTTCCTAGTAAAATAGTATCGAAGGGAGCTGTTGGATATGCAATTTAATCATCGAGGTATTATTAGACGAATACTAAAAGATCATTTTGATGGGTTTTGGAAACTCCACCATAATCTTTTTCCAGCAGCTTACCAGAAAGATATTGAAGAAATCGTGTTAAAGGCGATGCGATGTGGGTCACCTGATTTAGGACATATTCGTTATGAATGTCTAGGGTGTCCAGGTGAGACGAAGCCAGTATTCATCTACTTCTCATGTAAAAGTCGATTCTGTAATAAGTGTGGGAAGAAATATACAGACGAGTGGTCAGAGAAACAACAGGAGCTTGTTTTTAATGTCCCTCATCGCCATATGGTTTTTACGATTCCTGAAGAACTTCGTCAAGTCTTTTTCCAAGACCGAAAAAAACTGAACGAACTAAGTCAGTTAGTTGCCGAAGTTTTTGAGTATTACTTTCAAAGACGTAATAAGAAACTTCAATTAACACCTGGAATTATTACAGTTATCCATACATTTGGACGAGATTTAAAGTTTAATCCCCATATTCATGTGTTGATAACGGAAGGGGCAATGGATTGTCATCGTGAATGGCGTCCATTAGAATACATATCTTATGAATATTTACGCAAATCATGGCAGAAGATTGTCATGGATTCAATGAAGAAATGGTTTCCAGATAACCTAAAAGTAAAGGCACTAATTGATGATTTATATAGACGCTATCCAAAAGGGTTTTATGTAAATGCAGAGAAAAAAATGAAAAATGCGAAAGGAGCGGCGAAATATATTGGTCGCTATTTGGCACGCCCAGCTATAGCCGAGTATCGTATTCTAGGTTATGATCGTGAACATGTGACATTTTGGTATGAAGATCATCAAACAGGAAAAAGAATTGTGAAAAAACAATCGATTTATCGTTTTCTCTATAATCTAATCCAACACATCCCGCCCAAGCATTTTCGTATGGTTGGACGTTTTGGGTTATACAGTAGAAGAAGTTATGAAAAAGCTAGTCAGGCAATGAATCTCTATGAGTTTGTTCGAACAAAACAACTCTCATTATGTCTTCAAAAAATGCCAAAAAGAAAAAAATCCTATCGAGAACGAATGATAGAAGCGTTTGAAAAAGATCCATTTTGGTGTTCCCATTGCCATCGGAAGATGGATTTAGTAGAAGTATGGCATGCCGATCACGGACTCCTGTATCATTATATGCAAGACGCAAAGTCCATCTATAAAACGTAAGGAGAAGATGAAATGTCAAAGAAAAAAAGTGAAGAACTGCAAGAAGACCCACTAGCTTGGTTAGAAAGTGATGATCCATTTGGATTAAATGAACCAATCGAGCTGGTGCCTTTTGTGTGCACGGAATGTAAACAAATTGATGAAGTACCGGCATATATTATCGGAGAATTTATGGTAGATAAAAGACCTGGAGAGCCAGTGATATTAGAGTGCCCGTATTGTAACGGTGAAATGTTTGAAGCGAAAAAGGACCCAAGCGAATAATTATGCTTGGGTCGTACATAAAGACGCGTTAGCGTTTTTGTTCTGCCTTTTTTTGCAAATCATTTTGGAAAGGAAGAATTGAATGACAACGTGTTTTATAAGAAAAGTATTAAAAAGTGAGGCTACAGATAGTGGATAGTAAATTTATGTAAAGAGGGAGCATCTATATGTTTGATGTGTTATTTAAATTAAAGTGGTTTTTTAAACAATACTGGAAACGATATACCATTGCAGTAGTGTTATTAATGATTGCGAATGTTGTGGAAGTTATACCGCCTTGGATTCTTGGTGAAGCAATTGATGACATCACGATGGGGACAATGACAACGCAATCTCTTAGCTACTATATGTTTTTGTTTGTTGTTATTATTATTGCTGGCTATTTCATGAATTTTATGTGGCAATATCAATTGTTTGGAGGGGCATTGACGTTAGAACGTGTTTTTCGGAAAAAATTAATGCACCAATTTTTAAAAATGACCCCTACCTTTTATGAAAAAAATCGAACGGGTGATTTAATGGCTAGAGCCACAAATGATTTAAATGCAGTGTCTTTAACTGCTGGCTTTGGCATCATGACATTAATGGATTCCACGGTTTATATGGGCGCGATCATTTTAGCGATGGGTTTTTTAATTTCGTGGAAGCTAACGTTCTTTTCCATGTTACCGATTCCAGTCATGGCAATATTGATGCAATACTTTGGAAAAATAGTCCATGAACGCTATATGAAAGCCCAAGAATCTTTCGGGCAGTTAAATGATAATGTGTTGGAATCCGTTGCTGGGGTTCGCGTTATTCGGGCTTATGTACAGGAAAAGAAAGATGAAAAACGCTTTCGTGATATGAGTGAAGAAGTATATGAAAAAAATATTCAAGTGGCAAAAATTACGGCAATCTTTGGTCCGCTTACGAAGGTAGGGACTGGGGTTAGTTATGTTGTTGCGCTTGGTTACGGATCTTATCTTGTTTCAAATGGTGATATGACGGTTGGGCAATTAGTATCCTTTACGGTTTACTTAGGTTTAGCGGTTTGGCCGATGATGGCGATTGGAGAGCTCATTAATGTCATGCAGCAAGGAAATGCGTCACTAGACCGCGTTCAAGAAACGTTAGATTATGAACCGGATGTGAAAGAACCAGCTAGTAATGAGTTAATTTCTAATCCGTCTACGATTGGATTCAACAATTTTACATTCCAATATCCATTATCAAAAGTGAAAAATCTCCAAAACATAACGCTTCACCTTGAAAAAGGAGAAACTTTAGGGATTGTAGGGAAGACGGGCTCAGGGAAAACAACCTTTGTAAAACAATTATTAAGGGAATATCCAATGGGTGAAGGGCGATTTACAATAGGCAACATTGATATTGGCAAACTATCAAAAGACCAAATTTTACAGTGGATTGGTTATGTACCTCAAGAGCATGTGCTATTTTCTAGAACTGTACGGGAAAATATTTTATTTGGAAAAGAGGATGCAACAGAGGAAGAATTGAACGATGCAGTTCGACTTGCCTATTTTGAAAAGGATTTGAAGAACTTGCCATTCGGATTAGAGACACTTGTTGGTGAAAAAGGGGTATCGCTTTCTGGTGGTCAAAAACAACGCGTTTCGATTGCACGGGCATTAATTAAAAATCCTGAAATTTTACTATTGGATGACTCTTTATCAGCTGTTGATGCGAAGACCGAGGCAAAGATAATCGAAAATATTAGTAGTGTACGTAAGGGAAAAACAACCATCATTACAACTCACCGTCTATCTGCTATTCAACATGCAGATCAAATCATTGTATTAGATGATGGCATCATTGTGGAACAAGGAACGCATGCACAACTTTTAGAAGCAGGTGGATGGTACAAGGAACAATATGACCGTCAACAGCTAGAGGAGGTGTCTGGGGAATGAATACGAGTAAACGCCTTTATCAATATGCCATGCTTTTTAAAAAACCAATCTTTATTGGATTACTATTACTAACAGTAGCCGTAATTACCGACTTGGCAGGGCCTTTTATAGCAAAATATATCATTGACCATTATATGACACCTGGAGCAATCGAGTTTAAACCAATTGTCAATTTATTAATTCTCTTTTTAGGGCTTGCCATCCTAACCGCTATATTGCGTTACTTTATGTATATCTATTTACAAATCGGGGCAAATCGTATTATTCAAAAATTACGCCAAGATGTTTTTGCTCATCTTCAAACATTACCGATTCAATACTTTGATAATTTACCGGCTGGAAAAATTGTTGCTCGCGTTACAAATGATACAGAAGCCATTCACAATTTATATGTGCAAGTGTTGTCACAATTTGCAACAAGTTTTATTTCCATTTTTGGTGTATATGTGGCTCTATTCTTGTTAAATGTGAAAATGGCGCTTGTCTCATTAATCGTCATTCCAATCGTTTATATTTGGATGATCGGTTACCGCAAATATGCCGCGCGTTATAACAATGTGGTACGAACAAAAATAGCAGATATCAATGCGATGATTAACGAATCCATCCAAGGCATAACGATTATTCAAGCATTTAAACGAGAAGGGCAAATGAAACATGAATTTGCCGACATGAATAATGAACATTACGAGTATCAACGAAAACTATTATTTTTAGATTCAGCTACTTCCTATAACCTAGTAGGAATATTACGATTAATCATTTTTGCCCTTTTTATTTACTATTTTGGTACACAATCGATGACATCAACAGAGCTCATCACAGCTGGAACATTATATGCTTTTGTTGATTATATTACGAGATTATTTAACCCTCTAGTGAACATTGTCAATCAGTTTGCACAACTAGAACGATCTCTCGTTGCGGGTACACGGGTATTTGAGTTACTAGATCAGCCAGGTGAAACGGTCAGTGAAAGTACGATTGCAAGGTATGAGGGAAATGTAATCTTTGAAAATGTGTCTTTTGCATACAATGGGCAGGATTATGTTCTCAAAGATATTAATTTTTCTGCGAAGAAAGGGGAGACGATTGCCTTAGTTGGGCATACGGGTTCTGGAAAAAGTTCGATTATGAATCTTTTGTTTCGTTTTTATAACCCACAAAAAGGGCGTATTCTAATTGACGGACAAAATATTTTATCCATTCCGAATCAAGCCTTTCGAGAACATATGGGGATTGTTTTGCAAGATCCATATTTATTTACGGGTACGATCGAAACAAATGTCAGTTTACAAGATCCGCGCATTACACGAGAAATGGTGGAACAGGCTCTTACAGCAGTTGGTGGAGACCGCGTATTGAAAAATTTAGAAAAAGGACTGGACGAACCGGTGATTGAGAAGGGAAGTACTTTATCATCAGGGCAACGTCAGTTAATTTCTTTTGCGCGGGCGTTAGCATTTGACCCAGCCATCCTCGTACTTGATGAAGCAACGTCCAATATAGATAGCGAAACAGAGGAAATTATCCAGCATGCCATGGATGTTTTAAAGGAAGGACGCACTACATTCATCATTGCCCATCGTCTATCTACTATTAAAAATGCAGATCAAATTTTAGTGTTACACCGTGGCGAAATTGTCGAGCAAGGAACCCATGAACAATTAATTTCATTGGGTGGCAGATATGAAATGATGTACCGTCTACAATCAGGAGTATAGCTTACTAGGCACCCAAACAATTATGAGTTTTCTAAATTGTACGGGTGCCTGGCACTTAATCGTACACATGGAATAGCATTAATTCATGGATCATCTTTTCGATCGTTTCAAGTTCTTGATCTGCAGGCTTTGTTCCTACCCAATGAATCGTACCATTTTTTTTATATTCCGCATGATAGCGTTGTTGTTTGTAAAAAAATGAAAGTGACCATCCAGGTAGTTGGCTGTTTTCATACAATGGCTTGAATTGAAAGTGTTGTAACATAAATTTTCCCCCCTTGAAACTTCCTGTACAGGTTAATCGTACTAGAAGTAAAGGAGAAAGGCTAATATTTCTTTATGTTTGCATCCTTTGTTATAATACATTAAGCTAGAATTGATGGAGAGGTAATTTATGGAAAATGCATTAATCACAATTATATTCATGGCAGTTGTTGGAGCAGCAATTGGAGGATTTACGAATTACTTAGCAATAAAAATGTTGTTTCGCCCACACAACCCAATTTACATTAAAAATTGGCGTTTGCCCTTTACTCCCGGGTTAATTCCAAAACGTCGTGAAGAACTGGCTACTCAAATTGGGATGACGGTAAAAAAATATTTATTAACCCCTGAAGTTTTTCAAAAAAAGTTATTTACCAATGAAATTCGAACTTCAGTTTTACAATTTGCTCAAACAAAAGTGGAGCAGACGATTTTTACCACGGACAAAACGATTTTAGATTGGTTAAAGCTTGGAGGATTTCAAGATTTACCAACGACTATCGAAAATCAAGTAGACCAAGTGATCGAAACACAATTTTTAAAGGCTAAGAATACGCTGTCTACAAAAACAATTGATGAATTATTGCCTACCAATGTTCATGCATCCATTAATAAAAAAATTCCTGAAGTTGTTACGTACGTTCTTCATAAAGGAGAAGAATATTTTCTTTCTTCTAAAGGTGAACAGACAATTAAGAACATGATGGATGACTTTTTAGGGTCAAAAGGTTCTTTTGGTGGTATGATTCAAATGTTTATTGGTGATTCCACAAGCTTTGTTGGTAAAATCCAAAAAGAATTAATTAAGTTTTTGAACGCACCAGGCACAAAAATCTTATTCGTGAATATCATTTCTGGAGAGTGGGATAAATTTAAACAACAACCAGCGATGAATTATCTAAAGGATGTAGATTTTGAACCGATATTAACAAACATACAATCTTACGCTAAGAAGGAACTTGCCATTAAAGCACGCCTGGATCAACCAATCACGTATTATTGGCCCTCTGGTATTGACTACGCCACAAAGGATGTTTTACCAAAGTTAGTGGATATGGGATTTGATCAGGCGCAACAAAAGTTAGAAGACGTGTTGAATCGTCTAAAATTAGAAGAAGTGGTTCGAGAACAAGTGGATTCATTCCCACTTGAGAAGCTTGAAGAAATTGTAATTGGGATTGCCAATAAAGAATTAAAAATGATTACGATTTTAGGTGCTGTTTTAGGTGGAGTCATTGGGATTGTGCAAGGTTTAATTGTTTACGTTTTAAATTAAAAAATGAGAGTGGGTAAACTTTTGATTAACATTTACAACGATATTAATAAGTTAGAAGCTACATTACGTCAGACAGATGAATTTAAAACTTTAAAAGATGCAGTAGAAGCGGTTCGTGCTGATGCAGAGGCTACAAAGCTATTTACAAATTTCCGTGATATCCAAATGAAGTTGCAACAAAAACAAATGAATGGTGAAGAGTTACAAGAAGATGAACTAGTATACGCTCAGAAGGCTGCGCAATTAGCACAATCAAGTCCTAAAATTTTAGCAATGTTAGAGGCAGAAATGGCTTTAAGTAAAGTCATCGAGGAAGTAAATCGTATTTTAGTAAGACCGATTCAATCATTATATGATGGTTTATAATTGTGAGACCGCACGCTTGTCGTGTGGTCTTTTTTCGTTCTTACTACGAGAAGTAATATCGGAATAAACCTCCTTAAAGGTCTTTGTCTTCATAAATTGCTCTGCTATTAACAGTTCGTTTTCATAACACAATGTGTGATTAAATTGCTGCTTAAAGAAGTAACGAACTTTATCGTACTGTTCATTAATCGAGATAGCGCCAAAAATTTCCGGTCGATCCAGTAGGAAAATTAAATCAAAATAGACCTTTTCCCGATTGTAATTTATTGAAATGGTTACATAAAGAGTTCGTTGGTCACATTTATTTTTAGGTATAGTTTCAAATTGAATGTTGACCTTTTCGAGAATAGTTGGAAACGTTAAATTTGTCTTAGGATGAGATGATTTTACTGTCTTAAAAAATACCATTCTAGAATCCCTCCTTTAATATTTTGAATATTGTAAATAATAATAGTATATCTGATATTATCGTTGAAATCGAGAAAGAATTGAAAATATTAACAAAATAACACCACATATTACCTATTATAATGAAGGTAAATGAAAGGAATCGTTTGTCGTAATTTGCTATAGTGGATGTATGTTATAATATGAAGATTGAATTTATGAGGAAAGAGAGTTTACGATGAAAAAAATCGAAGTAAATGAAGTGTTTAAAGAAGATTGGAATCGTGTATTAAATCATATAGCAAACTTATTTTTTGAAGACTCGAAAATTGTGATGACTGCTGATGATGCAGAACTTTCGTTTCGTTTTCAACATTCCATAGATGAAGATTTTACAATTCATACAGCCTGTGAATTATTGGCAGATGGTGTTCAATATAAAAGTAATTATTCCATCAGTTATGATACGGAAGGAACTGAGAAAGAACAAGGAATCCGTATGAAACGTGCCCTTTCCCATGTTATGTTAGACGTTCTTGAGCAATATACAGGGATGACACAAACTTGGGGGATCTTAACAGGGGTACGTCCGACAAAGCTGTATCATAAATACCGTAAACAAGGTTTTACCGATGAAGAAATTTACGCAGTGTTGAAAAAAGATTATCGTATTTCGGATTCGAAAATTGCGTTAATGAAGGAAATTGTAGAACGTCAATTAATGATGATTCCCGATCTAGATGAAATCGGAAATGAGTTATCCGTCTACATTGGCGTCCCATTCTGCCCAACAAAATGTGCTTATTGTACGTTCCCAGCTTATGCGATCCAAAGTAACAGAAAAGCTGGTCGTGTAGAGTCCTTTATCGATGGATTACATATCGAGATCCGCGCAATGGGGAAATGGTTGAAAGAAAACAATATGAATATTACGTCTGTTTATTGGGGTGGAGGGACACCTACATCTATAGAAGCTGACGAAATGGATGCGTTATATAAAACGATGTTTGAGTCCTTCCCAAATCCTGAAAATATTCGAGAAATTACAGTTGAAGCAGGTCGCCCGGATACCATTACGCCTGAAAAAATCGAGGTGCTAAAAAAATGGGGCATCGATCGTATTTCTGTAAATCCGCAAAGCTATACAGATGAGACATTAAAAGCAATCGGTCGTCATCATACAGTGCAAGAAACCATTGATAAGTTTTGGTTGTCACGAAATTCAGGGATGAACAATATTAATATGGATTTAATCATTGGTTTGCCAAATGAAGGCATAGAAGAGTTTCAACATTCACTCGACGAATCCGCAAAAATGCAACCGGAATCATTAACAGTGCATACATTGTCATTTAAACGAGCTTCGGAAATGACGCATAATAAAGATAAATATAAAGTTGCTGATCGCGAAACCGTAACTGAAATGATGGATATGGCAAGCAACTGGACGCGCGAAAATGGTTATGTTCCATATTATTTATACCGTCAAAAAAATATTTTAGGGAACTTAGAAAATGTAGGGTACTGTAAGCCAGGAGAAGAAAGTATCTATAATATCGTGATCATGGAAGAAGTACAGACGATTTTAGGAATCGGTTGTGGTGCATCAACAAAATTTGTGGACCCGAAAACAGGGAAAATCACACAATTCCATAATCCAAAAGATCCAGCCGCGTACATCCTAACGTTTGAAGAAGCGATTGAGAAGAAAATTAAGATGTTAGATGAATTGTATAAATAAAATGAAAGCCTGCTACTTCTAAAGTTAGAAGAGTAGGCTTTTACTAAATTCTAGCTATTTCATAAGTTCGTTTATCGACTTATGAAATAGCTTTTTTAATTGATTAGGAGAGAGACGCATTTGTTTTTATAAGTATTGGAGTTAAACTGTTTTTCGAATATAATAAAATTACTCTATTTGTAAAGGACACAATGAATGCAACAGTATCTTTATCTTTTAATTATCGCACTTATTCTTACGGGTTGTACGGAAAAGGAAACAGTACAACTAACTCCAGATATTGAAACATCCGGAAAAGACATGCTGATCCATTTTATTGATGTTGGTCAGGGAGATTCCATTTTTATTCAAACGCCGAATGGAGAAACCATGCTCGTTGATGGAGGAACGCGTTCAGCTGGACAAGAAGTCGTTGCCTATTTACAACAACAAAATGTAAAACAGTTAAATTATATCGTTGCGACTCATCCAGATGCTGATCATATAGGGGGCTTAATCCCAGTATTAAACGCGATTCCTGTACATAATTTTATCGATTCTGGGAAAGTGCATACATCCCAAACTTATGAAGATATGCTGAGCCTTATCCAAACGAAAAAAATTCCATTTTCTGTTGCACATGTTGGAGATACGGTTCCGTTAGATGAGGACCTAAATATTACTGTCATAAGTGCAGATGAAACGGCATCTGATAACAATGAGGCATCCGTTGTATTGAAAGTTACATATAACGATATTTCCTTGCTATTGACTGGAGATGCAGGCGTCGAACTTGAGGAACAAATGTTAACCTCAAAAGACATTCAAGCGACCATTTTAAAGGCAGGTCATCACGGTTCCAATACGAGCAGTTCCTTACCGTTTTTACAAGCAGTACAGCCAGAAGTAACAATCTTAAGTTATGGCCAAAACAATTCCTAT
Organism: Lysinibacillus antri; assembly: GCF_003977595.1. Taxonomy (GTDB): domain Bacteria; phylum Bacillota; class Bacilli; order Bacillales_A; family Planococcaceae; genus Ureibacillus; species Ureibacillus antri. Next base: position 9,649 of record NZ_RYYR01000002.1, on the reverse strand, counting down.
GGTCATCCACATCTTGAAGTGATTGAATACTTGAGGCAAGTAGGTAGTAAAATTTACGGGACAGCTGAGTCAGGATCAATCGTCATCACAACTGATGGGAAAAACTATGAGGTGCTTGCCGAAGAGTGGACGGGAAGTGGTGCTAGTAGCTCAATACCTAAACGGAATAGTAACCAAACAAATGATGTAATAATCCAAAGTAAAGATGTTGAAAATGAAGTAGTAGCGATAATGAATAGAGGTTTAGAAAGTGTAAATATGTTGGGATGGCAACTTCTTTCTGTTGAAGGCAATCAACTATTTAATTTCCCGAATGTCACAATACAGCCAGGGAAGACACTTTATATTACAAGTGGTACGAATGCAAAAGAGGGAAATAATTATATGAAATGGACGAGTCGGCAAATTTGGTTAAATTCAGGAGATGCTGCTCAATTAATTGATCCGAAAGGGGAAGTCGTTAGTGAATTCCAATAAATATACGTTAGATCGTTTTGAAGGGGATTACGCAATCTTTTTAAAACGCCCTGAAGAAGTAGAACAAGTAATCATTCACAAATCAGAAATTCATGTGCAAGTAAAAGAGGGAGATATTGTACAGATCAATGACGATGGGGAAGATTATGATATTCAAGTGTTATCAGAAGATACATCAAAGAAAAGCAATATGATTCAAAATTTACTTAATGAATTGAAGAATTCTAATAATAATCCGCTATAAAAGGTGTATTGGCTAATAAGTTCCCATGGTTGGCAAATAATTTCACGGGAATGGCAAATAACTAGTCGAATTTGGTCAATATATAGCAAAGAGGATGTCCGCCTTCTGGACATCCTCTTTTTATATGCATTAATTTTTTATAAATAAATCAAATACATCGCCAAAGTCTTCTGTTGTATATGTTTTACTATTTTCTTTGAGCCACTGATTCGTAAATTCAGCAATGGATTTAAATGAATCGGCTGGTGATGTTTGGCCATGTCCGGATGTGGAAAGACTTCTTGTCGCATAGTCTAGGCTATCAAACGTAAAGTTTCGGTTTTTTTCATTTTCACGCATCATACGTTCGATTGTAATTAAACTTTTATATAAATCTCTAATTTTTTCAGCGAAGTTTTTATTAATATCAATACTTAATGCTGTTTCCCCAATTGTAAATTTAATTTCAACATCAAGATCAATCGTACCTGCTGTTTCTAGGGATACGTGACGGATGTTATTATATTTATAGTCATAACGTTTTAAAGTACGTTTTTTACTTACAGCAGAATCGCCATCTACATGTATTAATGCAAGATTCGTAAAGCAATATTCATCTGCTTTTGTTTTGATAAGGAAGTAAATTTTCTCTCCCTTTTCATGTAAGACATAATCATCGGACTCGGTTTTATCGTAATCTTGAGGGTCAATCACTTTGCCAATATCCGATAATCCAAGTGCATCTGCAGCAAATTTCTTTAACATATTGAAAGTTCCTCTCTTTCATCTAGGTAAGGTGTTGCGTCTACAACAGTGTAACATATGCTACGTTAAAATATTTCATTACTTTCTAAAAACCCCCAATTTTAAAATGCGATATAACTGCAATTAAGTGGAAGTCGCACATATTTATTGATAAGTCTTATCCCGGTTTCCGCGAATTCTACAATTTGCAGAGAAGTGTTACATAGTATGCGCATATTGTGTATCCTAATAATTCTGAAAACATGTTAAAATAGAAATAGTTTTAATTACATTACATAGGAGAAATAAGATGCCACTTACAACGATTATCTTTGATTTAGACGATACATTGCTATGGGATAAAAAAAGTATCAAAACAGCCTTCGAAAAAACATGTGAATATGCTGCATCAAAATATGATATCGATCCAGAAAGTTTGGAAGAAGCTGTTCGTGTTGAAGCGCGTAAATTATATGAATCGTATGAAACATATGATTATACAGTACTAATTGGAATTAATCCATTTGAAGGACTTTGGGGAACTTTCGATGACCCAACCGATTCATTCCAAAAAATGAAAGAAATTGTACCAACCTATCGTAAAAATGCTTGGACAAATGGGTTAAAAGTGTTCGGCATTGAAGATGAAGCTTTCGGTGCAGAACTTGGCGAACGTTTTGTAGAAGAACGTAAAAAATCACCATTCGTTTATGAAGACACATACCAGGTTCTAGATACATTAAAAGGCCAGTACAAATTAGTATTACTAACAAATGGAGCACCGAGCTTACAAAACTTAAAACTTGAAATTACACCAGAAATTGCACCATATTTTGATCATGTTATTATTTCAGGTGACTTTGGAAAAGGAAAGCCAGATGCAAGCATTTTCGAATATATGATGGACAAAGCAGGCATTACTGCTAGCGAAGGCATCATGGTAGGGGACAACTTAAATACGGATATTTTAGGTTCATCTCGTGTAAATATGAAAAATGTATGGATTAACCGTGAAGGCAATAGAAACGAAACACAAGTAACGCCAACATATGAAGTTACGTCACTTACAGAGTTTTTAAATTTATTGAAAACTCTATAATCAATTAAAGAAGGTATCTCTATATTTAAATGGAGATGCCTTCTTTTTTAGTTTGAAGTGCGAGTATTTTACTGTAATCCGCGAGTATTCTTCTAAAAAGTGCGAGTAAATAAGCTAAAACCGCGAGTATTTCATAAAAAAATGCGAGTAATTCCAATTATAGGAAATTAGTTACTCCAAATAATCATACTTCCTTGCCTCTTCAATTTCTTGCTTTGAAATTTGACCTTGTAGTTGATCGACTTCAGAAACATGGAAGGATTCAAATTCATCATTTGTTGCAATTTCCTCATTATCATCATATAAATCCCCGTAGTCATCCGAATCGCCTTCAAAATCAGAAGGGGTTTCAGATGTACCATATTTTGCAACTAGTTGGAAAGTATCTTCATAATCGTGAATATCATCTTTGTCATCGCGCCCTGAAAATGAATTATCTACAGGAGGAAGTATGACTTGCTCCTCAACAGGTCGATCTTTTGGAATTGATTTTGCATCAGTGTGTTCAATACAAAAGGCTGTAAAAGGTAACGCCTCTAAACGCTCATATGGAATATCTTCATGACATACTTCACAAACTCCATATGTACCGTTATCCATTTTTTCTAAAGCTGCATTTACTTTTGCTAACTCATCTTCATCATGAACTTTTAACGCCATGTCTTTTTCACGTTCATACAATTCAGTACCTAAATCGGCCGGATGATTATCTACTGTGGATAGTTCATCAACAGAATCACGTAAACTGCCGCGCTCTAAATATTTTTCATCATAATCAGAATCGCGAACTAATGATTCCTTTTGTTCAAGGAGCATCTTTTTTAAAGTTGATTTTTGATTTTCGGTTAAAATGACCACCACGCCCTTTCTTATAAATAGTATGGGCGAAAGAAAGGAATTTATTAGTGCCCGGCACCCGAGCAATTCTGAAAACTTACTGCAATTAAAAAAGGAGGAAATCCGATATTTCGGATTCCCCCTTCAACCAATTTATAGAGTAATTGCTTTTACTTCGTCGATATTTTCAAGTTGACCAACGTACGCTAAATCTTCAGCAGTTACATCGTTGTCAATTGTTAACATCATCACGGCAGTACCACCAACTTGGTCACGTCCAACTTGCATTGTAGCGATATTGATATCTTTTTCAGCTAACTTAGTTGCTACACGCCCGATTGCACCTGGTTTGTCCGTGTTTTTGATGTATAGTAAGTGACCTTGTGGAACAACGTCAACTACATAGTTTTCTACTTTTACGATACGAGCACCTAAACCATTTAATAATGTACCTGCAACCGTGTGTACTTCGTTAACTGTTTTAATTTCAACCGTAATTAAGTTTGTGAAACCTTTTGCAGTTGTAGTTTTATGTTCGTTAATTTTAACGCCGATACGTTCAGATAAGTAACGAGCATTTACGTCATTAACATTTTCGCCGTGGTTTTTCTTTAGTAAACCTTTAAGTGCATTTGAAGTTAATGGACGAACATCGTAGTTTGCCACTTCACCAGCATAAGAAACGTTTACTTCTTTAATTGCTTCTTCTGTTACTTGAGATAAGAATGAACCTAATTTTTCAGCTAAATCAAAGAATGGTTCAACTTGAGCAAGTAACTCTTTTGGAATTGACGGCATGTTTACTGGGTTTGTAACAGTACCAGTTTTATAGAATTTAATAATGTCGTTAGAAACGTCAACTGCAACAGATTCTTGCGCTTCAATAGTAGAAGCACCTAAGTGTGGCGTTGCAATTACTTGTGGTAATGTTAATAATTTATGATCTGTTGCTGGTTCTTCAAGGAATACGTCAAGTGCAGCACCTGCTACTTTACCTTCTACGATTGCATCATATAAATCATCTTCGTTAATGATTCCACCGCGCGCACAGTTAATGATGCGTACGCCGTTTTTCATCATCGCGAATTTTTCTTTGTTAAATAAGTTACGTGTTTCAGGTAATAATGGTGTATGCACTGTAATGAAATCAGCAGCAACACAAATTTCTTCAACAGTTGCTTTTGTTACACCAAGTTCTTTTGCACGTTCTTCAGTTAAGAATGGGTCGTATGCTAATACTTCCATACGTTGACCTTTTGCGCGGTATGCCACTTCAGCACCGATACGACCGAAACCAACAACACCTAAAGTTTTGTTTTTAAGCTCAACACCTACATACGTTTTACGATCCCATACACCATTTTTTAATGCGTTATAAGCTTGTGGGATATGACGAGCTAATGAAGTCATCATCGCAATTGTATGTTCAGCAGCAGAGTTCGTGTTACCATCTGGAGCGTTAACTACGATAATACCGTGTTCTGTAGCGGCGTTAAGGTCGATGTTATCTACACCAACACCAGCACGACCGATTAATTTTAAATTTTTCGCAGCTTGAATAATTTCACGCGTTACTTTCGTTTGGCTACGTACAAGTAACACATCTACATCTTCAATTTTGGCAATTAATTGTTCTGGAGTAAGACCAGTATCAATAATAACGTTTAAGTTTAAGTTTGTTTCTTGACGAAGAGGGAAAATACCATCTTCACTTAGTGGATCCGCGATAAATACATTAATTACGTTAGTTGCTGTTTCTAATTTTGTTACCATGTGTAAAACTCTCCCTTTAAATAAATGATTTTAAGTATTTTGATAATTTTGTGTAGATATGAATATATCTATATTTTTATTCACTAGTTTGGTTAACTAGGAGGAATCGAATGTTAGAAAAAAATTGTTGTAAGGTCTACTCCTTTCTTTAAATAAAATAAAAAGCCTTCCACTCCCTACATAGATGTAAGGGGCGAAAGGCAAAATTAACATTTCTTACGCGGTACCACCCTTTTTTGTTGCCGAATATTTTGAAAATTATTCGTACAACCTCGAAAGCAAATGCGTAACGTGCACGACACGGATTTGGCATACTGGAAAATTTCCGCCAATCTATTCAGGAGTGGAACTACAATCGTAGACAACACTGATTTGCACCAACCATCAGCTCTCTTAAGATTCTTGCGATTTAGCATGTCTCCATCATAATATTTTTCGTTGATTTAATTGTTAACATCATATTCCTATGTTCGCACTTTGTCAACAGATTTTAGGAAAAAAATTAATTATCGTATTGAAAACGCTTCAATTTTTACCTAATTCACGAACGTTGTATAGCTTTATTCTCTTTAAAGTTCGTGAATTTAGACTTTTAATAAAAAGTTAATATTTATTTAAACTTTGGGAGAAAGTTGAGAAATCTGAATATTTTTATGATTTTCGAAAAATATTGATAGAATAGCAGTGTCGAATTATGTGCAAATAAAACGAATATTTCATGTATTTTATAGCCCAATCTTTAAATTCTAAAAATTCATGTTATTTCGTATGAAAGGGAGATTTGTTTAATGGAGAAGGAATAGGGGAAATATTTAAGTAAATAAAGGAAATGTCATTTATTTGTTGAAAGATATAAGGAATGAATCGCTATTCATACTAGTGGGGGGAATTACTATGGCATATGAAACAATTAAAGTGGATATTGCAGATCGTCGCGCAACGTTAACCTTCAACAGGCCAGATGTTGCAAATACAATGAATTTATTAATGATGCAAGAGTTAGCAGATTGTTTTGAGTTTTTAAAGGAAAACCCAGAAGTCCAAATTTTAGTCATCAAGGGAGAAGGGAAAATTTTCTCGGCTGGTGGTGACATAAAAATGATGTTGACATCAGGTGACCCTGTAGATTTTGAAATTGTTATGAGTTATTTAACTAGAATGGTTCTCGCGTTATACCAATTGCCTATGGTGACGATTGCGCAAATTAAAGGAGCTGCTGCTGGCTTAGGCTTTAGTATTGCACTTGGTTGTGATGTTTTGGTTGCGGAGGAAAATAGTAAGCTTGCGATGAATTTCATCGGAGTTGGACTTGTTCCAGATGGTGGTGGACATTTCTTTTTGAAGGAAAGAGTAGGTATACCAAAAGCAAAACAAATGATCTGGCAAGGGAATATTATGGATCCGAATGAAGCGCTTAAACATGGGTTAATTGATCAAGTAGTAGTCGAAGGTGAGCTCGATTCGACGGTTGATCAAATTGTTGGGAAGTTTTTAGCATCTCCTATATTGGCAGTGCTGGAAACAAAGTCCATTTTGCATGAGCAAAAATTGCCAGAGCTGAAAAATATTTTGAAAATGGAAGCAGAAGCCCAAAAGAGAATGCGAAAAACGGAAGATCATTTGGAAGGTATTAAGGCATTCATTGAGAAACGAACACAGCAATTTAAAGGGAAATGAGGTGGCGTAAATTGCCACCTCTTTTCTTTATACATGAAATAATAATAGCTTTCCTGCAGAGTTCACGAGGCGATGGGTTTTTTCGGCTACCCCTTTTTCCTCTATTTGCTTTTGACCTTCCATTTTAGCCGCTTCATCGTTTTCAAAATTCCACACTTCATCAAATAAGATTTCCCCTGTTTTTTCGAATGCTGTAAATCGATAGTTTTCCATAAATAAGCCCCCTTGTAAATAGAAGATAAATACATTATACAAGAATATTTGTAATGAATCGCTTAAAAGGTAGCGGAAACTGGATACAAATTACTTTTAATTTATCTTTTCAATCGTTAAAAGGGTATGTGCATGTTACAATATAGGTATCGTTTTATGAGCTTAAGAAAAGTAACAAAAGAAACAAAGGAGTGTTTTCTCTATGAAAGGAATTACAAAACTCCAAGCGGGTGAACCAGTAAGTCAGTTTTTATTAATTAAACAAGCAACAAAAGGAGTTACGACAGTCGGGAAACCTTTCATGACACTCATCTTACAAGATAAGAGTGGGGATATTGAAGCCAAACTTTGGGACACAAATGATGAACATGAAAATATGTATCGTCCTGAAGTCATTGTACACGTTGGTGGGGAAATTCATGACTATCGTGGGAAAAATCAATTACGAATAAAACAAATCCGTATAGCACGTGCAGATGAAGGGGTTCAAATAAACGATTTACTTCCATCTTCGTCTACACCAAAAGAGGAACTATACGATGAATTAATGCAATTCTTCTTTGAAATAAAAAATGCAAATATTTCTCGTATTACTAGATTCCTAATCAAAAAGTATCAATCTGAGTTAACGGTTTTTCCTGCAGCGTCTAAAAATCATCACGATTACGCTTCTGGTTTACTAGATCACGTTGTTTCAATGCTACGACTTGGAAAATCAATTTGTGACCTTTATCCATCACTAAACCGTGATTTAATATATTCAGGTATTATTTTACACGATATTGGAAAAGTGAAGGAATTAACAGGACCAATTGCTACATCGTATACCACTGAAGGGAACTTGTTAGGGCATATTACGATCATGGTTGACGAAATTGGTCAGGCTGCAAAAGAATTAGGCATTGAAGGCGAAGAAGTAATGGTTTTAAAACATATCGTTCTTTCTCATCATGGGAAGGAAGAATGGGGAAGTCCGAAAAAACCAATGATTCAAGAAGCTGAAATTCTTCATTACATTGACAATGTCGATGCAAAAATGAATATGTTAACAAGAGCATTATCGAAAACAAAACAAGGCGAATTTACAGAAAGAATTTTTGCATTAGATAACCGATCTTTCTACAAGCCGACATTTGAATAACCTATTTAAACACTCTAGCAATGGGGTGTTTTTTCTTTTGGGGTTTGTAAAGCGCGTCACAAAGAAATCTATTCTATTACTCGTTACCAATGTATAATCATATAAGGAATTATAAAATTTTCCAATATACATAAAGAAGGTTTAAAATATGCGCGAAACATTTGAGGTACTCTCGAATGCTGCAATAACGAGAGTAACAACTTTAAACAAAAGTAAAATAAGCTATCTCATGTTAACAATGTTAGGCGGAATATTTGTTGGGTTTGGCATTATTATCTTAATTACAATCGGTGGCTTACTTGATCCTGTTGGAAGTCCTTATATGAAAATTATTCAAGGGATTTCATTTGGTGTTGCTTTAAGTATGGTCATCATGGGTGGGGCTGATTTATTTACGGGTAATCACCTCATTATGACGGCCGGAATGTTGGAAAAGACAACAACATGGATGGACACGATGAAAATTTGGATCGCAAGCTTTATAGGGAATTTAATTGGCTCTATATTATGTGCGTTTTTATACTTTATGACAGGATTGCATGAAGGGGCTATTGGAAATTATATTGACAAAATAGCATCGATCAAGATGAATGCTCCTTTTTGGGAATTGCTATTTCGGGGGATCTTATGTAATGTACTGGTCTGTTTAGCAACTTGGTGTTCCTTTAGACTAAAAAGTGAATCAGCGAAATTGGTTATGATTTTCTGTTGTATTTATCCATTTATCACGGCTGGGTTTGAACATAGTGTAGCCAATATGACACTTTTATCATTAGCCCTGATGATTCCGCATAGTGAGCTTGTAACAGTAGGCGGGTTTTTTGCAAATTTAATTCCCGTATCCATTGGAAACATTATTGGTGGAGCGATTTTAATCGGTACTATGTTTTGGTATGGGCAAGTAGATAAAAAATAGTATAATTGTTATCTGTTTATACTCACAACTCGTACATTTCACTATATTTAATTGAAAAGTAATAAAGACCTCCATTATACTAATATAGGTGTTTAATATAATAATTGGAGGAGATTGGAAATGGGTTTACCAAATTGTCCGAAATGTAATTCAGAATATACGTACCAAGATGGGGATCTTTATATTTGTCCAGAATGTGCATATGAATGGGCGGAGGGACAACAAACTGAAGAAGAAGGACTTGTAGTAAAAGATGCGAATGGCAATCTTTTAGTCGATGGGGATACAGTTTCTGTCATCAAAGATTTGAAAGTAAAAGGGAGCTCTTCTACATTAAAGATTGGGACAAAGGTAAAAAATATTCGTTTAGTCGAGGGCGATCATAATATTGATTGTAAGATTGATGGCTTTGGTGCGATGAAGTTGAAATCAGAGTTTGTTAAGAAAATCTAAAGTAAGCCCGAAATAAAAAATAACGCACCTTCCGGCACGCACGGCGAATAGCCTTCAATCCACTGCTTTTTTTGGATTGAAGGCTATTATTTTATA